>CAVOID010000016.1:0-60866 GCA_963695875.1 uncultured delta proteobacterium | reverse complement strand
CCATGTTCCCCTGTCCATAGAGGCCCAGACAGAAGCCAGAGTCCTGATGATGTCCACGAATAACATTCTTTCTCCAGCTAATGGGAAACCGATAATTAACCCAAGTCAGGATATAGTTCTTGGGATATATTATTTAACGCGGGTCAGGTCCGGTGTAAAAGGAGAGGGAATGATCTTTTCTGATCCTGAAGAGGTCCGCAGTGCCCTCGATGTGGATGCCGTTGATCTTCATGCAAAAATAAAAGTTCGTATCGGGGGTGAACTGAAGGATACAACTGTCGGCAGGGTTATTCTTTATGAGAGTATACCGAAAGAGATATCGTTTGATTTCATTAATAAATTGATGAATAAGAAAGAACTGGCAAATCTCATCGACAATTGTTACAGGATGTGCGGTGCCAAAACAGCGGTGTTACTGGCAGATCAAGTTGAAAGATTTGGGATTTAAATATGCGACGACTTCGGGGGCATCGATTGCCATCCACAATATGGTTATTCCTGTAAATAAAAAGGATATCGTAGCTATGGCAGACAGGGAAGTCCTGAAAGTACAGAAACAGTATATGGATGGCCTTATTACGGATGGTGAGCGTTACAATAAGGTTATCGATATATGGGCGACAGGCGACAGAAGAGATTGCCGCTGAGATGTTGAGTGGTATCGGGGCGGAAGAAAAAGAGGACCCCTCCGGGATAAAGAGAAAGGGAGAAAGTTTAAATCCCATCTTTATGATGGCCGATTCCGGTGCGAGAGGAAGTGCCGTCCAGATCAGGCAGCTCGCCGGGATGAGGGGATTGATGGCCAAGCCGTCCGGTGAAATTATTGAAACTCCGATCACGGCAAACTTCCGGGAAGGTCTAACCGTTCTCCAATATTTTATTTCCACACATGGCGCCAGGAAAGGTCTTGCCGATACAGCCCTTAAAACTGCCAATTCAGGATATCTAACCAGAAGGCTTGTTGATGTGGCCCAGGATTGTATTATCAGTGAGCCAGATTGCGGAACGATTGACGGTATTTATGTTTCTGCCCTTATGGAAGGTGGCGAGATTATCGAAACGGCAGGAGAGAGAGTTCTCGGCAGGGTTGCTCTTGAAGAAATACGAGATCCTTTTACTCCTGAGGATATCCTCGTCCATGCAAATCAGGAAATCGATGAAGCCCTTGCAGAGAAAATTGATGGGGCCGGTATAGAAAAGGTAAACATACGATCGGTGCTCACATGCAAATCGAAGCAAGGCGTCTGTGCCATGTGTTATGGAAGAGACTTAGCACACGGTCACCTTGTCAATATCGGTGAGGCTGTGGGAATTATTGCTGCTCAATCCATAGGTGAACCTGGGACCCAGCTAACCATGCGGACATTCCACATCGGTGGTACGGCAAAGTTTGAAGAACATTCCACCCTGGAAGCAAGGCATGACGGCACTGTAAAGTACGTGAATCTAAATACAGTAAAAGGCGATGGACGGGATCTTGTTGTAATGAACAGAAACGGTGAAATTCATGTTCTTGACGAACAGGCAAAGAAGCCGCGGCAAATATCCCGTTCCCTACGGGGCGCATCTTAAGGTCAAGGATGGTAGAATCGTAAAAAGGGGAGATTTGCTCGCGGAATGGGATCCTTTTTCCATACCAATACTTGCTGAGGTTAACGGCACTGTGAAGTATGGTGACATCATCGAAGGAAAAACCATGCAGGAGCAGGTTGATGAAGTAACCGGTCTCTCAAGAAAGGTGATCGTCGAATACAAGGTTGCTAACTTACGTACAAGGGTTTCAATCAAAGACGAGAAGGGCAAAACAGCTAAGATCCCCGGTACGAATTCCGTAGCACGGTATCTGCTGCCTGTAGGGGCTAATATTGTAGTTTCCGAGGGTGATAAGATCAAGGCAGGTGATATTGTTGCCAAGATCCCAAGGGAAACCACGAAAACCAAGGATATTACGGGAGGTCTTCCCAGGGTTGCTGAGCTTTTCGAGGCCAGAAAACCCAGGGAATTTGCGGTTATAAGCGAGATTGACGGTACTGTATCATACGGTAAAGATGCAAAGGGGAAGAGGAAGGTAATTATTACACCTGATGTGGGTGAAGATAAGGAATATCTTATTCCGAAAGGCAAGCATGTAAGTGTCCAGGAGGGAGACAGGGTTCAGGCGGGTGAAGCCCTGATGGATGGCGTCCATAATCCCCACGATCTTCTTGCGATTAAAGGTGAAAAGGCGTTGGCCCGCTACCTGGTGGATGAAGTCCAGGAGGTGTACAGACTGCAGGGCGTGAAGATCAATGACAAACATATGGAAATAATTGTACGCCAGATGCTTCGCAGGGTAAAAGTAAAAGACCCGGGTGATACATCATTCATAACCGATGAACAGGTGGAAAGACATCGCTTCCAGGAAGAGAATGAGCGAGTGATCACTAAGGGAGGAAAACCGGCAATTGGGGAACCGATGCTTCTGGGCATTACCAAGGCATCTCTCAGTACGCAGAGTTTCATATCTGCTGCGTCCTTCCAGGAGACAACACGTGTTCTCACGGAGGCAAGTCTTGCTGGAAAGATAGATTACCTAAGGGGACTAAAAGAGAATGTCATAATGGGGAGACTGATTCCGGCGGGGACTGGTCTTCCTATGTACAGGAAGCTGGGTATCAAGACAGTAGAAGATGAAACTCCCCTCGAATCAGAAAACCAGGAGATGGATGAAAAATTAAATGAGAAAAAGCTTGACATACAGGCTGCAAATTGATAGCTAAACACCTTTTATTGTACAGAGATGTACATTGGCTGAGTAGATCTTGGGAGGAATGATGCCGACAGTAAATCAATTGGTTCGCAAGGGAAGAACAAAGATACAAAAGAAAACTTCGACACCTGCTTTAACGGGTTCCCCGCAGAGACGAGGAGTTTGCGTCAGGGTATATACCTCTACACCGAAAAAGCCGAATTCTGCTTTAAGAAAAGTTGCAAGGGTTCGTCTCGCAAGTGGTTACGAGGTGACATCCTATATACCAGGAGTGGGCCATAACCTTCAGGAACATTCTGTCGTCTTAGTCAGAGGTGGCAGGGTAAAGGATCTGCCCGGTGTTCGTTATCATATCATTAGGGGTACCCTGGATGCCGTAGGCGTTCAGGACAGAAAACAAGGAAGATCAAAGTACGGGGCTAAAAAGCCGAGCTAAGTGAGAGTATAGGTCATGCCGAGAAGAAGAGAAATTACTAAGAGAGAAGTAATAGCAGATCCCAAGTATAACAATAAACTTGTGGCGAAATTTATTAATAATCTATTGAGGAAGGGCAAAAAGAGCATCGCGGAATCTATTTTCTACGGGGCCTTCGATATAATTGAAAAGAGGACGAAAGAGCAACCGGTGGAAGTTTTTGAAAAAGCCGTAAATAATGTCAAGCCCGTGATAGAAGTAAAATCACGGCGTGTAGGAGGGTCCACGTACCAAGTGCCAACGGAAGTTATGCCTGGGAGGAGAGTTGCGTTGGCAATCCGATGGTTAATTCTTCATGCAAAAGAACGTGCCGAAAAAACTATGAGAGAAAAGCTGGCCGCCGAATTGATTGATGCTGCCAACAACAGGGGCGCTTCTGTCAAAAAGAGAGAAAGCGTTCACAAGATGGCAGAGGCGAATAAAGCGTTTGCCCATTACCGGTTCTAGCTTTATTTAAAGGTTTTGGTGGATACAATTGGCGCGTACTGTTCCTTTACATAATCTTCGCAATATCGGCATCATGGCGCATATTGATGCCGGTAAAACGACAACGACAGAGCGGATACTTTTTTATACCCATGAGTCCTATAGGATGGGCGAAGTTGATGAGGGTACGGCCACCATGGACTGGATGGAGCAGGAACAGGAACGGGGTATTACCATTACCGCTGCAGCTACCACATGTACCTGGAGTAATCACCGTATAAACCTTATTGATACACCCGGTCATGTAGACTTTACGATAGAAGTTGAGAGATCTTTGAGAATTTTAGATGGAGCTGTCGCCCTTTTTTGTGCCGTTGGTGGTGTAGAACCCCAGTCCGAGGTAGTATGGGGGCAGGCAGATAAGTACCGGGTTCCACGGATCATTTTCGTCAATAAGATGGACAGGGTAGGAGCCGATTTCGGGAAGGTTGTCGCCTCTATCAGGGATAGGCTGGGTGCGCACCCAATTCCTATCCAGATACCAATTGGCACCGAAGATAATTTCCGGGGGATTGTCGATCTTATTCGCATGAAGTCAATTATTTACGATGAACATTCCCTAGGGGCCGAGTTTGTCGTTGGTGAAATTCCTCCTGATCTCCTTGATTTTTCTCTTCAGGAAAGAGAAAAGCTCATTGAGTTTCTCTCGGATTATGATGAGGACCTGATGAGAAAATATCTCAATGAAGAAGCTCTTTCACAAGAAGAAATTATCAGTGCCCTAAGAAAGGCCACGCTATCCTTGAAGGCGACACCGGTATTGTGCGGGTCCGCCTTTAAAAATAAAGGTGTTCAACCGCTCTTGGATGCCATTATCGATTACCTCCCTTCCCCTTTGGATATGACCTCGGTATCTGGAAAGGATATGAAAGGAGAGGAAATAGAAAGGGTAGCGAGTGATGATGAACATTTTTCTGCATTAGCCTTCAAAATTGTTACGGATCCATATGTCGGCCAGTTAACCTATTTCAGGGTGTATTCTGGCATCCTCGCTGCCGGTTCCTATGTGTACAATGCATCTAAGAGAAAAAAAGAACGAATAGGCCGATTACTCAAGATGCATGCCAATAAGAGAGAGGAGATTAAGGAAGTTCGCACTGGTGATATTGCTGCAGCTGTAGGTTTAAATCTGACGACGACAGGTGATACTCTTTGTGATATGAGATATCCTCTTGTCCTGGAAAATCTGGAGTTCCCCGATCCAGTTATCGCCATAGCCATAGAACCAAAAACGAAGGCAGATGAGGAAAAACTGGACACGGCGCTCCGAAAGATCTCTCGTGAAGATCCTTCCTTCAGGGTTAAAGTCGATAAGGACACAGGTCAAACTCTAATATCAGGAATGGGAGAACTGCATTTAGAGATTATTGTAGATCGCCTTTCGAGAGAATTTGGATTAGGCGCTAACATCGGTAATCCACAGGTGGCATACAAAGAGACCATCAGAAAGAGTATCAGATCTGAGGGCAGGTTTGTTAAACAGTCAGGCGGTAGGGGCCAGTATGGTCATGTTTGGCTGGAGATTGAACCCAATGAACCGGGCAAAGGTTTTGAATTCAGGAACAAGATAGTAGGTGGTGTAATCCCCGGCGAGTATGTTCCGGCAGTGCAGAAGGGCGTTTTTGAAGCTATGGAGGAAGGAGTGCTCGCAGGCTTTCCCGTAGTGGATGTGATTGTCAGTGCTGTAGATGGTTCTTTTCACGCAGTAGATTCTTCTGATATGGCCTTTAAAATAGCGGCCTCCATGGCATTTAAGAGTGGGATAAAAAGGGCTCACCCTATCTTGCTGGAGCCCATAATGTCAGTGGAAGTCATAGTTCCCAAGGAATATATGGGTGATGTTATCGGGAATCTTACGGGAAGACGGGGAAATATTGTAAGCATTGAGTCGAGGCCATCTTTAGAGGCCATCAATGCCGAGGTTCCTCTGGCAGAGATGTTCGGTTATGCCACCGACCTCAGATCAAAAACGCAGGGAAGGGCGACCTTTACCATGCATTTTCTGAATTACCATGCTGTGTCCGAGAGTCAGGCAAGACTGGTCATTGACAGAATAAAGTCATTCGATGAGGATTAAAAGTATAGCGAACAAACGAACCATTAAAGTTGAAGGAGGTAATGGATATGGCTAAGAAGAAGTTTGAGAGGACCAAACCACATGTGAATATCGGCACCATCGGGCACGTAGATCATGGTAAAACAACCCTGACAGCTGCAATTACGAAGCACTTGCAAAAAAAGGGATTGGCCGAGTTCAGGCCCTTTGATTCCATAGATAACGCACCGGAAGAAAAGGAAAGGGGTGTTACCATCAATGTAGCTCATGTGGAGTATGAGACGGCGAAAAGACATTATGCCCACGTTGACTGCCCCGGCCACGCTGACTATATCAAGAACATGATATCGGGAGCTGCTCACATGGACGGAACGATCCTGGTGGTGGCTGCCTCGGACGGTCCCATGCCCCAGACAAGAGAGCACATCCTCCTCGCCAGACAGGTTCGGGTTCCCTACATCGTAGTTTATTTAAACAAAGTCGATCTAGTGGATGATCCGGAACTTCTAGACTTGGTGGAACTTGAATTAAGAGAGTTGCTGACCCAGTATGAATTCCCCGGTGATGAAATTCCTATCATCAGAGGTTCGGCCCTGAAGGCCCTGGAGACCGATGACCCGGATTCAGCCGACGCGAAGTCAATCTGGGAATTAATGGACGCCGTCGACAATTATATACCGGAGCCTGTCCGTGATCTGGATAAACCATTCCTTATGCCCATTGGAGATGTATTTTCCATATCAGGTCGAGGAACTGTGGTGACCGGCAGGATGGAAAGAGGTATTATAAGAACGGGAGATGAAGTAGAAATAGTTGGTTTCAGACCTACGTTTAAGACAGTGTGTACAGGGGTTGAGATGTTTCGCAAGACCCTCGATGAGGGCAGGGCGGGTGATGACGTCGGTATTCTCCTGAGAGGTACCAAGCGTGAAGAAGTTGAAAGGGGCCAGGTTGTGGCGAAACCGGGATCAATAACCCCGCATACGAAATTTAAAGCAGCAGTCTACGTCCTCACCAAGGAAGAAGGTGGCAGGCACACACCATTCTTTGCAGGTTATCGTCCTCAGTTCTATTTCAGGACCACTGACGTTACAGGAATTTGTACGCTGCCTGAAGGTGTAGAAATGGTGATGCCCGGAGACAATGTGGAGGTGGAAGTAGAGTTGATTACTCCGATTGCTATGGAAGAACAGCTCAGGTTCGCCATCAGAGAAGGCGGCAGAACTGTCGGAGCCGGTGTGGTTAGTAAGATAATTGAATAAAATGCAAGTGACAAGTTGAAGATGAAAGATCAAAAAATAAGAATCCGCCTCAAGGCATATGATTACAAACTGCTGGATCGGTCTGTAGAGGATATTGTTGAGACGGCAAAAAGGACGGGCGCCCGTGTGGCTGGACCCATTCCGCTGCCCACGGAAATCAACAAATATTGCGTCAATCGATCTCCCCATGTGGACAAAAAATCGAGGGAGCAGTTTGAGATCAGGACGCATAAAAGACTTATTGATATAATTGAACCGACGCAATCGACTGTCGATGCCCTGATGAAATTGGACCTGTCTGCCGGCGTGGATGTTGAGATAAAATTATAGGTCATGCGTAAGACAGCATGATTAACGATGGATCTAAGTATCCATCTTTTTAATGTCTCATGCCACAGGTAAGTATGTCATTTATTTAAAATATTGGCTCTCTCGTAAAAAGTTGCTAACTGGGTTGAAAAATATAGGCTGCCTCATAGAAAACTCGATAAGCAATAACCACAAAGCCTGAGGAATGAGACGTACATAGAGATACGCTGCAGTGGTGAAGGCTGAAGCAAAATGCTGAATATGGGTTTTTTATGAAGATGCAAGACACTGTGGGAAGAACATGAAGAAGTTACTAATCGGAAGAAAATTAGGCATGACACAAATTTTTGCGGAAGACGGTGAAGCTGTTCCGGTAACGGTCATTGAGGCTGAGCCATCCGTAGTTATTCAGAAAAAAACAAAAAAAACTGATGGCTATGATTCGATACAACTGGGCTATGGCCGCATTCGCCAGAAAAATGTGACGAAGTCCTTGCAGGGCCATTTTGGGAAAGCGAATAAAGGATTTTTCCGCTTTCTTAGAGAGTTTGGAGCTGATGCAGACGGCTATGAATTAGGGCAGGAACTGAAGGTCGACATATTTCAGGTAGGCGATTATGTGGACATTGTGGGAACCACCAAAGGCAAGGGTTTTGCTGGTGTTGTGAAGAGACATGGTTTCCGGGGCGGCCGGGCAACGCATGGATCGATGTTTCACAGGGCTCCCGGTTCTATTGGGGCAAGTGCAGAACCTTCCCGGGTTTTCAAGGGGAAAAGGCTTCCGGGACATATGGGAGATGTGAGAAAAACTGTACAGAATTTATTGGTCATGGGTGTAAGGCCGGAAAGAAATCTGATTTTAGTTAAAGGATCGATTCCGGGCTGCAAAAATAGTGTTGTCACCATAAGGCAATCTATCAAACTGGGTGGTTAAACAGGGTCTGGAGTGGATAAAATGCCAGTTGCTGGGGTATACGATATTGAGAATAACAAGATCTCAGAGATCGAATTGAGTGAAGCCGTTTTTGGAGCAGAGGTCAATGAAGCAGTCCTGTATGATGTCGTGAGAATGCAGATGGCTTCTAGAAGAAGCGGAACGGCATCGACTAAGAGAAGACAAGACGTCAGAGGTGGCGGCAGGAAACCATGGCGCCAGAAAGGCACAGGCAGGGCAAGAGCCGGTACAATAAGATCTCCTCTGTGGAGGGGTGGTGGAATTGTATTCGGACCCCACCCGCGGAGTTATGCGTACAAAGTTCCGAAGAAAGTGAGAAAACTTGCCTTGATGTCGGCCCTGAGTATGAAGGTAAAGGAAGGAAGGATGCTGATTTTGAAAGACTTTCCCATGGATGAAATCAAGACAAAGAAATTCAAAGAGATTGTTGATCGATTCGGTTTGAAAAAAGCCCTGCTTGTTGCGGACAAATCAGATCCTGTCTTGGAGAAATCATCAAGAAATATTCAGGGAATCAAATTAATTCGATCAGAAGGAATTAATGTTTATGACCTTCTGAACTATGATCATGTGGTTCTCTTTGAACCGTCTGTTAAGATGATTGAAGGGGCGTTATTATCATAATGGATATGTATCGCATTATTAGAAGGGCGCTGATTACTGAGAAGAGTACCATTGCAAAAGACGAAAATAAATACATCTTTGAAGTGGATCAAAGGGCAAACAAAATAGAGGTTGCCAAAGCAGTGGAAAAGCTCTTTAAAGTAAAAGTCTTGGATGTTCGTATCATGAATGTGATAGGAAAGAAAAAGAGGGTCGGGAGGATTATGGGTGAGAAGCGTTCATGGAAAAAGGCCATTGTCACCCTTGCCTCCGGCAGTCGTATTGAAATTCATGAAGGGGTATAAACGGAAGAGAGATAAGGTCGGATGGCTATAAGAAAATACAAACCCACATCACCGGGCAGAAGATTTCAGACCTGCTCGGACTTCGAGGAAATTACCCGAACGGTACCTGAAAAAAGTTTGCTCCTGCCTCTCAAAGGGACGGGGGGGCGGAATTGTTACGGGAGGATGACAAGCAGGCACATTGGGGGTGGTCATAAGAGGCGATACAGGATAATTGATTTCAGGCGTGACAAAGTGGAAATCCCCGCCAAAGTTGCGCAAGTAGAATATGATCCCAATCGGAGTTCAAGAATTGCGTTGTTGAACTATATCGATGGTGAAAAACGGTATATCATTGCTCCTGCAAAACTGGAGGTAGGGGATACTATCCTAAGCTCTGAGAAAGCGGATATCAAACCGGGGAATGCAATTCCTCTAAAAAATATTCCCCTCGGTTCCCTTATCCATAACGTAGAACTCAAGGTTGGTCGCGGAGGCCAGTTGATCCGGTCTGCGGGGACATATGGGCAGCTTATGGCCAAGGAGGAAGGATATGCCCAGGTAAGACTTCCTTCCGGAGAGGTGAGAAAAATATTGCTCGCATGTAAGGCAACCATCGGGCAGGTGGGCAATATTGATCATGAGAATGTCAGCATCGGTAAAGCCGGTCGGACGAGATGGTTGGGAAGGCGTCCGAAGGTACGAGGCGTGGCGATGAATCCAGTCGATCATCCTATGGGTGGGGGCGAAGGAAAGTCATCTGGTGGAAGACATCCCTGTACACCGTGGGGTGTTCCAACGAAAGGACATAAAACGCGGAAAAATAAGAAGACTGATAAATACATCGTAAAGAGAAGAGGTTAGAAGGTGGCGCGTTCAATTAAAAAGGGGGCATATATCAATGAGAAACTTCTCGAAAAGGTCAGGAAAGCTGAAGAATCGGGAAGTAAAAGTGTTATTAAGACTTGGTCTCGCCGTTCAACGGTTACTCCTGAATTGATAGGGCACACCTTTGCAGTGCATAATGGGAAGAAATTTATTCCAATTTTTGTTACTGAAAATATGGTGGGACACAAGCTCGGTGAATTTGCACCAACGAGAACGTTTTTCAGCCATGCAGGTGATAGAAAGACGAAAGTACGTAAATAATAGGAGCTTCCAAAATTGGATTCGGCACGCTCAAAATCTTTTTTCGACCATGCAGCATCTCGCCCTTTTGCACTCAGACATCTGCCTTTGCAGGCGCGTCGTTACGATGGCATGGTACCCGAAAAAATCTTTGATTCGCGCTACCTGAATCGAATTTTGAATTTTCTCAAAGAGATAAATTAGTTGTATTTGAGATCTGCGTTCTGGAGTATAGTGATATGGAAGCAAAAGCAATTGCCAAATATATTCGGGTTTCTCCTCAGAAGGCGCGATTGGTAGTGGATTTAGTGAGGGGGAAGAACATTGAAGAAGCAAAGAAAATACTGCAATTTACAAGAAAATATTCTGCGGGCGTTGTCAATAAGGTTTTGAAATCCGCCATTGCCAATGCAAAGCAAAACCCTAACATAGATGAGAGTATCCTTTATGTGAAGGAAATTTTTGTGGATCAGGGTCCTTCGCTGAAGCGATGGAGAGCGAGGGCCCAGGGAAGGGCAGCATCGATAAAAAAAAGGATGAGTCACATAACCATTATTTTGGATGAAGAGTAAATCTTGAGGAGGTGAAAGATTGGGGCAGAAGGTTAACCCGATCGGTTTCAGGTTAGGTGGTATAAAGACGTGGCGATCACAGTGGTTTTCGGAGAAAAATTACAGTGAATTGGTTCATGAAGATATAAATATCAGAAGATATCTCAAGAAGAAATTATATCACGCCGGTGTTTCAAGGATAGAGATAGAAAGGGCTGCCAACAAAGCCAAAGTCAACATTTATGCAGCTCGTCCGGGAATCATTATCGGTAAGAAGGGCTCAGAAATCGAGAAACTGAAGAAGGAGCTTGAAGATGTTTCAAAGAGCGAGATTATTATCAACATTCTTGAGGTACGTAAACCTGAAGTCGATGCACAGCTTGTTGCTGAGAATGTTGCCCTTCAGCTCGAGCGGCGCGTTGCTTTCAGGAGAGCAATGAAAAAATGTGTTACCTCTTCTCTCAAATTCGGTGCCAAAGGAATCAGAGTGAATTGCGCCGGCAGACTCGGCGGAGCTGAGATGGCGAGGTCTGAATGGTACAGAGAAGGAAGAGTTCCCCTGCATACACTGAGGGCTGATATAGACTGGGGGTTTGCAGAGGCAAATACGGCTTATGGACTTATTGGTGTAAAAGTGTGGATATTCCATGGGGAGGTTCTGCCCGGTAAAAAGGAAACAACTATTAAGTAGAATTATATCCGAAATCCTAATATCGGAATTCTAAACTAAGTTGAATTTCAAATATAAGTCCTGAACGTTTTGACCGGGAGCATATCCCGCAAGCCCCACCTTGTAGGCGGGCATAAGGGGTGCAATGCAAGCATAGTTTCTTTTCCGGGAAGCCCCGCCCTGTGGGCGGGGAGCTTCACATTTGGATTTCGATATTGGTTAGGATTTAGGATAGCATGTTCAGGATTCAGAGTTTTTTGCGGTGGGGTTGTTGAATTATGTTGATGCCAAAGAGGGTTAAGTACAGAAAGTTGCAAAGAGGTCGTATGAGTGGTAAGGCAACCAGGGGAAGTTCCGTAGCCTTTGGTGAGTATGGCCTTCAGGCAACTGAGTGCGGGTGGATAACAGCCCGACAAATTGAAGCTGCGCGAGTTGCCATGACCCGACATGTCAAGCGGGGAGGGAAAATCTGGATAAGGATATTTCCTCATAAATCAATAACTAAAAAACCGGCTGAAACTCGTATGGGGAAAGGAAAGGGAGCGCCGGAGGGATGGGTTGCAGTAGTAAAGCCAGGCGTAGTACTTTATGAGATGGAAGGGGTTTCTGAAGATGTTGCCCGTGAGGCCTTCAGACTAGCTGCTCATAAACTTCCCATTGCGACTAAGTTTCTATCGAGGGAGATGGTTGGGTGAAGATTAAAGAGATAAGAGATCTTGGTATTGATGAGTTGGTACAGAAGAATAAAGAGCTTGTTGAGGAACTTTTCAAGCTCCGTCTGCGACATACATCCGGGCAGTTGGAATCTCCTGCTACAATGCGTTCCGTACGAAGAAATATTGCACGCGTAAAGACGGTACTTAGGGAAAGGGAGGTTCAATAGACATGAGGGAGCGCGGTAATAAAAGAATCATCAAAGGCGTGGTAGTCAGCAATAAGATGGACAAGACAATCGTTGTCCGTGCAGAGAGGCTTGTCAAGCATCCCGTATTTCATAAATATATAAGACGATATGTCAAGTATAAAGCCCATGATGAGGGAAATAGCTGTAATATTGGTGATAAAGTACTCATTGTCGAGTCGAGGCCATTGAGCGGGGAAAAGCGGTGGCGGATGCGCACAATACTTGAAAAGGCCGAGTGACTAAAATTAACGAAAGAGAATCTGGTCAGTGAGAGATGAGATTACTGAACAGGTAGGGTGATATCATGATTCAGATGCAAACTATCTTAAATGTAGCAGATAATTCAGGTGCGAAGAAGGTTGCATGCATCAAGGTTCTTGGCGGGTCGAAAAGAAGGTATGCAAGCGTTGGCGATGTAATTGTCGTGTCTGTGAAGGAGGCTATCCCGAATTCGAAGGTAAAAAAAGGGGATGTTATGAAAGCGGTTGTCGTACGTACCGCAAAGGAAGTAAGGAGACCTGATGGATCATACCTGAAGTTTGATGACAATTCCGCTGTCCTGATTACGAATCAATTGGAGCCCGTGGGGACGAGAATTTTTGGTCCGGTGGCTCGAGAGCTACGGGCTAAACAGTTTATGAAGATAATTTCTCTGGCGCCCGAGGTGTTGTAAAGGGTTGGAACGGGGTATAAGAAATGCAGGTCAAGCGATTGAAAAAAGGCGATATGGTGAAAGTGATAGCCGGCAAAGAGAAGGGAAAAACCGGCAAGGTTCTGAAGATAGTGAACGATAAAGACCAGGTGATTGTGGAGAAGCTGAACATCATTAAGAGGCATAAGAAACCGGATGCGAAGGGGAAGGGTGGCATCGTCGAGAAAGAAGGGCCGATCAACATCTCCAATGTGATGTACCTCTGTAACAAGTGTGATACGGGTGTCAGGGTGGGATTCAAGATCCTGGAAGATGCGGGAAAAACGCGAGTTTGCAAGAAATGCAACGAGACATTGGACACATAGGTCAAGGAAAAATGGCTAGGCTGAAAGATCATTATACAAAAGAAGTAGTACCTGCTTTAATTAAAGAGTTTAATTATAAAAACCGTATGCAGGTACCGAAGCTAGAGAAAATAGTGGTAAACATGGGCGTTGGTGAGGCGATTCAGAATATTAAAGCTCTTGACAGTGCAGTTGCAGATCTCTCACTGATTGTCGGGCAAAAACCTGTGATAACAAAAGCAAGGAAGTCAATTGCCACATTTAAACTTCGTCAGGGTATGTCTATAGGATGTCGGGTTACTTTGCGGGGAGATAGGATGTACGAGTTTTTTGACAGGCTTGTTAATGTTGCACTTCCAAGGGTTCGTGATTTCAGAGGAATATCGCCTAAATCTTTTGACGGGAGGGGTAATTTCGCTCTGGGATTGAAGGAACAGATCATCTTCCCTGAGATAGAGTATGACAAGATTGATAAAATTAGAGGGATGAATGTTGTGATCACGACATCGGCGAGAACGGATGAAGAAGCAAGGCAACTCTTGAGGCTCATGGGACTACCGTTTAGAAACTGATGCATGAAAAGGAAAAACATCTGGAGGAATAAGTGTGGCAAAAAAATCCCTGATTGCAAAAGCGAAAAGGACACCAAAATTTTCGGTGAGAACGTATAACCGTTGCCCTCTGTGCGGGAGGCCGAGAGCTTACTTCAGAAAATTTGATATGTGCAGGATATGCTTGAGAAATCTTGCTATGAGGGGTGAAATTCCCGGACTTATTAAGTCAAGTTGGTAACTTGTGTAAGGAGTAATATATGGGGATGACAGATCCTATCGCTGATATGTTGACAAGAATCCGTAACGCCAACAAGGTACGATTTAAACATGTAGATATACTACTTTCCCGCATAAATCTCAATATTGCAAAAGTCTTGAAAAAATCCGGCTATATAAGCGGGTATGATATAAAGAAAGATGCTCGAGGATATCAGGTATTGAGGGTATACCTGAAATATGCTGACACGAAAAAATCAGTACTTACTGGTATTCAAAGGATCAGTAAACCGGGAAGAAGGGTCTATGTGAGGAGTGAAAAGATTCCCAAGGTATTAAATGGATATGGCATCGCTATTCTTTCCACGTCTAGAGGGGTTTTGACAGATAAAGAAGCGAGTGATGCTAAAGTAGGTGGCGAGATCCTCTGTAATGTGTGGTAGGAATTTTATTAAATGTGGTTAGTTAGTCTCTGGAGATTTATTAAATGTCAAGAATCGGTAAAAAACCCGTTACAATCCCTAAAGGGGTAAAAATCAGTCAGGATAAATTGACCATCAAGGTAGAGGGTCCCAAGGGAATCCTGTCTATGGAAATACCCCATGGTATCGAGGTTACTGTTAATGACGGGGCCATAGAGGTGAAAACACTTGCTGAGAGCAGAAAAGAGAAATCGTATCACGGTCTCGTCAGGACACTGATGGCAAATATGGTGATGGGTGTTAGTAATGGCTTTCAGAAGGGTCTTGAACTGTCCGGCATTGGATACCGTGCGGAAAGAAGTGGTGATATTCTCAAGTTGGTTCTGGGATTTTCCAGTCCCGTAGAATATAAGATTCCTAAAGGAATAGATGTAAAGATTGATAAACAGGTGAATATTGTCGTTGCCGGCATTGATAAACAGCTCGTGGGAAGGGTTGCCGCCGAAATAAGAGATTTGAAAAAACCCGAACCCTATAAAGGAAAAGGGATACGTTACGTTGGTGAGAAGGTAAGAAGGAAAGTTGGCAAGTCCGTTGGAGCCTAATTAAGTGTTGGTACTAAGTGGTTTGATATCATTGGTTAATTGCGTGGTACTGAACATATAAGGGGTAAAGCATTGGCATCGAAGAAGATAGAAAAGATAAGGATTAAACGAAAAAAGAGGGTGAGAGGAAAAATATTCGGTACGGAAACTAGGCCGCGTCTTTCTGTATTCAGAAGTGCCCAGCATATATATGTTCAGGCTATTGCAGATGATGTTGGAAGGACACTGGCTGAAGCCTCAACTCTGAGTAAGGAAATAAAGGGGACCTTTGAGGAATTGAAGAAGGTTGATGCGGCAAAGGAAGTGGGCAAGCTCGTTTCAAAAAGATTGAAGGCCATAGGAATCGATCATGTTGTCTTTGACAGGGGAAGATACCTTTACCACGGGCGTGTTGAGGCACTTGCTGATGCGGCCAGAGAGTCGGGGCTAAAGTTTTAAATCATGGGAACTTTAAAATTGGATTCAGCTGGTGCTGATGCTACATTGCGGTGGCATGGTAACCAAAGGAGCTTTGATTCGCGCTGTCTGAACGAATTGTCAAAATCTGTAAAAATTATAACGCGCAAGAAATGGTGATATAGAAAGTATGGAAGAATTAGAACTTCTTGACAGGGTGATAACGATTAACAGAACTGCTAAAGTGGTCAAAGGCGGGCGGAGATTCAGGTTCAGTGCTGTAGTCGTTGTAGGCGATGGAAAGGGATCTGTGGGCGCCGGTCTGGGAAAGGCCCATGAGGTGCCGGAGGCAATCAGAAAGGGCATGGAAAAAGCCAAGAAGAGCATGGTTAAGGTTGCCATTTCTAATAGAACGGTTCCCTACGAGGTTATTGGAAAATATGGGGCTGGACAGAGTTCTCCTGAAGCCCGCTTCTGAGGGAACTGGTCTCATAGCAGGGGGAGCTGTCAGAGCGGTACTTGAAGTTGCTGGAGTCCATAACATATTGACGAAATGTTTAGGTTCGCATAATCCGCACAATCTGGTAAAGGCTACCATTGATGGTCTGAGTCAATTGAAAGACCCGGTAGAAATTTCATCACTCAGAGGGAAAGAGTGGCTCTGAAAATTGATGATTTCCTAAACGGCGAAAACATAAGTGAATAGCGGACTTTCTCTGAACTCGTCAAAATTGGCATTTGCCTTACAGAGAGGTTAGTAGTGGAAAAAAAGCTTAAGATAACGCTGATTAAAAGTTATATAGGTAGACCACAGAAACAGCGGGAAATACTACGCGGGATGGGACTGGGGAAATTGAACAAGACGGTTATGCTAAAAGATACACCTGAGATTCGGGGTATGGTTAATAAGGTCAGTCATCTGGTGTTTATGGAAGAGCTTAAAGGGGACAAGGTATGAATTTGGGTTCATTAAAACCGCCGGATGGTTCAAGGAAAAAAAGAAAAAGGGTAGGCCGCGGTGACGGATCTGGGCATGGCGGCACATCCTGCAAGGGACATAAAGGTCAGAATGCACGTTCAGGCGGAGGAGTACGGCCCGGATTTGAAGGAGGACAGATGCCCCTTTCGAGAAGATTGCCGAAAAGAGGATTTCGCAATCCTTTTCGCAAGGAGATTGTTACCATCAATATAGAGCAGTTGAATAAATTTTCCAAGGGTTCAGTTATTGATAAAGAGGTTCTTGTAAGAGCGGGTCTGGTGAAGGGGAAAGTGGATGGTATCAAGGTTTTGGGCAAAGGAAATATAGAATATCCTATATCATTAAAGATTGACATGATCAGCCGCGGAGCCCGGGAGAAAATTGAAGCAGCCGGCGGCTCAATCACAGTGGTGGTCTGATTTGTTAGATGGCTTAAAAAATATCGGGAAGATTCCAGAGCTTCAGAAGAGGATTCTTTACTCGTTTCTCCTTTTGACAGTTTACAGGATAGGTGCACATGTTCCCACACCCGGCATCGATAGGGCGGCCTTAGCTGGTTTTATCGAACAGGCAAAAGGTTCTTTGCTGGGTTTTTTTGATATGTTCGCCGGTGGCGCTTTTTCTAACGTGTCGGTCTTTGCTCTCGGCATCATGCCCTATATCAGCGCATCTATTATCCTTCAGCTATTGACTATTGCTATTCCCCATCTGGAAAGACTTTCCAAGGAAGGCGAAGCAGGAAGGCGAAAGATCACTCAGTACACCCGGTACGGGACAGTAATTCTAAGTCTCATTCAGGGTTTCGGTATTTCCGTTGGACTGGAACATATGGCCGGACCCACAGGGGTTTCTATTGTGATGGAGCCTGGCTGGAGTTTTCGTCTGATGACGGTGATAACATTGACTGCAGGTACGGCATTCATCATGTGGCTGGGGGAGCAGATTACTGAAAAGGGTATTGGCAACGGGATATCGCTCATTATTTTTGCAGGTATTGTGTGCAGAGGACCTGCGGCTATCTACCAAACATTCAGTTTGCTTTCGGCGGGTGAAATGGGTATTTTCTTCATCGTGATTCTTATTGTATTGATGGTTGCTGTTACAGGGGTCATCGTATTTGTTGAAAGTGGTCAAAGGAGAATACCAGTACAATATGCCAAGAGGGTTGTCGGACGAAAGATGTACGGAGGACAGACCACCCATCTACCCTTGAAGGTCAATACAGCAGGGGTTATTCCTCCGATATTCGCCTCCTCCATCATAATGTTTCCGGCGACAATCGCTAACTTCATTGACCATCCGTGGATGAAGGCAGTTTCGGACGCCTTGAGCCAGGGGAAGATGGTCTATGAATCGCTCTATGTCGTATTTATTGTATTCTTCTGTTATTTTTATACTGCTGTAGTCTTTAATCCTGCTGACGTTTCCGATAACATGAAAAAATACGGTGGCTATGTCCCGGGGATAAGGCCTGGTAAAAAAACGGCGGAGTATATTGATGACGTCTTGTCAAAATTGACCTTTAGCGGTGCGATATATGTATCGGCTGTTTGTGTCCTTCCCAGTATACTGATAAGCTAAGTTTAATGTACCTTTTTATTTCGGCGGGACAGCACTTTTGATCGTGGTTGGTGTGGCCCTTGACACGGCAGGTCAGATAGAAACCCATTTGTTGACGAGACAATATGAGGGCTTCATGAAGAAGGGTCGCATTGCAAAAAGGCGTTAATAATACTATATTTAGTAGTATGATTATCCTGAAGCTGCCAGAAGAAATCGAAAAAATGAGAGCGAGCAATCATATTGTCGCTGAGATATTAAGAATACTGAAGGAAAAGGTTAAGCCTGGCATAACCACTGGTGAACTGGACAGCTATTCAGAAGAACTTGTGCGAAAGAAGGGGGCGCAACCGGCATTTAAGGGATACATGGGTTATCCTTATTCTCTCTGCATATCGGTTAATTCAGAAGTCGTTCATGGATTGCCTTCAAACAGGATTTTAGTTGAGGGAGATATTGTAAGCCTCGATTTCGGAGCATATTATAATGGATACTACGGTGATGCTGCTATAACGGTTCCTGTTGGTGACGTTTCTGAAGAGGCGGCAAGGTTGATTCGAGTTACTGAACAGGGGCTTTATAATGGTATAAGGGAGGCGAAAGCCGGGAATCGCCTTGGAGACATATCGGCAGCTGTTCAGAATTGTGTTGAGTCTGCTGGATTTTCCGTCGTGAGAGATTTTGTGGGCCATGGGATTGGAAAAAATCTTCACGAGGAACCGCAAATACCAAATTACGGGACAAGGGGGAGAGGGATAGAATTGAAGGCCGGTATGGTTTTGGCTATTGAGCCAATGGTTAATGAAGGCACTTACAAGGTCAAAGTGACTGATAATGGCTGGACGGTTGTGACGGAAGATGGAAAATTATCGGCTCACTTTGAACATTCTGTTGCGATTACCAAAGACGGCCCGGATATTCTTAGCATGTTAAATGAAAGGCAAAGTAGATAAACATACAGACCAGGCTACGGACTAATTGCTAAGATCATTAGTAAGTCGATTGAGACAGGTTATTTATGGCAAAAGAGGAACCAATCGAGGTTGAAGGAAAAGTTGTTGAAACTTTACCCAATGCAATGTTCCGAGTTGAGCTGGAAAATGGACACCGGGTGCTCGCCCATATTTCAGGGAAGATGCGCATGCATTTTATCAAGATATTGCCAGGCGATAAGGTCACAGTTGAACTTTCTCCCTACGATTTGACTAGGGGTAGGATTATATACAGAACAAAATAAACCATAAGAAATAGCGTAAATTGGGAGATACCCCCAACATAATGCTTTGATAGTTAGTTTGGTCCGTGGTGATTTGCTAGCGTATCTTTTAAGGAGTGATTATCGTGAAAGTACGGTCTTCTGTTAAAAAGATTTGTGATAAATGTAAAATTATAAAAAGGCGTGGTGTGTTGAGGGTTATTTGTGAGAATCCAAAGCATAAGCAACGACAGGGATAAATAAGAGCGATAGTGTTTTGTAAGCAGGAGGTTATAAGGTGGCAAGAATTGCGGGAGTTGATCTACCGAAAAACAAGAGAATGGAAATCGCGTTAACGTACATATATGGAATAGGAAGAAGTAAAGCGCGGGATATTCTAGAAAAGGCGGTGTCAATTTTGATAAGAAAACGGATAATATTGCTGATTCGGAAATAACCTCCATAAGAAATATTATCGATAAGGAACTTAAGGTTGAAGGTGATTTAAGACGCGATGTGTCTATGGCCAGTGAAGCGACTGATGGATCTTGGAGCTTATCGTGGATTGAGACACAGGAAAGGACTTCCTGTCAGAGGTCAGAGAACGAGTACAAACGCGCGGACGAGGAAAGGGACCGAGACGGTCAATTGCCGGCAAGAAGAAATAAGAGCGTACTGATCCGGAGGAGAGATGGCAAAACAGGCAAGAAAAACAGGAAAAAAAAGGAAAAAAAGAATATACCTGAAGGGATTGTACATATACAATCTACCTTTAATAATACCATTATTACCATTACGGATCTGAGCGGCAATGTCGTCGCTTGGTCTTCTTCCGGGACACAGGGGTTTAAAGGTTCGAGAAAAAGTACCCCGTTTGCGGCGCAAGTGGCAGCCGAGGATGCAGTCAAAAAGGCGAAGGAACAGGGAATGAGGCGAGTTCAAGTGTATGTGAAGGGGCCCGGTTCAGGCCGGGAATCGGCGTTAAGATCTCTACAGGTAGCCGGGCTCAGCATCAGTCTTAATCAGGGATGTTACTCCGATTCCCCATAATGGATGCCGTCCTCCGAAGAGAAGAAGAGTATAACAAGGGAAATGCTGAGCACGAAATCCACTAAATCTAAACACATATCAGAAATGACCGAATGTGTTTTTTTAATCTGGAATTTGTTTAGGATTTGAGATAAAAGAATTTAGCATTTTTGATTATGGGAGGTTTTTTTTGGCGAGATATAAAGAATCCGTGTGCAGGTTGTGCCGAAGAGAAGGCTTAAAACTATTCCTCAAAGGGGACAGGTGTTATGGTGAAAAATGTGCCTTTGAAAGAAGGGGTTATGCTCCGGGTGATCATGGTCAGATGCGTAAGAAATACTCCGATTACGGTGTTCAGTTGAGGGAAAAACAGAAACTTAAAAGGATGTATGGCCTGTCTGGAAAGGCAATTCAGGGGTTATTTTGAAAAGGCCGACAGACAAAAAGGAATAACAGGTACAAACCTGTTGCTTTTTTTGGAAAGACGTCTTGATAATATGGTCTTCAGAATGGGTTTTGCCAATTCGAGGACTGAGGCGAGACAGTTGGTAAGGCATAATCATTTTTTAGTAAATGGGAAACCGGTAAACATACCATCCTATCTGGTTAATGTGGGTAGTGAAATCCAGGTAAGAGAGAAGAGCAGGAAGGTGGAACGGATACGTGGAGGCAATGGAAATAGTTGCCAGGCGTGGCATACCGCAATGGTTGGAACTGGACAAAGGATAATTTTAAAGGTGTGGTAAAATCCCTTCCCTCCCGCGAAGAATTAGTTATGCCCGTTCAGGAACAGTTAGTCGTTGAGCTTTATTCTAAGTAACACTATTGATGTACTAAATAAATACCCGAAGGGTAAGGAATATAAAATATGCAAAAGAGCTGGCGCAGTTTAATACGACCGAAGCGAATTGAAATTGATGAAAGTACCCATACGCGCTTTTATGGCGAATTTACCTGTCAGCCTTTAGAGAGGGGATTTGGTATTACCCTCGGAAATGCTCTCAGAAGGGTACTTGCTTGTCATCTATTCAGGGAGCTGCTATTGTCTCTGTGAAAATTGATGGTGTCCTCCATGAATATTCGACAATTCCGGGTGTTAAAGAAGATGTAACCGATATTATACTGAACCTAAAAGGTGTTCGTTTTAAGCTGCAATCAGGATGGGCCGAGAGTCGTTCATATTGATGCCTCACGGGAGGGGATTGTAACTGCGGCAGACATTATTACCGATGGAACGGTTGAGATTCTCAATCCTGATCACCATATTGCGACTCTCTCCGGAGGTGATAAATTTAAAGCGGAACTTGTGGTAAAGACAGGTAAGGGATATGTGCCTGCACGAAGTGAAAGAGCTGCGGATCAACCTGAAGGGACGATCAATATTGATGCAGCTTTTTCACCAATTAAAAAAGTCAATTATACCGTTACCCATGCGAGGGTAGGGCAAGTTGCCGATTATGACCGCCTCGTCATCGAAGTATGGACAGATGGCAGTGTTCTCCCGGAAGATGCCCTTGCTTATGCGGCGAAGATATCTGAAGGGACAATTAGATATATTTATCAACTTTGATGAGGTTGATGAGGAAGAGCAGCATGAAGTAGTAGAAGAAGAAGGAAAGTGTTAATGAAAACCTGTTGAGACATGTTGATGATCTGGAACTTTCCGTAAGATCGGCAAACTGCTTAAAAAATGCCGGCATTAACTTGATTGGAGAGCTTGTTCAAAAAACAGAGGCGGAAATGCTCAAGACTAAAAATTTTGGCAGAAAGTCTCTGAACGAAATAAAAGAAATTCTTGCAGAAATGGGGCTCAGTTTTGGTATGAAGTTAGATTTTCCTCCCTGGAATAAAGAAGAGAAGAAAGAAAATGAGAGTACAGTGCAGCGTAAAAAATTGGAACGAAGGACATATTGTTTGGCTGGAGAAGGGAGATAATATTTAGATGCGTCACGGAAAGTCAGGAAGAAAGCTGGGCAGAACTGCAAGTCACAGAGAGGCTATGTTGAGAAACATGGTCACTTCCCTGTTGAAATATGAGAAGATTACTACGACTGATTCCAAGGCCAAAGAATTGAGAAAAGTTGCGGAAAAAATGATTACCCTGGGCAAGAGAGGCGATCTTCATGCGCGGAGACAAGCACTTTCTTATGTAAGGGACAGAGAAGTCGTGGGGAAGCTTTTTGATGAGCTTTCGACACGCTATCGCGATTGGGCAGGTGGTTATACAAGAATCGTAAAGATGGGTAATCGCATAGGTGATAATGCCCCCATGTCGATAATTGAATTCATTCCGGGAAGCAGAGACGCCCCCACAAAAAGAAAAGTTGTCTCACAAAAGTAGCATTGACAATAGTAACCCTTCAAAGTCTTAAATTACGGGTACGTCTCATCATGCCCCTCGATCAATGGATTTGATGTCTTGAAAAGCAGGGATTCTTTCTTACCCTGCTTTTCTTTTTTTCTTGTTTTTTCATCAGAAAAAATATACTTCATACACGGATTGCGGTGTTTTCCGAATAATCATATCTTATATGCGTTTTCTGCCGGTGGGATTGTTATTCTTTCTCAACATTTATAAGCAACGAGGTAAGGAGGATTCTTATGGCAGAAGAAAAAATAGGCGAAGTGGTAAAATTTTTTGCAAAACCGTGTGTTGCGGCGATAAAAATGACAGATGGCGAAGTGAAGATAGGGGATACAATTAAGATTACCGGTCATACTACGAATATAACAAACATGCTTGAATCCATGGAGGTCGAACAATCAAAAGATTGAGAAAGCTGTGGCAGGAGACTTTATTGGTATCAAGGTTTCCGATCGTGTTCGTCCGGGTGATGAAGTATTTAAGGTTGTGCCGGAATAGTCCATCGGCTGTAGAAGGCCGGGAGATGGACTTTTAGTGAAGTGGCCACCGGCGATAAAGTTATTGCCCGAGAGGGAAAGCTGTGCTAACGTTTCAGCCCGTTTCTGAACGATATATAAAACAAGCTATAACCTGCCCCCTGAGCGACTTATGATGGGCCTGCGACAGTCAATAAATACGGTATCCCTTGACCGCGACCTTCCATCTTTTGAGTATGGACTTCACAGAGAGGATACAAAAGGATGCAAATCAGAGTATTGGGTTGCCATGGATCGCAGACGCCCGGATGCAATACAACGAGTTTTTTATTGAACAGGAATATTCTGATCGATGCCGGAACTATCACATCGTTACTAACTATTGAAGAACAAGCTGGAGATAGATTATGTCCTTATAACCCACGCACATCTCGATCATGTAAGGGATATCATGTTTCTTGCGGATAATATTTGCTATCTGCATAAAGACCATCCTCTCATTGTGATTGCTACCCTAATATTATTGATACCCTAAGGACATATCTTTTTAATAATATCGTTTGGCCGGATTTTTCGCTGCTTCCAAATCCTGAAAATCCGGTCTTAAAATTTAAGACGATCAAGCCTGGTGAAAAGATTAAACTCGATAATATCGATGTGACAGCTGTTCTCGTTCATCATGTCATTGAGACAGTCAGTTATGCCGTAGAATCTAAAGAAGGATCCATTCTCATTGTAGGAGACACCGGCCCCACTGAAGAAGTATGGACTGTTGCGAACAATATTAGTAATCTAAAGGCTATATTCATTGAAACATCCCTTCCTAACAGTATGAAAGATGTTGCGGATATGACGGGTCATCTGACACCTTCAGGTCTGGAAGAAGAGTTGAAGAAATTGAATACCCACAATCCTCAATATTTATCTTTATCACATGAAGCTCCAGTACCGTGATTCTATTCAAAGTGAGATAGCTATGATAAAGGACAGAAGTATTCATATCCTTCAAGACGGTGAGGTCATTGACATCTGACTTTTTAGTGAGAAGGCCACACACAATCAATACGCGAGTTGCATGCAAGATCCTCTTGAACATCTCCATGGATTAAAAAGTTTTGATATTCGTTTTGGACTTGGTCCTATCTCGCGACTCTTAAATCGTCTGAACAATCCCCAGAATGAATACGAGACCATTTTAATCGGCGGAACCAATGGAAAAGGCTCCATCGCGGCTATGGTGGCATCAGTCCTGTCCCGCGGTGGTTTTCGTGTTGGTCTGTATACATCTCCCCACCTGATTGATGTCCGGGAGCGGATAAAAGTAGATGGAAACATGATCTCCCCGAAAGAGATGGTTGAATGGATAGAAGAAGTAAAGAAACAGTCTACGGAAAATATAACCTACTTTGAATTTCTTACTGCCGTTGCTTTTCTCTATTTTCGTCAGAAAAGCGTGGATGTGGCAGTTATGGAGGTAGGAATGGGGGGCAGACTTGATGCAACCAATGTGGTTACACCCTTGGTATCCGTCATATCCAATATCTCCCATGATCATGAGGAATATCTCGGGAATCGCCTGGAAGACATTGCCTGGGAGAAAGGCGGCATAATTAAGGATGGTGGGGTATGTATCACCGCGGTGAAGCAAAGACGCATCTATGAGTTTCTGGAAGATATATGCCGCAAGAGAGGGGCAGAATTATACAGAGTAGGGGGGGAAATAAAGGTCGATGTACGACGTAATGGTTCATTTTCTTATAGTGGCATAAGAAAAAGATATCGCGATCTCGTTTGTCCTTTGAAAGGGAGACATCAGATTGAAAATGCCGCCCTGGCTATTGGTGTAATTGAGTATATAGCAATGAAGGGATTTGAAGTTAATGACGATGCCGTTTTTACGGGTATTCGGGATGTGCAATGGGAAGGTCGCTTAGAGATCCTTCAGCATGCCCCAATGGTTCTCGTGGATGGTGCTCATAACGCGGATGGTGCAACTGTCCTTTCCAATGCACTGAGAGAGGAATTTGCCTACCGAAAGTTAATCCTCGTCTTTGGTGTTCTAAAAGATAAGGACTACAAAACAATGTTGAAAAAGCTGTTCCCGCTTGCGGATCGGCTGATTGTCACAAGACCGGATACAGTAAGAACGATGCCTCCGGAGGCAATAGTGAAGGCTGCACAAATCGTACCAGAAGCGAATCGAGGTCGTGGGAAACTCTTGTGAAGCCCTGAAGCGGGCATTATCCATGGCCGATCAGGATGATCTTATCTGTGTAACAGGCTCCCTATATCTTGTTGGTGAGATTAAGCGGGCATTTTCATCATGCAGTAATGAATCCCAAATCATGAATTGAGACCTGTGACATAGTCTTTGGCAGGATTTAATAATATTGCATTTTTACTTTGCGGAACAAGTTTCAGGCTGATTAGATTCCTTGGTCATCAGAAACGGCTTGGTACCAGGAATGTGGTTTGTATAGATTATGAACTTCTAGAGGTTGTGGAAAGTCCCTTAAGTAGAGATGAAGACACTATTTATTTATAGGAAAGGCGACTGCCTCTTAAAATCGGTTTAATCTTTTTTCTCTGTTTTATTCCGGTATACGATTTAATTGCTGCTGAAATCGATATTTCCAAGGGACCGGTGACAATTGAAGCAGACAGTATCTCCTATGACCAGAATGATGATACCTATTACGCAAAAGGAAATGTCGTTATAACCTATTCCGGGGGTCTCCTCATGGCTGAGTCTGTGAGCCTGAACAAGACATCGAATGAGGCGACTGCTGAAGGGTTTGTCATGATTATAAGTGACAACGATATTCTCGAGGGAGACAAGGTGGAATTCAACATTGAATCTAAGACAGGTGTCGCTTATGAAGGCAAGATGTTTCTTGAGAGGAATCATTTTTATATATCAGGATCAAGAATTGAAAAAAAAGGTGAGGCGACATACAATATAAAAGATGCCACCGCAACAACCTGTGATGGAGATTCACCGGACTGGCGATTGACGGGTAGAGAACTGGATGTAACCATGGACGGGTATGGAACCCTTAAACACGGTGAGTTTCTGGCCAAAAACATCCCCGTTTTTTATACTCCCTATTTATTGTTTCCTGCGAAGACAACCAGACAATCAGGTTTCCTTTTTCCCTATCTTAACTATTCTGAGAATAAGTTAGGCTGGGATATCGAGACTTCCCTTTTACTGGGCGATTTCAGAGAGTACAGATGCGACATTTTATCAGCGCTATATGGATAAGAGGGGATTTAAAGAAGGGGTTGAATTCAGATACTTCATCGGTAACAACTCCTTTGGCACCTTTTATGGCGACTTTATGAATGATGCCTGGCGTGTTAATGAAACAGACGGGAAATGTAAGCAGAGACTGGCAGTCCGACCATAAGCGATGGTCATACTACCTGAATCATGAGACTACTTTCGACCCTTCATTTTATCTTCAGAACTGATATCCGAAAGGTTTCTGATGCATGGTATTTCCGAGATTTTTCTTCGCATAATTACTATCTTGATAACTATTCAACAAGTGAAGCACAGAGGTTTAGAAAAGTTCCCTTTGTCGGTGATGAATCTCTTGGCTCTCTCGATTCGACAGCCCGTCTGGTTAAAAATTGGCAATTGTACAACCTGACTGCCCTTGTCCGCTATACTGATGATTTTGCAAGCGCATCAAATGACTTAACTCTACAGAAATATCCTGAAATTACCCTGAAAGGGATAAAGCGCCCCATCTTTGGCACTCCCCTTAATTTGGAGTTTGATGCAACTTATGATTATTTTTACACAAATGAAGGACAAAAGGGACATCTTTACGATGTTCAGCCGGTTCTGACCATGCCACTGCGCATGGGCGACTATCTCAAGCTAACGCCTCAGATAGGAGTGAAGGAAACATTATGGGATCGGAATGACAATCTTGATACGGTCTCAAAATAAGCATGACAATAGGATTATATACACTACCGGGGCGCACGCTACGACTGAGATCCATAGAA
This sequence comes from uncultured delta proteobacterium, assembly GCA_963695875.1. Lineage (GTDB taxonomy): Bacteria > Desulfobacterota > Syntrophia > Syntrophales > UBA2185 > DATKLL01. Next base: position 33,621 of record CAVOID010000016.1, on the reverse strand, counting down.
TATTCAATATAGGCGGTCAGGAGATCGAAAAAATAAGGCATGGTATCCAGCCGGAATTAACATACACCTATATTCCGAATGTCAATCAGGATAATGTCCCTAATTTTGCGACAGTGATACCTGACCAAAACACCCTTACATACGCACTGACCAACACGCTTGTGGCGAAATCGAAGGAAAAGGGAGGCGGCGGCAGTTACCTTGAATTACTTCGCCTCAAGCTGTCCCAGACGTATGATTTCAATGAAGCAAAAAGGGGCGACAAGTTCGATCCGGCCACCGGAGCTCTCATAGACAAAAGGCCGTTCAGTGACGTTGATATTGAACTCGATGTCAAGCCTGTTAAATATCTATCATTTTCGGCCCGCAACAAATATAATCTATATTCAAACAGTTGGGACCAAACCAATTATGATTTGAACATAAGTGACTGGCGGGGAGATACGGCGACAGTGGGGTATCGATACACCAGCGCTCATTTCTCGACTATTAACGGAATAAACGCTTCCGCCTCTAACATAGCCTTTTTACCCGTATCTATATACCGCAGCTCCTCTCGAAGAAATCAACCTTTCCATTAAGGCTGTGATTACAAAATCCGTCGATTTACTCTATGTTCTGAGACAAGACCAATTTAATAATAATGCCGTGGAAAACACGATTGGTTTTAATTATCACAAGCAGTGCTGGAGCATCGAGGTAAAGTATTCTGAATCCTTTAATGATAAGAGCTTTACGGTGGCCTTCTCTCTTTACGGGCTTGGTAAGTTCGGAGGACAGTAAGGCCATATACTTCGACAGGGCTGCATGTTTTTTCTTGACAAATATTTTGAAATTTCGTAACTTTCACTGTTACATTTTTGATACTTGGGTGGCTTTATGAAGACATATAATGCAAGAAAAGAGGATATTATCAGAAACTGGTATCTCATCGATGCCCAGGGGCGTATTCTGGGCAGACTTGCCAGTGAGATAGCGAGACGCCTGCGGGGCAAGCACAAACCCATTTATACACCGTATGTGGATACGGGGGATTTTGTGATTGTTGTTAATGCCGAGCAGGTTTCCCTTACAGGCAAAAAGCTGTCGGACAAGGTCTATTATCATCATTCCGGTTACCCGGGTGGTTTGAAGAAGACATATACAGGGAAACTGTTAAAAGACGATCCGGAGAAGGTTTTGCTTTATGCCGTCAGGGGGATGCTCCCAAAAAATTCGTTAGGGAGGAAAATGCTGAAAAAGCTCAAGATTTACATAGGAAATGATCACCCCCACGAGGCCCAGTGCCCTCAGACAATAAAGTTATAAAACAATATGGTTTCTTTGAACAGTGATGTTGAATACTTAGCAAAATTCTCATATTTGAACGTGATAGGGAGAGAAATTTAATGGAAAAACGTTGTTATGCGACAGGAAAAAGAAAGTATGCCATAGCCAGAGTATATATGAAGGAAGGCAGCGGAAATCTGACAGTTAATAAAAGGAATTTTGATGATTATTTCACAAGGGATAGCCTTAAAATGCTCATAATGCAACCTCTTGAAATTGTGGGGGCAAGGAATAAGTTTGATTTTTTTGTTAATGTGTCGGGTGGCGGTATAGCCGGACAGGCGGGAGCGATAAAGCATGGCATAGCTAAAACACTTGTGGAATACGATATGGAATGGCGGTCTGCTCTCAAAAAGGCGGGATTTTTAACGAGAGATTCGCGCATTAAGGAAAGAAAAAAATACGGCCAACCGGGAGCAAGGAAGCGCTTCCAATTTTCTAAAAGGTAATATTTCCCAGGGAGGCTTATCGGCCTCCTTTTTTTTGGCGTTTGATACAACATTATTGTATAAGGAAACTTAAACAAATTGCATTAATCATGGCTTGAATCCGGCAGCGAGCGCAAACACCTTCGCTTGCCGCGGGGTAAGCGAGCGAATGGGGAACATTATTATTCCTTGTGGATCGAAGATTCTCCGCAGTTTACTGCGGTGATCTTCAAATATTTGTTTACTTTGATTTCATAGGTAATAAGTATGCTTAAAGTAGGTATATATGGTGCGAGCGGATACACGGGGCAGGAACTTCTAAGATTGCTGCTCAGACATCGGCAATTCGAAATCGTAGCAGTAACATCTAGGCGATATTCCGGGATTCCAGTTTCCGATATTTACCCTGTATTTGTCGGCCTGACCGATCTTGCCTTCATTAATGCATCTCCGGAAGACATCGCAGCGCTTGCAGATGTTATTTTTTTAGCCCTGCCCCATGGTGTTTCCATGGATATGGTGCCCATTTTTTTGAGGGCTGGTAAGAAGGTGGTTGATCTGAGTGCCGATTTTCGCCTGCATGATGTTTCTGTTTACGAACAGTGGTATAGCAGGCACACCACCCCGGATTTTATCAAGGAGTCGGTGTATGGCATACCGGAGTTATACCGGGATGCCATTGCTGCTGCAAGATTGGTCGCCAATCCTGGTTGTTATCCGACCAGTGTTATTCTCGGTCTTGCCCCGTTATTGAAGGCAGATTGGATTGACGATACCTCCATTATCGTTGATGCAAAATCAGGTGTCAGTGGTGCGGGAAGGGAACCACAGGTCGGAACGCTTTTCTGTGAGGTTGACGAGGGATTCAAGGCTTATAAGGTTGGTAAGCACCGGCACACGCCGGAGATGGAACAAGAGATCAGTATTCTTGCCGGGCATGATGTCAGGATTTCCTTCACACCCCATCTCCTGCCCATTAGCAGGGGGATCCTAAGTACTATTTACGCAACGCTTCGGAAAGATGTGACTGACATGGATATTGTTGATCTCTACCGGAAATTTTATGAAGGTAAGAAGTTCGTCCGGATATACAAAGAAGGGACGTTTCCAGATATTTCTTCCGTCCGTGGTTCGAATTACTGCGATATCGGCTTGACCATTGACCGGAGGACAAAGAGGGTTATTGCCATATGTACCATCGATAATCTCATTAAAGGTGCATCCGGCCAGGCCATACAGAATATGAATCTCATGTGTGGAATCAGCGAAGATACCGGACTTAATATGGTGTCGCTGTTTCCGTAGTCTGAGGTCGCATGCCCGTTGCCGAAGGATTTGATGTCCATAAAGTTATACAACACACTTACGAAGAAGAAAGAAGTTTTTGAGCCCCTCAGTGAGGGGCGTGTCGGCATCTATGCTTGTGGCATTACTGCGTATGATTGTTGTCATGTAGGTCATGCCCGTTCAGCCGTGGTTTTTGACGTCATCACCCGGTATTTCCGGTATCGGGGCTATCTTGTCACGTATGTGAAAAATTTCACGGATGTGGATGATAAAATCATCGTGAAGGCCAACTCGGAGGGGAAAACGATTTCCGAGATATCCGACCGGTATATCAGAGAGCATGATGAAGATATGGATGCACTTCGGATAGTCAGACCTACAGTTGCCCCCAGAGCTACACAACACATCGATGGCATGATAAACCTGATCAAGATTCTCCTTGATAAAGATTTGGCTTATGAGGTCGACGGTGATGTATATTACGCGGTGGAAAAATTTGAGGGATACGGGAAGCTTTCGGGCAGGAGCCTGGATGACATGATGGCCGGCGCCCGGGTGGATGTGAGCGAGAAAAAAAAATATCCCCTCGATTTTGCTCTTTGGAAGGCCAGTAAAGAAGGGGAGCCATGGTGGGAGAGCCCCTGGGGCAGAGGCAGGCCGGGATGGCATATTGAGTGTTCTGTCATGAGCCAGCATTTCCTGGGGGAGTCTTTTGACATCCATGGCGGCGGAGAGGATTTAATATTTCCGCATCATGAAAACGAAATTGCTCAGTCGGAGGGCGCGACGGGAAAGCCTCTGGCCAAATACTGGATCTACAATGGATTTGTAAAGGTCAGCAGTGAAAAGATGTCGAAGTCGCTCGGCAATTTCTTTACTGTGAAAGATATTTTGAAAAATTACCATCCGGAGGTAATAAGGCTCTTTATGCTTCAGAGCCATTACAAGAGCCCCGTGGATTTTTCAGGCGACTCCCTTTCCGAAGCGAGGATGGGTATGGATCGGTTTTATGCGACCCTGAAATCTGTCAAAGAGGCATTAACAGGTTGCGGGGATTTGTCCGGGATTACGGCCGAAAGAATTTCCGGAAATAACCGGGATATCTTTGACAGACTTGTATCGCTTCCGGATAAGTTTAAAGACGCTATGGATGATGATTTCAACACGCCGAGGGCCATTGGATATATTTTCGATACCGTGAGGCATGTCAATGGTTTCATGGCAGATGATAAATTTTCCATCGGTCCTGAGACGTGCTTTGTTCTGAATGCAGCTAAAAGGGCTATCTCAGAAGCAGGGGGGGTTTTAGGGTTGTTCCTTGATGATCCTGATGATTATTTCTCCCAGGATCGGGACAGGGAAGCCAGAAAAAGGGGCCTGGATGTAAATGAGATCGATCGTTTGATTGAAGAAAGGCGAAACGCCAGGCTGGCCAAGGACTGGAAGAGAGCCGATGAAATCAGGCGTATCCTTGCAGAGAAAAAGATCATCATCCAGGATACTCCCACCGCCACTATCTGGAAGATAGAATGAAGGCATTGAAGAATTGCAGACGAAAAAATCTTAATTCGCACTCTCAGAAACTTTTTCAAAAATATATCAAAGCCGCCATTCAGCAATGATCGGACAACTCCCCGCGCAGGATGGTAACGGCCTGTCCACTGAGGTATACGCGATCCTTAGCCACGCGGACCCTGACGATGCCTCCTCTTGATGAGGCCTGATAACCAACCATCTCATTCCTGCCTAGCTTGGCTCCCCAGTATGGTGCAAGGCAGCAATGCGCCGAACCCGTGACGGGGTCCTCATTGACACCCACCTGAGGTGCAAAAAACCGGGAAACGAAATCGTATTCCTTCGAGATGGAAGGGCTTGTGACTATGACACCCCGCATCGGTATCGTGGCCAGGAGTGACAAGTCAGGATTGATCCGGCGAAGGATTTTCTCTGAATCTATCTCCACAAGGTAGTCGAAGCGATTTTTCCCCGCGTATTTGAAGCTGACCCCCAGTGCCTTTGAAAGATTCGCTGGCGGTGATATGGTGGTCTCAGGTTCGCCGGGGAAATCCATTTCGATCCATCCATTTTTAAATTCGGCAGTCAGAAGTCCGCTTTTGGTGAAAAAGCGCGCCTGGTCTTTTAGGCTGAGATACCCGATTTCCCACAAGGCATGGGCGCTGGCGAGGGTCGCATGTCCGCAGAGCTCCACTTCGACAGACGGTGTGAACCAGCGGAGATTAAAGCCATCGTCCCTTTTTTCAAGGAATGCAGTCTCAGAAAGGTTCATCTCCCGTGCCACGTTCTGCATCCATGTATCATTGCGTTGTTGTGACAAGACGCAGACAGCCGCCGGATTTCCTTTGAAGGGTTGATTTGTGAATGCGTCAATCTGAATGATCATCTCACCCATAGTTTTCCAATTCCTTATCAATGGATACTCGTGCGAAAAAAAGGGTCAATATGACTCGCGATCTTTCCAAGTATAATTAACGTCGTCTTCTCTGAAAAAACCGCCATATGGTAAGAAGCCGCTCTGCCAGGATGGCAACGATTATTCGCGGTACCCATAGCCAGAATGGGCTGAGACCCAGCGACAGAAAGAGGCTGGGATCTTCTACCAGGGCGTGATTGATGCCGATGGAGAGATGCAGCTCCTCCAGTTCTTCTTTTGACAAATGTCCTGCTCTGACTTCTTCCACAATAACGGCGCCACCGTATGCCACCCCGAAAATGACAGCGGTGAGCCAGAGGAACCCCACCTTTTTGTTGAGGCCCATAATTTTCAATAGCGGGTTAAGCAGTTTGACCATGGGACTAATCAGGTTAAAGGTCTTCAGGAGCTCTAACGAAGTCAGGACGCACATAATAATAGCAAATATCTTGATACTGAGGCTGAGTGTGGTCAATCCCCACTCCTGCATGGCCTCAATAAAGGGCTGGTGCGTCTCCGGTGAGTAACCTTCAGTAGCCAGTACAGTCGTGTTTATATCAAAGAACGGTGCCACTGCAATTACGGTGAGCATGGCAGCGGCGAGACGAAATAACGTAGCCTTAACGGGATGAATCCCTGATTTTGCCTGGACGACGCCTTCCTGAATCAAATTATGGGCGATGAGAAGAAAGATAGCCATCAGCGTCATCTGGTCCCTCGAAAATGGCAGTACTGCCATTGCAGCAATTCCGCCATATATATTTGTCAGCATGCCTATAAGGAGGGGTAGGGCGGCCACGGCAGGCAGGCTGAGAAGACTCATGATCGGCTGGAGGAGAAAGTCCACACTGCTTAACCAGCCACTCCACGCGATGAGTGCCGTGAAAATAGAAACAGGGATGAGGATCTCCATTATCCAGACAAAACCGTCCAATCCTTTTCGAAGACCGGATTTCAAACCTTCTTTAAATTGCTTCGTATCAAGCTTCATGATTGTTTAAGTAACTCCGCAATAATCAGATTAATCCCAGCAGTTGAAATATCTTTTCAAAACGCATCTCCCAGGAATGATCGCGACGTGCGCGTTCAAACCCTTTCTTTCTTGTCTCGTCGGCCCTTTCGGGGTTTGATAAGAGAAAACGGATTCTTTCAACCAGATCATCAAAATCTTTATAGGTTACAATCTCGGAGTCAAGGTCATAAAATTTATCCAGTTCAGGATGGTACTCGGTAAGGTAAAGACCTCCGCTCATGGGAATTTCAAAATCCCTCCCTTTGAGGCAATAAGTGTTGCTAAGGCCGATGACACCTCCGAAGCCCAAGTTAATCCTGCTTTTTGAGTACATGTGTACCATGTCATCCGTCGTCAGAGGGCCATTGGGCCAACCATACCCGTAGGCTTCGACATGAATACCGCGAGATTCAAGCCTTTTGATGATTTCAGATCGATTTCCATAGCACTGACCGACAAAGGACACGTCGATGGTCTTTTCCATATTGTATGGTTTATGGGTTTCCGGGTTTGCACCTTCGGGGAGATAAAGGGGAATCGCCCCCTCGACGCAATATTTTTTCACGGCATCCTCGGTACTCGTCCAGCAGATGTCGAAGTAGCGGCAGATATCTCTGGAGCCCATGGCCTGCCCGCGTCTGATCTTATCTACAAAATGTTCCTTGTCGTTGAGGGCGAGGTTGACCAAAGGAACACCGAAGTTCCTGTAAAGACCTGAACAGTTTCCGGTGATACCAGCTCCCCGGAAAGATAGGTAAAGACAACATCGGCAGCGTCCTGTTTTATCCATTGTTCCATCCGCTTTACCAGGTCTCTGTTCATTGTTGCTTTTGTCGATTTGTGCCAGTCCTTTTTCTGGTGGTTAAAGTTTTCAAACCAGTCATAATGCCGAACCTGTCCGAATTTTTCAAGCGATGGCCTTAAAGATTCATTTTCCCAGTTGTAATGGTGATAGATGGCGATAATTTTCAAGGTCCCCTTTTCTTTTGGGCGTATGGAGGGGAACTTGTTTTTCATAGCCTGCCGGATGGCCTTATCGTCCGGAATAGTGAGCTTGGCTGAAGCGAATCTGGCGCCGTAATAGTTTTGTTCCCTCTTCAGTCTGCGATCATTTTTCCAGATCCGAAATTGCCGCCGGTATTTTTTAAACGGGTCGTTCATCGTGACGGGAAGTTGGTATTAAAGTTGGTCAATATCAGGTTTTTGTTTTTCTGATGGTATAAAGTCTTGCTCCATTCGACTTGTCTACCCGGTTATTCATCATATTGAGCACGTGTCCGGCATCGACAGCAGGGATTGAGAATCTCCTTGCCACGTCTACGCACACCGGGAGTGACCCTATGCCGGCCCCGACAAGGCACAGGTCAGTGTCAGGTGGTATCTGTTTTAATATCTTCTCTCTCATAGACTCCCAGCGCGTTGCAACGTATTCGGCCGGGATTTCTACGAAGAAAATACCAGGACGGCTCGAAAACCTGGCAAACCAGTTTGCGCAGGAATCTCTGTTGAATTCTGAGTTAAGAATGCAGACTTTTTTATCATCAACGATGCGCATGAAATCCTCGGAGGTGAGGTAAGCATAGACCACATAGAAAGGTATATAATTCTCAGCGGTCAGCTCGATCCCGTTGCCAAAGAGAAACTTCATGAATGTGGAAGCGGACGACTCATCTTTTGATCTGCGGAACAGATTAAACAAGCCCTTTGCCTTGCGGGTAATATTTCCGGGAAAAATCAGGGGGGCCAGCTTTCCGGATGCAGCCAGGATTTTTAATGCCGCAATGTGTGAAGGCATCGCTTTCTTGATAGCATCAACGGATTCAGCCTGGCGATAAAGGCCATTGCAATTAAGGTCGTAGTTATAAAATGCATATTCCCCGTCTGCGAAGCGAACAATGGGTGCCTCCTTCCGCTCCGACAACCCCCTGGCTATCGTTTGGTGCAGTATTCTAAAATAGTCATTACCGGCAAGCACGTCCCGGTGAAATAGACAGATTTCTTCATCAGCCATCTTAGGTTCATGTATTTTCAAGACAGATTCATTGTCAATGCCCGTTAGCACCAACTTTTCGAAACGGAACTGGTTGCCTTGGATCAATGTCTCAACGTAATTTGTCTCTTTCATAGTTGACCGGATATTCCTACCAAACTTTTTCAAAATCACTCTTTTTGTATCGTTTGTTTATGTCTTCAAAGTAACTCTTCTTCCCGTTCACCATGAAGTGCGCAACAATATCTTTATTGAACAACCGGTAGAAAAAGGCAACAGGCGTGAGAACAAGGAAAAATATGATCGATAAAAGCACTTTGGAATTGATATTGCCCAGATAGTGAGCGAATTTCATCCAGTATTCAGCAATCAATGCCGTTATCCGGGATTCGAATGTATTTCCCAGAACAAGGAGGCAGGCAAGCCATAGCAGCCATTGTGCACTGAATAACAGGTAACAGATCAACAGCGCTAATGAAAGTACATTAATCGTTTTAAATATGGCAATTCTGTCCAAGTGAAGTCCTTAAAAAAGAGTATAAATGAAGGGAGCGATTGCTGAACCGCCCGTAAATACGAGAATCCCTATCAATAATAACATGAGGATCATGGGCAGCAGCCACCATTTTTTTCTTTCTTTTAAAAAGAGCCACAAGTCTTTGAGAAATTCCACGATATTGCAACCTCTTATGCGAAAAATTCCATTACTGCCGACATCTTTATTGGTATCGACGAACTATAATTTGCATTTCAGATGAAGCACCGAGGAGACTGAGATCATTCCTGCGGTATCCTCGCTGCCTTATATGCCAGTCCTGCGAAAAAAACAAGAATATACGAAACGTACCTAAACCGGATATATACACCTGTCAGTCATAAATTATCGTCAGGTGTCTTTTAATCCAGGACATAATCCTCCCGCCAGTCTTTCTCCTCCTGCCAGTTCGGCTGTTCGTTCTTGACGAAGAGATAGTCACCTATTACGAGGCAGTCTATGTCCGTTCTCATGAAACACCTGTATGCGTCTTCAGGCGTGCAGACGATAGGTTCTCCTCTCACATTGAAGCTTGTATTGACAATTACACTATAACCTGTTTGCTTTTTAAAAGCTTCTATGAGCTTGTAGTAGCGGGAATTCGTTTCCTGGTGGACGGTTTGCAGCCTTGCTGAATAGTCCAAATGGGTAATGGCAGGTACGTCCGAGCGAAGAGTGTAAAGTTTTTCTCTTATCGGCAGACTATGGTAGTTTTCCGGCAATTCATATTTCCTGTTGGCTGTTACTTCGGCGATAAGAAGCATGTACGGTGAGGGTCTATCGATATCGAAATAATCACGGGTGTCGCCATAGAGGACTGAGGGTGCAAAGGGTCTGAAGCTTTCCCGGAATTTAATCTTCACGTTCAGGCGTTTTTGCATATCTTTGTTTCTGGCATCTCCCAGGATACTTCTGTTTCCCAGTGCCCTTGGCCCAAATTCCATCCTTCCCTGAAACCATCCGATCGCCTTCCCTCGCGCAAGCTTATCAGCAACTGTCTCGCATAACGCATCAAAGTTTGCGTAGTGATGATATGGGGCGTTATACTGCCTAGCCATCAGTTTGATATCCAGCTCATCGAATTCAGGTCCTAAGAAAGAGCCGTGCATACTGTCAGAATTACTTCCGACTTTTCTCTCCTGGCCGAAGTACATATGGTGGACTGCAAAGGCGGCGCCAAGAGCGCCGCCTGCATCTCCGGCTGCTGGCTGGATCCAGATGTCTTCAAATATACCTTCCCTTAAAAGTTTGCCGTTGGCAACGCAGTTTAAAGCCACTCCTCCCGACAGACATAGTGTTTTTGCCCCTGTGAGCTTCTTTCGCCGTTATACTCATCTTCATTACAACTTCTTCAGTTATCTGTTGGGCGGCCAGGGCCAGGTTCGCATGATGTTGTTCTATATTTGTTTCCGGCTTTCGGCGGGGAAATCCAAACAGCTGCTCCCATTTTTCGTCTTTCACCATGCTCAATCCCGTCGTATAATCGAAGAAATCCTGATTCAGCCAGATGGAACCGTCCTCCTTCACATTGACGATGTCTTCGCAGATGCGGTCCCTGAACTTCTTTACCTGATCGGACGCGCGATCGCCGTACGGCGAAAGCCCCATTAGCTTGTACTCTCCCGAATTGACCCTGAATCCGAGATAGTAAGTAAAAGCAGAGTACAGAAGGCCGACAGAATGAGGGAATTTCATTTCCTTTAATGTGGTAATGTCCCTATCTTTGCCGAATCCAATGGAAGCAGTCGCCCATTCGCCTACGCCGTCTATCGTCAGAATTGCCGATTCCTGATACGGTGACGGGAAAAACGCGCTGGCAGCGTGCGATAAATGGTGGTCAGTGAATAGTAATTTTGTTTTAGCACGGTTCCACTCCCCGATTTTTGACAGCTCGTCTCGGATGAGTTTTTTTAAGAACATCTTTTCTTTGACCCATACAGGCATGGCAGAGAGAAACGACTTCAATCCCCGGGGAGCGTATACATAGTACGTTTCTAACAGTCTTTCGAATTTTAGAAGGGGCTTGTCATAAAAGACAATGGCATCCATATCGTCGAGCATGGTTCCATCATACTTAAGGCAAAAACCGACAGCATTTACCGGGAAGGAAGAATCATGCTTTTTGCGGGTAAAACGTTCTTCCTGAGCGGCGGCGATGATTTCACCATTTTTCAGCAGTGCTGCCGCCGAGTCATGATAGAATGCGGATATGCCAAGAATATTCATGGTATGAATACAATCCTGTTTCCTTTGTTTAGCGGTAACTGATTATACATGTGACAAAAGCAAGAATGCATAAAATTTTCATGGGGGTGTTATTTTATATTTGGCTGACTTCGTCATTGATTACCCGGTACTTGATCATTTTTTCTTCTGTCTTATTCTTGTTCATCGAAAATGGAGTTGTCAATTTCAGCATTGCTATCCGCCACCGTGCTTTAAGCAAATGCGCCCTCTTTATCCGTGCAATTGTTTCGGGAAGATAATGCTTTCGATAAAATAGAAATTCAGCTTTTGTTTTTTTCCTCCATACCTCGGATGCAGGGGTTTGGCGCTCACTCTGTCCCCCCAAATGCATGACGACAGCTTCTTCGATATAACCAATTTCATAACCGAGCTTCCTTATCCTGAGGCATAGATCCTCGTCCTCTCCATAAAGAAAAAAGTCCTCGTCAAAACCTCCAACCTTTCTTATTATGTCTGCGCGAACGATCGCACTTGAGCCCTGAACGCATGCAATAGGCCCTCTCAATCCTGATAGCTCACCGGCAGTATATTTTTGGCCCGGGTATCTGTAGGAGACCGATTTATGCAGTGACCCGTCGGGATTAATTAATTTCGTTCCCGCCAGACCGATGTGCGGCCTGCCATCCATAAATAATATGGCTTTTTTGAATGTCCCTGGCAGTACCCTGGTATCCGGGTTGAGGAAAAAGATGAAGCGTCCGGTGCACAGTGACAATACTTGATTGTTTGCTGCAGCAAATCCCCTGTTCTCAGGGTTAACAATGAGATGCACAAAAGGAAAATTTCTCTTTATGTAACTTGCACTATCGTCTGACGATGCATTGTCAACGACAAATACCTCTTTAACTACGTCATCAGGTTCGGTGACCGAACTGAGACACGTCCCAATCAGATCGGATGTGTTGTAGGATACTATAATAATCGATAAATCCATTTTTTACGAATTACGCTCCAGAAGCTCATCATAAATACATTCGTACTTTTTTGCGACAGACTCCCAGGTATTGTTCAGAGCAGTCTCATGGGCAGCCACTCCCATCCTCATTCTTACCTCTTTGTTCAATAGAATACAAATTTTTTCACTTATTCTATCCATATCCGTACTATCTTCGATGATAAATCCATTGACACCGTGCGCAACCAGGTCTTTTGCACCAACATTGCCGCTTACCACAACGGGCAGTGAGGCTGCCATGGCTTCAAGAACGGCAATGCCGAAGGTGTCAAATTTTGAAAGGATGGAAAAAATATCGCTTGCCAGGTAGATTCGTTCAAGTTTTTCTCTATGGACGCCCGCAAAGATAACATCATTGCCGATTCCCAGATTTTTAGCGATTCGTCCGTATTTTTTTTCTTCACCTTTTCCGACGATCAGCAATTTTATTTTTTGAGAACGATCATTCGATTTCGATTTTGCCACTGCGGCCATGAGCGCATCAAGGCCTTTGATATCAAAGTTCATGGAAACAAAGAGAATGACAACATCTGTTTCGTCTATCCCCCATAGACTCCTGATTTCGTGACGGCATTGCCCGCGGTCTAATCCGCGATACCTTTCCATATCAATGCCCGGGTGGATAACCTGAATCTTTTTTGCATCAACGTCATAGGACTGCAGGAATTTTTCACTTGCCAAGTTTGACACAGAAATGAACCGCTTGCACCTCGGATTTCTTACAAGTTTTTTTTCTATCCATGCCGTGGCATGATCGTTAAGACTCATATTCTTTCTCCGGACTTCGTGAATCCAGAATGCATGGGGAACACCGTGCATTGTAAAGATATCCGCATCAAAGATCCTGTCATGGGCGTGTATAAAATCAATGCCAATTTTTGCCATTTTATTTTTTGCGAAACAGGCGAAACTGAAAGTTGTTAGAAATTTGGGAAAGGTAATGATGGGAATCTTATGAAAGGTAAGGCGGTCTCCGTTTGCCAGCCATTTATTTGCGAAGACATGGATGTCATACCATGGATTAAGGGACAATTCGTCTCGTCAGTTCTGCGGCATGATGTTCTGCACCGCCCACGAGACCATATTTAGGAATTACAACGGCTATTTTATGGATATTATGTTTCATATATGTGAAAAACAACCCTCTTTTACTCTTATGTCATCCCATTACTAAAATTATATGGCGGTAGCATGCTGGCCTTGAATATCCGACTCCGCGTTTAAGACGCCACAAAATGGTCATCATGGCCATTATGGTGTAAAGTATTATGGCAGGCGGCCCGCTCATTGTATTTTCAAATAACCCCTGGATAAATACAGCAACGAAGGTAGCCACAAAACATGATCCCCAATGGCCGGTAAAATCATCTTTCCCGGATTTTATAATCTGCCGGCTCATTCTGCCAAACACAAAGATGATATAGAAAAAAAATAGAAGACCTACTATGCCGACACGCACTGCTATATCAACTACAAGGTTGTGGGGCGCCTTAAGGGGATCGGATTGTCTGTATTGGATCGGGACCCTTTCGTTATATTTATTCAACAAATTTTCGTCAAAATATGTCTGCATACCGAAACCGATACCTGTCAGGGGATGATCTTTTACCATTTCACCAAAACAGTACCAGGCGTTTGTTCGATCATCCATAACGAATTCTGTCACTAATGGCATGGGGAGTTAATCGATTTTTTACCGGCATTAAAAGAATAGCTATAGCAAGAAAAAGAAAAATAACAGTAATGGTCTTCTTATTTTTCGGGAATGATAAGAGCAGAGACACAAACATGGCTAAGATGGTACCCCTTGTCTGAGTAGCAAGTGTGGCAATAGCTGTTGCGCACAGGCAAATGGCCAGGATAATTTTTCGATACGCTATTCTTTCTTTCGTTAACTGGTAAATGGAAAGCAGCATTGCAAATAAGGTGGAAATGCCGACAATATTAGGATGGAATTTCATCCATGAACAAGCCCAACCTGGTTGATAAAGCGTTACCTAATACAACGTAGAAATAAACCATCATCCAGACCGAATAAATAGCCGTTGAGACTACAATGGTCCATATGAGAATAAGCAGCCTTTCCTTCGTATTGAAAAAGTTGAAAAGCAGATAGAAAACGATCACATATTTTATTAAATGTGCATAGAAATCGTGAATGCTGTTTCCTTTATTAAGAGCAAAGAACAGGCCGCAGAAACTCCAGAGTACAAAGAGAAGAAATGGGATGGACAGAGGTGTTCGTAAAGAGAAATCCGTTTTCTTTAGAAGAATTAAAGTCAACAAAATCAGGACTGAGCCGTAAAAAGAGATTTCCTGTATAGCTGTTACGCCGGGATATGGATTAAAAAAAATAAATATTCCCATCAAGATGGGAATACAGAGGTTTAAAGATTTAAATAATCGCCCGTATTTAGTTTTCAATGGCAAAGGGGATGGCTCGTTCATAGGGTCGCAATTCTACCTGTATTTATAGACTTAACGCAAATTAATTTTGCTCCCCTATCACACTCTCCTTCAAATTACACTATTTTAATCGCAATTTCATTGTGGTATAGATCGGCATCGCCAGAGGTACAGTATTGTTGATGGCTCGTGATTTAAAGAAAAAGAAGAAATTAAGTTTTTAACACCCATGATTCCTGACATCGCATATCTGATTCTGAATTATAATCCTGCGGGGGAACAAAACGCCGACGGAAATTCTCGGCAATGTTTTGGATACCTTCTATGAACGCAAAAGTCGAAATCTATCCTGTGATGTTTTTCTCCTGGACCAGGGTTCACCTGAAAACCATCAGAAGTGGCTTATCGATAAACAGAGACAGTATGGGTTTTCTGCCATCCTTTTAAACCGCAACATCGGAATCAGCGGGGCAATTAACTTTTTTGTGAGGACCTGTAAGTCACCGGTTATAGGTTTGATTACATCGGATGTCCTGGTTACTACGGGGATGGATGAAGACTTATTCAACAAGGTGCAGATTCCGGAGGTCTATCAGGCCACACCTTTTACGGACAAGAGTGATGTGGATTATCAGATATGGAACCCGAGAGAAGAGTTCGGCGCCGATCACCCGGACTTAAAGGATCTTAAAAAGAAAGAAATATCTTTACTTGGGAAAACTGATCAATAAAGAGAAAAAAAGCTATCTCAGATACATCGGTGTTGAATTTAATGTCATGTTCTGGCGGAGAGCCATTTTTGATGAAATCGGCTATTTTGATGAACGATGGACGGCATGCTACGAGAACAATGATTTTTCGCTGCGTTGCTTCCTGGCCGGCGGATGTACGGCATTGAGCCTGGACTCGTTTGTCTGGCATTATCACAAGGTTACGGAAAAGAATAAATCGAGGGAGCAATGCTTTGTCCATTATGGGGATGACTGGGCGCAAAAGCTGAGAAAAATGTGGGATGATAAATGGCCCGGCTTGAATAAGTACATTGATATATACAAGCCTTTACACGACAGGAACATAACCCATTACCCCAAGCTCTATGAACGGTTTAAGGAGAATGTTTATTTGCCCTTTGAGCAGAAGATAGATTATTTGTAATCTTATTTTAGACATGTCTTTTTTGTTGGTATGAAAAATCTGGACTGAAATGTTGACACCCGGGTCTTATTGAAATGATTATGAGTCTACTGGAAATTAATAAAGACTCTTTGTCCAAAATAACAGTTTAATGATACTTGAGAGATATGGAAAATAAAATACCTCTGTCCGTGGCAATCATAACAAAAAACGAAGCTGAGAACCTCCCTGACTGCTTGAAAAGTGTCTCTTTTGCTGAACAGATCGTGGTAGTGGACTCCGGCAGTACGGATGGTACCGTTACAATCGCATCCGACTTTGGCTGCGAAGTCTTCGCTGAACCATGGCGGGGTTTTGGCCCCCAGAAACAGTTTGCCATCGATCGTTGCAAAAAACCGTGGATTCTTGTTCTTGATGCGGACGAGCGAATCCCGAAGGAAACAGCAAACGCTATAAGAAACCTCATCATAAATCCGGCAACTACCGCTTCAGGATTCAGTTTCCCCCGGAAAAATTTCTTCCAGGGCAGGTGGATAAGGCATGCAGGATGGTGGCCGGATCGGGTCATCAGGCTTTTCCGAAAAGATAAGGGCCGTATGACACAAGCAAAGGTTCACGAATCTGTGGAAGTCGACGGTCACGTAGAGCCGCTTGTTTACCCCATAGAACATTATACGGAGAGTCGCCTCAGCCAGATCCTCATTAAAATTGATCAGTACTCAACCTTTGGAGCTGAAGAGGCCTTCAACGAGGGCAAGACGGCCTCAATTTGGTCTGCTGCGTTTCGCGCAAAGCTTGCTTTTTTTCATAACTATGTCTTGAGGCTGGGCTTTCTCGACGGTTCTCAAGGTTTCACTCTGGCAGTTACCGATGCTGTGAATAAATTTTTTAAATACGCCAAATTAGCGGAACTAAACAAACAATCAAACAAGAAGCAAGGCATTTGAAGATTTACACCTGCTGTCATTGCAAGGAGCAGCGCGACGCGGCAATCTTATTTGCGAAACTCAATAAAATAAGTTCATTCATATAGTATTTTGGATAGGTATGGCTCCTAATGGATATTTCAATCATAATCGTCAACCGGAATACCAGAGATCTCCTCCAAAACTGCCTCGAATCCATATCTAAAACCGTCCGTAATATCAGCTATGAAATCATAGTTGTAGATAACGCCTCTCAGGATGGCAGCGATGCCATGCTGAAAGACAAGTATCCGCAGGTGAAAGTCATACAAAATACGGAAAACCTCGGATTCGGAGCAGCCAACAACCAGGCGATGCGTATAATGAATGGCAGGTATGCACTTTTATTGAATTCCGATACGGTGTTGACAGAAAATGCCGTTCATGAATTATATACCTTCATGGAAAACCACCCGGAAGCGGCCATGTCCTGCGGCCAACTCCTTAATGCAGACGGCAGCAAGCAAAACTCCATTGCAAGTTTTCCGACGTTCCTTACATTGCTTACCAACATGCCCATGCTCGAATATTTATTCCCCAAGCGTTATCCGAGCAAGCGCTACAATTACGAAAAACCGATAGAGGTAGATTCGGGTATTGGTGCATGTCTCCTGGTTCGTAAGAAAGCTATCGACGATGTAGGCATGTTTGATGAACGCTACTTTTTCTTTTTTGAAGAAACTGACTGGGCTTATCAGATGAAATCAGCCGGCTGGAAGATCTTTTATGTGCCCACAGCGTTTATTTATCATCTGCAAGGACAAAGCATCGGCAGGGACATCCGTTCGAGAATCGAATTCTACCGTTCCCGCTACCAGTTCTTCCGAAAGTGGAAAACGCGCCCCTATTATATACTTGTGCGTATTCGTGATAATCATCCGGTTATTTGTTAACTGGCTGCTGACGGCAATTGCGAATGTCCTTTCACTGGGCATAAATCGCCAACTCCATGACAAGTTTTTCATCTATTCCAGGCTTATTCTGTGGCATTTACATATTACCTCTGGTCCTAAGTAATGACTGTGACTCATCTCTCTGGTATCTTTTGCCCCTCCTTTTTTTCTTGACAATCCTTTTTTGTTGAATTAATCTCTTCCCTGCGTTCACGGAGTGAACATATCGGATATTTATATGACTTTGTCAAATAAACAACAACTTGAAACTGAAGAAGTCCTTAAAGTCCTCAGGGAAATTGCAATAACCCCTGAAATGACTCAACGTGAATTATCTTCCCGATTAGGCATCAGCCTCGGCAAGGTCAACTTCCTGGTGAATGCCCTCATACAAAAAGGTCTTATCAAGGCGCACAATTTCAAGAATTCCAACAATAAAAAAGCCTATTTATACTATTTAACACCCAGAGGTTTTGAGGAAAAGGCGAAGATTACCTATCGCTTTCTGAGGAGAAAAATCCAGGAATTCGAGGAGCTTGAAAGTGAAATCAGACTATTGAAAAAGGAAGCCGGCGTTTCCGATACCGACGGTTGAAACACCGGATAACATCCCGTTTTAACTTAATTATTTCTTAATAGAAGCAATTTTTTTGATCCGTATTCGAGCTAGAAGGGTGCCTTCTAATGTAACCTAGAGGGCGGAGCTCGCATCTAAAAGAGGAACTTTTTAAATGTTAAACAACAAAACCATCCTAATTACCGGCGGCACCGGATCTTTCGGTAAAAAATGCACAGAAATTATTCTGAATAAATACAAACCCAAAAGACTGATCATCTTTAGCCGTGATGAGCTTAAACAATTTGAGATGGCGCAAGAATATCCAGATTCAAAATATGATTGCATTCGTTACTTTATCGGCGATGTTCGTGATAAGGAACGGATTGTATCGGGCTTTCCACAATGTTGATTACGTGATTCATGCTGCAGCTCTCAAACAGGTGCCTGCCGCTGAATACAATCCCTTTGAGGCCGTTAAGACAAATATCCTAGGTGCACAAAATGTCATTAATGTGGCCATCGATCAAGGTGTTAAAAAAGTAATTGCTTTGAGTACGGACAAAGCGGCCAACCCGATCAATCT
Source organism: uncultured delta proteobacterium (assembly GCA_963695875.1). GTDB lineage: Bacteria > Desulfobacterota > Syntrophia > Syntrophales > UBA2185 > DATKLL01. The sequence goes on along the minus strand of CAVOID010000016.1, from coordinate 14,867 downwards.
CTATGGTGCGACAAAGCTGTGTTCGGATAAGCTGTTCATTGCTGGCAATTCCTATGTGGGTCGGGACAACACAATCTTCAGCGTGGTAAGATATGGTAACGTTGCCGGCAGCCGGGGCAGCGTGATCCCGTTTTTCCTGAAATGCCGCGAAAATGGCGTATTACCTATAACCGATCCCGGATGACCCGTTTCTGGATTACCTGGAACAAGGGGTGAATTTCGTCTTGAGATGCCTGGAAACGATGGTGGGCGGGGAGCTTTTTGTACCCAAGATTCCCAGCATGAATATCATGGATCTGGCAAAAATCATTGCTCCAGAGTGCAAAACGGAAATCGTAGGAATCCGCCCCGGCGAGAAACTTCATGAAGTCATGATCCCAAAAGATGATGCGAGAAGAACCCTTGAATTTGATAATCATTATGTCATTCAACCAGACTTTCCTTTTTGGGGAAGGCGATTTAAAAACAATGGCGGCGAAAACAGTGCCAGACGAATTTGAATACAATTCCGGCACCAATCCATGGAAATTGACAGCTGAGGAAATGAAGGAGATCATCATAGAATCTATGATTCCTTATGGCAAACAATGTATCGATGAAGAAGACATTCAGGCTGTTGTCGATGTGCTTCGATCCGACTGGCTCACCACAGGTCCGACAATAGAGCAGTTTGAGAAAGCCTTTGCTGATTTCGTAGGAGCAAAATATGCTGTTGCGGTGAACAGTGGCACCGCAGCGCTCCATGCGGCCATGTTTGCCCTCGGTATCGGTCCCGGCGACGAAGTGATTGTGCCGGCCATGACCTTTGCTGCCACAGCCAATTGTGTCGTTTTTCAGGGAGGAACTCCTGTCTTTGCAGATGTAGACCCGGGGACCCTTCTGATAGATCCTGCATCTGTTCGAGTCATGTCTATCGCCTAAAACAAAGGCCATTATCGCTGTGGATTATGCCGGGCAGCCTTGTGACTACGATACACTTAAAGACATTGCCAAACACCATAATCTTACACTGGTAGCCGATGCCTGTCATTCCCTTGGCGGCCGTTACAAAGACAAACCCGTTGGCTCCCTGGCTGCTCTCAATGCCTTCAGCTTTCATCCGGTCAAACACATAACCACCGGTGAAGGGGGATGATCACAACGGATGATCAGAAACTGGCAGAGCCGTATGCGCACTTTTCCGAAATCATGGGTATCGAGCACGACCACAGGCAAAGAGAGCTCAAGGCTCATGGTTCTATGAAATGGTCGATTTGGGGTACAACTACCGTATTACCGATTTCCAGTGCGCATTGGGAATGAGCCAGCTTAAAAAGTTGCCCAAATGGATCGAGCGCAGCAGGAAATTGCGCATCGCTATGATGAAGCGTTTTCTGGCTGTCCCATATAAGACCTCTGTCCGTTAGAAGCATAGCTTTCCATGCCTATCACTTATATGTGGTCCGTCTCGATTTAGAAGGAACAAATTTGGATCGCGGTATGGTTTTCAGGAAATTACGAGAAGACGGTATCGGCGTAAATGTTCATTATATTCCTGTTCATCTGCATCCGTTTTATCAAAACCGATTTGATACGAAACCTGGTCTATGCCCTGTAGCTGAACCGGCCTACGAAGAGATAATCAGCCTGCCCATGTATCCGGGGCTCTCCGATGAAGAACAGGACTATGTCATAGAATGCTTACGAAAAATCCTTTTATGAAAGTTCGGCTTAGGTACGGTGCAATTTGGTCTGGATTATGGTGTTTCAAATTGCGAGGGGATCACACCAGAAACAGAGGTCGCAGATATTCTGAAGTATGCTTGGGGATGCGGAATTACCACTTTAGATACAGCTGTATCTTATGGAAGTGAGCGAGGATGTCCTTGGTCGTAACATTCCGAAAGATACGTCTTTTAAGATCGTGACCAAGACTCCTATTTAATGAGATGGATCAGGATCGATAAAACAGATGCGGCAAGATTAAAAAATACATTTCATAAGTCGCTAAAAAGATTGAAACAACCGGCCCTTTATGGGCTTCTCATTCACCAGTGCCAATGACCTGCTTAGATTAGGTAGCCAATATCTCTGGGAGGCCATGCAAGAGCTGAAAGCCGAGGGCTTGTCCAGAAGATCGGGGCATCCGTGTATTCGCCGCATGGAAATTGAAGAACTGATAAGTAAATATTCATCTGGATTTGGTTCAAGTGCCCCTAAATGTGTTCGACCAGCGAATGATTAAAGGAGGGTCATCTTCAACATCTTAAAAACCAGGGCATTGAGATCCATAGCCGCTCCGTTTTTCTTCAAGGATTACTCCTCATGTTACCGGATGAGCTGCCAATTTACTTTAATCCATCAGACCTCTTGTGAAGCAATATCGTGAAGATTTGAAAATACAAGGGAATACCCATTAGCAGAGCAGCCTTGGCATTTGTCTATCGACAGCCAGAAGTTGACTACATCATCGTTGGCGTGAATAATCAAGAGCATCTGCAAAGAAATCATAGGAGAGGTTGGCAAAACAGATGCTTTAGACAAAATTAACTTTCCAGAATATGCAGTTATAGATGAAACAATAATCAACCCATCTTTGTGGAATATGTCATCATGAACATCCTTGCTATCCTCCAAGCCCGTGTTTCCTCTTCACCGTCTGCCTGGTAAGGTCCTCAAGCCCATTCTGGGCAAGCCCATGCTGGCTCTCCAAATTGAACGAGTCTTGCAAGTCCCGCAGGATTGATCAACTTATCATCGCCACCAGCACCGATCCAAGTGACGATGTGCTTGAGACCCTCTGCCGGCAAATAAATATGCCCTGCTTTCGAGGCAGCCTGAATGACGTGCTTGATCGGTTTTATCAGGCCGCACAAATCTTGGCAGCCGCAGACATTCGTCAGACTCACCGGCGATTGTCCCCTAATCGATCCGGAGGTGATAGATGCCGTGATCGATTTTTATCTTGCCGGCGATTACGATTATGCCGCAAATGCCGTTCAGCCAACCTTCCCGGACGGCTTGGACGTAGAAGTCTTCCGCTTTTCCGTCCTCGAAGAAGCCTGGAAAGAAGCGACTTCTGCCCTCGCAGCGAGAACATGTTACCCCCTTCATTCATCAGCAGCCGGACCGCTACCGGATCGGCCATTATCGTAATACTGAAGATCTCTCGCATCTGCGCTGGACAGTGGATGAACCGGAAGATTTCGAGTCTGATAACAAAGATTTATGAGGAACTCTACCCGGTGAAGCCTGATTTCCGTATGGCGGATGTCCTCGTTGCTGCTTCAGCAAAGACCTGATTGGCTGACCATCAATCAGACAATTTGAAAGAAATGAGGGATTGAAAAAATCTCTTCACGAAGACAGGCGGCATGAAACCATGAAACGATTAAATCTTCAAAAAATCACTTGCTCTTCAGGAACATGCGAAAGAACGGATTCCCGGCCTGTCTCAACTCCTCTCCAAGCGGCCCGATCTCTATTCTTACGGGGTCTGGCCGGGATATTTCAGCCGGGCCAAGGGAGTTGAGGTGTGGGACCTGGACGGCAACCGCTACATTGACATGAGCATCGGCGGCATCGGGGCCAATGTCCTGGGCTATGCGGACCCGGACGTGGATCGAGGCCGTCAGAGAAGCCATCGACAAAGGAACCAGCTCATCCCTGAACTGCCCGGAAGAGGTGGAATCTGGCCGATCTGCTCTGCGAACTGCACCCCTGGGCCGAGAAGGTGCGCTTTGCCCGCACCGGCGGCGAAGCCATGGCCGTGGCCGTTCGGATCGCCCGGGCCTTCACGGGCCGCGACAAGGTGGCCTTTTGCGGCTATCACGGCTGGCACGACTGGTATCTGGCGGCCAATCTGGGGACGGAAAATGCCTTAGGCGAGCATCTCCTTTCCGGCCTGGATCCGGCCGGTGTTCCGAAAGCCCTGAGCGGGCACGTCTTTCCCCTTTCGCTACAATCAATTGGAAGAACTTGCAGTCTATTCTGGAATCGAACAAGAACGAAATCGCCGCGATTGTCATGGAACCGCATCGGAATGAATACCCAATCCCGGATTTTTGAAGGGCGTCAGGAATCTTGCCACAGAGACAGGCGCGGTTCTGATCGTAGATGAAATTTCAGGCGGCTTCCGGATGAATACGGGCGGCGCTCATCTTGTTCTGGGGATGGAGCCGGACATCGCCGTTTTTTCGAAGGCATTGGGCAACGGCTATCCGATGGCAGCGATCATCGGCAAAGGTGACGTCATGGAAGCGGCCCAGCGGAGTTTCATCAGCAGCACCTACTGGACGGAAAGAATCGGACCGGTAGCGGCCCTTGGCGACCATCAAGAAGCATCGCCAATGCATGATGTGGGTAAACACCTGATGAAAATTGGCCAAGCGGTACAGAACGGATGGCGGGAACTATTTGACAAACACGGGATCAAAGTCCATATCGGCGGCATACCCCCCATGAGTCATTTCACATTTGATCATGAAAAGGCCCTTGTCCTGAAAGCCCTGTTCGTGCAGGCCATGCTTGAAAAAGGTTTTCTGGCCACGACCGGTTTCTACGCCATGTTTGCCCATCAAGAGGAACACGTGAAAGCGTATCTGGATGCCGTTGACCAGGTTCTCCCTTTCCTCAATGAAGCACTTAGTTCAGGCCATCCGGAAAGTTTTCTTATCGGGCAGCCTGCCATATCCGGTTTCAAAAGGCTGAATTAATGCATTTGTACATCAGGGCAGACGCGGACGGAAAAATCGGCACCGGCCACATCATGCGCTGCATCGCCCTTGCCCAGGCCTGGCAGGATCAAGGAGGAGAAGTCACGTTTATCAGCCATTGTGAAAGTGACGCCCTGAAAGAGAGAATTCAAAGCGAAGGATTCAGATTCATCGCTCTTGATCATGTTTGCCCCGATTCTGCTGATCTGAAAAACACGCTGTCCATTCTTGAAAAACGAAAGCGCCGATCAGAAAACACTGGCTTGTTCTGGACGGGTATCATTTCACCCCGGAATATCAGAAGGCAATCCGCGACGAAGGGATCCGCCTCCTGGTCATTGACGACATGAACCACCTACCCCACTATCATGCTGATATTCTTCTCAATCAGAATATTCATGCCCCGGATCTGAACTACCACTGCGACGAAGACACAACCCTTCTTCTGGGAACCCGTTATGTTCTCCTGCGCAGGGAATTCCTGAAATATCGAGACTTCAAACGCCAGATCCCGGATCGGGCGAAAAACATCCTTGTAACCCTTGGTGGTGCCGATCCGGACAATGTGACCCTCAAAGTCATCGAGGCTTTAAAGCTTCTTGATGAGCCGGATATCGCAGTCAGAATCATCATCGGCCCGGCCAATCCCCACCAAGAAACGCTGCGTAAGGCTATAGCATCCGCCCATTTTGAGGCAGAGCTTCTGATCAATCCACCCAACATGCCCGAACTGATGGCATGGGCGGATTTGGCGATTTCTGCAGGCGGGAGTACATGTTGGGAATTGGCGTTTATGGGTGTGCCCAGTTTGTTATTTGTTCTATCAGAAGACCAAGAGCTGATCGCAGCTTATCTAAATAAACGGGAGGCAGCGCAAAATCTTGGTTGGCACGACAGACTTGAAGACGAGCAATTATGCCAGAAAGTTAAGGTGTTAATTCGTAGTGAGGTATTGCGGAAATCTATATCGGAAAACGCATTGCCGCTTGTTGATGGCAACGGCGCATTTCGTGTGACAAAAGTTATGACCGGCAGACTTATCACCATGAGACTGGTTACACATGACGACTGCGACTTGATATGGCATTGGTCAAATGAAAATGAGACAAGAAATGCTTCATACTCTAATGAGTCGATATCATGGGGCGAACACGTTCGGTGGTTTAAAGAAAAACTTGCCAGATCCAAAGCATATTTTCTTTATTGCTTTAAACGGGAGAGGAAATCCTATAGGTCAAATTCGTTTCGCTATTAATGACAATAAAGCCACCATATCTGTAAGTATAGCTCCGAAATCGCGCAATCTCGGCTATGGCAGCGAACTCCTAACAGGCGCTGCAAAAAAACTCTTCGATGAGACAGAAGTCGAAGAGATCTTAGCATATATCAAAGTTGGAAACCCAGTGTCGTTAAAACTGTTTCAGAACGCTGGCTTCATGCATACAGAAGAACTCTACTTCCAAGGCATTGAATCACAAAAATACATTTTGAGGAAAAAGTAGCATGACATCTGTTATTAACATTGGGGATAGAATGGTAGGCCGAGGTTACCCAGTGTGGATTATTGCTGAAATGTCAGCCAATCATAACCAGGATTTCGACCAGGCAGTTCAGCTAATAAAAGCAGCAAAAGAAGCAGGCGCAGATGCAATTAAACTACAAACGTACACACCGGAAACCATTACCATAGACTGTGATAATGAATATTTCCACATTGGCAAAGGAACAATTTGGGAAGGAAAGAACCTGTACAAACTATATCAAGAAGCTTACACGCCTTGGGAATGGCAGCCGAAACTGAAACAAATTGCGAACGACCTCGGAATGGACCTTTTCTCATCACCATTTGATCAAACTGCCGTCGATTTTCTAGAAGAAATGGACGTTCCTGCCTATAAAGTCGCATCCTTTGAGTTGGTAGATATTCCCCTGATTCAATATATCGCCAAGACCGGCAAACCAATCGATCATGTCAACTGGTATGGCAACTTTAGCAGAAATAGACGAGGCCGTAACGGCCGCCAGAGAAGCAGGCTGCAAGGAAATTGCCCTATCTAAAATGCACCAGCGCCTATCCCGCAAGACCAGAAGAAATGAACCTGCGCACCATCACCCACATGTCGGAGGCATTTGCCATCCCCGTCGGCCTCTCCGATCATACCTTGGGCATCGCCGTGCCCGTAGCCGCCGTGGCGCTTGGCGCCTGCATCGTGGAGAAACACTTTACCCTATCCCGCAGAATCCCCGGCCCCGACAGCGCCTTTTCCCTGGAACCCCACGAATTCAAAGCCATGGTTGATGCAATCCGAACGACAGAAAAAGCTCTTGGTAAGGTTAGCTATGAAGTTACCGAACACGAAGCCGCCAGCCGCGTCTTCCGTCGTTCGCTATTCGTAGTCAAGGATATAATCGCGGGAGAGTTTTTCAGCAAAGAGAACATACGCTCTATCCGACCAGGTTATGGATTACATACACGTTTTCTGAAAAAAATTATTGGACTTCGAGCAGCGGAAAACATTCCCGCTGGGACTCCCTTACAAATGAGATTGATCAGTAAATAGAATGTATCAGGCAGACAATAGAAAAGTGTTTTTAGCAACTACTGCCCTTGAAGAATTTTGGGACAGAAATAGACAGATCGTATTTCTTGGTGATTGGTGTTTAAGGTATAGTCGTCAAGATGTCTGGGAACCGCTGAATGGGGAAGTCCTTCAAAGTATATGGAAAGATAAAAAAAGATCTCATTGATGCTTATGTATATTTAAAGGATGTTTATCAACGATTGCTGCAGCAGATGGCTGCATTATTAGATGAAGTGCATGAAGAACAGCATGACCTTCGCTATTGGAGAATCATTATCGGGCCATGGCTTTTTCATTATTTGGATGTTCTCTATGATCGTTACTTATGTATTCAACAAGCAAAATCAAAATATCCATTTTTCGATACAATAATTTTGGCCGAAAATTCTTTTATTACGCCTCGATCTACGTCAGAATCTATCGAGTTATCAACAGATGATCCTTATAATCTTCAAATTTATTCAAGGATATTATCCGTAGAAAAAAATAATTTTAGGCAGATATCTTCTGATATAATAAAAAGAAAAGATCGGTCAATTCGCAAAAAAAATCTATTAGGTGTTATAAAGAGAAAATTTATTACAACATGCGCACGTAGTATCGCACGGGCAAAGACGGGGGAATCAGTTTATTTGGTTGGGCTGTATTTTGGGATAAGTTCCATTATTAAAATGTTTTTAAAGTCGAGGGGAAAAGTCAAACCAATCTTCCAAGCAAATGAGGAAATGACCGTTGCAAGTTAAATGGCAAAAACATGAGAAGCTGTTTTGGGAAGATCTTGTTAAACCGTAATGGATTTGAAAAATTAATCGTACAATTATTGCCTCATGACATCCCATATTCTTTTTTGGAATCTCATAAAATGATAAAAAAGGAATCTTTAAAATATCCGTCAAAGCCAAGGGCAATAATGAGTTGGGTATCGTGGTACTCTGATGAAAAATTTAAAATGTGGGCGGCGGCGGCGGCCGAATGTGGTAGTTCTCTTTATGGTTTTCAGCATGGGGGTAATTATGGCATTGATCAATATATGCAAGTACTGGATCATGAAGTTGCAATAACAGACAAATTTTATTCCTGGGGATGGAATGATAGCGAGCTTAAAGAACGCATAGTACCTATGACTATGAGCACAGTAATTGGAAAGAAGAAATTCGAAAAGAACAACAAAAACACAAAAATATTGTTTGCGGAACGGCTACATCGAGATATTTATACAGGCTGCAATATCCCAACAACAACCATTTGGAAAAATATTTTGATGATCTAATAATATTTTTTAAAAGTGTAGATCTTAGCTATCAAAAATTTATTAGCTATCGAGCATTTGCTCAAGATTATGGGTTAGATATTTCAAAACGAATTCAAAACGCATGTCCAAATTTGATTATGGAAGGATGGGATATTCCTTTTCAAGAAAGTCTTATGAATTGCAAACTATTTGTATGTGATCATCTTGGTAGTGTGCATGCGGAAGCTTTATCTTTGAATGTTCCCACCATATTATTTTGGGATCCAGATTCGATGATATGCAGGAGAGAAGCCATAACGCGCCTTGATAATCTGCGTGCAGTTGGGATTTTATATGATTCACCCGAATCTGCCGCAAGTAATGTTTGTGAAGTATATGATAATGTTGACGATTGGTGGAATGACCATGAAAGACAATTGGCGCGCTTAGATTTTTGCGATCATTACGCAAAAAACTCCCCCAATGCTATAGATGAATGGATAAATGAATTCAGAAAAATCAGTAGATGACTTTCCGTTTCTAATGAATCGTGATAAAAAAGAAGATTCTCTGAAAAGGAGATATATTTTCAAATTTTTTACGAGGTTGGTTGGCCTTTCCATCAGTTGGGTTACTATGGGAATTATCCCCCGTGGTTTGGGCCCAATGCTTATGGCGACTTTAGTTTCTTAAGCAATTTCTTCTCGCAATTTGTCAGTTTTTTTGACATGGGGACATCCATTGGCTTTTACACCAAGCTATCACAGCGGCAAAAAGATATTGGTATAATCACTTTTTATCTAAGTTTTGCGATCATTGCTTCCGTCGCTGTATTCCTGGTCGTTTTCATAGTCAGCTTTACGCCTGCCGCAGAGAAAATTTGGCCCGATCAGTTAATGTTCTTTGTTTATCTTGCGGCGATATGGGGCATCTTTTCCTGGTTCATTCAGATACTCAATAGATGGTCGATGCCTTCGGTTTGACCGTGCCGGCGGAAATGGTAAGAATCGCGCAGAAGATTTTGGGTGTCATACTCATTTTAGGGCTGTTCTTTTCTAGATCAGCTAAATTTAAGCAATTTTTTTTTTATCACTATGTGTTGTTTATAGTGCTTGGGTTTTCATTTGGCTGGATTATAAAAAAGCATGTTGCTTCACTTTGGGTATGTTGGAAGATTTCTAAAGATCAGGTTCTTGCTTATGCAAAGGAGTTTTATCAATATCAGTCATCCGCTATTTGTTTACGCCCTTGTTGGTCTTCTTGTGGACATACTGGACCGATGGATATTGCAGGTTTTCAGTGGCAGCGTGCAGCAAGGATTCTATGGTCTTTCCTATCAAATCGGAGCAATTTGCTTTCTCTTTACAGGTGCTATGACACCGCTGATAACAAGGGAATTTTCAATTGCTTTTGCAAAGCGGGATCTCACACAAATGGCATATCTGTTCAGGCGTTACATTCCGCTTCTTTATGGAATTGCCGCCTTTTTTTCGTGCTTTCTTGCTGTCCAGGCGGATAAGGTAGCCTTTATTTTTGGTGGGGCTAAATTTCACGATGCAGCTCTACCGATCGCCATTATGGCCTTTTATCCAATCCATCAAACATATGGCCAACTGAGCGGTTCGGTATTTTTTGCGACAACACAAACAAGATTGTATCGCAACATAGACATTATATTCACGATTATCGGGTTGCCAGTGACATATTTTCTCGTTGCACCCGTAGACATGATGGGAATAAACGCTGGATCAACGGGGCTGGCCGTAAAAACTGTCGCCATTGCCTTTATTTGCGTTAATGTGCAGATTTTTTTCAATGCGCGACTGCTTAATCTTCGCTTTATCAACTATTTTGGGCATCAGATAGTTTGTGTTGGTTGCTTCCTCCTCATTGCGCTATTGGCAAGGGCAGCTATAGATGGGAATGCGGCAATGCAGGATAGGATTATCGTTGGCTTTCTTTGTTCTGGTGTTATTTATTCTATAATGGCCATGGTCATGGTTTATTTTTTGCCGATTATCTTGGGGTTCAGAAGGGACGATGTGACAGTTCTGGTAAATACCGTTTTAAAACTGTTGAAAATGCGACCCAAAAGTTGAGGTTATCAAAGCGAAGAAATTGATAGGTGCTCACCCTTCCAAGACAAGAAGAAAAGGCAATAGGAAATGGATGAAATGAAAATGCTCGTGGATGATGTGGATTTACTTGATCTGATGCTTAAAGATATGGCTCCGCAAAAGTCAATATATAAACCCGGACCTTACTGGCGAGCGTATTCCAAGAGGACAGTCCGTGCAATTAAGCTACTTGGAATTAAGAATTTTCGACACCATAAGAGCATTGCGATGAGCGGAAGCTATACGGATGCATCAAACCTTGATCCCTTGGCCTATTGGAAAGGAGGTTCGCTCATATACAGGTGTTTAGAGCGGATATTTTCCTCTCATGCAGGTAAAAGGTTTACAGATAGATTTGATAAGATTATCAAACAACAAGACCAACTGATCAGGCTTTATCGTGATTTCTATATGAATCATAGATTTCGGGAATGGTTTGAGAAAATTCAAGAGGAATACGATATTCCAGACGGTATGGTAGGGGGTGTGGAAAATGTAGTGAGTTTTTGCGGTAAAACATACAGCCTATTCTATATAGAATGCGTCGTGCGAATCTACAATTACTCTTCAAAGATTGACTTTAAGAAAGTTCACTCAATTTTTGAGATTGGTGGCGGTTTTGGAGCAAACGCGCATTTGTTGATGCGTATGTACCCAAACATTAGAAAATATATCTACCTTGATATACCACCCAATCTTTATATCGGCACTCAGTATCTGAAATGTTTCTTCCCCGGCGTCATTGATTATAAACAAAGCGCAGACAAGGACCAAATAGCGTTCTCCGATAATAATGAACGAGAGATACTCGCCATTGCGCCTTGGCAAATTGAAAGGGTAAATGCTACGGTTGACTGTGTATGGAATAGTCATTCATTTGTAGAAATGCCCATTAATGTAGTTCAAAATTATGCCAAGTACATTAAACAATTTATGAGGAAGAAGTCGCCATCTTCGTTCTTATGCATGCTGACGTATGATGACTTTAATCTTTCTACAACCTTCCATCCCCATAAGTTGCTTGAAATCTTTGGTGAATTTCTGGCTCTTGAAAAGATCGATCAGCAGATCAATTTGCAAGAACTAGAGAATAGAATTCCTTATTATTTCTTAGGGAGAATTGCTTGATATATATACATGTGATTAATTCTTTCCATCATCGAAAGGCATTAGGGTTGAATCTATTTTGATAAGAACTGGACAAAAGGATACCTTACCACCACGTTCATTTGTGTAAGAGGCTCAGTCATGATGGGAAAAATCAGGAGAGAAGTATCGATATGGATTGCTTCATTTCTTTCGAAAATTCCTGGGATTATTGGACATCAGTCGAGAAGGGTTTATTACCAAAGGAAATTCGGTTCATGCGGGGACAATCAGCATAGGGGAGCACTGTGTTATCGACGGCTTAGAAAATATGTATATCGGGAATAATGTGTTTTTCCAAGGGGATGATTATGTCTATGCTCTGAATGGGGGGGAAATTAATTATTGGTGATAGTACAGGAATCAATTTTTGTGTAATGGTCGACGCATCAGAACGAGGAACTATTAAAATAGGAAGGGATGTTTTAATTGCTTCACATGTGGTTATTCGATCGAGCAATCATAAATTTGATAACAGAAACATTCCTATCAATAGGCAAGGTCACACTCCCGGTACAATTATTATTGAGGATGATGTTTGGATCGGTACATCTGCCACCATATTGCCTGACGTTGTGATTGGCAAAGGTGCCGTCATTGCAGCAGGGGCAGTAGTTACTAAGGACGTTGAACCTTATACTATTGTAAGCGGAATCCCTGCAATAAAGATTAAGGAAAGATGATAGAAAATCGCAAAGGATGAGGGCATGATAAATCTAAAACAACATCTGGGTGAGAATAGTTTTACCATCGGTTCTTGGATAACCACCGGGCATCCAGCGATAGCGGAGATTATGTCTCAAGCCGGTTTTGACTGGCTGACCGTGGACATGGAGCATAGCGCAATCACACTTCACCAAGCCCAGGACTTGATCAGGGTCATCGAGTTATGTGGTACTGTGCCGCTCGTCAGGACGGGAGAAAACAATCCAACCTGTATCAAACGCATTATGGACGCGGGAGCGCATGGTGTCATCGTGCCTATGGTCAATAGTCGCGCCGAAGCAGAGGCTGCTGTAAGTGCGGTAAAGTACCCCCCCCCTTGGAACGAGGGGCGTTGGTCTGGCTCGAGCGCAGAAATACGGGTTCGGTTTCGATGAGTATAAAAAATGGGTGGAAAACCAGAGTGTGGTGATTGTCCAGATCGAGCACATGAAGGCAATTGAAAATCTTGAGGCGATATTGTGCACTCCCGGGGTAGATGGCTCCTTTGTTGGTCCCTATGAACCCCTCTGGCTCACTGGGATGGCCTGGAGAGTTTGACAGGCCGGAAGTGCAGCAGGCATTACAGCATTATGAAGATACCTGCCGAAGGATGCAAAAACCGATGGGATTTCATGTCGTGCAGCCCGATCCGGCAATGACTATGAATTACAGGAGAAAAGGTTATTCTTTTGTCGCTGTTGGAGTAGATATGTTGTATCTCGGGACAAAATGCAGAGAGACACTCGGTAATCTAAAGTAACGCTAATGATTAAAGCAAGGAGTGGTAAATCAATATTCTTGGTATAATTCCAGCGCGAATGGCTTCGACGAGATTTCCCAACAAACCAATGGCAAAGATCCTCGGCATCCCGATGATTGGTCATGTGTACTATCGGAGTAGAATGTGTAAACTGCTTAACGACGTGTGGGTGGCCACATGTGACCAAGAGATTTTTGATTATGTAAGATCTTCCGGGGGAAGGCAGTAATGACTGCCGATACCCACGAACGGGCATCAGACAGGGCGGCAGAGGCAATGGCAAAAATTGAACAAGAGACCGGAAGAGATATTGTCGTTATGATACAGGGTGACGAGCCGATGCTTTGCCCGGAGATGATAGACCTCGCAGTTAAGCCGATGATGGATGATACGAGTATTGATATCGTTAATCTTATGGGTAAGATAAAAACCCGTGAGGAACAAGAAGACCCGAACACGGTAAAGGTTGTTATTGATCTACAGGGTTTTGCTCTTTATTATTCAAGGGAGCCTATACCATCATGGAAAAGGTGCTACGAGCGTTCCCATGCTGAAACAGGTGCCTATCATTCCTTTTAGGCGAGATTTTTTACTTACATTCAATCATCTCAATCCAACTCCCCTTGAAATTGTCGAGTCGGTGGATATGATGAGAGTATTGGAACACGGGTATAAGGTAAAAATGGTTTTAGAGGACTTTGAAACCTACGGCGTTGATACTCCTGAAGATTTAATGAAGGTTGAGAGTTTGATGAAGAACGATAGTTTAGTCCGAGAATATCGCAGATAATGAAACCTGCGCACCCCCTATGCTAGGTGGATGTGATGCTAATTAATTCTTACAGATGGAGAAAAGCATGGATTTGAGTGTGAAAAAAAAGCCAAGATAGTTAAGGACACTTTAACATATATCGATGGCTTCCCTGTGTTTTCAATTGTGGAATTAAATATTGTCGCTGCTTGCACGCGAGCATGTGCTTTTTGTCCGATATCTGACAAAGACTTTTATAAAAAAAATAACATCCAAGGCGAGTTGGAGTTGAAAGTATACAAAAAACTGTTACACGATTTAAAATCAATTGGTTACCATGGCAGAATAATTTTTTCAGGCTTCAGCGAACCGTTATTGCACAAGAATTTGGAAGAACTCGTTCGAGAAACAAAAGTTGTTCTGCCGAATTCCGTTCTTGAAATTATAACAAACGGAGATCTTTTGGGGCTTCCCAAAATGGAAAAAAACTATTTAAATCCGGGTTAGATGCCATTTGTGTCAGTCTTTATGATGGTGCACATCAGTTTGAGCACTTTAATAAAATGAAAACTGAATTAGGCATGTCGGATTCACAGATGCTGCTCAGAAGAAGATATTATGAAGACGGTGATTACGGATTGATAATTTCCAATAGAGGTGGATTGGTAGATTCCAATCAATATAGGGACAAGGGTGAATCAGCAATCGAAACATTGCCTTTGCAAAAAGCTTGTTACTATCCGTTCTACATGATTAAAGTCGATTTAAACGGTGATGTGTTGGTCTGTTCTCATGATTGGCAAAAAAGATTTGTCGTCGGAAATATTCTAAAAGAAAACATATGGGATATATGGAGGAATAATAAGTTGAAATTCGTTGAA
>CAVOID010000015.1:0-82242 GCA_963695875.1 uncultured delta proteobacterium | reverse complement strand
TCTGCGCGCTGCTTATCTGAGCGCCGGCAAAAGCGGTTGCGAGAGATACAGGGTCCATCTCCGGCTACCTCTAATCCCTTTTGGTCAACGAAAGATAAATGCCGATCCGCTTGACAACGAAACGCATATCCCTATACTTAACCAAATGGTTTACTATTCCAAACCAAACCTCGATCGCACTTTTGGCGCGCTGGCAGATCCGACGCGACGCGCGTTGCTCGCCCGGTTGAGTGAAGACGAAAGCCTTTCGGTCAGCGAACTTGCCAAGCCGTTCTCGATGTCGTTGCCGGCAGTCATGAAACATCTCGACGTTCTGTCGGATGCCGGACTTGTCGGACGCGAGAAGAGCGGCCGCATCGTGAGCTGCCGCCTGCGGGCGGAACCTATGCGCGACGCCAACGATTGGCTCAACCGCTACCAGAAGTTCTGGGACGGACCGGTTGGACGAACTTGCTGCCTTTTTGGAGGAAGAAACATGGCCACCACCCTCACAGTCAAACCCAGCCTCACCATCAAGCGACGGTTCAACGCGCCGCCGGAAAAAGTCTTCGCGGCATGGACGGATCCGGAAAAGTAAAACGCTGGATGGGTCCAGGCGAAATCAAGGCTCTAAGCGCGGAAAACGATCTGCGCACCGGTGGCCGCTACCGCTGGGTCATGAGAGCTCCGGACGGCGAGGACCACGATGTCAGCGGGGTTTACCGGGAGGTCATCCCGAACGAGAAACTTGTTTTCACCTGGGCCTGGAAGTCCACACCCGAGCGCGAATTGCTGGTGACACTGACGTTCAAACGTGACGGTGACGGAACGATCATGACACTGCTGCACGAGCAATTCTTCGACACGGACGCGCGCGACCGTCATCAGGGTGGTTGGAGCAGCGCGTTGGAGAAACTCGACAAATATCTTTCAGAATAGTGACAGGAGTTGGCCATGCCACACGAATGGTCCCATGGACGTTTCTACTGGAACGAGCTGATGACCCGCGACGCCGAGAAGGCGAAGAAGTTCTACAGCTCCACGGTCGGATGGAGTTTCGACCCCATGCCAATGCCCGATGGCACCTACTGGGTTGCCAAGAAGGATGGGCGGCGACTATGTCGGCGGCCTTTTTCCTCGACCAGCCCGCAGTTCGACGGCGTTCCCGAAAGCTGGATGTCATATCTCGCCGTCGACGACGTCGACGCCCGCGTGAAAAAGGCCCAATCGGCCGGCGCGACACTGATGCGGCCGATCTTTGACGTTCCCGGCGTCGGCCGTATCGCAATTCTCAAAGAGCCCGGCGGGGCTGGCGTCGGCTGGATGACGCCGGCAAAAGCCTGACAGTCATGCGGAGGTAAGTCATGCAACACGCTATCGTTTCGCAGAATGAATGGCTGGCAGCGCGCAAGGCGCTGCTTGCCAAGGAAAAGGATTTTACCAGAGCACGCGATCAGCTGAGCGAAGCGCGGCGTGCATTGCCATGGGTGAAGGTGGACAAAAATTATGTATTCGAAGGACCGAACGGCCGGGAAACGCTGTCCGATCTGTTCGGCAGCAAGAGTCAGCTGATCGTCTATCACTTCATGCTTGGCCCGGGCTGGGTGCAAGGTTGCTGTCGTCCGAGCTGTCGAAGCTGCTGGCGTATCAAAATTTTACAAGAAAGCAAAGGGATATGGTCTGGATGCGAACAAACTCTGGGAGCATTCTGTGGGTGTTGCCCTGATGTCCCAGATATTGTCTAAAAGAATTTTTAATTGTGAAGATGCCAGACTTTATACGACAGCCCTTCTACATGACATCGGAAAAGTTATCATGGGTGAATTTGTCGATGAGTCGTTTATGAAAATTTATGATATCGTTTCTCATAAGGGGATTTCTTTTCTTGAAGCGGAGGGAGAGGTTATCGGCATCGATCATGCGGAACTGGGTGGGAAGATAGCTTCTCAGTGGAATTTTCCCGCTGATATGCGGGATGCGATTGTTTACCACCATAGACCTGATTTGATGCCGGACGGGGATAACAATAATGCCTGGCTCATTTATCTTGCCGATCAGGCCTGTATCATGATGGGAATTGGTCTGGGGAATGATGGACTTGCATACAAGGGATTATCTGAGGCGATCGTCAGGTTCAAACTTCGTCAAAGGGATTTCGAAGAATGCATCATGACGATGCTGGGGGATCTTGAGCGCGCCAAGGAATTGCTTGGTATAGTTTAGATATAAAAGTGAGTGCTGATTTTATGGGAAGTATATTTACAGTGTTTCAGTATCATAATTATGAGGTGCTACAATGTCTTTTAACGTCCTGATCGTTGACGATTCCAATTCAATGCGTTCCGTGATCAAAAAGATTATTACGCTTTCAGGTTTCAAAATGGATCAATGCTATGAGGCCGGGAACGGAAAACAGGCATTGGAAATTTTGTCAAAGGTCTGGGTGGACATTATTTTATCGGATCTTGAATATGCCGGAAATGAATGGCGTGGAGCTGCTTGCGGCCTTGAAGGGGGATAGTCTCTTAAAAGAAATCCCTGTCGTTATTGTCTCGACGGAAGGCAGCGATGAGAGGAGGAAGGTAGTCTTGGAGATGGGTGCAAAAGAGTTTATCAGAAAACCTTTTTCACCTGAATATGTCAGAAAAATTCTTTATGAAGTAATCGGCGTGGGGGATGAAGGAACTTATGCAGGAAGTGAAAGAGACAATGATGGCGGCGATTTTTGATGTTCTTGAAAAGATGTTTTACGTCTTTCTCGAACCTGTAGAGGATGAATGTTCAGACTATGACGTGGGGGCAGCCATACAGTTTAGCGGCGCCCAAAAGGGTGAACTGAAAATCTTAGCCTCTGAGGGATTGGCAAAAAGCATGGTTCAAAATTTATTAGGTTTAGAGGGAGAAGAGATAACAGACGAGGACATTGAGGATTGCATAAAAGAAGCGGCCAACATGATTTGCGGGAACTATTTAGGGAGGCACGACCAGACGAAGGTGTTTGATCTTTCCATACCATCATTTTCACGACGGCCGAGTGAAGTCGCGCAGGGTAGAAATGCCTGCAGGTTGTGTTTTGATTCCGATGGTGAAAGGTTCGGCGCAGTCCTTACACTGTTAGATTAGATGATTTTAAAAGAATGACAAAGCAAAGAATAAAAACACTCATTGTTGATGATTCTGCGATTGTCCGGAAAATACTTTCCGAGGAGCTTTCCAGATTTCCCGACATTGAGGTCGTGGGGACAGCTACCTGACCCCTTTGTAGCTAGAGATAAAATTCTGAAGCTGCAGCCAGAGGTCATAACACTGGATATCGAAATGCCGAGAATGGATGGGTTGACATTTCTTAAGAAGTTAATGAAGTACTATCCATTGCCGGTGATCATCGTAAGTTCACTCACACCGAAGGGGAGCAAATTGGCTTTAGAGGCAATGGAAATAGGGGCTGTTGATGTCATTGCAAAACCGGGCGGCTCTTATTCCGTAGGTGATATGAGCGATATGCTGGCAGAAAAGATCAGGATTGCCTCGGTTGCAAATATATCGCGGCGGTTTGACTATCAGACAGATTCCGAAAAGCCTGAACCGATAAGAGCGCTTGCCGAAACGACTCACAAGGTAATCGCTATCGGCGCATCAACAGGTGGCACAGAGGCGTTAAAAGAAGTGCTTACCAAAATGCCGCCCAATTCACCGGGCATTCTTGTTGTGCAGCATATGCCGGCGAATTTTACAACGGCCTTTGCCGAGAGACTGAACAGCCTGTGTCAGGTAACGGTTAAGGAAGCGGAGGACAATGATTCTGTGACACCAGGGACGGCTTTGATTGCCCCGGGCAATTACCACATGCTTTTGAGGAGAAGCGGTGCGCGATACTATGTTGAGGTCAAGGATGGTCCGAGAGTTCACCATCAGCGTCCATCAGTCGATATTCTGTTCAAGGCAACTGCAAAATATGCGGGCCGAACTCTATCGGAGTGATCATGACAGGTATGGGGGCAGACGGTGCAGAGGGGCTTTTAGAAATGAAGCAGGCAGGTGCGAAGACAATCGCACAGGATGAAAAAACCTGTGTAGTCTTCGGTATGCCGAAAGAGGCAATTAAACTCGGTGCTGCGGATAAGGTAGTACCATTGGGACAAGTTGCTCATGAGATACTAAGGATGGTGTAAACAATGTCACATAATGAATTGCTGAAATTAATCGATGTAATTGCTTCGAAATTTTTGTTTTTAGAAGATCGGGATATCGATATCCCGACAGCCGGAAACTTGCTCAATCAGCTTGACGCTATTATCAAAGGTGCCGAGACTCTGAAGATAGATCCTATGTGTTGCGTAGCTAAAGGGTTGAGCTGTCTCTTAGAAAAGAAGATCCTCGATGAAATCAAAGATATCGAGAGTGCCTTTGCCACCTTCGAAAAGGGTATAACTATGATGCAGGAGATTGATCAGAGTTTTACCAAAACTGGTGGCTATCAGGGAGACATAAGTGGTTTCATGGAATCTGTTTGCCGCCTGACGGGCACCTCACCTGCTGTTGAAGCCAAAATAATTGCGGTCGAAATATGTGCAGGAGCCGGACAAAGAAGTAAGCGCCGCAACAGGAAAAGAAGTTGAAGCTCAGGACGAATCTTTATTGAGGGATTTTATTATTGAAGGGCTTGAATATATCAACGAGATTGAAGTGAATATCTTGAATCTGGAGCAGGATCCCGAGAACAAGGATTATGTAAATACCATCTTCAGACCATTTCACTCCATCAAAGGTGTGGCAAGCTTCCTCAACCTGGAAAAGATTCGTGATCTTGCCCATAATCTGGAGAATCTTCTTGACAAGGTGAGAAATAATGAACTGTCCGTGACGCCTCAGGTTATTGATGTTATTCTTGACGGGGCTGATGCCTTGAAGGCAATGATCGGGCAGGTGAAAGATCGTCTGGAAGGCAAGGCAGATGCATCACTTGAAATCGATATACCGTCATTGGAGAAACGGATAAAAAGTGTGCAAGAGGGTAAGTATGAACAGGTCAGAGCCGAAGAAGATAGGGGCAATTCTCGTAGAAGACGGTCTCATTTCCGAAGATACCCTGGAGGAAGCTCTCGAAGCTGCAAAGACATCACCCGACAAAAAGATCGGTGAAGTACTGATTGCCGAAGGTAAAGCAACTCCCAAACAGGTATCTCAGGCACTGAGAAAACAGACAAGTCAGGTAGTCGATACGACTTCCATCAGAGTGGATACAAGGAAGCTGGATGATCTGATAGACATGGTGGGGGAGTTGGTCATTACCCAGTCGATGATCAGGCAGAGCCCTATCGTTCAGTCGAATACGGACAGAAAATTTTTTAGAGATATCTCCCAGCTGTGCCAGTATCACATCGGAGTTGCAGAGGACATCCACGAGTTTGAGGATGATTCCCATAAAGCAGACGTTTCAGAGGATGTCTCGTTTGGTCAGAGATCTGTCAAAATCCGCCGGAAAAGCGGTTAATGTAGTCACAGTTGGTGAGGATACGGAAATAGACAGGAATATGGTGGAGGAGATTTATAACCCTCTTGTCCACCTGATCAGAAATGCAGTGGATCATGGCATTGAATCTCCGGAGGAGCGAATAAAAGCGGGTAAGAAAGAGACAGGCACAATCCAGCTGAAGGCTTACCATAAAGGCGGTAACATCTTGATTGAGATATCCGATGATGGGAAGGGCTTAAATAAAGAAAAGATACTCAACAAGGCCCTTACAAACGGGATTATTGATTCTGCAACCGGCCTTTCAGATCAGGATATATATCGTTTTATCTTGCTGCCGGGATTGTCGACGGCCGAAAAGATAACGGATGTTTCCGGCCGGGGAGTCGGAATGGATGTGGTAAAGCAAGCGGTAGACAAATTGAGAGGGAAGATAGAGATCAACAGTCATTACGGGTCAGGAACAACGTTCGTGACAAGCTTCCCTCTGACGATGGCCATTATAGACGGAATGATTGTGAGGGTAGGTCACGAAAAATATATTGTTCCTACCGTCGCGATCAGGAAATTGCTCCGTCCCAATAAGGAATATTACAACACTGTCATCGGTCGAGGTGAGGTTATAAATGTTATGGGTAACCTTCTGCCTTTGGTACGGCTGCATGATCTATTCGAAATAGAACCTGATTGCCGGAATCCCTGGGAAGCGACAGTCGTGGTTGTTGATGGTGAAAACGGATCGAAATGCCTGCTGGTAGATGAGATCATTGGTCAAGAAGAGGTTGTCATTAAAGGTCTCAGTGAAAGCTTAAGACATGTAAAAGGGGTTTCCGGCGGTGCGATCCTGGGAGATGGGAACATAGGATTGATACTGGATCCGGAAGGTTTATTCGAATTGAGTGAAATGTAAAGTTTTCAAAGTAAAAGAAACTTGAGGAATTGATCTAACGCGGGAGGAAGCATTATGGATGTTAAAAAAATTAAAATCTTGGTAGTCGATGACTTTGCAACAATGAGAAAAGTTATAAGGAACCTTTTGAAACAGTCCGGCTTTGAAAATGTTACCGAAGCTGAGGACGGTGTGCTTGCTTTGAAGGAACTGAAGTCGACAAAAATAGATTTTGTCATCTCCGACTGGAATATGCCCAATATGACGGGGATTGAGCTTTTAAGGGCTGTCAGGTCAGATAGTGAGCTGAGCGCAATGCCTTTTCTTATGGTGACAGCGGAGTCCCTTAAGGAAAATGTGGTGGAAGCGGTTAAAGCCGGTGTGAACGATTATATCGTGAAACCATTTACTCACGAAGTCCTCGGTGAAAAAATAGACAAGATCATGAAGAACTATCAAATAATTTTGAAAGGCATTGAGTCATGGATGTTAAATTTATTAATCCCTTTCTGGAGGGAACCATTGAGGTATTAACAACGATGGCCTTTGTGAACCCCAGGCCCGGTAAGCCTTATCTCAAGAAGAACAATTTAGCCAAAGGTGATGTTTCCGGAATTATCGGTATCACAGGAACGATAAAGGGTTCGCTTGCCTTGAGTTTCTCTGCTGGCAGTATACTTAAAATAGTATCAAACATGCTGGGTGAGGAGATGACCTCTATCAATGGGGATATCAGGGATGCTGTTGGCGAGATCACGAATATGGTATCCGGTGCGGCAAGGAAAAAAATTGAAGCGATGGGCTATAGTCTATCTGCCTCCATTCCGACTGTCGTTTCAGGTAAAGAACATTCAATTACGCATGTGCTGGGTGGTCCCAGCGTTGTTATTCCTTTTGAAATGGATGAAGGACCATTCGTGGT
Organism: uncultured delta proteobacterium; assembly: GCA_963695875.1. GTDB lineage: Bacteria > Desulfobacterota > Syntrophia > Syntrophales > UBA2185 > DATKLL01. The sequence continues at coordinate 74,979 of CAVOID010000015.1, read as the reverse complement.
GGATGTATGTATGGGTGATCCGCAATAAGTTTTCTTCAGCAGAAGCCTGCCTCTGATGCGGGCAGGGAGACTCTTTACGAAATCGTCGAAGGATTATGGCCCTTACATAAATCGGAGTTAGATTATGGATTATGTTGATGACAAGAGAGAATACGCCAGGGTAACTGCATATCTACCATTTGAGATTCGTCTCGTTCCACCGGCAGAGCGGCAGGTCCGCAGACCTCGAATTTCCGGAGTGGCAGTCCTAAACGATTTTGCGAAACCGCCTGAACCGGACGACAAGCTTCTGGCACAGTGGCTTGATATGTTAAATGCAAAACTTGACTCGATCATCAGTTCCCTCTCGGTCGAACGTGAAGGGTTCAGCACTTTAACCTACCAAATGTTGAATATCAGCGGCAACGGGATGGGTTTCAAGTCCAAGGGAAAGTACAATAAGGGCGATTTCCTGGAAATAAAGATGTTGCTTTACATGTACCCTCACGTGGCTCTTTACTTATATGGCGATGTGGTCAAGTCTGAACAGGAAGGTGATCACTTCAATACGGCCGTCAAGTTTACGGAAATGAGTGATGATATAAGAGATGAGATCATAAAATTCGTCTTCAGAAGACAGAGGGAGATCCTGAGTGCGAAAAGGGGATAGTTTTAAATAATATATGATAGTTGTGATAGGATTCATAGTTGTTACAGGGGCCATCGCCGGCGGCTATCTCATGGAGCACGGTAACCTTTATGTTCTGCTCCAGCCTGCCGAGGTGCTTATTATATTTGGTGCAGCCTTTGGAGCCTTTCTGATTGCATCACCTATGAGGGTAATTAAATCAACCGCGGGCAGCGTTTTAACAATATTCAATAACAAACCCTATTTAAAAGCTGATTACCTGGAAATCCTGATGTTATTGAGCGAGATATTTTACAAGATCAGAAAGCAGGGTTTGGTGTCTATTGAAGGCGATGTGGATGCGCCGGACGAAAGTTCAATTTTCAAAAATTATCCGAAGATCCTTAAAAACCACCATGCCATTACCTTTATTACGGATACATTGAGAATGGTCATAACGACTACGATTGAGCCACACGAGCTGGAATCACTGATGGAGACTGAACTGGAAGAACATCATGAAGATGCCCTGATACCGTCGAAAAGCATGGCGACCACAGCAGATGCCTTACCCGGACTTGGTATCGTAGCTGCCGTATTAGGGGTCGTCTTAACCATGGGGAAGATAGGTGAACCGCCGGAGGTTTTGGGACACAGTATTGGAGCGGCACTGGTAGGTACGTTCCTCGGGGTCTTGATGTGCTATGGCTTTGTAGGGCCTGTTGCAAAGAACCTGGAATTTATTGCTCAGGAAGAACTACAATATTTGAATGTCCTGAAAATTGCCCTCAAGTCCTTTGTAAGCAATAATGCAGCACCAATGGTTGCGATCGAATTCGGACGGAGGGTCATTCCGGCAAAGCAGAGGCCTAGCTTTATAGAAGTTGAGGAAGCTGTGAGGAAGGTAAGGAAATAATGGCTGAAAGATTAAGACCTATCATTGTTGTCAAGAAGATAAAGAAACATGCGGCACACCATGGTGGACAATGGAAGGTTGCCTATGCGGACTTTGTTACGGCGATGATGGCCTTTTTTTTACTGCTCTGGTTACTCTCAATGGTATCTCCTGACAGAAGGGCCGCATTATCGCAGTACTTCAAGGAATTCAACGTTTTCAAAGAACAGGGGGAGACGTTTACAAGGGGGGGAGCGGGAATCCTTGAACAAAGGGGTCTGGGCCGAACTTCGGATGTGGCACCGGGGAAGAAAGAAGAGATATCTCCTGAGAAATTGAAAACAAAAATTAAAACAGCAGTGGACACGAACCTAAAAACACTGAAAGATCAGGTTCTCGTCGATGTTCATGAAGGAGCTGTCAGGATCCAGATTGTAGATAATGAGGGGAGCCAAATGTTTCTTCTGGGCAGTGCAAAGCCCACCGACAAGGCGTTAGAAATACTGTCGCTGGTGTCTGAAACGATAAAAGAGACACCAAATAAAATTGTTGTTGAAGGACATACCGATGCGCTTCCTTATAGAGGCGGTGAAATGACTAACTGGGAACTCTCTACCGCCAGGGCGTCGGCGGCAAGAAGGGTTCTTGAAAATGACGGAATAACGCCGGACAGGATTGCCAAAGTAATAGGATATGCGGATAACGATTTGTTGATCAAGCTTTACCCGAATGACCCGCGTAACAGAAGGATAAGTATCATTCTGCTGCCGATGCAGTATAAATATGCCGCGGAATCATTTAATATGCAAAAATAAGAGCACCGATTCGACGAGAAGCTCGAACAGGGCATCTCGTTTTAAAGAAATTAACGATACTTTATTCGCCAGCGATCGAGCTTTTCAAATGCATCATCAACAGCCTTCAAAAGCATATCAATCTGGACCGGTTTTGTGAAGAAGTCATCGAATCCGGCCTCCCTGCATTCCTCTATATCGTATAATGCTGCCCAGCCGGTCATCGCGAAGATAATAGCAGTGGGGTTGTTTTTCTTTATTTGTTTGCACAGCTCTATGCCGTTCATCCCGAATAGCTTGAGATCCAGAAATATGACCTTAATGTTTTCTTCTTTCAGAATTTCAAAGGCCGGCTCGGCCCCTTCTGCCAGTTGGACTTTATAACCTTCATTACAGAAAGTATCTTTAAGCAAATCCCGAACCGATGCGTCGTCATCGACTACCAGTATTTTTTTCACCATGAAAGCTCTCCTTAATCCTGAGTGCGCCGGAGCTTATATTTCTATTGCCATAGTATCGGTTGTTATAAATGCGTTCTTGAATATTTCTTGGGCCACCCTCTCTGATTCTTTTCTTTCCGCTATAGTTTTATATGTTTCAGCATCGAAGTGAACAAGGGCTAAACTTTTTGCTTTGGCTTCCCTGGCAATCCTTGCAGCAGTTTCCGGGTTAAGATGCGGCCAGCTTTCAGAGGACTGACCTTTTTTATATGCGCATTCAGCTATCAAGAGATCTGACGATCTAGCTAGATCGACGGCATTCTCACAGTAACCTGTATCAGGACAGTAACTTATCACCTTCCCTTCTATCTCGATCCTGTATCCTAAAGTAAGGGAAGCATGGTAGAGTTCTTTGGCTTCAACTCTGAAGGGAAGCTTAGAGTGTTCTTCAGGCAGTTCATATATGATTACTGAGAATGGGAGTTGTGAAAAGGACGCCGAGAAAGGGTTATTGATAAATGTTCCCATGATGTCCCTCGTGCCGGTTGGACCGCAAATGGTCAGACCAAGGGAGAAATCGAATTTCATCAGTGTATGTAAGCCTACGATGTGGTCTAAATGAAAATGGCTTAGGAAGAGATAGACGGGCTTCGAATTCCCTTTCGGGATATACTGGTCTATTTTATAAAATCCATTTCCGGCATCCAATATAATCTCATAATCCGTTGTTCTTATAAGTATGCAGATAGTGTTACCGGTATCAGTATCATACCAGCCGTTGGTGCCCAGGAAGATAACTCTCATGAATGCCTTCCCAGCCTTTCAAGTTTCCAGGATCATCTTTTTTGCTTTTTCAAAGGTATCTGCCTTAAAACCTGTGTAACCGGGAATAAGCTGGTTCAAATACTTATTTATATATTGACTATCATAGAGCAGCATTCTTTCAAATTCCTCTACCTTTCCTGATTTTTCTAAATTATTTCTAACCTCACAATAAAAAATATCTTCAAGTCGGCGTGCGTAATCTTCAGTGAGTTGCCTCAGGAATTCTTGGTCGTCCCCTTGTAATTTGCATTCCTGGATCATTTCACGTATCCATAGTCCTGCGGTTTCTTCAAACATAGACATACCCTCGAAAATGTACCCTTGGATATATTGTTCTTTGTGGTATTGCGAGACAATTGGTATAATTTACATTATGCCTTTTCACAGTCATTTTCGGGAGATTCCAGATCTATAAAGATTCCCTCAGTGCCGGCAGGAGATACATCAACTCTTTCCTCGCGAGTCCTGGGATCATCGGTATTGTAACCCTGCCAATCAATCCTGAATCCGACAGCGAGCGCATTCCATGTAGCTTGCTGCGGGGGAAGCGAGTGAATCATGTTTGAAGATTCTTCCTCAAGGATTGGAGATTCTCCGGAGCTTGCTCCGGAGAGCTTCAAATTTATGTCTCTAAGTTCTTCCTGGTGGTTCATCTTTATAGTATTTTGTGGGCTACGCCGGGGTTCCATGCCAAACTGCACCCTTATTTTTGGAACTAATATTTATTTTCTTTCATAAATTCAGCTTCTGCTATGTTGAATAGTATAGAAAAGAGACGGTGGGTTGTCAATGATAATCCAATTTGTTTTTTTTATAAGAACATTTATCTATGCCCCGTAATGGGAAACTAGTGTGAAACGGGGAGACTTTTCCCGGTACCGTCAATTATGAGTAAAAAATCTTTACTTCTTGAGACAAATTGCGTTAAAAATACTCTAAATGGATATCATCCTGCAATTGAAGAAAAAGTGATTCCGGCTTCATCTCTAAGGAGCCTGTAGCCACAATTAAAAAATATATATTTAATATATAGGTATGCGGCAATAAAGCTATCATGGATAATACTTCTTACAATGCCATTTCTAATGGATGGTTGATTTTAGGAGATGGAGAATCATAAATGTCGGAAAAACCATTTGGCAAAAATCCACTTCAAAAAGCATCAAGTCCGGAAACAGTATCCACTGGGCGTGTGGAGGCGGAAGGAAAGCTCCGGGAGAATGAGCAGCTCTTTAGAAGCCTCACAGAAAAATCATTAGCTGCCGCGTTTATCGTACAGGATGGAAGATTCCGCTATATTAACACAAGTGCTATTGTTTATGCCGGTTATACTGCGGAAGAGCTCATAGGCCAGAATTCCGATATCATCGTTCATCCGGCCGATAGGGAAATGGTAAAGGACAAGGCTCGTGAGATGCTGCAGGGTAGAGACTCTTCGCCGTATGAATTCAGAATGGTGACCAAAGAGGGCAAGATCAGGTTCATAATTCAAATAGTCTCTCCGATTCAATACAATGGCAGGCGGGCTATCTTAGGTAATGCCATAGACGTTACGGAGCGGAAGCAGGCCGAGGAGGCGCTGAGGGAATCGGAGAGGCGGTTGGCGTATATTATTGATTTTCTCCCTGACGCAACGCTGGCGATTGATCGTAAGGGGAAGGTTATTGCGTGGAATCGCGCCATAGAGGAGATGACGGGGGTTAAGGCTTCCGAGATGCTGGGAAAAGGGAATCACGAATATTCCTTGCCATTTTACGGCATTCGCAGGCCCATACTTATCGATCTGGTGTTCGGATATGATGAAGAGATTGAGAAGGAGTATCGTTTTATAAAAAAAGAGGGAGATGTCCTATTGACCGAAGCGGATGTGCCTTTAGGGGGAGGACAGTATGTGCTCTGGGCAAAGGCAAGTCCCCTTTACGACAGCAAGGGTGACGTCGTAGGAGCCATTGAGTCAATCAGGGACATAACCGAGCACAAAAAGGCAGAAAGAATAATCCAGGAATCAGAGGAGAAATACCGGTCCCTCGCATCCACCGTTGATTTGATGTATCTGGTTGACAAAGATTGCAGGTATCTGTTCATGAATGACGGACATCTGTTGAGGTTTGGTATTCCGTTAGACAAGATGGAAGGAAGGTCTTACAAAGAGTTCCATTCCAAAGAGGATGCGAGAGAATTTACAGAAATCGTGAAACGCATTTTCGAGACAGGGCAGGCCGTTCAACATGAACACAGGAGCGGAAGAGATGGGAGATACTTTCTTCGGACATTAAGTCCGGTTAAAGATCCTGATGGAATAACTACGGCCGTAACTGTAGTTTCCAAGGATATAACAGAGCGCAAGAGGGTGGAGGAAGCGCTGAGAGAATCGGAGAGACGGTTGGCTGACATTATTGATTTTCTGCCGGATGCTACTCTGGCGATCGACAGAGAGGGAAGGGTAATTGCCTGGAATCGTGCCATTGAGGAAATGACAGGGGTTAAGGCTTCCGAGATGCTGGGGAGAGGCAATTACGAATATTCCTTGCCGTTTTATGGTGCCAGGAGGCCCATACTGATCGATCTGGTTTTCGGATATGATGAAGAGGTTGAAAAGGAGTATCGTTTTATCAGGAAAGAAGGGGATGTACTTTTGACGGAAGCGGATGTGCCTTTAAGAGGGGGACAGTACGTGCTCTGGGCCAAGGCAAGTCCCCTTTATGACAGCAAGGGTGACGTTGTAGGCGCCATAGAGTCGATCCGGGACATCACCGAACGCAAGCAGCTGGATGAGTTGCTGCGAATGAGTGAAGAAAAGTACCGGCAACTTTTTACAACGGTACCGGATGCCATTTTTATTTTTGACGCGGAAACGCGCCGGATCATCGATGTAAATGAGAGCTCCTTAAGGTTGTATGGCTACTCAAGGGGCGAATTTCTCAAGCTAAAATATGCAGATATCACTGCGGAACCGGAGGAATCAGAAAAAGCTATAGAGATAACTATCGCCGGGAAAATGCACAGAGTACCGCTTCGATATCATAGGAAAAATGACGAAACAGTGTTTCCCGTAGAAGCATCCACGAGTATGTTTAACCTGGGGGGCCGGGACGTAATATGTATTGTTGTCCGGGACATTACCGACCGCAAGCGGGCTGAAGAGGCAATAAGAGAGAGTGAGGAAAGATACCGTACGTTGTTTGAGAGTACGGTAAATCCCATTCTAGTCATCGATTCGGAGGGTAATTATATCACTTGCAACAATGCAGCACTTCAGTTTTTCCAGTGTACACAGGAAGAAATTCTGTCAAAAAATGTGCTTGATTTCCTTGCTCCGAACAAGGAACGGCGTGAGCGAGCGCTGTATAAAGCCCTGTGGAGATCGGGCGGCACTGTGGAAGCTGAGTACTACATCCGTGGCAAGATCAAATTTATGGAAATGACCATTACACCGACGACTTGGCAGGGTAAGAATGTGGTCCTGGGCATAGGGAAAGATATCACCAAGCGCAAGCAGGCGGAGGAGGCGCTGAGAGAATCAGAGAGGCGATTAGCGGATATCATAGATTTTTTGCCCGATGCGACGCTTGCAATAGACCGGCAGGGAAAGGTTATTGCCTGGAATCGTGCCATTGAGGAAATGACGGGAGTTAAGGCTTCCGACATGCTGGGCAAAGGGGACTATGAGTATGCCCTGCCGTTTTATAGTATACGAAGGCCTATCTTGCTTGATCTGGTGCTGAAGCCGGATAAAAAAATTGAGCGGAGTTATTATTCTATTCTCAAGAAGGAGAAGGATCTCCTGATCGTGGAAACGTGGGTTCCCTTTTTAAAGTGGAGAAGGGCCTTTCTCTGGGCAAAGGCAAGTCCCCTCTATGATAGCAAAGGTGACATCGTGGGTGCTATTGAGTCGATCCGCGATATTACCGAGCGCAAGCAGGCGGAGGAAGCGCTGGAGAATAGGGAAAACGAGCTTGAGACCAAGACGCTTGAGCTTGAAGACCTGAACGCTGCCCTAAGAGTTTTGCTGAAACAGAGAGAGGAGGATAGAAGCGAGCTCGAACAAAAGGTGTTGTCTAACGTAAAGGTACTTATTCTGCCCCAAATAGAAAAAATGAAAAACCATTTGGATCTGAAGGGCATGTCTTATATCAATGTCCTCGAATCTAATTTAAAAGACATCGTATCCCCCTTTGCACAGAAATTGTCAGTCAAATATTTGAATCTTACCAATAGAGAAGTGCAGATCGCCAATCTTATCAATGAGGGGAAAACTACTAAAGAGATAGCATCATTCCTGAATGTTTCTGAAAGTGCAGTCAACGTATACCGTTATCATATCAGACGTAAACTAAGCCTAACAAAAAAGCATAATCTTCGGTCTTACCTATCATCGCTAATCTAAAATATTAATCATTTTTTAATATTACTTACTAATCTTTTAATATTGTCTTTTTGGCTCCATTCTTATAAAAATTCTTATAAAATGAAAGAGTTTCTAAAATTAATTTAACAATCAGGAGAAAGACGTAATTAAAGCGTACTGTTTAATGAAGAAATCCTGTTCCTTGGAAATGTGGTGATTCTCGCCTATTCATTTTTAGGAGATCAATGATAGCTGAGTGTTTTTTGAGACCACGGGTGGATGTCCATGGCCTCTTTAATAATAATTTAAGGGAAACTTATGGACAACGGGAATTTATTTAGGACATTCAAAGGGGTAATAATTAGGTTTCTCAATAATAGTGAAGGAGGTGATAATCAACTTAAAGACGAATTGCGGCAAACAGGTTCAGGAAGATGTAAGCAACTAAGCAAAGTCATTAAGAATTAAAAAAGGAGGATGACATTATGGCAGGAGCATTACGGCCTCGTTGGGGGCAACCCATGACAGGCATTATTTCTACCATAGCTTTTTTTCTGATCGCGTGGATTACCTGGTATATTTTGAGCGATCCTCGTGGGCCCGTAGGTTGGTTTCCTTACCCGATGGTTATGATACTCGCCGTGATGATTCTGGTGGGGTTATGGCAGCACATGTTTTTGGGTGACTGGCCCTTTCAGAAGTTGTCGCCCGTCGTCAGAGGCGTTGTCATGACCATCGTGAACGCGGCCCTCACATGGTTTGTTATCGAAGTGATTTTTTATCGGATTTTTGGTTTAGGGTTCAATTTCTTGAGCCAATCCAATATTAATGCACTGGCAGCCGCAGGGGCGATAGTGTTGCCCGACGGGAAAATAATTACCTTGGAGGTAATGCAAAAAGCGCACCTTGCCCAGAGTGCAATCGTGGGATTTGTTCTGATCGGATTCTTCTCATATCCCTTTGTGACGATCTACTTTGGCAAATGGCCGATCCGTCCCAGCAACCTTGAGCAGCCTGCCGCCGGTCTCGCCGAGATCGGCTGGTGCAGCTTACTCACACTTTTCTTCTATGTCGTTCTTATCGTTCCCTTCTTTGGTCTGGTCTGGGGCAAGATGTTCGGTAATTCTATTGGATTCAACACTCCCTGGTGGGTCGGTCTGTCTGGTGGCACTCCCCATGTGTATTGGGTCTTCGGCTGGTGGGAGTGGATGATCATCATCCTCTTCATGACGCCGAACGTCTGGCGCATGAAACCCTGGACGCTCATTAAGCTGCCTCAGCCCTGGAAAGGTATAATTTCCTTTTGTTTAACCGTTGTGGGTGGATATGCAATAGCCCTGATTTGTTATAACGGCATTCCGCTTTGGGCGAACATGGATCGATGTCATTCATGCATCTGCCGGCGGGGGACAAGGGGAACCCGGCGCGCTTCCTGTGGATACATGCAGCGGAGATTGCCGGTATGACCCTGATTCCGTTCCTCCAGTGGCACCATTATTTCGATGATATGTGCCCGCAGAAGGATGTAGATTCCTGGGGTGCCTTCTGGTTCAGAACGTTCGGTGTGCTTGTGCTGACAGTTATCAATTATTATTTGTTCTACTACGTCAACTTCGGTCACTGGGGACTGGGCAATCACCACATGGAGCACGATATTGCTGCAAGATTGATCAGGTGGTGAATCCCTCATCTGGAACTTCTGGTGGATCATCCCGCTTCTCTGGAACGAGTGGTTCTTCCACAAATGGCCCTTCTATGTTCATGATGAGCATCACTAAATAATATTGGAGGTAAAGGGGATTTAGGTCCCCTTTACCTCATATTGAAGACTATGTTGCTCATGTACAGAGATTGTGATTCTGGTAACGAGAAGGGTGTGCGAATTGGTAATGTTTTTTTGAAAGGAGGAAGTTATGGCGAGAATTCGCGGAAAAGCTAAAAAAGCTGAAATTATGACCCTTGAACAAGCAGTCAAGAAATACATGCATAACGGAATCCAGGTGTGCCTTCAGCGGGTTTACGGGGTTTAACAGAAATCCGATGGCCTTTGCCTGGGAGACAGTAAGGCAGGGATTCAAAGACCTGCATGTTATCGACAGGCATGGCAGTTGCTGCACCTGGCTCCTTAATACCGTCGGCGCCATTAAGATTTATGAAACCGACTGGATGGGCTGGGGGGAGATGGCGGGAAAACTCGACATCAACATGGAAAGGATCTACAAGGCAGGAAAGATAATCCTTGAGGATTACTCTCACGGCTCCATGGCCATGAGATTCCTTGCCGGCGCCATCGGAGCGCCATTCATTCCCTATTATGCACCATTGGGATCGGACCTCTACAATCCGGACTATGATGCACTGGGGAAAGCAGGTCTCAGAACCGGTAAGAATCCGAGAATTTCGAAGAAAAAATTCATACAGATTGAAGAACCCTTCTTTGGCGATGGGGATGTTGTCCTTCTTCCCGCAGCGAGGCCCGAACTGGCAATCATCCACGTATCACAGGTGGGTGATAAGGGTACGGCGCGGTGGCGCGGTGTAGGTACGATTGATAAGGAAATCGCCTTTGCCTGCGACAAGGTTGTCATCACTGCCGAAGAGATCGTTCCCGAGGCGGAGATGAGGAAGGAACCTGAAGCCAATCAGATTCCCTTCTTTACCGTTGATGCCATTGTGGAAGTGCCCTGGGGAGCCTTTCCGAGCGGTGTCCCTTTCTATTATGACTATGACGCACCGTTTATGAGGGAGATGGATAAAGCATCAAGAAACGCAGAGGATTTGAAAAAATGGCTCGATGAATGGGTCTTTGGTCCGAAGAGCTGGGAAGACTTCGTTGTGAAGCTCGGTGCAAAGAAACTGTTGTCTCTCAAAGCGGACAGCACCACCGGATACAGCACCAGGATGATGCGGGGAAAGAACCCGGCGCCCAGGATGAAGATGCCTTTATCCGTAGCTCGAAGTGGTTATTAAAGGAAAGGGGGGAAATGAAAATGGCTAAATCGATGGAAGAATTGATGGAGTTAATCGATAAGATGCCCGATGAGAAAGCAAAGGCAGGTGAATTTATTCTGCCCGAATTAATGGCGATTGCCATTGCTCATGAGGTTCTGAACGATGATGTCGTCTTTGCCGGTACGGGACTTCCCATGGTGGGGATTATGGCGGCCAATATGCTGAATGCACCGAATGCGGTGTTGATCTACGAATCCGGGATATGTGACGGGAAAACCATGCATGTGCCCATGTCTGTGAGTGACCAGAGGGCGGCCAATATGTGTTCCACCCTTGGAGGATTGGTGGATACCTTTGGGTATTATTTGCAGCAGGGTTTTGTGACCCTGGGGTTCCTCGGAGGCGCCGCTATCGACAAATACGGCGGCGTGAATGTTACATCGATCGGTGATTACTATGCCCCGGCACACCGCTTCACAGGTTCCGGAGGAAATTCCGACATAGGAACCATGTCGAAAAGGGTCGCCTACATCATCCTCCAGGAGAAAAGGAGGTTTCTGGAGAGGAATGATTATACCACAACACCGGGCTGGTGGTGCTGGGATTTCAAGACAAGGGAATGGAAACCGAAGAAGGAAGTCTGGAAAGGGACGCCCTATGCGGACTGTGGGCCGGTGGGAGTAGTGACCAATATGGGCGTATACCGGTTTGATAAAGAGGGAATCATCTACCTGGAAACCTTACACCCCAGTGTCACTGTGGAGAAGGTCAAAGAAAATTGCGGGTTTGACTTGAATGTTTCAAAAGTTAAGGGTGAAACGCCAAATCCGACTTACAAAGAACTATTCGTCCTCAGAGAGTTTGTTGATCCGGAGCTGATCTTCCTGCCTGCAAAGACGGAATATCCGCCTGTGATCAAGGCTATTATTGAAAAATGAAAAATGCATCCCTTGCTTTGCCTGAAGGTGAAGCAAGGGATACAATATATTATAGATTAATAGAAGAGAGGGGGAAGAGCTACGAATTTAGAACTGATAGAAGAGCAAATAATCATTCAAGACACAGCAAGGCGCTTCGCAAAGACGGAGCTTGAGCCTGTAGCGGCAAAGCTGGACCAAGTTGGCGATCGTGAAACCTTCTTGAAAAATTTAAGGAAACTTGCCGAGCTCGGTTTGATGGGCATCAATGTGAAGAGTCGAATATGGAGGCTCTGAAGCAGGTGTTGTGGCCTTCAGTCTGGCGGTCACAGAGATTGCAAGGGCCTGTGCTTCTACGGCAGTGACCATGTCGGTCAATAACATGGTCTGTGAGGTAATTCAGGCTATTGGCTCCGAAGAGCAGAAAATGTTGTACATCCCGAAGATTTGCTCGGGTGAATACTATGCCGGTGGATTTGGTTTGACTGAAACCGTGGCGGGTTCCGATGCTGCCGCGCTCCAGACCTCTGCTGTCCTTGATGGAAATCAATGGGTTCTTAACGGTAATAAGATGTTCATTACCAGCGCTGAATATGCGGGTGTGTTCGTTGTCTGGGCAGTGACCGATAAGACAGCAAAAAAGGGCAGCGGCATCAGCACGTTTCTGGTGGAAAATGGCATCCCCGGTCTCACCGTTGGAAGAGAAGAGCATAAAATGGGGCAGTGCGCTTCTGTGACAAACGAACTCATCTTTGAAGACTGTCGGATACCGAAATCGGCCCTTATGGGGAAATTGAACGGCGGTTTCAAGACAGCCACGGGGGAACTGGCGGGTGGACGTATCGGTATCGGATCTCTTGGTCTTGGGTATCGGACTTGCTGCGATGGATTATGCCACACGATATGCCATGGATAGAAAGCAGTTTGACCAGCCGATAACGAATTTTCAGGCTATCCAGTGGATGATTGCGGAATCCTATACGGAGCTGGAGGCGGCGAGGCTCCTCCTTATGAATGCCGCGTATAAAAAAGAGACAGGCAAACCCTTTGCAAGAGAAGCATCCATGGCAAAGTATTACGCGACGGAAGCAGCGGATAGGGCGTGTTTCAATGCTATACAGATGCTTGGGGGGTATGGATACACCAAAGAATTCCCCGTTGAACGTTACGCAAGGGATGTCCGGATTACGTTAATCTATGAGGGAACCAACCAGATACAAAGAATGATTATTGCCAGAGATATTTTAAACAGTCTGAAATAGTCTAATTACCGGCATCTGATATTAGGGAAGTCTTGCAGAAGGGATTCGTCGCGGCTCAAAATATTTTTTCGAGCATGTGATGGAAGCAAAAAGCCTATAAAAATACACAGTTGCATAGCACAGCTATCGAATAAAGCTTTGATTCGCATCTGAGGATCTCTTCTGCTACTTATATAAAGACCTAATAAGGTAAAATCAAGGGGGAAGGAATGGATAAGGTACCGCAGAAACTGGAAAAAACCAGGGCGGAGATGTATGCAAATGCGCCAATCGCAAAATTCGGTCAGAGAAAGCCGGATTTTTCGACAATGGGGCGGAAGATAAAAAATCAGTACAGGAAATTTCAGAGAAGTTGTCGTCGTAGAGGCATGCCGGACGCCGTACGGCAGATTCGGCGGAGCGCTGAAGGACTTTACCGCTCCCGAACTGGGAGCTCTGGCAATTAAGGAGGTTCTCAGGCGGACAAACGGAAAGGTCAAGCCTTCGGATGTGGATTATGTCTTCATGGGGCAGGTTGTACCCGCCGGTTGCGGGCAGATTCCCAGCCGGCAGGCGACAATTCTGGCGGGTCTTCCGGAATCCGTTCCCTCCATTACAATCAACAAGGTATGTTCTTCGGGCATCAAACCAATCGATCTGGCGGTCCAGATGATTCAACTGGGAAGGGCTGAGATTTGCGTTGCCGGAGGCCAGGAAAGCATGAGCAATGGTCCGTATGCTCTTCCCGAAATGAGATGGGGCGTGAGGATGGGCCTTCCCGGTCGGTCAGTCATCGATTTGACGGTTTACGACGGCCTGTGGGATGCTTTCTATAACCGGCATATGGCTGTTCACGGCTCGGAAGTGGGTGATGAATTCGGAATTACACGGCAGGATCAGGATGAGTGGGCTCTGCGTTCGCAGATGGCAGCTGTGGAGGCCATGAAGACGGGGAAGCTGGATGATGAGATATTTCCTGTCGAGGTAAAACAGGGGAAAAAGATAATCATCTTTGATAAAGATGAAGGTCCGCGGCCGGAAACGACCATGGAAGGCTTGGCCAAACTGCCGCCGGTTTTCAACCATAAAAGTCCCGTTACCGGTAGATCCTGGCAGTGTTACAGCCGGTAATGCGCCGGGCGTGAATGACGGCGGTGATGTCTGTCTGGTTATGAGCAGGGAAAAGGCTGATGAACTGGAGATAAAGCCTCTGTTTACCATACTTGATTACGCCGAGGTCTCTCAGCCTCCGAAGGATATAGCAACGGTACCGGGGCTCTCCATCAAGAAGATTCTGGAGCAGAATGATATGACACTCGATAAGATTGACCTCATCGAGATCAATGAGGCATTTGCAGCTGTAGTGCTCGTAAGTGCGCGAAGTATTCTGGGAATGACTAAAGAAGACATGTTCAAGAGGATCAATGTGAACGGAAGTGCTATTGCATATGGCCACCCGATCGGCGCTACGGGCGCCAGAATCGTCATGACGCTGGCCTATGAACTGCGGCGTAGAGGCGGTGGTATAGGAATATGCGGAATATGTTCGGGTCATGCCCAGGGTGATGCGATGTTGATCAAGGTATAGATTGCGAAGTTAATTTTCAGGTACACGAAATGTTCATAATTAAATGAAGGGAGAAAGGAAGCGATGGCAATTAAAACATTCGGCGTTATCGGAGCCGGTCAGATGGGGAACGGCATCGCTCAGGTTGCGGCAAACCCGGGAGGACTGAATGTCATCATGAATGACATAGCAGACCAGTTCGTAGATAAAGGCTATGATGCAATTTCCAAGAACCTTGATAGACTCATAGCAAAAGAGAAGCTTACGGCGGACCAGAAAAAGGAGATCATGGGCCGTATCAAGAAGAGTACTAACCTGGAAGATATGAAGGATGCCGATTTCGTTGTGGAAGCGGCAACGGAAAGAGAGGATCTGAAACTTGGGATATTTAGAAAGCTTGATGAATTTTGCAAGCCCGGCGTAATTCTGGCCACTAATACGTCGTCTATTCCAATCACAAGGATAGCCGGTGCGACAAAGAGGCCGGCGCTTGTCATCGGGATGCATTTCATGAATCCTGTACCTGTAATGAGGCTCGTTGAGATCATCAGGGGTTTGGCCACCTCTCAGGAGACGTACAATACGACCGAGGCGCTTTCCAAACAGTTCGGGAAGATCCCAGTGGAATGCAATGACTTCCCCGGATTTATATCAAACAGAATTCTCATGCCGATGATCAATGAGGCCGTTTATGCCCTCATGGAAGGTGTGGGTACGCCAAAGGCAATTGACGACATCATGGTTTTAGGCATGAATCATCCCATGGGTCCCCTGGCCTTAGCAGATCTGATCGGTCTGGATACCTGCTGGGCCATTATGGATGTTCTCTACAAGGGATTCGGTGATTCCAAATACCGCCCCTGTCCGCTTTTGAAAAAATATGTGGATGCGGGATACATGGGGAGAAAAACGGGGAGGGGTTTTTACGAGTACGGCAAGTGATACTTGATTTCGAGAAATGTTCTTCGGTGCTTGGAGCACTTTTCTGGGCATTAAAAGAAAGTGAAAAAGGAGGTAGGTGAGATGGAATATAAAAACCTCTTGTTTGCAGCGGAGGAGGGCATCGCTACGATAACTTTTAACAGGCCCAAGGCCTTGAATGCCATGAATACGGAAACCATGAAGGAATTATTTGATGCTGTTACCTGCTGCAAAAATGATGACAGCGTCAAGGTCCTCATCCTCACCGGGGCGGGAGAGAAGGCCTTTGTAGCAGGTGCAGACATATCGGAAATGCAGAACTTGAGGCCCAAGGACGCCCTTGCTTTCATGGAACTGGGTAATGAAACGCTCCGCTTGATTGAGACTTTACCCAAGCCTTCGATCGCCGCCGTGAACGGTTTTGCCCTTGGTGGTGGCACAGAAATATCGATGGCCTGCGATATGAGATTCGCATCAGAGACAGCCCGATTCGGCCAACCCGAAATATTGATTGGCTTAATACCGGGATGGGGAGGAACTCAGAGGCTTTCACGTTTAGTTGGAATGGGTAGGGCTAAGGAACTCATCATGAGTGGCGAGCAGATCGATGCAAAGAGGGCTTATGAAATCGGCCTCGTAAACAGGATATTCCCGCTCGATCAGCTCCTCCCTGAAACAAAAAAGTTTGCCGGAAAATTGGCACGTATGCCCGGTTTCGCCATCAAGATGGCCGAGCATGCAATCAATTTTGGGTATGATCTTTCTCTCGATAACGCCATCAGGCTTGAGATGGAGTGTTGCGCCCAGTGCTTCAGTACGGATGATCAGAAAGAAGGAATGAAAGCCTTTCTTGAAAAAAGAAAGCCTGTCTTCACAGGAAGTTGATTTGCAGTTTGCTACAATGCATTAATAACGTATCATTAATAAGGGGGTTATGAGCCATGAATTTTGGATTGACAGAAGATCAGCGAGATGTGCGAGATATGGTAAGAAAGTTTGCGGAGCAGGAGATTAAACCGATCGCCGCAGATCTGGACAAAACCCACAGGCATCCGGAAGAGATCTGCCGCAAACTGGGCGAGATGGGAATCATGGGCGTCGCCGTACCGCAGGAATACGGCGGGGCGGGCATGAATGTAGTGACATATGTTCTGTGCATGATTGAGATTTCCAAGGCCTGCGCGAAGCTGTGGCGTCATTGTCTCCGTCAACAATTCACTGTACGGATATCCGGTCTTGACGTTTGGTACGGAAGAGCAGAAGAAGAAGTTCCTGACGCCGGTGGCAAGCGGAAAGGTTGAAGGCTGCTATGGCTTAACGGAACCCAGCGCCGGTTCGGATGCCGCTGCGCTCAAGTGCCGGGCCGTATTGAAGGGGGACAAATATATTGTCAACGGGACCAAAATCTTCATAACGAACGGCAATGTAGCCCATTACTGCGTTTTGGCTGTCACGACAGATCCTGCATTAGGATACAAGGGGGTCATCAATCTCATCGTGGACATGAAGAACACCCCTGGTTTTAAAGTAGGAAAGATCGAGGAGAAGATGGGAATCCTGGCGTCCGGAACGGCGGAACTGGTCTTTGAGGATGCCGAGATACCGGCGGCAAATCTCCTCGGTAAGCCGGGCCAGGGTTTCAAGCAGATGATGATGGGGCTCGATGCGGGAAGGATCGGAATAGGTTCCCAGGCCTGCGGTATCGGTCGGGCCGCTCTGGAAGATGCCCTCGCTTATGCAAAAGAAAGAGTGCAGTTCGGTAAGCCGATTTCGACCTTCCAGGCAATCCAGTTCAAGTTTGCCGATATGGCAATGGAGCTTGATGCAGCGGAGCTGATGCTCCTTCGCGCCGCGTGGATGGAGGATAATCACCTTGATTACGAGAAGGAATCGGCGATGGCAAAGTGTTATGCGTCCGATGTCGCGATGAGAGCATCCGTTGAAGGTGTGCAGATATTCGGCGGTTACGGTTACACCAAAGAGTATCCGGCCGAAAGGCACATGCGGGATGCAAAGATCTGCCAGATTTATGAAGGCACGAACGAGATTCAGAGAGTAGTTATCTCGAGAAAGCTCTTAGGCATGCGATAAGGGCAAGAATAACCAGGCTCTTTTATATATTATGATGTTGCCGGATCATCTTCCGGGGACGAAGGGTGAAAATTCGTACTCCTTTTCTTCAACTGCGAAAGCCACTCTGTTTTCTTCGTTTACCGTGAGTTTGCCCTCTATGATGCGGCGGCAACCAAAGTCAAAAAAATTGACCTGGTGCGTAGGGATATCTCTTTCATCCATCTCTTTGTAGTATTGCTCTTTCTCAGCTGGTGTTATCTCTCTGATGATGAGTTTTTGGCATCGTTCCCGGGCTTCCCAATCGCCCTGGCGAATGATCACCCGATAATTGCCGTGAAACTTTATGGGCATTTTGATTTTCATCGCTTTTACCTCCGTAATTGGTTTTGGTGAGAGATGAAAATTATATAACATGGCTTAAGATAATTGTCCATTTTCAATGAGAGATGCGCATGTCTATTTTCCGTTTGACGAGCCTGCATGCAAAGAGCAGGATTAATCAGGACTTTTGCGGGTTAAGATATTCACCTTGGAGTCTTGATTTGGCATATCAGTTTTATAAGATTTATTAAAAGGAGGAGGTAATATGTATTTTGCAAAAGATGTACTGAGTCATTCCAGTGAACTTCGAAAGAAGTGGGAGGACGAGGTGCGGAAGGTGGTCAGCAAAGTTCCCGACCAGAGGGAACGATGGTCTACCGTTTCAGACCTCGAAATCAAAAGGCTCTATGGTCCTGAAGACATAAAAGACATGGACTTTGTACAGGATATCGGATATCCAGGACAGTTTCCGTATTTACGGGGCAACCAGGTGACCGGTTATCGCGGGCGGTACTGGACATTCCGAATGTTCTCCGGCATGGGGAGCGCTGAAGATACCAACAAACGCTGGCACATGCTTCTCAAAGAGGGGCAGACCGGCCTCAGTACGGCCTTTGATTTTCCGACCCTGATGGGCTATGACTCGGGTTCTCCCAAGGCCCTCGGTGAGTGCGGGAAGTGTGGGGTTGCCATAGATACTCTCGAGGATTTTCTTCAGTTGGTGGATGGAATTCCCATGGATCAGGTAACCACGTCCATGACCATCAATCCGCCGGCTACAATACTTTGGGCGATGTACTGTGCAGCGGCAGAGATCAAGGGTATACCTCTCAGCAAGATTGGCGGCACTATCCAGAATGATATGCTGAAAGAATTCATCGCGCAGAAGACATTTATGTGTCCACCGGAGCCTTCGGTCAGACTGATCAGCGATACCGTAGAATTCGGGACGAAGCATGTTCCCCGGTGGAATACCATCAGCATCAGCGGGTACCATATCAGGGAAGCGGGATCCACAGCGGTTCAGGAGCTCGCGTTTACCCTCCGTGATGGGATGGAGTATGTGGAGGATGTCATCAACAGGAAGGGATTGAATGTCGATGAATTTGCTCCACGGTTCTCGTTTTTCTTCAACTCCCACATCGATTTCTTCGAGGAGATCTGTAAGATGCGCGCCGCCCGGAGGATCTGGGCGAAGGTCATGCGCGACCGCTATAAAGCCAGAGATCCGAGGTCCTGGTGGATGCGTTTCCACACACAGACCGCCGGGTGCTCGTTGACGGCGCAGCAGCCATACAACAACGTCGTGCGAACGGCAACTGAAGCTCTCGCCGCTGTCCTTGGCGGTACTCAGTCCCTGCATACCAATTCACTCGATGAGGTGATGTGCCTCCCTTCGGATTCTGCTGTTCAGATCGCTCTCAGAACCCAGCAGATCATTGCTGAAGAGACTGGTGCTGCCAGTACGATTGATCCGCTGGCCGGTTCGTATTTCATAGAAGCCCTGACGAACGAAATGGAAGAGCAGACATGGGACTACATCAACAAGATTGACGAGATGGGCGGTATGGTAGCCGCGATTGAGAAAGGGTTCCCGCAGTTAGAGATTGCAGATTCGGCATACAAGTTCCAGCGGCAAATAGATTCCTGCGAAAAGATTATGGTCGGTGTCAACAAATATGTCACAGATGAAGCGATACCCATCCCTCTTTTAGAGATTGACGATAAAGTTGAAGAAGACCAGATCGCACGTTTGAATGCCGTGCGCAGGAAACGGGACAATAAGGCAGTCAAGAAGAGTCTCGAAGATGTTAAGAATGCCTGCAAGAAGGGTGAAAATGTCATGCCCTACTGCATTGCGGCCGTGAAGAATCTGGCCAGTGTCCAAGAGATATGCGATGTCTATCGTGAACTCTATGGTGAATACCGTGATCCGGGACTCTATTAGAAGTAAATAAGGAAGGAGAAGGAGATGGCTGAGAGAAAGATTCGTATAATGGTGGCAAAGCCGGGGCTGGACGGTCATGATCGGGGAGCCAGAATTTTAGCCAGGTGTTTCCGGGATGCGGGATTTGAAGTAATCTACACGGGATGCCATCAGACACCGGCGCAGATCGCGGCTTCTGCAATCCAGGAAGACGTTGATGTTGTCGGCTTGAGTTGTCTATCAGGAGCTCACCGGTATTTATTCCCCCAGGTAGTCACTTTATTGAAGGAAAAAGGAGCGGATGACATTACCGTAATAGGAGGTGGTATCATTCCCGAGCAGGATTTTAAGAAGCTCTTAGACGCCGGTATCAAGGCGATCTTTGTGCCAGGTACTACCCTGGATTCGATCGTAGAGTGGGTCAGCAAGAATGTAAAGCCGTCGGAAAGGATGTAATGGAAATAGATGAGAAGATTAAGGCGGGAGACATCCGGGCTGCATCCCGCCTTATAAGAGATATAGAGGATAATATTCCTGGAGCAAAATCGACGATCAAACACATTTTCCCCTATACGGGCAAAGCGCAGGTGGTGGGTATTACGGGCTCGCCGGGGGCGGGGAAGAGCACTATAATTGACGGTCTGATTGAAACATGCCGAAGGAAGGAAAAGACGATCGGCGTCCTTGCTGTTGATCCTACCAGTCCCTTTACGGGAGGAGCAACACTTGGCGACAGGATCCGCATGCAGCGGCACTCTGAAGACCCCGGTGTCTTTATCAGGAGCCTTGCCACCCGGGGATCCCTAGGTGGGCTCTCAAAGGCGGTTGGTGATGCCATCCATGTTATGGATGCCATGGGGAAAGATCTTGTACTTGTGGAAACTGTTGGTACGGGGCAGCAGGAGGTGGAGATCATCAACTATGCTCATACGGTCCTTGTTGTCCTTGTGCCGGGAATGGGAGACGAGATCCAGGCGATCAAAGCGGGAATCATGGAAATTGCGGACGTATTTGTTATCAACAAGTCTGACCGTGAGGGATCGGGTAAGCTCCAGCGGGAGTTGATGGCCATGATTGAAATGTCTCCCATACCGCCTGGCGGCTGGCGTCCACCGATTGTGACGATTGGGAATTCTTTCAAGCCGGATGAATTTGAGGGGGATATTGAAAAACTATCCGACAAGGTTCATGAACACTATGACTTCCTCGTAAAGAATGATTTCATTGGTGATCGCATCCGCAGAAAGACAGTGCATGAGTTGAATGAGGCGCTCCGATCGAATATTCTTGAACCGGTGCTGAAAATCCTGGTCAGCACCGGGGAACTCGATCGAATGATTGAAAAATTACTCAACAAGGAATCAGATCCCTGTACACTGGCCGAGGAGATTGCCCGAAAATACCTGCAGGGATGTATTTGAAAGAGACTTCTGCAATTGCCCATTCTTTTAAGTTGTAAGTCCTCAAGACTCACTGAAGGAAACAAATTGTTTAAATACTGATATGCCTGCAGATCATATGAAGGGGTTTCTTCAACCCTTCATATTGTTCCAGGATCTTTTCCAAGTTCTTAAAGTTCTCTCACGAATTTGGAAGTATGGTCCTATTGTGTTATACTCCAGGCAAGAATAATATGAATGGAGGAGTATAAAAATGCCAGGCATGATTCTAAGAGAATGTCCCAAGGTATACATTCTGGAAACACACCGCTCCAGGACACCGGAGTCCACACTTCATTTTGTCGAAAGCATTAGACACCTGGTCAGCATGATTGACTTTAGGGAAGCATCGGATCTCGACAGGATCGGGATTCCGGTTTTTACCTGTCACCGGATCAGACCGGACAATTCGAAAACGAGTCATACGGGCAAGGGAGTATCTCAGATTCAGGCCCAGGTGTCTTTGACGATGGAATCCATCGAGCGCTATTCGTCAGAATTCATGGACGAGTACAGGAATAAACTGGTCAAAGGCAGCTATAACCAATTGAAACAGAAGTTCAACATTCTTGATCCTCACGAGCTGATTCTGTCCAACGACAGCGATTACAACCATGATCGGGATATTCACTGGGTCTGGGGATGCGATTTGGCGCGCAACGAAGATATCCTGGTCCCCGCCTGCGCGGTCTACCATCCTTGCCATCTGGACGATGTCTTTCTTATGGATACTCATACAAACGGCATTGCTGCGGGGAATACCATTGAAGAGGCCGTCGTTCACGGTCTTGCCGAGGTTATCGAGCGAGACGCATGGAGCATAGTGCGGTATACACGTAGTTACAGCGATGCCCTGTTTATCGAGGATGAGCCGGCCAACCAGTTCATAATTAAAATCTTCGAAAAATTCGAGCATGCCGGTATTGAGATAGTCGCTAAGGACATAACTTCGGACATTGGAGTTCCTGTCATTGCCGCCTTTTCCCACGACTTGGTTCATCCAACAATGAAACCTATAGACGGTTTTGGCGCCCATCTTGATCCCCGCGTCGCCATGATCCGTTCACTTCTCGAAATCGTGACCACCAGGGCTTTGTTGATCCAAAAATTCGGTATCGAGGGAATATGCGAACCCATAACGGCCTATCTTGGTGATCGTGAAGGCGACGATGATCCGAGGTTCTATGCGTATGCTCGGAAGGGACTTCGAGATATTGAAGTGGATTTCAGTAAGGACATACTGCTGGATATCAGAACTATGATTGCGAAACTGTGGGCAAGGGGCTTGGCTCGGGTAATTGCGGTAGATCTTACAAGACCGGACACAGGCATTCCGACTGTACGCATGATCGTGCCGGGGCTTGAGGCATACTGTTATGACAAGACAAGAATAGGGGTTCGTATTCTGAAAGATGATTAGATTTGCTTCGAATGAGCAAGAGAACTGATGAAACGGGCCATTCTATCGAGCACACGCTCACGGGCTTGGTGATGCGGAACATGCCCGCAGTTTGATACGATGACGCCCTCCGCCGGACCTCCTGCCTGCGATATGATCGATTCTACCTGTGCACTTGTTCCGTATTCGTCGTCTTCCCCCTGGATCACGAGGAGAGGACAGGTAATTCGTGAAAGGTATTCTTCAATATTCCAATTGCGAAACCATGGGGCAAGCCACGTGTCGGCCCAGGAGCGAAACATCAGATCAGTGTTATTCTTGTGAAATTTATGCAGACGATCCTTGAGATCGGTTGTCCCGTACAGCTCGAAGGCCTGGCGTATACCGGCTATTGTTACATCTTCAACAAAGACGTGTGCCGCTTCTGTGATAACTCCGCGAACCTTGTCTCCATGAATGGCCGAAAAAATAAGGGCGATAGAGCCGCCGTCGCTGTGACCGATCAGAATGGCATCATTGATATTTACCTGCTCCAACACCTCGGGGAGGCTTATCAAAGCCTCATCATGAAGGTAGCCCATGGTTCTTGGGACATTTAGGGTGTCAGAGCTTCCGTATCCCCATCGCTCATATACCAATGTGGGTAATCCGGTCATCGCGCTCAGGCAAGCAGGGAAATCACGCCACTGAGCGATACTGCCGAGTCCTTCATGCAGAAAGACTAAGGTTGTTGGACTCTTTTTGGGATCCTCAGAATCTGAATCGATGAATTGAGCAAAGAGGCGATGGCGGGCGGCATGGATATAGAAACTGCGTTGTGATAAGTGTCTTTTTTCAACCATGTTGAACAACTATCTATGTCATGGTTGTGCTTCAAGTTCATCAATCAATTTCTGCTTTTCCTCAATCACTTTTTGTTGTTCGTCTAACATAACCCGCCAGTGATGCCTTTGCGAATAATTGGCAGATTGGTTCATATTCGATCTGTAGAGGTCTGCATCATTTTTTGCCCTCTCCAATTCTTCTCTGGCAGTTTTGATTTTTTCATCCTTCTCCAGCCTTTTTATATCAGCCTGCTGATTTTTTTGAATTTTTGCGTCATCCTCTTTTTCAGTCTCTGCCTTTTGTTCTTCTGTCATATCGGGCAATGACATCAGAGGTTCGGCTTGGACTCCCTCCGGGGGGTTGTCGGTAATTACGGTGGAGCCGTCCTTATCTATATATTGGTAAAGTGTGCCTCCGTATACTTCTCCCGATATAGTAATCCATGCAGCCATTACCAGCATCAAGGACACCGCTGGTATTAAAACACGCAATTTATTAGCAGCCATCCTTTTGTTCCTCCTAATGTCGAATATTCTTTTCAAAGTACTTTAAATATACAATTATGTCAATCACATTCATCAATTTGGGCTATATGGGTAAGAATGTAAATATATAGGATTGGGGTAAGTGTTAAATGCTCCTTTACCGGCTTTATTCCGATTTGGAGAAGAAAATCAAGGATGCATAGTTTACGGCACTGTGTGTTTCTCGCTCATTATAAGTGTCAAAATGAAGAATGTCTGCGCGGCTTTCTGCAAACAGGCTGGCAAAAAGCAGGATGGCAGGAAGACCGCAGACATGGTATCTGTCCTGGGTTTCGACTGCGTTTTGGAAAATATTTTCCGGTTCTCCCCGCGCAAGGAAAGACAATATCGTTTTATCATTAGATGTCGCCTGAGGCAGAATGGCATCCGCCGGCAATTGGTCTCCAAATTTGATTCCAATATGGGAGAGGTCGACACCTGCCACAATAAGGGTACGGTTGTTTCCCTTTTGCATTAATTTCTTCATCGCATCTACCATCCCCCGGAATCTCTCATCGGCGAGGATATTTTTCTTTTGGTAGATAAACTCATGAACGCCCCCACACAGAATCGCTGCTATTGAAAACGGTCCCTGCAGATAATGGTGCAAAAAAATGGTTTGAAATTCGATGGAATGTTCCATCATATGGCCAAAATCATCTGCTGCAAACGTTCCCTCGGGTAAATTGCTCTTTAATCCTGAAATGAAATTTCTGTCGGATTTGATTTCCCCGAAAGGTGTCACATAATTCTTTTCTGAAACACAATAAAGCCCTTCCTGTTCGTGGTGGTTGATTCCGAAAATAACGACGAGATCATAATTCCTGCCCTTTAAACAGCGGTAAGAGTTAATATAGGTTTCCTTGGCAACCTTGATATCTATATGTGGAGCGAGGATGCCGGTAATATTATCCCTTGTATATCGTAAATTATCTTGGTTGAGATTGTTTTCAACGTCATGTATGAACTGGGCAAACTGACCAGGCTCTGCCGCATAGGATTTTCCGGCATGTGCAGGGAGACGATTTTGCCGGCTGCCGAATTCGTATCGAAGCCTGCTCATTCTATTGTTAAAGAATTCGCTGTTTAAAAGACAGGCACTGTCAAGCATTTCAATAAAAGATTCGATTTCAGAGATGTAAACAATGCTGCCACCCTGCTGTTTCATCATTATCATTTGAATATCTCTGAGGTCATGCGTCCCGTCAAGCAACTGCAGGATGGGAAGGGCCTTCTTATCGATAGCGATGCTATGGTCGGTCAAATGGTAAGGATCATGAAAGACGATCATTTGACGACCTTTAACTGTTGTGGCGACAGGTTGAATGTCCCTTCTTAGGACAGGCTTTTCCATATGCTCTCCAATTTGGTGGCCTGTTTATAATAGTATTTGTCCGAAATTGCAACTTAACCATTGGGATCAGGGAGGAATTGTATGCTGTTTGATAGTACAATAGCAAATTTGATCCCTCATATTCTTATTAGCCGGCCTTTTTGTATGATCTCAGGGAACATAGTATGGTACAATATTTGCTAATAAAATACAAAACATAGTGTCTAAAAGGGGGCATAATGGAAAAGAAGATGAGAATTGCCATAAATACCGGGGGAGGCGATGCACCCGGACTTAATGCAGTTATTGAAGCTGTTGTCATGGCGGCCTACAACAGAGGTTGGGAAGTATATGGTATCAAGAATAGTTACACCGGTCTCCTGAATACTGATGAAGTTATCCGTTTGACTCCTGAAATAGTAAGTCACATTTCCAACACCGGGGGGACGATCCTGGGGACAACAAACCGGGGCAATCCATTTCAAATGCCGGTAACAAATATGGCCGGTGAGGTTGAAATACGTGATGTATCGGATAAAGTCATCGAAAATTTTAAACGCCTTCGTTTTGATTGCCTGGTAGCGGTAGGCGGTGATGGCAGCTTAGGTATTGCTTATGATTTATTTAAGAAAGGAATACCTGTCGTTGGTGTGCCCAAGACCATAGATAATGATATCTGTGAGACAGTAATCACCTTCGGTTTTGACACTGCCGTAAGTATAGCTACAGAGGCCATTGACCGTCTTCATTCCACAGCCAAGTCACATGAACGGGTAATGGTTGTAGAGGTTATGGGGCGTCATTCAGGGTGGATTGCGTTGAATAGTGGCTTATCCGGATCAGCGGATGTTATTCTCATTCCGGAGATACCATTTCATATTGATAAGGTCTGCGATCACATAATGGACTACGATGTTCGCGGCCAACATTACTCAATTGTTGTCGTTGCAGAAGGGGCATCCCCTGCCGGCGGTCGTACAATGGACAAAGGCAAGGGAGAAATTGGCCGGCAGGATGTCGTTCTGGGTGGTATAGGGGAGTATTTAGCAAAGGAGATTGCGGCACGTACGGGTAAAGAGACACGGTCCCTGGTTCTTGGCCATTTACAGCGCGGCGGTCCTCCTACAACATTTGATCGGCTGGTAGCCCTCCGTTTCGGTGCGGCGGCCGTTCGCAGTATTGGGGAGCAAAAGTTCGGTACCATGGTGGCCCTTGATCCGCCGCATATAAAAGCAGTGCCCCTTGAGAAGATAATCGGACGCATAAAAAATGTTCCCATTGATAGTGATAAAATTAAGACGGCTCGGGAAATTGGGATCTCTTTCGGGGACTAAGTCGCGGCATTTGAAAGGCAAGAATTAGCAGCCGGGCATTTCGCACCCATAATTTTATGATTAATAATCGGGTAACGCGCCGGTTGATGGAACCCAATGAAGACGTTAGCAGCGGTGATGAGAATCTTTTTCATGGCATGTGACGGGAAATTTAATAGAAAGAACTGTTAGCTGTAAAGTTACATCAGAAGGATCGAGACAACTACCTGAAGGATGATAAAAACAAAAGTGAAGGCGATTACTACCCACATAAAGGGTTTGATGACATCTTCAATATCATCCATGTTATCATTCCATGGCCTGGTTTTAATATAGTCTTGAAAACGGTGGACCATTTCTCCGCCTCTTTTTAAAAGTCTGATCGCTACGTGGCTCATTTTTCCGGCAATTCCTCAACCAATACAATCTGGGAAATCTTTTCTCCATTCCTTCATGGAAAGATGAAAAGAGGCAAGATTGATACCAGTGTCAAAGGCAAAGAATTCTTCCAACAAGACCTGGCACAACGGATATAAGCATCTGTGTCTTATATCGGCAAAAGAAATAAAAAAATTAGTAATATCAGCAAAAAAGAAAAACCTTCTCGGACAAAATTTGTAATGAAGATGATGGAGGCATCATTATGCCCAAGAATGACTACAGGGGAAATTCGGGATTTTTCACTTCATTGGATTGAGGATCACCGGCCTGATGCTAAACATGGTCTCTTTCACAAAGTGTTACCCCGGATATATTTAATAAGGTGGAAATAGTGGATGGAAATGGAGCATTGCAGGTATCTTGGAATCTTTTGTGATGTGTGCCATCTTATTCCTTTTTTCGCTTTTTAGGCCGATTCACCTCAGGCAGAAGAATCAATCGCGGTGGTAATTCTTGGGCTCCCAGAATGTGCACGAGTTCATCTAACCCTTGAGCTATACTTTGCAGCTTTTTAAGAGTTAGTACCTCGAGACCGGCAACTAATAACCCTTGAGCAACTTCCGGCGCTTTTCTAACGAGTTTCTTGCCAACATCCGTCAGTTCAACCGTTACAACCCTCTTGTCATCTCTGGACCTCACCCTCTTTACAAGCCCTTTTGATTCAAGGCGATCGAGTATGCCGACCACCGTAGCAGGATGTATATACATGCGGCTTGCCAGGTCAGAGACCCTAACTGGCGACAAGTCTCCTATAATCTTGATTGCCCAAAGTTGAGGCCCTGTGATGCCTGTAACCCTTTTTGCTTTCTTTGACTGCTCGTTCACAACTTTAAAAACCCTGCGAATATTGTTTATAATGTCCGATACCACTTTTGCTTTTTGGGGCATATCTGATCCTTTCTATAATCATCTGCATTTATTCTAATGCATTTTACGTTTCTATACAAATAATTTGTGTAAAAATCAATTGACAAATTGCAAATTATCAAATATTGTATGTTGAAATAATCTTATGAGAGGAGGGTTAAGATGAAAAGGCGTCCGAAATTAGTGGTTTGGATTATTTCCATACTTTGGCTTTTGTCATTATTTACTATTGGATGTACACAGAAAGCTGTTGTGAAGGGGGAGGAATCGGCTGTCCAGAAGGAATCAACAGCGGGTGCCGGCACCGTAACTGAAAAAGGAAAAGGTGCTGAGGCAGAAGCAACGCAGGAGACGGCCGCTTCCGCAAAAGAGGGAATCGCATTTAAAGATATTTATTTTGAGTTCGATAAATTCAGTCTCAGGCCTGAAGCCAGGGACATTGTTAAACAGCTCGCAGGCTGGCTCACGAAAAACAAAAATTATGATGCGCTCATTGAAGGGAACTGTGATGAAAGAGGAACGACTGAGTACAACCTTGCGCTTGGCGAAAGACGCGCTAAGGAAGCCATGAAATATCTTGTTGAACTTGGGATTGATGGGAAAAGGTTAAAAACGATAAGTTATGGTAAGGAAAGACCCCTGGATCCGGGACACAACGAAGAAGCTTGGGCAAAAAACAGGAGAGACCATTTTGTCGTGACGCCCCAAAAATAGGGAGACAAGTCAATGATGTGGTCGCATGTGGCTAAGAAGAGAGATTGTCCAGGGCAGATAAGCAAGCTGAAAGTATTTATAGAGATCCATTCCTGTGGCCGGTTATTTACGAGGCAACCAAAGATAAAATTAAGAATCAGAATTAGAATCTGATCTGTCGGGGCCAGAAGTTAGTTATCCCCCGCAGAGGCATGACAATGGATGAGATTAAAGAATCAAGGAAAAAGACTGGCGCTCGAAAACCTTATACACCTCCTTCTGGTGCATGTACTCCTCCTATAAGTTGAGCAGATATGAAGAGTAAATAGCTATAGGGGACGTAAACCACGATAGTTCAAGGCAGGGCCGAGAGACCCTGCCTTTTTTTATTTGATTGGATCGGGTTGTTGATCGTAATCTCCCATCAATGACGGGGGTGCAATTTCTAGGATCAGGAAGAGAAATATTCATCCAAACTTCAGAAAAGGTGGTCCTTCCTCCAAACAGGATGCTGCACGTTATGATAGATGAAAGGGTTCACAAATCCACTCTGTCAGAATGTAATATAATAGATGCCTGACAGGACAATCGCTGTGAGCAGAATGATGACTACCGGCCCGATAATATAACGATAAGCGCCAAAAACAGTTGTACAGAAATATTCAGCAGTAACGACGAAGCAGGCATGCATAGGAGAAAGCATCATTCCCATGTAGCCGAATGAATAGGCAAAGGCCGTAGTTGCCGCGGACAGCGCAGGAGACGGTTCCGGTCCAACGAGGGCAAATACGATCGGGAAACTGGCGCCGACAAAGCCGAAAGCAACTCCCGTCACCATGCCGGAGATGAAGGGGATAAGCATGATTACCGTGATCAAAGGAATGCCTGTTCTGATGAATTCATCGCGCATCCCTGTGATTAATGTGTCACCGCCAGCATTGAACGGACACAGCAGGGCTGCGGAAAAGGCTTGTATTCCCACGACAAGGGCTATCATGAGCCAGGTATCCATACGTTTAAGCATGCGGAGTGACGGCCTGAATGCCGCAGCGTGGCCGGAGAAAATGGACCCAAGGGCAATGATAAGGCCGATCAGCATGGCTATCAAATTGGCAAGTGTACCCTCGATGCCCCAAAGGGGCAGTACTGCCGATCCCAGGATCGATAAAGTGACGAGGAGTCCGATAGGTCCCATTGCCGAGAAGACTTCACCGATGTCCATTTTTCCATAACCACGGTTCTGCTCATCTTCGCCTTTAACCCTCCGCAGAATGAAGATATACCCTCCAAGCACTGCTGCGAGGGTAAAAGGAATCTGTATTAAAAAAAAGGTAATTACCGGAAGTCTCGAGTACTGCATGGCAAGAATTACACCGGGGTAAAGGGGCCACCAGTATTCCCAGATATGACGGAACCAGTAATTGATGGCGACTTTGTGAGACAGTTCGAGTTCTTTTTTTTCATCAACGGAGGCCACAAAGGGTGCCGAAAACAGGGCGCCGGCGGGCATAGGAAGTAGTCCCACCAGTGCGGGTAGTCCAGCCAAGATAATATGCTTGCTCTTCAGCCATTCTTTCAGCGCCCCGATCGTGCGTTCCATCCGGCCCGTTTTGCTCAGCGATTCGGTAAAAAAAAGAAGCAGGAGAATGATCACGGGTAGTATATAATTCTGGGGCTGGGAAAAACTTTCAATCTGGTAGTAAAGACCGTTCATACCTGTGCCGGCCCACAAGGGAAGAAGAATAGAAAAAAGGAGAATAGCCAGACCCAGGGGCAGACCAAAATAGTTCAGCATCAAAATTCCCAGGAAGGAACCACCTACTTTAATATATGCGGGGAGATGTAGAAGCCAGTCCATGCTTATTCTGTATTATTAATATTTGCTGACAGTTTATATGCAGAGACAAATCACTCCTTCTGGATATGGGGACGGAAAAATCGATACAGCCTCTCGTACCGCCTTTTTGCAACATATTTTCAATAACCTGTATATTTTGTAAGCATCGTCCACAACCAATATTCGGTAATTCTTTTCCTGCCCATCCTGTGTCATATGTTGCTCCATAGAAATATATTGTTGCCGGCCTGTTCGGTCCTCTCTAATCAGTTGCCGTTTTACTGTCCCGGACCAATGACCGGGGCTTCACCCAACGGCTAAGGACTGAAAACACCCAGCCCTTTTCTATCGGCTTTGTAACATAGTCGTTCATACCAACCGCCAGGCATTCTTCTCGCACTTCCTGAAGGGCATGAGCGGTCATGGCAATGATCGGCAGATCCTTGCTGCGAGCATCTCCCCGGATCAGACGTGTGGCTTCGTATCCGCTCATCACCGGCATCTCCACATCCATGACTACAGCGTCATAGTCATTTGAGCGCACTGCCTCCACCGCTTCAAGGCCATTATTCACCGCATCAACTACGAAACCGGCGCCTTCCAGAATCTCTCTCGCTACCTCCTGATTTATAAGATTATCCTCAACCAAAAGCAACCGCGCTCCCGTGAAGTCCGCCGCTGGCTGAGCGGCGATCTTTCCTTTTTTATCATCCCACACCTCCGGCTGCCATCCGAACTCCACCGTAAAAGTGAAGGTGCTGCCTCTGTCTGGCTCACTCTCCACATGTATCTCCCCACCCATCATCTCCACCAGCCGCCTCGAAATGGCCAAGCCAAGACCCGTGCCGCCAAACTTCCTGGTTATGGAACTGTCCGCCTGAGAGAAGGCCGCAAAGAGCCTGGATATCTCATCTCCGGTCATCCCTATGCCGGAATCCATAACGGAAAATCTCAGTCTGCAGCGCACTGCATCCTTTTCAATCAGTTCTGCCTTTACCATAATCAATCCTGACTCCGTGAATTTGACCGCATTGCCCGTTAGATTCACCAGCACCTGCTCCAGGCGTAAGGGATCTCCCAACAACTCGCACGGCACATCCCCTGCTATGGACACCATAAGTTCGATCCTCTTTTCAATGGCCTTCGCGGAAAACATGGTGGTTATGTTGTTCATGATGTCATGCAACCGGAAATCGACGTATTCCATCTCCAGCTTGCCCGCCTCGATTTTGGAGATATCCAGGATATCATTGATGACTCCCAGCAGGGACCTGGCCGAAGTCTCTATTTTGTTCAAGTAATCGCGTTGCTTGACCGAGACGTCCGTATTCCAGAAGAGGTTGGATAATCCGATGATCGCATTTATCGGTGTCCTGATCTCGTGACTCATGTTGGCCAGAAAATCCGTCTTTGCACGTGTGGCGGCTTCGGCTGACTCTTTGGCAATTTTTAACTCCTCAATAATCTCGTATAACCTTCGTTCTGTCTCTTTCAGAGCCTCCTCCGCCTGCTTGCGTTCAGTGATATCGACTACAAACGGCAAAGAATAAAGAAGACGGCCCGTCGCGTCTCTGATTGCCCGCACCGACAATCGTCCCCAGATGACAGCGCCGTCCTTGCGAATATACCTTTTATCGGTTGCATACTCGTCGATCTCTCCGGCAACAAGACGTTTCACCTGTTCTGTATCAGTGGCCAAGTGGTCGGGGTGTGTGATGTCTGTGAATGTAAACGACGTTAATTCCTTCTCCGTGTATCCCATCATGCGACATAGGGCTTCATTAACGAGGGCAAAACGATTATTCGGTGTTACAATCGCTGCTCCAATGGGTGATTGATTGAAAATACGCCGGAAACTAGTTTCACTTGCCCTTAAGACCTCTTCCATCTGTTTACGTTCGGTGACGTCACGTGAGATACCTATCCGACCAATCACTTTATCACCGTCTAAGAGAGGCACTGCACACACCTCGACACATATAAGTTTCCCGGAGGCAGTTGGATAAGAAAGATAAAGATCGTAAGTACGTGTTCTCCCATCCTTCGAAGCGTTGAAAATGCTCTGCACGCGTTCACGGTCTTCTGTGCTGACGACATCGAGATAACTTCTGCCTAAAAACCACTCTGCCGGGAAGCCAGAGCGCTCTATAATCACATCATTGACAAATGTGAACTTACCGGAGCTGTCGAGCATATAGATGCCGTCCCGGATATTTTGAATGATTGTGAGATGTTTCTTCTCAGCTTGCTCCAGCTCTGCAATTCTATGTTTTACAGAAGCCAGCTCCTCAACAAGTTCCTGAGTTGTTTTTAAATCATTTTTCACGGGGCTGTTCCCTTCATTTTCACCATGGCTGTCTGGTATATAAGAAAAACACAGCAATCTCATAACAAATTGAGATTTTTTATAGTGTAATTTTCTAATGTTTTAATGTCAAATGATAAATGTGTTGGAGATTGCAAGTGCTGTCGGTGCGCATCGCTGTCACATCAGGGACAAATTAGGAATAATTGAACAGAAGGTCAATCTCAGAACCCACCTGCAGACCCTGTCATAATAGTAATTTTGCCTTACTATTTTCTTATTTATAATTTAATAATAATATAACTTCCATTAAACCTTAGAATCTGTATAACAATATAACTAGAAAATGTACTCTGCAATATTCTAAATGATAAGAATATTACTTCTTCAACCCTAACGCGGCGGTGTTAGCGGCCCAAGTTCAGTGTTTTTTAATCCATTTAGGAAGGCAATCCATAAACAGGGAATACATAATAATAGTAACAAATACCTAATATTATAAACAGGCTTAAAAATATTAAGGAGGGACATAAGGTTAAAACGATGTGCGAAGCAGCACTGATAGAAAAAGGATTGACTGACTCTTTCTAAAGGCTTATAATTAAAATATATTTTGTTTTCATGCCTCCTCCTTCTTTGAGGCCGGTCGTTTCCAGAGAAGCCCGAAGCCAATTTTGCCAACTCAATCGCTTCGGGCTTTTCCGTTCCTGTATGCAACATTGGGCGATTACTGCAGGAATTTCGAAGCCACAAATCAGTCTATACCTGATTATAAACTGTTGCATGATGCAGCATTTAGAGATTGACACTAATAGCAGTCAAAAGATATTATTTGTACCGGAGCCATCCCTGCAGATTGCGCAAAAAAGAACAGAGTGTTGGACAGGATCATCACCCCATAGGGGATACAAGATGATGTCACGAGGTATGGAAGGTTCATTTTTTAAATCGTTAAGCTCGAAATCGGGTGGGTCAAAACAATGATACCAAGGAGGAAAGTATGAGAAAGGTAGCACGTTGGACGGTTGTAGTTGCAATGATGTTCTTGGTGAGCATGACTTTCGCACCAGAGCTGTTTGCTCAGGCATCTCAGTCCTCGGGCCCTGTATCAAGGGGTGCATGGACTTTGGGAGTTCCCGGACTTGATGCCGAGACATCATTTACGGGAATGGAAGCAATAGTGGTGGAGCCCGGTAAAGTAACGAGAGTTGAGCCGATGAAAGGTGTGAAAGACGGTCTGCAGATGAGATTCATTACGGATCAGAATAACAAGTATGTCGTCTATATGGGACCCAAGTGGTTCATTGAAAATCAGAAGATCAAATTTATGGCCGGCGACAAGGTTGAAGTAAGGGGTAAGAAGTATGGTAATGCGATCATTGCCACGGAAATAAGCAAGGGTGATTTCACCATGAAACTTCGCAACGAGGAAGATGGTATGCCAAGTTGGGAATGCTGTTTCCCCCGTTCAGTAAAAAAGGAATAATAAACAAGCAACCCACGACCCACCCAATTTTTGAGCTGGCTTAATGCATTATAATAAAGTCTGGATCTCGACTTGTTATTCAGTAAGTTTTAGACACAGCAATTAAGAAGCATTTTACCCCGGAAGGATGAGATGAGGATGGCGATGAGATGGTTTTTAAAGGGTCTCTTTCTTTCTCTGCTCTTCGGTGTACTGAATCAGCTGATCGTATCGGTTGTTTTATCTGCAGACGATGTAGTTCCAAGAATCACAGTGCAGGAACTGAAGGCTAAGATGGATAAAGGTGAGGACATAGTGATTGTTGATGTCCGAGCGGGACGAGAATATGCCGATAGCAAGATCAGGATAAGAGGGGCCATCAGGATTCCCATAGTTCAACTGGAGGTCAGAAGCAACGAACTGCCGAGGGACAAAGAGATCATTACATACTGTACCTGACACGATGAAGCGACAAGTGCCCGTGCGGCACAGATATTATTGGACAATGGCTTTAAAAAGGTAAGCGCCCTCAAGCGTGGTTTTCATGCCTGGACGGATGCGGGGTATCCAATCGAACCTAAATAAATTAATTTTCTTATTGTAACCTCGGTAATAGGTTTTTTGATTTTTCGTCTTAGCGACTTGTCATGATAATCGCTTTCAAATTGATCTGCACAGCTCTCGGGTGACAGCGATAATCCGCTACTTCCTCCTAACCATTAATGTTAGGGAAATATTGATTCTTACAATGGTAATCGTTAGGTCTCATGGATAATAGATTCTGAGGGTGAAGGCAGTGTCCCGTGGTTTTGATAGATATACATCCTTTCAAATGATTATCAATGAAATTTGTCTCTTGACTTTTCAAAGAATTGAGAGCAAAAAATAATCATATTTAAATAGGGCATCGTCAAAAGGTTAACAACTAGTCTGAACCCTTTTTGTAAGGGTGGTGCCATGAAGAGCTTATCGAAACCCCGTTTCTCAAGCGAGAGCGGGGTTTTGTGTCTTAATCATCCGTCAATTTTTGTGAGTGGCTGGAGCCTACGGATACATCGTTGAAATACTGTGGCAACGCCGGAAAGCCAAGCGGTTAGTGGAAAAAACAAAATGAACTACCCTGGCAGCAAGCTGCGGGGTATCTGAAGGTTCGGGTCCTTTACGAGCGAAGTAAGCTTAGGGAAATTTAACCCCTAGAGATTAGAATTATGAGAGGTGAACGTATGACTGACTTGAGAAAGGGCTTTTTCATTGCGGCAATGGTGTTGGTTTTTTATATAGGTACTTTTGTTTTTGCAGAATATGCCGCAGCCGGAGAGATCGCCAGAGACGGTCGTTTCATCGCCTATGATGATGGGACGGTCCTGGACACACAGACGAACCTAATGTGGGCGGCAAAGGACAATGAACGCAACATAAACTGGGCGGATGCCAAGAGTTATTGCGAGAATTATCGCGGCGGCGGCTATACGGACTGGCGGATGCCAACGCAGGATGAATTGATGGGGCTGTATGATGCGAGTAAATCCCGTCCAGGAGCATGCAATCGAAGCTATAATATTCATATCGCAACGGAGTTGATAGATATTACCTGTTTTTGGTTATGGAACTCGGCGACGCGCGATTCCGCCGCCGCCGTCTTCAATTTCCGGTACGGCGAACGGAGTTGGAATCCCCAGTCGTACGTCATCAGCAGCCGGGTTCTCCCGGTGCGTTCTGCCAAATAGGTTATTTGGTCATCTGGTTCTTTGATCATTTTCTTTTTCCGGCTGCATGGAGGAGCCTTGCTCGCTGTAAAAAATATGCGTCCTGATCTTTGCCAGATATGACTTTTGCCCAATATGAGCATCCTTCCATCCACCGGAGAGTAATTTTTGAAAGAGAGAAGGGGCATGATTTATTTTTTATGAGGTACCATAACGTGGGCAGTGAAAGTGAATGTTTTTAACGGTAATCTTCTACTCTGTTGGCACATATAGTTTAGAGAACGGAATTCTCCCTATGTTTTTAGAGATCATGAGACCGGGGAGAAATTCATACAAATGCTTGACCTTCTGATATCTACCAGCGATCATCGAAAAACTCTCACAAGCATACTCGTGGAAATCGACAGCTATACCGGACATATTTAGTGACAAAATTAGCTTGACATAGAAGAAGAATCACTATATAAATTCACATAAGTATAAAATTATATTCGTTCATTTATATCTTATCCACTTAACCCTTCTATCCGATTTAACCAATTTGTTTGAGAAATAAAAAATGTAAACTATGTATAGAAGACCCATCTCTTAGAAAGAGGCATCCGTATAATCTAACCCAAAAATATTGAGGGGAATACCCATGAAGCGGAGTAAACATTCCCTGATCGTCTGTCTTTTGAGTGTGATGTTCCTGCTCGTCGCATCACAACCCATTTTTGCTGCCGAAAGAATTGTCAAAATGGTAGTTCCCGGATGTGAGTGACCGGACTCGGCTAAATGGGTACGTGCTACCCTGAAGGAAATCCCGGGCGTGCTGCAATATGATGCGAACCAATTAACTCACGAAGTCACGGTAAAATTCGACGATGCAAAAACCAGTATCGAGAAGATTGTAGAGGGTCTGGCCAAGCAAGAATTCCCGATCGAAGGGAAACCGCAGATCATCCAGTAATCTTGAAGCGATGCGGGGTGATTAATACACGCTCAAGACTATCTGAAAAGTGGTATCATTTCGTCTTGATTAGCACGTTTATAAAGAAACTAAGATTTGTTGCCGTTGAGCATGACAAGAACCCAGCCGATTTACTTACAGTAGCCATAAATGACCTTCCAAAAAATATGAGAAGAGACTTAAGAAGTAACCCTTAACAATTGACCGGCGCAAAAGGAGGGATAAATGAGAAAAACAGTATTCTTTCTGGCCTTGATGGTGCTTGCGGTGGGTTTCGCGGGAACGGTTAGTTTCGCCGCGACGGAGCTCACCCCCGAGAGTGTGCAGAAGATGTCTATTGATGGGCTGAAAGCGCAGCTTGTGAATCCCGATGTCATCGTTATCGATGTGAGGACGGTCCACGACTGGGAGAACAGCAAGAACAAGATCAAGGGGGCTGTTCACGAGGACGTCCGCTATCTTACCTCCTGGATCAACAAGTATCCAAAAGAGAAAACATTAGTTTTTTATTGTAAGTGACACGATGAAGCGACCAGTGCCCGTGCGGCACTGCAGTTCATGGAGAAAGGATACAAGAAGATATACGCATTGAAGGGCGGATGGAGGGCCTGGGAGGTAGCGAAGTATCCAGTCGAACCCAATGGGAATAGATAGCTGCTTCCGAGATTCGACCTCTGGACTTATTGGATCTTCTTGAAGGTCATCACTTTGGAGCCTGGGAGGGTCATCTGAATGGTGTCCTTCCCTATCTTCCCCACAATCACTCCCCCTGCTCTGGTGTTCACCCGCAACTCCCCCTGCTTGATGTACCACACAAAGGGGACCTCTACGAAGGTTCCCGCTACCTCATCAGAGGCCACTCTCCACAGACCATCCCCATTCCCCTTCAATTCCAAGACGGTCTCCCCCTGCTTCACCGACTCATTCCCCACCGCTTTGTATACTCCCGCGTATTTATCCTTGGACTCACATGAGAGCAGAAGCATCAGAAGCACGCAAAGACCAACCATCAATCCATAATCCTGAAATCTTGATGTGTGCATCATAGGCCACCTTATTGCAATCCTGTCAGAGTAGCGACCATGCCCTTTATGCTGGGCATTAAGCCCCCCCTGCGGAAGATGAACAACCTGTCACAGAAGTAAATCTGTATCGTGAAGAGGAGCAGTAATATGTCCTCACTGACCTTCTTCCACCCAATAGGCTCCCCCACCGTATCATAACACCCACACGTAATAGACGCTCCCCAGTACATGTTGGTCAGGACCATCACGGTGAACATGATCAACATCAGACCGATGAGGGTTGCCGCCGCCCTCGTCCTCAGCCCGATGATCAGAAACAGCCCGCTCACAAACTCGATCCACGGCAATAGTATAGCCCCCACATTCAGAAACCAGTACGGGATCAGTTGATAGGCTGCCGTCGCTTCCGCAAACTGCGCAGGGTGCGGTATCTTGCTCACGCTAGCGTACAGAAAGATATAGCCCACGAACACCCTCAGAATCAGCGCCAGATACGGACTCGTCACAATCTGTTTTAGAAATGTATGGATCATTCCTTCCCTTTCTCCTCCTCCACCGGATAGCCCTTTTTTTCCCAGGTCGCCATCCCCCCCTCCAACACCTTCACATCCTTATGCCCCCGAAGAAGGAGCTTGTCCGCCAGCTCCCAATCATAGAGCTTGCTGAATGTTCCTCCGTACACAATCACCTTTTTCCCCTTCTCATTCCCTCCAAAGGCCATCGTATACACTATATCAAAAAGAGAGAGCGGTATGCTGATCGCCCCCTGGATATGTTTCTTTTCAT
This sequence comes from uncultured delta proteobacterium, assembly GCA_963695875.1. Taxonomy (GTDB): domain Bacteria; phylum Desulfobacterota; class Syntrophia; order Syntrophales; family UBA2185; genus DATKLL01. The sequence goes on along the minus strand of CAVOID010000015.1, from coordinate 36,241 downwards.
AGAAGGCTTCAGGACCAGCATCCACGATGAGCGCTTCGCCCTTCTTCACCTCTTCCATCGCCTGAGCAGCGCTGATCTCGGAAATCGCTTTCCTGTCAGGAAACTTCGGAAACAGGGGTATCCCGTTCGGGTTAGACTTATTGAACACGAGGGCTAGAATTACACTCACCCCGATCACCAGCAGAAAATCAAACCAGGATATGTGATGTGCCCGGTAAAGTTGTTGCGCTTCCTTCTCAATGGTCTTCTCATCCCTCAGAAGCCATCCCGACATCTGCTTCACAAAGGCCAGGGAAATATGGGGAAAGTCCTTCAGAATAAGCTCAAATTGCTCTTTGGAAAGCACCTTTAGGCGGGTCTCTTCTACCGCCTCCACGTTCGCTGATCTCGTCTCACCTGTCAGCAGGGCCATCTCACCAAAGCTTTCACCCGCTCCCAGCAAAGACAAGTCCGTCTCCAATCCATCAGCGTCCTTCCTGAACACCCTCACTTTCCCTGAATGGATAATGTAAAACTTGTCCCCTGGATCCCCCTGCCTGAAGATGATCGTACGCCGTGCTACCACCTGGTTCTCCATAGCCCTAGTGAGCTCATCCCACTTCTCTTTGGGCAATTGCCCGAAAACTCTGCTCCCCGTAAGTCCCTTTTTCCCGCTCTCGTTCTCGTTCATGGCAGTCTACTGTTCCTTATGGATTTCCCTTACTTCCTTCACGTGTCCATCTATATCAAAGGTCACTTTCGTTGTCTGGTCGACGGGTTGGCATTCACAGACTTCACGCCCATCATATACAAAGCATCAGCCTATTCTATAATTTATGTCAGTTTTGTTTCTATTTGTTTTTTAAACACTTATTGCCGATTCTCAAATTCTGCAACTTCACTTAAACCTACCTGTTCTAAAAGGGAGGCGCGCTGTTTGCGGAGATCCACATTATTCGGTGAAGCATCGATCATCCCTGATATCGCTCCCAGCGCATCATACCATAGCCCCTCCTCGGCGTAAATATAGGGCGCTTTGCCGCTGTCTGCCGCCTTGAGTTTGGCCGAATAGCGATGGCGGCGGTTCAACCAGTGTTATTATGCCACCTGCCAGAATATCTTTGGAACGGTGATTGGAATCGGTCACAAGGGTCACAAACCATTTGTATGGGACATTCCGACGCAGATGCACAGCATAATCGGCTAAACGAATGAATTGGATGCCACCCTTATCAGGACCCTTGATGATCTTTTCAAGAAGTGGTTTCACTGCATTTCTTTCAATAACGGTCAGTTCAACAGGATAAGGGATTGGTTTCGATACGTACCAGTAGAGACAGGGTTGATCCTGGATCGTCAAACCAATGTGGTCCGGCGCCAGGACCTGTAGAGAAAAGGACTCCCTTTCTGTCATCCCGCGCGTTCCACCCCCCACACGCCCGGCTGGCGATCCGCGGAGAGGCGGTTTGTATACGGGCTTGCCCACGGTCGTAACCTGCTTCGCTTTTTGATCTGTTTGGGTATTTTCATCAGACCGCTTTGTCTTACCCTCATCTGCTGCGCCGGTGAGAAACGGCAGCGCCGCAATAAGCCCGACGATTACTATTAGTTTCAGGTTATTCATGATATTCCCTCCTTTGATATTGCTTGAGAGCCGGGAGATTCATCACCCAGCACCCGGTGAACGATTATTCTTTCATCCTTTCCTTTCAGGCTGACCTCTCCTATTCTTTCTGTCTTAAACTGGCCGTTGACATGGCGCAAAGTCGGCTCACCGATGAGGATGCGGCAGAGGGCATCTTTGCACACTTCTTTGTCATAACTTTCCAGCCGCGCGGCAATGTTAACGGTATCGCCGACGGTGGTGTACTTTAATCGCTTTGAGCTTCCCAGAAGGCCCGCCACAACAGTCCCGGTAAAGATGCCGACCCGCGTCCCCATGGCGGGAAGCCCCTTTTGGCTCCAGAAGGCATTGAGGCGGCACATTTCTTTCTCCATGGCAAGAGCGCAGTTAATTGCATTCATGGCGTCCGAGCGCACCTCATCTTCATTTTTCCGCGGCAGCGGCACACCGAAGTTCGCCTTGATGCCATCCCCGGCATAGTCATCGATGACCCCGCCGTGCTCCATAATCAAGCGCGTCATAGGTTCCATATAGGCGTTCAGCCAGTCGATAAGCTCCTGCGGGTCCATCTTTTCGGACATCGTTGTAAAACCCTTTAAATCGGAGAAAAAAACGGTAGCCGTCATTTTCTGGGATCGGGGACGGCCGTCGTTCAGAAACTGATCCTTCTGCTGCCAGATGATCTCCGCAATTTCTTTTGACACATGTCTCGAAAAGAGCTGCATCAGGAGGGCCCGCTCTTTCTTTTCATGGCTTGACATGTAGGCCGTGACGACAACAGCGGATATGAAGAATGATAGAGCTGGAGGCACCAGGGGAATCCACCAGCGGGCAAGAAAGGCAAAATATGACGCAAGACAAAGAAGCACCAAGCCGCCTAAGATCAACATAGAGAAGCGCCATACGGAGCGTATGCGGAGTCCGATCAAACCTCCTGTGAGGCTCCAGAGCAAGATCCAGATGAGCTTCTGCGTTTCCGGCAATGTCTTTAGCGGTGAAGTTCCGTCGAGGGCGAACCTCAGCAGTTGGCTTATAATGTGTCCGTGCAGAACAACACCGGGAACCTGCTGGACCTCTTCGAAACCTTTGCTCAGCGGTGTATAAAAAAAGTCTTTGACGCTCTGGGCGCTGACGCCGATTAGGATTATTTTATCGGCGATCGCTTCCGCTGGAACTTCACCGGATAACAGCTTGGAGAAAGAATAGGACCGAAAAGGCAAGCCCGCGTTCTCGAAGTCCAGAAGAAACTGGTAACCTCTAGCATCCGCCTTAATATAGCCCCCGTCATTTGCCTCAAAAGGTTTTATCGTAGTATCCTTCAGACGGATGTATTGCGGATTTTCCGGATCAGCCTGTAGAGCAATTCCTTCCGCATGAAGATAAAGAGAAGCGAGCCGGAGGGCAAAAGAATTATACACATTCTCACCGTCATCCAGAAAGATAAGCGCTCTCCTCACAATACCTCCGGGATCGACAAGTATGTCGTTAAACCCCACTTGCTCCGTATTGCTGATGATCGCCGGCGGCCGCACACCCTTCTCGCCGAATGTCATCACCCCGATGATTTGAGGATTTTCGACGAAGATGGCGTTTAATTCTTCGCTTCCTGGAGGCACGAGAATATCGCGATAAATGTCCAGGCCAACGGCACGGGGATTATCCTTGACGAGAATATTCATGGCTTTGGCGAGGGCCTCATCCGTCAGGGGCCAGCGGCCATGGGCATGAATGTCTTTTTCGGAAATCTCTATGAGCGTTATCCTGGGATCTCCGCTGGAGAGTTTCGGCTCCATGCGTATGAACCAGTCATACGCTGCGAGTTCCAGAAATTCGAGATGTCCGCTGTTTCGCAAACCCACGATAAGCAGAAAAACGAGGAGACCTCCCATCAATTTGACGATGATGGGTTTCTGGATGAATTTGAGAAACTGTGCCATACCTTGCAGGCAACCTCACAACCAGTTGTTGATCAAAATGAAAGGCGCCCAGTAACCGGGATGATCGTAGCGCAGATCTCCGAGCAGTTTGAGTTGTGCTGCCTGGAGTGCCGCGGCTCTCGAGACAGACGGATGCTGTAGCTGTTTGTAAAATTCTACGATCAACTCATAAGATGCGGGATCATTGACATGCCAAAGTGTTGCAAGAGCGCTCCTGGCGCCTGCCCGGATGGCAACCCCAGCCAGGCCCAGTGCTGCCCGGTCATCCCCTGCGGCGGTTTCACATGCGCTCAATGTGAGTAAATCCAGGGGCTCATCACGGAATTTGAAAAGACCCACATACTCTCCGAAGCGATCTATAGTGAACTTTTCATCAAATGCCAGGAGGAATGTATCACCCACGTCCCCCCCAAAATGGCCGTGCGAGGCTATATGGACAATACTAAAGGGTTCCTTCTTCAGCTCTTTTTCCACATTAGACACACGGAACTCCCCATTCAGCAGGAACTGCCCTCCATAAAGTTGTTTAATAGCCTTGAGCTCACCGGATACATAGGGCAGACCGGGAAACCCCTGCCTGGGTTCGGTCAACCCCAGGGCCAGTACTTTTGCGTTCTCCCGTTTGAAGGGGCGCGGATCCGTAAGATTTAATCCCGGGGTAATAGCAACCGGGTAACGATTAATTAGAAATTTATTTCCATCGTGTAACGCAGCCATGGGAATTGTCCGGAGAGGTCCATCCGGCACGAACACAACGGCATCAATTTTCACAGAATTAAGGTCTTTTTCGAGAGGTCGGATGATCCAGTCATAAAGCTTCTGGGCATGGGGCAGGTACTCTCCTGTGGTTCGTTTTTCGAGCTTTCTGCGGAATTCCCTGATCTCGTTGGTTAAGGCAACTGCTCCCACAGGGAGTGTAAATCTTTTGAGGCGTCCTGAAAAGCTTACCAGGAGTTCCACATGATCATCTAACAGAATCGGATAAATTACCACGGCCTTCTCAGAAACTACATCCAGTTTTTTCTCAACAAATCGGGCGGCATCCACGCAATCGTCTTTGAAGTACTCCCGCAACTCAAACACCTTCAAGATTTCTAAAGCCTCACGGGCTTCGACCAGATAAGGCTCGACAGCCTCCCCTTTCTGGAGCACGGAGGCACGCTCGAGGAGCAATTTCACCATTTCAAAACTGACGACACTTGCGGTTTTTTGGTAGGACGATTCAGGACTGGCATAGCAGGAAGCAAATTCCTCCCGGATAGCCTGCAGGTCATGTATCGCATTTCTGTAAGATACAATTGCTTCATCTATGTTACCCAGATGGGCGAGAATCCGTCCGCTCTGCCAGTGCCATCTATACAGAGCCTCGTTTGCATTTTTCTGTTGGGCCGCAAATATTGCCCGTCTGGTTAATTCGAGGGCCTCCTCATATTGACGTTCATCTTCATACAGTTTTCCGAGATAGCCGTATGCATATGATACTGTTCTCTGGTCGTTTATCTTTTGGGCCACAGTAAGGGCTTCATTGATTGCAGTGTAAGCTTGCTTTAAAAGAACCTGCTTTTGGTCAGGATAATACACACGAAGATCAGAGTATACAATGCCTGCGTTGATGAGGCTGTAAGCCTTGGCATAGGAATCTTCGAGACTGCGAAGTTGACCCACCGCCTTATCGAGTTGCTTCCGGGCATCGGCATATTTACCGCCTCTCAATGCGGCCGTCGCCCCATTGATATCAGCCTGGACTGCAAGCGAAATGTTCTTCGCTTTCTTCGCTTGCTGAGCGCTTTCCCGATATGCATTGAGTGCGTCATCATATTTGTTCTGCGAAACGTACAGGTTCCCAAAATTGTTCAGAATGACAGCTGTCACATCTGACATATCCTGATTCTTTTGCGATAAGGAGTCCCTGATTCAAATTTTCTAAAGCCAAATTACCATTACCCATTCCGATATAGACATTTCCCATGGAACCGAAGATAGCGGCAATTTGATGTCCGTCATTCAATTCTCTTGCAATGGTCATGGCCTTTTCCAAGCTTTGCAGTGCTTTCTTGTATTGGCCGGTAAAATGACTGGCCTGAGACAGCCTTATTAGTGCCTCGCACTGCTTGACCTTGTTAGTATCCTGCTCACACAAACGTATGGCAGCTTCGAAGTTTACAATGGCATCATCAAAGGCGCCCCGATCAAACGAAAGGACTCCCTGGTCTATATATTTTCCGGGCGATTGGCCTTCAGACGAACCTGATGTCTTCGGACTCAGACCCGGATTCTTTACAACCGGCGATTCCTCCGATGAAAAGGCAGTACCAATAAAGAGACTTCCAAAAGCGGGAACCAACATGAAAAGACATAAGAAAGCTGATAAAGGAATGAACCTTCGGAAAGAGACCCTGCATCTTTTAAAGGTTTTATTCATTTTCATAACAATTCCCCTAATTCAGATTTCATTCTCCTGCTTAGAAGAAACCTGTGATGGCGATTTGAAAGTGAATCCCGGCATCCTGGGGATCGTCATACGGCAGATCGATCTTTCTCAGGGCATACCCCCAGTATACTTCAAGTTCGGACCTCAGCTCAAAAGGTGATTTTATCAAGGGTGCAGCCCACCTGAGGCCCAGGCCGACGCTGGAAATATCTACCGGATCGGGGGTTGGAAAATCCTTGTTTGTCCCCCTGCCGTAATCATAAAAAGGGCACAATTGAATATAGTCCGCCCAGCGCTTATTCTGTATAATGGGGATCCGGGCTTCCAGGGAGGCAATAAAGGCTTGATCAAGGACCAGCAAGTTCTCCCTATAGCCCCTTACGCTGTATCTCCCGCCGATGGTAATCTGCTCGAGGGGTAGAAGAGAATCATTGGAACGCTGTATATCTGCCCGGAAGAGCAACTGCGTATCCCAGAATCCCAGGATTCGAGCCCATTGAAACTGTCCCAGCCACGCAAAAAATCTTCCGTCCGGGACGTCTTTATTATTATTTATTGTCGTATCCTCAGTGTGCAGACCATAGGAGAAACGGGATCGTGCCGCGATGACCTGCCGCTGCGTACGGTATGTCCATTCCTGTGAAAACCGCACTGGAATCACTACCTCGCGCCCATCTTGCACTCCCGGAGCAAATGAAAAAGGTTCTCCGGACAGATAGGTCTTGTTGTACTCATGCTCTAACGTAAGGGCGAGGGCGAATTCCTGGTTGAGTGTCCGGTAGATAGGCTGACGCAGGGTAAGTTCATAGATTTCCGATTTACTCGAAATGTCCAGTGGTCCAAACTCCTTGTCAACAACGTCAAAGTCGTTTATCCTGTATCTTAAAAGCAGTGTTGTATCGTAAACATTGATGGGGATCGCATACCAGGTGTCAAGCTGGGGACTGAGACCTTCCGAACGTCCGTATGTTAAACTCAGGATATCTCCATGGCCGGTAAGGTTCTGGTGAGCAAGTGTGAGGAGTCCCCTTTCAGCACCAACCGACGGTGGCTGGTAGTTGTTAAATGCGAGCCATGCATAAAATGGTGGTTTTTCCTCTACCTTCACCTTCAACTCACTCTCTCCGGGTGTGGCGCCGGGTCTCAGCTCCGCATGAATACGCTGTATCCTCTGATCCTGCTGCAGTATCTGTAAACGGTTCTGCAAAGGACTGATATTGACGGGAGCTCCTGCGCCCAGAGCTATCCTATCCCTGAGAAAAGCCTCACCAAACCACTTGTTCCCCTCCACGTCTATGTGCGTGAGCTTACCTTCAATAATCTGAAAGGTAATCACACCATCAACCACCTTCTGATCCGGAATGATGGCGCCGGAATTAATATAACCCTTGTTCACATATAGGAGTGTCAAAGCCCGGCGAAGAGACTCCAGATCTTCCATTGTCACATTCCGGTTTTCATAAGGAGCGGTGACCCTGGCGATCTCGTCTGCCTTGAAGACTGTGCTTCCCGTTACAACTATCTTACGTACAAATACACTCTTGAGAAGCGGTACCGCCTGTTCCTTCGCGGGACCAGGTGGAGCAGGAAGCGTCACCGTCGGAGGAGGGGTTAGGAGTTCTTCCTCAAGAGGCTCGGGACGCCTATCTCCTGATCGGCCTGTGGGATCGAGACGGGGCAGCACCTGGCCATAAGCAGAAGTGATAAGAGAGATCAATACCAGAAAGACCAGGAAGGTGCGCAATGCGAAGTAAGTACCCCGTGAGCTGTGATGCCAAAGATCTCTGATCATCTCAGGAAGTGGGACTTTCTTTATCCAATGGCGAAGCAAACTCTCTGCCTTCATAGTAGTTATCCCCTAGCCGGTATAATTCTAATGTCGGATGCTGACTTCTTGAGACTATAATGATGTTCCCCATTCGCTCGCTTACCCCGCAGCAAGCTACGGGGAATACGCTCGCTGCCGGATTCAAACCTTTTATCTTGATTATCGGTACTGATTCCCCAGCTATTGGTTTTATTGATTTAAATAGCCGGGAGCAATTAGTGCAGAAATCCAGGCATGAGATTGCCCGGTTCAATGGGTAGCCCATCACGACTGCCTACTACGAAACTACTGTATTTGCCCCCCTGGATCCTGGCAATGCATCGCTCTCGAAGCAGTGCCGTAGCGCTGACAAAATCAGCGGATAATGGATTCAAAAGCCCGCTGACATTGGTGATGGGCGCTCGAATATCAACCGTGCCATTAATGCCCAGGGCGGACGAAGCATCCACTACACTATCCGGATCTGCAAGGAATACACCTGTATTGATCAGTATGTTGCCTCCTCTGCCTTCAAAGGCATTGGCGATAATCTGGCTGTTTTTCAAAATGACAAACTGTGGGTCAATGGTGATGTTTCCTCCGGTTGTCTGAGGTCCTCCGCCCACACTCGCTGTGATCTTACTGTCAAAGAGGCTCACCTCGAATGAGGCGCTTATCTGGATGTTACCCCCGTCCGCTTTCATGGCTTCTGTGGTAATGGAGCTGTTTCTCAGCAGTATAGAATCAGCGGCGGTGATATTTACATTTCCGGCGTTGCCGATTCCGGAGCTGGAACTACTGATAGTGCCCTGATCGGTGAGGCGTAAGTTTTGCGCCTTGATATTTATGTCACCGCCCACACCGTCCCCGCTTGCAGCGGCACTGATCGTTCCGTAGTTTGTTGCAGAGAGATCACCGACAGTCGATATATTAACCACTCCGCCTGGCCCTGTCCCGGAGCTTGAACTGCTGATAATGCTCTGATCGGTAAGCATCACATTTTGCGCGCGTATATTGATGGCACCGCCTGAACCTGTCCCCTGCGTATCGGCGCTGATCGATCCTTTGTTTGTTATCGAGAGATCGCCAGTGAGGGTTAAATTAATCGTGCCGCCTTTCCCTGCATTCGTTTTGGTCGAAAGTCCCGTAAAGTCGGGAACGGGATAGGGAGCCTGCGAACCCCCGAAGCCGGAGATGCTCATGCTGTTTGCGGTAATATTAAGGTCTCCCGAATCGCCTGTTCCCCGGAAGGAATCCGCATAGATCTGGCCGCCGCTGCTGATATTTATTGCTCCCGCATTGACGGTGATATTGCCGGCTGTGCCAGGGGCATCTTCAAAGAGGTTCGTACGGATAACCCCTCCATTCGCTATGTTCAGATTGCCTGCGGTGACGGCAATGTTCCCTCCGATACCACCGGTTGTCGCCGCGCCAACCACACGCGCATCTATCCCTGATAATCCATACGGCACGGGGGATAAGGCAGGATCAAGAACAAATCCCGAAATCAGGATATTCTTCGCCGTAATCTCAATGTCCGCTCCACGGCCCGAACCGAGAAGGACCGTGCTTATCTGTCCTCCGTCGAGGAGCTGCAGGCTGTCCGTGTTTACTGTTATTTTACCACCGTTAGAGGTGCCACCGGTTTGCGCACCTATGCCGGTAATATATTGACTATTTGTCACTGCTGCTTCATTCGTGGCGGAAATCAGGATATCACGGGCCGACACATCGACATTACCCCCTGTCCCTGACGCGAAAGCATTCGAGAATATGTTTCCCTGATCCAGAAACTTTATAGTATCAGCGCGAACCGTGACATTGCCCGCATTCGCCTGATTCAGCGCCGCGGTGCCGATATAAAAACCGTTCTTAACTATGAGATTACCTGCTGTAATAGATATATCACCGCTTGGGCCTGATGATGGATTAGACCACGAACGGATGCTGCCGTAAGGGTTAAAGGGATCGAAAGTATCCAAGAGTGGTATTCCGGGGGCATCATCGCCGAGCGTTATATTCCTCGCAGTTATTTGTATGTATCCTCCGCGCCCTGTGCCCCAAGTCGAGGAATCGATGTAAGACTCGTTTTTCATGACGAAATTGTTGCCGGCTTGGATGGTAATATTGCCGGCATTCCCTTCACCGGCTGTCATTGCGGCGATATAGAAACCATTCTTCACAACCACGTCGCCGGCTGAAATAATGGATATGATACCACCGGACCTGACGAAGCAAAGTAGCCCGACTGGATAAAACCGTAATTGCCAAAGGCGGCTAATGGACCGCTGCCGGGAGAGTCATCCCCCAGCATGACATTGCCTGCATTGATGCGTATGTCTCCCCCGCGCCCCGTACCAAAGCTCTCAGAGTCAATCCACGAATCATTCTTCATGATAAAATCACCGGAAAGCTCGATCTGACATGCCGTTCCGGGGTGATCCGCATCGCCATAGGTGGATATATTGAAAGAAGAATTATCCAGTTGAAGGGTCTCTCCCTTAATATCGATCGAGCCACCCGGGTTTCCCGTCGCATCGATAGCGGAACCTTGAAAGAGGATTTGGCCACCCCTTATGACGACGGATCCTGCTGGTGTCGTTCCATCGCTGCTGGAAACGTTCACATTGGCTCCGTTTGAGAATGTGATATTCCCCAGTTTTGTAAAAGAACCAATATCCAGTGTGCTCAGGTTGACTTCACCCGGTGAGGCGACGCTGACGAGGTTTATCCTCCCCCCCGGTGCGGAGAGAGTATAATATGTCGCTCCATAATATGTAGGAGATGTGGGATCATTTTGAACGTTAATATCTCCCCCAATAATCGATAGTGTCTGCCCGTCCGGTACCGTGAGGACCGATCGGTCCAGGGAAATGGCGGCCGGATTTGCGCTGAGGAACCCGAATGCCTGCGGTTCCGCCACGGAGAGCACGCTGCTCTTCGCGGGGTCGGCGTAAAAAACACCCCCGTCACTGAACTTGAGATAGTCCGCCGTGCTCACGTGGAAGCTCCCCTTCACATCGAGGCTCGCGTTGGGGCCGAACATGACGCCGCTCGGGTTCATCAGGTAGAGATTTGCTCCTTCAATCGTCGACCTGAGGAGTCCATCGATGCTGGACGGACTCCCCCCGGTCACGCGACTGATGATATTGTTATAACTGGTGCTATTTGGGCTGTGAAAGGTGGCACTCTCTCCCGTGTAAATGTTGAAGCTGCCGAAGCTGTAGAATAGATTGCCGCCGGCTTTCTTTCCCAGGGTGTCGGTAATCAGGTAAGTAGTTGGGGTGCCGTTTACTTGGCCCCCGCCCACAATACCCGGGGTCTGACCGAGGCTGCCGTCCAGTCTTACTCCATCCCCCGCCGCAACCGCAACGGAGGCCACACCCAGAAAAAGGACGCAAACAAGGAAAACCGTGATCAAAGATACAAGGCACGAGTGATGTCGTTGTGTCGCCATTTTTTTCCGACCTCTCAAATATTGATAGTGAAAATTTCCCCCACGAAAACAAAAAAGCTCATGGGGGCCATTCCGACACAATGAATTATTCTAACTTTCTACACTTTCTTTTGACGTCTGCCAACATTACTTCTTATACTTTCTTCTGATCCCTACTCAACCCGACATTAAACCGAAACCAAAAAAAGCACGGTTGACGGTTCAGGAACACTTTATCGGTGATCGCAATCCCGATCAGGTTCCCATTGCTCCTTGTTCTACTGGCGTCCTAACATGACGCGCGATCGATGACAGATGCGATGGTCGGTCCCATTAGAAGTATGTCTGTGAACGTCGTGATCACTGGCGGATCGGGGCTGCTGAGCGTTATGCTATTTCTATCCATCGAGATCATACCTGTGAGAATGATCGGGTATTCCACCCACGTATGGTCGGTACGGGGCCCCGTGAGATATGTCCCCGTGCGCGAGGCTACCCGGTATAGTAATGATGCCGTCAGTTCCGACGGTGTATGTGAATTGTTCAGTATAATTTGTCGAACCCGAATCACCAAGAATTCCCAAATACATAGAACGGGCCAATGGTGGTGGATACCCCTGACCCGACAAAGTTCCCGTGCCTGTCACTACTGAAGGTCGCAACGCCCTGTCATGCTGCACGTTACAGAAACATACGTACCCGTTGACTATCGGAATCAGAGAGCTGAGTTGAAATCGCCGTGCGAGACTGAGACCGGAGGCCTGACCCGTGAAGGAATATGTGCCTTGGATGTTCAATTCCCCTATAGTTACTTCGGCCGTTGCGCTAAGATCACCCCTTCTTGGTCCTGTAACAACCAATGAATAACTTCCAGGGCTAGTTCCTTGGGGAATCTGCGCAACGATTGCACTTGGAGACCAACTATTGACGGTAAGCGGGGTACCTCCGAGTGTTACGGTGCCAGATGTGCTTCCAAGGTTCTGCCCGATCACAGTGAGGGTCATGGCATTGTAATCTGATTTTACATCGTATATCACCGGCGCTGATGCACCCAATGTTGGGGTAACCATTAAAACTGACAAGACGAAAATCAACGTTATCAATCTGGTAAAGTTTCCCATGGTAATTCCCTCCTTGCAATAAATGTTAAAAATATTTTTTGAGAGTCAATAGATCCCACAAAACCCAAAAGTCAAACTTCGGAGACAAATACAAAGCCTCCAAAGAAACCAATGCAGATTTACCGAATCATAATAAATGTCTCAGGACATCTATCGCGTTCAAAACGAGAGGATAAACCAGGCCCTGAGCCGTACAATTAACTATCAAGTCATCGCCATCAGGACGCGTTGCCCGCGGTTTTTCACAACCGTTGGTTTCGGGCAAGATTACAAGTTGGAGCTCAGCAAGGGCAACCCCAAAGAAAAATTTGCTGTATTTGGGATGTTTGATGCCCTCGTTAATTGTGGCCATAACCACGTCTAACTCCGTCAGTAGGAGAGTTTTCGTAATGTCGCGTTTTTTGAACACACTGACATCTAAATCTCTTATCTGGTTTTGCAAAGTCACAATGGCATTGAGTAACGTCGTGCCCGTAGCATTTTGATCGAAGACAACACTACCGGTGTAAGGCGTTATTTCCCCATTTACTACTTGCAGCACTTGAAGGGGCGTGCCGATCACTTGGCCGGCTGCAGAAATTATATGGAAGATAGTATTACCAGCCTGTTGCGGTGTGAAGCCGTCAATGAAGTTCAAGATCACTGTTGCACCATCAAGCGTTACTGTGCCAGTTACACAAAGCTGACTGTAAAACCCCGGACCGCAGCTTTGGCCACACGGGCATGGAGTAGTGCCCCCAATATCGAACGACAAGGTACCCGGTGACATACCCCATTCTGGAGGGTCCGACACCGGCGTGGGAACATAACTGTCAGAGGTTGTCCCGTTCCCGAGCTCACCGTCACCATTATAACCCCAAGCCCAGGCCGTCCCGTCCGATTTCAGCGCGAGAGAGTCGTTTGCACCCGATGAAACGGACACGATTCCCGTCAGGCTCGACACCTGCACGGGAACATTGCTGTCCGTAAGAGGTCCGCTAGTCCCGTTCCCGAGCGTACCGTAATAATTGTCACCCCAGTGCCCAGACCGTCCCGTCCGATTTCACCGCGAGAGAGTGCCAACTCGCCGCCGAGACGGACACGATTTCCGTCAGCCCCGACACCTGCACGGGAACCCAGCTGTCCGTCGTAGTTCCGTTCCCGAGCTGACCGTTTAAATTGTCACCCCATGCCCAGACCGTCCCGTCCGATTTCACCGCGAGAGAGTGGGTTGCACCCCCCTCTACGGACACGATTTCCGTCAGGCCCCTAACGACCCAGCGTGGGAACATAACTGTCCGTGTTAGTTCCGTTCCCGAGCGCACCCCAAGAGTTCGCCCCCCATGCCCGGACGGTCCCGTCCGATTTCAGCGCGAGAGAGTGCGAAAAACCCGCTGAAACAGACACAATTCCCGTCAGGTGAGTCGTCAGGTCCGTCGGGTCCACCACCTGCACGGGAAGAAAGAGACTGTCCCCGTTATAGCCGGTCCCGAGCTCGACCGTCACCATCATAACCCCAAGCCCAGACCGTCCCGTCCGATTTCAGCGCGAGAGAGTGCCAAAAACCCGCTGAAACAGACGCGATTCCGGTCAGGGGCGTCATGCCCGACGGGTCCGTCGGGTCCAATACCTGCACGGGAACATTGCTGAGGGTGGAGTCCATTGGGTGCCCGAGCTGACCGTAAGTATTGTCACCCCAAGCCCAGACCGTCCCGTCCGATTTCAGCGCGAGAGAGTGAAATTCACCCGCCGAAACAGATACGATTCCCGTCAGGGGCGTCGCGCCCGTCTCGTTCCTCGGGTCCTTCACCTGTACGGGAGAACTGCTGCCCGTGTAAGTCCCGTTCCCGAGCTGACCGAAAGAATTGTCACCCCATGCCCAGACCGTGCCGTCCGATTTCAGCCCGAGAGAGTGAAAATAACCCATCGCGAAGGGCCTGGGGAAAACCAGCTGGTTCGTCAGGGAGCCATCGATTATCACTCCGTCGGGTTCACCACCGACCTTCATCGTCCCTCCATTTTTCACAGGGTTAACTATTTTTCCCGCAACCTGAATTATTCCCGTGGACTCATTATTGATGGGGTTTGCTTGCAGGTATTTGCCGGTTGGAATAATTGTTGTCCCCCAGTTATCATACATCTTAGTTGTGTTAAGACTACTGTTCAAGGTGGTATACGCATAATTTGTTATAGCTTTAGAAGTTTGATAAAGAGTTGGGGCAGGGTTTAAATTATAAGTTATTCCGTTACCTTTTGCGTTATCTGAAAAGAATAATGTAAAATCGTTACCGGATCCAGGATAGATTCGCTGCGCAGTTGTCGCTGTCGTTATAAGCCCAGCCGGTACACCAGACGCAGAAGCCGCATAAACTTTACACCCGATTGGAGACGCGGTATATGTACCATTAGCGGATGTGACTGTGCAGTTGGGTATCTGGGCCCCTGCCTGCTCCGGACCAGCCATGAGAACCGTCTGCGCGATTAACAGGCAAATCGCTATTATCGCTACTTTGCACATCGTTTTCATCTTATGTCCCTCCTGAATATTTTCAAGCCCATTTATAATATTAGATATCTATTATTATGTATTTCCTCTTTATGGATTGCCTTCTTGAATGGATTAAAAAACACTGAACTTGGGCCGCTAACACCGCCGCGTTAGGGTTGAGAAAGTCACACTTTTATCATCTAAAATATTGCAAAGCACATATTCTGACTATATTGTTATACACGTTCCAAGGTCTAATGGAAGTTATATTATTATTAAATATTTAGTAAAATAATAGTAAGATAAAATTACTGTTATGATAGGGATTGCAGGTGGGTTCGGAGGTTAATCTTCTGGTCAATGATTCCCAATTTTTCCCTGATGTGATAACGATGTAAACTGACAGCACTCGTGGAGATTCTTATAAACCGTGCGATATCCTTGGTAGACTTTCCTTGACGGATGAGATCGGCAACCTGTACCTCCCGTGGGGTAAGGCCTGATTGCTTCGAAGTTAACCTCTGGGGGAAGGACGAGATGATGCTTTTCAAGTTTGACTCAAAAACATTTAGAAAGACCTTGCTCGTGGAATCCAGCTTCCTCTCCTTCATTTGCTCCACGTAGGGGAGAAGAAGCTCCTTGACATTCGACACCACCTTACCTTCCAGTTCTGTCCTGTCTTCCTCCCGCTGCTTCAGGAGAACTTTAAGGGCGGCATTCAGTTCTTCCAGCTTGCGTGCTTGGCGGTTAAGTTCCCGGCCTCTTTTCCTCAATGTTTCCTCGACACGTTTCCGATCTCTGATCTCTGCCTCCAGTTGCATATTTCGCTTCGAGAGCTCCTCCGTCCGCTCCTTGACCAGCCTTGACAGATTCATCTCGGATGCTTTGATGGCATCCTCAGCCAGCTTGCGCATGGTGATGTCGCGCCCCACTGCCTGAAGTTCTGTGAGATTCCCCTGTTTATCGAACAGCGCCCTGTTCACCCACTGCTGCCAGCGGACCTCACCACCAGCGGCAATTGCCTGCTGTTCATGCATGTCTGTCGGTCTTTCTGGACTTAATGCGGCAATCCTCTCCGCCGCCATCTTCCGTTCCCTCCCCGGAATAAGGGACAGAAACTTCTTCCCGAGTAACTCATCCCGGCTCTTGCCGAAATAATGACAGTATGCACTATTGACAAAGGTCAGCGTGCTGTCGGGAAGAAAACGGCAGATCATCTCCTCCTGGTCCTCAACAATGGCATGGTAACGGGCTTCGGCTTTATGCAACAACTCTTCTGCTTGCTTCTGCTCGGTGATGTTTCGCGAAATACCCAGCATGCCAATTACCTTACCGTCGCTACGGATCGGTTGTGAATGCACTTGCACGATCATTGCTTGTCCATCGGCACTTTCATATCTCAACTCATACACTATACCGTTCTCACCATTCATAACTCTCCGGAAGTTCTGTACGGCCTGATCACGATATGAGGGATGAACGATATCGAGGAAGTGGGATTTGTAGAATTTATCCGGCGGCATACCAGATCGTTCTGTGATTGCTTTGTTTACAAAGGTAAAATATCCGTTAGTGTTGATGCAGTAAACGCCATCACTGATATTATCTGCCAGCTCCTGGAATACTCCATACTTCCAGAGAAGCGTTGCGGCAGCTTGCTTATCTGTTGTATTCGTCTGTTTTGTTCTAGATTTTACTTTCATCCCATAGTGGCCTCTGATTATGGGTGAAATATAAAGAAGATCGATCTTGTTAATAATTATACACTAATTAATAGATAATGAACAGAAAGATTGGTAGTAGGTCAGTTTTAATATCTTAAATCCTGAAATGCTTAAGCGGTTATGCTATGCTTTAGCCATGAAAGATAAAAAGAAAAGACCACGGGATATAAGTCAACAGGCCGCGTCTATTGTAGCAGAAACTACAGGAGAAATGAAGGCAGAAGAAATCCCATCCGATAAAAATCCTCATGCTGTTGGGCTTGGCAGACTTGGCGGTTTAAAAGGTGGTTTACAACTCGTAGCACCTTGATTTCTTTTGGTGGGCCGTAGGAGAGTCGAACTCCCGACCAACGGATTAAAAGTCCGCTGCTCTACCACCTGAGCTAACGGCCCCCATGATTCAATTTTAAAGTTCGCCCTCTTACTAAGAAGTCTCTTAAGTTGTCAAGAAAAAAAGGTCATTTGACAAAAGGATTCTTCAATATTATCGTTTCCTCCCTGCCAGCACCCACTGAGACTAGCACCAATTTCGTGCCCGCAAGCTCTTCCAGTCTTTTAATGTATCGCTTTGTATTTTTCGGAAGCTCTTTGATATGCCTCGCCTTGCTGATATCTTCCGTCCACCCCTGCATCTCTTCATACACAGGTTCGCACTGTGCGAGCAGGCGGGGGCTTGAAGGGACTGATTCCGTGAATTGCCCTTGTTGTGTTTTGTAGCCTACGCAGATATTCAGTCTTTCGAGACCGGTGAGAACATCGAGTTTGGTCAAGGCTATTCCTGTTATTCCGGATAACCGTACAGCTTGTCTCACAAGGACCATATCGAGCCAGCCGCAGCGGCGTTTTCTGCCGGTGGTAGCCCCATATTCATGACCCACATCTCGTATCCTGTCTCCGGTTTCACATGTCAACTCTGTAACGAAGGGACCTTCACCTACCCTTGTTGTGTAGGCTTTGCAGATGCCGACAACAGCGCCAACTGCCGACGGGCCTACGCCGGTTCCGCTGCTGGCGTTGCCGGACACGGTATTTGATGACGTAACGTAAGGATATGTGCCATGGTCGATATCCAAGTGCGACCCTTGAGCGCCCTCAAAGAGGATTTTCTTCCCTCTTTTGATTTCCTCGTTCATAATAATTGATGTATCTGCAACGTATGTTCTTAGACGATCGGCGTATTTTCGGTATTCGTCAAAAATTGCTTCAATGTCCAGCGGATCTTCCTGAAAAAGTTTTGTCAGGTAGAAATTTTTTTCCTCAACGTTTCTGGTGAGTTTTTCCCTGAATACCTGTTCGTCCAAGAGATCGCACATCCGTATTCCCACCCGCGCAATCTTATCTTCATAGGTCGGTCCGATACCTCTGCCTGTGGTTCCTATTTTCTTGCCGACACCGTGAGACTCGCGGGCAACATCAAGCCTCCAGTGGTACGGCATGATTACATGGGCTTTTTCACTGATATAAAGTTTTGTGTTAGATGGTAAGAGTCCCCGGCTTTTAAGACCGTCAATCTCTTGAAGGAGAACTTTAGGGTTGACTATCACCCCGTTACCGATGATACAAATCTTGTTATCATGTAAAATCCCGGACGGGATTAAATGGAGAATGGTTTGTTCGCCCTTTATGACTATAGTATGCCCTGCGTTGTTTCCTCCCTGGAAACGCGCAATCACGTCTGCGTCTTCTGAATACAGGTCAACAACCTTTCCCTTGCCTTCATCACCCCACTGAGTTCCAATTACCGCTACATTTGCCATGAGAAACTCTCCTGTCTACATCTCAAGTTGGGTGACCGATATGATGTTGGGCAGACTTCGGAGCTTTCCGATCACATCTTCCGCTACCATTGTATCTGTCGTCAGGACAACTAATGCCATTTTGTC
Organism: uncultured delta proteobacterium; assembly: GCA_963695875.1. Lineage (GTDB taxonomy): Bacteria > Desulfobacterota > Syntrophia > Syntrophales > UBA2185 > DATKLL01. The sequence continues at coordinate 17,832 of CAVOID010000015.1, read as the reverse complement.
GACCTGTTCCCTGCTAAGATGGAGTCTCGCGATATTGACGCTGTTGCTTCCCAAAGTTGTGCCAAGATTGCCTATTACACCGGGTTTGTCGTAGTTGGATATAACCAGCATGTGACCCTCTGGGATGACCTCGACGGTGAATTTGTTAACTCTGACGATACGTGAATCTTGGCGACCAAAAATGGTGCCTGCGGCGTAGCTTGTCTCTTCCGAGGTCTTTATGGTCAGTGATATCATGCTTGTGTAATCCTTCGCCTCGCTGCTCTTCGACTCAACAACCCTAATGCCGCGTTCTTTGGCAACGACAGGTGCATTGATGTAATTAACATTCTCATTGAGGATTGGTGTTAGCAGTCCTTTTATCAGAGAAATAGTGATCGGAGCTACGTTATAGTTCAGGATTTCCCCGCTATACTCGACGGTGATTTCCTTGATAGCGCCTTTGACAACTTGTGCCTCGAATTTCCCCAGCTTCTCTGCGAGATCCAGAAACGGCTGGATGACAGTCAGTAATTCGGCACTGACAGAGGGGAAATTAACGGCATTCTTGATTTCTCCCTTTTGTAAGAAAGTTTACGATCTGCTCCGCGATAGCTATGGCCACATTGATCTGTGCTTCGTCTGTTGACGCACCTAAATGAGGCGTGCAGATCACGTTATTGAGGGAGATAAGTTCCGTATTCTTCGTTGGTTCTTCTTCAAAAACGTCGAGGGCGGCACCGGCAACTTTTCCCGATTTGAGGGCGTCATAAAGGTCTTTTTCGCTGATGATTCCTCCGCGGGCACAATTGATGATGAAGACACCCTTTCTTCATTTTGTCAAAGGCTTTTGCATTAATCATTCCTTTCGTTTCTTTTGTCATCGGCGTGTGTACGGAGATAAAGTCGGATTTTTGCAGCAGTTCGTCCAGTGTGACGAGGGAGATCCCCAATTTTCCGGCTGCCTCCGGGGAGATAAAAGGGTCATAGGCGATAACGTTCATCTTTAAACCCTGCGCCCTGTCGGCCACAATGGTGCCGACCCGCCCGATACCAATAATTCCGAGGGTCTTGTTGTAGAGCTCCGCGCCCATAAATTTGTTCTTTTCCCACTTGCCTGCCTTCATGGATGCAGTGGCCTGGGGTACCTTTCTCGCAAGCGCAAACATCATGGCAATGGTATGTTCACCTGTAGTGATAGTATTGCCGCCAGGAGTATTCATGCACACGATGCCCCGTTTGCTTGCTGCGGCGATGTCCACATTATCAAGGCCGATCCCCGCTCGGCCGATCACGGTAAGTTTCTCTGCATGGTCGATAATTTCCTTTGGTGACCTTGGTCGCGCTCCTTATGGCCAGACCATCGTAGTCCTTGATGACGCCTTTGAGTTCGTCCGGCGTAAGGTTTGTCATCACGTCTACCTCAATACCGGGTGCGTTCTTCAATATTTGTATACCCTCTACCGCCAGGGTGTCACTCACGAGAACTTTCTTCATAAAAAATGATCCTCCCCTCCTGAAATTAATTAGTGTGATGATCTAAAACTGATCACAGATCTTTAATTTTCTGATGATACACCTTCTCCATTTCTGAGAGGGCTATCCTGATGTCATTTGGTTCGATAGTCGGGCCGCACCAGAAACGGAATCCCGGCGGGGCATCCCTGTAAGAATTTATATCGTGCGCAATATTTTTCTTGGAGAGTTCGCTGGCGATACTCTTCAAGAACTTTGCCTGGTCGTCCTTCGACAGCTTCTTCACTTTTTCATCGGTTACAGAGAGACACACGGAAGTGCTGGACCGTATTTCTTTTGAGACAGCGAGAAAATCAATCCAGTCATTATTTCCGACCCACTCTTCAATAATTTTGAGATTTGCTTCACTTCTTTTAATAAGTCCCTCCAGTCCTATTTCCTTTGCCCATGTGAGGGCATCAAGGTAGTCCTCCACGCAGATCATGGAAGGGGTATTTATGGTATCTCCTTCAAAGATTGCCTTGTCGATCTTTCCGCCTTTTTTCAGGCGGAAGACTTTGGGCAGCGGCCACGGCGGATCGTAGGTTTCGATGCGCTGAACAGCCCTCGGGCTCAAGATGAGCATGCCGTGGGCTGCTTCACCGCCGAGACATTTCTGCCAGGAGTATGTCAAGGCATCCACTTTCGACCAGTCAACGGTCATGGCGAAGACGCCACTGGTGGCATCGCATAGGGACAACCCTTCGCGATCCTTTCGGAATCCACTCCCAGTCGGGGATTCTGACACCACTGGTGGTGCCGTTGGCGACAAAGACAACATCATGGGACCAATTAACGGCCTTCAGGTCCGGTATTTTCCCGTAATCGGCTTTCATGATGGTGGGGTTCAGTTTCAGATGCTTGGTTATATCCGTCGCCCATCCTTCAGAAAAGCTCTCCCAAACCAGGACGGTAACCGGCCGGGGTCCCAGGAGTGTCCACATGGCTGCTTCAAAAGCGCCCGTATCCGATCCCGGTAATATCCCGACAAGGTAATCAGCGGGGATTTTCAAAATTTCTTTGCTTTCAGCAATGGCCTTGGCCAGTTTTTCCTTTCCCTGGGTAGATCGATGAGACCTGCCGACCAGGGCATCCTTGAGTGCCTCCAGATTCCAATGTGGTCTCTTGCTGCAAGGGCCGGAACTAAAATTTGGATTATGCATACATTAATATCTCCTGACTTTTTTTAAAGCTTTAGAAATATATCAGCATTGAAATGATTACTCAAGATTTTTCGGATTTGGTTTCATATTGACTGTTATGGTAAAAAAACATATGTTCACATTAAAATGAAGCTTTGCAAGGGGTTTTTTGGTTGAAGAAAATTAAAACCACGTTTTTCTGTCAGAACTGCGGGCACCAATCACCGAAATGGCTGGGGAAATGTCCTTCCTGCGCTGAGTGGAACCGCTTTGTTGAAGAAGAAATAAGGGATATCGATACCGCAGTTTCCATGGGTATCCAGTTCAACGAACCCCCTTTGCCCATCGATGAAATTGTAGCTGATGAAAAAGAACGGATTACCACCGGGATTGTGGAAATGGACAGGGTTCTGGGAGGCGGGATAGTTAACGGGTCGGTCACCCTGGTCGGCGGCGACCCCGGCATCGGGAAATCGACGCTGCTTCTTCAGATCCTTCATAATCTGGCGGAAAAGGATTTAAAGATCCTTTATGTTTCCGGTGAGGAATCGGCAAAGCAGATAAAACTCCGGGGAAGGCGGGTAGGGGCCTCATCAAAAAACCTTTTTGTTCTTGTTGAGATAGATCTGGAAAATATAATCAGGCATATTAAAGAGATATCACCGAGCGTGGTAGTGATTGATTCCATTCAGACTGTCTATTCGTCGAACCTTTCGTCCGCACCGGGAAGTGTCGGACAGGTCAGGGAGTCATCAGCGCAGGCTCATCCTCATGTCAAAAAAGACGGGCATTCCCGTCTTTCTGGTCGGCCATGTGACCAAGGACGGTTCTATTGCCGGACCGAAAGTCCTGGAGCACATGGTTGATACAGTACTCTATTTCGAGGGAGATTCAGGTCACGCCTACCGGATTATACAGGGCTATGAAAAACCGGTTCGGGCCGACCAACGAAATCGGTGTCTTTGAGATGAGAGACAATGGCCTGATTGAGGTATCGAATCCTTCCGCGTTTTTTCTGACAGAAAGGCCGGAAGGGGCAGCGGGTTCTGTGGTGGTGCCGAGTATCGAAGGAACCAGGCCGATCCTTATTGAAATCCAGTCCCTTGTCAGCCCGACGAATTTCGGCATGCCCCGGAGAACAACCATCGGAGTCGATCAGAACAGGGTGTCTCTGCTTGCTGCCGTTATGGACAAGATCTGCGGTTTCCGTCTTGGCGGTCACGACATTTTTATCAATGTGGCCGGCGGCATTAAAGTGGATGAGCCGGCAGTAGACCTGGGAATTGTTGCCTCCATGGCCTCCAGTTTCCTTGACAGGCCGATAGATTCGGGTACGGTGGTTTTCGGTGAGGTGGGTCTTACCGGCGAGGTGCGGGGGATCTCCCAGATGGACATCAGGATCAAGGAGGCAGCCCGCATGGGATTCCGGCGGTGCATCCTTCCTCAGACCACTTCCCGGAATGGTTCTCTGGAAAAAAAGATGGAATTCATCAGGGTCAGCAACCTGAAAAATCTAATGGAATATCTTTTTTAATACTTATGGGACCTTTAAAATTACTCACAGTGTCATTGCGAGGAGCATAGCGACGCGGCAATCTTGCTATTCATCAATATTTTATAAGATTTCTCCCGTAGTTTACCCTGCGTAAACCGAAGGGGTCGAAATGACAAAGGAGGAGTTTTTTACAGGACGTCCTTATGCCGAAAAAAATACTTGTTGTCGATGATGAAAAGGGCATAGTGGATTTAATCACTTACAATCTTGAAAAAGAGGGATTTGCCACTATCAAGGCCTACGATGGAGAAAGTGCCTTGGAGTCTGGTTAAGACCCAAAAACCCGATCTGGTTGTTCTGGATCTTCTTCTTCCGGGAATCAGAGGATTAGAAGTCTGTAAATTTATTCGGAGGAATCCGGAAACAGAAACGCTCCCCATTATCATGCTCACGGCCAAAGGTGATCAGGTAGACAAAATCCTGGGTCTTGAAATGGGTGCAGACGATTACATCACCAAGCCTTTCAATGTCAGAGAGCTGATAGCCAGAGTCCGTGCGGTCCTGAGAAGGACAGAAGTGCGGCCTGATTCCGACAAGACGGAGACATTCACATACAAAGGAATCCATATCGATTACAGGTCTTACGAGGTAACCGTAGATGGGAAAAGGATTGATCTTGGTCCTACGGAATTAAAACTGTTACGATTCTTCACCCAGCATCCCGGCAGGGTTTACACCAGGGATCAGCTTTTAGATTATGTCTGGGGGGATGAAACATTCGTGGAGCCCCGCACCGTGGATGTCCATATCAGCCGACTGAGACTGGCCATAGAAAAAGATAAAGAAAAACCGCAGTATATTCTCACCGTCAGGGGTATCGGATACAAGTTTTCCGATCTGAAATAAGACTTCATATAAGGTAATTCCATTCATTGATCATCTCACTAGCTAAGGCTTGCTGCCCGATTAATTCTTGTCGATCTTCAGGAAATAGTTGATCCCCAGGGGCTCTTCAATTACCTGGATATTTTTGATGGCTCTCTCCGGAATGGTTTGGGCGTCGAAGAGGTAGGTTTTGATATAGTCATACAGGCCGGCTGTATAGATCAGATCGAAGGTGTCACCCTTTAAGGGTTCAAGATCATACTTTGTGGTACTGAGGGAGCACTGACAAGCATTTCCAGTGGTTAGGTGAGGGAAATATGGTACGAACAAGACTACAAAAGGCTAAAGCCGTCAGCTTTGCCCGGAGCTGTCGCGTTCCTGAAATACTTCCTTAGCGGCAAACAATCCATTTAGTGCCGCTGGAAATCCCGCATAAACCGCCATTTGCATAATAACCTCTATGATTTCCTCTCGTGTGCAACCCACATTAACGGCACCATGAATATGGACTTTTAGCTGCGGGGCAGCATTGCCAAGCGCGGTTAAAGCGGCAACCACGGCTATTTCACGTGACTTTAGGTCTAATGCAGGACGGGAATAAATATCTCCGAACGGAAATTCAATAACGTAGCGTGCAAAGTCGGGGGCAATGTCGCGCAAGCTTTTGATAACTCGTTCACCGGCTTCTCCGTCTATTTCTTTTAACTTTTCCCAACCTCGTTCATAGCGGTCTTGAATCATGATTATTTCCTCCCTAAAGGTTGTGGCCTCACGATTAATCCATTGTCACCCATCGAATGGTCGCATAAGAATGCGCCGCTTTTGACAGAGCATATAAATCTATTGTTCATCATGTTCGCTACCTTTGTCGCCTCCGTTCAGGGCGGTCGCGCTCCAGCCGCCGCCGAGCGCCTTGATGAGAGAAATAGCGGCATTCAACTGTTGACCGCGAATACCCAGCGCCGTTCTTTCGTTTGTGAGTGCAATGGATTGAGTGGTAATGACGTTGAGGTAACTGACGATTCCGGCTTTGTACTGATTGGTGGTTAGGACTACCGATTCCCGCGCCGAATTCACTGCCTCGTCTTGAACCAGCGTTTCCTCATCGAGGATACGCAGTGCCGCAAGGTTGTCTTCCACCTGCTGGAAACTCGTCAGTACGGTTTGTTTATAGGCAGCCACGGTTGCTTCATAGGATGCAATGGCCTGTTCCGTCTGAGCTTTACGGGCGCCGCCATCGAATAGCGTCTGGGTCAGTGCTGCAGGGCCTAAAGCCCAAAAGAAGCTGGGCGCGGTAAGCAGATCAGCTAAACCCGTACTTAGATAACCGGTGGAAGCGGATAGTGTCAATGACGGAAAGTAGGCGGCCTTCGCCACCCCGATCTGAGCATTTGCAGCGGCCATCTTTCGCTCTGCGGAGGCGACATCCGGGCGGCGTTCGAGAATATCGGATGGAATGCCGATCGGAATTTGCGGTAATGTTGGGATAATCGGCGCCGCCGGTATGGAAAAGTCAGCCGGAGCCTTTCCAATCAGCAACGCGATTGCATGTTCAAGTTGCGCACGGAGTATCCCGATGTCGATTGCCTGTGCCTGGGTGGACTTAAGCTGTGTCTGAGCCAGAACAACGTCGGCTTTGGCTGCCACGCCGGCCGCATACCGGTTTTTGGTAAGTTCAAGCGCCTTCTGGTAAGCGATAACCGTGTCATCAAGTGTCTTCTTCTGTGCATCTAATGTGCGCAGCTGGAAATAATCTTGTGCCAGTTCCGCCTGCATTGACAGTCGCAATGCCTGTAAATCGGCGGCGCTTGCTTGAGCGCTGGCCGTGCTTGACTCCACCTGGCGTCGCACACGTCCCCATAAATCAATCTCCCAACCGGCATCGAGGGAAAGCGAGTATTGGTCCGTCGTATTCGTTCCGGAAACAGTATTGCCGCTAGACTGCCTCGAACGGCTGGCCGCCGTGGAAGCGGAAATAACGGGGAAATAATTCGCTCGCGCCCCCTGAACAAGTGCCCGCGCCTGGCGGTACTGGGCCTCCGCCTGTGCAAGCGACTGGTTTGATATGCCGACCTGCTCCTCCAGAGAGTTAAGCAGCGGATCGTTGAAGACTTTCCACCACTCTGTTTTTGTCCCGTCGTCACGGGGTTTCGCTTCCTTCCAGCCCTTCATTTCCTTAAATTCCATCGGGACAGGGACAGGCGGGCGTTTATAGTCCGGCCCAATGGCACAGCCCAAAAGCATCACCAAGCCAATCATGACAATGCCTCGAAGCAATGGTTTATTCATCTTTTGATACCTCCAGTCTCCTCCATTACCAGAGAATGTGTCCGGCCTTTGCGACCTCTCGAGACAGACACCAAAGCCGGAAACGGTCAAGGTATAAATAGACGACCGGCGTGGTGTATAATGTAAGCATCTGGCTCACGATCAGTCCACCGACGATGGAAATACCCAGGGGTCGACGCAATTCGGCCCCGTCCCCGGCGCTGAGCATGAGCGGTATCGCACCAAGCAGTGCCGCCATGGTCGTCATCATGATCGGCCGGAAACGAATCAGGCAAGCCTCGAATATGGCATCCCTGGAGTTTTTCCCTTGTTTTCGTTCCGCATCCAGAGCGAAGTCGATCATCATAATGGCGTTCTTCTTCACGATACCGATCAGCAGGATGACTCCGATCAGCGCCATGATGCTGAATTCCGTTCGGGATATGATGAGGGCAAGGATGGCTCCGACACCGGCTGAGGGCAACGTGGATAGAATGGTGATCGGATGGACATAGCTTTCATACAGGATGCCGAGCACAATATAGATAGTGACCAAAGCGGCGAGGATCAGCCATGGCTGGCTTTGCAGGGACGCCTGAAATGTCCGGGCCGTTCCCTGAAAGCTGCCGCTTATGGAGCCCGGTACTCCGATGCGGTTCATCGTATCGCTGATGGCTTTCGTAGCCTCCGAGAGCGAGATGCCGGGAGGCAGGTTGAAAGAGATCGTGGAAGCGGCGAACTGGCCCTGGTGATTGACCGACAAGGGCGTATTGTTCAACCCGTACGATGCGAAGGCCAGAAGCGGCACTTGGGCTCCCCCCGGAAACTGTGCGCTGGAAGGCACACGGATGTACAAATCACGGAGCGCCTCGGGACTCTGCCCATACTGCGGCGCCACTTCCATAACGACCCGGTACTGATTAAGCGGATTATAGATTGTGGACACCTGCCGCTGACCAAAGGAGTCATTCAGGGTGGCATCGATGAGCGCCGTTGTCACCCCCATGCGAGAAGCGGCATCGCGGTCAATGGCAACGGCGGTTTGAAGTCCCCTGTCCTGCTCGTCCGTGTTGACATCCACCAGTTGAGGGAGCTGCGCCCAGAGCATCCCGGATCCTCTTCTCCCAGGTTCTCAGTTCGGTGAGATCTTCGGCCTGGAGCGTATACTGGTACATGGCGCCGGATGAACGTCCGCCGACCCGGATATCCTGTACCGGCTGCAGAAATAATCGTGCGCCGGGTTCCCTGGCCAGTTTAGGGCGCAGTCGCGCCATCACCCTGTCGGCCGAATCCTTGCGTTCGCTGAGCGGTTTCAAGGACACGAACATGAAGCCGGAGTTGATCTGGCCGCCTCCCGTAAAGCCGGCAACACTTTCGACGGCCGGATCCTGTCGGACCACATTCATGATATTGACCAGTTTCCGTTGCATGGCCTGGAAAGAGATGTTCTGGTCGGCCTGGATGCTGCCCGTCAATCGCCCCGTATCCTGCTGCGGGAAAAACCCCTTCGGAATAACCACGTACAGGTAGACGTTCAGGCACACCGTCACCAGCAAAAGGAGCATCATAAAAGGCCCGTGCCCGAGCGCCCAGCCGAGCGATCGCTCATACCGGGAAAGCAAACCCGCAAACAAATGTTCGCCGGTCCGGTAGAACCAACCGCGTTTCAGATCATCTCCGGGTTTGAGAAGGCGCGCACACATCATCGGCGTCGTTGTAAGAGAAACAACCAGTGATACGAGGACCGCCGCCGAGAGTGTCACTGCGAACTCGCGGAATATCCTGCCGATGACACCGCCCATGAGCAGGATGGGAATAAAAACCGCAACCAGGGAGAGGCTCATGGACAGCACCGTGAATCCGACTTCGCGCGCCCCGAGGAGCGCCGCTTTAAAAGGCTGCATCCCCTTTTCGATGTGGCGCGAAATGTTTTCCAGCACCACAATGGCATCGTCCACGACGAAGCCGGTGGCAACGGTAAGCGCCATCAGGGAGAGGTTGTCCAGGCTGTAGTTGCGAGATACATCACACCGAACGTGCCGATCAAGGATACCGGCACGGCCACGCACGGAATCAGCGTGGAGCGCACGATTGCGCAGGAACAGGAATACCACGAGAATCACCAAACCCACGGAAATCATCAGGGTGCGCTCGACTTCACGCAAGCGAAGCGCGGATGGTGGCGGTCTGGTCTGAAGCGATGGTGATCTTGATGGCGCTCGGCACCGAGGCCCTCAATTGTGCCAAGAGGCCCTTGATACGGTCGACCGTTTCGATGACGTTGGCGCCCGGCTGCTTGCTGATAATCAGCAAAACCGAAGGTTTGCCATCGTACAAGCCTGCATTCCGCAAGTCCTGCACGGAATCGACAACTTCGCCCAGATCAGAGAGTCGCACGGCTGCGCCGTTTCGGTAGGTAACGATAAGCGGGATATAATCCCTGGCCGTTTTGGCCTGGTCGTTGGCATAGATCTGCCAGTGCCGGTCGCCATCCTCAACGTCGCCCTTCGGTCTGTTGGCATTGGAGGCGGCAATCGCCAGGCGTACGGACTCGAAGCCGATTCCGTAGCGGTTGAGCAGCGTGGGGTTCAGTTCCACCCTGACCGCAGGCAGCGAACTGCCGCCGACGTTCACCTGGCCGACACCTTTCACCTGAGAAATTTTCTGCGCCAGGATGGTATCGGCTGCATCGTAAAGCTGGCCGCGGGTCATGGTATCCGAGGTCAGGGCCAGAATCATGATCGGTGCATCGGCCGGATTGACCTTGCGGTAAGTCGGGTTTCTGGGCAGTCCCGACGGCAGCAGGCTGCGGGCTGCGTTGATCGCCGCCTGCACATCCCGGGCGGCGCCGTCGATGTCGCGGTCGAGATCGAATTGCAGGGTGATGCGGGTTGAACCGAGCGAACTGACGGATGTCATCTCCCTGACGCCGGCAATACGGCCCAGGGAGCGCTCGAGCGGCGTCGCCACGGTTGCGGCCATGGTTTCCGGACTCGCTCCGGGGAGCGAGGCCTGTACGGATATGGTCGGGAAATCCACCTGGGGCAGCGACGCCACGGGCAGCAGGAAAAAGGCGACCATACCGGTCAGCATCACCCCGAGCGTAAGCAGCGTGGTGGCGACCGGCCGGTGGATGAATGAGGATGAGAGACTCATAAACGAGGCCTCGTCAGCTGTCCTCAGGCCTTGCCGAACGGTTGTAACGAGCCGTTATGCGCCTGCTGAGACGATCAAAGGCCAGATAGATCACCGGGGTGGTAAAGAGCGTCAGTATCTGGCTCAAGATAAGCCCGCCGACCATCGTGATACCCAAGGGATGGCGCAGTTCCGAACCGACGCCGGTACCCAGCATAAGCGGCAAGGCGCCGAGCAGCGCCGCCAGGGTGGTCATCATGATCGGACGGAATCGCAGCAGAGAAGCCTGGAATATGGCTTCTCGGGGTGTCTTGCCCTCCTTGCGTTCGGCCTCCAGCGCAAAATCGATCATCATGATGGCGTTCTTCTTGACGATGCCGATCAGAAGAACGATGCCGATGATGCCGATGATGCCCAGATCCGTGCGGGAAATCATGAGTGCGAGCAGCGCCCCGACACCGGCCGACGGCAGCGTGGAAAGAATCGTTATCGGATGGATATAGCTCTCGTAAAGCACGCCCAATACAATATATACGGCTACAATGGCGGCGAGGATCAGCAGCAGGGTGCTCGAAAGCGAAGAGCGAAAAGCCAGCGCGGCGCCCTGAAAACCGGTCTTGACGCTGACGGGCAGGCCGATCTCCCGTTCGGTCGTTTCGATTGCGTTGACCGCATCTCCGAGGGAGGCTCCGTCCGCCAGGTTGAAAGAGATGGTTGCCGCGGGAAACTGGCCGAGATGGTTGACAACAAGCGGCGCCGGTTTTTCCAGAATAGTGGCGATAGATCCCAGGGGCACCTGCGTTCCCGTTGAGGACGCGATGTAGAGATCGTTCAGCGCCGCCGGGCCTCGCTTATACTCGGGCTGTACCTCGAGTACGACGCGGTACTGGTTCGATTGCGTAAAAATGGTGGACACGAGCCGCTGCCCGAAGGCGTCGTATAATATATTATCGATGGCAGCGGTCGTGATACCCATCCGGCCGGCGGCATCGCGGTCGATGGCGACGTAAGCCTGCAATCCCTGATCCTGAAGATCGCTCGCCACATCGGCAAGATGGGGCAGACCGGGAGAGTCGCTCGACGAGACGGCTATTCCACAGGCTCAATTCGTTCGGATCGGCGGTCTCCATGGTAAACTGGTACTGCGTGCGGCTCACCCGGTCCTCGATCGTGAGATCCTGCACGGGCTGCATGTAGAGAGATATGCCTTGAACCTGAGCGAGCTTCGGCTGCAGGCGGCGGATGACACCCATCGCATCGGCGTCACGTTTTTCCTTCGGCTTCAGATTGATCATGATGCGTCCGCTGTTGAGCGTGACATTGGTTCCATCCACGCCGATGAAGGACGATAGACTTTCCACGGCGGGGTCCTGCAAGATGACTTTGGCCAGGGACTGCTGACGCTCCGCCATCGCCGAAAACGAGATCGACTGCGGGGCCTCGGATATGCCTTGAATCATGCCCGTATCCTGCACGGGGAAGAAACCCTTGGGGACAATGACATAAAGAAGCACCGTCAAGAGAAGCGTGGCAATGGCCGTCAGCAACGTTATCCCCTGGTGATCGAGCACCCAGGTGAGCATTTTGCCGTAGCGAGAGATCACTCTCTCGAAGAACAGGCCGCTGGCACGATAAAATCGGCCTTGCTCGGCTTCGGGGATATGGTGCAGCAGTTTCGCGCACATCATGGGCGTGAGCGTCAGGGAAACGACCGCGGAAATAAGGATGGACACGGCCAGCGTGATGGCGAATTCGCGGAACAGCCGGCCCACAACGTCCCCCATGAACAGGAGCGGGATCAGCACGGCCACGAGAGAGAAGGTCAGCGAGATAATGGTGAAAGCGATCTGCTGCGAGCCTTTGATCGCGGCATCCAGGGGAGAGTCGCCCTGCTCGATGTATCTCGCGATATTCTCGATGACGACGATGGCATCATCCACGACGAAGCCCGTGGAAATGGTGAGCGCCATCAGCGTCAGGTTGTTGATGCTGAAACCTGCCAGATACATCACGCCGAAAGTGCCGACGAGAGAAAGCGGCACGGCGACGCTTGGTATCACGGTGGCCGAGAGGTTGCGCAGAAACAGGAAGATCACCATGACCACGAGCGCCACCGCCAGAATCAATTCGAACTGGACGTCCTCGTACGGAAGCCCGGATGGTGGTGGTCCGGTCGGAAAGTAACGCGACCTCCACTGAACTCGGTAAAGATGCCCGCAATTGCGGCATGATTTTCTTGATACGGTCCACGACCTCGATGACGTTTGCGCCGGGTTGACGCTGTATATTGACGATGACCGCCGGCGACCTCACTGCTCCAGGCGGCCAGGCGTATATTTTCGGCGTCATCGCGCAGACATCGGCCACGTCGGACAAGTGCACCGGCGCTCCATTGCGGTAGGTGACGATGAGTCGTTCATATTCTGTCGCCAATTTGAGCTGATCGTTGGCATCGATCATCGATGCGCGGGCAGGGCCATCGAAGCTGCCCTTGGCCTGGTTGACATTTGCATTGTTGATGGCAGTACGCACGTCTTCGAGGGTCAGATTATAGGCGCCAAGCGCCTTGGGGTTGGCCTGGATGCGAACTGCCGGCCGCTGTCCGCCGCTCATGCTCACCAGACCGACACCCGGCAATTGCGAGATCTTCTGAGCGAGACGCGTATCAACCAGGTCCTGGACCTTCGGCAGCGGCAGGGTTTTGGAGGTGACGGCCAACGTCAGGATCGGTGCGTCGGCGGGGTTGACCTTGCTGTAGATCGGCGGCATCGGCAGATCCGTGGGCAGCAGATTACTGGCGGCATTAATGGCGGCCTGCACCTCCTGCTCCGCCACATCAATGTCCAGGCTAAGACTGAATTGCAGGGTGATGACCGATGCGCCGCCCGAACTCGTGGAGGACATCTGATTTAAGTCCCGGCATCTGACCGAACTGCCGCTCCAGCGGTGCGGTAATGGATGAAGTGACCACGTCCGGACTTGCGCCCGGATAAAGCGTGACGACCTGAATCGTCGGGTAGTCCACCTGGGGAAGAGCCGAGATCGACAGCACCCGGTAGGCGATGATGCCCGACAGGAGAATGGCCATCATAAGCAGGGATGTTGCGACAGGCCGCTGGATGAAAGGACGGGAGGGATTCATAGGGTTCTCTGTTTCAATAAGTCAGCGAGGTAATGACGACGGTGATTGTGTTCATCATAATTCGGTCCTTTCGTTAATGCTTGTCCTTAGGAGCACCGTCCCGGGGAGTTTTTCTTCCCCTGTGCCGGAGTGCCTGCGGCCTCGTTCGTGACGATCTCCACCTTCGTGCCCTCGCGCAGTTTGTCCCCTCCGACCACGACCACAAATTCTCCCGGCGCCAGACCGTTCAAGACGGCGACGTTTTCACCTTCCGTCGGACCAAGCTGCAATGGACGCACGTTTACGCTCTTGTCCTCCTTTACGACATAGGCAAAAGTGCCGATGGAGCCGCGCTGTATCGCCGCTGTGGGCATGACGGTCACGCCGGACAGGGTGTCCACTTTCATAACGACATTGACAAATTGGTTGGGAAAGAGCTCGTTATTCTTGTTGTCGAACTTGGCTTTGAGTTTCACGGTTCCCGTAGTTGTGTCGATCTGGTTGTCGACGGCGAGGAGTGTCCCCTTGGCCAACATTGCTTTACCATCCTGACTGTAAGCGGTAGACAGGCAACACTTCTCCCGTGCGCAGTCGTTTCATGATGGCGGGCAGATTATCCTGCGGTACTGAAAATACGACGGTGACCGGTTGGAGTCTGCGTTATCACCGCCATTCCGTTCACATCGTTCGATTGAATCATGTTTCCCGGGTCCACCAGTCGCAAACCGATACGCCCCGATACCGGTGCAATAACTCGCGAATAGGTGAGTTGCAGTTTTGCGTTGGCGATCTGCCCCTGGTCTGTTTTTACAGCCCCCTTGTATTGCTGCACCAGCGATTCCTGGGTGGTCACCTGCTGATCGGCGATGGAATCCTGCGACGAGCAGCAGCTTGTAACGCACCAGGTCGCTCTCGGCATTCCTCAACAGCGCTTCATCGCGGGCAAGCTGCCCTTCGGCCTGCATGAGCTGGACCTCAAAGGGACGGGGATCTATCTCGGCCAGCAGCGTACCTGCCTTCACAATCTGTCCCTCTTTGAAATGCACCCGTAAAAGCTGTCCGCTGACCTGGGATCGCACGGTGACCGTGTTCACCGGTATTACGGTACCGAGGCCTCTCAAATTGACATCCATATCCGCCTTTCTGGCGGCCACTGCCATCACCGGCAGGGGACGCTGAGCATCATTCTGGGCCTTGGCACGCTCCACGGCCTGAGTTGCCGTCTGCATCAGGAATATCTTGTAAGCTGCGGCAGCGATACAGACGACGATCACGAGCCAGATCCATCGACTTCGTATCATATTAGAAAACCGATGCGTTCGTTTTATGCAGGGTTGTTGAGTGGGTTCATTCTCTTGAGTTGGGCTCATGTTCATTCCTCGCTATGGCAAATTCTTTGACATATGCAAATAACATTTTCAATCGCATTTAACAACTGCTTCATAGCAATAAAAAACACAGGAGTATCCTCCCGGGTTTTTTTTGTATCTTTTTTCTATTTCTTAATCAGTTGCCGCGAGGGCCGTATCCAGGACTACTGCCCGGCCCGCCAACACACCGTCCGCCACCGTGATATCCGGTTCCACACCTCACACCAGGGCCAAAACCGCGACCCATCTTGAAAGACTTTACCTTTTCCTGCCGTTCGGACGTCAAGACCTTGAGAAAATCCAGCCAATAGCCGGTTATTTTGTCCTGCATTTTATCCCTCAGCGCACTAATTTCTTTCTGCGCTGCCATAATCTTTTCCTGGTCGGGATTCGTCTGCAGCCAGAGTAACCCTACATCGCCCCGCTTGCTGAACATCTTATCTTGGATGGGCTTGATGTCCCTCAGCTTGGCTTCACGGAAGGCATTGATCATCGCCGTCTGTTCGGGCGTCAGATTAAGCCGGGATAGAAATGATGTATCGAGTATGTAAAATTCCCCTCCGCCATGCTCCCGTCCCAAACCGGGACCGAAAGCAGATGCATAAGCTGATAGGGCTGTTACAACAAACACTGTGACTAATGTTGTTGTCAATTTTCTTATGGTTATATTCTCCTTAAAAGCTATTTCTCTCTTTGGCTTGTGTAGACAGCAAGGGCTGTGCCAGATAATCGTCATGTTATGTAAGACATCTATATACTTAGTTTTTCGCTAATCAAGCACTGCCATTCATCAGTTTATGTCTCATACAAAAGAAAAATATGGATAAAAAGTATCCACGTGAACATTATCAAACGTTCATACAAAAGTCGTATATCTCCTTCGTTTTTTCCGCAGTTGTTTCCCAGGATTTTTTGGAAGCCGTCAAAAAGGCATCTCTTGCTACGCTGGTCTTGACGTCATCCTTGCAGAGAAGAAAAATTGCATGAGCAATTTCATCAGGATTTATCTCATTGCCTACAACGAATCCATTCTTGCCGTGTCGGATAATGTCCTTTGCACCAACGTGTTCACTAATAATGACAGGCAAAGAAGCGGCCCTTGCTTCCAGCACAGTAAGGCCGAAAGTATCGCACCTTGAAAGCATGGCGAAAATATCTGAAGCGAGATAAATTTTTGCAATTTCATCATTCTGTATTACACCTGTATAAATGACAGAATCTCCAATCCCTAACATTGCGGCGAGATGGGTGTATTTTCGATCAGAGCTTTTCCCCACAATCAACAATTTGAATCTTTTCTCCGGATATCTCGATTTGAATCTCGCTAACCCGGTCATCAGATAGTCGAGCCCCTTGATGTCGTAATTCATAGAAACAAAAAGAATTGTTATATCTTTTGGATCAATGGTGAACTTTCGCCTCACTTCGTTACGATAGAGTTGCCTATTATATTTTTGGAACTTCTCAATATCCACGCCGGGGTGGATAACTGAGACTCTTGCAGGAGCAACGTCATTGTAGGCCTCAAGAAACTTCTCTTTTACAAGGGTGGATACTGCGATAAACTCTTTTCGTTTTCCATTCTTCACCAATTTACGTTCAACCAATTCTGTACTGTAATCAAAGAGGCTCATGCTCTTTTTTCTTACCTCACGTACCCAAACTTTATGAGGTATGCCATGCATGATGTATACGTCGGCGTTGAAAATCCGGTCGTGTGTGTGGATCAAATCGAATGAATTCATCCTGGATATTTGAAGACCTGAGAAATAAGCGAAGCTCGGTGTTGTTAGATATTTCGGCAAAGTGATAATCGGAATCTTGTGAAATGTGATGTTTTCATCATGATCAACCCATTTGTCGGCAAATACGTGAACGTCATAACGGGCTTCTTTGGCAATGCGGCTCGTCAATTCCGCAGTATGCCCTTTTGCTCCGCCAACGAGGCCGTATTTAGCAATGACAACAACAACTTTCTTGCGAGATTCAATAGCATTAGCTTGCATATCATAAACCCCCATCGGAAACGACGGCAGAAGCAGAAACTGTTCAAGCCGCCATGAATAAGAACTAGAAAAATGCAATTACTAATATTTTAATGCTATATCTTCTTTTAAATTCATGACTTTGCATAGAGCAATTGCCATGCCAGATGATCCGCTTGCCATGTAAACTCTTTATTTACAAACCGTTATTTCTTTTGATTTTTTTTGCTTTCCAACCTTAGAGACATATAGTGGATAATAAGTATCCAATTGCGATATCCAGTTGAATAAAAAGTATCCACTAATGATTGTTTTGAGTGGGGAAGCAAGTCATTCTCCACAGCTTTCTTTTACCCTGGCATTTCTGCGAAAATAGCTGTCACACTGAGCCAGACGATGGGCCGTACTTCGATGCTTCGATATACTCCGGATAGGCTAAATTCACGCTTCGACCGTTTGACAAGCTCACGGCTTTGCATGACATTATCATTTTCATGCCGACGTGGTTCTCTGAGTGGTGTGAGTATTTCCTGCGAAAGCAGGAATCTATGATAATATTGGATTCCCTCACATCAAGCACGGGGCATGTTTACCAAGCATGGAATAACGTTTGCAAATTTACTTTTTGTGTTAATGATTAAGAAGGGAAGTCCTTTACGGGTCTCGTTTATACCTGTTCACTTTTCATCGGCGAATGGGTAATTTGTCTACAAGTGGATATTAAAATTGTATACTTTTTATCCACATTTATGACAGCAGAGGAAGCTCACTGATCCCTGCAAAGCCATAATATCAGTATTAATTCAATATGTTGCACTTTAGAATTATAGGACTGGCATATCCCTTGCTTTTAATTATTATCTAAAACAGATCTAAAATAATCAATAACGAGAGGAGCCATCCTTTTGTGACAATGGTTTCTCTGGTGTTTGACTAC
>CAVOID010000014.1:0-136192 GCA_963695875.1 uncultured delta proteobacterium | reverse complement strand
GTTTCTCACGGCACTGCCGTTTCCCTGGGTATGGTTGCTGCGGTCAGGATTTCAGAAAAAATGTATGATCTTCCCGGAGAGGATCGAGAGAGGATTGAGCATCTGATAGAAGCAGTGGGGCTTCCCCGCCATATCCCCCAAACGATCACAACGGATGGGATCCTCTCCAGGTTAAAGGCAGACAAGAAAAAAGAGGGTAATATGATTCGTTTCGTCTTGCTTAAAAAGATAGGAATGCCT
The DNA here is from genome assembly GCA_963695875.1 of uncultured delta proteobacterium. Classification (GTDB taxonomy): domain Bacteria; phylum Desulfobacterota; class Syntrophia; order Syntrophales; family UBA2185; genus DATKLL01. The sequence goes on along the minus strand of CAVOID010000014.1, from coordinate 135,952 downwards.
TTTGTCAACGGGGGTGTGCCTGAATCGGTTCTGCGCGAAACGGTGGAGGGCCTGACAAAATGACACTAACATCGCTTGAACGCCTCCGCCGTGATCTGATGGGAACCGATCGGGAGATTGTAAAACTCCTCAATGAGAGAGCTGAATTATCCTTGAAGATTGGCAGGATTAAGGATGAAAACGGACTGGATGTCTATGATGCCTCGCAGGAAGCAAAAATCTTTAAAAACCTGGCAAAGGTAAACGATGGGGTGCTGCCGGATAAATACCTGAAGGCCATTTTCAGGGAGATCATTTCAGCTTCTCGCGCCCTGCAAAAGACGGTAACTGTGGCCTTTTTGGGGCCTGAGGCGACCTTCAGCCACCTGGCTGCTCAATCCTATTTCGGTACGAGTACCTCCTTTATCCCTCAGACGACAATTTTTAATGTCTTTGATGAGGTGGAAAAAGGGAAGGTGCAATGGGGGGTTGTGCCCGTGGAAAACTCCCTTGAGGGTTCCATCAACTTGACCCTTGATCGATTAATATTGACTACGCTTACGATTCGTGCTGAGATTTTTCTCAGGATCAGTCACTGTCTTCTTTCGATTGGTGAGCGGATGGACAGGATAACGCGGGTCTATTCAATTCCCCAGGTATTGGCCCAGTGCCAGGGATGGCTGCGCACCAATCTCCCTCGATGCGCTCTCGTTGAGGCAGAAAGCACCGCTGCCGCTGCCCGCATTGTTCAGAAAGATAAGAAAGGCGCCGCAATAGGGAGCTGTCTCGCTGCATCAGCTTACGGGTTGAATATACTTTCAGAAGGGATTGAAGATAATCCATCGAACACAACGAGGTTCCTGGTCATCGGGGAAGGTGAAAGCAAGATGACAGGCAGGGATAAGACATCGATCCTCTTCGGGACACCCCATATACCTGGTTCCCTGTATCATGCACTGGAACCATTTGTCGAACGGCAGATCAACCTGATGAAGATTGAATCGTATCCCGTCAAGGAGAGGTTATGGGAGTATCTTTTCTTTGTTGATTTTGCAGGACATTTAGAAGACAAGGAAATCAAACAATGTATGGAAGATTTGAAGGGAAAGACCACGTTCTTAAAGATACTGGGTTCTTATCCGAAAGGCGAGGATGCACGATGATCTGCATCCCCATCACGGCAAAAACACAGGCAGAGGCTTTGCAGCAGATAGAAAGCAGCCTTTCGTGTGCCGATGTCTTAGAGTTGAGAATGGACTTGATATTGGATGGAGACTTGAAGACATTGATTAAAAGCTGCAGATCATACAAAATTCCCGCTAAAATCCTTGTCACAAACAGAAGGAAGGAATCTTCCCCGGTGGGGGAATCTTCAGGCGAACTGCACAGGATTGCTCTGCTGAAAGAGGCCGTAGGTCTCGGTGCGGATTATGTAGACATTGAAATATATACGCCGGAGTCCCTGCTGAAAGAGGTACTGTCTATGGCAGCTGCGCATGGCAACCGAACCGGGGTTATTATTTCCCATCATGATTTTAGCGGTACGCCGTCTATCGAGTCATTAAAAACCATCTTCCATGACTGCGTTCGTTTTGGTGGCAGCATCGTTAAAATTGTCACCTTTGCCAACAGTCCGGAAGATAATCTTAAGGTTCTCAGGCTGATTCCCTATGCCCGGAAAGAAAATCAGAATATTATCGCTTTCTGTATGGGAGAGCAGGGAAGGGTAAGCAGGATTGTGGCCCCTCTTCTGGGCTCTTATCTCAGCTTCGCCTCATTGAACCGGGCAGTTGAGTCGGCACCCGGACAGCTTACCGTCGATGAAATGGAGATGGTCATGAGGATTACCAGTGGCAGCAGTAGCGGAGAAAAATAAATTATCCGTACCTTCTGACACTCAGATTTTTGGCCTTTTCGGAAATCCCGTGAAACAGAGCCTTTCGCCGCTGATGCACGATGCAGCACTGGCTGAGATGAAGGTTGGCGGGAAGTATGTGCCGTTTTGCATTCGTGATCTGGCATCTGCCATAAGCGGCATAAGGGGAATGGGCATCCGGGGGGTTAGCGTAACCATTCCTTATAAGGTCACGATAATGGCGCATCTGGATGAAGTAGACGGCGATGCCATAGAGATAGGTGCCGTAAATACCGTTGTGAATAATAAGGGCAGATTGAAGGGTTTCAATACCGACTGGATCGGTCTTGTTCAATCTCTCAAGGAAGTTGTAGATATTAAGGGGAAGGTTTTTGCCGTTTTAGGGGCTGGTGGGACTGCACGAGCAGCCGTCTTTGGTATTTATAGAGAAGGAGGAATTCCTGTCATTGTCAACAGAAACGTTGGAAGAGGGGAGCACCTGGCACGGGAGCTGGGATGTTCTTTTTATCCTCTCAAGGATATCGATAAGGTCAGGGCAGATTGTCTGATCAATACAACGCCTGTCGGCATGATGCCGGATATAGACGTATCAGCCAGTCAATGACACGATCCTGCGTAATTACCGATGTGTCATGGACGTGATCTATAATCCCCTTAAGACAAAAATGCTGAAGGATGCCGAGAAGGCTGGGATGCATTACCGTTTCCGGCCTTGGTATGTTTGTCCATCAGGGTGCGGAACAGATCAAACTCTGGACAGGGTTGGAGCCTCCGAGAGAGTTAATGAAACAGGTGGTCATGGAGCACCTTTTGTATGGAAGTTAAACCGGTTCATCATTTGAATGCAACTGTCGAGGTACCCGGTTCCAAGAGCTACACCCAGAGGGCCCTTGTCATCGCATCTCTGGCACAGGGAAGGTCTATCCTTGGTAATGTGCTCATTTCAGAAGATACGCAATATCTGTTGGAGGCGCTGCGTTCCCTCGGCACTAAGATTCTTACCTCCGGCAGTGATATTATTGTCACGGGAACAGGCGGGCGAATCCGTAATCCCGGACGAGCGCTCTTCCTTGGGAACAATGGTACAGCACTGAGATTCCTTACGACACTGGTGTCTCTTGGCGAGAGGGGAGTTTATCCTTGACGGCAGCAGCCGCCTTCGTGAAAGACCGGTAAAACCGCTCCTGGATGCCCTGAAAACCCTCGGAGTTACATCTCACAGCAGGAATAACAAGGGCTATCCCCCGCTCCGAATCGATGCAAAGGGTATCAGTGGAGGCTCTGTGACATTTAAGGATGTGGAAAGCAGTCAGTATGTTTCTTCTCTCCTCATCGGTGCCCCTTACGCCGGGGAAGACATAGAAATAAAGCTCACAGGCAGGACTGTCTCCGAGCCGTATATAGAAATGACTCTGAATGTTATGGAGAACTTTGGTGCAGAGATCGTCAGAGGCGAGAGGAACAGTTTCCGGGTAAAAAGCGGACTGCGTTATTCGGGACAGAAGTACATCGTCGAGGGAGATGCCTCCAGTGCTTCCTATTTTTTCCTGGCAGCAGCCCTGTGCCGTGGGCGGGTCAGGGTTATGAACATCAACCCCGACAGCCTGCAGGGAGACATTAAACTTCTGGATATAATGGAAAGTTTAGGCTGTTCCGTGGTGCGCGGTGATACATGGGTTGAGGTTATCGGGGGGCCGTTAAATGAAGGGGATGTTCGCTTCGATATGGGGGACATGCCCGACATGGTGCCGACGCTGGCGGTTCTCGCGGCGTTCAGACAGGGACGAACAACTATCACAAATGTCTCTCATCTGAGGATTAAGGAAAGTGACCGTATTGCCGCACTGGTAAATGAATTGAACAGAATCGGTGTTATCGCGAAAGAAAAGGATGACGGGCTTGTGATTGTTGGAGGGAAACCGCATGGCGCAGATATTGAGACGTATAACGATCACCGGATTGCCATGAGTTTCGCCATAGCAGGACTTGCCGTACCGGGGATGAAGATAAAGGACAGGCTCTGTGTCCGGAAATCCTTTCCCGGTTTCTGGAATGAGCTGAAAAAACTGCATGGAGGGTTAAGTGCACATTATATTGATTGGATACCGCGGAACAGGCAAATCTGCAGTCGGGAAAAAACTCGCTGAAAAGCTGCAGATGCCGTTTTACGATACGGATGAGTTAATCGAAACTAGAGCCGGCAGATCGATCAAGGAGATGGTTGCAGAAAACGGCTGGGCATATTTCCGTGAAAGAGAAAGGGAGATAGTCCGGGAAATAACCGCTTTACCAAAGAAGTGTCATAGCCACCGGCGGCGGAGCCGTTATGGATGAGGGCAATGCCGCTATTCTGAAAAAACACGGGGTATTGATCTGGCTCAGCGCTGACGTGAAGACGATTGTCGGAAGAATTCAGGACGACCTCAACAGCAAGCACGGCGGCCTGCTTTTTCACAGGATGGTATCATCCGGGAAACCGAAGATATTCTTAAGATACGGATGCCGGTGTACGACCGGCTTGCCGATTTTTCCATAGATACTGCAAATAAAAATATAGATGAAATTGTCAACGGTATCTGTCAATTTCTAAGCGGAACTGATAGATTTGGTAAAAAGGAGTCAGCATGTCAGGAAGTTCCATAGGCGTCCTCTTTAAAGTAACAACCTGGGGTGAATCTCACGGTCCAGCCATTGGCGCGGTCGTGGAGGGATGCCCTTCCGGTATTGATCTTACAGAAGAAGATATTCAGAAAGTGCTGGACAGAAGAAGGCCGGGCAGGATTGCCTCAAGCTCGCCCCGCAAGGAAGAAGATGCTGTTAAAATACTCTCGGGGACCTTTCAGGGTAAGACAACCGGCACCCCCATTTCCCTGATCATAGAGAACAAGGATGTTAACAGCAGTGCCTATGAAGACATTAAAGACATCTTCAGGCCGGGCCAGGGTGATTATACCTATTTTAAGAAATACGGGATCCGTGATTACCGGGGCGGCGGACGTGCATCAGCCCGGGAAACGGCAGCCCGTGTGGCTGCCGGGGCAATAGCCGGAAAAATCATTTCCCGGGAAGGCATGGAGGTCATTGCCTATACGAAGGCGCTGGGGGGTATTGTCATAAAGCCGGAAGATGATGCAGGCTAAAAAGATATCCCGTGAAGATATTGCCGGAAGTCATTTGATGTGTCCCGATCCGGATGCCGCAAGAAAAATGGAGGCGAAACTGGAGGAAGCGAGGCGCTCCGGTGATTCCCTCGGCGGCATTGTTGAAATCATCGTCAGGGGCTGTCCTCCAGGTCTGGGAGAGCCCGTGTTTGATAAGATGGATGCCGATCTTGCCGGAGCCCTTATGGGTATCGGGACGGTGAAGGGAGTAGAAATAGGGGCCGGTTTCAAGGTTGCTGAAATGACTGGGTCTCAGGCGAATGACCCCATCACACCCGATGGTTTTCTTTCCAATCATGCCGGTGGAATACTCGCCGGTATAACAACAGGGCAGGACATCGTTATACGGGTAGCCTGCAAGCCGATTCCATCCATTGCAAAGGTTCAGCAGACCATCGATGTGCAGGGAAAGCCTGTGGAGTTGTCCATCAAGGGGAGGCATGATGTATCGGCAATACCCCGGATCATTCCTGTCTGTGAGGCGATGGTAAGTATTGTCCTGGCAGATCATTTATTAGACAGAAAGCAATAGCATATGAATGACCTTCAGATAGGCATCATTGGCGGCACCCGTGGCATGGGCAATTGGTTTGCCCGCTTCCTTAAGGGAGAAGGGTATAGCGTTCGACTATTCGGAAGAAATATGGGAACAGCAGATGTTGACTGAAATGGCCCGCGCCTGCCAGGTGGTTGTCGTGAGTGTCCCCATCGGCGTGACATGTACGGTCATTGAGAAGGTCGGACCTCATATGCAGCGAAGATGCCCTCCTCATGGATCTCACCTCTCTGAAGCGTGAACCTGTTAAAGCCATGCTGGAAGCATCAGTTTCGGAGGTTATCGGATGTCATCCCCTCTTCGGCCCCCAGATTGATTCCATAGCGGGGCAGCGTGTTGTTCTCTGTCCGGCAAGGGGAAAGAAGTGGCTTTCCTGGCTGAAGGATATCCTTGGAAAAGAATGGCGCGCTTGTTGTGGAAACAACGCCGGAAAAACATGACCAAATGATGGCCATAGTCCAGGGGCTCAATCATTTTAACACAATCATGATGGGTCTGGTCTTAAGCAGGACAGGCGTGAACATTTCAGAATTAATGAAGTTTGCTACCCCGGTCTTTAAAACGAAGATGGAAATTATTGAAAAGGTCTTTTGTCAGAATCCCAGGCTGTATGCCGAAATCATAGCGATGAATCCTGATGTCCGTCGGCTCATCGAGTCGTACGAAAAAAGCGTGGCTGAACTGAAAAATTTAATTGATCGGGGAAATACAACGGAAATTGCAGATCTTATTGAGGAACATGCAGCTTTTTTTAAGACCGCATGTTAGCGGAATTGAAGCTCTCCGCAGTAAACTGCGGAGAAACTTCGATCCATAGGAAAATAATAATGTTCCCCATTCGCTCGCTTACCCCGCAGCAAGCTGCGGGGTAAGCGCTCACTGCCGGATTCAAGATTGCACATTGCAGAACATGAAAAAATAAAGCATCGCACGTGGCGTCCATGAAACTGCATTTCAAATACTTAGTTACAAATCCGCGCATTTCATAAAGTGGTATTAGACTTGAGAGTTATGATGGAGGGAAAGTCGTCAACTATTTAAGCTTGAAATCGACACGGCTGTCTTTCGCTTTTTCTTTTTTCTGGGGTGAAAGCGATGGCGGCTCGACAATGAATACACGGCCGGGCTCGACCTCACCTGACTTGAGGATGAGTTCTTTCACATTCTCGGCGCGCTGAGAGGCCAGCTGTCTCAGGTCACTATCAGTTATCGCTATGTTGGTTATCATCAATTTTTCCATCTCTTGCGGGGGCAGGCTTTTCTGCAGGCCGATGACGTTTCGAGGCTTGGGAAATTCCGCGGCATCATAGGCCTGGGTCAGATATTTCCCGTATTCCTGTGGCTGAACCTGGACCTGATCGACCGGCACAGCGGACTCTCCCCTCCGGAGCATATCTTTCAATTTCTGTGCCTTCACTCTCCGATTGAATTCTGATTTTTTTATACCGTCTTTATCTTTCTCCATATCTACATATCCCTCTATATCCATCTTGAGATTGGGCCTTTCATAGAGGGCCTTGACAAGAGATTTTATCTTTTGCTGGTTTGGTTCCGTAACAAGGGCGCTGCCATCATCGAATTCAATGAAACTCATTTCTTCCCCGCCACCGATGAGGGATGCAAGAAGAGTAAAGGGAGCAGTTGCTGCCTTGGTAATGAGATTTACTATGATCTGCCAGATGACTGGCCAGACCTTAAATTTCGGGTCGTCGAGACTCCCGGATATCGGAATATCAAGATTGATCTGTCCGTTCCGATCCTTAAGAAGCGCTACGGCCATTGTCACAGGCGCCTTGATGGCATCGGGGCTCTCCACCCTGTCCCCGAAGGTAAGCTGATCTATAAAAACCTTGTTCTGGGCGTCGAGTTTTCTCTTGTCGATCAGGTATGCTACGTCGAAAGTCAATTTCCCTTTCAAGATTGGGTGCCCTACATACCTGCTGGAATAAGGTGTAACCGGACTCAATTCTATATCCTTGAACCTTATTTTCATGTTTGCGTAAAGATCCTTGATGAGGGGATTGATCTCTCCTGTGATCTCGACAGGGGATCCGCGACCGAGATTTCCCTTCAGATCGACAGTTGCCCGGGAGATCTCTTCGGAGGAAAGCCCGGTGACACGCCCGGCTATGTTGAGAATCTGGACGGAGTAATTCGGTTTGATGAACCGGTCCGCGAAATCGATCGTTCCTCCCTGAAGTGTAACTTTCCCGATTTTCACATTCCGTGTTATTTCATCTGATTTTTCGGCCTCCACGGCTTTTTCAGCAGATTTGGGGGGTACGGTACCGTTCACATCCTTCTGCTCCTCTTCTTCCCCTTCTTTGCCTAATATATTCTGAACATTCAGTGACCCATCAGGATTGATAATGATTCTGGCATAAAAATCTGTCAGAGAAATGCCCTTGATACTGACGAAGAAGGGATTATAACCCGCACTGACCTGATCGAAGTAGAGCAATTTCCAGTTCAAAAAATCATTGGAGTGTGATTTATCGATGGAGGCAAGATTGGAAACCGAAATCTTGCCCGCATACTTCACGCGGGGCTTCTCCTTGCTATCCTGCGATAGAGATAAGTTCCCTGCCGTTGAAACGGCGCCGCGTGTTACATTGATCCTGATCTTGTCGGTGAAGTAGGACTGGAAGGTTCTTATATTTAGATTCTTCACATTGATCGCGAGATCCGCGTGCAGAGGATCGATGCCTAAAGGTCCTTTTATAGAGATTTCGCCATTTTTATCCACGGTAAGCGATAGATCGACATTTCCACTGCTCCCCTTTTCCGTAGATAGATTCACAGCTTTAAGGTTGAAAGGAGACACGCTAATTTTTGCAGGTTCCACCGGTGATGAATCGAGGAAGGTTACAGTCGCCTTATCTATCGTGAATTCATCAATCCGGGCTTTCATAGCCGTTCTCTTTTCCGGCTGCGCCGCGTCCTTTTCCTTCTTCTCCTTCTTTTCCTGCTTCTCTTGCGGCACAAGGGTCAAGAGGTTCAAAGTACCCTCTTTGCTTCGTCTGATGATAAGTTCAGGCGCCTGGATGGAAACCTGTGAAAGGTGGATGTCCGGAATTAGAGGCTCAACGGATGCCAGAGTGACGTTCAGGGCCGGAAGCCTGAGGATTTTGTTGTCCTGTCTGTCATCCAAGGCGACTTTATTTAAAGCCACACTGCCCGCAAGCTTGATGGAAGGTGACTTATCTTTGTGCATGATGAAATCTACCTTCATCTTCGTGTCAAAGCGAGCCGAGGTGAGCTTAAAGTTCATCTTCACAGGGACGTAGTTAAGATAATAAGGTATGTCGAGGTCCCGGATGTCTATATCGAAGCTCATTTCCCTTGAAGCAAGGAAAGGTTTCATCTTTCCCGCCAGTTCGTATTGATTGCCGTTAATTACGGCCGAAAATCGCGGGTCCACATAGTCGTTAACATAGTGTTCGATGTTTGAGATAAAGGGGATGGAGAAATGCATCTCGCGGACAGTATGACGGGTCTTCTTGGGCCCATCCCAGAAGTCAATACTCCCGTTGATGATTTGAATATTGTTCAGAGAAAAATTCGGGGGTTTGCTTTCTGCCTCTGGTTTTGTCTCCTCTTTCGGAATCAGGTCTGAAAAATTGTATGAGCCGTCTTCATGGCGGGATACGTTGATATATGGGTGGGTTATTCGTATTTCCTTAAAGATGACGGCCCTCTTGAAGAGGGATGATATCCCCTGGGCGTTTACGTATAGTTCATCGAAAGACAGGAAGGGCGATGATCCGGCAGGATCTTTTACCGCAAATCCTTTGAGGCTTGCGGACAGTGTATAGGGGTTAATGCTGATTTTTTCAATCGTAACCTCTCTGTGGAGGACTCCGGACAGTTTCTCAATAAGCAGCGACTTTGCAATCGGAGGCAGGATGAAAAATCCCACAATTCCAACAACAGCAATTAGAACAGCTAATCCGATGAGGATCTTTTTAAGAAGGCCCATGGCGGTTTCTCACAGAGATAAAGATTTGTTTCGTGTGTGGATGAATTCCTCCGGAGCGACAGAATAGCTTAATGTTCAAACAGAATTATGGTTTAGCGATATCTTATGACATATAAAGTAGATGAAAAGGCAGTCGAAATCAAGGAAAATAAGTATTGACTCCCATTAAAATGATGTCTCTCGCATGACCGGGAGCACATCCCGCAAGCCCGCCTTGTAGGCGGGGATAAGGGGTGCAATGTAAGCATAGTTTCCTTTCCGGGAAGCCCTGCCCTGTGGGCGGGGAGCTTCACAAAGCCAGAATATATTTCATTTCTTCCGAAGGAGATGCCGGAGCATGACCGCGATCTGTGAGAGAATGCCGCCGGCTGAGTCGATACCTACATCAACAAGAGAAGCACCTCTCGCGGCAACAAATGACTGATGAAACTCATCACCCACCGCGTATATTATTACACCAATAACGGTGTATATTGTCCAACGCGGGTGCCATCCTTGTGCAGAGTCGCTGTGGAAAGCACGAAAAAGAAGCAGTCCCAGGACGAAGTACTCAGAGACATGTCCGGCCTTTCTGATCAATTCATGTATCAGGTCCATATCTTGCGGCGAGAGCCAGGGAAAAAGGAAATGCAGGAGCGGCGCGATGAATCGAGAAGTATGCTCTGAGGAGAATGTCCCGGCTGACATTCCGAATATAACGCCCATCCAGAGAATAACCGGAAGCCAGTATTTAATAAAATTGTGATTCAACGATGTACAATTTTTCAGAGAATTAGATCTCATTTATTGCTCTTTCTCCGTGCTGTTTTGGATATTTTAAGATCATGCTGAGTATGAACCCGATGAAAGGTAGAATCGTAATGGATTTCAAGGCGAAAGGCACACCAAAGTGGTCGGCAACGACACCGAGCAGCGTGACACAAATGCCACCCGCACCAATGGCGAAACCTACCATGAGACCGGATGCAACCCCAAGGTTTTCGGGCAGAAGCTGCTGTGCCATCACTACGGTAACAGTGAACGTGGAAATACAAATTATCCCAAGAAGTCCGAGGACGATGAATAGCATGTTGCCTTCCGTAATGAAGATTAAAGGCAGAACCAGAGTGGTGAGGAACATGGACAGCGGTCAAATAGAGTTTATGACCCCATCTGTCAGCCAGAGGTGCTCCACCTAATGTACCCAAAACCCCGCCGAGAAGGAAAACAAATACGAGTTTTCCTGCATAGAGTGGGTCTCCCTTGAGATGGTTTATGTAGTAAAAAGGGATGTAAGTCATGAGGCCCATCTGTGTCCACGATCTCATAATCACAACTGCGATTACCATCGATAGAGATATGTAGATGCCTTTTGGCTGTTTGGATCTATTCTCTTTTTTCACTGCCACATCTGCTCTAATTTCGGCAGGTGATATATCCCGCCAATAGAAGATTATTATTGCTGTGAAGAGTATTGCCGGAATAATAATAAACGGCAAAGAAGGAAATCCCATGTATTTAATTATGTAGATGGAGATTATTGGGCCGAGGGCAAATCCAAGGTTTCCGCCAACTGAGAATATGGCCATCCCCGTAACCCGTTTTTCACCTGTGAAGAAATGAGCGGTTTTATAGCCTTCGGGATGGTATGAGGCGATTCCAAATCCACTTATGACAACGAGCATGAGAACGAATATGTACCTTGAAGGTAGAGACAATAAAGAAAACCCGATACCGGCACAAAGGCACCCAACAGGAAGGAGAATCGCTTTTTTCTGCTTGTCTGAGATAAAACCAAAAAGGGGCTGGATTAAAGAAGATGTAAAGTTGGCAGCCATCAGTATAATGCCGGTCATGGTGTATGAGAGGGAAAGATTGTCCTTCAGGAATGGAAGTATAGCAGGAAGTGCGCCCTGGTATATATCTGTTACAAGGTGACCCAGAGATAGGATGAGGAGAATTTTCAGATTGAATTTTCTCATTGTAAAGTGCCCGGAGCAAGAACTTAAATACAAAATTTATAAAAGGAAACACAGGTCAAGTCAATGAGATAAAACCAGGGACATTTAAGAAAGAAGGTGTGAGGCTAAGATAAATGTGATCGGAGGGTTTAGGGAGAATTGCCTCGTAGAGATGAGGCATTGCTATATTAAGATTTCCTTTCGCACAAGGTAACGCCAAGTTATAATGTGCCGTGGCATAATTTGGTTTTAGTCTGATGAACTCTGAATCCGGCAGCGAGCGCATTCCCCGTAACTTGCTACGGGGTAAGCGAGCGAATGGGGAACAATATTATTCCTTGTGGATCGAAAATTCTCCGCAGTTTACTGCGGAGAGCTTCAATAATGCTTGATGGCTACCTCATTCTTTCCGAGGTGGCCGGTGTTCAATATTGTGGTTGATGGCGAAAGACTTTATAAAGTTATCTAGTTGCTGTTTCTGGCTTGAGGACTGGCTCAGGAATGCAATACCGCAGCGCTTCTCCGGCAGGTTAACCCATCCTTTGGTGGGAATGCTGACATCGTAGACGACCTTGCAGGGGATCTTCTCAATATTGAAGAATTTGTCCGTCCGTCCGAAAATGCTGATGTGGGAAACTACATCATCACACGCTTCGGTGGTGATGTAATGTAAACATACACCCCCCTTGCCTATATTCACAATTTGACCCAGTTGGAAAATATCTTTTGATTCCGGGCCGATCAACCCGGCAAAGGGCTGCTTTTTTACCCTAAATCGTGGGTGATTTCTAAGTTCTACCTGCATTGACTCGTTCACTTGAGAGTAAATACTTATACCCATCCAGGGTTGAAGGTTAACTGGGCTGCAAATGAGGTCTCTGGATAGGACTGAATATACTGTACTGAAATAATACCTGTAAAAGAAAATATGTCAAATAAAAATAACTTAATAATAAAATCGTGCTGTCAATAGAAATAAATAATATTATTTTATATCAATCAGATACTGTCATTGTCCGCCCGCGGCCAGGTTTAAATATCTTGACCGGGAGCACATCCTGCAAGCCCCGCCCTGTGGGCGGGGAGCTTCACAATATTTATTAATGTCACCTTTACATGACCCTCCAAAACATCGCTGCGACAGAGAATGATATGACAGACGGTTTCATAAGTAATCCTTCCCTCCCTGGAATACCCATATGCATAAGTGTTTTAGGAAAACGCTTTTTTCCTCCCCTCAACGATCAGATCCCTCCAATGAGGTACTTTTTCAAGATCAGGCTTTTTTATACACAATCCATGGAGATACTACAATAGATATCGCTTGTTATTATAATTAATGATTGCTAATAACAAAATTTATATTTAGAATAAGCGGCAAATTACAGGGTATTTACAAACAGTTTAAAGAAATTATTACCAGTGAGATAAGGAATTTGAAAAGTACCAAGAAGCACAAACAACAATCTGAGGATGCGTATCGCGCTTTGGTGGAATCAACTTCTGACTCCCTGTATTTAGTAGACGAGGATTGCAGATATTTATTTATTAACAGTCAACATTTATCTAGATTGGGTTTGACGACGGGTAATATCATCGGAAGGTCGTATGGAGAATTTCATTCTCCCGAAGAGACAGAATACTTTACAAATACGATAAAAGAGGTTTTGACAACCGGTAAATCGATCCAGCATGAACATCAAAGCTGGAAAGATAATAGGTATTTTCTCCGTACATTTAGCCCTGTTGAAGAGCCTGATCATGAGGAAAATAACAATTGTGGCAATAGTTTCAAAAGACATCTCTGACCGCAAACGGACAGAGGAAGCGCTTCGAGAGAGTGAAAGACGTTACCGGCGCATCACCGAAGCCATCACCGATTACATCTATACGGTGCGCATCGAAGGTGGAAAAGCGGTGGATACCAGGCATGGACCAGGTTGCATGGCTGTTACTGGCTACACGGAAGAAGAATTTGCCGCTGATCCTTACCTGTGGATTCGTATGGTAGCGGTGGAGGATCGCAAGGCAGTTGAAGATCATGCAAGGCGGGTGTTAGCAGGAGAAGAGGCACCGGCCCTTGAGCACCGCATCATCCGCAAGGATGGCATAGAGCGATGGGTCAGAAATACACCCGTTCCGCGGCGTGATGAGCAAGGAAGGCTCCAGGCGTATGACGGGTTGATTCAGGACATCACTGACCGTAAGCGCGCTGAGAAGGCACTTCAAGAGAGCGAAGAACTTTACCGCGTTTTGGCTGAGAAGTCATTTGCCGGTGTTTATGTTGTACAGAACGGCAAATTTCGTTTCCTTAACTCCAATGCCGCCTCCTATTTCGGATATACCCAGGAAGAATTAATAGGAAGAGAATCGATGAAGCTCGTCCATCCTGAAGACAGGGAACAGTTAAAGAAGAATGTCATCGACATGCTTCATGGACAACGCACATTCCCTTATGAATTCAGAATAATAACCAGGGAGGGTCAAATCAAATGGCTCATGGAGATGGTAACTTCCATATCCTGGGAGGGGAAGCGTGCCGTCCTGGGAAATTCCATGGATCTTACAGAACGTAAGAAGACGGAGGAAGAAATACAATCTCTTTCGATGACAGACCAGCTTACAGGTTTATATAACAGGAGGGGTTTCTTAACCCTTGCAGATCAGCAGTTGAGATTCTCAGAAAGGTACAAAAGAGATATGCTGCTCTTCTTTGCAGATCTCGATGGCATGAAGTGGATCAACGATACGCTGGGTCATGAAGAAGGTGACAGCGCTCTCCGTGAGGTGTCAGTTATACTCAAAGATACCTTCAGAGCCAGCGATATAATAACCCGCATAGGGGGAGACGAATTTGCGATTCTTGCGATAGATACTACGGGGCTATATCCGGAGGTTATAATGACCCGGTTACAGAATAAGATTGATATGCACAACAAAAAAGGCGGCAAACGCTATAAAATCTCAATAAGCATGGGCACGGCATACTATGATCCCGCAAACCCCTGTTCTCTCGATGAACTTATGTCCCGCGCAGATAAATTGATGTACGAGCAGAAGAGAAGAAAAAAACCGTGGCACCTCAACACATATTGAACCGGAGATAGTCCTGATGCTTACCTGGTTTGAACAACCCGTTTGTAAAATGGTACAGGGCAAATAGTTCCATGGAAAATGGTAAATAGCCGAAATAGCCCAATAACGGCATCTCAAAAATATGCAGGAGATTGAAGAAGGGTATATGATATACCCACTTCGGATATGAGTAAAAGTTCCACATTTCCCAGAAAAAACCGCAAATAAAACAACCGACCCACAGCGCCAGTACCGGTCGCCAGTCACCCATAGCAATATACCGGAGAAGTGTGCGGTTATTCAGCCACACATTGAGTGGTTCCAGAATGAAATAAACTGAAAGCCAGACGAAAGGGAAGAACCAAACAGGCCAGATCAACATCAATGTAAGCATAATACAGCCAGTGGTAAAGAGAATAATTAATGTGGCAGGAGTTAGCGTAAATCGGGGGCCACTCTTAATTCCTGTTAATCCAGGTAAATGTACCGGCCAGCTCTGCCGTGCCGAAGACCGCGGGCATAACCGTTGAGAAGCTCAGAGAAGACAACAGAAAATACTCAACATCAGATAAGTATTGTTCACCCAGGTAGTACCAGTTTTGTGTGCGCCAGTTTATGACTTCAAAGAGCCACCAGGCCGGCACCGAGATGAAAAAGAGCGCCACATAGGCGACGGGACTACGGGTCAACAATGAGTGGCCTTTTCGGGTGAGAACCAGCGCATCAACGGTGAGGCAGTACCCCAGCCACATGGGGAAAAACCCCCAGTGCGTGCGAAGTCCGGTCAAGGACCAGTTCATGATCCAGAAAATAATGGCCAATAATAAGCCGAGCCTGCCGTAAATCGGCCAGGTTCGGGCCTGTGATGTTGGACTAGTCTGCATTTTTCAGTGTTCCTGGATTCCTCTGCAGTTTATCCTGTGAAAGCAGGGAGCCGGGACGTCATGGCAAAGGGTATCGCGATGATTAGAATCATTAACGACAGCATGTCGCTGCATTCTCAAAAAATTATCGAATTTAACCTTGACTGTCAAGATATTTGCAGCTCTTTGAGTATTTGTTGAAAAAATAAGAAAAGTATAATAGACAGTCATACCTGAATAATATCTGATTTGGAGGAATATAAGATGGAGAAAAAGCAGTTTAGTTGTGATGGCGAGACGGACAAGAGGATTCTTACAAAGATGCTCCTTGATGGAGAGATAACAGAGGAGCGTTTACAAGCTTATCTTGCGAAACTTCCGGATGTATCCTCATGTGCGGATGAGATTGCAGTAGAGTAATCCGGACAGTGAGTGGTATTACCACGTACAAAGGTTTCTATGCTTGCAGATTCTCATGCACATCTGGAGATGAATGACTTCGACCGTGACAGGAATGAGGTTATCAGGAGGGCTGGAGACGCAGGAGTTGATCTGATTATAACGGTTGGTACCACCCTCGATGATTGCAGAAAAGCCATCTCCATCGCCAATACGTTTAAAAATGTGTATGCGGCGATTGGGATTCATCCCCATGAGGTGAAGGATATCGATGAGACTACATACGATAATATCAAAATGATGGCGAAGATGGATAAGGTCGTGGCCTTCGGAGAAATCGGCCTTGATTTTTTTCGTAACCTGTCTCCGAGAGATGTGCAAATAAGAAGGTTTGAAGAACAGCTGGAGCTTGGCCGGCGAAATTGGATTACCTATTATCATTCATGATCGGGATGCCCATCAGGAAACCCTGAAAATGCTGGAGGGATGGAAGGGTAAACACGGAGGGGTTATCCACTGTTTTTCAGGAGACTACAGTATGGCTGAAAAGTGCCTGGATATGGGCTTCTGCATATCTATAACCGGGAGCAGTCACTTTCGGGAAGTCTGAAAAACTTCATGAAGTGGTCAGGCACGTTCCTGTAACGCGTCTCCTGCTGGAGACAGATGCACCCTACCTGACTCCTCATCCTTATAGGGGAAAAAGGAATGAACCTGCTTATGTTGTTCATACTGCGAAAAAGGTGTCCGAACTGAAGGGCATGTCTCTTGAAGAACTGACAAGTATTACATATCAAAATACAAAGAACGTATTTGGTATAAAATAGGGCAGTCTGATAATCATTATCAAAACATAAAAGAAACTTTTTGTAAAATCTCGCATTTTTATCTCATGAAAAAGCTCTTATTTGTTGTTGCCGGCGGCCAGATCAGAGATCCGTCGTTCTTCCAAACGAAACTCCTTGAATTGAACCCTTCCGGAATAATCTGCGCAGACAGCGGCGCCGGCCACCTTTACTCCCTCGGTGTAATCCCGCAGGTCATAATCGGTGATATGGATTCTCTTGCACCTGAAATTTTAGATTATTTCAAGGAGCATGGATGTAAGATTATCAGATATCCGGAAGCGAAGGATGAGACGGATACACAACTCGCTTTAGAATATGCCTTCGGTATGGATGCTGATGAAATCTATCTCTTTGGCGCCATCGGAACGAGAATCGATCATACCCTTGCTAACATATCGCTGCTGGTTCATGGTGCGAAAAAAGGTGTGAATGTAAGAGTCATTGATGAATGGTGTGAAGCTTCTATTGTTAGTCGGGAGTCTGTAATTGACGGCGAAATAGGGCAGACCGTGTCTCTTTTACCCTTTTCGGATGTGGTTAAAGGTATAACCCTTGATGGATTTGAATATCCGCTCAATAACGGGGTGATGGAAATGGGGACACCTTATGGAATCAGTAATCGATTAACCGCCACGAGGGGCGTCATTTCTGTGAATTCAGGTTACCTCCTGGTGATCAGGTATTTCAAGGTGGGGGTTCTTCCCTGAGAAAGCATATGAAACCAGCAAGGGTTTTAACCATCGCCGGTTCTGATTCCTGTGGTGGTGCGGGAATACAGGCGGATTTAAAGACGATCGCTGCATTAGGCGCCTTAGGAATGAGTGTTATAACGGCCGTTACCGCTCAGAATACACTCGGTATCCAGGGTATATATGAGGTTTCGCCTGATTTTGTGGAGAGACAGTTTGAATCTGTAATGACCGATATTGGTGTTGATGCTGTCAAAACAGGTATGCTGACGAACACTGAAATTTTAAAGGTAGTAGCTGCCATGATCAGAAAATATGGGATTAAGAAGCTCGTAGTCGATCCCGTTATGGTGGCTAAAGGCGGGGAGGCAGTGATTAGAGGCGAGGTGAGGGATTCAATGATCAGTGAATTGATCCCGCTGGCCTTTGTCGTGACGCCAAATATTCCCGAGGCCGAGGTCCTGGCCGATATGAAGATTACTTCTGTTCGGGAAATGAAAAAAGCGGCAAGGATTATTTACAAGTTTGGAGCGAAAAATGTAGTTGTTAAAGGAGGGCATCTGACGGGGGATGCTGTAGATGTACTCTATGACGGAAAGAAATTTTATACATTTTCTTGCAGGAGGATCGATAAAAAAAATGTGCATGGTACAGGATGTACCTTCTCTGCTTCCATTGCCACGCTATTAGCGAAAGGTCAAAGTGTCGTTGAAGCTGTAAAGGGGGCAAAGGCCTATATAACTGAGGCAATCAGGTCTGCGTACAGCATCGGCGCCGGCTACAGAGTGATAAATCATCTTGCGCCATTATTATTAGATGAGTGAAAAGATTATCGATATTGTAGTGTACACGGTATAAAAACAGGAAAGGAAATCTTTGTTAAGTAACGGTCAGGGAAAAATTAAGGCGTCTCGCGATACTGCTGTCAGCATTGTCCGAAATTTGCAGGACGCCGGTTATGAAGCCTATTTCGTAGGTGGATGTGTGCGCGATCTCCTGCGTGGAGTTGAACCCGGGGATTATGACATTGTTACCTCAGCGCGGCCCGATGAGGTTCGTTCACTTTTTTCTCACACAGTGCCGGTGGGGATAAGTTTCGGCGTTGTCCTGGTGGTTGAAGAAGGGCAAAGTTATGAAGTCGCAACATTTCGCACCGAGAGTGACTACGAAGATGGGCGAAGGCCGTCTCAAGTAGAATTTACCACTGCTGAAGGTGATGTACGCCGCCGCGACTTTACCGTAAATGCCCTTCTCATGGATCCCGTTACAGGCAAGATCATCGATTATGTCGAAGGCAGACGAGATATTGAGAACCGTTGTAATTCGCACAATTGGCAGCCCTGAAGAGCGCTTTGCCGAGGATCATCTGAGGATGCTTCGTGCCGTCCGCTTTGCCGCTAACCTTGGCTATGAAATAGATGCGGAGACTTTCAATGCCATCAAACAACATATTTCCTCAATCAGCCGTATCAGTGCCGAACGTATCCGTGATGAGCTTACGAAACTCCTCACGCGCGGAGGTGCACGGCGTGGCATGGAAATCCTCGCAGAAACCGGTCTTCTGGCAGAAGTTCTTCCCGAGGTTTATGCACTCCGCGGTGTCGATCAGCCTCCGAGATTCCACCCTGAAGGTGATGTATGGGAACACACCCTCCGGATGCTCGACCTCCTGCCCTCGAGCGAGGGAGTGGAGAATGATTTGCGTCTTGCCTGGGGCATTGTCATGCATGACATCGGGAAGGCACATACACGTTCCGAGAATGAATCTGGCATTCATTTCTATGGCCATGTCCGCGAGGGGGAAAAGATCGCCGAGGCTATGATGCGGCGGCTCAGATTCTCGCGTGCCGAAATGGAGACAATTCTTGCCCTCATCCATTATCATATGCTCTTCATGAACGTTATGGATATGCGTCCGAACAGATTAAAACGATTCCTCAGGATGCCCGACTTCGACCTTCACCTCGAACTACATCGTCTGGACTGTCTTGGGAGCCACGGTTCACTCGAAAGCTATGAATTCTGCAGAAGTAAGCTGGAAGAAATAGCAGTTGAAGACCTGCATCCTCCGCGTTTACTCAACGGGAATGATCTTATAGGCATGGGTTTCCCTCCGGGCCCCCTTTTTAGCGAGATCATGCACGCCATTGAGGATGCTCAGCTCGATGGGGAGATATCTACATCCGATGAGGCTCGCAGGCTGGTGATGGATCGATGGGGTGATAAAACTACGGGATAGCCGGCCTGTGATAAATTGAATAAGAAGTTGTTACTGAGGAGTGTGTGAAAGGAACAGAAGTCGGTTTCAAGGGGAGATACTTCCTCCACGTTACGGTTGCCATTTATTTAATTGTCTTCCTTGTTGCGGGTTGTGCGGGACGGCGTGCCTATCGCCCTCCGCCGAAGCATGTAGAAAAGCAGATCGCCCATATGGGCTATACCATTCAGGTGGGCGCTTTTTCTAATGTTGAAAATGCTGCACGGCTGACTGACCTTCTCCGGGACAGGGGTTTAGAGGCCATCTATTACGTGGCCCGTGCAGGACTATACAAGGTGCGTTTTGGCAATTTTCCTTCAAAAATGATTGCCCGCGAAAAGGCTGAAGGCCTCAAATCGTCAGGTGTGATCGATGAATATTATATTGTCAGCCCCGATGAATATACTATTGCAAAACAAAAAACGCACGGCGACATGTACATCAGGGAGGAGCTTGTAAAAACGGCGCAAAGTTTCATAGACGTTCCATATCTCTGGGGCGGCTCTTCGTATGATGCCGGCTTCGATTGCAGCGGGCTGGCAATGACTGTATATCAGTACAACGGCCTCAACCTTCCCCGTTCATCCAAGGAACAGTATGAAGCCGGGACCCCTGTTGATGCGGGATAGCCTTTTGAAGGGGGACCTCGTTTTTTTTGCTACTGCCGGCAAAGATAAAATCTCTCATGTGGGTATATACGCCGGGGAAGGTCGGTTTATCCATGCACCAGGCGGCGGCAAAAAAGTTCGCGTGGATTCCATGTCGAAGAGCTATTACAAAAATCGCTATCTTGGGGGAAGGGCTTATATATAAAAGCTGTTAATTCATATTCACATTATAGGTTTCATGCAATTTGTCATTTCGGGCAGACCTGTATCAGGTTAAGGACCCGTACTACGTAACCGGGTTGCCGGTTTTAACAGGTCTGTCATTGGTCCGAGCTATTTTTCGCAGAGGCTTAAATACGAATAGTCTAATCTGATCAAGAAGAAAGGGGTAACATGAGCATTAATAATTTGATGGTCACCGGTGGGTGTGGGTTTATCGGCAGCAACTTTATCCATTATTTGCTGGAGGAAACAGGATTCACGGGCAGGGTAATCAATGTCGATAAGCTTACCTATGCAGGGAATCCTGAAAATCTCAAGGGCATCGATAAAGAGTATCCCGACAGGTACATCTTTCATAAGGCGGATATTTGTGATGCGGATCTAATGGAAAAAATTTTCAATGATTATAATATTGATGCTGTCTGCCATTTTGCAGCGGAATCGCATGTTGACAGGTCCATCAGGAGCCCGGGGAGTTTCATACATACAAATATTGTCGGGACTTTTAACCTCCTTGAACTTGCCAGGGCGAAGGCGGATAAATTTCTGCTGTTTCATCATGTCAGCACTGATGAAGTGTATCGGCAGCCTTGGGCAGGAAGGGTATTTTAAAGAGGAGACACCGTACCGGCCCAACAGTCCCTATTCAGCTTCCAAGGCAGCTTCCGACCACCTGGTTCGCGCCTATCATGAAACCTTCGGATTGCCGACGCTCATTTCCAACTGTTCGAATAATTATGGACCTTACCAGTTCCCGGAAAAACTGATTCCTCTGATGATCCTCAACGCCGTTGAAGGGAAGCCTCTGCCCGTTTACGGAGATGGCAGAAACGTTCGGGATTGGCTCTATGTCAAAGATCACTGTGAGGCCATCTGGACAATCATGCAGTCGGGCAAAAAGGGGGAGATGTATAACGTCGGCGGCAGTTCTGAGATGGAAAACATCGTCATTGTGGAAATGATATGCGACATCCTTGATGAGCTTCTCCCTGCTTCTGACGGGAGTTCCAGGAGAGGACTGATCAGATTCGTTAAAGACAGGCCGGGGCATGACCGGAGATATGCCATCGATTTTACCAAGTTGCAAAGGGAACTCAAGTGGTCTCCCCGCGAATCGTTCGCGTCAGGCATCAGAGTAACAATAAGCTGGTATCTGGATAACAGAGCGTGGATTGAGAATATCAGAAGCGGCGAGTATCAGGCATGGATTAAAGAGCATTACGGACAATAATTTAAATAAAAAGGGCATTCATATGGACGCACAGGAATGGAGTCCGGACAAGCTGCTGGCATTATCCGGATACTACTGGAGGTCTTTTACACTCCACGCAGCTATTAAACTTGGGGTTTTTACAACTATAGGCACTGAACAATTTACAGGTGAAGAGCTTGCGCAAAAACTGAGGGGGAAAAAAAGAAGTGTGATAACGCTCCTCAATGCCCTGTCGGCAATGAACCTCATTGAAAAGAAGGGCGATAAATATTCCAACACCCCGGCCGGCATATCTTATCTCTCGAAGGATTCCCCCGAATATATAGGCTACATGATTATGCATCATCACCATCTTGCGGAATCTTGGTCCAAGCTGGATAAGGCTGTGAGGGCAGGTGGTCCTGTCAGATCAAGATCATCGTATGATGATGAAGAAAAGCGGGAAAGCTTCCTTATGGGTATGTTCAACAATGCTGTGAACCTGGCTCCCCGGATGGTTAATACAATTGATCTTTTGGATCGGCGTCGTCTCCTTGATCTTGGCGGCGGGCCTGGTACATATGCCATCTACTTTTGCTTGAAAAATCCACAACTCAAGGCCACGGTCTATGACCTGCCTACAACCAGACCCTATGCCATCAAGACAATCGAAAAGTTTGGTCTTGCCGATCGGATTGATTTCGTCGAGGGTGATTACCTGAGTAAAGATATTTCCGGAAGCTATGATGTGGCCTGGCTTTCTCAAATTCTTCATGCTGAGGGTCCTGAGGATTGTCAGAGGATTATCGAGAAGGTTGTCTCGGTTCTTGAGCCGGGAGGGATGATTATCGTGCACGAATTTATCTTGTATAACACTATGGATGGACCGCTCTTCCCCGCGCTTTTTTCCCTTAATATGCTCTTGGGGACAAGAAATGGCCGTTCTTATTCTGAGAGGGAGATCATGGAAATGCTCACCAGAGCGGGGGTAAGGGAGATAGAACACTTACCCTTCCGGTTGCCTAGTGATTCGGGAATTATACGAGGGGTAGTTTAATGAGGCTTAGTTCTTTTCCCTACCCGCCCGCAGGGCGGGGCTTTCCGGGGAGGGAACTTTATAAAAACCAGAAATCAAGGGAGGTCTAACTTAATGAATAAAAGACCATGGATATGTTATGAAATTTTTTTCTGATCAGCAAATCTCTGCCTAAACACTCTTTATGATACCGGCACGATCTGTTTTGCTTACGAGGCCAATCAACATTTTAATTTACTATGACCTATTTTTAAAAAATTGACATTATGAAATCTTCTTTGCTAATATTCGTATATACAGATGATTTATGCAGGCCAAGCGATTTTTCAGCGAAGTTCATAACCTTATCATAATCAAAATACAAATCCATTTTTATATAACAGTCGGCAAATAGCCTCTTTGGTCTGAAATCCTTATACTTGCAATCGGTGGTTAGAATCGGTATTTGATTTTCATGAATTACCTTTTTAATGTCCTGGTCATTGTACCTGATTAATGGTTTGCATAAAGAATAACCTTCTTTCATCTTTAACATGGGATAAAAGCGCTGAGAAGTCCGGTAATGCCTATCTTCGATTGATTTCCCTTGGAACAGAGAATCCCGGTCTGCATAGACACTGCCGAATAAATATTCCAGTGAATAGCCAACAAGATCCCATAGCGACCAACCTACTATTATTACGAGGGAATTCCAGTCAGTAGTAGTATTATTTAAAAATTCAATAAATTGTTTTCTTTTCGTTGAATGACATACCTCGCAAGGATTCGTTCCGTTTTGCTTTGCCATTTCAAAAGCGTGTTCATTTTTATTTACAGGATGCCAGGTTATGAATACACCTCGCGCTTTCCAATAGGAATCAAGTTTCTGTACCTCATCCTTAGTATAGACATGTGTTGGAAACATAGCAGCATGCGTTTCAAATTCGAAACCGAATTCCTCTTTTGCCCGTATGAGATAATGAAGTATTACCGAGGCATCTTTTCCACCTGCATAAGTAACAAAAACACGTTTATCATGGAATGTTTCCAGGTATTTTCTATTATCATCTACCCACGTTTCATAATTTAAGTTATTTTTCATGTACTTAGCCTCTCATAAAACAAAATAGAATGAACCAAATATAATTTATAAATTCGCGTCTATATAATCCAAAATAAATAAATATTCAATAAATAAATAACTATTCGAAAAATATGTTTTTTTATCTAATTTTGTTAAATTAATTATATCAATATGTGACCAAATAGAATTACTGATTTGCGATGATCGATAAGTCGATTTTCTGAAGGGATACTGATTATGAGGAAGATATTAAACGCTTGCATGAAGGCAAGAGTAACTATATTGATTATCTTGATTTTCGATACCTGAACGTACCTCACGTTTTATTTCATCTCATATTCTTCGCAGTTCTTTTTTATTGCCAAAACCTGCTACGCCAAGTTAAGCTGAATTAAATAAAGCAAGTGGTCACGATATTTTCTTGTCCAAAACCTCTCTTACCTTTTGCGACAAAGTTTGCACGCTATAGGGTTTTTGAATAAATCCATCACAACCCCGCTCCAGCATCTTTGTCGGACGTGCATCTATACTGTATCCGCTGGTAAGGATTACTTTGATACTGGGATCAATAGACTTGAGAACATCGAAGGTCTCTGCACCGCCCATTTCCGGCATGATCATATCCAGAATGACCAGATCGATATTGCTGTCCCCTGCCTTAAAAATCTCTATGGCTTCCCGACCGCTCTTGGCAGCAAAAACTTTATACCCAAGGACCTCCAGGATATCCCTGCCTACATCAATGATAACTTCCTCATCATCAACAAGAAGGATTGTTCCCTCACCCTTAATGATATCCTCGGAAACCATCTCCTCCTTTACAATTTCTTTCTCCGAAGCGGGCAGATAGATGGTGAATGTCGTTCCATGTCCCTTCTCACTATACACATTTATTATACCATTGTGTCCCTTGATTATACCGTAGGCGGACGCGAGCCCAAGTCCTGTACCTCTCCCCATCTCTTTTGTGGTAAAAAATGGTTCAAATATCCTTGACTTCGTCTGCTCATCCATTCCGAGCACCAGTATCAGTCACCGAAATCTTAACATACCTTCCAGGACTTACAGAAAACGGTTTTACGTAATCCTCATCAAGAACGACGTTGGCCGTTTCCAGATATAAATCCCCGCCGCCCGGCATAGCCTGCCAGGCATTTACATACATATTCAAAAGCACCTGCTCGATCTGCCCGCGATCAACCTCCACCGCCCAGATATCCTCCTCATACTTGCGGTGAATACGAATCTCCTTCCTTGTTCTCCCAAACATTGATGATGTCTTGTCGATGATGTCGTTTAAGTCAGCCACAGTGAGTGTCGTATTTTCCGACCACGGGCAAATCCCAAAAGCTGCTTTGGTTAAGTCCGCTCCACTTTTTACCTGGTCTTCAATTCCCTTGAGTTTATCATAAAGAGGATGGCTGATATTCATATCAAGAAACATCAAGGTAGCATAACCCTGAATACCTGTAAGAAGATTATTAAAGTCATGGGCAATACCACCGGCAAGAGTTCCAATGGCTTCCATCTTTTGCGCATGATTTAGTTGTGATTCAAGCTTTTTCTGCTCGGATATGTCTCTGAAAATTCCGACGACACCAATCACATTTCCATTCATATCAAGGTTTGGGGCACCACTTATATTAAAAAACCGCTCTGACCCATCTTTATGCAGGATAGTACCAACTCTGTCCCTTACGATGATTTTTTCATTCCTTATCTGCTTAAAAAGTTGAGCATAATCTTTGATGTCCTCTTTCCTGACAAAGTCAATGAAAGATCGTCCTATAACCTCGTCGGCACTATGCCCCAGAATCTTTTCCCAGACAGGGTTTATGTAGGTAAATGATCCATCGATATCAAGAGTATAAATAATGTCAGGGGCATTTTCGCTCAAGGATCGGAATCGTTCCTCACTTTCAAGTACCCTTTGATAGGATATTGCATTGTTCATGCTGATCGCGATTTGAGTCGCGATTCCCATCAGGAGACTTACGTCACTCTGTCTGAGATTTCTCTTGGATCTGATGTTGTCAACCATCAGAATACCCAATGCCTCATTTTCGAAAACGATAGGGACACATATAAATGACTGTGCACCCATCATTTTGGCAAACTCCCGGCTCCTTTTTGTAAGTTTGTTTTCTATTTTACTTATGTCATCGATGAGGATGGGTTTTTGCAGGCGGAAAGATTCCACAACCGGTCCCTTGGAGTCAGGCTTATCAAGGCGAAACTCTGTTCCCATCAGCTTTTCCTCATGTTCAGGACTGTATCCGTAACCAGCAGAATAGATTAGACGTGCCTTTTCCTTGTTTGATAGCATAATCATGCCGCGATCAAAATCCAACCGATTCTCCATAGCCTCCATAATAAGGTTGAGCAACCTTTCACTGTCTAAAATAATGGACGTAGCTTGGCCAATTTCATGAATGAGTGTCGCATTATTGTAGCGAATGTTAATTTCATCCAAAAGACTGTCAGCTAATTCACCCTGGCTTTCCAGGGTCATAGCGAGTTCTTTTTTTTCCATATGCTCAGTGTAATAGATGAAAGTCATTACAAACAACTATATAAAGCAAAACAGGCAATGTCCACGCCCACAGCGTGTCATGGAGAATAAAGAAGAATGCCGGGCAGACCACAAATGCCGATAGCATAATGTAATTACGGGATTTCTTCCATATCCAGGAGGGGTTTTTCTCCCAGCTTATTATGTAGCGGCAGCTGGCTCCGCCTCTATGTATGCATGACGGATGTTCGATATTTGCAAATTTGGCTGTGAATAATTTGGCGATTGCCTCGAACGTACCTATCCGATTTTCGCATTGGTACTGTCTTTCTTCAACACCTGGATTTGGTGTGGCAACAACTTCAACCTTATTTGAACCGAGGCTTCTAGTGTGAATTGTGCAGGCGCGGCTTAGGAAATGATAAAGCTTACCGAGCACCGAGTAAGCCATTGTAGGTGTTATAAGTCCCAATGTGTATTGTGACACAGTTCCAGCGGCTTTTGAAAAGGGTGCGTAGCGACCAACTTTGCGTGATATATCAGGGTCCTTCGTTTGTCGATCCATTACTTCGTGGAAAAGATCGATTTGATGCTGACTGAACCAATGACCTCCATCTTCAAGCTGGTATGAAGTAATCCCGGCGTAATCAGAAGAAACTCAATATCAACTTCAGAGTGATAGTCTTTAAGATATTCAACGAAGTTCTTATAAGTCTACTGTTGTATAAGGGGGCTTCTTTCATTTTAATGTTTAGTATTAAAGCCACTACTCATAATTCATTCTGAATCTTTGGTGCATGTACTCCAAAAATTTGTTGGAGTGTCGCATATAAGTAATCCATAGGTGATATTTCTTTTCGCAAGGCATGTTTATAATATCGGCATAAATAGATGGATAGATTAGTAGGGGAATATTGTCAAGTTGATAAACTCCTGTCAGTTGTGCAGTGGCAAGTGGAAAGCACTTCCCACGGCAGATTTTCCGGGTCGATTATCAAGGGCTTTTATGCCGTTTAAAAGCTCGGATAAATTTACCCCCACATCGGACTGATTTACAATCAAAACAGCCTTTAAACAACCCTTGTTGACAAGAGAATAGGTCTTCCATTTTCTTATGAAACCGAGTCTTTGAGCAACATTTTCCAGGGATTCATCGACAGTGTCCTTATGTGTTAAATTCAATACATCCAACAATAAGCCACCGGAGTAATATTTGTAAAATTGTTCTAACTCCCACAATTCGGAATGGGTACTTTCATGCAATGACCACCCTGGCGACAATTGGTTCTGCGGTGTTGCCACAGGAAATGCCACGTAAGAGAAAAGATCAAGCGAACAGATACGGGGGTTGTTCAGTTCCCTTGCAAAACCACCGAAGACACGGTCAGGAAATTTATTTTCTGGGCGGAAGTAACACATAATATAATCCATTTTTGCAGAAGGCAAATGGTACATACCGTACAAAAAAAGTATCATCTGTTTTAAAACCTGGAAACCTGGCCGTTTGTTTTCTATCGGCCTTGCTGCATGGTGATGTATCATCCAGGCATGCTCATAGGCTCGTATCATGGACATATGACCATAGATGCGCCCGTGTTGTTCATAAGTAAAGTGCATGGCAATCTCAGGGTTCTCCTGATAGAGCTTCCTGTAAGTATTTTTAAATTCTTCTCGATGGTTTTGGAGTAATTTATACTTTTTGGGGTATATAAAACCGGTATCGAAAAAGAATTCCCAGAGGGCGTCCATGTCCACTTCAGTAGAAATATAGGTGTGGGGGTCCATGTTTAAACTGAGGATGCGATTCAAACGGCTGTAACTGTGGATGTCCATATCCAGAATGGCAATACCGCAGCAGATTTTATTTTCATTCTGCTTCTGGCGATAGAGTACCTGGGCCATACAGTTCATCTTTAATTCTCCGGCATATATTATTGATAGCTCATGAATGACCATTCCCGGTACTAATACTCCGTCCCCCAAGTCGTCAAATACAGAAAATCCTGTTGTGGAGATATTGAATACTTCGAGTTGGACCTTCCTTTTGAAAAATGGATGCTCAAATGTCGCAACCGGCGGTGGGAAAATCTGACGGCGGGGATGGCGAACCGTTCTCATCTGGAAGCGTTTGATTTGTTTAATCAGAGGAGCAAGTACAATTTCCCAGTCGAGAAGATCATGCTTTTGTCTTATAAAGTAACAGTTTCCGGAAAAAATCATTTTACCATTGCTGTTTAATCGGATTGTTGATGTAACATCCGGATTAAAACAATGATGTGAAGAGTGTGTTTCAGGATTAACATTTATACGAAAAGAGTCGGGGCTGAAATCAACCAGGCTGCCTCTGGCCAGAAAACCACTCTGCATTAAATCTACGGTAACATCCCGGCAGGCGAAACGATTTGTCCCGCGCCTGCTTAGAACATAGCTCTTTTCCGGTAGCAGGGTTTGAAATCCTGTGTTGCTTATACTTAGCAATTTAGCAGGTATAATTATGATAGACTGATATTCTGTTACTATCAGATATTGGAGCTGGAAATTTTCAAGGCCGAAACTGGCGTAACCTTTATCCCATGAGCAGGTTAATTCATCCTCCAGACAACCTTCGGGAATGGCATTTACAAGAATTCCTTCCTCATACTTGGCATTGCGCAACAGGACGCGGACATAACCTCCGGTAAAATTAACATGATTTAGTATATTTATCAGCTTTTCTTTTTCAATACTGCTGGCAGATTCAAGTGCGTCAAACAGGGCATCATGCTGGAAAAGCCACGGCGGCAGGAAGTCTTCATCAGATTTTTTCCTAAATGTTCTGATATCAGTAAGAAAATTCTGCCAATTCTTTTTTTCTTCCATTTATATAAGTGCCAAAATTATTTTATATATAAATTTATAGTAGTAAGAGAGTCTTATTGATGAATGTCTTAGATGCCTCTTTTTTTTAAAAGATCGTTTTGGGTGTAAGACTTAGACAGTAAATACAGCACAGAAGGCAGAAAGTCGATTTCTGTGAAACAAACTAATGTGATATCGGATCGGGAGGGGACTATTAATGATGTTGCAGTCGTCGGTGGTCTAAATTCACACGGATAATCATAAATATGGATCTAGAAACACCTTCTGCTCTTCCCCGAAATATCTAACCCCTGTAAGTAGCATTCCCCAACGCTTTACTGCGGAATGAGGAGCTGGCATACCTTTTATTAGGCTCTTTATTCCCGAATAATAGGCATAAGAATATAATTTGTCAGCGAATGTTTTACATATATACTAGATGGGTCTTTCCTTGTCAAATTTTATATATGCTTAAAAATAGAAATTTAAATACGCTTCCTGAAGTTATTCAAGGTTTCGCAATCAACCAAAGTGCTATTCCTCCGCAGGCCAACTTCGATTTGGCAAGGGCTGCCTTATAATCTCAATATACCCCCCTAGCCCTACGGCCTTAAATGTATCCTCGATAACCGCACCTATTGTATGTGCCACCGTCCCATCCGGATCAGGCATTGGTGAGGCGATGACGAGCTTATTACCGAATCTTCGGAAACTCAAGTCTACAATGCTATAGGCCACCATAACTATGCCGGATAAGGAAATAAGCTCTGTCTCGAGAGTGAGGCACTCCATGGAAATCATGTCCTTCAGGAATTCCGGCAAGTTAAATTTCTCAATGATTTTTACACCTAAGTGTGAATGATATACAGAAATAAAATCTTCTCCAATTTCTGCCTGCACATAGTCATCGTTATAAAGCGACCTGTATACTGCGATAATAATCTTGCCAATTTCGAGGAGGAGCCCGCCAAGTTCTACTTTTTTTGCATCATTATCCCTGAGGCCGAATTCCTTTGCCAATATTTTGCCGCCAAGTATGGAAGTTGCAAAACTTTTGGCGAAAATAATCTTCACTTCCTTATCCTTAGACAGGGCGGCAAATGCCAGGAAGATGATGAGGACTCTCGTGAAGTCCATCCCCAGCCTGGATACAACTTTGTAAAATGTATCGACAGATCCCCTCCTGAGCTGTCCGTAATGAACTGAGTTAGCTATACCAAAAAGCCTAACCATAATGTCATCCCCTATCTTCGCCTTCAGGAGCTCGATTTCCCTATCGCTCACATCGGGATTATCAAGTACATCAAGCACCTCCGGATCAAAGCCCAGATTAACCTTATCGAATATCTTATCTTCTATATCTGCAAGAATTAGTTGTGCTTTTTCATCATCCACTTTAGGGAGATCTCCTGTTAGTTAAGGCCGTACTATGTAAAATACATCCTTTTATGACAGAAAGTTCACGCAGTATAGCTTATGAGTGAAACACTCCATGAAAGGAATGAGTGTGTCAATTCCTGCTATAAATATCATAAATATGTAAAAACTTACAGACTATAAATACCTTTTTGGCGGGGCACCCCACCCTACGTGTAGGCTATTTGAATTGAAAGAGAATCCTTTAATGCAAAGTTAAAAAGGCAAATACATTCGTCTTGAGGTCACAATTTAAATCTGATAATAGCTTCCATATGCCACAGATCCGGAGCGAAAACAGGATTGATACACAAGCTGTACCTTGTATGAATATTTTTCTTGATGGGAAGCCCGCCATGTTGTCACGAGTTTCTTTTGAAGAATTCTGAAAGGAGAGCATTATGGGATTAGTTTATGAGAAGGAAGGACATATTGCAAAAGTAGGTCTTAATCGCCCTGAGGAAAAAAATGCCCTTGATCCTGGAATCTTGATGGATCTGCATCGTACATGGGCGGACGTCAACCAAGATGAGAAAATGCGGGTTGTTATACTCTATTCCTGTATGCCCGATATCTTTTGTGCCGGCATGGACCTGAAGACAGCTGTTCCCGTGCTCACAAGGGCCAGGAAGCCTGAGAGCGATGCGGAGCGATGGCTGATACAGGTGGGACAGCAAGTTGGAGAGGCTATGTTAAAGCCCAATATCGTAAAAAAACCGGTAATTGCCGCTGTCAACGGTTTCTGCCTGACAGGGGGATTCGAGATGATCATGGGTGCGGACCTACGGATCGCGTCCGAAAATGCAATTTTTCAAATGAGAGAGGCCAGCCTGGGGATCATGCCAATTGGTGGCGGGAATATATATCTGCCCCGCATTATGACACCATGCAGGGCTCTGGAAATCCTTTTGACATCAGGTAATTTCCGTGCGAGAACGCTGTGCGACTGGGGTTTTATCAATCATGTAGTGCCATCTCAGGACGATCTGATGAAGAAGGCCGTGGAACTGGCTGATAAAATTGCTGGAAATGGTCCCCTTGCCGTTCAGGGAATTATTAAATGTTTTCGGGAAACACAAGATATGTCTTATGCCGATGCCTTCAAGAGAGAAGTCGAGATCGGTCTACCTATATTCGGAAGTGCGGATGCGCGCGAAGGTATTCTTGCTCAGAAGGAAAAACGCAAGCCAAATTTCCCCGGCAAATACTGACGGGTTCGGAAAAAATCCCCCTGCCGGGGTTTACCCCTCGAAGACGGGGCTACGCAGGCTCCTGCCATGTTGTGCCATATCATTCCTTACACAATCTCAGGGCAAGCGATGCGGCGTACGGCAATTTAAGTCATGATCACCTTAATCAGGGCATCAGTTTTTTTTGTCTTCTTGACAGGAAGGTATTACGGCATTATATAAATTAATAAGCAATTTTATTAACTGACAGACTTGAACATCGATAAGGAGGCTAACCATGAAAGAACGACTGAATGCACTGCAGGTTGCTCTTAACAACGAAATGAAAGAGCATGAATTTTATCTTAAAAATGCTGAGCGAACCAAGAATCCCGTGGGCAGAGCCATGTTTAAGCAAATCGGCGGAGAGGAACTGGAGCATTATGAGAGGCTGAAACAGCTCCACGCGAACTGGGAAAAGGATAAGAAATGGCCTGAAACGGTTCCTCTAAAAGTTAAAGAGACTGCTGTTAAGAATATCCTGAAAGATGCGGCAAAAAAAGCACCCAAATCAGCAAAGGGCGATGCCGATGACCTGAAGGCCATCCGGGTAGCAATCGAATTTGAGGGTAAAGGTGCGGAGTACTATGCAAAACTCCGTGACGAAGTCTCCGACCCGAAGGAAAAGGCATTTTTCAATCTGCTTGCCAATATTGAACATGAACACTATGTCTCTCTCAAAGAGACCGAGGAATTCCTGACTGATCCGGTCTCCTGGTTCAGAAAGACGGAACATACTCATGTTGATGGTGCCTAACTAGGCCGGGATCGGCATATCCGTCCGGCGCCTGTACAGAACAAAATATTCAGTATAAAGGAGAAGTGAAGATTCATAACCCTTCCAGATTGGAAAAGCTGGACATCGTAGGATAATCAAGGGATTTTTATGGAAATAAAATTCATCAAGATCCCTTTTTTTATTTCTGTTTCTTTTCCTTTATTCCTCTTTTGTTTTGCTCTTTTTCCTGAACATAACCCTGATTGGCGATTGATCGAAACCGAATGCCTCTCTGATCCGGTTGATCAGAAAGCGCCTGTATGAGAAGTGAATGGCCTCTGGTGCACGGACAAAAAAAACAAATGTGGGTGGAGCGACGGACACCTGGGTCATATAGCTGAAAGTATTGATTCTGTTTTGATGGCGCGGTGGCGGTTTAGATTCGAGGAATTCTCTTACAATGCTATTAAGCTCAGCGGTACCTATACGTTTTGTGTACTGACTAAGGACCGTTTCAATGATGTCAAATATTTTAGATACCCGCTGACCGGTGAGTGCTGAAATGAAGATGATCGGAGCGTAATCCATAAACTTAATTGTATCTTTGATGTCTTTTACATAATTCCCCACCGTTGAATTATCTTTCTTTATGGCGTCCCATTTGTTGACAACAATGATACAAGCAACCCCTCTTTCGAGCGTCAGTCCTGCGATTTTGGCATCCTGCTCGGTCATTCCTTCCTCGGCATCAATGAGCAGCAAAGCTATATCGCAACGGTCTATGGCCTTAAGCGCCTGGATGATGCTGTACTTCTCAAGGACATGACTTACTCTGCTTTTTCGCCTGATACCGGCCGTGTCAACCAGGCGATATTTTCTTTTATTAAACTCGAAAGGGGTATCTATAGCGTCTCTCGTAGTGCCGGGTGTAGGGTTGACAATAGTTCTTTCATATCCAAGGATTTTATTTACCAGAGATGATTTTCCGACATTCGGTTTCCCGATCACTGCTATCCTGATTCGTTTTTCATCATCGATACGTCCTTCGGCCGGAGAAAAAAGATGTGAAGCTACATCATCCATGAGTTCATGAATACCCAAACCATGCTGCGCGGAGATGCTGTAAACCTTCTCTGTTCCCAGTTCATAGAATTCATAAACCTGGGTTTCGTTCTTCGGGCCGTCGATTTTATTGATGACAAAGAAAACGGGGGTTTTTACTCCCCGGAGGATATTTGTGATGTCCCTGTCAGCGGGTGTTAAACCTTCCCTGCCATCCATGAGGAAGATAATGATGTCTGCTTCTTCCATGGCCAGAAGTGTCTGTTCGCGCATCTGTACCAAAATTTGATCTGTTGATGCCGGTTCGAATCCACCGGTGTCGATCAGCGTATATTCCTTATCATGCCAGGTACAATCAGCATAATTCCGGTCTCTCGTCGCACCCGGTTCGTCAATAACAATAGCTTTGTTTTTCTGTGACAGGCGGTTAAATAATGTCGATTTCCCGACGTTGGGCCTGCCAATGATGGCAATAACAGGTTTCACCTTTCCTTATCTCACCTTAAATTTTACTTGCTTAGAGGCTTCTGAACCCAGTCTTTCTATGGATGTTTACATGAACCCGTCCTGATAGCTACCTTTTATTGAAATTCTATAAGGCTGTGGTATATTAAATTCAGTAAAGTCTAGTCAACTTTAATATTTAGTAGCATATTCAGTTAATTGTGACAATTTTTTCCTCGCTTAGTCAATGCAAAGGAGGCGACCTATGTACGGGAATAATGGACGAATCCTAAAAGTAAATTTAAGTACAGGGGAAGTAAAAGAAGAAATCTATGATGAATCAACGGCCAGGATGTTTCTGGGCGGAAACGGTCTGGCAGCAAAGCTCATTTACGATAATGTTCCTTTCAACGCGGATCCGCTTGGACCTGATAATGCCGTTGTTTTTTCCGTGGGACCATTGACGGATACACCTGTGTGGGGAACCAGCAGAGGACACGTGGCATCGATATCGCCGCTGACGGGGATATTCGCTGACTCTAATTATGGAGGAAAATTCGGCACCGCACAGAAGAGGACAGGTTTTGACGCCATTTACATTACCGGGGCTTCGTCAAAACCCGTTTATCTTTTAGTTGCAGAGGGAGGTGCAGAAATCAAAGATGGTTCTCGCCTATGGGGTAAGACTACGGAAGAGACCATCGCCGTGCTCGAAGCAATAGAGGGAAGGGGGGCAGTGTGCGCTGCAATTGGGCCTGCGGGAGAAAACGAAGTGCTCTTTGCCAACATCGTACTGGGAGGAGTCAGGCCCGGTGCAGCCGGACGGGCCGGCATCGGTGCCGTCATGGGAGCAAAAAAAATCAAAGCAGTTGTCGCCCGAGGTGAAAAAAGAACTAATATCGCCGACCGGCAAGCGCTGACGGACCTTCTGAAAGAAAAATACCCTGCCTTTAAGGAGAATACGAAAGTATTGAGCACCATTGGAACGCCGGTTCTTGTAAATGTCATCAATTCCAAGGGCATGCTGGGTACGAGAAATAACAGCAAAGAAGTTTTTGCATATCCCCAGGACATCAGCGGCGAACTGATGAAGGAGAAATACTGGAACAAAGATACTGCCTGCTTTGGCTGTCCCGTGGCGTGCGGCAAAAATGTTAGTGCAACCAAGGGTGAATATGCCGGCAAAGTTGTTAAGATGCCGGAATATGAGACACTGTATGCAATTGGCTCCATGATGGATAACCGTGATATTGACTCCATCATCAACTGTAATCATGCATGTGATTTGATGGGTATAGACACTATCTCCATGGGAGTCACGCTGTCCTTTGTTGCAGAATGTATGGAAAAAGGAATTATCTCTGAAAAAGAAGTAGGGGGGAGAGTCAATTTTGCGGATGGAGAAGCGATGGTAGATCTGATCAAAAAGACAGCAAGGAGAGAAGGCATAGGAGCTCTTCTTGCAGTGGGGTCGGCGCGCATTGCGGAGAGATTCGACAAGGATGCATACAAATATCTTTATACCGTCAAAGGTCTCGAAGTTGCGGGTCACTCTGCACGCGGCTTAAGAGGCATGTCGCTGTCATATTCCACGTCAACAAGAGGCGGCAGTCACCATGATGGCAGGCCCAATTATGCAACCGCAGATCCCGACCCTGGATTTGAGCCGCAGCCGAAGTATATACAGAGTAATCAATGTTTCACGGCGGTCGGGGATTCACTTATCGTGTGTCGCTTTATTGCTGAGAGAGGATTGGGGACGCCTCTCAATGATGACATTGCAAAGATCGTGGGTTATGTAACAGGCTGGGATATTACTCTTGCCGAGTTAGAGAAGATCGGCGAGAGGATATACAATCTGGAGCGCCTCATAAATATCAGGCGAGGGGTGAGCAGGAAAGATGATATCCTTCCATACCGTGTCATGAACGAGCCTATCCCGGATGGACCTGTAAAGGGGAGATACTGCCCGAAAGAAGACCTGGATGCCATGCTCGACACATACTACGAGTTGCGGGGATGGACCCGGGAGGGCATCCCGACTGATTGGAAGATTGCCGAGCTGGGTTTGAAATAGTGTGTCCTTATCGCTGTTTTTTTATTGCTTAAGCTTATGTTTTTTCCGTATAACCGAATTCCCTGAGCATGTGTGCATCGTGGGTCCAGTCCTTTCTTACCCGGACAAACAACTCCAGGTAAATCTTGGCGGCAAAGAATTTTTCCATGTCCGTTCTCGCTTGGGTGCCGATCTTTTTCAGCATGCTTCCCTTTTTGCCGATCAAGATGCCTTTCTGTGAGTCTTTTGACACAGTGATCGTTGCCTGCATGCGAATCAGATTTTTCTTTTCATCTTCTTTGAACGAATCCACGACTACTGCTGTTGTGTAAGGGATTTCCTGATGGGTCAATAAGATGATCTTTTCCCGGATGATCTCCGCCGCGATGAAACGCTCGGTCCGGTCTGTCATCATATCTTCAGGGAAGTATCTGGGGCCCTCAGGCAGAAGCTTCAATATCTGTTCTATCAGAACGGGGAACCCGTCACCGGTGAGAGCGGAGATCGGTATGATCTGGGAAAAAGAAAAAAGGTGCCTGAATTGGTCGATAACGGGAAGTATGTTTATCTTCCTGATAAGGTCAATCTTGTTGATCAGCAGAATAACGGGCAGTCCTAATGTTCCTCAGAGAATCAATAATCAACTGATCGTCGCGATGAACACCTGAAGTTGCCTCTGCGAGCAGGAGGAGAATGTCAGCGCTTCTGAAGGTATCCGTCGCCTCGGTTACCATAAATTGATTTAACGGTGTTGTCGCCTTATGAATGCCCGGTGTGTCGAGGAATATAAGTTGGCCGTCTTCAATATTCTTTATACCCATGATTCTGTTTCGTGTAGTCTGCGGTTTATGGGTAGTTATGGCAATCCTTTCGCCGATGATCGCATTGAGAAGGGTTGATTTCCCCACGTTAGGTCTGCCGATAATGCCGATAAAGCCTGATTTGAACATCTATAATATCTATCAATAGAGTTAAATTATGTTTTGCTGAACGTTTTTGAGATTCAGTTAAAGTCCTTTTGATGATCGAACCTGTTTATCTTTGTTTTCATGCCGGTCACTGTCATGGCTAGAGTTCCCCTTTCCTGGCCAGGGTCCACGGAAACATTTATTCCGGTCAGATTGTACCGTTCCTTCAAGTGTGTACATATTTTTGTTTTTATGGCCATGGAAGGAAGAGACATCTTTCGGAGATACTGTAAAAATTACTTCTTCGTCGAGCACCCCTCCGTTGATGAGCAAAGAAGAAGCCATGTCGAAAAAAATGGATTCTTCAACCAGTGAGCGAAATGCCGGATGATATGGACCCGCAATGATACTGCCGGCTTTCTCCATTTCCCGGGTTGTCTGCAGACCGAGGCGAATAATGGGGATATTAGCCTCTTCAAATCGCTGCGCTGCATACTTGCACAGGTCGATGGCTTCAGACATACCGAGAGGCGTATAAGCTCCGCTGCAATAAAGCTCGGCCAGGACTGTATCCCGAAAGACAACAGTGGGGTGAATCCTGACCATATCCGGCTTAAGGGCAATGGTCTCACTTACTGTATATTCAAATCCCGATCGGCTGTCTCCCGGAAGTCCTACCATGAGATGTATTCCCGTTTTAAACCCCCAGTCCTTGAGCACCTCCATGGCATTCATCACGTCGGCAGATGAATGGCCTCTATTTGAAAGACTCAGTACCTCATCTACCAGGGATTGGGCGCCGATTTCGACGGTTGTAACACCGAAGCGTTTGAGAATATCCAGGTGTTCATTGTCTATATTGTCCGGTCTTGTGGAGATCCTCACGTCATGCACCAGACCCTCTGTGATGAATGGACCGGCAAACATCAGCAGTTCAGTCTGGTAACTTTTCTCCATGCCTGTGAAATTACCGCCGTAAAAAGCAATCTGGACATGATCTCTCTTTTGTTTTTTATGATGGAGGTATTTGTGTATAGTTTCCCGGAAGGTGTTCTCTGTAATTATCCCGGTAAGCTTTCCGGCAGTCTTATGCACATTGCAGAAAATACATCGGTTCGGACAACCTTGATTCATAATGAAAAATGGGATAATCATCTGTGTCTTTATTATCTATTGCTGCCCTTTATCGGTGACGGGGGCAGTGTTTTACTGCTTCGCGAGCTCGTCCAGGGCTTTTTGAGCTGCCCGTTGTTCTGCTTCCTTTTTACTTTTTCCCGTACCTGTAGCTGTGATCTGTACCTGCGACAGTTAAACTGATCTCGAAGATTTTATCATGATCAGGGCCGATTTCTCTGATTAGGAATGTACTTTGGCGTCTCTTTAAACCGGTTCTGGCAGATTTCCTGAAGTGCTGTTTTATAATCCCTGTATATGAGGCTCTTTGTTCCTTCCTCAATCAGCGGTGCAAAGATTTGTTTTAAGAATTTGTATACCTCCTCAAAGCCACAATCAAGATATATGGACGCTGTAACCGCTTCAAAGGCGTTTGAGAGAATGGATGTTTTGGTTCTTCCCCCTGAGCTTTCTTCTCCCTTGCCGAGAAGGAGATAATCTCCGATATTAAGCTTCCGGGCCAGATCGGCAAGTGACTGTTCGTTCACAACATAGGCCCTCAGTTTTGAAAGCTGTCCCTCGGCATAATCGGGAAATTTTTTTATCAGCATATCGCTGAGGCAAAGTCCAATGACGGCATCTCCCAGAAATTCAAGCCTTTCATTATCCTTGTAGGAAAGTGACGGGTTTTCATTGACAAAGGAGCGGTGTATCAATGCATTATCGAGCAGACTGATATCGCTGAAGTTGTAGGCAAGAATCTGCTGAAAATTACCAAGATTTGAAAGTCTTTCATCAGTCATTTTTGACAATCCTTCCATACAATTTTCCGTCTCGCGAATCATCCGGTATCACATTTACGATACTGTTTACCAGTGAAGAATTGCCGTTCCTTATGAGAACGGGTATGTAATTGTCGGAAAATCCCTTCATGCATCCTGTATCTTTATCTTTCTTGTCCTCAACAAGAACAGTCAGTTTTTCTCCTATAAACCTTTCTGCGAAGGTGTTTCTCTTCTCTTTTCCTATGTCCCTCAATATCTCACTGCGTCTTTTTTTGACGGCTTCATTAACCCTGCCGGTAAGCTTTGAGGCGAGTGTGCCCGGGCGTTCTGAATAGGGAAATACATGCAGGTAAGCAACAGGGAGTTCCTCAATCAATTGTAGTGTATTACTAAATTCTTCCTCTCCCTCACCGGGAAATCCGACCATGACATCAATTCCGATGGCAATATCGGGGATCGCCCGGCAGATTTCTTCCAGGCGATTTTTGAAAAATGCTGAGTCATAATTCCTTTTCATGGCCGAAAGTATTTTGTCGTCTCCACTCTGGAAGGGGATATGAAGGTGTCTGCAGATGGTGGCGCCCTTTTTCATCAGCCGGATCATTTCATCCGTTATTTCCGTGATCTCTATAGAACTGAGACGTAATCTCTCTACGATTTTGTTCTTCTCAACGTATTCCAGGATATTGAAAAGATTTGACGGGGGGATCAGGTCCTGACCATAAACTCCAAGATGAATACCCGTCAGGACTATTTCTCTGTAGTCGGCCCGCGCCAGCATTTCGATTTGTTCTGAAAACCTCGCTTTCGGGAAGACTCCTGCTTGGCCCTCTCGCGTAAGGAACGATACAATAGCTGCAGAAACTGTTGCATCCATCCTGGATTTTAAGGAATGCCCTCGTATGTCCGGGGAATTTTGATGGGCTGAACCCGGATAGTTCCCTGGCTTCGCAAATGTCACTCACGAGTACTTGCGGGTCTCCTTTCACTACGTGCTTGAATAATCTGTGGAATATGTATCCTTTTCTGCATTGCCTAGAATAAAGGTCACACCGGGAATTCGGGCAATATCTTGAGGTGCGACCTGGGCATAACAACCAGTAACGATAACGGATGCATCAGGGTTTGTCCTGATTGCTCTTCTGATAAGCTGCCTTGATTGGTAATCCGTCCGACCTGTGACGGTGCATGTATTGATTATGTAACAATCGGCCTTCGTATTGAATGGTACTTGTAAAAAGATACTCTTGTCCAGCTTTTCTAAAATGCCTGCTGATTCGTACTGATTAACCTTGCAACCGAGGGTTGATATGGCAACTTTGATCATTCTTAATGCCTTTATCCTTACTGTCCTTGAAATCTAGACGCCAGGTGCACAGTTTGTCAAGGTTAAATAGAGCGTTGAAAAAACATGCTTGTCACCGTGCTGTGCAAAAGCTTGTCCCGTACCCGATACGTGATGTCCAAATGCAAGGTGCGTATGGTTCGATCCTTCAACACGTTCAGGACAAACAGCTCACCACGACAGTATATAAAGCCTGTCTTGAGCGTGTCGGAGGAAAGCGTGCAGCGCAACGCAGCAGAGCCTGTCCCCACGAAGGCGGGGAAGCGTTTTTCGACAGCCTGTTAAGGATTGCTGGATTTTTATTGAGATGTGAAGTAACATTAGTACATACTGATTATGGAGGTTTAAAATGGACGATATTATAAACTACATAACATCCCATCAATTTATCATAGGTGTTTGTGTATTTGTTGCGATTTTGATCATATGTTTTCTCTTCAAGAAACTCATCAAGATTGCATTATTATTTATTCTTGTACTCATAATCTTCGGTGGATATCTGTGTTTTAAAGAGCCTGAAAAAATGCCCAAAAGCTTAACTGAAACCATACAAAAGGCCAAGGAGTCAACGCACAGTGTGGTAGAGAAGGGTAGAGGGGTTTATGATAGTGTAAAGGGCGTATACAAGAAGGCTGAAAAACTGGTAACGAGGGATATTGATAAGCAACTGGAACCGGACAATAAACCAATCAGGGAGAAATAAGGTTTCCAGGATAGTGTCGACACTTTGTGAGAAATCTAATGAGGAGGTAGTATTACAGTATCAGGAAAGAGGCTCATTCAGAAAATGCTGACCTCCATAGCTCTTGGCGGGCATGCCAAAACGCATAGTTCACACCCGTTGCACTTTTCCGGATCAAACAGGACTTTCATAGATTGTCTCTCAAAAGAGAGGGCATCGGTTGGACAGAATGCCGTACAGGCGCCACAATGAACACATTTATCTATATTCTGGCTTACGTTTTTCGAAACAGGTTCAACTTTAAGACCCTTTTCCTTTAGAAAACGGATGCCTTTATCAAAATTTTCTTTTGAACCACTCAGTTCAACGACAATTACCCCTTCTCTCCGGGGCAGTATCTGGGCCTTGAGGATGTTGAATTCAAGATCGTGTTTTTTTACAAGCTGACATATAATGGGCTGGTCCACATTGTTTGCTGTATAACGAATAACAACTTTCTTTGAATACATACCCTTTCATTAATCTCCAAATGTTTTGTTAATGTTAAGAGAACGACGAAATCTTGTCAAGAGATTAGTTGTCCGGTTTGACAGGTGTGATTCTTTCGTATTCAAATCGTTTTTATGCTTCGAGCAGGGTATCCCAGTCCATGTGACTGAATGTCCTGTGGAGGGAATGATCATCATCCACCAGATGTATTGAAGGTTTGTAAAAACCGATCTGGCAATGTTCCGGACGGATAGCGGTGGAACCACGTCATCATTCCTCCCATGATAGATCATAACAGGAAGATGGAGTTTCTTATTGAGATACGGTTTAAATTCATCAATATTAAGGGCAGGCGCCAGAAGAATGAGTTTCTCTGATTTTCTCTGCATAATTGCATGCATAGACAGTGGCCATTAATCCTCCATAACTGGAGCCGACCAGTATCAGGTTAGCTTTATCGGAGAGCAATTTATTCAATTTGTTCATTCTCTGGTTGAAAGTACCGACAAAATCTTCGATAATCATATCTGGGTACCTTTCCGTGAAAAATACTCCCTTTGTTCCCTGGCTCGAACTTTCGAGCCCGTGAATAAAAGCCCTCGTCAGACCCATAATAATCCTTTCTTAATCAGTTTAGTGTTGCATGCGGGGCGGAAGAAAGATGGAGGTTTTTTATCACCGGCACTTTTGAAATTGATTTCACTATGTCAGTATGTTAAAAATTTCGCAAGAGGAGATTCTATCATGTCTGTTGTTCTTCCCTTCAAGGCGCTCAGGCCGCAGAAACAATTTGTTAAAGCAGTTGCTTCTTACCCTTATGATGTGGTGAGTGTAGAAGAGGCAAGGGAGATCGTGCGAGACAATCCCTTGAACTTTCTACATGTTGAGAAATCGGAAATTGATTTGCCGTCTCATTTGAACACAGACGGCGACCGCGTATATGAGATTGCCAAATAAAATCTTGATAAACTTATTCGAGAACAGGTTTTATTTCAGGATAAAACGCCATGTTTTTACATATATCGACAAAAAATTGGTCTCCATGAGCAGTATGGTATCGTCGCGAGGATAAGCCTCGCTGAATATGAATCAGGTCGGATTAAAAAACACGAACTGACAAAAGCGGATAAGGAAGCTTGATCGCATTAAGCATGTATTAACAGTCAATGCCAATACAGGACCCGTCTTCTTAACATACCGGGCTCAGGATTTCATTGATCGCCTGGTCAAAAAAATGGTTGAAGGTGATCCTGAATACGATTTTATTGCCGATGATGGTATTTCTCATACAGTCTGGGTTATTAGAAATGAAAAAGATATTGCAGCAGTAACGAACTCATTTGAAAAGGTTGATACTCTTTATATTGCCGATGGTCATCACCGGGCTGCTGCCGCCGCAGCGGTTAGAAAATTGAAAAAGGAACAGAATCCTGCAAGCAGCGGAGATGAAGCATACAACTATGCAATGGCTGTTTTGTTTCCCCACAATCAACTCAAGATCATGGGCTATAACCGTGCTGTAAGGATTTGAATGGCTTGAATGAAGTTGAATTTCTTCGTAGGGTCGGTGAGCAATTTTTTGTTTTCGAATAATTTTGTGGAGAAGTTGCCCGGTCGGTACCATGAAATCGGAATGTATTTACGAGGCAGGTGGTACAAGATAGAGCCAAAAGATGGCAGTTATGACAAAGATGATCCTGTCAACGTTCTCGATGTTTCTATACTGCAGGATAATCTGTTGAAGCCTGTCCTGGGGATTCAAAATCCGAGGACGGACGGAAGGATTGAATATATAGGTGGTATAAGGGGAGTGCAAGAACTAGAAAGACTGGTTGATTCAAGCGAGTTTGCCGTCGCTTTTTCCCTTTATCCAACGACTATGGAACAACTCATGACTGTTTCAAAGGCCGGTAAAGTCATGCCCCCCAAATCTACCTGGTTTGAACCAAAACTCCGCAGCGGCATATTTGTGCATCTCTTAACATCATGAAAAAAATTGGTCCTGACGTCTCATCGCTAAGAAGGGAAGGGGAAACCGTTGATGAGACTCTCTTGGAGGCCGGATCAGGATTTTTCAGAAAGAGAAGGGGTACCGGTTTTCCATTGACGCCCTTCTTTTAGCACATTTTGTTCATCTGAAAAAAGGAGACCACATTATTGACCTGGGAACTGGCAGCGGGGTGATTGCCATCATTATGGCACAGAGAAAAGAATGTGGCAAGGTCGTCGGTGTGGATATTCAGGAAGAACTGGTTGACATGGCAAAGCGAAGCGTTCAGCTAAACAATCTCGAAGAGAAGCTTGCTATCCGCCTGGGAGACATCAGAAGCATCGAGGCCCTCTTTGATTCAAAATCCTTTAACGTAGCAGTCTTTAACCCTCCTTATAGAAAACTGAAATCAGGCAGAATTAATCCGAATGATCAGAAATCTATAGCGCGTCACGAGATCAAGGCAACACTGCAAGATTTTCTGAATGCAGCGGCATATGTTTTAAAAAAATCAGGACGTGCTAACATCATATACCCTGCGACCAGGATGGTCGAACTTTTATCTTCCATGAGAATGTCCGGCATCGAACCGAAAAGAATGCGAACAGTGCATTCACATGGTGATTCACGCGCAGAATTCGTCCTGGTGGAAGGTATAAAAAGCGGGCGTGAAGAGCTGGAAGTTATGCCGCCTCTATTTATCTATTCAGAGGGCAGCAAATATACGGAAGAGATGACCTGCATTTTCAGGGAGATTTCCGGGTCAGTCGAAAGCCTCCGCCGAATGATATTTTTTGTCATTACCCTTTTCAGAATTTCCTTTAACTCCTTATCT
The DNA here is from genome assembly GCA_963695875.1 of uncultured delta proteobacterium. Taxonomy (GTDB): domain Bacteria; phylum Desulfobacterota; class Syntrophia; order Syntrophales; family UBA2185; genus DATKLL01. The sequence continues at coordinate 91,787 of CAVOID010000014.1, read as the reverse complement.
GTTACGGAAGAGGTACTTTTTTCGATCAATTTTTTGTCCTTATCCTTCAGGGGATAGGACTCCAGGGGAAAATGACTCCGGATGGGGTTTCTTCGGCAGGGCAGAAGGTATCTCACCGATGGAAAAATGGACGTTCCTGACTAATTCCTTTCCCATAAGGTGGTTGACTTTTTCAATAATATCGCTCTTAAGATTATGAAGCTGCTGCATCCACACGGAAGAAGAAACTTTAACGAACAGGGTATTTCTTCTGAGCTTATCAGGGCGGGTATGGGCTGAAATCTGCGGGACCTACTGCTTTATACCATACTTCCAGCAGACGCTGTTCCTCAGAGTCGATATTGATATTGTGCTTTTTCAGGATGTCCTGGAGGATATTACCAAGTTTTTGAAGATTTGCCTGCTTGCCTCGTTTACGCATAGTTTTTCCTCGCATAGTTTTGTACTCAGGTCAAGGGTGCACAGCATACTCCACGATTAAATTCTAGATAAGTTTTTTCAGTTCTTCGGCAAAGATGTCGTATGTTTTGCGGCCGAAGAGAACGAAGCGCACCAGCTCAATATCGCTGTGTTCCTTGAGATAATCGATCACTGTTTTCAGGGCAATCTGCGCTGCTTCATTTACAGGATAACCATAGACGCCGGTGCTGATTGCCGGAAAGGCAATGCTTTTCAGCTTTTTTGCCGAGGCGAGTTTGAGACTCTCCAGATGGGCGCTTTTCAGGAGTGCTGCTTCGCCCTTTGTACCGCCCTGGTAGACGGGCCCCACGGTGTGGATGACATATTTTGCCTTGAGATTTCCCCCGGTGGTGATAACCGCCTGTCCTGTAGGACATCCTCCGATTTTGCGACACTCCTGCCATAATGGATGGTCCGCCGGCCCGATGTATGGCGCCGTCCACCCCTCCGCCTCCCGCGAGTCTCGAATTGGCGGCATTTACGATCGCGTCCGTTTCTTCTATTGTTATATCTCCCTCAACGAGGGCCAGTGTGGAATTGTTGATCTTTACTTCCATGGCTCAACTCCTTTCCGTCACAGGGGTTCCCTCCCCGTAGACGAGCATGCGGTATGTTTTTTCAATCCTGTCCCAGTTTTCTTCCCGATCCATTGACCAGTACCTGCCGATCACTGAGACAACCTTTCCCAGATTGATCTCCTCAGCCTTTCTTTCCACTTTCTCAATATAATTTGCCCCGCTCTCAGGCGTCTCTCCCCGCCTGCCGAGCATGGCATGAATAAAAACATCCTTGATCCCTTCCTGCTTTGCAAGATCCATCAAGGCAAAAAGATGATTGATAGAGCCATGAGAACTGAAGAACGACACGATCCCCAGGAGATGAAGTGAGGTGCCCGCATCTTTCGCGGCGCGGATTACGTGGAGGAACGCTTCATTATGAAAGAATGATCCGTCTGCAATAGAACGGTCAATTTTTACGCTGTCGGCATAAATCCTTCTCCCTGCACCTATGTGGAGGTGTCCGGCCTCCGAATTGCCGACTGTTCCCGGCGCGAGACCGACAGCTTCTCCGGAAGCCGCAAGCAGGGTATAGGGATATGTTTTTTTAAGCCTGTCCATGACGGGTGTACGGGCACGGGCGATCAGATTCCCTGCCGTCGAGCTATTCTCTCCCCAGCCGTCGAGGATCAAGAGGAGAACGCGCGGGCTGTCTCCGTATTTCCTTCGGAACGAGTGATTCTTCATCAATGAGCGCCCTGTCATAGATGCCGGTTTGGGGATATCAATGAGGTCTAAGACGGTGGGGGCAACATCCGCCAGTTCGCCGCCTTCCCGCAGAGATATATTTTTTTGATTGTGATCGACAAGAATAAAAGGAACGGGGCAGTCTGTGTGCCCAGTGTCGATGGCGCCGTCCGGAAACAGCCATTTTTCAACTGTGCCATGATCGGCAGTGACGATAGCGACAAGCTCTTCTTTTAGAGCCTCCTCGACAATACGTCCCGTACATGTATCCACTGCCTCAACGGCGCGAATGACAGCCGCTTCATTTTCTATATGTCCGACGACATCTACATTCGGGAAGTTTACGAAGATAAAATGAAATGAGGGGTCACGTATTTTTTCTATGGCTTTCTCCGTGATGGCGTTGATGGACATTTCCGGGGCTTCGTCAAAAAGGGTCACATCTTTCCGGGTGGGAACGATTACCCTTTCTTCACCCGGAGGGACTTCGTTGTTTTTCCCGTTGAGAAAATAGCTAATATGAATCGCCTTTTCGGCTTCCGTAATTTTTACCTGCCTGAGGTGGTGTCGCGCTATGATTTCGCTTAATGTATCTTCAATTACGCCTTCCGGAGGGAAGGCAACACTGGCATTGAGCTCCTTGTAGTATTCAATCATGGTGGCAAAGTGAAGCGTAAGGTTCTTTTCTACAGGGAATTTATCGAATCCAGCGTCCATCAGACTTTTCGTTAGCTCTACTTCCCTTTCTCCTCTGACGTTATAAAATATAACGGCATCTCCTTTTTTTAATCTTCCCGCGGGTTGACCGGCGCGATTAAATAAAACAAGGGGAGGCAATGTTTCATCTTCTTTGCCCGCCTGATAGGCATTCCTCACAGCACGAGACATGACATATCTGACACCCGGCACGTTGTTTTTCTCCCTAGTATAATAAGGATTCTCTATCTTTATGAAGCAGAACTAATGTTTAATTTTAAGCGAAATATTACGATACTGTAAAGCAAAACTTTGAAGGCATTGTAAAAAGTTCTCCTATCGAAGTTTACCTCCCGCGAAGGCAGGGGACAGGCAGGATCAACACAGTTGACGTGTCATGGTGAGCTTGTCGAACCATGTGCACCTTGAAACTTACACTTTTTGCTTCGCAGTTTGCTGACTTATTTGGACACTTTTTTCAAAAATATGAAACTGCGTTATTCCTTTATGGAAAGCCTTTTATATTGAAAGAAGTGTAATTAAATGATATATTAATATGATTGAATAATGGAAAATGGCTGCTATGTTAAAGACAGACAGGCAAAAGGATCCTGAAAATATCCTGCGTGAAGAAATGATGAAGGAGAGGGCGGAAGTCCTCGGCCGGGCTGGTGAAAAGTTAGCTGCCGCCATTGAAAAAATGAGGATAATTGAGCAGGTTATTGAAGAGAGGCTGAAAAGTTACCGCTCCATTGTCGAAAAATCTGAAGACGGGTATGACGATGGCAAGCTTGCTTCCCGGAGACAGAAAATATTCAAAGAAATTAACGGAGAGATCGGTAAATTCAATCACGCAAGAGAGCATGCAAAATTGAGATATTACTATCTGATTGTAACCAGAGAAGCGATGGGTATGCGGCGGCATCACTGGGTCGAAGAATCATACAGCATTCCACCCAGGAAAAAATACCTTCGGGATGTATAATGGACCGGTACTTAAAACAAAGAATGAAGATGGTGGAATCCCAGATAAGAGCAAGAGGGATCAGGGATCCACGAGTGTTAAAAGCTATGGAAACGGTTCCCCGCCATCTCTTTGTAAATGAAGCTTTGAGGGACCAGGCGTACAATGATAATCCACTTCCCATAGACGGAGGGCAGACCATATCTCAACCTTACATTGTGGCTCTCATGACGGAAGCCATGGAACTTAAGGGTAATGAAAAAGTTCTGGAAGTCGGGACAGGCTCCGGGTATCAGACTGCCATATTAGCGGAACTCGCCGAGCATGTTTTTTCTATTGATCGCATCGCGTCGCTTGCAAGTGGAGCAAGGAGACTGCTAGAATCTCTTAATTATTTTAATGCGGCAATCCGAGTCGGGGATGGTACTTATGGGTGGCGGGAGGAATCTCCCTTTAATGCTATAATAGTCACAGCCGGAGCACCGAATATACCCAAAACTTTATTGGAGCAACTCGCTATTGTAGGAAGACTTGTAATCCCTGCTGGTGGCCGACACTCTCAGGTGCTGATTAAATTGACCCGTTTATCAGAGGATCTGAATGATGTAAAAAAAGAAGACCTGGGCGGATGCCGTTTCGTGGATCTTATTGGAGAATATGGATGGGAGTATTGAATCCGGCAGCAAGCGCGTTCCCGCAGCTTGCTGCCGGGTAAGCGAGCGAATGGGTAACATTGTTATTCCTTATGGATCGAAGTTTCCCCGCAGTTTACTGCGGAGAGCTTCAAATTACATGTTGAAAGTGTTTTGTCCTGATCGATTCAACATGAACTGGCGCCTTATCATTATCCTTCTTCTTTTAGTAAATCTGTTTTTCGCATGCACAGGCCATCATATCAAAACCGTAAAAACTAGAGGTGTATACCACAGAGTGAAAGCTGGTGACACACTCTGGAGTATTGCCAAGGCCTACAATATAAACGTCCAGGAACTGGCTGAGGCAAATAATATTACAGATCCGAGACTGATAGGTCAAAATAGTATCCTGTTTATTCCTGCGGCAGATCAGGTTATCGATGACGTAATATCCTCGGTCAGCGAAAGAGGGTCTTCCGTAAAAAACACGCAGAAGGAAGATAAAACGTCAGCACTCAAGCCGGGGAAGGAAGTGCCGAAGGCTGATAAAGCGCCATTGAAAACAGAGGTTATTTCACCGAGGGATGTTCCCAAGAGTAAAGTGGAGGTTTCATCCAGAGAAGAATCAAAGAGCCGGGCAAAAAAAAGTATAGAGAATATTTCCGCATTGACTGGTAAACTGCCGCCAGGGCCTGAAACGGAACAGAAGGTTGAGCAGAAAAGTAGAGAGAAGGACAGTGGGGGAGAACCTGAAAAGTTAAAATTTGACAAAGGACGTTTCATATGGCCTGTGAAAGGGAAACTTCAGTCAAGGTTTGGCATTCAGCCCAATGGTATGTATCTTAACGGAATAAAAATAGCGGCAAAGGAGGGAGCACCTGTACTAGCTGCGGCGAGCGGGATAGTAATTTTTTCTAATTCGTTGAGGGATTATGGAGAAACAATTATTATAAAACATGAAGACAATTATGCCACTGTCTATACTAATTTGAGCAAGAGAATAGTGAGAGTGGATGATCATATTAAGAAGGGTGGTCACATAGCCTTACTAGGTAAACCGGAGAAAAAAGGAGAAGCTTACCTAAACTTTGAAATCCGACATAAGAATAAGGCCCGAAACCCTCTTTTCTTTCTCCCGTAAATCCGGCAGCGAGAGCATTCACTACAGCTTGTTACGTGGTAGACGAGCGAATTTCAAACGGTACTATTCCTTAAGTATCCAAGAATCTCTGCTGTTTACAGCGAAGATCCTCAATTTTAGGAGCTTCCGGAGGATAAAGATACGCTTTTAGGAATCATTGATAATTACTTTTTCCTGTCCGACGAGGAAAGACTCATATACAGGGTTGGAAGGAGAGGCGGGATTTACGGAAGACTTGCCGATCTTTCAGACAAGGGTATGTTTAACAGGGTAAAGAGTATTATTGATCGTTACAATACGCAGGAGCAGGATCGGCTGGACAATGATTTATTAAAAATAATGAATAGATACATACAATAAGACTTATCCGGTCATAGTGGTTGTATATTGACTATTATTTTAAAATGTGTTATAAGAAATGATTAAAAAATTTAATTAGCGGGTGAGGGAGATGTTTAAGATAGGAGATTTAGCAGTTTATCCAGCCCAAGGTGTTGGAATCATCGAAGCGATTGAAAACAAGGAATATATGGGCAGCAAACAGTCGTTTTATATTATGAAGATCATGAGCAACGGCATGAAAATTATGATTCCCATCGATGGTGCAGATTCTGTCGGGCTCAGAGAGGTCATCGCAAAAAAGGAAATTCCTAAAGTATATGAGATACTTCGAAACAAGGACGTTACCATCGACAAGCAGACGTGGAACAAGCGATACAAGGAATACCTGGATAAGATTAAGACAGGCTCGGTATTTGAAATTGCGAGAGTATTGCGGGATCTTTTCATTTTAAAGTCTGACAAGAATCTGTCCTTTGGTGAAAGGAAAATGATGGATACAGCCAAGAGCTTATTGGTTAAGGAGATATCAGTTGCGAGTAACTCGGAAGAAACCAAGTAGAACAAGACCTTAGAATGATATTAACGGTGCAATGAGCTTCAGGGAATAACTTTACGATAAAGTATATTATACTTATCGAAAAAAGTGAAATTCCCGTGCAAAGTGAATCAGTAAGCAACATAATAAAATAAGAAAGGAGGTGATAAAATTGATAATAAAAATTCTTCTCATGGCAGCTTGTTCAATAAGCGGTTATTTTATTGCATTTACCTATTATGGATTTCCTATAGCACTGATAGGATTATTTTTAGGATTATTAATTGCTATTTCTGTCATACGAGCTGAACAGGCCATAAGAAAGGTATCTCTCAGAGTTATATTTGGTGGTGTTGTTGGTATGATCATAGGCCTTTTCATAGCTTTCTTTCTGGCCTATGGTCTGAATTTTGTAGGTGTTACCTGGGAGAAGCAGCAGGTTGCCCCCTGGATATATGCCTTGCTGACGGGTATTATGGGGTATCTTGGTCTTGTTATCGGATCAAAAAAAATCGAAGAGTTTAATCTATTCGGCTTTGGCCAGACGAAAGAGAGTTCCGATTATGGCATTCTTGATACGAGCGTTATTATTGACGGCAGGATTGCAGATATCTGTGATACGGGTTTTGTTGAAGGCACCCTGTTGGTCCCCCGCTTTGTATTGGATGAATTGCAGTACATTGCCGACTCTTCAGATTCTATGAAGCGTTCCCGCGGCAGAAGGGGGCTCGATATCCTGAACCGGATGCAAAGGAGCAGTGGAATCCACATTGAGGTTGTGGATCAGGATTTTCCGAAACTCAAGGGTGTTGATGCGAAGCTTGTGGCAATGGCAAAAAAAATGAATGGTAAAATAATTACCAATGATTTCAACTTGAACAAGGTTGCCGAACTGCAAGGCATAAAGATATTGAATGTTAATGAACTTGCGAATGCGCTGAAGCCTGTGGTCCTGCCCGGCGAGATAATGACGGTGAAGATCATCAAAGACGGAAAAGAGCCCGGACAGGGGGTCGCGTATCTCGATGATGGAACCATGATAATTGTTGATAATGCGCAGAAGTATCAGGGCTCAAATGTCGAAGTTGTTGTAACAAGTGTGCTGCAGACGACTGCGGGCAGGATGATATTTTCGGAGTTGAAGGAAGGCAGTGCAGATAAAAAAACATACGGGTTCAGTGTAAAACAATAACATAATGTTGAAGCCCGGAGAGCTCAAAAGCGCCGGGCTTTTTTTTATCTTGAGCATGGCAATGAAAACAGTTGCAATTATTCCTGCCGGCGGTTCGGGAAAGCGGATGCAGGAAAATCAATCCAAACAATATCTTTTGCTGGATGGTGTACCCGTCCTTGTGCATACGCTGAGAATATTTCAGGAATCGCCAAAGATAGATGAGATATTTCTCATCGTTCCGGAGGATGATATTGAGTTTGCCCGTCAATTAATTGTTGAAAAATATGGCATTTCTAAAGTCAGCCGGATACTGGCAGGAGGAAGGGAAAGGCAGGATTCTGTAAGGAACGGGATTAATGCGTTAGCAAGTAATCATGACATCGTTGTGATTCATGATGGTGTCAGGCCGTTCATATCAGAAGAACTGGTCAATTCTGCCATTGTTGAAGCATCAAAGGAAGAGGCGGTGACAGTCGGTGTCCCGGTCAAGGATACCGTTAAGTCAGTTGATGATCACGCGTGGGTCAGGGAAACGCTCGATCGCGGCACTCTGTGGCTGACGCAGACTCCTCAGGCATTTAAACGGGATGTTATAAAAAAGGCCTATGAAGTTGCTTATGAGGATAATTATTATGGGACTGACGATGCCTCACTCGTTGAGAGGATAGGCATCAATGTGAAGATGATTCGTGGTTCCTATGATAATATCAAGATTACGACGAAGGACGATATTGTTATTAGCAGAGGGTCTCATAAAAAGGCTTAAATCAGACGGCTAAACTATTTGTAAGGAATTAGTATAAGTCTCAGTGCATCATTTACAACTAAAGAAAGGACTGAAATGAGAATCGGTTTTGGATATGACAGCCACCGGCTGGTTGAGGGAAGAAGACTGGTCCTTGGAGGTATGGAGATACCCCATGAAAAGGGGCTCCTCGGCCACTCTGATGCCGACGTCCTTGTCCATGCTATCTGCGATGCCATTATTGGCGCCATTGGGGGAGGCGACATCGGCAAACATTTTCCTGATACCGACCCGGCATATACGGGAATATCCAGTCTGAAACTGCTTAGTCAGGTTGGCGTCATGGCAGAAGAAAAGGGATTTAAAGTAAACAACATAGATTCTACGGTCATTCTGGAAAGGCCGAAATTGCTGGGCTATACTTATGAGATGGCATCGAATATTGCGAATGTATTAAACATCTCCGTGGACATGGTTAATGTCAAGGCCAAGACCAATGAAGGGATGGGGTTTTTAGGACGTGACGAAGGTATTGTTGCCTTTGCAGTGGTTACGGTCAGCGGGAAGGACAACAGATGATGTCGCGCAGACCGAGGGTCCGATTTGCACCATCGCCGACGGGAGATCTCCATATCGGGAATGCACGGACAGCCCTGTTTAACTGGCTCTTTGCCAGGCACTATGGGGGTGATTTCATCCTCCGGATCGAAGATACGGATCAGGAAAGGACTTCCAAAATTTTTGAAAACAACCTTTTGGAAGATCTGAAATGGCTTTCCATAGACTGGGATGAAGGACCGGGGAAAGGTGGAGAATTCGGGCCGTACCATCAGATTGAAAGGCTTGATATCTATAATAGATACCTGGAAAAGCTGATTGCCGATGACCGGGTCTATCCCTGTTACTGCACGGAAGAGGAATTGGAGGAAGAACGTCTCAGCCTTCTTGCCATGAAAATGATGCCGAGGTACATGGGGAAATGCCGGCGTCTGACGGAGAGCGAACGAAAAAAACTTAGAGAGCGAAGGGAGGAAACCGACCTTTCGTTTCAAAGTGGAGGCAGGCCCTATCGAATTTAACGATCTCATCCGGGGGTCCATGAAATTTGAGGGTGAGGCGATCGGTGATTTTATCATCGTCCGCTCAACCGGTATTCCTGCTTATAACTTTGCCGTAGTCATCGATGATCACCTCATGGAGATTACCCATGTCATCCGCGGAGAAGACCACCTTTCCAACACAGCCATCCAGATACTTCTCTACCGGGCCCTTGATTTTACACCTCCTTTATTTGCACACCATGCACTCATCCTGGGTAAAGACCGTTCAAAGTTAAGTAAACGTCACGGCTCTGTCTCTGTTCGGGAATTCAGGAATAAGGGCATCCTGTCCGAGGCGCTTATAAACTATCTGTCGCTTTTAGGCGGCTCCCTTGGAGAAGGAAAAGAAGTTGCTTCCGTAGAAGAGATCATCAATATGTTTTCCCTTGACCGGGCAGGCAAAAGCGGCGCTATCTTCGATGAGGATAAGCTGAAATGGCTGAATGCCATATATATCAGGAATTATGACGTTGATAAGCTGACGGAACTGCTCCTCCCGTTTATCAAAGAGGCCGGATATGACTCTGCTCTCCCGGATCGCGACTGGCTCCATCAGGTTGTGGATGCCCTCAAAGATAATCTTGTGACACTGGCTGACATCGGGGAATACCTGGAGATTTTTGTTGACGAAAAATACCGCATTTCGGAAGAAGCATCAGCAATTCTCAAGGGGAAAACTGCTGCACCTGTTTTGAAAGTCCTTCGCGAGATGCTGGTTCAGAATAATATATCCGATCAAAATTTCTACTCCTGCTCTGATCAATTCTGTCCGGAAAAAAACGGGTCTGAAGGCTAAGGAACTTTATATGCCGATCAGGGCCGCCATTACCGGCAGGACGTCGGGGCCCGAACTCGAAAAAATCTTTTCCATCCTGGGGAAAGAATCAATTCTCAGAAGGCTGGGACAGGCAATTCAGTTAGCTGGTTGATCCTGTGGTACGCCAATTGATCCTTATCTCGTTTCGCCAGAGAACCGCGTATTATGGATCGAAATAGTGTAACGACAAAGATCAGGGCCGGGGTGCATGCCTCGATCCACTGGATTGATTTGTTAGCTCTTTGTACTTATTTTTCTGAAATCTAAAAGTAATCTGTTAAGTTTTTCCAGCTTTTTTTATCAGTGACCTCAAGATAATAACATGAATACTTTATGTCTTGTCTAAATATTGTTCTTAGTAGTTGGCCATGTTGATATGATTCTACAATTATCCATGTGACAATATTCTTGTCAATTGCTTCACAGTAATAGAAAATATGAAGGCGGGGATTTACATAAAACTTACCAGGTATAACTTGCGTATCAAATCCTAGTTTTACTTCTGGTGATAAAGCTGTGTGGACAATCTCGCCATGTTCATTTTGCAATTCATATCTGGTTCTCATTCCCTCCATAATATGCATATCAGGTAAAGGTTGATTGGGTATAAAGGCCTGAATCATCTTACACTTAAACTTTATGGATACTACCTCAACACTTTCTTCATAAGGAATCATGGCTATTGTACCTTGTTCTAACTTTATTAATACTCCACTCGCAGAAGCGGCATCCAAGTATGGCTTGTCTAATTGCCATTCATTAATCAATTGGTTTGGGTTAATCTCTCTAGTTTTAGATACGAGCTGGATATGAGTCATGTGATAATGTAAACTGCCCCCTTCATCTTCGAGTAAGATTTCCTCTCCACTGGGCTGGATAAAGCGGACATCATATATGTTTAATGCTGGAGTAACTTCTTTAAACAAACTACTCTGATCAAGTTCAAATTTTTCATTCAAGGTAAGAAGACTAATTCCATGCCTTTTAGCAACCTCATAACACCCAGATTGATATCCATTTGAAGATACCATGATTGCTTCGTTGGCTTTTACATCTCTTGCTTTTGTAACTAATGCATCCACTTTTTCGACAGGTATTTTCCCATTGTAGTCCTTGCATTCGATGACTGTTAGATACTCGTGTAAACCATGCTTGAATCGTAATGTTACATCAAATTGACGACCTTCAATCTTGTCATTCCATTTCACTTCTGCACCTTGCGACTCAGCAAGATGAATTGCAGCCACAAGTCTTTCAAATCTGACCCAATTTTTTTTGCTCATCATTCTTGTGCCTGAATAAGAACTAATCGTGAAGGGTCAGCGGCGCGGCACCGCCGCGTCCGCTGGAACCTTTGGTTCAGGCTTTTCTCCTAACTACTATTGGTTCTCTCTGATTTTTATATACTTACGACCGAAGCCAACTATTGCATTATCAATAACCTTTGTTTCGCTGGTATTCATTCCATGTCCGAGTTTTTTACGAATTGTTTCTTTTTTTGATGAAGCAATAGTATGAAGATATGGGTAGATCTCTTTAAAAGCTTTTTCATCACCTTGATTGAGAGTTGTGTGGTTATAGAAAAATCTCAGAGTATATTCTCGGTCTATTGGTGGTATTAAGTTTGGAAGCAGATGATGTAGTGCCTTAGAATTTGCAACTATCTTTGTTTCTCCAATTCCTACTTTAAGTTGAAAAATGATTTCCCATAATCTGTTTGTTACATCAATTATGGCATTGCTTCCTAACTCAGAGAGTACTAAAGTTTCAATTTTCGCGATATTGTTTGACTGCTGTATGAAGCTTTTCATCATATCATCTAAATCGACAAGTTTTGCTTTGCCTGGTCCCATACGGTGCATGCCCCATGCTGTGAGTGTTGCATAAAGACTCTCAAAGAAATATTTGTCATTCAGAGTTGCTACTGCAGAAGGATACTTCTTTCTGATAGTGCATGTTTTATAGTGAAAATATAAACTGGGTCCAGTAAATAGATTGGCTGCCTCAAAATATTGCAAACAACCAGTAAACTCATCCTTAAGCTTTGCAACACGTTCTATAATTCTTGATATAGTTTTATCAGAACTCATTCACAAAACCTCATACAGCAGCCCAACAATGTTTATATGTATCTTGTATAAAAACCCAAACGCCGCAAAGTTGCGGTATAACACCCCGAGAAAATAGCTTATGCTTACAATGCTAACAGTACAATCCATAAGTGCTATCAAAAATATTCTCAATTATTGAGCGGGGTTTTATGCAGATCAATATAATACCCCTTCGCATCCATTGTTAAAGAGTATTTTGATAGGACTTTGCTTGTTTATAAGTCAACTACCACCGGAGGTGGTGGCTTAAACCGATGAATGAACTATAAAATTATCGGACTTGTAAGTCAATTAAATATCGGTCACAACTCAACGACATAAAATTTGGGTAAAAGGAGATTGTCTTCCGGGAGGATCAATCCTTTGTCAATGGGACTTATTTCTTTACTCTACACACTATTATTTGTATAAAATAATATAGGTTTTATTTCAGTAATACCATGTCCATAATTATGCATGATCTTATCTTAGCGCAGTAAAATAGGTGTCATTATGAAAATAAATCATGTTCTAATGATTATATTGCTCAATTTTTTAATGCTGTCGTGTGCGCCAGTCCCAACCGGATACTGGAAATTGGGGGTTGGTGATCCATATACGGGATATTCCGAGACACAAATACAAAAAGACGTGTTTCAAGTCAGTTATAAATGTAACGATGCGACGACCTACGATGCCATGAAAGGTCTTCTCGCGTATCGCTGTGCCGAAATAACCCTTCAGAATGGCTATGACTATTTCATTGTAATTGAGGAGAAAGACATAACAACAGAGGATTCTTGGGGAATGGCGAGGCGGAAGGAGGAGATATGATGCATCACTGCAGACTGTTAAAGCTCCCGGTGCAACAGTACTGATTAAACTCAAACACGGGAAGAAGCCTGAAGAAGACATGAGGGCCTTTGATGCGCGTGAAATATTGACACACATTGGTCCCCAAATCAAACAACCTCGCTGAATAGGGATTATGGGATTAAAAACAAAAGGCCCTCCGGAAGGGCAGAAGCTCAAGGATCATATCATAGCATTCTGCAAGGAGCGAGGTGCCGACCTTGTCGGCTTTGCACCCGCGGAGCGTTGGGACGAGGCCGGTGAAGTTCCCCCTGACTTCCGGCCGCGATCGATCTGGCCTCCCGCCCGTACCGTCATCGTCATCGGTGTGGAAATGCCGCTTCCCATCGTGGAGACGACACCATCCGTTCTTCACATGGAACTCTACAGGACAGCCAACCGCAAGCTGGACACTCTCGCCTACGATTTGACCCGGTACCTCAACCGCATGGGCCATGCCTCGTTTTTTTTCGGCCGTGATGTCTACGCCAGTTTGAAGGCCCTGAAAGACCGGCCGATGGCGGCCTTCAGCCATGTCATGGCCGCCAAATATGCGGGTCTTGGGACAATAGGCGCGAGCCATGTTCTCCTGACACCGGAATTCGGCCCCCGCGTCCGATTCGTTTCCGTATTCACATCAGCGGTGATACCGCCGGACCGTATGGTTAAAAAAGATCTCTGCATCAAGTGCGGGCTCTGCGCCCAGTGCTGTCCTAAGAAGGCCATCGTCCATGAAGGAGGATCAGGTGATCGGTGATTATGACAAGATGGCCTGCCTGGAAATGGCCGAAGAACTGACACAGCGCCGGTGCTACCCGTGCGGCATCTGCACCAAGGTCTGTCCTGTCGGGAAGGACAGGCTCCTTTACAAGCAGAAGGGCATCCGGAAAAAATACCTCCGCGAAGCCGAAGCCTTGGCCGCAAACCCGGAAGATCCCGAATACAAATCGTGGAGTCACATCAGGAAATACGGAACCCTCAAAAATGAGACGGATCAGGCATCCGCCGCAAAACCTGACCGGCAAAAAAGGATTCATAGATGACAACTGGAAATCTTGAACAGTTCTGTGACCGGGTTAATACATTGCTCGGGGAGAAACCGGCGATGAACCGGCTCATCGAAGCGGGAAGTGCTCTGATGGCTGAGCTTATAAGGGAGCGGGAATGGTTCGGCGATATCCTGCGGAAGATCCTGTTTGAGCCTGGATTCAACGAAAACCAGAAAATAGGGATCTGGCCCAATGAGATCACACTCTACAAAAGCCCCGACAGGTCTTTCCAGGTCCTATGCTACATATGGGAATCCTACATCATTGATGCTGTTCATGATCATGGTTCCTGGGGAATAATAGGCAGTTTTGTGCAGCCCTTCAGGGAGAGAAAGTACAGGCGTATCGATGACGGCAAAAAGGAGGGTTATGCCTTGCTGGAAGAGGTTTCGTCCGTTATCATAGATCCCGGCCGGGTAACTTACGTACTTCCGTTGAACAAAGGAATCCACAGCATGGAAAATATCAGCAGTGACATTGCCATTACCATCAACGTTTACGGCCGAAACATCCGCAAAGGTTATATCCAGTTCTATTATCCGGAGAAGAACTCCGTGGTAAGGGTTTACCCGCCGAAGTCGCTGCGGGAGAAGCTGGCAATTCGGGCTGCTGCCGCCCTGAGGGAACCATGGAGCGAAGAGATCCTGAAAGGTGTCCTGGTGAGTAACCTCCCCGACCCTATCAAGAAGGAAGGAGAAATATCCCTCACAAAATTGAAGTCGTCTCCTTGATATTTTCGTTCAAATATTAATAGGACATAAAATTCGTGCATGCAGTTTTCGTAAATACGGGAATAGACAAAGTCATAAAAATTGAGATTTCCGTATTGACCTAAATCAGTTCATAAGGTATATATTTCACGGCTATTTTCCTGGTGACCTAAAATAAACCGGCTTGATGTTGAGTGAAGTGAAAGGGGACGCTATGAAATTCATTGACGAGATCAATCTCAAGGGGAAAAGGGTTTTATTCAGATTTGATTACAATGTTCCTTTGGACAGTACCTTAAACATAACTGATGATATCAGGATAAGGTCAACGGTTCCGACGATTAATTATGCCCTCGATGAGGGAGCAAAAGTGATAATTATGTCACATCTGGGACGCCCTAAAGGGAAAGTGTCGCCCGAGTTCAGCCTTGCTCCAGTGGCGAAAAGATTATCGCGTCTCATTAATAAAGAGGTAATATTAGCGAAGGACTGTATCGGTAATGAGGTAAAAAAATTAATCGAAGATATGAAACCCGGGAGTGTTGTTCTCCTTGAGAACCTGAGGTTTCACACTGAAGAGGAAAAGAATAGTGATGAATTTGCCAAAGAGCTGGCCAGCCTGGGGGATGTCTACATTGATGATGCCTTTGGCAACGCTCACAGAAAACATGCATCGAATGTGGGAATCCTCAAGTATGTAAAGGAGTCTGGTGCAGGATTCCTGATCAAGCAGGAATTAAATTATTTAAAGAAGGCTGTAGATAGTCCAGCGAGGCCTTTTGTTGCTATAATAGGAGGCTCGAAAGTATCCGGTAAACTTGAGGCCCTGCTTCACCTCATCAAAAAAGTTGATAAAATGGTTATCGGGGGAGGCATGGCGTTTACCTTCCTGAAAGCACTGGGATATGAAATTGGCAAATCCATTTTTGAAGAGGAGCTGTTGCCAAAAGCGCAGGAGATCATGGAGACAGCCAAAAAACTGGGTGTGAAATTTTATTTGCCCGTTGATTGCGTCATCGCTGAAGATGCAAGTGCAGAAGCGGAAACCAAGATAGTACCGGTGCAGGAAATCAACTCCAAGTGGAAGGGGCTTGATATCGGTCCTGCCACCATTACCCTTTTCACGGAGGTACTGAATAATGCCAAGACCATTGTATGGAACGGCCCGATGGGAGTATTTGAGATTGATGCCTTCGGCAGGGGGACTTCGGCATTGGCGCACAGTGTGGCAAATTCCTACGCCGTTACCATTGTCGGTGGAGGGGATACGGATGTGGCAATTCATAAAGCCGGTGAAAGTGACAGAATAACCTATATATCAACCGGAGGCGGAGCTTCCATCGAACTTCTGGCTGGTAAATCACTCCCGGCAATTGAGGCCCTTGACGGTTTGGACAGCCCACGCTGATTATGTATTTGAGTATAAAGAAAGGGGGATAATATCCCCTTTTTTTTATGGCAAATGGCAAAATAATGTAGAAAAGTTATCATGCGTAATATAAAGATGATTTTGGAGTATGACGGGACGAGGTATCATGGATGGCAGCGTCAGGGTGATACTATTACAATTCAGAAGGTCCTCGAAGAAAGCATCAATAAAATTACGCAGGAAAATATCAGGGTCATCGGTTCAGGGAGAACGGATGCAGGCGTTCATGCTATTAACCAGGTAGCAAACTTCAGGACGAATTCTAATATAGGGGTGAGAAACCTTTTCAATGGAATAAATAGCATTCTGCCTTGGGATATCGTGGTAAAGGAATTGGCAGAGGTAGATGCAGCTTTTCATGCACGGTATGATACCAAAAGCAAAGTGTATTTATATCAGATATTCAACAGTCCGGTACGCTCAGCCTTATACAGAAACTGCGCCTGGTTCAAACGTGAACCCCTCGATATGGGAAGGATGAAGGAAGCGGCTTTACTTCTTAAAGGAACATTTGATTTTTCTTCCTTCTGTGCAGCCAATTGCGGTATTAAGGATCATGTTAGAACCGTCATAGATATTGATATGGAGATAGACCACCAGGATATGATAAAAATATTTATCGAAGCTAACGGTTTTTTAAAATACATGGTAAGAAATATAGTTGGTACGCTTGTCGATGTGGGCAGGGGGAAGATATCCTCAGCCGAATTAATGGGCATCGTGGAAGCGAAAGATAGAAGAAGGGCGGGTATAACCGCACCGGCGCATGGATTGTTCCTTAAGGAAGTGAGGTACTAATGAAGATTTTGATATTGGGCCACAAAGGTATGCTTGGCAGTGATCTTTTCCTGAGACTTTTTGCCTTTCACGAGGTGACAGGTAAGGACATAGAAGATTTGGATATTGCTTCGGCAGATGCTTGCGAGGGTGTTATCTCAGAAACCGAGCCTGATGTTGTTATTAATGCGGCTGCATACACCGATGTCGATGGCTGTGAAACGAACAGAGAAAAGTGTTTTTCCGTCAATGCGGAGGGAGTGAAAAATATTGCTCTGGCGTGCAGAGACCGGGGCATAAAAGTTGTCCACTTCAGTACTGATTATGTCTTTGACGGTAAGAAGGGAACATCTTACGTGGAAGACGACACATGCAATCCTATCAATGTTTACGGCCAGTCAAAGCTTGCGGGGGAGCAGTATCTACAGCAATTTTCCAACGACTTTCTTCTCATCCGGTCGGCATGGCTTTATGGCAAAAATGGGAAGAACTTCGTAAAAACAATTGTTGATAAAGCCAGAATAAGTAAGCAATTGGAAGTTGTTGATGATCAAATCGGCAGCCCAACATTTTCGTGGGATCTGGCGGGTGCCGTTCAACTATTGATTGAAGGCAAGTACAGCGGGACATTTCATGTAACAAACAGGGGCAAGTGCAGCTGGTATGAGTTCGCTAAGAGAATATTGAAGTCTGCCTGCATAGATGATGTTACCGTGAAGCCCATAAAATCAGATGTTCTGGCAAGGCCTGCGAACCGCCCGCATCTCAGTGTGCTCAGCTGCAGAAAATTTATTGAATCTACGGGGAAAACAATGAGATACTGGCAAATCGCTCTTGATGATTTTATCAAAAAGATGGAATATTAAAAACGATTGTTTAACCGGCTCTGCGATTAGATGTTATAATAATAGTAGTGGGAGGCCTCTCATGAAAAAGGGATTGCAAGGGTCCATACTAATCATTGTACTGCTGCCTCTTCTGGTTATCACACAGAGCTGCCTGGTTGCCACGAAAGAAACCGCCATCGCACCACAAATCCGATCCTTCTTTAAAGGGACCTACGAGGTTGGCCCTTATCTGGAAAAGCACAAACCACAGACTGTTGCAGTTCTTCCCTTTATGAATGAAGCGAGAAGCCAGCTCGGCTCTGATGAGGTTCGAAGAGGATTTTACAATCACTTCAGCTCGCTGCCCTATAAAGGTATGAAACTCTATACCGTGGATAATGTATTAAGAAAAGCGGGATTGACCGATACTGAAACTATCAACAAGACCTCTCCCGAGGAATTGGGTAAGATCCTCGGTGTGGATGCCGTGATCTACGGTAATATTTCAGATTTTGACAAGTTATTTGCCATCGTTTATTCCTCAGTTTCTGTAGGGGCAAAGATCAAGATGTATGATACCAAGACGGGAAATTTCCTCTGGAGCGGCAAGCATGTGGCCCGCATCCATGAGGGCGGTATTTCTACAACTCCCGTCGGTATTATTGCCACGGTCATTGCGACGGCGATGAATGTCAGAGACATCCAGTTACTACGTGCCTGTGATGACCTCTTCAGGGATATGGTCAAGACCATTCCCATACCCACCATGGCGGAGGCCCTGCGACCGCCTGTCATCAGCCTTCTCACACAGGATACGAAGAACATGCCGAAAAGGGCAGGCGATGAAATCAAAGTAGTCATTCAGGGCACGCCCAAGATGCAGGCCTACTTTGAAATCGGTGAGTTCAAAAAGAATATAGACATGCAGGAAGTTGAGCCGGGAGGATATCTGGGCATCTATAAAGTCATTCCGGGAGATAATGTAACAAACGCCGTGGTTACCGGTTATCTGAGGGATGATGCGGGCAACACTGCTCAATGGGTCGATGCTATCGGAACGGTAACTCTTGACACTGTGCCACCTGAAAGAGTCGAAAACGGGAAGGCGGTCGGACGGAATACCGTGGTTCTTCTGGACTGGGGAAATTCATCAGCCCCGGATTTGGCGGAATACAGGATCTACCGCAGCAGTACTCCACTCAGCGGTTTTCAGCAAATTGCGAAGACGGAAGTAAATGATTATCGTGATGAGAAACTAGTCAATGCGCAGAAATATTACTATCAGGTCACTGCCGTAGACTGGGCTGGGAATGAAAGTGAGAGGTCGGGCACCATAACCGGTATGCCTGTGGCGCCTGGGCCAACGCCTGTTTCAGGGATTATTGAGTCTGATACTACCTGGTATGCCGGCGCGAGTCCCTATATAATCGAAAGTGCTGTAATAGTTAAAGATAAGGCCGTTCTTACTATTGAGCCAGGTACGGAGATAAGGTCCAAGGGTGGCGCCCTGGTAATTGAAGGCCGCTTTAATGCCCAGGGGGACGCGGAACACATCATCATTCTTGACGTTGCAGAGGGCGGACAATCATGGAGAGGATTGATTTTTAATAACGTTAAGGAAAAGGAAAATCTGATCAAATTCTGCCGCATCAGCAACGCCTCAACAGGAATTCTTTGCCGGGCATCTTCACCGCGCATTGAGGCCTGCGAACTCGTGGAAAACGATACGGCGTTGATGATTTCGGGTGCATTTTCAAAACCACAGGTAATGAAGAATACAATCCATAAAAGCAGAGAAGCCGCGGTTTCGATTGCGGATGGGGCCCAGCCGAAAGTTACGGAAAATAATATCCAGGATAATGTGAAAGAAGGCATTCTAATTTTGTCGGCTGCTCCCATAATTACACATAACAGGATAACACAAAACCGAGGGTCGGGAATTACAGTAAAGAAAAGTCAGGCTTTGATCACGGAGAACAATATCAGTGACAACAAGCCGTTTGATATCATGGGTGATATGACCGGAGAGGCTGTCAATGCAGTAAACAATTGGTGGGGTTCTGCCGGGGGTCTTGACATTCTCGCTGGAATACGGGGCAGAATCAACATCAAATCAGTATTAAATGCCCCTTATCCCGAGGGGAAGCCGTTCGAACTCCCCATACTTTCTCAGGTGCTGGGTGGGCCCATCAAGTCGGATGCTTTTCTTGTCCTTTCTAACAGTCCTTACCGTGTCACAAAGGATGTTATCGTTGACGGGGGTGCGACACTGTTCATCGAGCCGGGGGTGATGATCCAGTACGACCAGAACACATCCATAATATCCGAAGACGGCGGCATAATGGCCAGGGGCACAGGGGAACGTCCGATTGTATTTACAGCGTCAGGGACTTCACCCTCTCCGGGTTTTTACAACAATGCAGTGCGATTTGCGAAATCCACCAAAGTAAATAGCGCTTTTGCATACTGTGTCGTCAAGTATGCGAACACCGCTTTTGACGTTTATTATGGAACACCGGAAATTTCATCATGTAACATTGCCCATAATGCCCAGGGTGGTATCTACTGTCGGAATGATGCGGCTCCCAGGGTATTTTATAATACTTTTGCCGGCAACCTCGGAGAGGGCGCTATCAAGTGTGTAGGGATGTCGAATCCCGTCATACACAATAATAATTTTATCGATAACACAGTGGCTATTCAGACATTTTCCACCATTTTCATTGATGCAAGAAACAACTGGTGGGGAAAGAGCCCGCCTGACCAAAATCTTATCTGGGGAGACTTAGACAAAAATATTAATATAAAGCCGTGGTTAGAGGCCCCTGAAAGTAAGGCATTTGTCGAAAAGAAATGATGTTATTTCTTCATTGAAACCTTGGTGGCATTCTGCTATTTTACGTTCACATTTTGAAGATAACGATGAGTAATTCAAGTTTAACCAATCGTGATCATCTGGCTTTATGGGTTAATTTGAAAACCAATAGTAAGGAGGATATTATGAGGTCGAAACTAATCATCACAGCGGGTGTCATCGTAAGCATGTTGTTCCTCTATTCAGGGATCGGTTTTTGTCAGGAAAAGGTCAGCGGGTCGGAATGGACTCAGATCATCGAGCAGATGGGTAATAAAGGGAAGATTAACTGGTCGGAGGGCTATGTTGAGGCTACGGGGATTGGTACCCCTCCCGACAGGTATATAGGAAAGCCGCAGGCTCGTCCCATGGCTTTGAGGGCGGCCAGGGTTGATGCTTATCGTAATTTACTCGAAACAACAAAAGGCGTGCGCGTCGATTCCGCGACAGTGGTCAAGGATTATACAGTGGAAAGTGATGTCATCAATGTACAGGTTGAAGGCCTTGTCAAAGGCGCTAAGGTAGTGAATCAGGAATATCTGTCCGATGGGACTGTAGAAGTGACTGTAAGAATGCCCATACCAGGTGGTTT
Organism: uncultured delta proteobacterium; assembly: GCA_963695875.1. Lineage (GTDB taxonomy): Bacteria > Desulfobacterota > Syntrophia > Syntrophales > UBA2185 > DATKLL01. The sequence goes on along the minus strand of CAVOID010000014.1, from coordinate 70,755 downwards.
TTCAAAAATCATTATACCCATGGTCCTTGAGAAAAAACCGGAGGCAGCGCCTCCGGCCGCACCGACAGCACCAGCACCAGCAGCACCCGCACCGACAGCACCAGTAGCGGTAGCACCAGCACCAGCAGCACCAGTCCCGGTAGCACCAGCGCCGGCACCGGTTGTATATACGGGTATGGTTGTTGATGCACGAGGTCTCCAGGCACGACCTGCCATGTCTCCCAAGGTTATTGATGAGAGTGGCAAGGAAGTCTATGGCTCCGTGAATGTAGATCGTGAATATGCTGTTCAACAGGGCATGAGTGGCTATGCAAGGGATCTTACAGCGGCTCAGAGTAATCCGAGAGTGACGAACAATCCGCTCAGCGTCAAAGGAATTAAGACTGAAGGCCCCGGCCGATCTGACGTTGTGATCAGTAATGCAGATGCGGAAAAGATCAGAGGCGCTTCGGATAATCTGACCTTTTTGAAAAAGTGTCGTGTAATGATTGTCCTGGACTGACCTGATCGACGGACTGATCTATAATCGACCGCAGTTGCTGTGTGAATGTAACTGCGGTCTTTTAATATTGAAAAAAGCTTTGGTTCATCTCCGAGAAAGTTGCTGGCAACTTCAGGATTCAAGGGGCCAAGGGTTCAAGGATTCAAGTAGATGCGATCAAACACTTCAAGCCTCAAATCATAGAATCCCTGAATCCTTGTCGCAACTATATGGAAAAGAATTTTTTATAGAAGGTAATTGATCTTGGCCGGGAAAATTGTTGTTTTACCTGAAAGTCTATCAAGTAAAATTGCGGCAGGAGAGGTTGTCGAGAGGCCCGCATCCATTCTGAAGGAACTCCTGGAAAATGCCTTCGATGCCGGCGCTACGGACATTACGGTCGAGCTGGAAAAAGGAGGCTGTGGCTCAATCAAAGTCGTCGACAATGGTGAGGGTATCGAGGACATAGATGTTCCCCGTGCTTTTGAGCGCTTTGCTACCAGTAAGATATACCAGTTTGATGATATCTATAAGGTAAGGTCATACGGTTTTCGGGGAGAGGCCCTGCCGAGCATTGCCGCGATTTCCCGTGTCGAGATGGTCACGAGAAGGCAGTCTTCTATATCGGGTACAAGGGTGATTGTTGAGGCAGGACAGGTCAAGGCCATAACCGACACGGGGTGCCCGGTCGGTACCTCTGTCCTGGTGAGTCATATCTTCGATCCGGTCCCCGTACGTAAAAAGTTCCTCAAGACAGAGATGACCGAGCATGGATATTGTATGGATGTGATTACGAGGATGGCTCTTTCCCGTCCGGAAGTCAGAATAAAAGTTGCGGCTCATAGAAAGGAGCTATTGAACATACCGGCCACCGGGGATATTTCTGAAAGGATTTCTCTTGTCTTAGGGACAGATTATGGGGACCATATGATACCGGTTAAAGGTACCAGGGAGAGCGTAATGCTAGCGGGATTTGCCTCTAAACCTGAGTACAGCCGATCCAATGCGAAACAAATGTATTTTTATGTGAATAGAAGATTTGTCAGGGATTATCTTCTGAACCATGCTGTGATGACGGCTTATAGGCGTTTAATTGAGGCAAAAAGGTATCCCGCTGTAGTGATGTTTGTTGATCTTCCTCCTGAAGATGTCGATGTCAATGTCCACCCTGCCAAGATGGAGGTTCGCTTCAGAAATCCGAGGGAAATCTATGATATTGTCGTTGAAGCCCTTGCTGCTGCCCTGGCTAATATTGCGCCTCTTTTATCAAGCGAGGGAGCGCGGACAATGCCTGAGGGCTACAGTGAAAGGGTACGAGAAGCCTTGAAGCGATACACGATATCGTCAGGGAGCGGGAAGCTGTTCTTTGACAAAGGTATTGGTGACTCCAGGAGAACCGGCAAAGCACTTGATAGGGTTCAGGAAAATGATGCGGTACGATTAGAAAGGTTGCCGGAAGAAAGGGGTGAAGAACTGGGACCTGCGGGGAGGGTGCTTAATTTTACCGACCTGGAGTATATCGGACAAATCGCCGGGACATATCTCGTTTTCTCTTCATCTGCAGGTTTGACTCTTGTTGATCAACATGCAGCACATGAAAGGGTCTTGTTTGAAAAGCTCAAGAAGGGATCACCGGTGCCCGGTGAGAAGATCATAAGCCAGCAGCTACTGATGCCGGAGATCGTGAGTCTTTCACACGGAGAGTTTGCTGTCTTGACGGAATATATCAAAATTCTTGAAGACTCCGGTATAGAGGTGGAACATTTTGGGGAGAAAACTGTTATCGTGAAATCCTTACCGGCATTGCTTTCTCATATCGAACCTAAGAAGTTGTTTTTTGAGATAATTGAAGAATTCTCGAAGACGGAAAAACCCTTGGGGTTAGAAGCAAGAAGAGAAAAGGTTTTTGCCCTTTTAGCCTGCAAAGGGGCGGTTAAGGCGAATCAGATACTTACGGAATCAGAGGTGGCAATGCTCTGTAAGGACCTGGATAACACCTCATTTTCCTCCACGTGCCCCCATGGGCGGCCTGTATTCATTTCATTTGGCCTTTGGGACCTGGAAAGTATGTTTAAACGAAAATAAATGCATGCGTGCGAATGACAATAGACCCCGCCTGATCGTTATCGTTGGCCCGACCGCTGTGGGTAAGACCGAGGTGGCGATCCGGCTTGCTCAGTGAATGGGGTGGTGAGATTATCAGTGCCGATTCGATGCAGGTCTACCGCTTTATGGATATCGGTACGGCAAAGCCGACTGCTGAAGAACAGTCTGTGCTTCCGCATCATCTTATTGACGTTGTCGATCCGGATGAGCAATTCAACGCGGCAATGTTCGTCGAACTGGCACGGGGAATCATCGGGCAATTGCATAGCCGGAGAAAGCCCATTTTCGTGGTTGGCGGTACCGGTCTTTACGTGAAAGCTCTTCTTGGCGGTCTTTTTAAAGGGCCGGATGCTGATGAAGACTTAAGGAAGTTGTACAAGGAAGAGCTCAAACATTTCGGGAAAACATATTTGTATGAGAAATTGAGGAAAAAGGATGAGCAGGCAGCCGCCCAGATTGATAAGAATGATGCTGTACGGATCATCCGGGCCCTGGAAGTTCTGGAGCTGTGCGGCGAGTCAATTGTGGAAAGACAAAAGGCCCACCGCTTTGGTGACGATCTTTATGACTGTAAGAAGATGGGTCTTACTCTGGAGCGTTCTTCATTGAATGGAAGAATAGATCAACGAACAGAAGAAATGATGCGAGATGGACTGATTGATGAAGTCAAGGGACTTCTCTCTATGGGTTATCGTGAAAACCTTAAGCCTATGCAGGCGCTGGGATATAAACATATCGTCCGCCATTTGAAGGGGAAAAGCAATCTTGAAGATGCAATCAGGTTGATAAAACGAGACACGCGTCACTTTGCAAAACGGCAAATGACCTGGTTTAACGCGGACAAAGAGATTGCATGGTTTAGCCCGTCTGATATTGGTGCCATGAGGGAACAGATTGACCTTTTCTTAATGAGCCCCCATGCCTTATGGGGCACCACAAGTCATGAAAATGTAATGTCATGCTGAGCTTGTCGAAGCATGGATCAGCCTGTCCTAGTTTATCGAAGGGTCGAAGCACGAGCTTGTCGTCCTTCGACAGGCTTAAGATGACAGCTGTTTTCGTGCTAATGAAAGTTGACGCACGATGAATTAGTTATGGGCCTTTACTGTGGAAACAGTGAAATTTCTTGACTTCAATATTGTATGAATATAATTAAGTGCATGATATTTTGCATGTTACACTGGAGTAGAGCCTGATCTGTTCCTCTTAACGCTTTTTTAAAGAAAGGAGAACGTTATGGTTCAACGGCTGAATTATCGAAGTTTGTTGATGTTATTCGTTTGTATCTCTATCGGATTTCTCATAGTTTCTTGCGGTCCGAAAGCGGTAAAACCTGTAAGTGAGATGGATACACCCGGTCATCATTTCTATACCGGTATGAAATTCCTGGATCAGGGGAAATATGCTGATGCGAATTTGTCATTTGATAGAGCTATAGCACTAGACCCTAAATATTCGAAGGCTTTATGCGGGAAAGGGACTTGTAAAAGCCTATCAGGGAGATTTTAAGGCCGCCAACGACTCTATCAAACAGGCATGGAGTTATGCGAAGAATGATGATGAGAAACTTTTTATTCATATATCTCGAATACGTCTCTATTCATTAAGCATGGCAGGCAAGGATTGGCTCAAAGATGCAACGGGAGAATTTGAAAAGGCAAAGAAAATAGATCCTAAGTCGTCCGCCGCCTTTTACTTTATGGGAATAGCCTACAAGAACGCATTGGATTTTTCTAATGCCGGGCAGATGTTCAAACAGGTAATCGATCTTAAAGGTGATTACGTCAAAGATGCAGATGCTGAATGGAATCTGACCCAGAAGATACAGAGAGCAATGCCGGGGACAATTACAGGAAAGAAGATCGCGATTCTTGAACGTATCAATAGAGGAGATGCCGCCGCCCTGTTTATTGAAGAATTAAAGATTGATGTCCTCTATAAAAAGAAAACGCCTAAGACCTTTGATACGGCCTTTAAAGATCCTGAAGCGGCAAAGGTCAAATCAAGCGCGATTCCCGTAACAGCCGCGGATATCGCTAACCACCCCCTCAAGGCGGATATTGAGGGAATTCTCCGGATAGGGGTTCATGGATTGGAGGCTTATCCTGATGGCTCATTCCATCCGAGTGATATGGTAGATCGAGCAACGTATGCTATGATGATCGAGGATGTATTGATAAAAGTGACAGGAGATAATGCACTTGCAACCAAATTTATAGGAAGCTCATCACCGTTTCCTGATTTGAGATCTGATTTGCCCTATTTTAATTCTGTCATGGTCGTGACATCGAGAGGGATTATGGAGGCCAAAGATTTTACAAGCGGTGAATTTGCCCCTCTCAGTCCTGTCCCTGGTGTTGATGCCCTTTTAATTATCAGAAAACTCAAAGAAGAATTAAAAATTTTCTAACGGAGAAATATAAATGACGAAAGTGTCATTGAGCAAATCCTATGAACCTAAGGAGTCGGAGGCCAGGTGGTACCGGTACTGGCTCGATCTCGGTCTTTTCAGGGCTAAGGATACAAGCCCAAAGCCTGCGTTTTCGATGGTTATTCCTCCTCCAAATGTTACAGGTATGCTCCACATGGGGCATGCCCTGAACAACACCCTGCAGGATGTAATCACCAGGTACAAAAGAATGCAGGGGTATAACGCCCTATGGATGCCGGGAACGGATCATGCGGGTATCGCCACTCAGAATGTAGTCGAGCAGGAGCTTGCAAAAGAAGGCATCACCAGACATGATTTGGGCAGAGAAAAGTTCATAGAAAAGGTGTGGGAATGGAAGGAGAAATATGGCGGGGTTATTATAAACCAGTTGAAAAGGCTCGGATGTTCCTGCGACTGGTCTAGAGAAGCCTTTACCATGGATGAAAAATTATCCAGGGCCGTGAGGGAAACCTTTGTGCGTCTGTATAACGACGGACTTATCTATCAGGGGTGACTATATTGTCAACTGGTGTCCCCGATGCCATACGGCTATATCAGATCTTGAAGTGGAATTTGAGGAGAAGGGAAGCTTTCTCTGGAATATCAGGTATCCCTATGCCGAAGGTGGCGGTGATATTGTGGTTGCCACAACACGTCCGGAGACGATGCTGGGGGATACGGCTGTCGCCGTTAACCCCGGGGATAGAAGGTACAAAGATAAGATCGGGGAAAAAGTAATCCTCCCCCTTGTCAACAGGATGATACCTGTCATTGCCGATAATCATGTAAGCATGGAGTTCGGTTCAGGTGCGGTAAAAGTAACTCCTTCCTCTGATCCAAACGACTTTGCCATCGCTGAACGGCATAATCTGGAAATCATCAAGATAATGGATGGCAGCGGGGTGATTAATGAGAATGGCGGCATTTATCGGGGGCAGGATCGCTATGAGGCCAGGGAAAATATTCTCAGGGATCTCGAACAGGGAGGCTATCTTGTAGGAAAGGAGCCTTATGTCCATAATGTCGGACGGTGTTATCGGTGTAAAACGGATATCGAGCCCATGGTTTCGAGACAGTGGTTTGTGAAGATAAAACCTCTGGCGAAGAAGGCAACTGCCGCAGTAGTTAAAGGGAAAACGAGGATCATACCGGTCGCATGGGAAGGTACATACTTTGACTGGATGAATAATATCAGGGACTGGTGCATTTCAAGGCAGATTTGGTGGGGTCACAGAATTCCCGTATGGTATTGCGGCGCCTGCGGAAAAGAAATCGTCTCTACCGTAGACCCCGATAAATGTCCGGACTGCGGTGGGAACGCGCTTACGCAGGAAGAAGATGTTCTTGATACATGGTTCAGTTCCGCCCTCTGGCCCTTTTCAACCCTCGGTTGGCCGGATAAAACAAAGGCATTAAAGACATTTTATCCCACATCGCTTCTGGTTACAGGGTTTGATATCCTCTTCTTCTGGGTAGCGAGAATGATGATGATGGGGCTATATGTTATGAAAAAAGTCCCTTTCAAGGACGTCTATCTCCATGCCCTCGTACGCGATGAAATGGGAGATAAGATGAGTAAATCCAAGGGGAATATAATCGATCCGCTCGAGATGATCGATAAGTTCGGCGCCGACGCCTTCAGGTTTACTCTGGCAGCCTTCACTGCACAGGGCAGGGATATAAGGATGTCTGAGGAACGGATTGAGGGTAATAAACATTTCGTCAACAAGATATGGAATGCAACCCGGTTTTCCCTCATGAATCTGGAAGATTATCCGTCCGAAGAGGTTCATGTAGATAAAGGCGATGAATCCCTTCCCGACAGGTGGATCAAGCATCGACTGAACATAACTGTTACCGAAGTTATCAGAGCTCTGGATGAATATCGATTTAATGATGCCGCCTCAAGTATTTATCAGTTTATCTGGCATGAATTCTGTGACTGGTATCTGGAATTGATCAAACCGACACTTTATGGGAAAGGAGATCCTGCAAAGAGGCGTGTAGCGCAGCATACCCTGCTTAATGTCATGAAGTCTTCTTTGAAATTGCTTCATCCCTTCATGCCTTTCGTGACTGAAGAAATATGGCAGACCATGGTGGATGACGGAAGATCCATTATGATAAGTGAATTTCCCTCACCGGATGACACCTGTCAGGACTTTGTTGCAGAGAAACAAATGAGTATTATTATGAATGCAATAACTTCTATCAGGAACATCAGGGGTGAGATGAATATAGCACCATCGAAAAAATTAAAGGTCATGGTCTCTGTTCCTGATGATGAATCCGGCGCGATCATTGGAATGGGAAATGGTTACATTATGAATCTGGCCAATCTTGAGGCATTGACCATCAGTCGTAATGGAGAAGAACCTAAGAATGCCGCTACCGGCGTTGTCGGACCTATTCGGATATATGTGTCGCTGGAAGGCGTGGTGGACATTGCCGGGGAGAAGGCAAGGCTCGAAAAGGAAATGGCCAGGGTAAATAAAGATCTGGCGACAATCTCGAAGAAGCTGGCCAATCGCGATTTCATGGCAAAGGCCTCAAAAGCGGTAGTTGAAAGAGAAGAAGAAAAATTCAGGGAAGTCAAAGAGAAGCAGGTTGTTCTGGAAACTGCCCTAAAAAGACTTCAGGCAATGGGGTAAAAGGAATATCAACAATTGTTTTTCGTGTCATTGCGAGGAGCTTTAGCTCCGCGGCAATCTCATATCGTAATGACCTAGTTGAAATTTTCAAATCTTTCTTTCATTTTTTAAAAATTGGGATGTCTCTTTTATCATGATCCAAAAGCATATCATACGCAGGTTAATACAGTCGGCCCTTGAAGAAGATATCGGTACAGGGGATATCACGACGACCGCGGCGCTTACCGGTGCAGAGGTGGGCAGGGCGAAGGCTTTCGCCAAGTCAAATATTGTTGTGGCCGGCATCGATGTCTTTAGAGAGGTTTTTCTTTTCCTGGATGAAAGCATCCAATTCTCATGCAATTGTGAAGACGGGCGTGTGGTTAAGAAGGGGGGGATTCTTGGCCGAAATATCCGGGAATCTTGGCAGCATCCTGACTGCGGAGAGAGTAGCGCTTAATTTTTTTCAGAGGATGTGCGGCATTGCTACGCTCACAAGACAATATGTCGATGAAATTAAAGGAACGCCGGCAAAAATTCTCGATACAAGAAAAACAATGCCGGGGCTCCGATGCCTTGATAAGTATGCCGTGAAAATCGGCGGCGGTACTAACCATCGATTTGGTCTGTATGACGGTGTCCTGATCAAAGACAACCACATTGCGGCAGCGGGCGGCATATCCAAAGCGCTCGCCCGGGTTCGCGGTCACATTCCCCATACGCTGAAGGTCGAAGTGGAAGTCAAGAATCTTCAGGAAGTTGAGGAAGCCCTTATCTCCGGTGCGGATATAATAATGTTGGACAATATGACCAACGAGGATATGAGAAAGGCAGTTGCATATCGTTAACGGGAAAGTTCCTCTTGAAGCGTCCGGTAATGTCACCCTCGCAAATGTGAGACAGATTGCCGAAACGGGGGTTGATTTCATTTCGGTCGGAGCGCTTACCCATTCAGTGCCGGCATCCGATATATCCCTGAAGATCGAGTAGCGTTACCACCAGTTTAATCAATGCGATGGAATTTAATGAACGAATCCTGGCTGTCCGTCTTTCGGGGAAGCGGATAGGAAACAATATCCAATTTTTCGAGGAAGTCGATTCGACAAACGACGTTGCTTTCCAGCTTGCCATCAGTGGCGTTCCCGAAGGAACTGTCGTCATTGCGGATTGTCAGACCAGAGGAAAGGGCCGTCTGAAGAGGCAATGGCAATCACCCCCCGGCTGTAATATTTATACCTCTATTATATTGAGGCCTGCGATAGATCCCGTTTTTGCCCCCCAGATCACCCTGATGACAGGTGTCGCCGTTGCCGATCTTTTGTCGGTTTACTGTCCGGACAATGTAACGCTCAAATGGCCGAATGATGTTCAGATCAGGGGCAAAAAGGTCTGCGGCATCCTGACGGAGATGAGCGCTTCTGCCGCGAAAGGGGTGGATTTCATAATCGTAGGAATCGGCATTAATGTTAACATAGAAAGAGTTGATTTTGACGAGTCGTTTCGTGACATTGCCACATCTCTGAAGGAAGAGGCGGGAAGTGAAATTTCACGGCTTGATTTAACTGTAAAATTATTTGATAATTTAGAATATTTATATACCAGGCTGCTCACGGAGGGGTTTGGTTCCTTAAAGGATATGTGGCTTCGATACTCGGACATGGTCGGGAAGCACATTCAGGTAGTGTTTAACGATAATGTTCAGGCAGGAGAAGTCCTTGGTATTGACGATTTTGGGGCTCTCATCATCTCTGATGAAAATGATGTCATCAGAAGGGTCATGGCCGGTGATGCGACAATTGTAAAGGATATATGATATGCTTTTAGTCATCGATGTCGGAAATACCAATACGGTTTTGGGTTTGTATGACCAGGATGAACTGGTCCATGACTGGAGGATCAGGACAGTTGTAGATCATACCGTCGATGAGTACGGTATGTTGATCTACAATCTTTACAAAAACAGCAAGATTCAGACCGAGGGCCATCAAGGACATCATTATTTCATGTGTCGTTCCCACGATGCTCAACATTCTTGAACCTCTCTGCAAAAAATATTTTAATGTCAAACCCATTATTGTCGAACCGGGCATTAAAACCGGGATGCCGATTCTGTATGATAACCCGAAAGAAGTAGGAGCAGACCGAATTGTCAATGCTGTAGCGGCATATGAAAAGTACGGGGGAGATATCATAATTGTGGATTTCGGCACTGCCACAACCTTCGACTATGTATCAAAAAAAGGGGAATACATGGGTGGATGCATATCGCCGGGCATCATGATAGCGAGTGAGGCCCTTTTCAACAAGACGGCAAAACTGCCGAGGGTAGAAATAGGCAGGCCGAAATCAGTCATCGGTAAAGATACGGTAAGCAGTATGCAGGCAGGCATATTGTTCGGTTATGCGGGTCTCGTGGACGGCCTTGTTGATCGTATTAAATCAGAAGTCAAGTCAGACCCGAAGGTTATAGCAACCGGGGGGCTGGCGACAATCATCGCTGCTGAAACTAAAAGCATTAACATTGTCGATGAGATGCTGACGTTGGAAGGGCTTCGAATTATTTACAAGCGGAATTGCTGACCTTGTCATTACACGCTAAAATAAACTTTTAAATGTCATTCCGTCCTTGATAAGCATGCCCCGTACTTGATACGGGGGAATCCAGTCTTATTATGGATCCTCCAGGTTTCTACCGGAAGGCTGTATTGTCTACAACAAGTTGAGTGTCACTATGCTGAATGTAGGTCTGACAGGAGGCATCGCCTCCGGTAAATCAACTGTGGCGAAGATGTTTCAGGAGCGGGGAGCTTACCTGATCGACTTCGACGAACTGGCCCACTTCGTGGAGGAACCGGATCAAGCCTGCATGGAAGGCTATTGTGGATTATTTTGGATCGGACATACTAAACGAGGACCGGACAATAAACAGGGTTGAACTCGGTTTGATCGTCTTTGCAGACCAAAAGAAACTTTCCGTACTCAACAGTATAGTTCACCCCGCAGTTTTCGAGGAATGGAGGCGGAGAATAGATGATATCTATGAAATTGATCCATGTGCTAGTTGTCATATCCGATGTGCCTCTCCTTATCGAAGTGGGGATGCAGGATCAGGTAGATATTGTTATATTGGTATATATAGCTCCTGAGGTACAGATAGAACGGTTAATGGACAGAAACGGATACAGCAGGGAAGAAGCCGTGAAGAGGCTCGCCTCCCAGATGCCCATCGATGACAAGATCCCATATGCTGATATAGTCATTGACAATCAGGATTCACCGGATGAGACCCGGGAGATTGTTTATGAGATATGGGATGATATCCTGGAAGTGGAAAAGAAACATCGTCTTAACTCTTAATAGGAGATTGTAAATGTTTTTCTAAGAAAACTTCATTTGTAAACCTTATAGATCCGGAATCAAAAAAGATAAGCAGTGTTATAAATGCTCAAACAAAAGTCGTTCAACAATTTGACAATCTTCTATCATACCAGCTTCAAAAATTGATATTGACCAAATATATGAACTTGAAAAGCGTATATTTGCAGAAAATGAATGCATCTCACGATCGCAATTGCGATATTTTCTATCTTCGCCGAATGCTGCCTTTTTCATGCTCTATGATAATAAATCAGTTGTCGGATACGGCATTGCGCTAAGGAACAGACTGCGAAACGGTCAATATAAGGGAAGGATATATTCTATTGGAGTACTTCCGGAGTATAAAAGCAAAGGTGCGGGGAGTTTTCTCCTGGATGCGATGGAAGAATACCTGATTAAATCAGGCGTTTCATTTATTGTTTTAGAAACTCTCGAAGGAAGAGACGGAGCAAAATTATTCTTTCTTAAGCACGGTTACACTGAATCAAAATTCCTTCCAAATTATTATCCTTATGGCGACGGCGTGAGAATGAAGAAAATTGATTGCAAAAAAGTCAGAGTCTAAGAAATTTATTTAAAAACCGTGTGGGAACTTTTTACTATATTTTTTTCTTCGTTTATCATTGCCCTTTCCGGTGCGATGATGCCGGGACCTTTGCTCACTGCTACGATCAGTGAAAGCTCGCAAAGAGGAGTCTTCGCAGGACCTCTGCTTATCGTTGGACACGGTATTCTGGAACTCCTCCTTCTGGTGGCGTTGGTGTTCGGAATAGCCCCTTTTCTGCAGCGTGGTGATGTCTTTGCTGTTGTTGCCATATCGGGCGGTGTTATTTTAATCTGGATGGCTGTGGGGATGTTTCGTTCACTTCCATCGTTGAGCATGTCATTAAATCCCGTAGCATCAAAGCGCGTGGTTCCATAGTACTAAACGGCGCTGTTTTAAGTATAGTTAATCCTTATTGGATAATATGGTGGGCGACAATCGGATTCGGTTATGTCATTTATAGCTGGCAATATGGCATGGCAGGCATCGTCTTTTTCTTCACAGGACACATTCTGGCGGATTTTGCATGGTATTCAGCGGTCTCTACGGCAGTGGGGAAGGGCAGGCATCTTTTCACCGACCGTCTGTATAGGGGGATCATCGCCACGTGCGCGGTTGTGCTAATACTTTTTGCCATTTATTTTTTCTATGCAGGGGTACAGAAGATAATTACATAATTTGTCATTGCGAGCGACCGTAAGGCGCGTGGCAATCTCAAGAGTTCCCTCGCTCGATCGTGACAGTAGCCTGTCGGCAGTTCAACTCCCGCGCAATGACGTTGTGGCACAGTCTTGAAGGTGGGAAGCCAGGAGTTATTTAGTTCCACAGAAGGAGAAAATCTATCATGAAAAAAAAGACGCAAAAATCAGACCTCAATGGGTTGACTTTACTCGGTCGAGGTTCCAAGCCGACAAAGAAGTTAGAAACCTTTCCCAACCGTCATCCGGAGAGGGATTACGTTGTAACTCTCCAGACAGAAGAATTCACCTGTGTCTGCCCGGCTACGGGGCAGCCTGATCTGGCCTGGCTAACCATCCAGTACATCCCGGATAAGCGGATTGTCGAATCCAAATCTCTGAAATTATATCTGTGGTCTTATCGCAATGAGGGTGTCTTCCATGAGCATGTGACCAATGTGATTCTTGACGATCTTGTTTCCGTGCTGAAGCCCCGGTGGTGCAAGGTCACGGCGGATTTCGCGGTTCGCGGGGGGATTTCAATTACCGTAGAAGCGGAGTATAAGAAGTGACGAAAAATCCGGAGAAATACTCCTAACTGTAATTCCCGTCCCCCATCTCTCGCGTTTTGGGTTGAGCGCCTTATAAGTCTTAGCTTGCATCTTTTAATCCCGGAGAGGAACTTACCTTAAATCGTGTAAGAAACAACAAGATACCTCCACCAACTAAAAGTACAAATCCTGGAATGAAGAAAAAGAATGGAAGGGCGAACATCAAGCCTCCGGTGGGCAGATTCGCAATGCCCAGAAGGCAGAGCAAGAGCCCCGACACCAATAGAAGCCAACCAAATACTCGTAAAAACCTTCGCACTATGCAGCCCCATTCAAGCTAAGGAAAAAATCGCCGGCGCGAGGAACGAGCGCCCGGTGGATTGCCTTGATACTATTTAAGGCCTCCTCCTAAAACATCGTACAGTCAGTTTCTGGCAAGGCCAAATGATACCAGAAGGAGGAATCCCCATGAGATTCCATACCAATCAACATAAGTACTAGGCACTAACGGCATCAATACTTTCCTCATCAGTATCAAGCCGGTGAGTATACGCGTACCCCGGCCCGCTGATCGACAAATGCAGGAAGTGAACGCGGAAAGCGAGCCAACCAAACAACCTGATCTGAACCTTTGCATAAGGGTCGTTTCCTTCAAAACAAATGCCATGCAGAGGCTCGTATTTGTTCAGGTAAGCCTTTCAACTCTGAAGACATCTGGATTCATTTGTTTGTTGATGATGGATAACCGTATTTGTGACAGATGGAGACCCTCATCGTATATGGCTCGAACCAACATGGCAGCAAAGGAATTCGAAGGCTGCTTTGGCTGGAATGAGTGGGTCCATGATCTGCGTCCGGCTCATGTCCACGTCCAAACGATCAATGCGCCACTTCACCACCTCTAATCCGGGAGCAATCTCTACTCGCTCGTTTTCTGGGGCCTCGTCAAATAATGAGACTGCTTTCCTAGCGGGTGCTTCTTGGCATCCGGATTTCCGTAGAAGCCTCAGAAGAGTTTTTCTTCCCATGTCCGTTGGTTGGATAAGAGAGCCGTCATCCAATTTCCCTGATTTTACACGGAACTCACCATTCTTGATATATCCTTGTGCTGGGCCGGGTTCGCTATATGCAACGTGTGGATGACTCTCGATCAGGGGCGCTGCTAACGCCGGGATTTTGTCTCTGAGAATCTTGGCAGCCATAAGAATAGACGGATCGGACTTCGCATTAGCTTCCAAATTATACCCCAGTCTTGAGTTGCAGCATTCGCAGAGGAATTCGCACTTGAGCTGTCCTCCGAGCGCCTCAGGTATAAGATGCTCTTCGGAAAGAGTGTTTTCACGAAGACACAGAATACATTTGTTGCCAGTCCACGGTACTTTCAGGGTTTATCCTCCTTCTCAGTGCCTAACGTTTGGCATAAGGCGCGGCGGATTCTTACCGTCGCCCTTAATGCCGTTGTCAAAAATCCTTTTTACCATGACCCACTCAAGACCTCATAATCATACTTTTACAATTTCTAGACATCATTCTCACCAACCGTTCAACTTCTATTGTCACTGGCCGGTCATTGGCGAAGGAGATGAGATTTAGAGGCGGAGCATTGTGCTTCGCTTGCAGCATGAGCCTCCCAAGCGTGGATGCTGCCTTGTCGTTATCTGAAAACTGTCTTCTAAGACACCTACGGATTCCTGATACTACTAAGTCTATTGCCTGAATGCCTGGTGAATCTTGGGAATCCATGAACTTGATATTACCTCGAATGATTTTCTGTATATTTAAACCAGTTCCAACCTCAATTCCATAGACTTCCTTGAGGTAATCCGGCGCCTTACCATTTTCGAATTCATACTGCCTCAGGCTACTGTAATCGAAACCTTTGACCATCAGCAACGGCTCTGACATGGATCTTGTTTGAAGTAGCGGCGGGCTTAGTTTCTCAAATGCATCCTCAAAATCCGTTCGGGAGATGTTTTTTTGGTCTATCCGCCACCTAAATTCAGCAAGAGTGCCTGGGTCGCGCTGTACATAATAAGTAATTACCCTACTTACCACATCAAACATGAGATTAATCTGACAGAGTAACTGTACATAAAGCTGGGGAGACAGTTTTCCTAACTGAGAGGCCACAAGCAGTACGCCTTGTCGTCCGCCCTCGTATTTCATCTTGTCGATATGTCTCAGGACCTCTTCGACTTGGTGCTGTTGGTGCTCAAGTACTCTATCAATCGTATTTAGGCCTGCATCGGTAGCGGTGGAAAAAACCACAGTGTTTAGGTCAGCCAAGTTTCCAATAAACTGAACGTATGTATCCTCCGTTACCTCGTTGAGCTTGGTCTCTCTTCCGGCTTCGTGCCCGTTTGATATTTTCAGTTGGGCAAGAAGTTGATCTATCTTCTCGTCCGCAGCTTCGGGAACAGCAAGGGCGGCAACAGCGTTCCAAGCACCCACCTTGGAAGCGTTCACGAAGGAGCCCGATTCATCGATATAGATATTCACCTCGCCTCCAGACTTCTAATGCAAAGCCAACCGGGAGCGCGTTTTTGGGCGAGTCGGTGCAGCAGAGTGCCGCATGCTATTTCATTCTTTTTTAAATGGTCTTTTCCCGTGACCAATTCTGAAAATAATGACATCATATCGCGATATGGCATATATTATTCTATAGTCACCAATACGGAATTTGCGCAGTCCTGCAAATTTACCTTTTAAGGATAGATAAGATTCGGGATTCTTAAAAGCACCTTTTCAATTTGATTTAATATTCGAGCCGCTTCCGCTTTGGCAAGCTTATTCAAATCTCTCGAAACAGATTTTTTGTAAACGATATTATAGGCCAAGAGACTCCCTCATCTTTTTGCTGGATATGATAGGGTCGGCTTTGTCGTGAAGTCTGTCAAGAGCCACCTGGAGATCAGCATAGTCCTCCAAGTATGACTCCAGGGCCTTTTGTACGATGAAGGAACGAGGCCTCTCTGTTTCTTTGGCGATATTGTCGAGCTGCTTGGCTAAATCTTCCGGTAATCTTATGGATATTGCTGTACTCATGATGCACCTCTTGTAATTATTGTATTACAGTGTATGCAAAAGCTTTCAATTTGTCAAGACCATTTTCCTAAGTTTGTTGGAACCGAAATCTTCCTTGACAGGATCAATAATACTTCCTCATAATAACACAGGCAAAGGATGGACTGGCGTTTAAGGAGGTTAACATGGACAGTGATCAACTGAAAAAGATTCTTGCAGGGCTCTGCCTGGCCTCCCTCATTTCCGGTTCGGCTCTTATGGTGTCTGGTTGTGCGCAAAAGGCCAGCAGTTGAACTGGGACGAAACCGGATGCAGGTGGCATCCAGAAAGAACAACCGGCCAAGCCCGGTAGCAGCTGAAGCGGTACGAAACCGGGTGCAGGTAGCACCCCAACGGAACAGCCGGCTAAGCCGGGAAGCAGCTGAGGCGGTACAAAGTAATAGTGCAGTTTGCACTATCAAAAACAATTTCCCCCCTGTATTGCTTTTAGGGACTGAGGCGTTCATTCCCCTGAAAACCATGCAGGAAGATAAAGTGAAAAACGAGTGCGATAGGAGATGCGCCATCCTTTGCCTGTTTCAAAAAAGCATCGATGAACCCTTCAAAGAGTGACATTGCAGCCATTTATCCCCGATGTCGCTCCCTTCTTGATCCCGACATATGGCAGCAGATCATTTCCAGCCATGACCTGAATAACAAACCGGATAACTTTCCTGAAATCATCAGCTATTTTGGTCCTCATGCCCGCCTTCCTGAATTTCTTGCTGAACTTGCCCGCCTTGAATGGAATATCTTCCGGGTAAAAGAAAATAGTGTATCCATACCCGGTGATCCGGAGGAGATGGCCATCAATCCCACACTCATTTTACTTGAGCTTCAATGGAAAAACCTTGTGGATAATGTGACATCTCTATCTCCACAGGCTCCGGAACCGGGAAACGAATATGTCCTGATATGGAAATATCCGGAAGACGGCGGCCTTCATATGAAGGCTGCCTCACTGGAGGATCTCCTCATTCTCAAGATGATATTTGAGGGCATCGACAGGCGGGAGGTGGCGCGAATAGGCACGCTGCCGATCTTCGCGGTTGATGCGGCCATGGATCGTGCCGTGGACAGAGGAATCATCATTGCACCGCTATCACGTATCCGGCGCGATCTTGACGAAGCATCACCTGACACGAGCAAACACTTTCTTACGTCATCGGTATTCGTCCTTCAGTGGCATATCACGCAGGCCTGCGACCTTCATTGCAAACACTGCTATGACCGGAGTGATCGATCCGCGCTGACACTTGAGCAGGCACTCACAATCATCGATGACCTCGATATCTTTTGCCGGGAGCGCCACGTGAAGGGGCGGGTATCATTCACCGGCGGTAATCCCCTTCTTCATCCGGAATTTCTATCCATATACAAGGCTGCCGCTGACCGTGGTTTTACCCTGTCCGTCCTGGGAAATCCCTCAACCCGTGAACAGGTTGAGGCACTGTGTTCCATCCAGCAGCCCGATTTTTTTCAGTTGAGTCTGGAGGGTTTGCCTGAATACAATGATTTCATCCGGGGAGAAGGTCACTTCGAAAGATCCATGCGTTTTCTCGAAATACTCCGTGAACTGGGAGTCTATACGATGGTGATGCTCACCGTGACGAAAGACAACATCCACCAGGTTATCCCCCTTGGTGAATTGCTGCGCGGGAAGACGGATGTTTTTTATTTCAATCGTCTTTCGAAGGTGGGTGAAGGGGCGAGCCTTGAACTTCCGACAAAGCAGGAATATATGTCTTTCCTTGAAAGCGTACCTTGAGGCCTATGGTAAAAACCCTGTTTTAGGCTTGAAGGATAACCTCATCAACATCCTCAAGTATCGGAAAGGTCTGGAACCCTTTGGCGGCTGTACCGGCTTCGGTTGCGGGGCCGCATTCAATTTCGTCGCCATTCTAGCCGACGGCGAGGTTCATGCCTGCAGGAAGTTTCCTTCTCCCATAGGAAACGTATTCGACCAGAGAATCGGGGAGATATACGACTCAGAAATCGCGCGTCGCTATCGCGCTGGATGTGCCGAATGCCGGTCATGCCCTCTTCGTTACGTGTGCGGGGGCTGTCTTGCGAATGCTTACAGTCACGGCCTCGATATTTTCAGAGAGAAAGATCCGTACTGTTTTCTATAGTACTTTCATCTCTCCCACCACTTTTCTTTATTTATTGCGGTATGCAATTAATTTTCTGAACATGATCTACAAAATCCACATGACTTCTATTCTTAGCATCTTCCTGACAAGCCTTAAATGCTTTATCGTAGGAGTCATGCTTTCCAAAATAAACGCCATCATTTAAGTAATGTCTGCCTTCTGTAGTAAATGCAATATTCCAGTAAAAAACATAAGTTATTTCTTCTTCGTGCGGCAATTTCATGCCTTTTCCAGGGCATACAGGCGCCCTATTAGCAGCCAAACATTTGCAGTTCGGATTATCGAGTTGTTTTAATGCTTTATTGCAATCAACCGGCGGCGCTCCCTCGTCAAAATAAGGCGGCAAAGTCAGTCCTGTATTGTCTTTAGCTGAGGATTCTTTTGTTTCCTCTGGCAGGTTTAGTTGTTTTGCAAGCGTATCGCTCACGCTTGCTTTAGCCAGTTCTGCTTTACTTTTTCTCTTTTCGGCCTCCTGTTTCAGTATCTCATTTTTTCTCTTTGCCTCTTGTGCTGTTGTTAACGCCTGACGCGCAATCATTTCAGCCTGCGCATTACCTTTTTGTTGTGCCTGTCTTATAATATCTTCAGATTTTCTGATAGTGCTTTCAGATTTCTGAATCTCACGCTCGCATTTCTGAATATCTGCCACTGAATTGTCCTTCATCCTTTCCAGCTTAAATATCACGCCAAGCAGCCAGTTATTCTTCTGTACATCGGAATCCTGTGCGTAAGTGATACCACAAAAGATTACCAAAAGGAGAACTGGTAGAATATACATACCTGTTTTTCCCTTGCCTATCATTTACCTTTCTCCATCATAAATTCCCATTTGTAAATCTCGTCCTTCACCTGGCGGATGTTTGGTGCAGCGGGATAAAGGTCAATATAGATGTTCATATATCTTTTGGCTGATTTGTAGTTTTTCAGTTCTCCATATACAAGGGCTGTGTTGAAATAGAGTTGAGGAGCAAATGGCGCTATCTTTATAGCAGAATTGAATTCATTCAGCGATTCTTTAAAATTTCCATCTTTAAGCAAGACCTCTGCTCTTAAAGCATACTTTCTTGCCTCTTCAGGGAGTTCCGCAAGATAAGGATTGTTTCTAATCAACACTGCAACACGATTTCTTACCTCTTTCGCATCTCTGTCATCGGCAACCTTTAGAGCCTCTGCATATTCTTTGAGTGCTTCTCTGTATTGACTCTTTTTTTCAAGGAGTTTCGCAGAGTCTTTCCTGGCATTGACATAAGGCTTTAGAGATTCTAAAAGGGTTTTTTTGTAGCTTTGACGCACGGCACTTTGGGTAGCTAAATAATCTTCTTGAATTGAGCTATACATCTCAACCGCCTTTTTCATATCTCCAAGTTTTGAGTAGGCTATTGATTCAAATATGCGGTCAAAGGGGCTATCTTTTATGGTTGATAAGATATTTAGGGCATCGTTATATTTACCTTTATCAATAAACGCGATACTCATAGCACTCTTTGCCCACCTGTCATTCGGATCAAGGGAGTATGCCTTTTCAGCATCTTTGTAAGATTCTTCTAACCTGCCTTTTTCTCTGTTGGCAAGGCTTCTTAGACCGAAAAGCGGAGCTGCGTCTTTAAAGATAATCGTTTCCCTTGTAAGTGTCTTTTCTATAGGCTTATCAAAGTTCTTTCTTTCGATTGTAAGGACAACCTGTGTTCCTTCTGAGCCTTTTACATTTTGGATAACCTTATTTATATCCCACCTTTTTGTTGGTATGCCGTCAATCTTGATGATTTTATCTCCTGCCTGTATGCCTGCTCTTTTAGCGGGTCCTTCTATTAGTCCCGATTCACCGACTATTTGTCTTCGCACAACGGGGTAATCCCCCTCAATTGCGATTCCCAAGCCCACTCCGGTTATAGTCATCAATGCAATTGCCTTATTTGCTGGCTCAAATGCATCATCGTATCTGCCCATCTGTCTGTATGTGTTTGCAAGGGCAAACAGGGGTCTTGTGTCATTCGGAGTCAGTACTGCTGCCTTTTTATAATTGTCTGCCGCCCTGCTATAATCTTCCCTCTGAAGGAATAAATTGCCAATATTGGTGTAAAGAGTTGCATTTTTTGGTTCTATCTCAATAGCTTTTTGGTGAGCATTTAATGCCTCGTCAAACTGTTTTTTATGTGAATACGCTATGCCGAGATCGCTGTAAGCATTAGCATTATCAGGCTTAAGCTCTATCGCCCTCTTTGCTGCGGTTATAGCCTCATCATACTGCTTTAACGCATTATAAGATGCTGAAAGGCCTCTAAAATTAAAACTGATAGATGGGTCTAAGCTAATAGCCTGCTTGAATGAATTTATCGCCTCCTGATATTGTCCATTAGAATAATACGCCCAACCAGCCTTATTCGGAAGGTTTTTTTGTATTTCATTAATTAGATCAATGCCGCGGTTAACTTTAGCAACTATATCGGGGTAGTTGGCAACGGAGATAGCTCTTTTCTTCAAACCCATTATAGCTTTATCTACATTAGCACCTTTATTAATTAGAATTTCCACTATATCGGCGTGACCGAATTCTGCCGCAATCCCCAAGGCGGACGATCCTCCCTGAGTCATCGCATTTACATCGGCACCCCTGTCTATCAGAAGTTTCACCATGTCGGCATTCTTTTTACTCGATGCCTGCATCAAGGCTGTACCATAATACCACTCATTCACATCCGCTCCCTTATCCAGCAAAGCTTTTACAGCATTAATATCCCCTCTATCGGCTGCATCCATTAAAGGCGGTAATGTTACACTTGCACAGCCAGCCGGCACAATTAAGATCGCAAGTATTGAAAATAATGCAATAAGGTTTTTCATACTTCATCTCCTGTTCTATTTTTAACCTACTCTCCCTTTTGAATGGATTTTAGTTGTGAATCTATATCCCTTGCCATATCCTTTGTCTTATTCAAAAGTTCCTGCTCACTCTGTTTTGCAGAGTTTACCTGATTTTCTGCATCTGACCTTGCAGCAAGTGCTTGCTGAAGAAGATCATCTGCCTGAGCCTTCTCTTCAGGTTTTTGTGCGGATTGCACCTGATTACTTATCTCTGTTATCTTTTCATCTATCTTTTTCAGATTTTCCTCTGCCGTTTGCTTTTCCTGTCTCACTTTATTAAGCTCGGTTTCAATGTTTTGAAGTTCTTTGAGCTTTACATTAAAATCTTTCATAAGGGCTGTAAATTTTTTTGAATCCATCTGTTGAGTTGCCTGTGCTTTTGGCATTGGAACATCCGGAATTTTAGGAAATTTGCATTCAACATCAGCCTTTGCTCCAGTCATCACCTTGTCAGACTGTTCACTAAAGAACCTTGCACCTTCGCGGTTTCCTTTTCTTGTCTCCTCAAGGGCACGGGTTGAAAAATATGATGTGCAAAGAAGTCTTTCCATGGGTTTGAGTTTGGAAGTGTCATACCCTCCAAGCTGTATGGGTTTGAGCTCTGGCTTCTGGGCTATCCACATAGGTTCAAGCTTTCCTCCACCACCGGTAATACCGCCATCCATTTTACCAATAAGCAATGCCCCTTGCTCTCTTTTTTTCTGCTGCTCCTTCAAAGCATCTTGTGCCGCCTTCTCCTGTGCATTCCTCCATGCATCAATAGCTGCTTGCATCTCCTTCTTCCGTTGTTCTTCCTGCTGTATTTTCAATTGTTCCCGATAAGTATTATCTGTAGATGGAGATGGAGTCGAATCATCAAGCATTCCGCTAAATATGCTACTGAAAAGGCTGCCGACAATTCCAATAGCCATCTGTTGTGATGGACCCAGACTGCCGGAAGGAACAGAAGGTGTATCAGAGCCCACGCAACGGGAATTATTTCTCTCAAACTTGGGCGAGGATCTCCAGTAAGCTTCGCATGCAGAACGAGTGGAGAAGTTCCCCCGGGGAGCGGAACCAAACGTCCGTGCCGCTTCCCCATAATACTGGATCTGCCAAGATGCAGAGGCATAACTGGAAAAGAGCAAAACCATTACGATACTTGCAATCAGTAAATAAGATCTCAAATTCTTCATTCTTCCTCCCACCTTTTTCTTATTTTTGATAGCCCACTGCTAATTGGAGTGCAGACTGGCGATTGATTAGCCGAAGGACATAACTTGATTGAAAGGATTGCTGTACTGAGGTGCAAAACTCATGGCTACAAATACTTGGGGTCGCTGTTCAAGGTACCAAAATGTCTTCAGGTAAGTCTGTGTATGCATGGTAATTCCTCGTGGCTATCTGGTCTGGCGAAAAAATCAGCGGCGGCTATTGGCCATCCGCTGAAGTGATTATGTGTACGCCCGGCATGGGCGTGAACTTATGGGGTGAAAGTCCCCTGTACGTGAATCCTGTCAATGTCATGATACATTGACACAAGTACTAGCCGAAGGCAAGGGCGGAACCGCGAGGGACCGTCCGAAGGAAGCCGGAGCGCAAAGCTATGAGCCGACGAACAGAAACAGCATACAAGGCCCAGTCTCCGGGCAAGTCAGCACAACATGACAAAGCCCTGGATTCGGGAGATAGGGTAAATGCTGCGGTTGTGTAGCGACAGTTCACGTTCTTATCCGGGGAGACCTGCCCGGTTTGCAGCTCCTTCGGGAGCGGCGCCCGTCATGGCAACACTGTCCGGAGTTTCTTCTGTACCGCCGGATCATGGGCTGTGTCTGTCAGGGTTGAGCTCCTCTCTCCTCGTCGGTGTACGGAAGGGATAACGATCCCATCATCGCCGCCGATCAGTTCCCCCTTCCCTTGGAGAAACCACCGGCCGACCAGGGCCGCAGTCACCGCGTCCAGTTCGTCGCCGGTCAGAGCCTCCGGCAATCCTTTCACTCCCAGTTCTCTGAGTCCGGCCAGAAGGCCTGCGCGATCCCGGTGCTGGCGGGGAATTCCCCACAGATGCTGCGCCGCCCCGGGGTAGCACTCCACCACGCGGTACCCCATCACTTCTATCTTCGCTTTGAGCGCAATGCCGCGCTCGGTCAACATCCGCATCGGACCGAGGGTGATGGGGAAGAAACGGATGCCGCGCCGCTTCAGCTCATAGTCGCAATCGCGGAAATGTCCACCCGAGCGGTCATGGATCGTCATCCGCCCCTTGGGGAGGCTGAGCGGTGCATCGATGGGAACGAGGTCGGGCTGGGCCTGGGAGACCCACTGAAGAATTTCTTCGTCGCTGAAGGCAATGTGCGTCTCGGCCTTCAGGCCACGGAGTATGCATATGCCAGACGGACGGTGCACAGACCCGGCCAGGTCAACGCCAACGACGACAAATGGTTTGCGGCCAGTCAAATGATTCAATCCTTCTATCTGCGAGTTCGTCGGATTGCAATCTCTTCAATCGTTCGCAATGACAGAAAAGACCATCTTCACTTTTTTAACTCGGTAATAAGTTTTGGCAGCACGTCATAGAGATCGCCGACGATGCCGAAGTCGGCGGCTTTGAAAATGGGGGCATTCTCATCTTTGTTCACGGCAGCGATCACCTTGGCATTGCGGATACCGGTGACATGCTGGACCTGTCCGGAAACACCGATGCCTAAATAAAGATCAGGTTTCACCTGCACGCCGGAAAGCCCGATGCAGAGTTCTTCGGGCAGCCAGTGATACTCCTCGGCAATCGGCCGCGTGCAGGCGATTTCGCCGCCCAGGGCCTCAGCCAACTGCCGGGCAAGAGCCAGATCCTCGCTTCTTCTCCATACCTCTTCCCACACAGACAATAACCCGTGCCTCCGTAATGTCTTTCGCTACCCGTTCTTTTACCTTTCTCTCCAGGACCTTTACCGCTGAGGGGGGAGGTGCCGGGAGCTCCCGAATCTGTCCTTGCCGTCCTTCCTCTGCCATGGCAGGCTCATATGTCCGCGGCGGGATGGTGGCCATCGCGGGCCGGGTGGTGCAGATCACCTTCTGCACGGCAGCGCCTCCGTATGCCAGACGCTCCATCACCAAAGTTTTGCTTGCCTCATCAAAGGCAATGGACATACAACTGCTGCATAGGCCTGTGTCCAGGCGGGATGCGATGCGGGCGGCCATGTCCTTTCCTCTCGCTGTGGCGGGTATAAGGATCAAATCAGGATCATCTTTTTTTGCCTCTTCAACGATAATGGGGATGTAAGCATCTATGGACTGATCACCGGCAAGAGGGGGCAGAATCAGAACCTCGTCCGCTCCGTGCTTCGATATAGTCTTGCGCCCGTTCACGATCCTGCGAGAGAAGCGCGGAAACGTTCGTTCCCATCTTCTCGGCAAGTTCGCGGCCAATATTAAAAGTTCCAGGGCTTGCTCACGGTTTTCCGAAATAATCCAGACTCCAGCCATATGTTCTCCTTTAGCCGATGACGCCTTTCTTCCGTAGGGACCCAACGAAGCGGTTGATCTCCGCGGCGTCTGTTCCGAACCTCTCGCAGGTCCGTTCCATACGTGACGCTCTGAGACTGATGGTTTGCAGACGGGCCTCACCAATAGGTGACAGTTCATCCTTTTTGATTGTAACAACGGGCTTTTTTGAAGCCATCAGAGTGTCCTTAACTCCCGGTATCCTGGGAACATTGATGTCGGGAAGAACCGTCACCAGGGCAGGCAGGGGTGCGGCAATGACTTCGATACCTTCTTCAACACGCCGCTCCGCAATGAGTTGATCCCCGTCGATAGAAATCTTCTGGACGAAGGAGATGCAGGGTATCCCCAGTTTTTCTGCCAGGCGAGGGCCGACCTGCTGGGCGTAGAGGTCGCTGGAACCTTCGCCGCAGATGATCAGGTCGTAGGGCTGAATCCGTGTGCGGATGACCTCTGCCAGGAGGGCCGCGGTCTGGGAAGGTTCCAGATTACCGAACGATGCATCGGCGATGAAGTAGGCCTGGTCCGTTCCCCGGGAGAGGGCATCCTTGATGCCTTTCGTTGCCTCGGGAACGCCGACGGTGATGGCGATGGCACTGCCGCCAAGGGTTGTCTTTCAGACGGACGGCCTCTTCGATGGCATTGCGGTCATAATCACCGATCTTGTAATCGACTGAGGAGAAATCCAGATCGCCGGATGGCGCTCGCCGGATGTAGGCTTCATCGACGACCCATTTGAAGCAGGCGATGATAGTGGGCATAAACTGTTCACCTTTCAAGATCATCAAGTTGTGAAAATCAGATTTAAGTCACCCCCTTTTTTAAAGGGGCCGGGGGATTTGTTATTTCCTTTGTAAAATCCCTCTAAATCTCCCTTTGTAAAAGGGAGACTTACTGGATCTTTCTGGTCAAGCCAGACGAATGACAAGTTTCAATGCATTCGTGATACTCCGGCAAGGAAACAATGCTGTTAACCTTAGCGCAGCACATTTCCGGAAATCACCATGCGCTGGGCTTCCGAGGTGCCCTCGTAGATTTCCGTGATCTTGGCGTCGCGCATCAGCCGCTCCACCTTGGCGCCCTTGCAGTAGCCGTATCCGCCGTGGATCTGGACCGCCTTGATGGTGTGTTTCATCGCCGCCTCCGATGCATAGAGTTTGGCCATGGCGGCTTCCTTGCTGAAGGGCTGCTTCTGATCCTTGAGCCAGGCGGCATGATAGGTGAGGAATCGGGCGGCGGCCAGATCCGTTGCCATGTCGGCGATCATCCAGGCAATGGCCTGATGGCGGGCGATGGGAGATGCCGAACTGGACGCGTTCCTTGGAATATCGGATGGATTCATCCAGGGCTGCCTGGAGGATGCCCACACACTGGGCGGCGATCCCGATCCGGCCATGGTCAAAGCCGGTCATGGCCATCTGGAGACCCATTCCTTCTTTTCCCAGCAGATTTTCCTTGGGCACGCGGCAGTCTTTGAAGATCATCTCGGATGTCTGAGATGACCTGAGCCCCATCTTCTTGAAATGTTCTCCCGACTCTCATACCGGGGGCTTCCCTGGGGACGATGAAGGCGCTCATGCCTTTCCGGCCTGCTGCTTTGTCCGTCCAGGCAAAGACGAGATACGTGCCGGCGGTTGGGCCGTTGGAGGTGAAGGTCTTGGTTCCATTGATGACGTAATCGTTGCCGTCGATTACGGCGGTAGCGGCAGCGGCCATCACGTCCGTGCCCGCTCCGGGTTCGGTCAGGGCGAAGGCCCCCAGGTGCTTGCCCTTTGGCCAGGGGGATCAGGAATTTCTTCTTCTGCTCTTCTGTCCCGAAGAGAAGGAGCATCATGCACACGATGCCCGCATGAGTCGATACGGTAAACCCGGTGGACGCGCAGGACCGGGAAAGCTCCTCCACCGCAATGACGAAAGTCAGCTGGTCTGCGCCGGCACCGCCGTATTCCTGCGGAATGGGCATGCCCATCCAGTCCCCCTCGGCAAGCTTCTGAAACAACTCTGCGGGGTGGCGGCTGTTCTCGTCGATTTCCACAGCGATGGGGTCCACATACTTCTTGCAAAATTCCCGCATGTTCTGGCGAATCAGTTCCTGTTCCTCTGTCAGTTTAAAGTCCATGATGTACCTCCTTATAGATTATCATTTCTGCATATTGTTTTAAAGCTAACAAGCCTTTGAAATGTCTTATTACAAAGCAGATTCGCATATATTCCCTTTTCAAAAAGGGAAATGTAGTGCAGACCTTCAGTCTCATGCCTATCCGAACCGAAACTGCACACCCGTTCCTCCTTCAGGGTAGTTCCATTCCAGAACCTCGGTGCCGCAGGCAAGCCGGCAGGTGCCGCATTCCAGGCATCCGTCGATGGTGGCAAGCACAACCTCCCCGTTTTCATTTTCACTGTAAAGTCCCGCGGGACAGAGCCGGACGGCGGGTTTCAGACGGGGGTCTTTTTCCATGCCCGGCCTGATTTTGATATGCGGAACTGCGACGGGTTTGAATACGTCAAGCCCCAGCTTGGCCTTCAATTCCACATTCTCGCTCATATCTTCATTACCTCTTTCAGATCCTTGAAAATGCTCCACAACTCGCCCAGGGTCAAATGTCTTTTTAATAGTCGGGTACAGCCTCTCCTTGGGGCCGGCCGGGACCGCGTAGATGTCTTTCATGAGGTTTCCGATCAGTTCCGGATAGTGGGTGAAAAACCTGGGATTGCTGACAACAGCAGGTGTTTCCTGAAAGTTCTTCAAATCCTGGAGGACAAAACTTTCCTCGAAGAGCTTCTTGTATATGCTGAGGGTCTCAGTGCTGAAATTTCCCGCTTCCTTTGCCTTCAGGACGGCCTGGGCGGCGAAGTAGCCCGATGCCAGGGCATATTCCATGCCTCTCACGGTGAAACCGATGTTCAGTGCCAGTCCGGCGGCATCACCCGCAACCAGAATGCCATTTCCATAGAGGTTACCCAGCGCCTTGAATCCACCTTCCGGAATGACATGGGCGGAATATTCCACTGTGTTTCCTCCCCTGATTAGCGGGGCGATCTCAGGCCGCTTCTTGAACGCTTCCAGAAGGACGGTACTTCGATAGCGATTTCTCATCCATGGCATCCTCGATGCCGATGACGATTCCCAGGCTGAGGCTTTCCCTGTTCGTGTAGAGAAATCCGCCCCCGAATTTACCGCTGTGTGACCTCGCCTACAAAGAGATGCGCCGCGCCCTCGTTGCCTTCCAGGTGAAAGCGGTCATTGATCACCCCGGGATCCAGGGCGATCACCTCCTTGATCCCGAGGGCAAAGTTATGAGGGGAGCCGGGTGACCGGAGCCCTGCCTTTTCCGACAAGAGCGAGAGCACACCGTCACAGGCGATAACCACATCGGCTCGCAGTTCGTCACCGCCTGCCAGAACGCCGGAGATTTTCCCGTTGTCTTTGATGACGTCATCAACCCTGATCTTGGAGAGCACCATAGCCCCTTTCTCTTCGGCCTGTTCGGCAAGCCACCGGTCAAACTTCGCGCGCAGTACGCTGTAACTCTGGTGGGGTTCTTCCCGCAGTTCGTTCCCGGAATAACTGAAAGAGGCGGAACGCTCTTTTGCCATGAGGGTGAGGCCTTCGCGGGTTATAAAGCGCTCCAGGGGGGCTTTTTCGAACAGACCGGGAAAGAGATCACGAACGGGGTTCACATAAAGGCGACCCCCTGTCACGTTCTTGGCGCCAGGATAGTCTCCTCGCTCCAGGATGAGCACCTCAAGACCGCTGCCTGCTAATGTGTAGGCTGCTCCCAGACCGGCAAGACCTGCTCCCACGATGATCACATCGAACTTATCCATTTATCTGATGCGCCTTCTGGTTATTATGAAGATCATTGTAAAAAATACATTGTTTCCCGGCGAAGTGCAACATCAAACAAAAGGTTTTCGATATTACGGTGAACGCCTTAGGATGGGTTTCAAACCCGGTCGTGAAAGTTGAGATTTACGCTCCCGCACAGCTTGTCCGGTACGCTTTGATCTTTTCAATCAACAGGGGAACAAATGTCCGGCAATCCTCCACGATACCGTAATCTACCTGTTCAAATACGGGAGACCTGGCATCTTTATTGACGGCAACCATCACCTTGGCGCCCACGACACCGATTAAATGCTGCAACTCACCGGAAAGACCGATACCGATGTACAGTTCAGGGCATACCATTTTTCCGCTTTGACCGATCATGGCCTCATGTCCGGCCCAGCCTTCGTCAACCACCGGTCGCGTGCATCCAAGGGCCGCATGAAGCGTTTGGGCCAAATCGGCAATCTGTTGCCACCCCTCTTCATTCCCTGCACCGACACCGCCGGCAACCACAATGGCTGCGGATTCCAGAGGTACGGTTTCCGGTTCCCGGCAGACGACCTGCAAAGTTTGAATCAGTCCCGAAATCTTGGTCGGGACATCCAGCAGGACAATTTCGCCCTGGCGGTTTTCATCCATAATGGGCCTAGGGAAAACACCTCCTGCCACTGTGGCCATTTGGGGGCGATTATTCGGACAGACAATCGATATCAGCCCTCCATAGGCCGGAATCCACTGTTCCAGTATTCCGGTCTTCATTGATGATTCAAATCGATACAGTGAGCGGTCAGGCCGGTTTTCAAACGGGCCGCCACCATCGGGGCCAGTTCCCGGCCTGTGCACGTTGAGCCTATCAGCATGATCTCCGGCTTTTTCTCTTCGGCAAGGGATACGATCATCTCAGTGTAAATCTCGGGTTGATACCATGCCAGAACCGGCGCATCCCCCAGATAAACCCTGTCTGCACCGGCAGCGAACAAAAATTGAACCTGGTCTTTCATTCCGTTGCCCAGCAGAATGGCTTCAACGCTCGTATTCAACGCATCGGCAAGCTTGCGGGCTTTCCCGACGAGCTGCAGGGAAACGTCCTGGATCCGTCCTTCTGCCTGCTCTGCAAATACCCATATGGGGCCAAATGTCTCTTCTGCTGTCATTCTTAGACCTTTTATTTTGCGACGCACCTGCCGCCGGGTAAAATGCACCGGACCCTGGGTTTTCCGCGTTCTATCCTGGAACCCGTCAGATCAGGCCGGCGTCTGCCAACTTCTGCACCAGTATTTCAGCTTTTTCCTCACGTGTGCCGTTGATGATTTCGACTTGTCGCTGACTGGATCGGGTTGTCATGGCCGAGACCATTGTGGGAGAACCTGAAAGTCCCACCGTATTTTCCGCGACACCCAGATCTCTTGCGGACCAGCACAGAATCTGTTTTTTCCTGGCCTTGATGATGCCCGAAAATGAAAGAACCCGGGGAGAATTGAGCTTGCGGGTCACCGTGAAAATGGCCGGAAGCTTCACCTGCATCAGACGGTATCCGTTTTCGATGCAAGCTTTGACCTTCCAGGTGTCTTGGTCTGTTTCGGTGAGTTCTTCGACCATGGTCACCACCGGTATCCCGAGGAAGGCGGCAATCTGTGGGCCTACCCATTCCGTTCCGCCATCACTGCTGGCCATCCCGCAAAAGATCAGATCATACCGGCCGATCTTTTCAATGCCCTTGGCCAGGGTAAGCGCCGTGGCATAAGTGTCCGCACCGGCAAAAGCTCTATCTGAAAGCAAAATGCCCTGATCCGCGCCAAGTGAGAGGCATTCCTTGACGATATTACCTGCCTCCGGAGGCCCCATACTGATCACGGTCAAAAAAGCCCCCGATGTTTCCTTGATCTGAAGTGCCGCTTCCATGGCATATTTATCCAAAGGATTTAATACCAGGGGCACATCGCAGCGATTCAGGGTTTTTGAAACCGGATCAATCCGGATCTGACAGGCCTGCTTGGGATCCGGTACGGCTTTAATGCATACGATACGATGTCGATACATTACGATAGCACCCATCGGGCGATGATAACCTTCATGATGTCCGATGTTCCGGCCGATGGCCCCAGTACAAAAGCATCTCTCAAGTACCGGGTTACCGCATATTCCACCATGCACCCGTATCCGCCGTGGATATCCACAGCCATCTTGGCCGCTCTTTGCGCGGCTTCCGTGGTAAAATATTTGGCCACGGCGAACTCGTTGCTCGCATTTTGCCCTTTATCCTGAATAGCTGCCGCCCGATAAGCCAGAAGACGTCCGGCGTCAAGATCAATTTTCATCTCGGCCAGCTTATTTTGAATGGTCTGCAACTGGCTGATCGGCTTTCCGTACAAGATGCGTCCGTTCGCAAATTTCACCGAAGCCTCGAGACAGGCGGCCTGCAATCCTATGGCGCAGCCCACCATGCCGCCCCGGCCGACATCGCCGATGGCCGCCATGGCCACCCGCAGCCCCTTGCCTTCAGCCCCTAATAGCTGCTCTTTGGAGACCCGCAGATCCTCAAAAGAAAGCTCGCCGGTGTTGCATCCACGCATGCCGATCTTGTTCTCTTCATGGGTCGCTTTAAAGCCCTGCATGTCTTTTTCGATGATAAAGGTGGAAAACGCTTTGGGATCAGCATTATCCTTGGCCAGGATCGTGAGGGTATCGGCGATATGAGCGTTGGTGATAAAACATTTACGACCATTGATGATGTAATGGTCTCCATCTTTGCGGTAGGTTGTCCGGGCTCCGGTGGGATCGGACCCTCCAGTGGGCTCCGTAACGGCCGTGGTAGACAGGCGTTTCCCGGCGGCCATACCGGGAAGATATTTGCGTTTCTGCTCTTCGTTTCCAAATTTTAAGATCGGTTCAATTCCCAGGGCAAATACCTGCAGCATCATGGCCGTGGCTACGGAAATGCGGCTGATTTCCTCCAGGGCTATCATGCGCGCCGTATAGCCCAGCCCCAGGCCGCCATATTCCTCCGGTACGGTTAATGCCATCATCTCGGCTTCTGCCAGGGCCTTCACAACCGCGTCACAAACTTTGCCGGTGGCTTCCATCTCAGCCACCCAGGGGGTTAGTTTCACTTCGGCAAATTCTCTGGCCGCCTTTCTGAACATTTCCTGTTCTTCGGTAAATGTAAAATCCATCGTAAACCTCCTTTTTAGATTAAGATAGGTCAGTCTTATTGGTTTCCCAAAAAAACAGTTCAAAAAATTTAGGTGTGCAGATACTGAATGATGGCGCCGATGGTACGCTGTAAATTTTCGGTAGATTTATCCACGCTGTACATCACGGAAGCCCCCAGCATGCTGGCAAACACCATCTCGGTCATAGCCTCGGTCGACGTATCTCCCTTTAAGACACCTTGTTTCTTTGCGTCATTCAAAAAATTGTTTACCATCGTTTTGAATCCCGAAAAGCCTTGATTCACCCCGTCGGCCAAGTGGGGATACTTGTCGGCAAGCTCCACGGCAAGGTTAATAAAGATGCATCCTCCGGGGATGTTCTCCGAATCGATGAGATACAGGTCGCGATAGTTTTCCAATAGCTTGCAGATTTTATCAAGCGGCGGCTCCACCTTGTCCAGATCAGTTAGTACCTTCTCGCGCCAGATCTGCCGCGCACGCTCAAGCACGGCGAAAAACAAATCTTCCTTGCTTTTGAAATGATTGTAAAAGCCGCCTTTGGACGTTCCGGTAGCCTCTAAAATGTCGGTAATGGAGGTGCTGGAAAATCCCTTGAGCGAAAAGAGCTTCAAAGCCTCGTGAATTATACTCTCTTTAATTGACATCCTCGAAAAAGTTCCTTTAAAATAACCAGACAGACCGGTCGGTCTCTCACGCTATTGATAACAAACCCACTTGGTGACGTCAAGACATTTATTTCCTAAAAAGATTGATGAACGGTCGAAATGTAATTGCCTGCTCGAGATTGTTGAATCCGGCAGCGAGCGCAAACACCTTCGCTTGCTGCGGGGTAAGCGAGCGAATGGGGAACATTATTATTCCTTGTGGATCGAAGATTCTCCGCAGTTTGCTGCGGAGAGCTTCAATTGAAATATTATATTTTGAAACGTTTGCACAACTATTATTATGTCATTGCGAGGAGCGCCAGCGACGTGGCAATCTGCTGTATTATCAATATGCTGTGAGATTGCTTCACTTCCCCTCACGCTGCGCTCAGGGTTTCAGTTCACCGCAATGACAGAGAGCACATTGTGCAAAGGTTTATATATTGATGATTTTGCTGCATTCTCAGAGTGACGAAATCTGTTCGAGATCTTTTTGTGTGTTGACATTAAAAAACATCTTTTCTTCCGGATCATATGATTTAATAACATCCTCCGGGATCTCCAGAGTCTTTAATCCCTTGTAAAAACCGGTGATCTTAAGTTCACCCCGGTCGATGATTCTCTTAATGGCAGGAAGGCAACGTCTTGAGTAAATGGCATGGAGGGGCTGCAGACCGTCGGAGGATCTCGGCACAACAATATCATTATCGCCGCGATGTTCGATCATGTATTCGATGAATGACTTATTCAGGAAAGGCATGTCGCAGGCTGATACAAAGGCATGCTCATGGGAGGCAAAGAAAAGACCCGTGTATATTCCTCCCAGCGCGCCCTTATCTTTAATGATGTCGGTAACGATTACGGCATCATGATCAAGATAATCCAAGGGAGAGTTAGTGGATAGGATAATTTCCCCAAAGAGATCTTTGAAAATCCTGACGGTTCTGTCGATCAGCCGCTCTCCGTTGATATCGAGGAAAGCCTTGTTCGTTCCCATCCTCGTATTTTTCCCGCCTGTTAATATAATGCCTGTCATGACCTTTACACATCTTGCGAGAGCTTTGAAAATTAGTCACTTGTCATCGCGATTTTCTAAATTCGATTTAATAATTTTCCGCCAATACTTCGTAGTATGACCGGGGATGTTTACATGCGGGGCATTCTTTCGGTGCTTCAGTTCCCTCATAAATGTAACCACAGTTCATGCAGTGCCACTTTATCGATGCCTTCTTTTTAAATACTTCTTTGTTCTCAATGTTCTTTATGAGTTTCCTGTACCTGCTTTCATGGAATTTTTCCACCTTCGAAATTTGCTCAAAAGAACGTGCAACTTCCGGGAAACCCTCATCTCCGGCAATCTTGGCAAAGTCTGAGTAAATAGTGGTCCATTCCAGGTTCTCTCCGGCGGCTGCCGCCTCCAGATTGCTTTTAGCGTCCGCTATAACACCAGCAGGGTAGGTGGCCGTAATTTCTACATCGCCTCCCTCCAGGTGTTTATAAAATACCTTGGCATGTTCCTTCTCGTTTTCCGCTGTTTCTAAAAATATATTTGCAATTTGTTCAAAACCTTCTTTTCTGGCGGCACTTGCGAAATAAGTATATCTGTTTCTTGCTTGCGACTCACCGGCGAACGCTGCCAATAGATTTTTTTCTGTCCGCGATCCTTTGATTGACTTCCCCATATTCCTCAATTTCCTCCTCTATGGTTTTTTACAATATTCATTAGAATCATGTAAATTTTCTACTTGACTGCACTCTATAAATCAAGATTTTTTTGTCGGCTCGACTGTTAAAGAACGCCTCCCCGCTTTCGCGGGGACAAGCTTTGCGGCGTTGCGCTACGTCCTACCCCGGATCGAGTCCGGGGTAGGCCTGTTGCCAAAACTTAACACTATCATGTCAAATTTGCCTTGATAAAATTTTACACGGGTTGTAAGAGTGGCGATACATCGAACGTAGGGGTCAGCGAATGTTCTGGGATAAGGATATTGAAACTATGGATCATGAAAGGCTGGAGGCCTTCCAGCTTGTAAGATTTAAGCGGACATTCAAGAAGGCGAAGAAATCCATCTATTATAACAAAATGTTCCGGGATATTGGACTGAAGGCAGGACAGATAGCCTCTCTCGATGTAATCAAAGGCATTCCCTTTACCACAAAGGACGACTTGAGAGAGCATTGGCCGTATGGCCTTCTTGCCGTTCCGAAGGACAGTTTGATTCGCATGCATGCATCCTCAGGTACGACCGGCCGGGCTACTGTAGTATTTCATACGGCCAATGATATCAAGGCATGGACGGATGTCCTGGCACGCTGTATATATATGGCGGGCATGAGAAAGACAGATGTTTTCCAGAACATGATGACGTATGGCCTTTTTACCGGGGGTCTCGGTTTTCACTATGCTGCGGAGAAAGTGGGTGCTCTCGTAATACCGGCAGGGGCAGGCAACAGCAAACGTCAGATACAACTGATGCGCGATTTTGACACGACGGTTATACATATAATTCCCAGTTATGCCCTTCATCTCTCAAAGGTTTTTGAGGAATTGAAGCTTTGCCCGAGAAGAGATACAAACCTGAGAATGGCCTTCATTGGAGCCGAACCCCATTCTGAGAAGATGAGAAGAAAAATCGAGGAGATTTTTGGTTTCAAGGCCTACAATTCTTACGGCCTTTCAGAAATGAACGGGCCGGGAGTATCCTTTGAATGTCCCTATCAGAACGGGATGCATATCTGGGAGGATCATTATTATGTGGAAATAATAGACCCAAAAACGCTTGAGCCTGTATCCGATGGTGAAGTTGGAGAGCTTGTGTTAACCAGCCTCATGAGGGAAGGTATGCCCATCATCAGATATAGAACAAAGGATTTAACGTGTATTATCCCCGGACCATGTGCATGCGGGAGGACTCACCGGAGAATCGATCGGATCAAGGGCAGGACGGATGACATGATGATCATCAAAGGTGTAAATATATTTCCCATCCAGATTGAGAAGAAACTGATGGAGATACCCGGTGTCGGCAATAACTTTGTTATTATCCTGGAAAGGGAAGGTTACGATGATTATTTGACCGTTAAAGTTGAAGTGCAGAATGAAGTCTTCACGGGTGATTTAAGACCGCTTGAAAATCTGAGAAAAAGGATTATTGATGAATTGAAGGCTGACATCCTGATCACTCCAAGAGTCAACCTGGTTGAACCGGGCAGCCTTCCCAGCAGTGAAGGAAAAGCTGTACGGGTTATCGATAACAGAAAAGAGTAAATGAAGATAGGAGGGTATAAATATAAAAATGACTCACAAAGATGCCGGAAACTATAAGGCCAAACATTCTTCTGATGTTAAGGTCAATGAAAAAATTGCCCGGGCGGTAGAGAAAAAGGTCATCGATGGGAAGATCTCGTGTGCCGATGCCGAGAAAATTGCCGACAAAGAACAGGGCACAATAAGGGAAGTAGGTGTTACTCTTGATTTGATGGGCATTCAGATCAGCAAATGTCAGTTGGGTCTTTTCGGTTACAGCCCTGAAAAGATGATTGTCAAACCTGCCAAGACCGTACCTGGTGACCTGGAAAGTGCCATAAAGAGTGCCTTGATTAATAACCGTCTGCCCTGTGCGGCCGCATGGAATCTCGCTGAAAGATTCGGCATTTCGAGAATGGAGGTTTCATCGGCCTGTGAGGCCCTGAAGATCAAGGTCAAGCCATGTCAACTGGGGGCTTTTTGAAGATCACCCCTTCTGTTCTTCGTACCGGGCAAGCACAAAGAGCATATCTGCCAATCTGTTCAGATATTTGTGGATCTCATCATTATTGACTAGTCCGTCAGCCTTAAGCCGGGCGGCTTTTCTTTCCGCCCTTCTTATTATTGTTCTAGCCACATCTATTTGTGCTGAAATGATAGTTTCTCCCGGGTAGATAAACTCGTTCTTCAATGTGATGTTTTCCTGAAGCTCATCAATGATCTTTTCCAGGCGCTGAACATCTCCTGCCCCGATCCTGCGACCAAGCTTTTGAATGTCTTCGGGCTGGCTGGAAAGCTCCGCTCCCATGGTGAGCAGGTCTTTTTGCACACTGAGTATAATTTCTTTAATGTTTGGGTTCTTTGTCGCAGCCCTGGCCACCCCGAGTGCGGAGCTTGCTTCATCTAATGTTCCGTAGGTTTCGGGCCTCGCATCGTATTTAGGGACTCTCTGCCCGCCTAATAAGCTTGTTTCCCCGCCATCGCCTTTCCTAGAAAATTTCATCCTCTTCTCCTTTCGATGTACCTCGCAACAATTTTTAATATGACGTCAGTATTTCTGCGGGCATGCTGCAGTATTTCATCTATGGTCAATTCCTTTTCTCCGAGACCGTGCCCGTAGTTATCCACAGAACATAGTGTGGCATATGACAGACCCAATTCCTGAGCAATAATCGCCTCACTTGCCATCGTCATCCCGACGAGATCGGCAAACCGGGACATCATCTTGATTTCAGACTTAGTTTCAAGCCGGGGGCCGATAGTTTGCCAGTACACCCCGCCATCTACAACCTTTATTGCACAGTCATGTGCCGCCTCGATCCATTTCTGCCGTACTTCAAAACTTAGTTTTGGTGTGAAGTGAATGGCTTTTCCATGGAGTGTGGTTGGCGTTCCGGGAAACATGATGAAGTCATCCGGGACAACAATCATTCCCGGTTTTAATTTCTTCTTAAGAGAGCCTGTGGAATTGACGCTGATTACCTCTTTGACGCCGATATCCTTCAATGCCTTCATATTGGCCTGATGATTAATCAGGTGAGGAAGAATGTGATACTTGGGGTTTTTGCCATGCCTTGGTATGAATGCAATTGTGTCTGAATGGAAAACAAGAACCTTACCAAAGTCTGTTGCAATTTCCTTCTCTTCCAGATTTTGGAAAATCCCTTTTCCCTGGAGCAGAATGATACCGGATATGATGCCCAGAGGTTCCATTTAATTATCCTGCGAGACTCCTGTAATTTGCTGACGGCATCATCAAAAGCCCATATGCTGCGTTATGCTTCATCCGGAGCCTGTTCCGAGCGCCTTGCCTCAGGGACATTTTACTTCGCCGCTTGCTAATCTGCGGTTTTGAAATTTTTTGCATGAGTGTTATCAATAAATCTCCTTATACCAGATTTGTATGTGTCTGTCAAAATACAGGATAATAAATTACTTTGACATCATTTGTTGCAGTATGCAATAGTACAAGAAATGTTAGTAGGGAGGAATATGACATGACTAAAGAGGAATCCTTGGTTAACTTGACTGACAGCAATTTTGAGCAGGAGGTTATCAAATCGGAGAAACCTGTTCTCGTCGATTTTTGGGCGCCGTGGTGTGGTCCGTGCAGGGCGATCGGGCCGATTGTGGAAGACTTGGCAGGAACATACAAAGACCGTGTAAAGGTCGCAAAACTAAATATTGATGATAATCCCAAAACCGCGGCGACCTATGGTGTGATGAGCATACCAACCCTCATCCTGTTCAAGAATGGTAATGCTATGGATAAGATCCTGGGCCTTGCGCCCAAAAATCGTCTTGAAGAACTGATGAAAAAGGGTTTGTAGTAAATGACTGATAGAATGTGTGGAAACAGAAAGGTTTTAATTTTTATCCTGATTGCCATTTTTTCCCTGTCCGGATGTGGCTGGTGGAAACACATGTGGGAACGCAGCGACAGGGTGAAAGGCACTCCGGAGGCACTTTATCAAAGAGGATATGAGGCATACCAGTACGGCTTTTACAAAAAGGCAATCGAGCATTTTCAAAGGCTGAGGGATGAGTACCCTCTGAGCAAACTTGCGCTTCTTGCTGAACTGGGGATTGCCGATTCCAATTTCAGCGATGAAAATTATGGTGAAGCCGAGATGGCCTATAATGACTTTATAAGCCTTCATCCAACGAATGAGAATATTCCTTATGCCATGTATCAGCTTGGTATGTGTCATTATAATCAGATGTATAGCATAGACAGGGACCAGACCGAGACAATTAGAGCCAGAAAAGAATTTGAAAAACTTATGGCCCGTTTTCCAAACAGTAAGTTTTCCTTCATGGCGGAGAAGATGCTAAGGGAATGTAAAAAAAATCTTGGGGAACATGAGTTCTACGTTGGGAATTTTTATTTCAAAAAAGGGCAGTATAAGGCTGCTCTGAAGAGATTTGAAACAATCACGCGGGATTATGCAAACCTCGGGCTGGATTACAAGGCGAATTACTTCATAGATGAGACCAGGAGACGACTTGCCGGGGAGGAAGCAAAAACAAAATCAAAAGCTGCAAAATAAAATCCTCAGTTTTTATATCTCCACAAAAAGCAAAAAATCGTGCGAAATAATATTTATCGAAACTCAAGACTTGGGAATCTTAAATGTTAATGTCAGTGTGTAATCATGCGGATTATAAGTCGCAGTAATAGTTAAAAAAATAATGCGTTTTATGTCTAATAAAATAGAGTTTTCGCGTTATCAGTGGATGATAGTCCACCTGATCCTCCTGACTCTTGTTGTTGGCGCCGGATGGTTTGTAACCGATTATTTGGGTGCCAGGGCCAGACATGAGATAGTTGAAGATAATCAAGCGACATCATTACTCCTGACAACCCATCTGACCGGAGAACTCAGAAAGATTGAAGGGGCAGTTAAAGCCCTGGCAGGTTCCTCCCAGATCAATGCAGTGCTGAGTTCCCGCGGGCATGAGGATATTGTTCGTGCGAACGAAGCTTTAGACAGATATAATTCGGCATTAAATGTATCTGTCAGTTATATTATGGATGTCAATGGTCTCACCGTTGCCTCTTCCAACCGCAGCGATCCGGACAGCTTCATAGGCAAATCCTACCAGTTTCGCCCGTATTTCACACAGGCAATGGACGGCAAACTCGGTCGTTACTTTGCCCTCGGTGTTACCTCCCTGAAAAGGGGTTTTTACGCGAGCTTTCCTATCAGGGATCATGACGGTAATATCATTGGTGTTGCCGCAATGAAGAAGGATCTTGATAGTATAGAACATTATCTGAGGAATTACACTTACTGCTTTTTCGTCAATCAACATGGAATTATTTTCCTCTCCAGCAGTCAGGATATGCTCTTGAAGAGCCTGTGGCCGGTCCAAAGGGAACTGGAAGCGGAGTTACTGGCTTCCAAACAGTTTGGTGAAAAGCCGTTTGATGCAGTCATGTCGCATGAGGTTATCGATGGAACAGAAGTAACCTTACTTGGACATAAATATCTTGTTTCACGCAAGGTTATTGATACCGAGGGATGGTCGATTGTTTTCATGGCCCCGACAG
This sequence comes from uncultured delta proteobacterium, assembly GCA_963695875.1. Lineage (GTDB taxonomy): Bacteria > Desulfobacterota > Syntrophia > Syntrophales > UBA2185 > DATKLL01. The sequence goes on along the minus strand of CAVOID010000014.1, from coordinate 31,449 downwards.
ACAGAATCACGATATATAAATCAGTCGGCGCGGTATTAACGTTAGTCGTATGCCTGCTAGTCACGATACCTTTGGCCGTTACTTATCAGGCCGTAAGGTCTGCTGAGGTCGTTCGCAGGAGTGAAGAGCGGTTTCAGCAGGTGGCGCAGAGTTCCCAGGATTGGATATGGGAGACAGACAGGGAGGGTTTGTACACCTATTCGAGCGGGGCCATAAAAAATATCCTGGGCTACGAGCCGGAAGAGATAATCGGCAAACACTACACGGATTTCTATGTTCCGGAAGAGAAAGAGAAGCTCCAGCATACATTCAAAGGATTCTTTGACGGAAAGGAGACATTTTTCCGCATCGTTAATAGGAGGGTTCATCGGGATGGACACCAGGTCTATGTAGAATCAACGGGTGTCCCGTTACTTAATGCTGAAGGTGCAGTTGTCGGTTATCGGGGCACAAACCGGGACATTACCGAAAACAGGCGGATGGAAGAAAAGCTAAGGGATAGTGAAGCTAATTTCCGGCGTATTTTCGATCAGTCACCCATTGGAGCGGCGATTGTTACACCGGATAATCGTTTTGCCCTTGTTAATGAAGCCCTATGTCGTATGATGGGATACACGGAGAAGGAATTAACATCGCTTACATTCACAGACATCACACACCCCGCCCACTTGGCTGCTGATATAGAGCAGGTGAAACGTCTGGCTGCCGGAGAGATCGACGAGTATGCAACCGATAAAAGGTATATTCGCAAGGACGACGCTGTCATCTGGGGACGATTGTCGGTGCGGGCAATCAAAGACATGACGGGCCGTCTTCTTTATACTTTGCCGTTTGTAGTCGATATCACTGAGCGAAAGCTGGCTGAGGAAGCGCTGCGTCTGCAGAGCGAGATCATGGCGAACATGAATGAAGGGGTTGTTCTCACGAGAGTTAGTGACAAAACAATCGTCTATACAAACCCGAAATTTGAAGAGATGTTCGGCTATGGCCATGGAGAACTGGCAGGGAAACACATCTCAGTGGTCAATGCACCGGGACAGAAAAGGCCTGAGGAAGTAGCACAGGACATTGAGCGTTTCTTGAAAAAAACAGATATCTGGAGCGGAGAAGTTAATAGTAGAAAGAAGGACGGTACACCTTTCTGGTGTTATGCAAACGTTTCCTCATTCAAACATCTTGATTATGGAGAAGTCTGGATTTCAGTTCATACAGACATTACCGAACGCAAGCTGGCCGAGGAAGAAAAAGAAAGGCTGGAGATAGGTCTTTTCCAGGCTCAAAAGATGGAAGCGATCGGAACACTTGCAGGGGGCATTGCCCATGATTTTAACAACCTCCTCATGGGAATTCAGGGATATGCTTCGCTGATGCTTTTAACGACCGACGAAGATCATTCCAATTACAGCAGGCTTAAAAGCATAGAGGAGCAGGTAAGAAGCGGCGCGGACCTGACGGCGCAACTTCTGGGATTTGCCCGCGGAGGCCGCTACGAAATCAAGCCGACAAACTTAAATGAAATCGTCAAGAATACTTCCACCATGTTTGGAAGGACTAAGAAAGAAATCATGATCCACCAGAAGTACCAGGAAGATATCTGGCCTGTAGAAGTTGACGGGGGTCAGTTCGAACAGGTACTTTTAAACCTTTATGTCAATGCCTGGCAGGCCATGCCGGGTGGGGGAGAGATCTACCTGGAGACGGAAAATGTAATTTTGGATGAGAGCTATGCAAAATTCTTCTCCGTCGAATCAGGGAAATATGTGAAAATATCCATAACAGACACAGGTTCCGGTATGGATGAGAAAACGCGGCAGAGGATATTTGAACCCTTCTTTACCACAAAAGAAATGGGCAGAGGCACCGGCCTCGGCCTGGCCATGGTTTATGGCATCATCAAGGGTCACAAAGGATATATCAATGTTTACAGTGAAAAAGGGGAGGGGACGACCTTCACCATTTATCTTCCCGCTTCGGAGAAAGAGGTGAGACGTGAGATTAAGATCCCTGAAAAGCTGTTAACGGGGCATGAAACCATCCTTCTCATAGATGACGAAGACGTGATAATCGCGGTTACAAGGGATATTCTGGAAAGCCTCGGCTATAGTGTGATCAGCGCGAAGAGCGGCCATGAAGCCATTGAGAGCTATAAGGCCGATAGAGACAAGATCGACGTCATCATTTTGGACATGATTATGCCGCAGATGGGAGGTGGAGACACTTTTGACCGTCTGAGGGAAATTAATCACGATGTTAAGGTGATCCTCTCCAGTGGATACAGTTTAAACGGTCAGGCGATCAAAATCATGGAAAGGGGTTGTCACGCCTTCATCCAAAAGCCCTTCAGCATTTTAACATTATCTCAAAAAGTCAGGGCTGTGTTAGATAATATAGGAGATGTCACGAAATAGCCGTTACATTTATGCATCTCATCTTCAGGTCATCTTTGCCCGATCATCAATCACAAAATCCTCGAAATAACGCTGCTATTACTAATGTTTTGCTCAATCAGATAAGCCGAATCAAACCGAGATCTGGTCGCCTTGACGTAATAGTCATTCCGTGACAGCTCCGTCAAAATTCCTCATTTTCTGAAGGGCTTTATATGTTGATTCCTCCGGCGTTGAAGAAGTATCGAGAATAATGTGTAAACTATCCGGGATTTCAGTAATTGCATCAAATGCTTCTTTCTGCGCCAGATAGATTTCCCATCGCCCATCGGAAACCTCCCCCTTGTCGGACATCCTTGAAATCAGGCGTTCTTTAATGATGTTTTCCGGGCATGTGCACTCGATGATAAAAAAGTCGGCATGAAGTCTTTCTGCGGCCTCAAATGCCTTTCGGCGATCATCCCTGCTCTTGTATGAAGCATCTATTATGACAGACCTGCCTTCTTTCAGTTTTTGCGATGCCAGTTCGAGGGCTCTGCCATAGGTCTTCCGGGTTACCTCTTCAGAATATATCCCTCTGCCGAAAGCTTCATAGTGTTTTTCAGTTGGTTCGATATTAAGGATTTCCTTGCGCACCACATCAGTTTGAATAATTTCAGCGCCAACACGGGGTGCGATATGTTTGGCCCGGACGCTTTTACCTGTCCCCATAAGCCCGGACATCAGGATCAATGTTGGTTTTTCCAGTCTGGCTGCATAGGTGTAGGCCAGATTGAAATATCCGGCTGCCGCCTTTGCCGCCTCATTGCGCTCTTCCTGCCGAATGGAATTGTCGTTTATCTCGAAACCTACGACCTTGCCCCGTACATAAGCGTAGTAGCATTTATAGAAATTGAGGAGGTTCCTGATTTCATGGTCGCCTGAGTGCTTGATATAGGCATTTACAAAAGTTTCACTGTGATCGGGGTAGCCGTTGAAATCCAGGTCCATAGCTAAGAAGGCCACTTCGGCAGCGACGTCATCATACCGGAATCTCTCGTTGAATTCGATGCAATCGAAGATGACAATATCGTCGGGATCGTAATCCTTGCGAAACCGATCCATTGCTCTGTCCAGGGCTTTATCCGGGGAGCCGGGATCCATGATGCAGATGTGTTCTAAGTGCAGATCTCCATGACCGTCTCTGATCCTGTGCTCAGCGACCCTTTTCGCGAACAAAGCATGATGGCTGTCTATGAAATTGTATATATACGCTTTAATGAAACGATATTGGACTTCAGGAATGGTAATATCGACATAATTTTTTGTCTGTTCGAAATTTTCATCATGGTTCCGCCGAATTGTTTCCAGACCTCCGATTTCATCGATGTGGCCGCCTGTGGCCGCGTGGCTATGGAAATCAACCAGCTTACGGGCAAGTGCGTCCATGATAGAGTGATCAACCTTCCCCTGGTGAAGCAGGGTTTTCAACATCCCCTCCTGGGGGATTTTGAGCATCTTGACGGCATATTCGACTATCCGGTCTTTCATTCCGAGGACGATGTTTCCGCCTGCATCCTCGCCGATTTCAACGACCTCAAGGTATACCTTCGGGGCAAGTCTCCTGTTCAGTATTAGTTCTTCATTGCAGTAATATTTCCTCTTATCGAGGGTGGTAAAATCGAGAAATCCAAAATCGACAGCCTTCTTGACCTTGTACACATATGTTCCGGCAATAAAGATATATGATATGTGCGTCTGAATTAACTCAACTTGTTCCGGCCGGTGGGGATAAAATTCCGGCCGGAACATAGCTTCCACCAATTTGGGATGTGTCATCCTTAGATAATGCCTTTGCTTTCCATTTCTTTCAGTTTTACAGGACCATATCCGAGATATTTCAGGTAGACAAATCCATTGTCATAACCGACTGGTCGGCATACCCATTTGGTGCGGGGTGGCGTCTCCGTAGCCTTCCACTGTGCCTGGGCACAAAGCACCGAGCCGTAAACAGGATCCTGAACAGGTACGAACATTCCCCGATCCAGCCAGTTTTCATCGTGCATTGCTTTCCATGGCGACACGATCTCCGCCACAACCGGGGTTATAGGCGCCAAGCCGGCCGCTTTTCGCGTATTCGACCGATTTTTTTGTGAGTTCCTCACTCGTGTACTGTGATGTTAATGGATTGATCATGGACTGATATTTGAGCTGCCAGTCTTTTTTCATGAAAGGCGCCAGGGTGGTCCACTCCTCCGCCTTCCATTCATCGTACTTTCCCATCATATCCACGAAGGCCTTCCACATTTCCAAACGCAAGCCGCCGAGGAAGACGCCGCCATCCTTCGTCGGATAAAAACCATACAGCCATAAAGCCGTGTCAAGACTACCGAAGCGTTCGTTGATAACCCCAGCCTGTCCGTACCACATGAGCTGGTAATCGTTCAGGCGACCATAGGCCTCCGGTGTAGAAACGTCGATGGCCTGGCCTTCGCCGGTCAGGTCTCGATAATACAGAGCCGCCAGTATGCCCATAGCGGCAAAAGTACCGGAGACAGACCATGCGATCCATGGCCCGGCCTTTGTCGGAACAGCGTAAGGCATATCCTCCACGGTTTTCCCTTCCGGCAAAACCTCTCCCGTCGCATACTGTATGCTGGAGCGCGCCTGGGAGACGTTGTCATAATCATACTGTTTTCTTCCACTTTCCGGGCCGAACTGGCCGAAGGGTGAAATTGATGCGAAGATAAGTCGGGGATTGATCTCGGAGAGTTCCTCATAGCCGATTCCCCACTTATCCATAGTTCCGGCAGGATAAGTTTCAATCAGTATGTCCGCCTGGCCGACGAGAGATGTCAGAATGTCTCTTCCTTCTTTCGTTTCCAGGTTCAGTGTAACATGGTACTTGTTTCGCCCCTCCTGGAGATATGCAAGACCCGTATCCTTCACCATAATCCCGTTTGGAGAATAGGTTCTGACGAGATCGCCTCCCGGCGGCTCGATGCGGATTGTTTCGGCGCCCAGTTCCGCCAGCAGGGATGAACAGTAACACCCTGCCATGCTCCGCGAACTTATATCAAGCACCACCAAGTCATCCAGGGCCTCAGGTTTCTCGAAGGTCTTTGCCGGATCATCCATTGACCTGACGCGGTCCGCCCAATCTGCCCATTTTGCTCTCTTATAATCTGCCATTGCTCATCACCTCCTTAATATTGCGCCGGATTGCCCGTCCCAATCTGAGGGCGGTCTGCGACCCTGCTGGTCCTTCCATCTTCCCAGGACCCCACATGAATAGAGTTCAGTGAGTTGGGCCTGATTTCTGCCCAGAATCTTGGTCATGATGTAATCGTTATCAAAGCCAACCGGCCTGACACTCCAGCGATGTTTTGGCGGGGTTTTGGACATCATTACGGGAAATTCATGATCCACATACTTTCCGTACATGGGATCATCAATTTCTTTGATGAATCCGCGAGCCCTGCGGTGGGGATCTTCACATTCATCCTTGGCGGTGTGAAGCCGGGTAGCGGCAAAACCGTGCTTCTTTCCCAGGTTATCTATCTGATCCGCTGTTTTTTTTACCGCCCAGTCAGCGATGATCTTGAGAATGGCCAGGGCATTTTCATCTTGGAGGCGGGTTGTATGATCCTTGAACCTGGGGTCGTCAGCCAGTTCCGGCTTACCCATGGCCGTACAGAGTCCCTTGAATTCATCTGGCGCCGGCGCTGCGAGGGCTGCAAAGTTACCGTCTTTACAGAGGAACGTATCGGCAGGGCAGATGCACTGATCTCTGTTCCCTGAAGGCTCCGCCCCTTTGCCTGTCATCTGCTGATACGGCCAGACCCAACCCATGGCACGCATGATGTTTTCGCTCTGAGACATTTCAATGTACTGCCCCTTCCCAGTTCTCTTCCGGTGATGGAGGGCCGCCAATACTGCAATTTCCCCCATCATGGCTCCGTAAACGTCACAGATCCAGATGCCCTGCTTGAGCGGGGGCCGACCCGAAAAACTGGATAACCATGCATAGCCCGACAGGGCCTGGGCAGCACCGTCATTGGATGGCCTGTCTTCTTCGGCATAACGTCCCCATTGGCCAAAGCCATTCTTTTCTATGTAAATAATGCCGGGATTAACTTTCTTGATATCTTCATAACCGATGTTCCACCGATTTGTTACCGCAGGCCGGAGGTTGAACTCAACGATGTCCGCTTTCGCACATAGCTCTTTGAATATATTCTGGGCCACATCGATGTGCAGGTCCAGTGCCATGTAATATTTGGATGGGTTGATGTGCATGAACATGGGCCCCTGTTCCTTGTAAAACCATCCGAAGGGATTCAGGGAGCGGGTCACATCTCCTACAGGCGGTAATTCGATCTTGATTACTTCGGCCCCCATCTCAGCCAGAAACGATGGGCCGGCAGGTCCGAAGAGCAGCGTGCAGACCTCTATTACCCTTATTCCTTTAAGAGGCGCCGGTTTTTTATACTTGTTTTTGACATAATCTTTGAAGACTTCAGGCATATAATATCCCTCCTTTTGATCCTCAGGTGATTGGTAAGATAAACGCAACTTGATGCCAAATGCTCAGTCATTCCTTATTTAAAGTTGTAACAGTTTCTTTATCACCCCCTTTCGTTTACCCGGCCGCTCAATTGACCGCAGGCAGCGAGGATGTCACTTCCTTTGCTTGCCCTGATTATTGATGTGTAGTGGTGGTTGAGAAGAACTTGCTGAAATGTCCGTATTGAATCTTGAGTAGGCGTCTTGAAGGTGGAGCCGGGAAATTCATTAAAGGCGATAAGGTTGAGCTTGCATCTGATCCCTTTAAGGAGACGTGCCAGCTTTTCCGCGTCTCTCGGGAGAATCATTTATTCCTGCAATAAGGATGTATTCGAATGTGAGCATTCTTCGTCCGGGCATGGGATAGTTCCGGCAGGCATCAAGGAGTATTTCTATGGGGTACTTTTTATTGACTGGCATCAGATAGCTTCTTATTTTATCATCCGGTGCATTTAAAGAAATGGCAAGATTGACGCAGATATCTTTCCCCAGTTGGTTAATCATAGGTGCTATCCCGCAGGTGGATACGGTGATTTTTCTGTTGGAAAAGCCGAATCCAAAATCAGAGGTGATTATTCTGATCGCCTTCAGGGTATTTTCATAGTTGGCCAGTGGTTCTCCCATTCCCATCATCACGATGTTTTTGATATCATCTCCTTCCGGCATGTTGGCCCGGAGCACGCTTATCTGTCCGGTGATTTCAGAGGGCAGGAGATTCCTCTTGAAACCCTGCTCTGCCGGTCATGCAGAATTTGCACCCCATCCGGCATCCGGCCTGTGTGGAGACACAAATCGTCCAGTGGTTCTTCCCCGGGATGAGAACACTTTCGATAAAAAGATCGTCTTCCAGTCTGAAGAGGACCTTTTTCGTGCCGTCCTTCGAAATCTGTATTCTTTCAATCTTTGGATCCACGATTCTGGCCAGATCTTGTATCTGGATCCGGAAGACCTTTGACAGGTTCGTCATTTCTTCAAAGGATCCGGTATTTGAACTGATAGAGCCACTTCATGAGCTGACGCGCCCGGTATTTCTCCTTACCAAAGCCTGAGATAAAGACTTCGACCTCCTCGAGAGACATGTCTTTCAGGTTCGGTTTAACCGGATAATTTTTTTCGGAGGTTTTCGGCAACGGCATCGATGAATGCTTTCGTAGTAACTTTCTTATTATTGGGGCTCTTGTCTGCCACAAGAAGCAGGTCCCCTGTCATGATCCCGGATTTCACTGTTGAAATAGCTGATTCTTCAAGTTTGTCCGCAAATGAAACAACTTGTGGTGTCGCATCGAGTTCACCACGCTTGCGCAGGCATCCTGACCAGGCGAAGATAATCGCCATAGGATTGGTGGATGTTCTACCCCCTTTGAGATGCTTGTAGTAGTGTTTCTGCACCGTCCCATGGGCCGCTTCGTACTCGAAATACCCGCGAGGTGAAACCAGAACAGACGTCATCATGGCAAGGCTTCCATACGCCGAGGCTATCATGTCGGACATCACGTCGCCATCATAGTTTTTGAGGGCCCAGAGGATACCCCCTTCCGACTTTATAATGCGGGCTACGGCATCATCAATGAGGGTAAAAAAATATGAGAGACCTGACTTGGTAAATTTTAACTTCCAGTTCTTCTCATACTCCTCCTCAAATATATCCCTGAACCGGGCGTCATAGGTCTTGGATATGGTATCCTTGGCGCTGAACCATAGATCGATTTTCTGATCGAGGGCAAATGTGAAGCAGGCCTTTGCGAAGCTTTCTATGGATTTGTCAGTATTGTGGATACCCTGGATAATTCCCGGCTCCGTGAATTCCTTGATGATCTGTTTGACCGGTTGGCCGCCTCCGGCGGGTGTGAATACAAGCTCTGCTTTTCCGGGAGAGTTTATACGCATCTCTGTATTGCCGTAAACATCGCCATAGGCATGTCGTCCTATGGTGATGGGTCTCTTCCATGCGGAAACGGAGGGGCGGATATTTTTTACAAGAATCGGTTTCCTGAATACCGTTCCGTCAAGCAAAGCCCTGATCGTCCCATTCGGACTTTTCCACAGTTGCTTTAGATTGTATTCTCTGACACGGTCTTCATTCGGGGTAATCGTAGCACACTTGACCCCCACTCCATGCCTCATAATGGCCCTGGCTGCATCGATTGTGACCTGGTCATCGGTGTAATCACGGTTCTTGATATGAAGATCGTAGTATTCGATGTCCATGGATAGATGGGGGAGGAGAAGTTTCTCCTTGACCATCTCCCACATGATTCTAGTCATTTCATCACCATCTATCTCGACGATGGTATTCTTGACCTTTATCTTATCCGTGAGCGGCACTGTTTTCCTGCTTGAAGATTTCATATTTTGTTTCTATCATAAAGGAGGTTGCATGTCCATAGGAGTCGAGTTTATGATTTTACTTGCGGCGAGTGCTAACTTTACGGAGTTCGAATCCGGCAGTGAGCGCATTCCCCGTAGCTTGCTGCGGGGTAAGCGAGCGAATGGGGAACATTATTATTCCTTGTGGATCGAAGCTTCTCCGTAGTCTACTATGGAGAGCTTCAATTATGTAATTTCTATCGAAGAGGAAAATCTTATCTGAAGATATCGAATATTTTTCAGTAACTTTGTTCCTTCGAAATGACATGCTTAATTTTGCAGGTTAGTTACAGGAGGCATTATGTCAGCATCCGATAAGTTACTTATATTTTTGCGGCCGAAGATCGGCACTGAAATCCATGTCGGCCTCTGGCTGATGGTTGATCAGGAGCGGATCGACCGCTTCGCAGAGGTGACTGGCGATCGCCAATGGATACACACCGACCCTGATAGGGCGAAAAGGGAATCTCCTTACAGGGCAACCATCGCCCACGGATTTCTGACGCTGTCCCTCCTTCCTTACCTTACCGAGAGCAACCACCCCGACTACTTTCAAAGGAACTACCCGGGGATGAAGATGCGGGTGAATTACGGCCTTAATAAGGTGCGTTTTCCCGCACCGGTTGTAGTCAACTCCCTAATCAGGGCGAGGACAAGACTGCAAAGTGCAGAGAAAATCGGCGAGGCCATACAGATTACCTACATTATGACGATAGAGATCGAGAACAGTGAGAAACCGGCGTGTGTTGCCGAGTTTATCGCGCGGGTATATTAGAGTAAAACATTTGCTTCAGATGACAATGAACAGCAGTCTTATAAATTATTTTGCTGCTCCTGCAGCCAGTCCTTGATCCGTTTCGTGGCCCGGCAGTCGTCTTCATTGTAATCGATGACGGCCTCGATTTTGCCCCGGTAGGTCTCCGGATTAGTCTGATATCTGAGATAGTAGGCGATGGCGTCAAGGGCGTTGATGTCATCATGCCGCCACTTGAAGCCTAAAAAGGCAGCCACATCTTTAAGGCCATTTGTGTAAGTGGGAAAGGCGAATGTCTTTGTGGCGATCCTGTGGAGGTCAATCATGTGGGGTAAGACCGATATCTCCACCTCTTCGGTTAAGTTATATCGTTCCGCCAGACGCTTGATATGCCAGTGTTCATAATTGTGCCAATGGTAAATAACATAATCATTCTGTGTTTTCAGAAAGGACATGAAATCCCGGAACATCTTTTCTTCATCACGTATCCTGTGGGCTATGAATGACTGATATTCGTCCCTGCCGTCTTTGCAAACAACAACCCCGATGAGATAGTCAACCGGATCAACCTCTCCTTCCAGGTCCGGTTGATCTGTTCCTTCCAGATCCAGGAAGATTTCGGTAGATTTTGCCGGTAATCTCAGGGCCGACCGATCGAGAAGGATGGGTTCGTTTTTCATTATAGCCTGTGCATTCAAAATGAGTTTTCTGGCTGTAGTCTCGTTTATTCCCTGAATAGTCAGCAAAGTATCAACCTTTGCATATGAAATATCCCAAATTTTTTTGTAACCCCGTGCGACCAGTTTCTCTTTTGTCCGGGGACCGACTTGTCCGACCAGCGAAACATCTCTCATCCTCAGTGCCTCGTGATTGCTGTATCTTTCCCATGGCCATTCTGAGGCATTGTAGGTTGCCGTAGGTCGTTCTATGCCGTCCAGAATTGCCTGCGTTCCTCTGATGGCACTTTGCAGTTCTGCCTCATAATCTGAGAAGTAATATTCCAGTGTCTCCAGGTCATGGTTGATAACCCGGAATTTCTCTGGAAGGCACTCCTGGATATTTGCCAGTAAATATGTATAAAAAGCCCCCTGAAGGATGTGGTCTTTTTTTATTTTTTTTGCCTGTTTAATTTCCGTTACGGTGTAGTGGTAGTTGCCGAAGACGGAAGGATGATCATATCTCTTCTCAAGGACGTCTATTCTTCCCTGCATATTTTCCGGGAAATATAACAGGGGAAGGCCGCGGATGACCTCTGCTCCTCTTACCATTTGATCGAGGATTTTACGAAAACCTTCTTCAGGTGTTTCGTAATGGATTGTCCGGCATTCGGGATATCTGCCTTCTATTACCCTGTGTTCATGCTCAAGCCCTCTTTCCAAAAGGAGTTGGCGATAAGGACCCATAGGGTCTTTCTCATCTACAGGAATAAATTTCTCGCAATAGATATTGAAAGGGGAGGTATGATAGAGCGAAACATTATGTGCTGTCAGTTCACCCTTGAAGGGACCGGAAAGGCAATGATAAAAAATTTCTTCAACGGGTATCATTTCAGTTTCAAAAAGCAATCCTGTTATGACCGTGCGCAGGATTATAAGCAAAGTATAGCGGATTATCTTCGGAGATTGAGCGCACCGCCAGCCAGCAAAATATTCTTTTGCCTTTCTGACAGGCTGTAAATGACCTCGAATGAAATGCCACTCGTGACATTTATAACAATCATTTTGCCGTTTTCTTTGATGACATTTCTGGCATACGGTATCTTAAGACTATCACCCTGGTTAATACGGTCATAATCTTTCTCATCCTTGAAGGTAACGGGAAGGATTCCGAAGTTTATCAGATTCGCCGAATGGATTCTCTCAAAAGACTTAGCAATAACAGACTTCACGCCAAGAAACATCGGGCACATGGCGGCATGTTCCCTCGACGAACCCTGCCCGTAGGAAATTCCGGCAACGATGATGTTATGCCTTCCCTTATCCTGGATTTTTTTGGCGCGTTTGTAAAAACGTCCATCCAACAGTTCAAAAAAGTACTCCGAATATTTGGGTATGTTTGAACGATATTTCATCCGGGTACCGGCAGGGATGATATGATCTGTCGTGATCTTGTCCCCGACCTTTATTGTAATTTCGCCCTGAATCATCTCTGGGAAGGGGTCATTCCTGGGAGGAGCGCCTATATTGGGGCCCCTGTAAATTTCTATTAAGGATGGATCCCTTGTATCTTCAGGTTTCATTATCATACTGTCGTCGATGTAGTACTGTTTGGGCATTTTCACTTCAGGATATTCCATACCAATGTCGCGGGGATCGGTGAACCTGCCTGTAATGACAGCTGCTGCTGCCGTTTCGGGGCTCACTATGTAAACTTCCGCATCAAGTGTACCTGAGCGGCCAAGGTAATTTCTATTGGACGTCCGGAGAGACACGCCCTTTGTCTGGGGACTCTGGCTGCTCCCGATGCAGAAACCGCATGCATTTTCCATGAGTCTGGCGCCCGACTGGATAAGGTCTGCAAGATAACCGTCTCTGGCAAGATTTTCCAGAACCTGTCTCGAACCGGGGGTGATAATAAAACTAGTCTCTGGGTGAACCACTTTGCCTTTCAGAATCTTGGCGACTGTTACCAGGTCTTTGTAGGATGAGTTCGTACAGCTGCCAATACAGACCTGATTCACTTCAATTTCTCCCACACCTCTTACGGTGCTGATATTATCGGGACTGTGCGGTTTTGCGGTAAGGGGAACGAGTTCGGAGAGGTTTATATCAACGATCCTTTCATATTCGGCATCCGGATCAGCTGTTATCTCCCGCCAATCCGCTTCCCTTCCTTCGGCCATTAAGAAAAGCCTCGTCATTTCATCGCTGGGGAAGACGGAAGTGGTTACACCGCATTCCGCCCCCATGTTGGCAATTGTTGCCCTCTCCGGTGCTGACAAAGCTGCCATTCCCTCTCCTCCATATTCAAAAACACAGCCGACATTTCCATTCGTGGTAAAAATCTCAAGAACCTTGAGGATGATATCTTTAGCCGAGGTCCACGGAGGAAGCTTACCGGTGAGATTGATCTTGATTATCCTGGGACAGGCAAGGTAGAGGGGTTCTCCCGCCATAGCCAAAGCCACATCGAGGCCGCCGGCCCCGATGGCGAGCATGCCCAGGGCTCCCCCTGTAGGAGTATGACTGTCGGAGCCAAGGAGCGTTTTTCCAGGTTTCCCAAACCTCTCAAAGTGTACCTGGTGACAGATGCCATTGCCTGCCCGCGACAGGTATATACCAAATTTCTGCGCGATAGTCTTCAGGTACCTGTGGTCATCAGAATTTTCAAAGCCGATCTGGATAGTATTGTGGTCGATATAACTTACCGATAATTCTGTTCTGACGCGTGGAACGTTCATCGACTCTAACTGCAGATAAGCCATAGTCCCTGTTGCATCCTGCGTCAGGGTCTGATCGATTTTAATGCCGATCTCAGTATCGGGTGCATATCTGCCAGAAACAATATGTTCTTCTATAATTTTTTCAGTGATGGTCTTAGCCATGATGGAACTTTTAAACTGTCACTCCTTTGGCAGCAGAATAATGGCTATTCTCCGGTTCTTGGCCCTTCCTTCCGAAGAGTCGTTGTTTGCAACCGGCTTATATTCGCCAAAAGCCGTCGCTGATAATAGTGTAGAATCGATCCCCTGCTGCTGTAAATATTTTGTCACGTTAATGGCACGGGCAGCCGAGAGCTCCCAATTGGTGGGATACTGCTTAGCCAGCTTGCCCTTGATTCTTACATTATCGGTGTGCCCCTCAATACGGATTGCCTTATCCTTCACATTTTTGAGGATATCTATAACTCTATTTAAAACAGCAAGACCTTCCTTTGTCACTTCTGCCTGCCCGGAGGCAAAAAGGATTTTGTCCACGACATCCAGGGTCAGTTTTCCTTTCAGTTCTGAAATTGTGACCTGTCCTTTGGAGATCTCATCCTTCATTTCCTGCATCAGTTGTTTATAAGTATTACTTTCCGACTGTACTTCCGCCTCTTTCTTTTTCATCTCGGCAAGATTTTCCTTCAGTCTTGTATTTTCAGCTTCAAGGTTGGCATTTTTCTGCCTCATATCGGTGATGGTCTTTGACTGGTCACTGGTCGCATTTGCAAAAGCTTCTTTCAGTTGATCCCTGTCTGCCTTCATATTATTGAATTTTTGCTGGATAGATGCTAGCTCTTTTGCCTGATTGTCCGCTTCTGCTGCTTTTTTCTCGTAAGTAGCCGTGGTAACGCAGCCGCTGATAAAAAAGGAAAACATTAGAACCCAAATGAACGATGATAAACTCTTATGCATGTTTGCCTCCTCCATTTTTTAATATAGATGTTTATACATTCTGATACCAGCACGCCTTTCTTATGCAATTTAACCGTCTTTTATTCGGTGGTTACTGACTGCAATGTATCGTTAGCATGCAGGGTATGGATGCAGGATATAAAGGGTACACAAATAAATCAATAAAAAAATGATTTTGTAAATATTCTGTCTGATTTTGTACAAATAAAGATGGGATACTTGCGTATCCCATCTTTCAAAGAAATTAGTTTTGAATTTAGACTATTCAGGAAGATAATCCACTGTCCAATCCTTTAATCCTGACGGCCTTGATAAAGCGTTTATTGTAGTAAGGTTTGTCTAGAGTATCAATCCTGACCATTCTCTGCCGGCCGGCTGCCGCATGGACGAATTCATTGTTTCCTATATATATCCCCACATGGCCATACGCCCGCCTAGTATTGAAAAAGACGAGGTCCCCTTCCTTCAATTCATCCCTCGATATGCGTTGCCCTACATGTGCCTGTTCTCTTGCTGTTCTGGGAAGGCTGACATCAAAAAATTCGTAAATCTTCTTCACAAATGCGGAACAATCCAAACCCCTGACAGATGAACCCCCCAATCGATAAGGAGCTCCTAAAAATCCCTTGGCAACCCGGACAAATAGTGACCGCTCATGGGGACTGTCCCATTTACCCAACAATTCAGCGTTTGTTTCAACGTCCTTTTCTGCTTCAGGCAAGCTATCATTCATGACAATGTCTTCATCATCGCCAAGCAGATCATCGTCATCTTCCGCTTCATCTATTTCATCAGTGCGTGCCACAGCCAGTTCTCTCACAGGACCAAGCCTTGCCAGCACAAGTTTCTGTCCTATTTTCAAGGACCTTGCATTTACACGATTTAACCTTCTGATTTCATTTACTGAATGGCCGGTGTTCTTTGCAATAGTTTGAAGGGTATCTCCTTTTTTCACCACATAGTATTCGGCGTTATAAGAATGTGCCTTCTTGGATTTTGTAATTTGTTTCTTGCCGTTATCTGGAATGACGAGGATTTGTTTTGGTTTGAGGGCATTGCTTGTCAGATCATTGGCTTCCATCAATGCCTGAGTAGTAACACCGAACTTTTTTGAAATCTTGGCGAGTGAATCGCCCTGCCTGACCGTATATTCCTTTGCAAGTACCTCCTGGTTGAGGCCAAATGCAGTGAACAGGACAATCAGTCCCATCCATAGGAAAATCTGCCGTTTCATCATGAAGTACCTCCTCTTTTCCATTCGGGGGATCCCACATTTTGTTAACGGTGCACAGATTTTGACATGGATTACATACTGCACACAGAAAAGCTAACAAAATCTTCTACAAAAAAAACATTCTTAAGTCAAAACAAATTTTCGCATGAACGCAAATTTTTAAAGGGCTTTAGATGTAATATATTTAAAAATAGAGTAAAAAGCTGTGACGAAGATCACTAACAGTCTATTTACAAAAATGGATCTATTTACCCTTCTAATGCCCTGTCTGTGAATAAAAATAATCTTTAAGATATTAAGTACTTCAAAACTTATGCCAGACTGGGGAATCTTGATAACATTTCATAATAAACTGCCCATAGATGTGTTTTTACCTTTTCTGAGTGAGAGTTGCACATTTATGGGAATAAGAATCGCGTAACTGGCGAACATAAATGTAAGTTCTTTGTGAAGTGGCGACACAAATGTGTGTTAATTATGACAATATATCCGAATATTTTAAGGTCAATGTATTTTATATCAGAGAAGTCATGTGAAATGGTATTTCCTGACTTTCATAATATGACGAAATGGTATATGGAGGGTGGCGTGAAATCGCATTGTCAACCGGAAAAAATTTCTGCAAATAGTTTATCTGGAAGACAATGGTTAATGGAAATTTCGGGATTATGAAGAAATTGATTAGAATTCTTATTATTATCATTTTGGCAGCTCTCTTTCTAAGTATTGGTGTGTATTTTGTTTACCCGGATGTTTCAAAGCTGAGAAAAATGCACCCCAAAAAAACGGCTTTCATGGAGTATCGGGAAGAAGAGTGGCAGAGTCAGGGTAAAAAGAAAAAAATCGCCCAGCAATGGGTACCTTTGTCTCAAGTTTCTCCTTACGTCATCAAGGCGGTAATTATTGCGGAAGATGATAAATTCTGGACCCACGAGGGGTTTGATTATGATGCCATACAAAAGGCCATTGAAAAGGACATTAAAAAGAAGAAATTTGCGCTTGGCGGAAGTACAATCAGTCAGCAACTCGCAAAGAACCTGTATCTGACTCCTTCAAAGAATCCTGTTCGGAAGATAAAGGAAGCTATCCTTACCTGGCGGATTGAGAGAAATCTTTCCAAAAAAAGGATTATCGAGCTTTATCTGAATGTTGCTGAATGGGGTGATGGTCTGTTCGGTATCGGAGTTGCCGCTCACAGCTACTTTGGCAAGCCCGCATCGGAACTGACGGCAAAAGAAGCGGCGCGGCTGGCATCTGTTCTCCCCAATCCCAGAAGGTTTAATCCTTCAGGCGATTCAAAGTTTGTTGAAAACCGCTCTGATAAGATCTATGAAATCATGGTCAGAAGAGGCATCGTGATTCCTGAGTATGAGGAGGTCATGAGTGAGCCTGAAAGCATTGAAAGGGAGGATCTGAAACAGCCTGAGGAGCAATCACAATCAGACGACAAAGAGACAACTGATCAATTGCATAAGAAGCCTGATGACGGCAGCTCAGGCGACGGACAATCAAAGAATCCGCCTGTTCCAGAAGAAAAATCAGCCGGAAGATGGCCGTAACGCAGGCACTGCGTTCATAAGGTGAGGGTATTATAGGGCAGCCTCCCAGTTCTGAATGGCCGTGTATACCTCAGCAGGAGTTTTCGCAGATCGCAGATTGTCCATCAGGTGCCTGTCCTGGGCGGCCTTGCTGACCAGTGCCAGTATCTGAAGCTGTTCATCTGGAATATCAGCGGGTGAGAAGATTAAAAATACGCATTCAATGGGTTTCTCTGTCTCAACGTCGGGCACGCCGCGATGGGTCAGTCCGATAGCAACACACGAGCGTTTTAAACCCTCAATTCTCGCATGGGGAAAGGCAACTCCTTCGTTAAAGAAGGTTGACCCTTGTTCTTCTCTTTCTCTGACTGCATCAAGTCCCTTTAATCTTTGTTCGATTCCGTTTTCACACCGTATTGCCTCTGTGAGGCTCTGGAGCAAATTGTCTTTTGCTATTGGCGTATCCCAGATGACAATGCTCTTACGGGATATGAAGTGACTTAAGTCTGTGCCGACGGTTTCCGGGGGAGGCGCTGAAGGGACAGTCTCCTCCTGGATGATCTTCGCTTCCACCGGGAGGGGTATGGCTGCCCCCGGCTCCAGTGTATCCAGGACAGTGACATGTAACACCCCTGGCATCGTGGATCAGACGTTCGGCGACACTGCGTTCGCCAAGCAGGAGTTTCCAGAAAGGAATTTTTCTCGGGCTGCCGATCACGATGTGTCCTACCCGGTACTCCCTGGCAAATTGCAATATCGTTTTTACAATGTCCTCTCCCTTGAAGGTGAACACAATAGCCCCTAGTTGCTTCGCGAGCGTCAAAGTGCCGGAGAGGATACGCTGTGTCCGCGCATCAATGGCCGTAGGCGCCTCCGACCGGCGTCTGAACATAGACTGCATACCAGTTTCTGTTGAGCCTGCCCGCCAGTCGTGACGCGTATCGGAGGAGTTTTTCACTGTTAGGGCCTTTTGAGCTGAGACATACCATCACCTGATCGGGTGTTGCCGCAACCTCTTCTTCCAGATCATCCCGGTATCGCAGATCGATCTGAGAGGCCAGTTCGCGCAGGGTAAGCTCACGGAGCTGCTCCAGGTTTGATTTTTTGAAGAAGTTTGATAGGGCAGTTTCAACGCGTTCCAGGGGATATATTTTCCCTTCTTTCAGACGTTCTTCCAGATCCTCCGTGGTCAAATCGACGTTGACAATCTGATCTGCTTCGGCAAGAACGGAGTCAGGGAGACGCTCATGAACCCTCACCCCGGTATGCCGTTTCGACGATATTATAAAGGCTTTCCAAATGCTGGATATTTAAGGTAGTGATAACGTGAATCCCCTGGGCAAGGATGTCCTGGACATCCTGATATCTCTTTGCATTTCGACTGCCCGGCACATTGGTATGAGCCAGTTCATCGACGAGCACGATTTGGGGTTTCCTGGCCAGTATTGCATCGACATCCATCTCTTCCACGATGATGCCGCGGTATTCCTGGCTGCGCCTGGGGATTATTTCCAGCCCTTCCAGGAGCCTGGCGACATCTGCACGGCCATGGGTTTCCACAAGTCCCACGACCACGTCGATCCCTTCATCCTTGAGCTGATGAGCCTCCTGGAGCATGCGGTAGGTCTTACCCACGCCCGCGGCATACCCCAGGTATACTTTCAGATGACCACGCTGGGCTCGGCGAATCATCCTTAAAAAAGAATCTGCACGATTTTCGGCAGGCATGATTCATTTGCTCCCATCCAGATCCAGATTCAAGAGTAGCACGTTGACCCGGGGTTCACCGAAGATTCCCAGAACGCGCCCCTCCGTGCGAGCCGTGATCATGTTGCGTATGGCTTCCCCAGCTCAATCCTCGCACACGAGCAACACGGGATGCCTGTAACAGTGCATTTTCCAGACTGATGTGCGGGTCTAAGTCCGCTTCCTGAAGCGGTTACAGCATCAACCGGTACTCTGGCGTCGGTGGAAAGGTCGTTCTCAGCACGATAATCACGGACGCGCTGTCCAACATCGTCCATCAGTTTCTTGGAGAGTGGGCCGAGGTTGCTGCCACCGGAATTGGCGGCATCGTATCCGGAACCTGCCGCTGATGGTCGCGGGTGAAAGTATTTTGCACCGGTAAATCCCTGCGCAAGAAGGCTCGATCCCACAATTTTGCCACTTCTTATGATAAGCGACCCGTTGGCCTCGTTATGGAAAATACCCTGTGCTGTTACCCAGACCAGAGCCGGGTAAATGACCGCATAAAAGAACCGCCAGGGATAGGGTAGCGACAAGGGAGATGCGAAGTTCTGTCAGCAGATTTTTCATGGTCGCAAATGCTCCTTTCACGTGAGATGTAAGGCGTTCACAATGATGTCTATTATCTTTATCCCCGGAAAGGGCGCCATGAGGCCACCCAGGCCGTAAATCAGAATGTTGCGCTTAAGAAGGGACGCGGCCCCGACCGGCCGGAATCTCACACCCCGGAGGGCCAGGGGAATCAGGGCAATGATGATGAGGGCGTTGAAAATGACGGCACTCAGGATTGCGCTGTCCGGTGATTGTAGTCTCATAATGTTGAGGGGCTCAATAACCGGGAACGAGCCGACAAGCATGGCCGGGATGATGGCGAAGTATTTAGCCACGTCATTGGCGATGCTGAACGTCGTCAATGCTCCGCGCGTGATGAGCATCTGTTTGCCGATCTCAACGACTTCAATCAGCTTCGTCGGGTTGGAATCAAGGTCCACCATATTACCCGCCTCCTTGGCTGCCTGCGTACCCGTATTCATGGCCACGCCGACATCGGCCTGTGCCAGAGCAGGTGCGTCATTTGTGCCGTCGCCTGTCATGGCAACCAGATGTCCTTTCGCCTGTTCCTTTCGAATCAATGCCAGTTTATCTTCTGGTCGCGCTTCGGCGATGAAATCGTCCACACCAGCTTCCTGGGCAATAGCGGCGGCTGTAAGACGGTTGTCACCGGTTATCATTACGGTCTTGATCCCCATCGCCCGGAATCGTTCAAACCGGTCCCTAAGTCCTCCTTTCACGATGTCTTTCAGGTGGACAACACCCAGAACCTTGGTCCCGGAAGCAACGACAAGAGGTGTTCCACCGGAACTGGAAATACTGTCGATGGTGTTTTGAACCTCTATCGGAAAGGACACACCGACAAAAGACTTGATGACGTCGGTAGCCCCCTTTCTTATCTGCCGGCCGTCTAAATCGACGCCGCTCATGCGCGTCTGTGCCGTGAAGTTGATGAATTTGGCCTGAGGCATATCGGAAATTGAACGGCCTCTCAGACCATATTTTTTTGCAAGAATGACAATGCTCCTTCCCTCGGGCGTCTCATCGGCAAGTGAGGCAAGTTGCGCCGCGTCAGCAAGTCCTTCCATAGTAATGCCCGGTGCAGGAAAAAAATCGGTGGCCTGGCGGTCTCCTAGCGTAATGGTTCCTGTCTTATCGAGGAGCAAAACATCGACGTCACCGGCTGCCTCAACAGCCCGGCCGCTCATGGCCAGGACATTTCTCTGCACCATTCTGTCAATTCCAGCGATGCCGATGGCACTCAAGAGACCGCCGATGGTGGTTGGGATCAGGCAGACCAGGAGCGCCACCAGGACGGTTACAGAAAATGATATTTCCGAATAGAGTCCATAGAATTTCAGCGTCATGATGACGACGAGGAAAATAATAGTCAAAGCCGCAAGAAGGATCGTGAGAGCGATCTCATTCGGAGTCTTCTGACGCCGGGCACCTTCTACGAGGCTGATCATGCGGTCCAAGAAACTCTCGCCTGGGTTTGCCGTCACGCGGCACCTGATCAAGTCCGACAGGACCTTTGTTCCCCCTGTGACAGCGCTCCGGTCTCCGCCTGCCTCGCGGATTACAGGGGCCGATTCTCCGGTAATAGCCGATTCATCAACCGTGGCGACCCCCTCGATGATTTCACCGTCTGCAGGTATGATCTCACCGACGGAAACAAGAAATATATCCCCCTTTCGAAGTTGCTCGGCAGGGATCTTTTCCGACGTGCCATCGCTTTGGATACGGTTGGCCATTGTCCGGGTCCGTGTCTTACGGAGGGCGTTCGCCTGCGCCCTTCCTCTGCCTTCGGCCATAGCCTCCGCGAAATTGGCGAAGTACGCGGTAAACCAGAGCCACAGAGCGATCTGCAAACTAAAGCCAAGATTTTCACCTTCCGGTCGGAAAAAGAGTCCGGCGGTTACAATGAACGCCCCCACCTCGGTGACAAACATGACCGGATTTTTGACCATGTGTACCGGGTTCATTTTCTTCGCAGCCTCAATGATTGCCTGCAATATAATTTCACGATCGAATATGGAATGCGTTCTGGCAGCCATCGCCTTTGCTCCTTAATAGATAATCTGTGATCCGGTCATCAAAAGATGCTCGACAATGGGACCCAGCGCCAGTACCGGGAGAAACGTCAGGGCGCCAACGATGAGAACGGTGCCGAGGAGGAGAATAGCGAACATAACGCCGGAAACGGGGAAACTGCCGCCGCTTGTCGCGATCTGCCTCTTCTGTGCCAGGCTGCCCGCGAGGGCCAGCACCGGGACGATCATGAAAAAGCGGCCCAGCAGCATGGCGATGCCCATTGTTGTGTCGTACCAGTAAGTATTGGTAGTGAGTCCGGCGAAGGCGCTGCCGTTATTGCCGACAGCCGATGAGAAGGCATAGAGTATTTCGCTAAAACCGTGAGGGCCCGTATTATTCAGTCCGGCCAAACCCCAGGCGCTCACCGCCGCCCAGGCGGTGAATCCCAGGACGGTAAAAACAGGCACCATCACAAACAATACGCTGACCTTCACATCATAGGCCTCGATCTTTTTACCCAGATACTCAGGCGTGCGCCCGACCATCAGTCCTGCTAAAAATACCGTCAGTAAAACGAAAACGAGCATCCCGTAAAGGCCGGCCCCTACACCGCCGAAGATGACCTCGCCCAGTTGCATATTGAAGAGCGGGATCAGGCCTCCCAGAGGCGTAAAGGAATCGTGCATCGCATTGACGGCGCCGCAGGAGGCATCCGTCGTCACGGTGGCAAAGAGGGCGGAACCGAATATCCCGAAGCGGACTTCCTTCCCTTCCATGTTGCCCTCCGACTGGCATCCACACCCAAGGCATGCATCCTCGGGTTTCCCGCTGCTTCCGCCCACCAGCATGTCAGGACTCCTGCGAGAAAGAGAACAAGCATCGCCCCCCAGACTGTCCAGCCGTGCCGCTGGTTCTTCACCATCCGGCCCAGGTAATAGGTCAGTCCGCTCGGTATGAGAAAGATAGACAGGATTTGCAAAAAATTGGAAAGCGGTGTCGGATTCTCAAAGGGATGAGAGGCGTTGGCATTGAAGAATCCACCGCCGTTTGTTCCCAGCATCTTGATCGCCACCTGAGATGCCGTCGGTCCCTGCGCAATCGTCTGTGTTTCAACTTTTTGATCCTCCATGACCGGCTTTCCCTGAGCATCCATGATCTCCTGACCTGCTGTATCCTTCTTGGCGACCTGAATGACGGCGGGTTCCACAAGCTGTGCCGTATCGTATGGCTTGAAATTCTGGATCATTCCCTGGGATACAAGAAAGAGGGCATAGACAAGGGAGATCGGCAGCAGCAGATAAAGATTTACACGGACAAGATCGACCCAGAAATTGCCGATCGTACGGGTAGTGTACTGCTGGGCAATACCCCTTACCAGAGCGGCAGCCACGGCAATTCCGACGGCTGCGGAGGTAAAGTTGTGGAAAACAAGGCCGACCATCTGCGAAAAATACGAAAGAGTAGACTCTCCACCATAGCTCTGCCAGTTGGTATTGGTTGTGAAACTGACCGCTGTATTGAAGGCCAAGTGTTCGCTTACCGGTCCGAATCCCTGGGGGTTCAGAGGCAGGAGATGCTGAACGCGAAGGATAACGTAAGTCAATAAAAGACTCACCAGACTGAAGGCAAGAAGGGACAGGGCATACTCCTGCCAGGCCTGCTCCTTTTTCGGGTCAAGTCCGAAAAGCCGATAAAACAGCCTTTCCACAGGGCGAAGCACCGGGTCGAGAAAGGTCTTTCCCTCAGGATCGAGAACCTGTGTGAGATAAACTCCTATCGGCTTCGTCAGCAAAAGGAGGATGCCGATGAAGACAGTTAATTGAATCCAGCCATAAATGTTCATGTTAACTTCTCCTATCCTTAAGCAACTTGAGATATTGTGAGCAAACTTAAAATTTTTCAGGACGAAGTACCACAAAAAAGAGATAGACGATCAGAAACAATCCGATCATAAGAACAATGATATCAGCCATATTCTAAAGCCTCCCGCAGAGCCCGGCATAGAAAACACAAATTGCAAAAAAGATGATGGCAGTTGAAATATAGATTAGATCAATCATGGCTGATCGCATCCTTTGCAACTTTGTCGGCCCTTGGAAGCGTGAAAGAGAATGTGCTTCCCTCACCTACACGGCTTTCCACACTTACCGATCCCCCGTGGGCCTCGACGATTTCCTTGACGATGGAAAGCCCCAATCCTATGCCTGTTTCGTGCTCCTGTCCGGGGACGCGAAAGAATCGATCGAAGATCTTCGGAAGGTACTCTTCGGGTATGCCTCTTCCCCGTATCCGAAACGGAGAAACGAACCTGTTCTTCATCAGCCTGCGCGGACACGAGTGATCGTACCGCCCGAATCGGTGTACTTCAGGGCATTGAAGAGCAGATTGGCAAATACATGAGCGATCTGCATCGTATCTGCCAGTACATCGGGCAGATCGTCCGGCAGGTCCGTCTTCAGCTCCACTCCGCGCTGGCGGGCTGCTGCCCGGTACGATTCGACTGCATTTGAGGATCATCTGATGCGGTTGAGCCGCCTGCAATTCCATGGCCACCTTTCCGGATGCGATGCGGCTCATGTCCAGAAGATTCTCAAGGATCCGGTCCAGGCGGTCGCTGTCTTCACGGGCGGCAATCAGAAGATCCGCCTGCTTAGGTGTCAGGGAGCCGACCTTTTCCTCGAGAAGCAGGTGGAGGGCCATGCGGATGGACGTAAGCGGCGTCTTCAATTGATGGGAGACGGTCGAAATGACACCCCGTTTAAGTTCGTCATGCTCCAGCTGCTCCGTCACGTCCTTCAGAACAAGGATGACACCCGTCACTTCTTTTCGACTGTTCAGGATGGGTGCGGCGGTCGGACGGAAGTAGTGTTCTTCTGCATTGATGAAGTGTTGTATGAGCGGGATGTTATCCTGGTTCATCGACATCTTGATCGCTCTTGAGGGCTTCTCTAAAAAGATCAGCCATCCATTTGTAAGGCAAGAATCCTGATTTGGACGCCTCGGTTGAGGCCAAAGGTATTTCTGGCTGTTTCCGTTGACACCTCCACCCTGCCTTCCAGGTCTACTACTGCCGCGACATCGGGAAGATTATTGAATGTCTCCTGTGTGGAGTGCTGCATCCGGACCAGCTTCAGCTCTTCAATGCGGCGGATTTCTCTGAGGCTTGCCGTCATTTCATTAAATGCCTCTGAAAGGTGTCCTATCTCATCGCGGGTGTCACTTCTCACCACAAGATCAAGATTGCCCTGTTTGATCTCATCGACGGATTGTGTCAGGCTTCTGATCGGGCGAAGAATCCACTTGCCGATTAGGAACATGTAAGCGATGGCCACAATGGCTCCGAGAAACAAAAGAAAATACATTTGTTCACGTGCTGTGGCCGCCTTGTGGCGTGCCGACTGGTTTTCATCGTACATGTTCTGCTGATTCATGTGTTAGGATCTGATCTGCCGTTTCCTTTGATTTCTCGAAACAATGGAAAAAGTTCGGTAAAATAAATCTGACGCCGTCTCTCGGATGACACTGCGTCTTATCCTCCATACTTTGAACCATGGGTCTATATCGTGCAAAAAGTTCCTGAAGATGGGTTCGCCTTTTCTCCTTCTCCGGGAAGCGTGATATTGTTCAATTCGATCTGCAGTGCCTTCTCAAACTCCGGTACATTCCCGTCAATGGCCTCTCTTCCCTCCTTTTCATAACCGGAAAGGATGAAGAGAGCGCCGCTGTCTATCCTTTCCAGGGATTCTTTCATGTTCTGACAGGCAATGACACTCTGGTAGTTTTCCCGAAGAATGATATCAATCGCATTTCCCAGGTCTGTAACCTTGATGATGCTCTGAATGCTGATCAGTACAATGATCAGTAAAAGGCCCCCAAATACCAGTAAGTAGCTTCTGTCGTAAACCAAACATGGTCGTCCTCCTTCTCTATAAAAGAGAGCAACTGCTATGCCATAGATAAAAGTAAGAAAATTCAATAGCTTAAAATTATGGGGGATCCGGTTTTCCTTGCACTTAGCAAGAACCAGGACTAAGAAGTCTTGCAAATTGCAATCTACTTCCGAAAGTGTTCGATGCAGTATTGCAATCAAAAAAATGATACTGGATTGTCATGTTGGGCCCTTCGGTTTCTCAGGGTAAAAAACTCGTGAACTATTGAGATTCACTTGCTCAGACTTTGGAATGACAAATGATTGAACAAAATTGGCATGAAAGGAGAAGATGAGTTTGCTCAGATATTATATCGTTTCCGCCGCCGCCAGAGTGTAGCCTGATCAACTCCGAGGATTTCAGCGGCTTCCTGTAATGATTTAGTCGATGCCAGGACGCGGCGGATGTGCATCTCTTCGATTTTATCAAGGGAAATAAGATCACCTGGTTTTGGGTATTCTTCGGCAGTCAGAAGCTTTTCCGGGAGATGTTCGATCCCGACTGACTCTGACTTGCAGATTATGGAGGCTCTTTCAACGACATTTCTTAAT
Organism: uncultured delta proteobacterium; assembly: GCA_963695875.1. Taxonomy (GTDB): domain Bacteria; phylum Desulfobacterota; class Syntrophia; order Syntrophales; family UBA2185; genus DATKLL01. Next base: position 5,476 of record CAVOID010000014.1, on the reverse strand, counting down.
TCACGGACATTACCCGGCCAGGAATAACGGCGCAGAACGTGAAGAGCATCTTCGGTAAAATGCTGGGAGTCACAGTGATGGCTCCTCCCGAAGAAAGTAAGTAAACGTCGTGGCCAGACTGACAATATCATCGGGCCGTTCCCGGAGCGGCGGGATTTCTATCTGAATCACATTAAGCCGATAGTAAAGATCTTCCCGAAACCGGTGATTCTTGACGGCATCCTCAATATCCATATTTGTGGCTGCGATCAGGCGTACATCTGCCTTGCGTGTGACATGGTCACCCAGACGTTCGTATTCCCTTTCCTGGATAAACCTGTAGAAGCTTCGGTTGAACCGGGAGGGGGAGATCACCGATCTCATCGAGAAACAGCGTTCCTCCTTCACAAAATGCAATCCGGCCGGAATGGTCTCGCACAGCACCGGTAAAGGCGCCTTTGATATGACCGAAGAGTTCACTTTCTAAAAGCTCGCGCTGAAAGTGCCGGGCATGAGATCTCGGCAAAAGGCATATCTGCCCGTTTGCTCCACCCATGAATTGCCCGCGCAAAAATACTTTTCCCGGTTCCGTTCTCTCCCGTCAAGCAGGACGATCGCATCGGTTGGGGCCACCTGTCTTGGCAAGCTCGATGGCCCGCTGCATTACCGGGCTTGTCGTAGTCAGGTCTACTTCGGGATTGATGCGGTTCAAATCTGACTGGAGTGCATCAATACGCTGTTCCAGTGAACGGACCTCCGCGACCTTCTGAACGACAAGTTTTACCTGGGCAGGTGTGAAGGGTTTCGGGATATAATCCGTAGCGCCACGCTTTATTGCCTCTACGGCTGTGTCAATTGATGCATAGGCTGTAATTATGATTATCTTCAGCCATGGTGATCCTGCGAGAAGCGCAGGAATGAGGTCGAGACCGCTATCTATTCCGAGACGGAGATCCACAAAAGCCATGTCAAATGACCGGCGGGTGTTTTCAGAAAGGGCATCCTGAAAATTACTGACAGCAACAACATTGTGCCCTTCCGTTTCCAGACAGACCGACAGGGTCTTACGAATGTTCAGCTCATCATCGACAATAAGAATGTTCAAAGCTGCCTCGAATAATATCTTTCGCTTCGCACCCCCACCTTTCGTAAAGGCGGATTTTTCAAGACGGATTTCAAGAAAAGCCCCGTCTCTCCATCTCATTTTGAGCAAAGAGAAAAATCTTATGAAATGTTGATAAAACTACTGACCCGATCTCACTAAACTCTGACATTCAAAGTATCACCATAAAAGATTATAGCATGATCTCAAAGAAATCCAGTACGAATATTTGATCAGAAAGGTAAGTAGAAATAAAATAATTCAGTATTTGACACTGTCGAGGTGATCTTGTCCCTCTACGAAGAAGAGCTTGGCGCATTAAAGGGAATGGCCAGAATCAAGGATTTCTTATCAATCCTGATCCGCAAAAGGATCAGAGATGTACTGAAGGGTCGTGTGGCTGCTTCCAGATGGAAATCTGATTAAGAATTTTTATTTATGCTATAAGATATATTGATGGAAAGGGAACGTAAGAAAAGAATCCCCTTCCCTTAAATCCCTCTGCAGGGAAGGTTTCTCAGGAAGGGGATGATGTGAAGTGGTTTGCTGTTACGCTATTTATTATTTAGCTGACACCTTGTAGCGCTCTTCCATCAGCTTGGCCAGATCCAGGCCTGTGAGGGTCTTCATCTGCTCAAAGAAGGAGTTCACAGACCCGGCCAGGTTTCCCACGAGGTGCGGGAGACCTCCGCCACTGCCGCTCCCGCTGCCGCCGTCGACCACGGTCAGTCTTTCCACATTGAGATTGGATGCGATGACCTTGGACACATGTCCTACCAGTTCCGGCAGGAGCTGGATCATGAACAGGTCCTTGCTGTTCGGATGTTCCCACTGTTCGCGGAGCAGCTTCAGGGCATCCGCCTTGGCCTTGCCCTCTTCAAAGGTAAAGGCGGCTTCTCCGATGGCCTTCATCTGCTGGGCATCCTTCTCCGCTTCCGCGGGGATGACGACTTCAGCCTGATACTTCAATTTGTTGGTCTCGACCCGTTTTCCCTCAAGGGTCTTCGTTTCCTCCATACGGGAGATTTCACCGGCAATCTTGGCCTTCTCCTCGGCGCGGTTCGCCTCAGCCTTCCACGTCGCCTGCTGCACCCGGAAGTTCATGTCCGACTGCACGATCGACTGCCGGGCCTCAATGTCCGCAATCTCCGCAACCTTCTTCCCCTCCGCTTCCTTCTTGCTCGCCTCCGCATTGGATTCCGCCTCAACAATCCTGGCATCACGATGAACCTCTGCGTTTTTCTTCCGTGCAATGGCCTCCAGATAACCCTTGTCATCCTTGATCTCCTGGATCTTGAACGTATCCAGGACAAGCCCCAGCCTCTGCATGTCCTCCCGCGCCTCTTTGGCAACCTGCTGGGCCAGTGCTATCCGGTTCGCATTGGCTTCTTCCGGCTGCATCGTCGCCAGTATGCCGCGCAATGTGCCTTCCAGGATCTCCCGGGCCGTCGTGGCAATGGCCGTAGCGCTCTTCCCGAGGAATCTCTCGATGGCATTCCCCAGACCGTCTTCCATCGTGCCGGCGATCTTGACATTCGCCATGGCCTTCACATTTACGGGAATCGTCCCTCTCGTGAGGGCGCCTGTTACATCCATCTCGATGGGCATCGTATTCAACGATATGGTCCTTACCGTCTCAATCAGGGGAATCTTCAACCCTCTTCCTCCCTTGATCACACGGTACCCCACTACCTTGTCCTTCTCCTTGAACTGCCGCCCGGAAAAGATCATCACCTCATTGGGCTCGCAGATCTTCATGTTGGCCTTGATGTAGATAATGATTGCCATGATGACCAACGCAGCGATAAAAATACCTACCATTCCTATATCCATGTCCATAACCTCCTGATTTATAATACTTGGTTTATTTCTGTTATTCTTTTTGGTTCTTATCCCGTCTAGTTGCAAAGAAGGGTTCGAGGATTCAAGGGTTCCAGGGTTCAAGTGTTAGATTTCCTTGAACCCTTGATCCCTCGAATCCTTCTTTTTATTTAAATGTCATAGTACAGCGCAAACTCATAAGGATGGGGACGCAGTCTGATCATGTCGTCCTCTCTTTTCCGTTTGTATTCTATCCACATCTGGATCAGGTCTTCGGTGAAGACGTCACCTTTCAACAGGTACTTATGCTCCTTCTCCAGGGCGTCCAGGACCTCGGAGAGTGACCCGGGCGTCGCCTTGATGTGTGCTTTCTCCTCATGGGAAAGTTCATAGATGTCCTCATCGATGGGAGGCGGCGGCTCGATCTCGTTCTCGATCCCGTCCAAGCCCGCCATGAGCATCGCAGAAAGCGCCAGGTAGGGGTTACAGGAACAGTCGGGACAGCGGAACTCTATCCTTTTGGCCTTTTCCGCTCGGAGAATACATGGGAATCCGGACGCAGGCGCTCCGGTTCCGCTGTGAGTATACAAGATTGATCGGCGCCTCATACCCCGGAACAAGTCTCCGGTATGAGTTTGTCGTGGGAGACGTAAAGGCCAGAAGCGACGGCGCATGGTGCAGGAGGCCGCCGATATAGTGTCTGCAGAGCTTGCTGATCCCCCCGTAGCCGCTGGTATCGTAAAAGAGGTTCCTCCCGTTCTTCCAGAGGCTCTGATGAACGTGCATCCCGGAACCGTTGTCCATGAAGAGCGGCTTTGGCATGAACGTTACCGTCTTCCCGTGGGCTAAAGCGACATTCTTCACCACATACTTGTACTTCATGAGCATGTCCCCCGTATCCACAAGGGTATTGATCCTGACCCCGATCTCGCACTGCCCTGCCGTGGCCACTTCATGGTGATGGAGGATGACCGGGATGCCGACCTCCGTCATCACCTTGCACATCTTCGCCCTGAGGTTCTGAAGGCTGTCCGTGGGCGGCACCGGAAAGTAGCCTTCCTTGTACCGGGGCTTGTATCCGAGATTCGGGCCCTTCGTCCCTTGCAGTATTCCAGAAACCCTCCTTGGAATCGACCCTGTAAAATCCCGTATTGTAAGTCTGCTCAAACCGCACATCGTCAAAAATATAAAACTCCGGCTCCGGACCGAAAAAGACCTGATCCGCGATCCCGCAGACGGAAAGGTATCTCTCCGCCTTCTGCCCCACATTCCGCGGGTCCCGTGAATACGGCACCTGGGTGAGGGGGTCCTTGACGTTACAGATCATGCTCAGTGTGGGATCCGCCATAAACGGATCGATGAACGCCGTCTCCGTGTCCGGCTTGATCAGCATGTCGCTCTCGTTGATGGGCTGGAATCCCCGGATGCTGGAGCCGTCGAAACCGATACCATGGATGACCAAGATCCTCGTCCAACTGCTGGATCGGGATCGTGATATGCTGCCACAAACCCGGGATATCCGTAAATTTCAGGTCGATGAATTCCAGATGCTTATCCTTGGAATATTTGATTAGTTCTTTCAGGTTCATAATACTCACACCCCTCTCTTTATCCTATGGCCTTGCCGCCGCGTTCACCTGTACGGATGCGGACAACCTCATACAAATCCAAAACGAAAATCTTCCCGTCACCGATCTCGCCAGTCCGGGCTCCCTTGATGATCGCCTGTATCGTCGGTTCCACAAAATCCTCATTAACGGCAATCTCCAGCTTGATCTTCTTTAAAAGGCTGCCCACCTCCTTGGCGCCCCGGTATACTTCCGTAAGCCCTTTCTGCCTGCCACGCCCCAGGACATTGGATACGGTCATTAAATTTACCTCCACATCCTCCAGCGTCTTCATCACTTCGTCCAGCTTGTGGGGCTGTATTATCGCAACTATATATTTCATCTTCGTTACCCTCCTTATTCCACAACGGTGTAGGCAGATTCGTGATGCTGATTAAGATCGAGGCCGACGATTTCACCTTTTTCCTCAACCCTCATTCCCATAAAGGCATCCACAAATTTGTACAGAATCCAGGTTACTACGACTGCATAAGAAACAGTGACAATTACATACAACCCCTGTATGAGCAGCAGCTTAACATTTCCGAAAAGAAAACCATTTGCCCCGGCTGCATTAATTGCCTTTTGTGCAAAGAGTCCTGTTGCGATCGTCCCCCATACCCCGCAAACTCCGTGAACGCCGAAAACATCCAGCGAATCATCGTAGCCCAGTTTGGGTTTCAATTTCGTTACGCCGATGAAGGAGAAGGCGCCTGCAAAGATTCCGATGGGTATGGCCATGAGAGGAGTTATGTAACCACAGGCAGGGGTAATAGCACCAAGCCCGGCTATGATACCCGTAACCAAACCGAGCATAGTTGGTGCACCGTGTTTCTGCCATTCCCAGATCACCCATGTCATAGCCGCTACAGCAGCGGCGATATTGGTGCTGACAAAAGCACTGACTGCCAGCCCGCTCGCCTCCAGAGCGCTGCCGGCATTGAAACCGAACCATCCGAACCATAGC
>CAVOID010000013.1:0-86916 GCA_963695875.1 uncultured delta proteobacterium | reverse complement strand
GCCGGTCTTCTTATTGTTGGCGCGGGACAAACCGGCGGCAATTTATATGAGATGTTGAAAACGAATAAAGATTATGAAATTGTGGGTTTTCTGGATGATGACGAAAAAAAATGGGGCATGTCTTTCGGAAATGCCTCAGTCATCGGTGGAACGGGAATATTGTCAACCCTGGTTAAAGAGTTAAGAATTGATAAAGTAATCATTGCCATTACACGGGTGATTCACCCGGAGGTTTATAAAAAGTTGGTTGAGGCTAAATTTAATGGGATAGCCGTTTATGAAATGCCAAGCTTTTATGAAAAGGTTGCCGGGAAGATACCTGTCTTACATACGAACGAGATGTGGCTCGGATATGCCGATATCTATGGCGTGAAAAGTAATCTATATAACGCAAAGGTGAAAAAGATTATCGACAAGGCATTCGCAGTTATAGGGTTGTTATTTGCTGTTCCCCTTATGTGTATTGTTTCTCTGTTGATTAAGATGGATACCAGAGGCCCGGTCTTTTACAGGCAACAGCGGGTTGGTTTCAATGGGGTGATTTTTAATCTGATAAAATTTCGATCAATGAAGATTGATGCTGAAATGAATGGTGCTGTTTGGGCGCAAGAGAATGATCCACGTATCACAAGGGTCGGACGAATCATCAGATTTTTGAGAATTGATGAGCTTCCACAGTTATGGAATGTCTTGAAAGGAGAATTGAGCCTTGTTGGTCCGCGACCGGAGAGACCTGAATTTGTTGACCAATTAACACAAGAAATTCCCTATTATTCTTTACGGCATTCCGTTAAACCGGGTATTACCGGGATGGGCCCAGATTAATTATCCCTACGGTGCATCTAAAGAGGATGCCCTTGAGAAGCTCCAGTACGATCTGTATTACATTAAGAATGTCACTTTTCTTCTGGATTTATTTATTTTATTGAGGACAATGCATACGGTTTTATTCGGCAAAGGAGCCCGGTAGTACATAATTGGGGTCAGATTCCATTTTAGCTTTGGGGAAAAGCTTCTGTCCCTATCTTTTTGGTGGCCCGTTTTAGTAAAGGAGGAGAAGAGTATGGTCACAATCCCTATTATGAAAAGGTTGGTGATGTTATTGACAGCAGTACTGTTATTGATCGGGCTTGCTACCCCTATTTTTGCCGTTGATTCTAAGGAGACAAGGCTGACATTGACTGGTCTTCAGGGGGTGTATATTGCTGTCGAGGAATTGCAGTCCAATGTGATGAAGTATGAGAAACATCTGCGCAAATCCGGATTGATGAAGGAGCAGATTCAGCAGGATATTGAGCAGCGGTTACGACAGGCAGGAATCAGGGTTTTGACATCGGATGAGTGGCTCAAAACGCCCGGGCGACCGATTCTCTATGTGAATGTAAACACACACGAGAATGAAAAATACTGGCTCGCTTACGATATCAGGATTGAGCTGCAACAAATTGTTTCAATTGATTCAAATCCCAAGATCAAAACGTTAGCGAGTACGTGGACAATGAACGTGACGGGAATCGCTAATATAGGCACTCTAAATGTCATACGGGATAATATACTTTATCTGACGGATTGTTTTGCGGAGGCATATAAATCAGTGAATAGTAAAAGGTGAGGGGAAATTCAGAATATATGTTTTTTTGCAGAGTCGTCGCTAAACGGTTGTGAGAATGAAAGTATTTGTCACTGGGGGAGCAGGGTATATAGGTTCTCATGTGGTAAAGGCCCTCGGAGGAGAAGGTCACGATGTTCTCGTGTTTGATAACCTGTCCACAGGACATGAGTGGGCGGTTTTATTCGGCAGGCTTGTTAAGGGTGATCTTGAGGATAGGGCATTTGTGGATAAGACACTCAGGGATTTCATGCCTGATGCTGTGATGCATTTTGCCGCCTCGATCCAGGTGGAAGAATCTGTAAAAGAGCCGCTCGTTTACTATAGGAACAATGTCGTCAATACTCTCAATCTCCTGGATGTCATGGTGAAACACAGAGTGAAGTATTTTATTTACTCTTCCACTGCTGCGGTTTACGGCATTCCGGAAAAAATTCCGGTAGATGAAACTGCAGCGCTGCATCCTATTAATCCTTATGGTGCATCGAAGGTAATGGTAGAAAGGGTTTTGGACGATCTCGGCAGGTCGAAGGATTTTCATTATGTTTCACTTCGTTATTTTAATGTTGCCGGTGCTGACCCGGAGGGAAGAATCGGTCAGTCACATCCAGGAGCTACCAATCTCATCACAAGAGCGCTGAAGGCAGCGAAAAGGGAGTTGGATTGTCTGTTCATTTACGGGACGGATTATCCGACGAAAGATGGAACATGCATTCGCGATTATATCCATGTAGATGATCTGGCCCATGCCCATGTCCTGGCCTTGAATCGGATTATGGAGACAGGGAGTACCGATGTGTTTAATTGTGGCTATGGTAATGGGTTTTCCGTTAGAGACGTGGTTCGTACAGTAAAAAAGGTGACAGGCATTGATTTCAGGGTGATAGAAGCGGAAAGGAGACCAGGAGATTTAGCCATTATGGTTGCAGACAGCAGAAAGCTCAGGAGTGCGATGAGCTGGGATCCCCAATATGACGACCTTGAATACATAATCAAAACAGCGTGGGAATGGGAGAAACAGTAAAAGAGAATAACAAAAGACATAGGGACAGTGTGCATTTAACGATTTTTTCTCTTGGGCCAAAATGTACACTGTCCCTATGTCTTTTGTTATTGGTTCTATGTTATGCAGTGATGAGCGATGCTGGTGATGAGCCTTTCGCCTCTCCTACAAACTGGGGTGGTACGGGACTGATGGAAACGCCGACGGCCAGGGTATTGAGGGAGGGACGATACAGATTCGGTGTCAGCCAGGTAGACCCTTATAGATATTACTACGGCGCGATCAGTCCCCTAAAGGGCTTGGAAGCTTGATGGGCGTGTCACGGAAATTCTGGATGTTCCCGCCCTTGACTTGCCGACTACGGCAACTATAAAGACAAGGCCGTCGATTTAAAATACCAGTTTATTTCGGAGGGGAAATATCTGCCTGCTGTTGCCCTGGGGATAATGGATCCTCAAGGTACACGTCTTTACCCGTCACAGTACATTGTGATGAGTAAACAGATATATCCCTTTGACTTTTCAATCGGATTCGGCAACGGCCGTTTTGGCAAGAAACAACTTCTCTCGTCGGGAGAAGGGTTCAAAGCAGAGATATTTACGGACACGGGGACGTGGCTGTCGGATTCCCAGTTTTTTGGCGGCATTCAGTTTGCCCCCTCTCCCAAATACTCATTTATGGTTGAATACAGCCCCATACGATACAATGAGCAGACGAATGATCCGGCGCAGAGCAAATACTTTCAGGATCCCGTACCGTCGAAATTTAACTTTGGATTCCGCTGGAAACCGTGGGACTGGACAGAGGTTGATGTTAGCTACCAGCGGGGCAATCAGGTAGGGATCAATCTATCATTTGCGTTTGATATCGGTAATCCTCTTGATTCCCCTCTATGACCATGCCTATAAAGAAAGACCTGAGCATCGACTGAGTCCTTTAGCTGAAAGGATCACGAGGGGTTTATATCAGTCCGGCTTTGCTAATATTGGTGTTGCCATTGATGGCGATGAATTATGGGTAGAAGCTACTAACGATAAGTATTATTACTCAACGAGGGCTATCGGTGTTGCTCTCAGGGTCATTAACAATATAGCTCCGGAAAATATCCGAAAGGTTCATCTTGTCCTGACAGAAAATGGTATTCCTGTTGTTGAATTTGTCACATTCAGGGAAGATCTGATGGCTTTCTATAATGAGAAGTTGACGGTTAATGAGCTTCTCCGTTTGTCAGAGATGAAGACGGACGTATCGGAAAATCTGGATATACGAAAAAAAGCATCGGAAGTTTTTTGATTACGGCTTGAAGCCATCATTTCGCACCTTCCTGAATGATCCTTCAGGATTCTTTAAATACAGATTAGGTGTCGAAGGGTGGGTTGATTTCCATCCCTGGCGGGGCTCATCTTTTATTGCCGGGCTGGAAGGTTATCCCTTGAATACAGTTTCTACTGCGAATGAGCCATTATCGCGGCCGGTAAGAACCGATCTGGTTCCCTATCAAGAGGAGAAGGTGGCGCTCAGCATGCTCATGTTTGATCAGATAGAGAAATTCAAACATGAAATATACGGCAGGTTTGCAGCAGGTCTCCTGGAAGTAGAGTATGCTGGTTTTGATGGAGAGGTGGCGAAACCTCTGTTTGGAGGCAGGCTGATGGTGGGGGTAAGCGGCAGTCTCGTGAAGAAGAGAGAACCGGGCGAGCCCTTCAAACTCAAGGAAAATGACTGGAAAGACTATTACACCACGGCATTTGTGAATACCCGTCTTAATATACCGGAGCAGGAAATTGCCATTGACCTCAAGACAGGGCAGTTCCTGGCAGGTGATAGGGGCACAAGGATTACCCTATTCAAGTTTTTCAACGGTGTGATCCTTTCAGCCTGGTATAGTATTACAGATACATCGATATTTACGGATGGATTTAACAACGGATACCATGACAAAGGCGTCGCGGTGACCATTCCCATAAGGTTCTTCAGTGGTAAAGATTCAAGGACGGCATATAATTTTGCTATATCTCCATGGACAAGGGATGTGGCCCAGGATATTGATCATTATAATACCCTGTTTGATTTTATTGGGAGAGATACGAAGATTTATCTGGAGAAGGATAAAAAGATGATAATGCAATAAAGAGGTTGAGGATAATTGACTTTATTGCAGATAAAGTGATATAGCGTGAAAAACTCACCAATTAATAAGGGAATGTTGAACAATTTACACTTTGTCTAGACTTTGCACAATGCTCTCTGTCATTGCGAACGAAGTGAAGCAATCTCATGGCATTATTGATAATACAGCAGATTGCCACGTCGCTGGCGCTCCTCGCAATGACATAATAATAGTAGTACAAACTTTTTGTCATTTCGACCAAAGGGAGAAATCTTTGCATTCGTTTGGAATGACTGATGGATTATTAACATGACAGAAGAACAGAAAAATTCTGAGCAAGGGTGCGAGGAAGACGAAATAAATCTTCTGGATTACTGGCGGGTCATCCGTAAGCGGCAGAAGTTCATCATCCGGGTGGTGATTGCTGCTGTCCTGGCGACGTTTCTGATTTCGTTAGCTGATGACCAACATCTACCAGGCCAAGGCTATTATTGCACCCATAACCTCCAAGGAAAGCGGGGCAGGTGTCGGGACACTGTCCGCATTGGCAATGCAATTTGGTGGACTTCCGGGAATTGTATTACCGGGTGGATCTTCCGCGGCCGAGATTGTCAATCTCCTGAAATCGAATATTCTCCGGGAGAAGGTCATCGTGCGTTATCAGCTTCTTCCTGTCCTGTTCTATAAAGAATGGGATGCGGAAAAGAAGGACTGGAAACGAGGGAATAAGTCTGAATCCTGTGGTGTTTTTAGGCAAACTGGTTAGGTCCATAACTTCGGGTGAACAAACAGGTGTCAGGAAAAAGGATGACTGACGTCCCCGATGTCTGGGACGGTCTGCGGAAGCTCGATGAGATCATCAGGATCAATCAAAATATAAAAGAGAACATCATCACTATCACCGTTGATTATTATGATCCCGAAATGGCCGCCAAAGATGGTCGAGTATTTCCTCACCGCATTGACGGACCACATGAGCAGCGAAGCCAGACGCGTGGCTACAATTAACCAGAAATACCTTGAGGAACAATTAGGGAAAACGGCTGATCCTCTGATCAAACAGAAGATATACAATCTTATTGCTCAGCAACTGGAAACGTCCATGATGGCAGAGGTGAAGGAAAACTTTGCCTTCAAGGTGATTGATCCTCCCAAAGTACCCGACAAGAGGATAAAACCGAAGAGAATCCAGATGGTTCTTTTAAGTTTTGTTATCGTCCATCTTTATGGGTGTGTTTTTAGCATTTTTTATGGAGTATCTTGAAAAGATGAAGAGTAAAGAGAGGGAGAATCTAAAAACATGATCAGTCTGTTTCGCCTTGTCGCAACTGTTGTGGTTATCCTGTGCATGTGCCCTTATCTCTATGCACAGCAGAAATCTGTGGATGATATATGCAGAGAGAAAAATTTGACCACCGATCAGTGTCAGGCATTGAAGACTGGTTTTTCCATGACCGGCGGGCAGATTACGCCGGAGGCCGTCCAGATGCTCAGGCAGAGCCCGGAATTCAAGGACTTGAAACCGGAAGATATTCAGAAGGGGAAAGAGCTCCTGGAGCAGAGAGAAAGAGAGGCACGCAAAAAAGAGGTGGAGCGACAGGTGCAGACCGAAGCAGAAAAGCGGATCATCAGTGAAGAGCCAAAGAGAGAAGGCCTCTTTGACCGGTCGCGCCAGACGGGGAAGTCTCAGGAAATCTCAAAAGATCTCAAGCCATTTGGGTATGAATTCTTCCAGGAAGCGGCCATCAGGGTGACCACGGACAGAAAGGATATTCCCGTTCCCCTGAAATATCTTATCGGGCCGGGGGATGAGGTCAAGATCCTCCTCTGGGGACGGGTTAATGCCCAGTATAACCTGACGGTTGACAGGGATGGCAAAATCACAATCCCTCAGCTTGGCCCAATCATCGTTGCGGGGATGACCTTTGAAGATATGTCCAAGAAAATCATCAGCCAGACAGAGCAAATGGTCGGCGCCAATATTGATATTACCCTGGGCTCTCTGAAAACGATTCCGATATTTATTTTAGGCGATATCCGCAGGCCGGGGGCATACACGATTGGTTCCTCCGCAACGATGACCGACGCTCTTCTGCTGGCGGGCGGCCCGACAGACATCGGCTCCATGAGGAAAATACAGTTGAGGCGTAAGAACAATACCATAACAACCCTGGATCTCTATGATCTCTTCCTGAAAGGCGATAAGTCGAAAGATACCATCCTTCAGGCCGGTGACATCGTGTTTGTAACGGTCACAGGGCCGCTGGTAGGTGTTGCTGGAAATGTGAGAAGACCGGCTATTTATGAATTGAAAGACCAGTTTGATCTCCAGCACCTTTTTGATCTTGCAGGGGGTATCCTTCCGACGGCGTATACACAGCAGATACAGGTATCACGCATTCAGAAAAACGAAAGACAGGTTGTGATTGACATTGATGACAAACATCTCAGCAAGGCAATGGATGTTAAACTCCAGGATGCCGACCTCATTAATGTCTTCACCATTGTCGACAAAGATATGAATGCCGTATATCTCAGTGGGAATGTAAAGCGGCCGGGAAAATATGAATACAAGTCCGGGATGAAGGTAAGGGATCTTATCAAAGACCCGACAGATCTACTGGATGAGACCCATTTTGAATATGCCCTGATTAAGAGAATCAAACTCCCCGATCGAAGTACAGAACTCGTTCCCTTCAATCTGGCCAGATTTTTACTGGAGAAAGATGAGTCATATAATGTCAACCTGAAACCTGAAGACCATGTCTATATCTTCTCCAAATGGTTTTTCAAGGATAAGCCGTATGTGACCGTCGAGGGGGAAGTGAGAGGACAAGTCGGCGTCCCTGAGGCAATGAAGGATGCCGAAGAACCAAAACCTAAGAAATACGATGGGTTATCCCGAACAGGGCTAAAACAACCTTTACTAACGCCTGAAGAGGAAAAGCTCAGGAAGGACAGTTTATCTGAAGCAGAGAGAACAAAGACGTACGGCATGATTGCAAAGATTGATGTTACGGAAGATGACTTGAAAAAAGCGGAGAGGCAGTCTCAGGCGGACAAAGCTAAGGAGGTTGGTGACGATTTAAAAAGACTTGGGAAACAGGATCTCGCTGACAAGGTTAGGGATATTGAGAACAAAATCAGAAAAGATGAGAAGGCAAATATAACCGAAGACATAAAAAATGTCGAAAGTGAACTGCGAAAGATGGGAAGGTATGATCTGGCGGACAAGCTGGTAAACATAAGGAATGCCTTGCGGAAAACCTATCGCATCGAAGTATCGGAGAATATAAGAATCAAGGATGCCCTGCTGGGTGTCGGCGGTTTGACGAAGGATGCCTATCTGGATCGAGGCGAGATCATTCGGCGTATCAATGAGGGAAAGAACTACCAGACGATCTATTTTGATGTTGCTAAAGCCATGTCCGGTGACCCTCAGGAAAACCTTCTGCTCCAGGACAGAGACAGAATCATCATCCATTCTGTCTGGGAGCTTTTCGGCATCAAGAGCGTTTTTATAGATGGTGAAGTTACAAAACCGGGAATGTATCAATATACCGAGCAGATGAGGGTGAGCGACCTGGTATTCAAGGCCGGCAATGTCCTTGAATCAGCGTATCTGGCTGAAGCAGAACTCTCATCGCAGACCGTGGAAAATGGTAAAATAGTCAGATTAGACCACGAAAAGATCAAACTCCAGGAAGCGCTCAAAGGAAATCCCACTTATAATGTTCTGTTAAAGCCATATGACCGGTTGTTTGTCATGCGCATTTCCAACTGGCGAGCCGAAAAATTTGTTTCTGTATCCGGGGAGCTGCTCTTCCAGGGCAGATATATCATCAAAAAGGGTGAGCGGTTGTCTTCATTGATTGAGAGATCCGGGGGATATACAGATAAAGCCTATCTCAGAGGTGCTGCATTCAAGAGAGAAACCGTCCGGGAACTTCAGCAGAAGGGTCTCGACGAGATGATCAAAAGGCTGGAAAGAGACATGCTGATGGAAAGTGGGGGAATGGTCTCCACCTCAATATCCCAGGAGGAGATAACAGCAAAAAAGATAGAAATAGAGCAGAAGCAGAAGTTCATCGCCAGCCTTTATCAGTTGAAGGCAACAGGCCGAATGAGTATTAATCTCACCTCTCTGAGATTGTTGAAAGGGAGTGAATACGATATCGAACTTGAAGACGGAGATAATCTTTACATTCCGCCAAGGCCGAGTGTGGTAAATGTGACCGGCGCCGTTATGTCTCAGGGGAGCTACCTTTTCAGCGAAAAACTGAATTTCGAGGATTATGTCAACATGGCCGGCGGATACGCGCGATACGCTGATATTGACAATACCTACATACTTAAAGTGGATGGGAGCGCCCGTAAGGTATCTAAAGGCTTTATGAACTGGAATAGCAGCAAATCCAGATGGGAGATGACTGCTTTTGGTGAAGAAATTAAAGAAATTGAGCCCGGGGATGTAATTGTTGTCCCAGAAAAAATTGAGCGAATTGCATGGTTGAGGGAAATCAGGGATATTACACAGATACTCATGCAGATGGCGGTAACCGCCGCCGTAGTAATAAAAGTATTTTGAGAAAGTGAAAATATTTGCCCGATAAGTATTCATATTGAAAGTGAAATATCTTAATATTTTTTCTTATATTAGTATTTTCACTACGGTCAAACTATAACTAATCCTTTTCCTGATCTTGATTTCAGTCATATTTGCATCCATATTTACGCTTATTTTGATTGCAATTAATTCATCAATAAAGTAAACTAAATAAAAACAATCGGGGAGGAATTATATGCATAATAGCAAATTCAGAAAATATTATGGCTTCATAGCCATCTTATGTATTATAAGTTTAGCTGTTCCTTTCCATGTTCTTGCTCAGCCTGGAGGAACTGGAACAACTGATACGGCAGCAGGTAAAGCAGGTGCAGAAGCAGGTGGAACGGCGGAAGCAGGTATATCGGGGGGAACCATCGCTATCGGTGTTGTTGCAGCAGCAGTGGTGATTGGCGTAATTGCAATAGCAGCCGGAGGCGGTGGCGGTGGATCGGCTCCGCCGCCGGCAACGACGACAAACCACTAATTACAAATACCCATCGCGAGTCTTTTTAGATAGAACTTTAACAGAAGCCTAATAGTGGGAAAGGGACTTGCGGTTCTGAACGTGCAACAGCCGATAGGCGTGTTACTTAACATTTTTTAGCCCATAGTGAAAACAGTTAAAGTCATTAAACTATTTGTATTTATCTGTTTTACCTATGGGTTATTTTTTTCTGCTCCGTTGGTGTATGCCGATGACGCTGTTATAAATAATGTCCTTTCTTCGACAGAAACACTGTTTAAAGCACTGAAAGAAAAAAACTACACGGCGGTGTGGAATCTCCTCACCATAAAATCAAAAAACATCATAGTGGAGGATGTCTGCAGAGAAACTGTAAAGCTGGGTAGTGAGTGTTCGAAAGGACAGTTGAATGATGACTTTGCTAAGGGAGGTTCACTAGCCAGAGCTTACTGGGGCAGTTATACCACAGTATTCAATCCGGATATGGTGTTGGAGCACAGCACGTGGAAAATAAACCTCATAAAAAGTGAATATGCCGAGGTAAACATCCTTTACAAAAAATCGGGGAAACCTGCTATACTAAAAATATATAAAGAGGATAATATGTGGAAAATTGGTCTCGAGGAAACATTCGGGACAAGAAAATGGCTAATCAAATAGGTTTATAGAAGGGCATTAGTCTTAACTTAGGCCCCCTGACTTCCCTATACAAAGGTGGTTTCAGGGGGATTTTTTTGTGCTATCGTTTCCACCGCCAAAGATCACCATTATTAATCCGGTGGATTATCGAGTGACACAATCATATTTTTGTCGATATCCTTGAACCTGAGGATCTTTTTGCCTTTATGCTCCTTCAGGAAATCCTTTGCATCGGCCTCTTTTTCAAAGGGAATTGGTTCATGACCCATTGGTCCATACACATCACTCCAGATGACATAAAATGCCCGCAGGGCATCGATATCTGTTGCAGAGTAGTAATCCTTCACAAAAATTGCAGTCATATCACTTTCGCTTTTTGACGGGTTGTATTTTTTCACATCCAGGTAATACTTAAACATATCCTTGGCTCCGTCAAAGATCGCATACTCCGAGTCTTTAAACTCGATCCGGGCATTCCAGTCGGCAAACATCGAAACGTACATCCCGCAAACCGGACATTTATCCTTTCGGGAAGGAGTTGTATCCTCGGGTCCTGCTGCGAATGAGGCAGCAACAAGACAAAGAATGATAAAACAGGACACTAAACTTTTCATTTCACCTCGTGCCTCCATGCTGTGTTGTTAAAGATTTTTCTCCCATCGTGGGGACAACTGCGATACCTGTCCCGCAAGTTGCTTTCGTACACCGTACAGATTCTTATATTAACAACAGGTCCACTAAGGTTCTGTTTCAGAAGATGTGTTACAGGTTGCAATCTCAAGCGGATAAATCCGGCCGTCTCTCATCTCGAACATCCGGTCTGCGTACCGGGCCAAGTCCTGGTTGTGCGTGACCATGATGATTGTCAGGCCCACATTTCTATTAAGCTCCCGCAGAACCTGTACAATCTCTGTTGACCGTTTCGTATCGAGGTTTCCTGTCGGTTCATCGGCCAGAAGTATTTCCGGCATATTCACCATGGCCCTGGCTATCGCCACCCGCTGCATCTCACCGCCTGATATCTGGTCAGGAAGGTGGTCCTTCCGGTGGTCCATCGCGAGGAGTTTTAAAAGCCTGAATGCTTCCTTCTCTGCTCCTGGCTTGCAGTAAAATGTGAGCGGGAGCATCACGTTTTCCATAACGGTCAGTGTTGGAATAAGATAGAAGTTCTGGAAAATGTATCCGAATGTCTCCCTTCTGATCTTCGTCAGTTCCCGCTCCGAAAGTCGCTTCCCATTGCCGAAGATCGGGCAGCCTTCAAGGTAAAGTTCTCCGGACGTCGGATTGTCGAGGCAGCCCAGAAGGTTGATTAGGGTGGTTTTACCGGACCCTGATGGACCGATAATTGATACGAAGTCCCCTTTGTTGATTTGGAAAGAAACATCATTTACCGAAATGATTTTCTCGTTTCCACGGGGATAGACCTTTGTCAGGTCAGTTACCGCTATCGATGCACCATTCTGATTCATCTACCGCCCTCTCCTCTTATAGCTTCCAAAGGCCTGATCCTTCCGGCCTTCCACGCAGGATATATGCCGCTGACAAGGCCGATGCAAAGGATCCCTGCCAGCGTGATCAGGATTAGTTTTAAATCTATGAGTACGAGACCCCCGCCCGGGGCGTAAGGCAACAGACCGCGCATCATCATGTCCGTTACCCGCGCGAGTATAAGTGCCAGGACGATACCGAGGACACCTCCCGCAGTGCAGAGAATCAGGGTTTCGATCCAGATCAGTTTGAATATGTCCCAGGGCGTGGCGCCGACGGTTTTCAGTATGCCGATTTCCTGGAATCTTTCCCACACCGACGTCAGGATCGTGTTTATCACACCTACCATCGCAATCAGGATAGCGATAACGGCGATTGAGAGGACCATCACTTTGGCTGTGGAAATAAGCTTCATGATGGTCTCTTTCACCTGCGCTAGGCTTACTACCTGGACATCGGGGAGCTGATACAGCTTATCCTCGAGGCTTGTGCTGTCGACATCCTTTTTCAATTTGATGCCTATCGTAGTGATTTCATCAGGTCTGTTGAATATCTTCTGCAGCGTCTTGAGGGGTACAAAGATGGTCCCGTCGTCCTGCGTGCCCGTCCTTTCAAGTATGCCCACCACCTTGAACTCGACATTCTTCTCCGGCATAAGGATCATGTCGCCCACCTCGCGCTGCTCAAGTTCGGCCGCCTCAAAACCCATAACCGTCTCATGGGCATTTTCATCGGCAAACCAATCCCCCTGTTTGAATTTAAGAAAAGGCTTCAGTTCGGCAAAGCTCTTCGGTTCTATGCCGAAGTATCCGGCTATCCCCCCGCTTTCCCCCTTATTCGGATCGAAAACCGCCGACATCAGGATCGGCGTGATCTTCTCCACTTCAGGATCTTTCGCAATGTCCTCCAGGATGGATTCCTTCATGTAGCGGAGTCCTGTTCCACCCTTCAGCATCATGGTGGCTGCCTCATACGGACATCCTTTGGCCATGACCATCAATTGAAAGCCCATGTTGTCTATGTCCTTATTGAGGGAGGCTTCATATCCCTTGTTGAAACCCAGCAGGCTTACAAGCACCCATGCGGAAAGGGCGATGCCGACCATGGTCAGAAGACTGCGGATTTTTTTTCTAAGCAGGTTTTTATAGGCCACCTGAAATTTTGTAATCATTTTTTAAGACCTTCCCGATAAGACTAAGGCGAATAGACAAACACATCCATAAGGATGAGGTTCTTTTTCGTGGCCCTGAGGGTAGCCCTGAAATCAGCCTCGGCTATACATCGAAGTTGTATCTACCCCTGAAGATTACTTGTCCGCCTTTTAATACAGTCAGCCTTATTTCCCAATCGCCTGGCATGACAATACTAATCGGCAGGAGATAGCTCCCATTCTTGGAAAGTTGAAAAGGCCGGTCTCCCGTTTCATGGGCTCCTCTCATGGAGGGCATGCCGGCATCGGCCTTAACCACAAGGGATGTGCCTTTCTTGTCTTCTGCGTTATAAATATCGACCTTCATGATTACTGTACCGAGCTTAGGCTTCTTGTTGAAGTTGTATATCAAGTAATAGCCGCTTCCGATCGGGACCTTTTTGCCGGGATCGGGCATTGGAGTATAAGTCACTGCTTGTTTGGTAACCGAAGTGGACGATACATCTTCTTTACTAATAGATTTTTGCCCTTTGTAACTTTCGCCATAAAGGGGTAATGCCAAAAATGATATAATCAACAGAAACAGCATGAAAATGAGGTATTTTCTCATAACGCACTTTTCCCTTTCAGTTAATAATGCATTTATTCAAAAGAAAACGCTCTTCTCCTCTGAAACTCGAGTTACCTTTATAACAATGTGGAGTAATTTGCCATCAGGCATAACCTGATTTATGGCTTCGAAAATTCTTACCACAGAATTCGAAAATGCTGATTGATAATGGCAGATGGGGGATATTGCTAAAGAGATGTTTGCTTCTAATGTAAAGTCTTTTGTTTATTTACGTTTGAAATATTGTACGGTTAGGCTGAAATGATTTTGAAAGTTACGAGGAAGGCAACAATGACTGTGAATGCAGAAGTTTGCATGATGCACCTACTAACAATTAAAGTGAAGCTCCCCGCCCACAGGGCGGGGCTTCCCGGAAAGGAAACTATGCTTACATTGCGCCCCTTATCCCCGCCTACAAGGCGGGGCTTGCGGGATGCGCTCCCGGTCAAAGAGTCTAAATCTTGCGCTGGAACCTGTTGATCATGGGTTTCTCCTTCCCACCGAAAAGACAAATTCATCCATGAGGACGAGATTTTTCTTCAGCCCCCGCAACACACCGTAGAAATCTGTCTCCATTTCGGGAGCCGGGTTGCGGATCTCCGTGATCCTGCCCGAGCCCTTACCGGTCGCCGGATCGTAGGAGTCGAAATCCTTGAGTGTGAGTCCAATGAACTGTCTGTAGAATTTCGAGTCTCGAAATTTGTTGGCCATCTGACCGCTGATCTTCTGGATGTAAAACGACTTGATCCTGCCATTCAGATCCTGGGCCATAAAGACCTGGATGCCACCAAACCGCCCTTTCTGGTTTACGCCGTGGATGTAGCCGACCTTGTTCTTCCCGTTGTAAATCTCGTAGAGCGTGTAAGGCACGTCGATGGGGGCATATAGCCCAAGGTATCTCTCTCCGAGACGATTTTCTATCTTTTTGAGAAGGGGCGCACCTCCGCGTTGGCCGATAGATACGTACACCGTTTTGTAGCTGGTGGATTCCGGGAAGAGCCGGGGCACGTCGCGATCGGGATCGTTCAAGTCACATGGGATCGCGGCCAGGGCCGGAGCGGCGGAAAGACAACGCATAATAGCAGGACCGCGGGAAAGATAACCTTCAGAAGAGCAATATTGTTCAACCTCATCCATGCCTCCCTAATCCAGTATGTAGCCGACTCTTATCCTGGAGATGGATCAATGAATCTCCCAATCACTTTTTTTGACGAGCTCAGGTTTATCGCCTTTGGAAAGCTGAACTATATAGCAACCTCTTGAAGCGTATCGCTGGCCGGGACCAAAACTGACTCGCCCATATAGTGGATACTGTTGGTCCATCATGGTGCCGATAACGTCCAGGAGGTAGTCGCGGTAGTAATTGCCATTCATATCCATTAACCAGGAAGTCAACAGACGGGTCAGCGTAGTTTGTCAGTTGCATAATCTTTTTAGTATTGTCTTTCAGCGGTATGTCAGCCTGTCTCAAGGTCATTTTCAGGTCGGATGGCGCTTTTTGTTCCATTGATGCCGGAGGCACTACGGGCGAAAACGAGAATGGATAGGTTATGTAGGTATAGTCGCGGATCTGTTCTTTTAAAGTCCAGATGCTGTTTCCCATGTAGCGTGAAGAAACGAAAACCAACTCCGGTCTCCTTTTATCCTCGGCAATCGACTCCAATGCGGGCAAGGCCTTGTAATCATCCCAAATGATAAGCACGGCGGGCTTTTCCCTGGACAGCACCTGATCCAGAAGGTCTTTATTCAGTATTTTTTCTGGCGGCAATGTTATTGTCACAGGAACCTTTGTCCAAGGTCTCTCCATGTTTGCTGAAATCCGACTGAGAGGGCTTGGCCCTCACGTGAAGCGCGAACTATTTGGACTATGGCTTTACCCTTTATCACATGATCCTTGCTGTTCAGATAGCGGGCAGCGCCTTCCCCCTCCTGGTAATACCCCTTGGACAGGTACAGTGTATACCAGTCCTTGTCGGATATAACCGGAAAGTCCGTATTGGGGAACAGGCAGGGAATCCGGTTATCTTCACAGAATTGGTGAATTGGCTTCCAATCGCCGTTCGTAATCCCTCCCAACAGGGCAAATACCGGCTCCTTGCGATTGTACTCCTCCAGTTGGACGCGCCAGGTCTCCGCTGGACCTTTCAATACCCAAAGTGAAAGAAAAAAGTTCTTTTTCGCAAATTCCCTTGAGCCAGGCATGTTTGAGCGAAGACATGATTTCAGCCATCAGCTCGAGTTTTGTAAAATTGCGGAGTGTTGAAAGAATCTACCTTAGTATTCGCAAGTCTGACGAATGCTTCCAAAGAAGTCAGCATTGCGTCACGTTCTTCGGGAATTGCGTCGTCAGTGATGATAGTTGCAAAGCGAAGTGACGTATCCGTTACCCCGGGTGAGAATTGTGAGGAAAGTGATTTTAGATAATTAACAAGGATCATTGCGTCCCTATCCTCAAGAATATAACGTGGCATGACATCATTCAGTACACGCCCGGCGGGATCCTTACCGCTGCGAATTACCGTTGCTAATGTTTCATCGGTATATGCCGGTCGGAGCGGGGGCGTTTGAGATTGTTCAATACCTTTGTAGACCCTATAAAGCGGCCGGAAGAGTTTTCTCCCGTTCACGGACGGTGAATAAACATTCTCATCCAGAGCTCCGAGCCCGCTGCGCAGATGACAGCTTGCGCACGCATAGGTTGTACCGGGGATGGAAGGCTCTCCTTTGATCAGGGTAGAGCATGGGTTTTCCCGACGGCAGGATTCCCGTCGCGGTACATACGTTCTCCCAACCGAAGCGTCTCTTGGGAAGTTGAAGAAAGCTCGGGCGATTCTCCAAATGATTTTGAGAAGCTGAGCGGAAGCAGAAGGGCCACACAGCAGGCGACCGCGATAATCAGGTATCTACAATTCCCGTTTCTGTAGTTCGTGTTTTTCATATTATTACTATCCCCTGGCATTCGCTTAACAATTCCAGAACTGCTTAAAAGTCCGAAAATCTGAACCGCTTGACATCTTCCTGAGTCTGATAAGACATTGCTTTTTCACGATGGGAGTATATGAAGAACGATATTGTGTGTCAATTGGATTTTGGCCGCAAAAATAGGGGTTGTGGTATCCATGATCATGGAAGGTATAAATCAGATCGGCCAAACTATCGGTTGAGCTATCCGGATTTCGCCTGCAAGCTCTTGACCTCCCCTTTGCAAAGTCATCATTCAGCTTTTATTATATCACGGCATTCGATCCGGATATGGTCTCGACGAAACTTTCAGGACAAGAAAATAGCTAATCAAATAGGTTTATAGAAGTGAACCTTTGCACAATTGGTTCTCTGTCATTGCGAGCGTAGCGAAGCAATCTCATAAACTGATTCATAATATGAGGGATTGCCACGTCGCGGCCCCTTCGCGTTGCTCAGGGCTGCGGCTCACCCTCGCAATGACTGAATGAGAGTTGTGCAAACGTTTCAGAAGGGCATTAGTCTGAACCAACACTCCCTGAAGTTTTTTTGCTTCATCGATAAGCACAATCTGACGGTTCTGATTTAAGGATGGGCAGGAATTTGGGGAGAGATCTCTCCCTCCCCGATAAACGACATTTACTGATCTTACTACTACGTTAAATATGAGTGACAGCACAAGGCTTTAGAAACCTGCCACCATGTCTGGTCGGAGCGTTCGGCGTAATCTGACTCCAGGTTGTGCCATCCCATTTCCAGATGCCGGCTCCTGTCCCAAAGTTCCCATACAATAGCGAACCTGAGGCTGCCATGTCTGTCGGAGTATTCGGTGTAACCTGACTCCAGGTTGTGCCATCCCATTTCCAGATGCCGGCTCCTGTCCCAAAGTTCCCGTACAATAGCGAACCTGAGGCTGCCATGGCTGTAGGAGACATTCGGTGTAACCTGACTCCAGGTTGTGCCATCCCATTTCCAGATGCCGGCTCCTGTCCCAAAGTTCCCGTACAATAGCGAACCTGATGCTGCCATGGCTGTCGGAGAGTTCGGTGTAACCTGACTCCAGGTTGTGCCATCCCATTTCCAGATGCCGGCTCCTGTCCCAAAGTTCCCGTACAATAGCGAACCTGATGCTGCCATGGCTGTCGGAGAATTCGGTGTAACCTGACTCCAGGTTGTGCCATCCCATTTCCAGATGCCGGCTCCTGTCCCAAAGTTCCCGTACAATAGCGAACCTGATGCTGCCATGTCTGTCGGAGCGTTCGGTGTAACCTGACTCCAGGCTGCTGCCATCCCATTTCCAGATGCCGGCTCCTGTCCCAAAGTTCCCGTACAATAGCGAACCTGAGGCTGCCATGTCTGTCGGAGCATTCGGCGTAACCTGGCTCCAGGTTGTGCCATCCCATTTCCAGATGCCGGCCCCCGCGAAGGACCGCATACAGCGAAGATTCTGTCATCTTCAGCACAAAGATATCATTGCTGCCGCTATAGGCCTCAAGGGGGTTTGCATCGCCGTCACCCTGCCAGGAGGCAGCGCTATATCCCGTCACATAAATATTGCCGCTGCCGTCTACAGCTATGCCATTGCTGAAATCATCGTTGCTATCGGATCCGTAAAATGTGTGCCATTGATAGGTTCCGTTAGCGTTAAGCTTCAGAACAAAGATGTCATAGCTCCCGCTATAGGCATGAACTGGGTTTGTATTGCCGTCACCCTGCCAGGCGGCAGCGCTATATCCCGTCACATACACATTGTTGCCGCCTACTGCTATGCCAAAGGAGAAATCATCACCGCTAGCAGAGCCATAAAATGTGTGCCATTGATATGCCCCGCTAGCGCCAAGCTTCAGCACAAAGATGTCATTGATGCCGCTATGAGCGTTGAGAGGGTTTGCACTGCCGTCACCCTGCCAGGAGGCAGCGCTATATCCCGTCACATACACATTGCCGCTGCCGTCTACAGCTATGCCATTGCCTTGATCATTGCCGCTAGCAGAGCCGTAAAATGTGTGCCATTGATAGGCCCCGTTAGCGTTAAGCTTCAGCACAAAGATGTCATTGCTGCCGCTATAGGCATGAACTGGGTTTGTATTGTCGTCACCCTGCCATGAGGCAGTGCTTAAGCCCGACACATAAACATTGTTGCCGCCTACTGCTATGCCAAAGGAGAAATCAGCACCGCTAACAGAGCCATAAAAGGTGTGCCATTGATATGCCCCGCTAGCGCTAAGCTTCAGCACAAAGATGTCATTGCTGCCGCTATAAGCGTGGAGAGGGTTTGCACTGCCGTCACCCTGCCAGGAGGCAGCGCATTTCCCGTCACATACACATTGCTACTGCCGTCTACAGCTATGCTATAGCCGGGAACAGCGCCGCTAACAGAGCCATAAAAGGTGTGCCATTGATATGCCCCGTTAGCGTCAAGCTTCAGCACAAAGACGTCATTGCTACCGCTGTAGGCATGAACTGGGTTCTGTACCGTCGTCACCAAGCCAGGAGGCAGTGCTATTTCCCGTCACATACACATTGCCGCTGCCGTCTACAGCTATGCCATAGCCGTAACTATCGCCGCTATTGGTTCCATAAAAGGTGTGCCACTGATATGCTCCGCTGCTGTCAAGTTTAAGCACAAAGATGTCATTGTTGCCGCTGTAGGCGTGAAGGGGCTTGTACGTGCCGTCACCGTGCCAGGTGGCAGTGACTATGTCCCGTCACATACACATTGCCGCTGCCGTCTACAGCTATGCCATGGCCTGATCACTGCCGCTGCAGACCCGTAAAAGGTATGCCAGGCATAAGTTGGGATTCGATTGTCAGCGGGTGGGTGGCATCGTATTTGCCGCGCTGAACCCGACCTCGCCCCCTATACCCTGAATGCTACCGATACCGGCACACGCTTTCCCTCAATCTCCTGCCACGCCACAGGAGCAGATTCGGTAAGACAGCCGGTAACGAACTTGAACTTCAGAGATCCGTCTTTCTGTGCCTCCACCGGTACGTTATACCGCAGCCGAATACTCGACACTTTGGCACCTGGCGCAACATGATACGTGCTTTCGGTTAGGCCGTCCTCCGTCGATTCGTAAGTCAGGCTAATGCCCTCCCAGAGGTTCTGATACACTACTTTGCTCAGGGGAGGTGCTTTCTGCATTGTTGACGCAACAGATGCATTACCATCAGCCTTCGGCATTACACCCTTCGTGCCGAGAAACTCGACGCTCAAGGCATGGTCCAGCGTTGCGAGGTACGCCTTGTTCGGCTGAAAGCCCAAAACATGCCCGCCTGACTTGAACTGAAGCATGCCTTTTACCGTTCCGGGAATACTTAATAACGCAACTTCTTTAGTTAACGCAATCTGGCTCACCGTCTCAGCATATGCATTGGAACCCGAAACACCAGTGTGCATCGGCATTGCAAAGATGAATAAAAAGACCGCCAACAACACTGGAGATATTCCTTTTTTCATAAGTGTCTCCTCATAAATAATTTCTGCACAATTAGGACATTTTTTTATTTGTATTTTCCATCATTTTTAAACACAAAACCCTCTTCACTTTTTATAACTTTATTGGTCAAGTTATTCAAGAGTAAAAGATTTATACGAGTAAATGAATTTTACAGTATTAATAAATATATAGAAATATTTAATAGAACCTCATCATACGTAATAAAAGATATCTTTATCCCCGATATTAACTATTTATTAAGATTATGGATTGCCAATTGATATGTTGTATTGTATGGTGATGGTTGGAATTAGAAAAACAACATAACTTCATGTAATGTTGTTTTTCATGCGCAGTATTCACACAATATTTCAACCCATAATTTTTATTATTGGAAAAAAAAGGCAGAGCCAAATAGCTCTGCCTTTATTTCGAAGATTTGATTTGATTTTAATTTCCAAACTTTCTCCTAAACGCAGCAACACCAACCAGACCAAGTCCAAGAAGCAGCATGCTGGTAGGTTCGGGAACGCTATAAGTTAATATCTAATTTCGATGTATCCAAATAGAGGAAATTAAATAACCCAGGGTACTTCATTATAGTTTAGTGATACAGTAAAAGGCTCATTGAGCCCACCCAGCTTGAAAATACTCCGCCGATGTTGAAATGATAGTATCTGTCCAACTGATGATACCGTTATTGAGCGCTCCTTGAAATACGCCTTCCACATAAACTTTATCACTACCAAAAGGACCCACACCCCACGCTTCGATTGTCAGAGTAGCAGAAGATACACTAGCAGGTGGTACTGCAAAACCCGCGGGTAATGGCTGTGTCCAAGAGAATGTTCCTACTCCGCTCAGCCATTGATCTATGTCCTTGGTATTAGTATAACTTAATGCTGATGCTGACGTCACCATTCCGAAAACAACTGTCAAACAAATCGAAAGAATAAAATATTTCTTCACTCTCCCTCACCTCCTTAAACTATTTTAATTCTTATCATATCAATTTGGTTATTTATCATGCATGAGACATGCCGTTTTTGTAAGTAATTGAAATTACGATATTTATACTTTGGTGGAGCTGCGATCAAATACAAAATTGTAAAATAATCCGACGATTACGGAATAAAAAGAAGAAATTTTGGAATGATTATGGTAGAAATAGTGAAATAATTTAATAAGATATGCAATAAATAGAGAATTTGTAAAGAAAACCGTCATCTTTATGCTTTTAGAATGATTATGGCAGAAATAGTGAAATAATTTAATAAGATGTGCAATAAATAGAGAAATGTAAAGATAACCGACATTTTTATACTTTTAGAATTAAATCTCTCTCGCTTTCAATCCGTAATCTTTAATTGTAATATGATCAAAGGCTTATGAGATTGCTTCGCTTCCGCTCGCAATGATAGAGAACCAATTGTGCAAAGGTTTAAAGGGGTGATTGCGGTAGTGAAATTATTGAAGTTTTTTTGCTTCATTGATAAGCATAATCGGAATATCATCTTTGATTTCATACAAGAGCTTGCACTTATCGCAGATCAAACCATCCCCCGTTTCATTCAGGTAAATGTCTCCCTTGCACTTGGGGCATGCCAATATATTTAGAAGCTCTTTGCTTATCGCCATTCTTATGCCTCCTTTTTGAATTCTTTAAAGTGCTTTTTCCGTCATTGCGAGCGGAAGAGAAGCAATCTTTATCTATATTATACTTGAGATTGCCGCGGAGCTAAAGCTCTTCGCAATGGCGATAAACGCAATTTCTCAGAGCTCTCACATCTTTATCCCCGTCCGGGGAGATTTCAATCAAAAAATACCGAGTAGCCAATAGTTGCGAAATTAGTGTTAATACCTCCGTTAGGCATCGCTAAATCTGCGTTGGAAAGCATACTTCCCTGAAAAGATAATGATGATAACAATAACTGTGTTTAACAATTTGTACTTATGAAGTGTCACCATTGTATCGCTCCTCACCTGATAATTTTTCTTTTACTGCATAGAAAACTTCCTCGACGGTTATGTCCAGCATGCATTTCATGGAGTCGCATTTTTTCAGGAAACAGGGGCTGCAGGCTAATTCCTTTCGTATAACTGTATGCCCCCTTCCATACGGTCCCGTCCTGGATGGGTCGGTTGGACCGAAAAGCGCGACAACAGGTGTTCCTACAGCTGCTGCGATGTGCATAGGGCCTGAGTCGGTCGTAATCAATAGCGAAGATAACTGGTACAGATAAGCCAGATCCCGCAAAGTTGTTACACCTCCGAGGTTAACGGCAGGAAATCTCATCCGGGATTGAATACTTTCCAGCTTTCTGCGGTCGCTTCCGGTAAAAATAACCCTGACCTTTAAATCTTCTGTAATCCGATCACACAATCGGGCAAATTTTTCATCTTCCCACAGCTTTGTGTCCCAGAGTGCTATTGGGCTTACTGCCACAAACCGGTCTTTCTTGTCAATCTTGTTTGTCTGCAAAAATCCTTCGATCCTGCTTATGTTTTCTTCCCGGATAGGAATCAAAAATTCCGGCTCCTTTACGTCAGCGCCTAAATACCGCAGAAAATCGAGATAACGGTCGACTGCATGTTTATTCATATCCTCGGGGATCTTTTCATTGAGAAAGAAGCCGCTCATCTCCTGCATACTGTCGTAGCCAAGCTTTCTCTTGCCGGAACTGAGAAAAACAACAACAGCGCTTTTGAAAAGTCCGTGAAAATCAATCACCAGATCGTAAGATTGCGCTTTTAATTCTTTAATGAAGGATTTCATTTCATCAAAAGGCTTACCTATCCTGCCATGTTTGAGATCGTCAATCCATCGCTTTCTTCGGGAAATGATGACTCTGTCGAGATGGGGGTGGTCTGTGATCAGATCAGAAGAGGCTTCTTCAATGGCCCAAGTTATATTTGCATCGGGGTAAAGTTTTCTAAGGGCGGCTAAAGCAGGGAGGGTATGGATAACATCGCCTATGGCGCTCAATTTTACGATAAGGATGTTCATATTAGAAACCATTTGGGAGCTGTTGAAAAAACGTCCTTTGTCATTGCGACGCAGTGAAGCAATCTCATAACCTGATTCATAATATAAGGGATTGCCACGTCACGACCCCTTCGCGTTGCTCAGGCTGCGGCTCACCTCGCAATATCCAATCATTTTTTCAAAGCTCTCGTTTTTTTCGGTTTACGATCATTCATGATCCACTTAACCGCATCGAGTATGTCTTCCGCTATGTAGCATGGTCGGCAGGTTTCTGCAGAACCTGCTGTCAAGTCTTTCCGGATGGTGTTTGTTCCATAGCCTGTCTTTACCAGTAAGCCCTTTGCTCCCACCTTGCTCGCCACTTGGATATCCTTGACCATATCTCCCACCACGTATGAACGGGTGAGATCGATATCCATATCCTGAGCAGCCGCGATGAGCAACCCGGCCTCCGGCTTTCTGCACGCACATGACTGTTGATAGGTCCCGACGCCTTCCGGGTGATGGGGACAATAATAGAAAGCGTCGATGAACGCGCCTTTTGCCTTCAGTATTTTCTGGATGCGTTTATGAACCTTCTTGACGAATTCTTCGCTGAAATATCCCCTCGCGATTCCCGACTGATTGGTAATCACCACGGCTTTCATACCGCTCTCGTTTATCATCCTGATTGCTTCCGCTGTATTGGCAAAGAGCTTCAGCTTGTCAATGCTGTCTAAGTATCCGACCTCTTCGTTGATCGTTCCATCCCTGTCCAGAAAAACCGCTGTGTTCGTTTTTGTCTGCTTGATTATTTGATTCATGTTGCCGCTTCTACCTTTTTATCTTCCCTAATCTCCTCTAAACCTTCTTTAGAAAAGAGGGGGGACCTGAAGCTTTCTATAGTGGTGGTCCCCCTTTCGCAAAGGGGGATACAGGGGGATTTAAGATTATTCAAACGAGTTACAAATTCACAAATATTTTTTTAAGAACATCTTCCAGATTTTCAAATACCTCCCTGTCAGAGAATCGTAAGACTTTAAGTCCTTGAGAAGTTAAGTATTTGCTTCTTACCCTATCTCTTTCTAGTCCCTGCTCGGTGTAATGTTGTCCACCGTCAAGTTCAACAATCACTCTTGCTTTCGGACAGTAAAAATCAACAATATAGTTGCCGACGATTTTCTGTCGGTAAAATTGAAGATCTTTCAGCTGTCTTCTTCTCAATCTCATCCACAGCAGCTTTTCAGCGTTTGTCATGTTTTTTCTGAGAGAGCGGGAATGGCATTTTAATTTGGTGTTGTAGTATATCATATAATCTCCCCTAACCCCTCTTTAGGAAAGAGGGGGATCGAGAGAAATAATATTTGCGTTCAGAAGATCCATAGTCTCTGAGATTGCCGCGTCAGCCTTCGGCTTCCTCGCAATGACGTCACATGATCTCTATCCCCTCAGGATGCTGTGAGCTGATCAATAGCCTCTTGGCAGTTTCAACAACCTCCTCGACACCGATCATGTCCATGCATCTGAAATCCGTCGGGCATACCTCCTTGAGACACGGGCTGCAGGATGCGCCTTTATATATAACAACGCTTTTGTCTCCGACAGGGGAGGTGGTGATAGGATTTGTTGATCCAAAAATAGCAACCGTCGGAATGCTCAAAGCCCCGGCAACATGCATCAAGCCCGAATCGTTCGATATAAAAAGATCGCATCTGGACATAAGAGCTATCGTCTCCTTCAGGCTCGTTTTGCCTGCCAGGTTAATCAATCGGTGGTGGGCATTCTGTTCCACTAAATCTGCACTTTTTCTGTCTTCCTTGCTTCCGAAAAGAATCGCCCGCGCAGAGAGGTCATCAATCAGCCTGTCGGCAACGGCGGCAAACCTTTCGGGAAACCACCTCTTTGCCGGTCCGTAAGTAGCTCCAGGGGCCAAGCCGATGACAAGACCCTCCTTTCCGATACCGAACTTGTCGAATAACTTCTCCGATAAGATTTCATATTCCGTCCCCGGATTGAGATTGACGCTGGTTTCCGCGGGCAGGCATCCGAGGGATTTAACCATTTCCAGGTAGTATTCGATCTGATGGACCTTTCTTATGGCTTCCGTCCTCTGGACGGAGTGCGTCAGCAACATCCCCCTCCCGTCGGAATTGTATCCTGCCCTGATGGGAATTCCGGCGAGCCACGTTATTATGGCAGCCTCTATCGCATTTTGCAGGAGGATAGCCATATCAAATCTTCTTTCCTTCAGTTCCTTTGCCAATCTGAGTTTCCCGGCAATGCCTGAATGAACGCCGGGACTTTGAAATGAAATGACTTCATCAACATCCTTACAGAGATGAAAGATCTCCGCAACCCAGGGCTTGACGAGTATGGATATTCTTGCTCCCGGGAAGGTATTCCTGATGGCGGCAACAGCAGGAAATGTCATAACGGCATCACCGATCCAGTTTGTTCCCCGTATCAGAATATTCTTTGCACTGCTGAAAGGGATTTTTTTTGAGATCCTGACTTTCATTTATTAATAACACCTGCGACTAAACGGTTTTTGGTACCTGCCAGGGTTTCGTTTTCCACCTCTGGTGAATCCAGAGCCATTGATCCGGCTGCTGCCTGACTATGTCTTCGATGACCCTGGTGAAATTCTGGGTATTGATCAGTATGTCCTCATCATCATCGCCTGTGCGGACGACCTGCATCTCCTCTTTGATAACCAGCCTGTACTTGCCGTTTTCCAACCTGAGTATGTAGCCTGGGATCACCGGCGCATCCGTGTGCAGGGCAAGGAGTGCCAACCCATTGGTCGTACAGGCAGGCCTGCCAAAAAAATCTACAAATACCCCTTCCTGCCAGGCCATATTCTGATCGATCATGATGCCGATAATCTCGTTCTTTCTGAGGCTCCTGAGCATTTTTCTCATGGCGCGTTCTTTGTGTACGAGGATATTACCGGTGGATGATCTTACCCACAATACCAGATCTTCGAGGATAGAACTATCCAGGGGACGATAGATAATAACCACAGGTTTTAACTAGCAGTGAAAACGCTACAGCAGCAAGCTCCCAGTTGCCGAAGTGGGCGCCAAGCATGAGAAGCCCTCTGTTCTTTTCCAGGGCCTTTTTACAGTTTTCGAGTCCTTCAACCTCGACCAAATCACCGATGTTCTCCTTTGTTAAGGAAGGAATTTCAAAAAAATCCGCCGCTATTATGCCCAGGGTCCTGTATACGCCTTTGGCGATGGCTTTGATTTCGGATGTGCTTTTTTCCGGAAAGGCACACCTGAGGTTGTGAATCGTAATCAATCTCTGTTTCGGGGAAAGATAGTAAAAAAGGCGAAACATCCCTGTAAAGAATCCGATTCTCAGCTTCCGGGGAATGGAGCTGAAGCATTTAAGTATAATGTCTGTCGTTGCTGATTTTTTCATTTCAGTTTCTCAAGAATCGGCCCTTCAAATTCCTCCCGGGAGGGGAGCATTTCCATCTCCAGCCTCAAGAGAAAGACATCTTTCAAAAAATCGGGGAAATCTGTGAGACGGACGCCGTCCTTTTCCGTGGTCATAATGATCTCCGATGAGGAATCAATACATCTCTTCCGAATGTATGAAATATCCGTTTCGGTGAACCGGTAATGATCGGGGAATTCAGTGAAACTTGTCACAACCCCACCTAAAGATTCGAGAGTTCTGCTGAATGCCTCCGGTGACGCGATTCCCGCGAAGGCACAGACCTTTTTCCCCTTGAAGGAATTCCAGGGGATAAACCTCCCCGGTCTTCCCGCGAATGATGTCTTTCGGTCTCAGATACACCGAAAGGACGGGGAGAAACCATCCAATGCCCTGTTCCTGGTATTTCGGATAACGGCCGTCTCCGGTGCTGTCTTTCCATATGAGGAAATGAGCCCGGTTCAGGGCTTCCGGGGATTCCCGAAGTGGCCCCCTGGGCAGCAGGAAACCGTTTCCAAAGGGTTGTTCCCGATTCATGATGACAATGTCTACATCCCTGAAGATATCTCTGTGCTGGAAGGCATCATCAAGGATCAGGATGTCGGCATTCAGTTTTTCTATGGCGAATCTGCCCGTGAGGATTCTTTTCGGCCCTGTAAGGACCGGTATTCCTTCCGCAGCCTTTGCGATGAGGATCGGCTCATCTCCGGCTTCAATGTGTCCCATCAGGATTTTTGAACCGTCTGATACGACGTTTACCGCGGATTTCGCCTTTCCGCCATATCCTCTGCTTAATACGGCAGGTCTGTATCCTCTTTCTTTCAATAGCTTTGCCAGCATAATCACTGCAGGCGTCTTTCCTGTCCCGCCAACTGTTATATTTCCGATGCTGATTACCTTACAGGGAAGTTTATATTGCTGAAAGATGCCAAGATCATACATCTGGTTTCTCGAGCTGACCACCAAACGGTACAGTAAAGACAGGAGAGATAGGATCAGAGTCAGGGGGTTCAGGACGGATGCAGCGGTATCAGCATACCAGATTTTTCTTAATCTACTGGCGAGTTTTTTCAATGCCGTTCCTGTTTTCATCTTTAAACTGCATATTGTAGTATTTGAAGTATTCGCCCTTCTTTTCCATAAGGGATTCGTGTGTTCCCTCCTCGACGATTTCACCGCTTGCAAGCACTATTATGCGATGGGCGTTACGGATTGTTGAAAGACGATGAGCGATTATCAGGGTTGTCCTTCCCTTCATGAGGTTTTCTAAGGCATCCTGGACTTCGATTTCTGCTTCCGTGTCGAGAGACGACGTTGCTTCATCGAGGATAAGTATGGGAGCATCCTTGAGCAGGGCTCTCGCGATGGAAATTCTCTGTCTCTCCCCTCCGGAGAGCTTCGCCCCCTGTTCACCGATAATCGTGTCATATCCTTTCGGCAGGTTCATGATAAAGTCATGGGCATTGGCTGCCTTCGCCGCCCGGATGATATCTTCTTCCGTCTTTTCGATGTTGCCGTAGGCGATATTGTTTCTCACCGTGTCGTTGAAGAGGATTGTCTGCTGGGTGACGATGCCGATCTGCCCGCGCAGGGATTCGATGGTCACATCGCGAATATCATGGCCGTCAATCAGTATTCGTCCCTCCGTCACGTCATAAAATCGCGGGATCAGATTGACAAGGGTCGTCTTGCCCCCGCCGCTCATGCCGACAAAGGCGACAACTTCACCTGCCTTGATGGAGATGTCAATATTTTTCAATACCGGTGCTTCTTCATAACGGAAGGTGACATTTTTTATGTCAATGCCCCTGGAAATCTTCGGCAGATCGACAGCTCTTGCGTCATTTCTGATATCGGGGATTGTATCGATGATGCTGAAGACACGCTTTGCGCCGGCGATTCCCTGCTGAATAGTATTATTGACATTGGTCAGTCGTTTGACCGGTTCATAGAGCATGATGAGGGCCGTGAGGAAAGAAAAGAATGTCCCCGGTGTGGAGACTCCTTTTATTACCTGGTACCCTCCGTAGAAGATAATCGTAGCGATACCGATGCCTCCCAGGAATTCCATGAAGGGGCTGGAAATGGCACTGACCGATACGGATTTCAGGGCCAGCTTGAAGAGGTGTTCATTTTCCTTTGCAAACCTTTGGTTTTCATACTCTTCCATGCTGAAGGCCTTGACAATCCTCGTGCCGGATATGGTTTCCTGAAGGAGTGTAGTCAAACTGCCCATCGTCACCTGAGTCCGTGTGGCGATATTCCTCATTTTCTTCCCGAACCTGGAGATGGGATAAATGGTGAGGGGAAAAACAAACATGGCAATTATTGCCAATTGCCAGTCCCGGTAAAAGATAACAAAGACGAGACAGATGAGAGTAAAGGAGTCTTTGAGGAGACTGGTCACTGCTTCCGACACGGCTCCCTGGACATAACCCACGTCATTGGTAATCCGGGACATGAGGATACCCGTGGGATTAATGGTGAAAAATGAAAGAGACTGCAGCTGCATCTGTCTGTAGAGATTATTCCGGAGATCTGCGACAATCCGCTGGCCGATAAAGCTCATAAGTATGGTTTGCGTGTAGTTGCAAATTCCCTTTATCATGTATATGACAATAACAGCGATTGGTATCCATATCAGCATGTCCGCATTTTTTTTAAGGAAGATCTCATCTAAGGCTGGCTTTACAAGAAAGGCCAGAGTGGATGTTGTGGCCCCGACTACGAGCATAGAGAGCATCGCCAAAATGAATTTTGACATATGCGGCTTTGCCAGTTTTAAGAGGCGTTTAAAAATATCCAATTGTCTAAACTCTTATACAAGATTCACTTTTTTATATAAAAATCAAGGGAACCGCAAGCTTGTGATCCTGGTCAGTATTGCACATGTCTACTATTTCAATGGTTGGGATTGCCACGCCTGCCTTCGGCCGACTCGCAATGACAAATTTTTATATCATGTCATATGCCAGGCGGGCAGTCCTTTCGGCGGCGCCGGGGCTTCCCAGCATATCCCTTATTTTTGACAGCTCTATCTTAATATCAGCCATCCGCTTGCTGTCGGTAAGAATCTCCACGACCGTGGCCGCTATCTTTTCCGGACTTGCCTCATCCTGGATCAACTCCGGGACGACTGTCCTTCCGGCTATGATATTAACAAGACCGATATGGTCAATATTTATTACCATTTTTCCGACATAATAGGAAGGTGCAGACACTTTATAAATGATAACCATGGGTGTCTCCATCAATGCCGTTTCCAGGGTGGCCGTTCCCGATGCAACCATGGCAATATCTGCACAAGCAATAACATCATAGACCTCATTGCGAATGACTTCCACTTTTATTGGATATTGCGAAATTATTTGTGAGACAAAAGTGATATCGAGTGTATCGGCAAGGGGCAGCACAAATTGGACATGTTTCAGCTTCTTTTCAATAATCTCCGCTGCCCTGAGCATTTCGGGAAGAAGTCTGGCAACTTCGGACTGCCTGCTTCCGGGCAGAATCCCTACCGTTGTTACCCCTTCCTTGAGGCCGAATTTCAGCTTTGCCTCCTTTCGGGAGTATTTCGTTCCGACCACATCTAAGAGGGGGTGACCGACAAATTCCACATTGACACCGGCCTTATTGTAGAGACTGGCTTCGAAGGGTAGAATCACGGCCATTTCATCGACGGTTTTTTTGATTTGTCCGATCCGTCCTTTTCTCCAGGCCCATACCTGGGGACTGATGTAGTAAAAAACCTTAATGCCATATTTTTTTGCTGCCTTCGCAAGTGACAGGTTAAAGTCCGGGTAATCAATGAGAATAACGAGATCGGGTCTGTCTTCTCTCATCGATGCCTTCAGTTGAGCCATGACTTTCAGGATCATCCCCAGTTTAGAGACAACCTCGGTCAGTCCGACAACTGCCATATCTGCTGAATCCGCCAGCAATTTAACACCTGCTTCTTTCAACTTCCTGCCGCCGACACCGTAGAATCGTATAGTCGGATCGATCCGGTGCATTGCCTGGACAAGATTTCCTCCATGGAGGTCACCTGAAGCTTCCCCCGCCACAATCATGATTCGTTTTGTATTGCCGGTTTCTCTGTTTCGTCTTTCTTTAAGAAGGGTTTCTTCAGGGTGCATGATTGATCACATTACTGATATATTGGATTTCCTCTTTTTCCAGCTCCGGGAACATGGGAAGGGAAAGAACCTCTCCGGCACATGTCTCACTGTTTATCAGGTTATTGCCGCTGATGTTCTGTAGGACAAACACCTCCTGCTTATGGAGAGGCACAGGGTAATAGATCGCGGAGGAGATATTATTATTTTTAAGGGTATCCATAATGCTGTCCCTGTTTTTTGAGCGGATGGTGAATTGGTGATATATGTGTTTACAATCAGGCATCTCAACGGGGAATGAGATATCGTCCCTTTTGATGAAAGTCCTGTACAGGTCAGCATTAATCCTGCGCCTGTCATTGAATTCTTCGATCTTTTTCATTTTGACGCGGACGATGGCAGCCTGGATTTCATCAAGACGGCTGTTGTAACCTAAAATCGAGTGATGGTATTTAACTGCACTGCCGTGATTACGGAGGAGCCTGATCAGCTTTGCCAGATCCTCATTCCGGGTGATGATAATCCCTCCGTCACCGTAGCCGGCCAGGTTTTTACTCGGGAAGAAACTGAAGCAACCGCAGTCTCCTATGGTACCCACCTTTTTCCCGGTGTACGTCGCGCCAAAGGCCTGGGCGCAATCTTCTATGATTTTAATGTTATATTTCCGCGCAATCCTGACTATAGGATCCATATCCGCAGGATGGCCAAAGAGATGGACAGGGATGACTGCTTTGGTTTTTTCCGTGATCTTCTCTTCTATTTTATCAGGGTCGATATTGAATGTTTCCGGCCGAATGTCTACAAAGACTGGTGTAGCAGAGAGAAGTGATATAACTTCCGCAGTGGCAATGAAGGTAAAGGGAGTGGTAATAACCTCATCTCCCGCGCCGATGCCGCAGGCCCGGAGCGACAGCAGCAGGGCGTCGGTACCGCTGGCAATGCCGATAGCATGAGGGACACCGTGATACGCGGCAATTTCTTTTTCCAGTTCCGCTACATTCGGTCCCAGAATAAATTG
Source organism: uncultured delta proteobacterium (assembly GCA_963695875.1). Lineage (GTDB taxonomy): Bacteria > Desulfobacterota > Syntrophia > Syntrophales > UBA2185 > DATKLL01. Next base: position 55,289 of record CAVOID010000013.1, on the reverse strand, counting down.
TGCCCCGTCAAGTACACCCTGTATGGCGGTATCGATATCGGCTTTGAGGGTTTTATACTGTCTTTGCAGGTCGACCATGGGTATCATGGCAGTATCTCCCGCGACTTTTTCGCCTTTTCAGCGATAAGGAGAGCCAATTCCAAGGCGTCTCTTCCGTCCTTTCCGGATACAGGAGGCGGATTCCTGCTGATCACTGCATCAAGAAATGAGCGGATCTCTTCTTCCAATGGGTCAAATTTCTTGACTTCTATGGGGTTTCCGCTAATTTCAATCTTTCCTTCGGCTCCGTTTCTCCTGCTCAAAGAGACCAGCTCTCGCTTTTCATAATCAACTGCGTGATACCCCTCCAGACCGAAGAATCGAATTTTCTGCATGGTCTTCCCTGTTATTCTGCTGGCGGTGATGTTGGCCACACAACCGGAACAGAAGGTGAGCCTGGCATTGGCTATATCCACCTTGTCCGACAGTACCGATATGCCGACTGCTTCTACCGTCTGCACGGGTGATTTGACAAAGTGCAAAATAATGTCGAGATCATGGATCATCAGATCAAGTATAACATCAACATCTGTACCACGTTCGAAAAAGGGATGAAGGCGATGGGTTTCAATAAAGAGAGGCTTACCCATGACCGACTTCAGTGCAACAATTGCCGGATTAAATCGTTCCAGAAATCCTATTTGAAATATCAATCCTTTTGCTTCAGCAATGGCCACAAGTTCGTCAGCCTCTTCGATGGTGGCGGCAATCGGTTTTTCCAGCAGGACATCAACTCCTGCTTCCAAAAAATCTTTCGCAATCCTGTGATGAGATACTGTTGGAACAGCAATGCTAACGGCATCAACCAATCCTATCAGCTTACGGTGATCGGACAGAGCCATGCAGTTGTATGTTTCCGCTGCCTTCCGGGTACGCTCATCTATGATGTCCACGACACCGACAATTTTACAGTCGGATAATTTACTGTATTTTTGCAGGTGGTAGTTACCCAAGTGACCGATACCCACAACACCGACTTTGATTTTCTTCATATCGTTGATTAAATCCTAAATTCTAAATCCTGCATCCTAAACAATATCAAAATCCAAATGCGCAAAACAGTTTGTATTTTGATATTTGAATTTTTGAATTTGTTTAGTATTTCGATATTCGGATTTAGTGCTTAAATTACCTGCAGATTCCCCTCGCTGACCTACTCTCGATAAATTCAACAAACTGTCTTACTTCCGGAATATCTTCAACCTCGTTTTTGACTTTTTCGATTGCTACGGAAAGAAGGAGAGATGATCGAAATACAATCCTGTAAGCTTTTTTCAGGGCCTTGATGGTTTCTTCTTTAAAACCCCTGCGTTTCAGACCTATTACATTGAGGCCGTACAGTCTTGCTCTGTTGCCGGCGGCAGTAACAAACGGAGGAATATCCTTGTCCACCGCAGACATGCCGCCGATGATACAATGGGAGCCTATGCGGGTGAACTGATGAACGCCAGTCAAGCCCCCGATAATAGCGTAATCATCGACATGGATATGGCCTGCCAGATTGGCCGCATTAACCATGATAATATTATTTCCCAGCTTACAATTGTGGGCAATATGGCAGTAGGCCATGATGAGGTTATTATTTCCGATGATGGTCATACCTATATCGGAAGCGGTACCCCTGTTTATGGTAACAAATTCTCTAATTGTATTATTGTTTCCAATGATGACCCGCTTTTCTTCTCCTTTAAATTTCAGATCTTGAGGAATGGCACCGATTGAGGTAAATTGAAATATGCGGCAACGCTCGCCGATATCCGTATGGGAGTCAATGACTACATGTGGTCCAATAACCGTGCTTTTGCCGATATTTACGTCCCGACCTATTATAGTGTAGGGGCCTATTTCTGCCCCTTCCGAGATATTGGCCTCAGGCGATATGATAGCTGTTGGATGAATATTCATTGTTTGATCCCTCTTATCTTTGTTTCCAGTTCTTCCACTCGCTTTAAAAGTGCGGCGACAGTTTTTCGCATCTCCGGGAGATGTGAAACGCATGCCTCGACTCGCAACCACTGCCTGTGAGGCATATGAGGAGAGCCTGATACGATCTGATTGGAGGGGACATCTTCATGAACACCTGACTGGGCACCAACCATAACATAATCCCCTATATTAATATGGCCGACCAGGCCGGCCTGACCCCCCAGGATGACACTCTTACCCAGTTTTGTACTTCCCGAAATGCCGACCTGTGATACAATTACGGAATTTTCTCCAATTACTACATTGTGGGCAATTTGAACCAGATTGTCGATTTTTACTCCCTTTTGTATCCAGGTCTTATCAATGGTACCCCGATCGATGGTAGTGTTGGCTCCCACTTCAACATCATCGTCTATTTGAACTATACCCACCTGGGGGATTTTTATATTTTCCTGTCCAGGCCTGGCAAAGCCAAATCCATCACTTCCAACAACAACACCTGCATGGAGAATGACCCTCCTTCCGACGATACATCTTCTGTACACAACAACATTGGGATACAGAATGGAATCTTCACCAATGCGGACATGACGACCAATGCAGACACCTGTGTAAAGGATAACCCCACGTTCGATTTTTGCTCCCCGACCGACATAGACGCCTGGATGGATCGTGGCATCTTCAGAGATAATGGCGCCTTCCTCGATGAAGGTTTCTTTGCTTATCATGGGGGGGTCATGATCTTCGGGATAAAAAAATGCGAGGACCTTGCCGAGGGCAATATATGGGTCGTCAACAATAATCAGATTTTTATCGGCCTTCTCCGTCCCGGGTGAGACCAGAACAGCGGAGGCATTTGTTGTCTCAAGCATCTTCAGGTATTTTGGGTTTGCAATGAAGGTCAGATCACCCACTCCGGCCTCATCGATTCCCCGGATATTTTCAATTACTACCTGAGGATCTCCGATAATCTCACCATTTAAGAAAGATGCAATTTCACTCAATGTCTTCTTCAAAGCGTTATCCTGATTTTTACTTCTTTGGTTTATACGTTTTATTGAGTTCTTGAATTACACGATCTGTCAGTTCGTTTTCTTTTGCATGGTAAGGTATCGGAAAGCTGCTCAGATCAACGATCATAGTGTACTTCTCTTTATCACCGATGGCTGTCAATACCTTGATAATCTCAGGGACCATCTTTTTAGAAAGTTCCTGATCTCTTGCCTGCATTTCTTCATTGGCATCCTTGACCAGCAGCTGGTAGTCCCTGAATTTCTTCTGGTAGGCCGCCTCCTTTTCTTTCATGGCGGATTCGGTAAGCACCGCTCTCTGTTTGTCAAGGTCATCTTTCAGCTTCTTCAGCTCTGCTTCCTTTGTCTGTATCTGGCCTTTGTCTTTTTCATAGAGCTTCGATAATTCTGCGGTAGCCTTTTTCCCCGCATCTGAATTGAGCATGATTCGTCTCATGTCGATGAAGCCTGTCTTTTCCGCGGCACTCGCATAAGAGCCGTACAAGAAAACCGCAAGAATCATCATTAATGTCAAAATCACCAGGCCATTTTGTTTCATAAAATTTTCCTCCTTATTAAGGTGACATGGCATGTCTACATAAACATGCCAATTGTAAATTCAAATCTGCTGGCAGATTCATCAGCCTTTCTGTCCAGGACATATCCCCATTCAAGACGCAGCGGACCGATGGGTGAGTACCACCGGATGCCTACGCCTGCGGTTTGCCTCAAGTCATCAAATGATAACCGCTGTCCCATGCATTACCTGTATCGTAAAAGATGACCCCTTTCATACCGGCATTTTTAATTAGAGGGAATATAAATTCAGCATTGAAACATAGCATTGTAAAACCACCGAGAGGGTCATTTGTGACCGGATCTTTCGGCCCTATATCCCGGAGTCCGCGAAGAGTAGTTATCCCTCCCAGATAGTAACGCTCATAAATAGGGACCTTATTGTCCTCACTGCTACCCTGTATGTATCCGCCTTGCCCGCGCACGCCAAATACCGTATCCAGGGGCAGGGGAAAGAACCATGAAGATTTTACGCCGTATCTGATAAATTCTGTGTCGCCCTGCAGGGGTCCGCCTACGAAATCAACACCAACAGAGTTTTTAGAGCCCTTCGTGGGAAACATATAATCATCGGTCGAGTCCCTTACAAGGCTGACAGACACCTCGCTTGTTGTAGTTTGCCCCGCTTGTTGCTTTATTACATTGGATGCCGTGTCCAGGATGTCTCTGACGTCGTTTGAAACAAGCTTGTATCCTATATAACCAACTATATACTTTCCGAGGAAAGAAAGAGGATAACCGTATGTCATTCCACCGCCCGTTGAATATAAATTATAACTGTCATACTGTCGATATGAATTCCAGAGGTCGAATTTGCTCCATAAAGGAATATCAAACAGCCATGGTTCTATAAATGAGAGTTCATACAACGATGATATAGATCCCAAGCTTGCCCTAAGGCTCAAGGTCTGCCCCCTGCCAAAGAGGTTTTGCTGGGTAATCTGTGCAGTGCCAATGGCGTGGTCCAAGGCACTGTACCCCGCACCGATACTAAACATGCCTGTCGGTTTTTCCTTAACGCTGATATTGACATCAGTGAGGGTTTCATCAGGCCCCTTTTCTGTCTGAAAGTTGATTTCTTCAAAGTATCTCAACCGATTGAGATCCATATAACTTTGCTTAAGTTTGCTGCTGCTGTATAGATCCCCTTCGTTAATGGATAACTGCCTTCTAAGCACTTTATCTCGCGTTTTCGTGTTGCCCGTGAAGGTTATTCTGTTGAAGTAGACCTGACTGCCTTTTTTAATATTATAAGTAACATCTACAGATTGCTCTTTTTCCTGGGGAACAGTACGTGGAGCAACATCGGCATTGGCATAACCGTCATCATTGCAGACCTGGCTAAGATACTCCATATCTTTTATGACCGATTCCCTGTTATAAAATTCTGCCTTGTTGATTTTTAATTTAGTCAGGAGTTCAGTCCGAGGCACTGTTAACGTATCGCCAGTAATATCTACCTTGCCCACTTTAAATTGTTTACCTTCCACAATCGGTATCTTTATGTAAATCCCCTTCGTGTCATGGGTGATTACAGGTTCGCCGACCTGGACATTGATATAACCGTGATTGAGGTAAAATGCAGCCAACTTATTGGTATCCTCTTTCAATTGGTCTTTTTTTAGAATACCTGAGTCGGTGAAAATATAGAAAAATCCCTTTTCCGTAATGGTCATTGTGTTTTTCAACTCTTTATCCGTAAATGCCCGGGTTCCCTCAAAAGAGATGGTTTTGACATACAGCCTCTCGTTTTCCGTGATATTGAAGGTAATAATTACGTCTTTTTCACCTTCTTTGTTGACGTCATATTTAATCTCCGCATTGTAGTATCCCTTGCTGTCATAAAGGACCTTAATCTTTTCCATGCTCGCGGCAATTTTCTCCGGGTTAAGAACCTGACGGACCTTGAATGTCAGTGCATTTTCAATCTCTCCTTTATCAATGCCTTTGTACCCTTTTATTCTTATCTCTGAGATGAGTGCTTTTTCCTTGACAATAAAAGTAATGATTTTCCCTTCCGGTGTAGTTGTGACATCAGCAGCTACGTCATCGAAATATCCCATCTTGTAAATAGCTTTTATATCGGCGGAAAGGTCTGTCTCTGAGAACAGGTTTCCCCTGGCGGTTTTCAGGACCTGACTGATAGCATTGATCTCAATTTTCCGGTTACCCTTAAATTCAATTTTTGCTATCCTCATATCCGCTGCTATTTTGATTATTATATTTGTCCTTATTTGGGCGGATAAAGAGCCAATACTTTTTATGCCTTTGCCCTGAGCAAATACGGCCGGCAGTGCTCTCCCTTCCTTTACATCAATGACTCTTGCATCGACGCTGATTTGCTCTCCGAATGCGGAGAGACTCCCCATGATAACATAATCGACGCCCAGCTCTTTACCCACATTGAGGGCAAGTTTTTCATCGATCTTTTTGCCCTCGATGGATTTGGCAAATGTACCTCTTTCGGTAAGCTGAATGTTTTTTGATTTGACCAGTTCCGCAGAAAGTCCTTTATAAATGGCTTCACGCAGTTCGGATACATTTGCTTTACTGTATATTTCGAAGGGAAGGAGAACGATTTTTTTCACATCTTCCGCAAAAACATTCTGATGATTTATTAACAGGAATAAAATCAGCAGAATGGAGGCTTTTATGAGAAAATATTTTTTGCTCATGATGATCCCATAAGAAGTCGCGAACTTGGTTGACAATGGATGGCTCTGCAAAAAGCGAAAGTTTCAAGGCGCGCAAATCCCGAGGAATGATGCGTACACAGGTGTACGCTGCATAAGCCTGCCCTGGACTTGATCCGGGGAGGGTTGTAGCGCAACACAGCATATGGACTTTTTACAGAGTCGTCATTCATAGTTATGAATTTTTCCATCTCTGAGGCCTATTTTCTGGGACATCCTGTCGGCAAGTGATCTATTGTGGGTCACGACAACAAGGGTAATTTGTTTGATTCTATTAAGCTCTACAAGGATGTCTTCTATCTTCCTTCCTGTTTCACTATCAAGGTTTCCAGTAGGCTCATCCGCCAGAATAATTTCAGGTTCCATTATAAGTGCCCGTGCGACGGCGACCCGTTGTTGTTCCCCTCCGGAAAGCTCTCCTGGTTTATGGGTCAGCCTGTCTCCGAGTCCCACTTCATGCAGTATGGCTTCCGCCCGAGCCTTTGCTTTACGGTAAGACAAGCCATGAATCAGTGCCGGCATCATTGTATTTTCCAGACCGGTAAACTCCGGCAACAGATTATGGAACTGGAAAACAAAACCAATTGTCTTGTTTCTGAACTCTGACAGTTTGTTCTTATCCCACTCAAAGACATTAATATCGTCAAATAGAACAACACCCGATGTCGGGTGATCCAGTGTTCCTAGGATATGGATTAAGGTACTTTTCCCTGCTCCGGAAACACCGAGAATAGCCAATGATTGTCCCCGGCCAATAGTGATGTCCAAGTCCTTCAAAACTTCGATCTTGTTGCCATCCTTGACGAAAGTCTTGTTTAAATTATTTACCTGTATCTTCACTCGTATCTCAGGGCCTCCGCCGGGTCCAGTTTGGAAGCCCTCCGGGACGGGTAAATAGTTGACAGGAAGCATATCAGCATGGTTCCTACAATAATGATCAAAACGTCGCTGTAATTGACCTGCGAAGGTAACTGGCTCAAGTAATATACATCTCCGGGCAGTATTTTAAAGCCGAAAAGATTCTCGATGAATACGGAAACCTTCTCAAGATTTAATGCAACGGCAAGCCCACCGATGCACCCCAGAAGAGTACCGATGGCGCCAATTGTCAATCCCTGAAAAATGAAAATCTTCATGATGCTTTTTGAAGTTGCCCCCATGGATTTCAAGATGGCGATGTCCTTGTTTTTTTCCATGACTATCATGATCAGGGTGCATATTATGTTGAACGCCGCAACCAGTACGATGAGACTGAGGATGATAAACATGACCCTCTTCTCGAGTTTCAAGGCGGCGAAGAGGTTCTTGTTCATTTCCATCCAGTGTCTGGCCCAGAAGGGAAATCCAAGTTTTCTCTCTATGGATTTGGCAATGACATTTGCCTTGTAAATGTCGTCCACCTTGATTTCCAGTCCGGTTACCTGTTCTCCCAAACTGAGGAATTCCTGACAATCTTTAAGGGATATATACGCCAAGGTAGAATCATACTCGTAGAATCCTGAGTCAAAAATGCCCACAACAATAAACTTTTTCATTTTGGGGATCATTCCCATCGGCGTAGAGATCCCCATAGGAGATATTATATTGACAGGTTCGAAAAGAAAGACCCCCATATTTTTTGCCAGTTCTTTGCCTATCACAATTCCCGGAAGCACTGACGTATCCTTACTGAGTCGTAGGCTGTTTCGATCTTTCCCGGAAAGGTAATTAATGTCCCCCTCCTGCATCTTTCCCAGATTAATGACTTTGAATGCGCTATCTATCAGCATTCCACGCAGGATTACACCGCTGGTATGACCCCCGTTTTTAATCATGGCCTGACTGTATATGAAAGGTGTAGAGGCGACGACACCTTCGACATCCGATATCTCATTCATGACCTTTTGGTAATCTCTCATTGCCCCCGTATGCTTCATCAGAACGATGTGAGAATTTATTCCAAGTATCTTATTCCGCAGGTCAGTTTCAAAACCATTCATTACTGCAAGGACGATAATCAGTGCGGCAACACCCAGGAAAATCCCGGCAATGGATATAAATGTGATAATGGAGACAAATATCTGTTTTCGCTTGGCCCGGAGGTATCGGAGGCTGATAAAAAGTTCAAAGGACATCGGTGTATTCTATTCTTCCTTGGTTCTCAAAAGGGGGAAAAGGATAACATCCCTTATAGAGGCAGAGTCTGTAAAGAGCATGACCAGCCTGTCGATGCCGATTCCTTCTCCCGCTGTGGGCGGCATCCCGTATTCTAGAGTTCGGATGTAATCCTCATCCATTTCATGTGCCTCATCATCCCCGGCTTCTCTTTCTTTAAGCTGCATGACAAACCGGTCCCGCTGGTCAACGGGGTCATTAAGCTCAGAAAAGGCATTAGCAATTTCTTTTCCATAAATATAGAGCTCGAATCTATCGGTCAACTCAGGATGAGCAGGATTTTTCCTCGAAAGGGGAGAAACCTCGACAGGATAATGAGTTATAAACGTGGGTTGAATGAGCTTGTCCTCCACCTCTTTTTCAAATATAGCCATCATCACTTTCCCACGGGGTTCGCCGTCATTTATGTTTAGCCCCAGACTTCTTGCGCAGGCCACAATCCTGGCGGCATCATCAAGCACGTCAGCGGTTATCTTGCCATATTGCATAATCGCGTCCCTGACTGAAATACGCGGCCATGGGGGGGTCAGGTCGATTTCAGTCCCCTGGTACTGAAACTTGAGGGAACCGAGAAGCTCCATAGCGATGAAGGTAAACATCTCTTCTGTCATTACCATCAGGTCCTCGTACGTGGCATAGGCCTGATAGAATTCCATCATTGTAAATTCGGGGTTATGAAAGGTGGAAATACCTTCATTCCTGAAGTTTCTGTTTATTTCGTAGACCCTGTCGAGCCCTCCCGTAATCAACCGTTTTAGATACAGTTCAGGGGCTATCCTCAGGTAAAAATCCATACCCAGAGCATTGTGATGCGTCTTGAAGGGACGTGCCATGGCACCACCCGCCTTCGGCTGCATCATGGGCGTTTCTACTTCCAGGAAATCGCGTTTCTCCATGAAGCGACGTATAAGTTGAATGATGCGGCTTCGTTTATAGAATACCTCTTTAACATTCGGGTTAACAATAAGATCAAGGTGTCGCTGGCGGTACCTCGTCTCGATATCCGTGAGACCATGCCATTTCTCCGGCAGAGGTCTTATAGCCTTGGACAAAAGCTTCACTTCGTCAGCGTCAATAGTAAGTTCATTTGTCCTGGTTCTGAATATCTTCCCTGCAACAAAAACGATGTCTCCCACATCGAGTCTTTTAAATAATAAATAGGTCTTTTCCCCCACCTGATTCTTTCTTATATAAGCCTGAAGCCTGCCCGTTCTGTCCTGGATCATGACAAATGACCCTTTTCCGAAGTCTCGGATGGCCATCAACCTGCCGGCTATGATGAATCTCTCATCTATTGCGGCAAGGGCATCGCTGTCCATGTTGATAAAACGCTCTGTAATAGACGCGGCCGTATCTTTAACGCGAACATCGTTGGGATACAGTTCAATGCCTTCAGCTTTAAGGGATTCTATCTTTTCTTTTTTCTTTCTTAAAAGTTCGCTTTCATCCATAAATAACTTATCCAATTTAAATAGAAATCGGATTTAATTATATTTTTTTCGGAGTTTAGTCAAGTATGATTTGTCTATCTCTTGATGCGACAAGATTCATGGAGAATTTATAAAGGGATTTTTAATAGAAGCAAAGGTTTTTTTCGATAAGACCTTTGAAAAACACTCGTTTTGTTCATTTCGGCTGAAAAGGAGAAATGTTATAAGTCTTTGATAAATAGTAAGATTACCACGGACGCTTCACGCCTCGTGATTACATTGGACGAAAAGTTTCAAAGGTCTCTAATGATAATCTGTACAAAGTCGAATATTGGGGAAAAATGGATGCTGAAGCTGACAATTTTTAACCCTGCTCAATCTTCTATTGCGATTACCCTTTATGACTGCTGATTTTCCCCAGCTTGATGGCGCAAAATTCTCCGCACATGGTACATCCCTCTTCTTTTGCGCTTTGACTGGTCTCGAGGAATTTCTTTGTTCTTTCCGGGTCAATGGATATTTTGACCTGACCCTGCCAGTCGAAATCCTTTCTGTAGCGTGCCATCATCTTGTCCTTGTTAAGGGCGCCGGGGATTTCCTTTGCAATATCGGCAATATGGGCGGCGATCTTTGATGCGATGACGCCTTCCCTGACATCTTCGAGCGTGGGTAGGCGAAGGTGCTCTGACGGTGTTACGTAGCAGAGAAAGTCTGCACCTGCCGCTCCGGCAATGGCCCCGCCGATTGCTGAGGTGATGTGATCATAACCGGGAGCGATGTCGGTTGGTAGTGGTCCAAGGACATAGAAAGGTGCGCCGTTACACAAACTCTTCTGTAGCTGGATATTGGCTTCGATCTCTTTGATAGGTACATGTCCGGGACCTTCTATCATGACCTGAACCCCGTAATCTCTTGCCCTTTTTGCGAGTTCACCAAGAAGAATTAATTCCTGAACCTGTCCCCGGTCTGTGGCATCAGCGATGCACCCCGGCCGTAGCCCGTCACCGAGACTGAGGACCATATCGTAACGCTTGGCGATTTCTAACAGGCGGTCATATTCTTCATATAAGGGATTTTCTCTGTCATTAAATGACATCCAGTTTCTGGTAATGGAGCCGCCCCTGCTCACAATACCTAATATGCGCCCTTCTTCCTCTATGCATGCCACACTTCTTCTTGTTACACCACAATGAACGGTGATGAAGTCAACGCCGTCCTCACCATTTTCTTCTATAACCCGGAACATGTCGTCACCGGTCATTTCCATGATGGCTTTTTTCGCCTCCACCATATCGGCGGCAGCCTGGTAGATAGGGACTGTCCCAACGGGGAGCTGTTGATGCCTTGATGATAGCTTGCCTGATCCGTCTGATATCACCGCCTGTGGACAGGTCCATGATTGTATCTGCCCCTGCAGCGACAGAAATTTTCACTTTTTCGAGCTCCAGATCGAGATCCACACGGTCTTTAGATGTTCCTATATTGGCATTGATTTTTGTCTTGAGTCCTTTGCCTAATGGCAAGCGGCGCTATGGTACTGTGCTTTATATTACGGATCACTACGATGGTGCCTTTCTCGACACCGTCGCGAATGAATTCAGGGGATACCCCCTCCACTTCGGCACATTTTTTCATTTCTTCAGATATTGAGCCTTTTCGCGCTATCTCTAATTGTGTCATTGTAAAAACTCTCCTGCAAAGTTGACTATATAAACTAATATGGGGCATACCCTTTTGCCTCTAAGGATATGCCCCAAAAGAAATATGTACATATTCAGTTTCCTCCGCTGGCATTACCCAGATCAGGTTCAAAGGGTATCTTCTCAGCCTGGTCGGCACCCCTGCACAGCTCTTTATTGAGATCTAATTTTACTTCAATTTTTTTATAAAATCAAGCACAAATTCGTTTCGTGCCCAATTTTGCATTGCTATTCCCCGTAAAGTTTTATATGATCCCCCGCATCTTACGCTGATTCGGGGAGGGGGACAAGAATGGTTAATAAGGCGTTATTGATAGGAAGGCTGGGGGCCGATCCTGAGGTCAGATACACACCGGATGGTACAATGGTGACAAATTTCCGGCTGGCAACGGACCTTCAGTGGAAAGACAAGAACGGCGAAAAGCTACAGAGGACAGAATGGCATAGGATAGTAGCCTATGGTAAATTGGCGGAAATTTGCAGCAATTATCTTTCTAAGGGGAAATTGATATTCATTGAGGGCAGAATTCAAACGCGTTCCTGGGAAGACAAAGATGGTGTTAAGCGTTCCACGACGGAGATTGTTGCTGCAAATATGCAGATGCTGGATTCGAAGGGGCAAATGCGGAGTCAGGATACGGCTGGTGCTGATCAGGCCCCGGCATCTTCAGGGTTGGAACAGGCACCAGAGGAGGATGTTCCCTTTTAGCCTGAACCCGCCCTATTTTTTTTCATCGGTCTTTTTTTTAGAATCGGGTGTTACATCTATCTCATCCGGTTCACGTACGGATTTCTTGAAGTTCTTAATACCCTTTCCGATGGCGCCACCGATCTCCGGAAGCTTGCCGGCACCAAAGATGATTAAAACAATTACGAGAATTACAATTAATTCAGGTACACCTATTCCAAACATGTTTTCATAACCTCATTTATATAATCTAAATATCAAATCATCTTTGACAAACCCGGAATCTAAGGTAGTTTTAGGTGAACAACTTCTCCTTGTTTCCCGAGGTTGCCCAGAGACTTACCTTGAAAATCAATATCAATACCGCCGGCATTACCAACATCAATCATGAATTGCGACCCTGATTTCTGAATCTTTTCACCGGGCTGCAGTAAGACTTCGTATGGTGGATCTTCATCTGCGGTAATTCTTAACCATGTGAGCGCCCTGGCTTCCATAACTATTTGATATGTTCCGGCGATCTCCCTCTGCTGTTTATGGACCTCTTGAGATGCCCTTCCTTGTTGAACGTTAAGCTTACTCTCCGTCTTGCTAATTGGCGGCTGTACCTGCGCTGCAGGGGGTAATTCGTCTTCTTTCTTATGAGTTTTTACGGCTAAATTTGTCTGATCAACTGCTTCGCTTTTGACATCTGTCTTGATATCATCGGCAGGCTTTAAACTGGCTGTATTCTGGACAGGTTCACTAATTTGATTTTTTAAAATATCAATGTCCGATTTGTGGGAAGATAGTGTCAAAGTGATAAGGCCAGCGATAATAAGAGTTAATAATCCCCACAAGAATGCCTTGTAATTTACCCTCGCTGGTTTTGTGATTTTTTCTGTTTCTACTAAATCCCCTTGGGTAGATTTAAGCGTTTCCAGGTATTGTTCATAACGGGATATGGTCGGACTGCTGTCAGCTCCTAAGATTTTTGCATATATTTTAATGAAGGATTTTGTAAAAACGGGCGGGGGAAGCAGGTGAAATTCACCGTTTTCTATAGCTTCAAGAATAGCTATACTAATGCGGGTACGCGCAAATATGTCTTTTATAGTGAATCCTTTGGATTCTCTTATAGATTTGAGGTCAGGTTCTGTCATATTTAAATCTCTACGTGGCTGTTCCGGGCTCTCCGTATCTTTTACGGTATCTGTCATAACAGATGTCTCAATTCGATGGAAACTGAAGAATCATACCGTTTGAATAATTACCACCAATTTCAGAGTCATGCAACAGAAAGATGCAACTTTCAAAAAATGGAAAAAGTTGATATACGTTGCAGGCTGGAGAAAATAACCGGCACCATTAGGATTCAAGGGGTCAACAATTCGAGCGAACGGTTCAAGCACATGAACCCTCCAATCCTTTTGCAGTTAATAGGGGGAAAGAAAATAAAATATCTTTGCATAGGAATTTATAGCTTATGGATGATTGCCGGGACTTTGTAATTTCTGTCGCCAGGGAAGCAGGAATGTTTCTCAAGGAAAGGCTCAACGATAAACACATAATAGATTATAAAGGAGAGATCAATATTGTTACGGAGGTGGACCGGATTTCGGAAGAATTGATTAAGTCCAGGATTCAACGTAGATACCCCCATCATGACATCCTTGCTGAGGAATCGACACATACAGCCAAAGGTTCAGAATTTCGCTGGCTTATTGATCCTCTTGATGGGACAACGAATTATGCTCATGGTTATCCCGTTTTCTGCGTATCTATTGCCTTAGAAGAAAAAGGTGAAATCCGTCTCGGCGTTATTTACAATCCCATGCTGGATGAGATGTTTGTGGCAGAAAAAGGGAAGGGTGCTTTTTTAAATGGTAAAAAGATTTCCGTTTCAAGTACCGTCGATCTTTCTAAAAGTCTTTTAGCAACCGGGTTCCCCTATGATATCAGGAATGATGAGAATAATAATATCAATTACTTTAATGGAATGGCGAAAAGTGCCCAGGCAATTCGCCGGGCCGGGTCAGCAGCTCTTGATATGGCTTATGTAGCAATGGGCCGTTTTGATGGTTTTTGGGAACTAAAACTGATGCCCTGGGATACAGCCGCTGGCTTGCTTCTCATAATCGAAGCCAGGGGGATGGTTACGGATCTATTTGGCAGTATTTTTTCTCTCGAATCTCCGCATGTTCTGGCCACAAATGGGAAGATACATTACGACATGATAGATTTGTTTGAAAAAATAAATCCGGAGCAGCAGTCAATAGATTAGTCCTTGCCTGTTGAGCTTTTTTTCGAGATCGCCGAATAATATGCTTCTTATCCATCCACCTCTTGTCAAACCTTGTGAACCACCTGCAGGACTGGCGAAGATTGCAGGTGCCATGAACCGTCATAACGTACCGTGCAAGGTTATTGATGCCAATATGGAAGGCATCTCAAGTCTCCTCGTAAAAAACGGGACGGGAATGAACTACCCCCTAAATGAGGCAGGAGAGAGCTGTGAAGGAGCAAGGTCGGGAAATATACGGGAGAAATGGACCAACCGCTCATTTCGCTATCTGGGAAGCAACATCGCTGCCTTGAAATCCTGGGAGGTATACAAGAATATTGATCGCTACAAGCGGGCGGTTACGGATATCAACCGGGTTCTTGCGGTATCGGCGTCGCATTGCGATGTACGCCTGAGTCTATCTAATTACCTTGATCGGAATCTTTCCCCTGTCAGGAGCGAGGATCTGGTAAAAGCTTCCGAGACGCCTGAGCGTAATCCCTTCTATAGCTATTTCAAGAAAATGCTGTTGCCGGCGCTGGAGAAGGAACACCCTGCCTTTGTCGGATTTTCATTGAACTTCCTGAGTCAGGCACTATGCACATTTGCTATGATCGGCATTTTAAGGAGGGAATACCCAGGCATCAGAATAGTTTTGGGCGGCGGACTGGTAACGTCTTGGGTACGGCGGACCGGCTGGTCAAATCCATTCGAGGGACTCGTCGACGACATGGTAGCCGGACCAGGAGAGGATAAGCTGCTATCTATCCTCGGCATCTCGCCTTTGGAAAATAATGTAACTCCCGATTATAATGACTTGTGTACAAACTCTTATCTGGCTCCAGGCACAATTCTTCCTTACAGTGCATCAAGTGGATGCTACTGGAACCGCTGTTCTTTCTGTCCGGAAAGAGCAGAAGGGAGTCCCTATAAACCCGTACCGATCGACGGGGTAATTACAGACCTCCATAACCTCACAGATAGCACGAAGCCTGCCCTTGTCCATCTACTGGACAATGCGCTCAGTCCTGCACTTCTAAAGGCCCTCGCTGAGTCATTATTCAGTATTCCATGGTATGGATTTGCCAGGATAACATCACATTTGACAGACCTGGATTTCTGCCTGGCCCTGAAACGATCAGGCTGCGTCATGTTACAGCTTGGCTTGGAATCAGGTGACCAAGGGGTCCTCGATAATATGCAAAAGGGATTTGACCTGAAGACGGCCTCATCTGCCTTGAAGACCTTGAAAAAGGCGGGAATAGCACCATACGTATACCTGCTTTTCGGGACCCCCTCAGAGACAATTGCTGAGGCTCGCAAGACCCTTGAATTCACAGTCAGGCACGGCAATCAGATAGATTTTCTCAACCTTGCCATCTTCAACCTTCCGACTCATAGTCCTGAGGCAAATGAGCTCGAAACCGGTGAATTTTATGAAGGAGACCTATCACTGTACAGGAGTTTTTTGCATCCAAGAGGATGGGGACGAAATCTTGTAAGGCAATTTCTGAATCACGAATTTAAGAAACATCCTGCCGTTGCTTCGATATTGAGGAAATCTCCCCCCATATTCAGCTCCAACCATGCCCCCTTTTTTGTTATGCGCCCAAGCTGAATGCGCGTTCTGTTGATTGCCCCCCTGAACGCGGAAGACCATAACATTTATATTGATTTATCTGAAACCGTCTATTAAGATTAGAAATAATAAATGAAAATTGCAAGGCTCGTGTAAGTTGCATCCCTTTGCATGGTTGGGAAATTGTATAATCTATTGTTTTTTCCATAAAAGGAATGATTTTGGAAAAGGTTTCTATTCTTAAAAGACGAAGGAGGGGCTCTTTAGAGCCAGGCAGGGATCGACCTCGTGACGATGGCATACAAGTCCTGAAAGAACAGGAATCAAATGGTTCGACATTTTACATTGATGAAATGGATCTAAAGCAGGTATATCTATTAAAAGGTGTAGAACCAGAAGTAATCTTAGGTCTATTAGATCTCTGTACTATTCTGAAATTAGAGCCGAAGGAAATCCTCATAGCCCCCACACAGTCAAATCGAACCGTCTATTTTCTGCTATCTGGCCGATTATGTATTCATCTGGATTCCATTGACTCTAAACCTATTGTCATGCTTGAACCTGGTGAAAGTGTCGGGGAAATGTCTGTTGTCGATCACAAGCCAACGTCAGCCTTTGTTGTAGCAGATGAATCATGTGTATTACTGGCCATGGAGGAAGATACACTCTGGTCTCTGGTACAGGCATCCCATGCGGCAGCCCGTAATTTGTTGTTCACTCTTGTGCAAAGATTGCGTCATGCCGACGCCATAATATCCAAAATATGGTAATGTGAATAAGGGAGCCTGACGGATTTGCATGATCTGCCATCCCGGATTTATATTGAAGATACTTTATTTATGCGCCATCGGCAAGCATAACCTCTTTTTCCTTATCATAATAGATATCGACAGGAGGCCGGATAGCTTGACCTCGGTACTTTTATGAAGCGGGCCTATCGCTCCACCGCTTCGATATCGAGGACACCCCAACCTACATTTACCTTAAATCAAACCCTCTGTTCTATTATGTGTTCGCGCTAAATGCGCGTTTTCTAAAACCTTGCTGCTTACCGAGAACCTTAAGTTTTATATTGATTTATCCGAAATGGTTTATTAGAATTACAAGCTTTTTATTAGCTTAAAGCATGGATAAAGCACATCCATTTATATGATAAGGGATTGAAAAATGAGGGATTTATAGTGCTTTGTCCATGAAAGGGATAATTATGGAAAAGTTTTCTATTGTTAAAAGGAGAAGGAAGGAGTCTTTGGAGCCTTTTGGAGGGCGACCTTCTGGAATTGGTATGCAGGTATTGCCGGAAAATGAGTTGATTGAAATTCCGTCAAGCATTTTAAAACGAAGTTCCGATAATGTGGAAAAAGAAATGTTCGCTATTGATGAATGCGATGAAGATATTGATGAGACAATTTCCATTAATCTGACTCCCGATCAGTATGCGCTCGTCAAATCAAGTCGCTATGTCAAGTATTTCCTAAATGGGGATTCAAGCGGCGTTTCCCTGGATATGCAAAGACAGAGAGATGGGCAGATTATTTTCAATTTTCAATTCAAGAAAGTGGAAACTGTAAAAATGCTTAAGTCTGGACATGTTTGTCAGATGCTGCAGATTAGTAATAGCTCACTCATGAAACTCGTCAAGTCGAAGAAAATTAAAAGTTATAAGATTGGCAGACTCAGGCGTTTCCTATTGCAGGATATCCTTGATTATCTATCGCGAAGTGAAGAGGTTTTTGCAAGTTCCGGAGGATAATACTTTTAAAGTTTCGATAGGTCGCTTTTAACCATCGAGGAGGTTATAAATTTATGTACTACGATTATTGGGGTCTCAAGAAACCACCTTTTGATAATGTTCCAGACCCAACCATGTATGCCGATTGTCATGCGTCAATGGAAAATGCGATAGCCGAAACACTGTTTGCTATAGAGGAGGGGAATGAATGTGTTGCGGTGATTGTAGGTGATGTCGGTCTGGGGAAAACTTTATCTATTCGGATAATTATTGATTCTCTTGATCAGGATAAATATAAAATCGCATTGGTAACTAATCCCGATATGTCTTTTATTGAGCTTATTGAGGGAAATCATCGGTCAACTTATCGGGAAACAGTGTGAAGAAAGAAGAAAAATTAATCTGCTGGAAATATTTAACAAGATATTGTTCGAGACGATAGATTCGGGAAGGAAGGTTTTGGTATTTGTTGATGAGGCAAATGCGATGTCTCCTGCTAATTTGGAAAGCCTGAGATTGCTCACTAATATGCAGGATGATCAAAAGAATTTATTTACAATCGTGCTGGCGGGCCAACTTGAACTTGCACGGAGATTGGAGCATCCTAAACGAGCGAACCTATTACAGCGGATTGGTACATTCAGCAGGATTGATAAAATAGAATCTGAGGATTTAGTAAAGTCGTATGTTGAAACGAGGCTGACGCTGGCTGGAGGATTGAGGCCTGTTTTTACCAATGATGCGTACGGCTTTTTATGGGAATACTCTGAACACGGTGTCCCCCGTCTGATCAATAAGATTAGTAAATTATCATTAAAGGCAGGAGAAACAAATCAATTTACCGAAATTTCCGGGGATGTTGTTCGTCAGATCGGTGAGCGTTTCAGGCACCTGGCAGGGCCAGCCGTTCAGAAGAGAAAGCCGAGAAAAAGGATTGAAAGTGAGGTTCTGGAGGAAATAGTTGAGGAAGAGGCAATACCGGTTTCCGTCGATTCCTCTGTCCTTTCGGTAGATGCTTTTATGGATCGACGCCATAACGGAGATATCCATGAGGAAGAAAAAGTCGAGCCTGCTGCAGAGACGATAGAGTCAGAGGAGAAGCTGGTACCTGAAGAACAGATTCCTTCGATTGAGGAGGTGCGAGAAACCCATACAGCAACCGAACTGGCTGAGGAAGTGCCGGAGCCGGCGGAAATGCCGGAACCTAAGGCAGCACCAGTGATAAAAAAAGAAATTTTGGAAGAAATGGATGTAGGTGGTTTTAAAATTTCAATAAATATTCCCCGTCACATCGTTGAACAGGCGCAGTCATCTTCGCACGAGCACAGGCTCAGGGTAGCTGGGGCTCTGGCAGCGCAAATCCTGAAAAAGAATCCGGAACTGACATCTTCATCACCGGATGATCCCATTTCCATATGGAGTGATATACGGGAATTCATTGCGGATAGACTTAAATGAGGGTGAAATAATTCTCTGTATATTCTTACACATAAAATCCGAGATTTTTCTTCCGATACTTATGCAAAAATGAGTCAGGATGATCAAATTCCAGATATTCTGGCTTTGAATTAAAAATACGCCACTAAAATTTTAAATGTCTTTGGCTGGGCTTTTTGATTCCCTCCACTAAATATTTGCCTTTGTTATTTCATCCAACAGGCGTTGAGCCCTTGTCTTCTGTGGATTAATGGAAAGGGCAAAATGAAGTCTGAGAATGATCCCTTCTTTTTTTATACTTTTCGGGTTTGATCGATACTGGTTATACTGAATTTGAGCAAGATTAACGTTAGCTTCTTCTTGAAAAGGATTTAATGAAAGGGATTTCTGGTAGGATGTGATCGCATCCTCATAATGCTTTGTGATTTCGTAGATAGACCCTAGATTATTCCATGCTTCTGCGTTATTAGAGTTAAACGCCAGTACGCGTTTAAAAAACTCGATGCCTTTTTCGTAGTCACCCAACTGAACATACAGGTTTCCCAGATTAAAGAGGGCTTTTTCATGGGAGGGATTTTTCCCCAGGACATCCTTATACCACAGTATTGCTTCGTCAAACATGTCGTAATGATCGTACAGAAGGGCTAAAAAGAAACGGGGTGACTCAGCATTTGGGTCTACTTCAATAGCTTTCTTATACTGTTCCTCAGGCGCCGTGATAATTTCCCTCCAATTCAGAGATATGTCCTAAATTAATTATAGCTTCAGTATTTCCCTGATTCAGTGCTAAAGCCCGTTCGTAAATTTGCTTTGCACTTCCTAACCTACCCATTTTCTCATATACGTAGCCAAGGTTATTATAAGCTTCCGGACTGCTCGGTTCCAGTTCAGTCACCCTCTGTAAACATATCAGGGCCCATTCATAATCCTCTCTGTGGAGGTAAATGAACCCCAGATTGACGTATGATGCTGTAAATGTTGGATCAAGGACAATACTTCTTTTGTAGGCTTCTATGGCCTCGTCGGATTGAGGATCAACAAGGTCATTCCGACATCCTTTCATGAACCATTCTCTGGCAGAAGTTTTTTGATTCATAAAAACAGACACCTGTCATGAAATGAACTGCGCTCTAATGTGTAATTTAGAGTTACCTATCAACTATTATCATTTCTTGTCAAGAGGAAAAGGCCTTTAAATACTTTAAATGTTTTTGTAATTACAAACACGTTCACTTTTAAAGTCTTCTTTATCAAAGAACTGCAACACAAGTGGATTATTCAGCTGCTGAACTAATTCGACGTTGTCTTTTAAAAGTTTCCCCGTCCATCATTTCGCCGTTCTGGTGACCGGGGGTAAATCCCTTTGCGTCTATGTTTTTTGTATATAAAATCTCCCCGGTTCTTTACTTTACTATTTCTTTTTCCGTAAGATAACATGCCGGATCCGGAGCCCATGGGTCTCCGGCGACTGCCTCTGCCCTTGCACGGAAATTTCCACCGCAGATATCTAGCCAGCGGCAGACGGAGCATCTACCTTTCACATATTTGTTTTTGTCTTTCAGTTTAAGCATCAGTTCATTTGATGTATCCAGCCAGATCTCACTGAAAGGACGTTTTAGCACGTTGCCGAATGAGATACCCCTCCAGAACTGGTCAGCATAAACCTCACCATCCCAGCTCACACAGCCAATGCCGATTCCGGAGCTGTTGCCCTCATTCACTTGAAGGAGAGACAAAACCTCCTTTGCCCGCTCGGGATCTTCCTTCCGCATACGCATGTAAACATATGGTCCGTCGGCATGGTTATCTACTGTAAGAATCTCTTTGGGTTTTCCCCGTTCGAAAAGATCACGGGTTCTGTCCATGATAATATCGATAACTTTCCGTGCTTCTTCATGAGACAGATCTTCATCGATCAGTTTCGAGCCACGTCCTGAGTAGACCAAATGATAAAAACACGCCCGGGGGATATTTTCCTCCTCTATAAGATCAAAAATAGCAGGAATATCAGAAAAATTTTTCCTGTTCATGGTAAAACGAACGCCTACTTTAATTCCTACATCCCTGCAGATTCTGATTCCCATGAGGGCCATGTCAAAGGCTCCCTCAACGCCCCTGAAGCGGTCGTGTGTTTTTTTCATCCCATCAAGACTTACACCGACATAGGAAACGCCTATTTTTTTGAGGATGTCCGCCATTTTTTTTGTCATCAGCGTCGCGTTGGACGATATGACGGCCCGCATCCCCCGATCTACGGCAAACTGGGCCAGCTCAGGCATATCTTCCCTCATTAAGGGTTCCCCGCCGGAAAAAAGAATTACCGGGGATCCGAAGGAGGCAAGATCGGAGATCAGCTTCTTCCCTTCATCAGTGGTCAATTCATTTTTATATTGTATGTTTCGGGAATTGGAATAGCAATGTATGCACTTGAGGTTGCACCTTCTGGTCATGTTCCAGACGACCACCGGCCGTTTATGCTTCTCGCCGCCATAGCGCAGAACATCCATGGTTTCTGCCGCGCCGCAATATAATCTTGAGATACTTATCATATGTTTGCCTTAGAGCATGTTTCTATACTTCTTACCCATGGCTCGCAAGGTAAGTTCCGGAAGTTAAGTTCCGGAAGTTAAGTGTGAGTATGGAGAGGATGCAACTAGTTGTGTCCTTTTCCCTTGCCTTTCCCTTTTCCTTTCCCGGGGCCTTCTTCCGGCTGACCGCTCAAAACGAAGTCACCGCGCTTGAGGGCGTGGAATTCAGGCGACCCCGGTTTGATGCCAAGGCTCTTGGCGATCACTCCCCATCCTTTCCCTCTGTTGGCCTGGTATACCTGCACGACCCTATCGGGCGGCTTGCGGGTCATCTGGCCAAGCTGGAAGACCATGAAGGCGTCGGCTGGGGCTGCGACCGTACCGATTACGGCATGAACCTGCGGCAGGGGGACGCCGAATTGGGCGCTCACTCTGGCGGAAAAGCCGTTCATATCGGCCCGGGCCTGGATATTAAGATCGTTAAGGAAACTGTCGAGTCCTCCTCCGGCAATCGCCAGGCTGTTTAAGAGGATGATCATCATTGCTACAAAGATAATTTTTTTCATGGAGATTCCTCCGACAAAAAATGGTATTTAAGAACGTCCCTTTCAGTGGTTAAAGTATAGGGAGAACTGATCTTGTATGTCAAGAAAAAAGGAGCACAAGATGTTGTATATGCGGCACGTATCTCATAAAGGGCATGAGGGAAATTTTTGTAAAGATTAATCTATTAGGACGCGGAAGGGAGATTGAAGAAACAGGCTATATATGAATTTCCAGATCTCGTTTTTCTGCGCGCCTATCCGGGGAAAAGACCTGCTTGTTGAGCAATTCCCAAGCTCGTTCCTTACTGAAATCGGAAACACGTCCATCCCGGATGGTTATGACCCCCTGATCTCTGAGATCCCATAATAACTGTTGAATCTCAACCGGCTCTTTTCTTGTGTATCTCGCCAGGTCATAAATGGGATCCTTGTCATCCGGGAATGGCCACTTGTAGCAAAAGTAGAGAATGGCCATTAACTTGATCCAGGATTGGGTAAGTTCACCGAGCGCGATACCTGTTTGTCTGATTCTGATAGAAAATTCTTTAAGCATAAAGAGGGACACGTCCCCACTCTCGCGTAACAGGTCACGAAAGGTGTTACCGTCAATGACAGCCACATTGCTGTCCTCCGTGGCTTGTACTGAAGCGGTACGAGGAGCTTCAATCAACGCTGCCATTTCACCGAAGTAATCCCCCGGCCCCATTTCAGCAAGCACCTTCTTTACCTGGCCGGCAATTTTTTCCACGCGTACATTACCCACGAGAATGTAGTACATTTCCTGCCCCGTATCTCCCTGTTTGAAGATATAGGCGCCTTTGGGATACATACGGCCGAATTTCCTAAACAGGCGTTCATCGATTTCCATAGTTTTCTTTCTGGGCTTTAAAAAGGCCTTTTCAAGGAGGATCAGATTTCTTCTCTGGTAAGAGGAAATAAGCTCAGCACAGAAGAGGAGGATCAAAGCCACGTAAAAGACCCAGATTACAAGTATGACTACGGTTTCCAGGGAACCAAAAATCACATGGTATCTGGTGTAGTTGGACACATA
This sequence comes from uncultured delta proteobacterium, assembly GCA_963695875.1. GTDB lineage: Bacteria > Desulfobacterota > Syntrophia > Syntrophales > UBA2185 > DATKLL01. Next base: position 31,938 of record CAVOID010000013.1, on the reverse strand, counting down.
CCAGGTGAAAAAGTGTTTGGCCATCTCCGTTAAGGCGGAAAAAATGGCTGCACCGGTCAGCGCGCTTCCCAGACTGACTTTGACTGTGGGGATAATTTTGTAGACAATCGTAAAAAAAGCCACTGTCAGAAGGAAAGGCAGTATATAGCGAAACAGGGCTCCGTGCAGGAAGGGAAGGATTATAAACTGTTTACTGGACAGCAATGGTTTATCAGCAAGGAGTGTTGAGATATAGGTGAATCCTACACTGACAATGCCGACAGTCCACCCCAGAGGAATCATGGAGATGGCAAGGAGTTTTGAGACAAGATAGTTTCGGTACTTCCTTGAACGGAAAATAATGTTCATGGCTTGTTCTATGGCATTGAAGATCATCGCGGAAAACCAGACCAGACTGAAGATACCGACCCAGCCGAGGACTTGTTTTTTTTGTTCTATATGGCCCAGTTGTTCAAGGAGAGATTCCGAGAAGTAGGGGTGAAATCCCCGGATAGTTTCGATGAGATCATGTTGAATAACGGGACGAGCGCCAAAAATGTAGTTTGCCGCCAACATAGTGAGTATGAAGAGGGGAATAAAAGACAAAATCGCGTACAGTGAAATAGCCGCGGCCTGATTGGCATTGCCGTTATACTTGTAATTTCTGATTGTATCACACAGTATGTCCCACGCCGTGGCAAGGACTAGGTGGGGCTTCTCCATCCTATTTTCCCATCGGTGATACGTCTGTTTTGTTTTATCGGTCATGTTCTGTCGGTGTTCAAGAAAGTTCTGTATAGAGGGTATTTTTTATGTTGTTTTCGGTGGAGAAATAATATGCGAGCTAAAATAAAAGTATAGGGGAGCGGTTCATGTGTGTCAAGCGTAAAGCATGTAAAATTTAATTGAAAAGACATCTTGCATCCTGTAATCTTCCTGGCATGAAGATTTTAAAATTTGTCACTCTTGTCATTGTCGTGCATATTGCTTTATGGGGCTGCAGCCAGAAAGAGCGGGATAGTGCCGCCAGAAACCTTGCCGATTCAGGGCCTGCCTATGGGGACATCATTGTGGAGGGCTCCATTGGTGATGCCAGTAATTTGATTCCCATCTTATCTTCTGACAGTACGTCCCATGGCATAGCCTCTATGGTTTATAACGGTCTGGTCAAGTATGACAAAGACATCAACATCGTCGGAGACCTAGCCGAATCGTGGGCGGTCTCCAGGGACGGACTGGTAATTACCTTCCACCTCAGAAGAGGGGTGAAATGGCATGATGGTTATCCGTTTACCGCTCAGGATGTCCTCTTCACCTATAAGGTTACCATCGACCCCAAGACCCCCACCGCCTATTCAGGTGATTTTCTCAAGGTCAAGAAGGCTGAGGTCCTCGATGATTATACCTTCCGGGTTACTTATGATAAACCCTTCGCCCCTGCACTTATGAGCTGGGGCTCGCCCGTTCTGCCGAGGCATCTTCTTGAGGGGAAGGACATCACGACATCTCCCCTGGCGCGTCATCCCGTAGGCACAGGGCCATACATATTCAAAGATTGGGTGCCCGGCCAGAAGATCGTCCTCGTCTCCAATACGGACTATTTCGAAGGCAGGCCGTATATTGATGGTAATATCATGCGGATCATACCTGATACGGCCACCATGTTTTTGGAATTGCGGGCAAACGGCATCGATCGGATGAACCTGACTCCCCTTCAGTATACAAGACAGACAGAAAATAATCTATTCCGGAAGAACTTCAATAAGTACCGGTATCTTTCTTTTTCCTACACGTACCTAGGTTATAATCTTAAAAACCCTCTATTTACCGACAAGCGTGTGCGGCAGGCCATTGCATACGGAATCAATAAGGATGAGATCATCCAGGGCATTCTGCTGGGATTGGGCAAGGAGGCCACAGGTCCCTTCAAGCCGGGCACCTGGGTCTACAACCCCAACGTAAATAAGTATCCATACAATCCCGCGAAAGCGAGAGAGCTTCTGGCGGCTGCCGGCTGGAGAGATACCGATGGTGACGGCATACTGGATAAAGACGGTCAGCCTTTCGTTTTTGAAATAATCACGAATCAGGGAAACGAGATTCGGGCGAAGTGTGCGGAAATCATCCAGAGGCGTCTTTCCGAGATAGGCATCAAGGTAAAGATCAGGGTTCTTGAATGGGCCGCCTTTGTCAACGATTTCATCAACAAGCGGCGCTTTGATGCGACAATTCTGGGATGGACCATACCCCTTGATCCCGACATCTACGATGTCTGGCATTCGAGCAAAACGGGACCACAGGAATTGAACTTCGTATCCTACAAAAACGAGGAGGTCGATAAACTGATAGAAAAGGGCAGGGGAACCTTCGACCAGAAGGAGAGAAAAAAATACTATGACAGGATACAGGAGATACTGGCCGAGGAGCAGCCATACCTCTTCCTCTATGTTCCCGATGCCCTGCCGATTATCCATGCCCGATTTCGTGGTATTGAACCGGCGCCCCTTGGGATCGGGTACGACTTTATCAAGTGGTATGTTCCTAAAAATGAACAAAAACTGGTCATGGAGAGGTAAGTGTCAGGTCCACAAAAGTATCAACTTAAATTATGACTAGAAGTGTTTGCTCCGGCAAATCAATACCATTAATTCACAATAAATTCGACGGTCAGGAAACTTTCAACATCACCTTCGCCCCTTTGCACCTCATGTTATACTTCTTATAATACGAGTTTTCACTCGTATTTTCTCAATAATTTTTTCATATTGCATTTTCAGACATACGTGTTTTAAATGATCTGCACATCGGAATCGATGCGCATAGCAGGCGTCATAATCAATTATCAAGAATTCAAAAAACCAATCCAGTTAACAGGTCATAAAACCAGAGTCTTGCAAATCAAGGTTAAGAGGTGCCTTATGAAATTGAGGAAGGGATTTACAATCGTTGAGTTGATCATTACTCTTGCCGTATTGTCGATAATTGTTACCATAGCTGGATTAAATTTTAATACTTACATAATAAACAGAAATCTCGAATCGGCAGCAAGGCATATTGTGTCTGACTTCTTCTTATGCAGGGAAAGGGCGGTTTCTGAGAACACAACATATCGAATTAATTTTGATGTTGACGGACACAGCTACACCATCCAGCCGGACACACCTGCTGCTGTCACCAAACGTCTCGCATCATTCGGACCGGATATTGAAATCGACAGTGCCAGTTTCGGGAACGGACAAACGGTTCATTTTCTTACGAGAGGCACCGTCTCACCTTTCGGCAATATTAAACTGAAGAACAGCAGACAATCCAAGGCTACGATAAAGGTCAATATAACGGGAAGGACATATGTCAAGGTTGATGCTAAATAACAAGAGGAACGGCATTTAAGGGCATATCGCAGCGCCCTGGAAATTAGAGATTCCGCTGACCTTCCTGCATCCAGTCTTTCCCCCCCAATATCCTGGCTACCATCATGCTTGCGACGTTGTCTCCTATGGCATTCACCATGGTTGCCGGAGGATCGACAAGGGTTCCGATCATCGTAATAATCGGGAAGACCTCCGGGGGGAATCCGTATAAAGAAATGATCAGTACCTCCCCGATAACGCCACCCCCGGGAATACCGCTCACTACAGTGCCGCACAGGATGGCTATACCGATTGCCGTCAGGATGGTCTGGGTTCCTGAGAAATCCATGTGGAACAACCCGAATAAAAAGGCGATTTTCAGAACGGCGGCGAGGCAGGAGCCTTCCATGTGAATGGTTGCGCCGATGGGGATGACGACCTCGCTGATGTCCCTGGGGATGCCCGTATTGTTTGCCGCCTCGAGATTTGACGGGATGGTCGCCACGCTGCTTGCCGTGGCCAGTGCCGTGAGGGACGGCGGGATGATATTTCTCCAGAACGTGCGCACACCGGTTCCTCTTGCGGCAATGTATGAGTAAAGGCTAAAGGCAATGAAAAAATAAAGGATGGTGACAGGGTAATAGAGCGTCATAGCCCTGAGGTAGGAACCCAATAGTTCAGGACCGTATACCCCGATGAAATAAGCAAAGTAAGCGCACAATCCGACGGGAGCATAGAACATGATATAGTGAATGACCTTCATCATCACCTCATTTGCCGAGGCGAGAAATGCGGAGAATGTCTTACCCCTTTCCCCGACCGAAGAGGTGGCAAGCCCGATGAGGATGGAGAAGATAATCAGGGCGAGCATGTTCTTCTTCGAGAGAATATCCAGGAAGTCAGGCACTGCAAATGCGTTGACGATCTGTTCGGATGTCTTGAACTGCTCCAGGCCGGCAGGGATATTTAAATCCAGCCTGATTCCCATCGCCGGCGGATAAAACTGCACGGCAATGGCCATAATCGCCGAGGCAGCAATGCCCGTCAGTATGAACACGAACAGCATGGCAGAGAGGATCTTGCCCAGGCGCTTCATATTGGACATGCCGGCAACGGCGGAGGTGATGGAAAAGAACACAAGGGGAACGATGGCGGTAAAAAGGAGGTTTAGAAAAACATCCCCGAAGGGTTTGAAGATAACAGCTTCCTTCTTCAGGACAATTCCCAATACGGAGCCAATGCCGATGGAGGCGATCAACAGGATCGAAAACCCATAGGATCTGAAGAATGTGGACGACTTGATGTTCATAATGATCCGATCGGCTTCTCCAGTTCGCCCCGGGACATAGCCTCACGACGAGAATTACAGGGCAGGGGCGTCATTCGATGACAAAATCGAAATAGGTCTCCGGAAACGGTTCATCCCTTAGGGTGAAGTGCCACCACTCTTTTTCGTAGTTCCTGAATCCATGTTTTTCCATGAGCGCTTTGAGCAGCAGACGATTGTTGTGCTGCGCTCTCCCTACCTCTCTGTTTGCCGTATGAGACAGATTTGTGAAAGCAGTCAAAACCTGTTCCCATGTCGATGCTATTGTCCTTGAATCGTTTCTCCACAGGGAGATAGCACGCGTAGAGCTTCTCTCCCGGCATATACATGGCCTGCGCGGGCACGGGGATGGGGACAATGGTGATGTCAACGGCACTCCCCCTGCTGTGGCCTGATCTGGTGTCGATATAAACTCCCCTCAAAAGATCAAGCTTCTCCATCGTTGGATAGAACTCCTCTTTGGTTTTTATGTCCTTTATGTCCTTTGCCCACCTTACAAAATGGTTGACCGCCCGCTGTGGCCGATAGCAGTCATAGACCTTGAGTGATAATGAGGATGCCTCAAGTTCTTTTTGGACCTTTGCAAGGGCAGCTGCCGCCTCCCTCGTGAGGAGGCATTTTGGCGCGTTGTAGCCGTCGATCCGCTCGCCGACGAAGTTATGAGAGCCGTAGTACCGTATATCGAGCTGAATAGAGGGGGTCACCCCTTTGACATTTACAAAGCTCTCGGGCGTCCCGTTTTCACAGCAGCTAACATCCGGAAGGAGCGGCTGAACGATAAAGATAAAAAGAAGGAAGGCTAGTACAAGGAGGGGCTTTCGGTTCATTTACCATACCCTTCGATAATTTCCTTCGTTCCCATGACGACAAGGGGCCTTGCCTCCGGATTCAGCCACCGGATGACCCTGATGAGATCCTCTTCCGACAGGGCAATGCAGCCCTCCGTAGGCTTTCCCGTGCCTTTCCAGAGATGGATAAAGATGGCGCTTCCGTAACCTTTGATGACGGGGTTCGTGTTATATTCCACTACGATCCCGTACTTGTATAAATCGTCTTCCCGCCTCATCCTTTCAAATGAAGAGGCCTTGGTTGTGCCCTTCTTGACCCAGCGGTTGTAATCATCGGCATGGACGTCATCGACCCAGAGGTCGTCAACAGTCGCCTGCCGGTAGGGCATCCGTGTCGGAGAAGACGGCTCATAGCCAAAGACCGTCCCGAGGGGGAATATGCCTGAAGGAGTCCTGCCGTCTCCCTCTCTCTTTTCTCCCGGCCGTGCAAAACCGTTTCTTCCAATTACGCCTTCCATAGGTACAAAAGGACTCTGCCAGCGGCCATTTCTCTTTTCCAGGGCAAGAACCTGAACGTCAGCCGAGGCTGGGTTCATATTCCGGACTAGGAGAATCTGGGACGATTCACCGATCATGTTTGCCGGAAAGTCTTGGACGTCTCTCTCTTGAACCGGCTTGCCTTCCCGAAGAGCAGCCCTACCGGGAGTGTCGGAGATCCGGGCACATGCCAGGAAAAGGAAGATGGATGAGAGGATCATCAGGTAAGCCGGGAGGTGTAAGCTCATTCTCATGATGTAATCTTCAGGCGGCTGCTTAAATATTTTTTAAATGTATTATAATTAACGGAAAGCTCAAATGGTCCTCCCTTTCTGTTATCTATGTCCTTCATGCTCTGCGGCCTTTCAGGGATAATTCCCAGCAGGTCTTCGATTTCATCAGGAAACTTGGCCGGATGTGCTGTTTCGAGGGATACACATAAAGGGAAATCACCGCACCGTTCCAGGTAACTCTCAAGACCCCTCCAGCCCACTGCCCCGTGAGGCTCCAGGAGAACCCGGTATTGTTCATAGACCCTTTTGATAGTTTTTTTTGTCTCTTCGTCAGAAATACTTACGGAAAAGATGTGCCGCTTCATTTCTTCTCTATCGGGGTATTTGTGGACAACACCGCCGCGATCTACCGTCCCCCCGTACAGATCAAAGAACCGGGCGAGGTTGCTCGGATGCCCCACGTTCATAGCACTGGACAGGCATGCCCTGGAAGGGTGATATCTTTTCATAGATGCCTGTCTCAAGAAATTTAGGGAATTCGTCATTTTCATTGGTCGGCATGACGAGTTTTTTCACGGGGAGCCCCATCCTTCTTGCGTATTCGCAGCCGAGGGCATCGCCGAAATTTCCCGAAGGAACGGAAAACACGATTTCTTCGCCTGTCGTCGGCGAGTTGTGCAGTATGCATAGACGTAGTAAACGATCTGAGGAAGAATCCTGCCGAAATTAATGGAATTTGCCGAGGTCAGATTAAGATCAGCAAGGGATGAATCGGAGAAGGCCTGTTTGACCAGATTCTGGCAATCGTCAAACTTGCCGTCGACGGAAATGGCCTGAACATTATCGCCGATTGTATCCAGCTGCTTCTTCTGTATGCCGCTGACTTCACCTGCCGGGTATAGGATGTAGACATCAATCCCTTCGACACCCTTGAACGCCTCACCGACAGCGCTTCCCGTGTCTCCTGATGTTGCAACCAGGACATTCAGTCTTTTCCCAGGATCGCGGAAGTAGCTCATCAGACGGGCCATCATCCGGGCGGCAAAGTCTTTAAAAGAGGCAGTCGGCCCCTGATCAAGCCTCATGATATATTTGCGGTCTATCACTTTTTCCAGCGGGACCGGGTAGTTGTATGAGTCTTCCACAATCTTTTCGAGAACCCTGTCGGGGATTTCATCGGCCAGAAAGGCCTTTGCGACGAGCATTGCCGCCGCGGTGTAAGGCCTTTCCTCTTAAAGCCATGATATTGTGGAGAGACAGCACCGGAATGGGGTCAGGCATGAAAAGTCCCTCGTCAGGGGCCTGACCCCGCAGGAGCGCCTCTTTGAAGGAAACACTTCCTTTAAACGGGACAATTCCTGAAGCGTTATCAAGATTTCTGTTTGTGCTGTAGTAACGGATTCTTTGTGACATAATTTTAGAATAATTATAACTTAAAACATTTCATCTTGTTATAAATGTGAACAAGCAATTACTATCATAATCGAATTGTTCAATCAAATATGTAATTTTTTCTTGACAATATTCTGCAAATAGTTTAATTACTATCGAAACGATTGTATTAGTAGTGATTGAGACCTTGGAGAAAGGTCTCCTCTGGAGTGGTTAACTATTCATAATTATTGAATAAATATTTTATTTCTTAGAATTATAAAATTTGTCCGTACCAAATTTAGAGGCCTTTGAAGAGTTTTCAAGGTCTCTATTGTATTTGAGGATCGCTATGAAACTTTCCACGAGAGCACAGTATGGAGTCAGATTGATGATTGTACTGGCTATTAATTATGGCAAAGGCCCGGTATTTCTTAAAGATATCGCCAAAGGGGAAAACATTTCCGAAAAGTACTTGAGTTTGATCATCATACCCCTGAGGGGAGTCGGTCTGGTCAATTCCAGCAGGGGGGCTTATGGGGGATACAGCCTCGGCAGGGAACCATCGCAGATCACCTTGAAAGAGATCATGGATGTTTTGGATGGAGATTCCTCACTTGTGGGTTGTATCAAGAATCCTTCAACGTGTCCGAGGGTTCCGATCTGTGTAAGCCGTGATGTCTGGGCGATTATAGGCGGAAAAATTTCGGAGACCCTGAGTTCGATCACCCTGGAGACGCTGGTCAAAATGAATCAGGAAAAAGTTGAAAAGACCATGATGCATAATATTTGAAAAGGAGTGAAATAAAAACGGCCCAAAGAAGAAAAGAGGGTTTGGTTTCGGATCATCGATGATGAGGAACGTAAAATGAAAAGGATATACCTGGATAATGCGGCGACAACGCCCACAGATCCCCGGGTGGTGCAGGCCATGTTGCCCTACTTCACAGAGGTCTATGGGAATCCATCAAGTCTCCATGCTTTCGGTCAGGGGGCGAAGCACGCCATAGAAGAGGCACGTCATATTGTTGCTGCTTTTATCGGGGCAAAGCCGGAAGAAATTGTCTTTACAAGCGGTGGGACGGAAAGCAACAATTTTACGATTAAAGGCGTGGCTTTCGCCCGGCGTGAGAAGGGGAACCATATCATAACGTCGAAGATAGAACACCACGCTGTTTTGGAGCCATGCCATTTTCTGGAGAAACAGGGGTTTAAAGTTACCTTGATTCCCGTTGATAAATATGGCCTTGTCGATCCCGCGGACGTGAAAAAGGCAATTACGGACAAGACGATTCTGATTTCCATCATGCATGCCAATAATGAAATCGGAACAATCGAGCCCATTGCCGAGATCGGGAAACTTGCCAGGGGCAGAGACGTATATTTTCATACCGACGCTGTTCAGACGCTTGGCCATCTCCCGGTAGATGTCGATGAGCTGAACGTGGATATTCTCAGCGCCTCCGGACACAAACTGTACGGTCCTAAAGGTGTCGGGATCCTGTATGTCAGAAAAGGGGTACGAATGCTGCCCTTCATGCATGGCGGCGATCATGAACAGGGCCGCCGGGCGTCCACTCATAATGTGCCGGGGATCGTAGGTTTTGGAAGAGCCGTAGAGCTGGCGAAGGAGGAAAGGGGGAAAGAGATTGAGAAGCTGACTTTCCTGCGTGATAAGTTGATCAAGGGTATTCTTAAGACAATCGAATTTACCCGCTTGAATGGTCATCCTACGCAGAGGCTGCCGAATAACGTCAATGTTTCCATTTCATATGTAGAGGGTGAATCCATGCTCCTGAATCTGGATATGGAAGGGATCGCCTGTTCGACTGGTTCAGCTTGTACCTCATCGTCTCTGGAGCCATCTCATGTGCTTTCGGCCATCGGGCTTTCTCATGAGCTTGCCCACGGATCATTGAGATTCTCCATGGGGAGACAGACCTTAGAGGACGACATCGATTACGTTCTTGGGGTCCTGCCTGGTATTGTCGGTAAACTGCGTTCTATGTCTCCTCTATACAAAAAGGAGGTAAAGTAAGAAAATGGAGTACAGTGAAAAGGTTATGGAGCATTTCCGGAATCCAAGAAATGTCGGAGAAATTGAAAATCCCGATGGGGTGGGAAAAGTGGGTAACCCTGTTTGCGGTGATATTATGGAGCTGTATATAAAGGTTAAAGATGGTGTTATTATCGACGCAAAGTTCAAGACCTTCGGCTGCGGTGCGGCTATTGCCACGAGTTCCATGGTTACGGAACTGGTGAAAAACAAGACAGTTGAAGATGCCCTGAAGATATCCAATCGGGCCGTTGCGGAAGCGTTGGGGGGACTGCCGCCCATTAAGATGCACTGCTCCGTTCTGGCGGAAGAAGCGTTGAAAAAGGCCCTTGATGATTATCGAAAGCGTTCTAAAAAAGCCGCATCCGGAAAAGCGGTTAAGGGGGCTATTTCCTAAATAACTTAGCAATACTGTCATTTCGGGCGTAGCGAGAAATCTTATCTAGTTGTCATACCGAACGAATGCAAGGATTTCTCCCGTCGGTTGAAATGACATACTATTTAAGTAACCCTGTATTAAAAGGTGCTGTTTGAACTGCTGGCAAGGGCAAAAATGAGTAAAAAAGTTTTAGTGGCCATGAGCGGTGGGGTAGACTCATCGGTTGCGGCCATGCTGCTGAAAAATGAAGGGTATGATGTTTCCGGGGTGACCATGTGTTTTGGCATCAGGGACGAGGGAGACCGCGTCAGATGCTGCGGCCCCGCTGCTGTCGATGATGCAAAAAGGGTCTGTGACCGGCTGAAAATCTCTCACTATGTTTTTGATTATGCAGATCAACTGGAGGAGATGGTTATAGCAAAATTCATTGGCGAGTATGCTAAAGGCAGGACACCGAACCCCTGCGTCGATTGTAACCGTTACCTGAAATTCGGTACTCTTTTACAAAAGGCGAAAATTCTTGGGTTTGATTTCCTGGCGACCGGGCATTATGCAGCCATTGAACAAAATGGCGCCGGCTATTGTCTGAAAAGGCCGAGGGATAAGAAAAAGGATCAGACATACTTTCTTTATCCTATTCCTTACGATGATCTGGGTACCATACTGTTTCCCCTTGCATCTCTGACCAAGGATGAAGTAAGGGACATGGCAAAAAAATATACTTTGCCCGTCGCGGAGAAACAGGAGAGCCAGGATATCTGTTTTGTGACGCAGAAAAATTATCAGGCATTTCTGTCGGGACGGGTAAAGGGATTAAGTCCCGGCTTGATAGTAGATATTCAGGGGAAGATTCTGGGAGAGCATCGGGGGATCATATTTTATACCATCGGACAGCGGGGCGGCCTGGGTATCAGTCATAAAACGCCATTGTACGTTGTTTCCATTAATCCCGATAAGAATGAGATTGTCGTAGGCGAAAAGAAAGACTTAAAAGCGAAGGGGCTTATTGCCGGAGATTTGAATATGCTTGCTGAAGCATGGCCCCGTGAAGTTTATGCCAAGATCAGGTACCGGAAGAAAGAAGCGCCCTGCGGGTTAACTCCTGAGAACGACAGAATCAGAGTAACATTTGCCGAAGAACAGGAGGCAATCACCCCCGGTCAGGCCGTGGTTTTTTATGAGAATGACCGTGTCCTGGGAGGGGGAGTCATAGAAGAGGTTATGCATGGAACTTGTTGAAAAGATCAATCGATTTAGAAAAGAGAAAAATGCCGTCATCCTGGCGCACAACTATCAGATACCGGAAGTTCAGGACATCGCAGACTACGTGGGCGATTCCCTGGGATTGAGCATTCAGGCATCGAAGACAACCGCGGATGTCATCGTATTCTGTGGTGTCTATTTTATGGCAGAGACGGCGAAGATACTTTCGCCGGAGAAGACTGTTCTCATCCCGGACAAGAAGGCGGGCTGTCCCATGGCGGATATGATTACAGCCGAAGAGCTCCGGAAGCTGAAAAGGGAGCATCCCCTGGCAAAGGCTCTGTGCTATGTGAACACGACGGCAGATGTTAAGGCTGAGTGTGATGTCTGCTGTACATCAGGGAATGCCGAGCGGATCGTCCGGGAGGCTTTTCGTAGTGATGATGAGATAATTTTTGCTCCTGATCAGTATCTTGCCCATTACATATCAACTCAGGTCGGTCGGGACTTTATTTCCTGGAAGGGTTATTGCCCGACGCATGTGAAGATACTGCCGGAAGATATTGCCATGAAGAGGGCGCTTCATCAGGGAGCAGAGGTCATAGTACATCCGGAATGTACGCCCGCTGTTACTAGTCTTGCTGATAAGGTCCTCTCAACGGAGGGTATGTGCCGGTATGTCAAGGAATCGAAAGCGAAAGAATTTATCATAGGGACGGAAGTCGGCATTCTTCATCGCTTGAAGAAGGAGAATCCCGATAAATTCTTTTATCCAGCCTCGGAGCGGGCAGTATGTCCGAACATGAAATTGACGACTCTGGAGAAGGTCTTATGGTCCTTCGAAGAAATGCAGCACGAGGTTATCGTGCCACCGGATGTAATAGAGAAAGCAAAAAAGAGTCTCAAGATAATGCTTGACCATTAAGAACAATTGACTCCCAGCTTAGCGTGTAATTGTGAAGAATTTTACATTCCCTCTGCTCGCTGGAAGGGCAAGGGAGAAAGGCATTTTCAGGTGAAAGGATAGCATAGAATGAGTAAAATCGATGCAAAATTAAAAATTGAAACCCTGGTCCTGCATGGCGGTCAGGAGGCGGATCCGACAACAGGAGCGCGGGCGGTTCCCATTTACCAGACAACCTCATATCAGTTCAAAAATACGGAACACGCGGCCAATCTCTTTGGCCTGAAGGAATTCGGCAATATTTATACGCGGCTGATGAATCCAACGACGGATGTTCTTGAAAAGAGGATAGCCCTTCTGGATGGCGGCGTCGGGGCGCTGGCAGTGGCGAGCGGCCAGTCGGCCATTACCCTGGCGCTTCTCAATATCGCCCAGGCGGGGGATGAGATCGTCTCTGCGGACAACCTCTACGGCGGAACCTACAACCTGTTTCATTATACCTTTCCCCGTCTGGGACTCAAGGTTAATTTCGTCAAATCGAACGACCTTGATGCTTTTCAGAAAGCGATCACACCGAAGACAAAGGCGATCTATGCGGAGTCTATCGGTAATCCCAAGCTTGATGTGGCGGACCTCGAAGGTATTGCCGGTGTTGCGCATAAAAACGGCATTCCCTTTGTTCTGGATAATACCGTTTCGCCTTATCTGCTGCGACCCATCGATTTCGGCGTGGATATCGTCGTCTATTCGGCAACGAAATTCATCGGCGGTCATGGGACATCCCTGGGCGGCGTAATAGTCGATTCGGGGAAATTTGACTGGACGAACGGCAAGTTTCCACTGATTGCCGAGCCTGATCCGAGCTATCACGGGATCAATTTTGTGGAAGCCCTGAAGCCGCATGGGAAATATCGCCTACATCATCAAGGCGCGGGTCACTCTGCTCCGCGACCTGGGGCCGGCTCTCTCGCCCTTTAATTCCTTCCTCTTTCTCCAGGGACTGGAAACCCTGCATTTGAGGATGCCCCGCCATTCCGAGAATGCCCTGGCTGTGGCTGAGTATCTGGAGAAACATCCGAAAGTCGCCTGGGTCAATTATCCGGGGCTTAAGTCCAGTCCGGAAAGGGAAAGAGCGGCTGAAATACCTGCCGAAAGGTGCGGGGGCGATCCTCGGATTCGGCATCAAGGGCGGCGCTGAGGCGGGAAAGAAATTTATCGATTCCCTGGAACTGATCTCCCACCTGGCCAATGTGGGAGATGCCAAGACCCTGGCGATTCATCCGGCAACAACGACGCATCAGCAGCTCTCGGCCGAGGAACAACTTGCAACGGGTGTGACACCGGATTTCATCCGTTTGTCCGTAGGATTGGAGCATATTGACGACATCATCGCGGATATCGATCAGGCCTCTGGCGAAGGTTTGATAATCAAGGAGGTAGTTATGGCCAACATATTTTCAGATATTACCAAAACAATAGGTAAGACGCCTCTGGTGCGTCTTAACAGGATGCAGACGGGAGTGAATGCGGATATTTTAGTAAAACTCGAATCCTTCAATCCCCTGTCCAGTGTGAAGGACAGGATCGGCGTCTCCATGATCGAGGCGGCAGAGAAAGCGGGGCTTATCAAAAAGGATACGGTCATCATCGAACCGACGAGCGGCAACACAGGGATTGCCCTTGCCTTTGTCTGTGCTGCGAAAGGGTACCGGCTCATCCTCACGATGCCCGATACGATGAGCCTGGAACGGAGGCAGCTGCTGGCTATCCTGGGAGCGGAACTGGTTCTGACGGAAGGAGCAAAGGGGATGAAGGGAGCCGTGGATAAAGCGGAGGAACTGGCAAAAACATATAAAAACAGTTTTGTGCCTCAGCAGTTCAAGAATCCTGCTAATCCGGAGATCCACCGGAGGACAACAGCAGAGGAGATCTGGCAGGATACGGACGGTAAAGTTGATTATTTTATTTCAGGCATCGGCACCGGCGGGACGATTACCGGTGTCGGTGAAGTATTGAAGAAAAGAAAACCGTCGGTAAAGATGATCGCCGTGGAACCAGCGGATTCGCCGGTTCTGTCCGGTGGGAAACCCGGTCCCCACAAGATTCAGGGGATTGGCGCCGGTTTTGTCCCCGATGTGTTGAACAGGGATATAATGGACGAAATAATTCAGGTGTCCCATGAAAATGCGGGAGAGATGGCCAGGCGCATGGCGAAAGAAGAGGGTATCCTGGTGGGAATATCCAGCGGCGCCGCTCTTTGGGCCGCCTTTGAAGTGGCAAAACGTAAAGAGGCTGCGGGTAAAATGATTGTGGCCATTCTGCCGGATAGCGGCGAACGGTACCTCTCGACCTGGCTGTTTCAGAAGTAGTAAGTTGTATCCTTCCCCTTTGTAAAGGGGGATTGAGGTGGATTTTTAAAATACAAATGAGTAACGATACGATAAAGAGCAACTCGGTTGGTGTCGTGGAAACGCAGTATTACACCTATGCCGGACCGGGCAAGGAACATAAACTTGAAAGCGGGGAAAAGCTGGGACCGATCACCCTCGCCTATGAGACATACGGAAAGTTGAACAAAGATAAGATCGAATGCGATATTGGCGCTGCATGCCCTTTCCGGGGATGCCCATGCAGCAGGTGTTCACAGGGATCAGGACAATACAGGCTGGTGGGACGATATGATCGGTCCGGGCAAGGCCTTTGATACGGACCGGTATTTTGTCATCTGCTCGAATGTCATCGGAGGCTGCAAGGGTTCCACGGGTCCTTCTTCCATAAACCCGGCGACAGGAAAACCCTACGCCCTGGATTTCCCATTTATTACCATCGCCGATATGGTTCATGCCCAGCGGCATCTCATCGATTTTCTCGGAATTGACAAACTGCTGTGTGTGACGGGCGGCTCCATGGGTGGCATGCAGGTCCTTCAGTGGGTTGCCTCTTACCCGGAGCGGGTGCGAGTCCGCCATCCCCATTGCCACGGCGCTGAAACACTCTCCCCAGCAGATTGCCTTTAACGAAGTGGTCAGACAGTCCATCATGGCTGATCCGGCCTGGCGGGAAGGGAATTACTATGAGTACGGCCAGCCGGAGAAGGGGCTGGCAGTGGCGCGCATGATCGGCCACATTACCTTCATGAGCGATCAGTCCATGGAGGAGAAATTTTCCCGGCGGTTGAAAAGCGGGCGTTTCAGCTTCGGATTTGACACCGATTTTGAAGTGGAAGGATATCTGCATTACCGCGGCGCCAACTTCGTGAAGCGCTTCGATGCCAATTCCTATCTCTATATAACGAAGGCGATAGATTACTTTGATCTGTCGGGGGGGAGAATGATCCCGCCCGGGAAGGCAATCAGCACGCGCTTTCTGATCATCTCCTTTAAGTCAGACTGGCTCTATCCATCCTATCAGTCACAGGAGATAGTACGGCTATTGAAGAGAAGGCACGTTGATGCAACATACTGTGAATTGAAGTCCACCTATGGTCATGATGCTTTTCTGGTAGAGGTGGAGGAGCAGACAACCCTGATCAAACATTTTCTGGACAAGACCTTCAACGGGTATCTGGTGGTGAGCGGTTATGGCATCTGAAAACATTCGTCTGGATCACCGAATAATTTATTCGATCATCGAGCCTAAATCCCGTGTTCTTGACCTGGGTTGCGGCGAAGGTGATCTTCTGTATCCCCTCGTCCGGGATAAACAGGTCCGGGCCCAGGGGATTGAACTGGACGATAAGGCCATTCAGGAGTGTGTCAAGAAAGGGCCTGAGTGTTTTTCACGACGACATTGAGCACAGCTTGCGGGAATATCCGGATAATTCCTTTGATTACGTGATATCTGAACCAGAGCATGCAGGAGGTTAAGAACGTTGATTTTGTCATCCATGAAGCCCTGCGTATCGGCAACAAGGTTATTGTCGGGTTTCCCAACTTCGCTTATATCAAATCACGGCTGATGCTTTTTTTCCAGGGCAGGTCACCTATTACGGAATCATTGCCCTATCTCTGGTTTGATACACCCAACGTGCGCTTTTTAAGCATCACGGATTTTAAGGACTTCTGTGCGGAAAAAAATATCCGGATCGTGGAAGCCCATTATCTGGGAGAAAAAGAAATTGTGCATTTCTGGCCGAATCTGTTGGCCTTGAATGCAATTTTTGTTTTAACGAAAGGAAATATGTAAGCAGTATGAAATGGAATGAACTGAGTAAGCGTGTATTGACGGGCGGGTCGCTGATGCATGACGAGGCGCTTGCCATTATGGAATCTTCGGATGACGATCTTCTGGCCGTTCTGGATGCGGCATTTACGATTCGCCGCCACTACTTCGGGCGCGGTGTCAGCATTCACGTCATTCGGAACGCCAAGAGTGGGTTGTGCAGTGAAAACTGCTCGTTTTGCAGCCAGTCGGCCGTATCAGATAGTGAAATACCAAAATACCCGATGCAGTCGGTTAGACAGATTCTGGAAGGAGCGCGGGAGGCTCACAAGTTGACGGCTGTGCGATACTGCATTGTAACCAGCGGACGGACTCCTTCAGAGAAAGACCTTGATACAATCTGTGAAGCCGCCCGGCAAATCAAACGTGAAGTGCCCGTACAGATATGTACCTCCTTAGGACTATTGTCGGAGGAGCAGGCAAAGCGACTAAAGAACGCCGGAGTCGACCGGTATAATCACAACCTGGAGAGTTCGGAGCGTTTCTATTCTTCTTTCTGCACCACTCATGACTTCTCCGACCGAGTTGCAACGGCAAAGACCGCTAAAGCAGCCGGTCTTGAGCTGTGCAGTGGGGGACTTATCGGTATGGGAGAAAATTTACAAGACAGGGTTGATCTGGCGTTTGCGTTGCGTGAGTTGGATGCGGATTCCATACCTGTTAATTTCCTTGACCCACGCCCGGGTACGCCGCTGGAAGGGCTTCCCAGGCTGACGCCGGCAGACTGTCTCCGGACGCTCGCGATGTTCCGTTTTGTGAATCCGGACAGGGAGATCCGCATTGCCGGGGGACGGGAGGCATGTATCGGCAGTATGCAGGTATTGTCTCTCTATGCCGCCAATTCGATGTTTACCGTGGGCTACCTGACAACGTCCGGGCAGGGGTATCAGGCCGACATGGACATGATTAAACAGGCGGGATTTACCGTTACAGAAATTATAGAGTGATACGGATAGGCGTAATGCCCGTCCCATAAATGCATCATTTACCTATAGCACAGGCGTCTCGTCTGTCCGGTAGCCTTGTAAGTTGGTCGCTTCATCTGATTAATTATTTTCGTTAAAGGAACATTCTTAAAGATGAAATTTTTTGGAACCATAAGGGAAGATATAGAGACAATATTCAGAAAAGACCCTGCCGCACGAGGCGTTATAGAAGTCCTTACCTGTTATCCGGGACTCCACGCCATATGGATGCACCGGATCGCCCACTATCTCTGGTTACATGGATGGTTGTTCTGCGCCAGATTCCTTTCTCATATGAACCGCTTTCTCACGGGTATCGAAATACACCCTGGTGCGAAAATCGGGCGCCGTTTCTTTATCGATCACGGCTCCGGTGTCGTCATCGGCGAAACATCGGAAATCGGAGATGACGTTCATCTCTATCAGGGAGTCGTTTTGGGAGGAGTAACCCTGCAGAAGAAGAAGCGCCACCCCACAGTGGGAAACCATGTCATGATCGGTGCGGGGACCATTGTCCTGGGACCCATTATCATCGGGGACGGGGCGCGTATCGGGGCCGCATCTCTTGTTATCCACGATGTTCCCGCCGAGGCTATAGCCGTTGGGGTGCCAGCCAGACTGGGCCTTGGATTCTCAGGAAAAGAGATCCAGGAAATGACAGATAACAAACTGCCCGATCCTATTGCCGAGGCCTTTAAGTTCTTGGGTAAACAGATCGAGACCCTGGAAAAGAGAATGGCCGATGTCGAACAGCAGCAGGGAATCAAGGTGGAACTGGATCAGTATGTTGAAGAAAAGAAGCAGGAGATCATGCGTATTTTTTCATCGGAGGAGGAATTCTCCGTTGGGGCAGGCATCTAGACACATTCTCCGATTGCTTGAAGGAGCCTATGAATCGTAAAGCCATCGCCCTCCTGTCCGGCGGCCTGGACAGCACTCTCGCTGTCAGGCTAATGATAGATCAGGGAATCGACATAACGGCGATCCACTTTTCCAGCGTCTTTTGTAACTGTACCCCTAAAAAAGCGGGTTGCAAGTTTCAAGCCGGGAAAGTCGCCGAAGAATTCAATGTTCCCCTCCGTGTAATCCACAAAGGCATGGATTACATTAAAATGGTCGAGCACCCGCCGCATGGTTACGGCAGCGGCATGAATCCCTGCATCGACTGTCGTATATATATGCTCAGGAAAGTAAAAGAGCTGCTCCCGCAGATGGGTGCATCTTTTGTCATTACCGGCGAGGTCCTCGGTCAGCGTCCCATGTCACAGCATCGCAATACCCTGCGGCTCATTGAACGGGAAAGCGGATTGGAAGGCGTCATTTTAAGGCCTCTTTCCGCGCAGCATTTCGATCCCACAATTGCCGAACAGGAAGGTATCGTGGATAGACAGAGACTGCTCGCCATATCCGGCCGATCGCGGAAGGTGCAGATCGACCTGGCAGAACAATTATCTATCAGAGACTATCCATGTCCGGCGGGCGGCTGTCTTCTGACGGACAAAGGGATTGCAGCGAGACTCCGTGATCTGTTTGTCCATATACCGGATTATGACATGACAGACCTGCACCTTCTGAAGGTTGGCCGGCATTTCCGTATGAGTCCGGCACTGAAGGTAATCGTCGGAAGGAACAGGGAAGAGAATGAAAAAATCCGGATGCTCACCAAACCGGGTTCAGTACTTTTCATTCCTTCGGGGTTCAGAGGCCCGACGGCTGTCATCAGAGGGACGCCGGACGAAGGTTACGAGATTATGATCGGAAGGATAATCGCGAGGTACAGCCAGGATATGCTGCCAAGGTATGCGATACAGAGACAGATCATCAAAGGGGATGACAGGATTTTTTTCGTTGAAGAGCGTTTTGCTGTTGAACAGTTGGAAAATTTACTTATCGGGTCAGAAAAAAAGATTTCCGGAACATAGGGAGTATAAAAGAGATGGAAAAAATATGCGGGAAGATTCTAGCTGTCAATATTTCTCAGAATAAAGGTGAAAAAAAGGAGAATATCGTCTGCGGACTGTTCATAGAAAACCTCGGTCTTGAAAGACGACGCCCATGCGGAAATTGGTATCCGACAGGTCAGCCTCCTTGCGAAAGAAAGCATCGAAAAAATCAGAGCAAAGGGCCTCGACGTAAAATATGGTGATTTCGCCGAAAATCTGACCACGGAAGGTATCAATCTGCCAACGCTTCCCATCGGTACACGTTTAAAAGTCGGGAGTAAAGTCCTCCTGGAAGTCACGCAGATCGGTAAGGTTTGTCATGACCGGTGCAACATTTTTTATACAGTCGGGGACTGTGTCATGCCCCGTGAGGGGATCTTTGCAAAAGTATTAGTTGGCGGTGAAATAAAGGTAGATGACAGGATCGAAATCGCAGGATAAATATCCGTTATTTTTTGACGAATGTCTTGATGTGAATTTATGAAGCTATCCACAAAGGGCCGCTACGGTGTAAGGCTCATGATAGATCTGGCTTCCCACTATGGGGAAGTCCCCGTCCTGTTAAGAGAGATATCCGAACGTGAGGAGATTTCTGAGAAGTACCTGTGGCATTTGATCAATCCTCTTAAGACTGCCGGGCTGGTGACGGCAACAAGAGGTGCGCATGGAGGGTACATTCTGGCGAAACCTCCCTCCCAGATTACGCTGAAAGAGATCCTGCAGGTGCTGGAAGGGCCCATGTGCCTCGTGGATTGTGTGGAGAAACCGTCTACATGCAACCGTGTGCCGGTATGCTCGGCCCGTGACATGTGGAGCGAAATAGCGGATGGCATTGACCGGATATTGACGAATACCACACTGGCAGACATGGCGGAACGCCAAAAGACAAAGAGGGAGAAGCGGGCCTCAGACAACTACATGATATGACCGACACATAGATCAAACATATGCTGCTTGCGTTTGATAAGGATTCCCTTTTTTAAAACCACCTTCTTTTCCTGAAATACACCAGCATGGAAATGGCAATGCTGATCATAATGCCCCAGACAAGAAAATATCCCCAGTGCCATTCAAGCTCCGGCATATACTTGAAATTCATGCCGTAAACACCGACCAGGAATGTCAGCGGCATAAATATAGTGGCGATGATGGTCAGGACTTTCATGATTTCGTTCATTCTGATATTGACACTCGAGAGATATATGTCGAGTACACCGGAAAGTGTGTCCCGGAAGGTCTCTATGGTTTCTATCACCTGGATAGTGTGATCGTAAATGTCTTTCAGGAATAAATTTGTGGATTCATGGATCAGCTGACATCCGGTGCGTTCAAGGTTGCTGATGGTTTCACGCAGGGGCCAGACGGATTTCCGCAAGAAGATCATCTCCCTTTTCAGGTTCTGAATGGCACGCAGGGTTTGCGTGGAAGGTTTTTGAACGAGCGATTCTTCAATGACCTCAATTTTTTCACCGAGTTGTTCAAGAATAGTAAAATAATTATCAACAATGGTATCGACGAGCGAATATGCAAGATAATCCGCCCCGGTTGTTCTCATGCGCCCCTTCCCGGCCCGGATCCTTTCGCGGATAGGTTTAAATATGTCCGTATCTTTTTCCTGGAAAGAAATGACAAATTTCGGGCCGAGGACGATGCTTATCTGCTCCGAATTGATCTGAGAATTATCGGCTCCATGATTGTAAAACGCTTTCAGAACGATATAGATGTACTCGCAGAAGTCCTCCATTTTGGGGCGCTGGTCTGTATTGAGGATGTCTTCCATGATGAGAGGGTGCAAACCGAATATAGTCCCCAGCTCTTCCAGTGCCTGGGTGTCATGAATACCATTAATTTGTATCCATGTGACTGACGGGCTATCCTTGAATTGCCGCAACTCGTCCACTGTCCTGATTTCTCTTTCGTTAACTTGGTTCTCATCGTAATCGAGAACGCTGATCTTCGTTTTCTCAGTCAACCGTTCGCCGATATGAACCAGAGAACCCGGAGGAAGACCGGCTTTCTTGGATCGTCGCTTAAGCTTTACAGACATTTATTTACCGCCTTATCTTCATGACAACTTGTAATTGATAAGAACTCCCTTTTGTCGCTATGAAATATAGGGGAAGATAATCTTAGATGTCAAGACAATTGAACTACTAAATATTATGGTATTGCAGGTGTAGCTGCGAGATTTTCCTGAGGGTCATAAAGGGATGTGTTTGAGCAAACATGTCCCGATTTATTGTGGATCGGCTGTGAGCTCCAATCACTCTACAGAGCGAGCAGTATGAGCTTCCTCTTGATTATGTTACCCCGGTGCGCTAGAGTGCGCTGTCATTATTCCACTAATGTGAAGGGTCTGATATGCCGCACCGCACAGTAACCAAGGACTTACTGCCGTGGATTGCCGCCGTCGCGGGCGGTATTCTGGCGTTCCTGGGCTATGCCGGCTTTGACCAGTTCTATCTCGAGTGGATATGCCTCGTGCCCGTCCTGTGGGCGATTCGCGGGCAGAGCCCGGCCCGTGCGTTCCTCATCGGCTGGGTCGCAGGCATCGTAGGGCACGGTGGCGGTTTCTACTGGATCATCCATATGTTTCAGCAATTCGCGGGGCTGTCATGGCCGCCCGCAGCGTTGGGGCTGCTGCTTATTGCCGCGGCGAATGGCATCGTGTTCGCGGCATGGGCAGGGGCCACGCGGCTGATCTCCCGCGACACCGGCTGGAACGTGGTCTGGGTCTCCCCCGTCGTATGGACCGCACTCGAAAAGTTCTGGCCTGAGATTTTTCCTAACTACCTCGGCGCGAGCCAGTACAAGCTTACCCTTTTGACGCAGATCGCCGATGTGACAGGCATCCTCGGTGTTACTTTCCTCGTCGTATATACTAATTCCATGATCTATGCGATGATCGAGAGACTAATCGAGAAGCGGCCCTTCTCCTGGCGCCCGGTGGTGGTCTTCGCGGCTGTTATAGCGCTGGTATTGGCCTACGGGGCGGTTCGCATCCACATCGTCGACGAGCATGCCTCCGCCGCCGAGAAGCTGACGGTCGGCGTGATCCAGACAAACCGTGGGGCAGGGGAGAAGCATTATGACCCTCATCGTTTTCTTCGCGAACACCAGGAGATGTCCAGGAAACTAACCGCCGCCAGCGCCCTCGACCTCATCGTTTGGCCCGAGAACGTCTACGCTGACAACCTCACGTCCCGGGAGGGCCGGCTGCCGCCCGATGTGCTTGGCGGCCTGCACACACCAACATTATTCGGCGCAATCTTGCGCATTGACCAGAATGGCAGCCCCCGCTTCTACAACAGCGCCGTACTCGCAAACGGGATGGGTCAAATCCTCGGCACCTACGACAAGACGGTGCTCGTGCCCTTCGGCGAGTTTATCCCCTTCGGCGATACATTCACATGGCTGTACTCATGGTCACCCTACTCGAGCCGGTTTTGGCCCGGAGAGAATGAGGAACCGCTCCTGTTCGGCAGGCATGTGCTCTCAGTGAGCATATGCTACGAGGATATCTTTCCCGGACATATCCGCATGCTAATGAACGGCGGGAGCCTTCGCCAGGTTCCGGAGGCGATGTTCAACCTGACCGACGATTCCTGGTATGGCAACACGGTCGAGCCCATGGAGCACCTGGCCCTTGCAAGCTTCCGGTCGATCGAGCACCGGCGGCCCCTTGTTCGAGCCACGAATACCGGTGTGTCTGCCATCATAGACCCGGTGGGTCGACTTGACCATCGCAGCGTGCAGTGGACGAAGGAGACGCTTGTCGGCCGGATCCCGATGATGCATGGCCGAACAGTATATGCCATACTGGGGGACTGGATAGGCTGGCTGTGTGCTATTCGTCGCCCTCCTCGCCATCGGCCGGGTGTATCAGTTGACCGGTCATCGTCTCGAGAGCAAGAAGACATATGGTAGCAAAGAGAAGAAGCGCCGCAAACGACCGCGGAAATAATGAGTGAAAGGGGGTGGCTCAGGCCTGTCCCCGCGAAGGTGGTATCGGACGGGAGGCTCCGATCATACGGGCATGATGATTATGGAATACTATTGACATCCAACACTCGGCTGGATATTGTGGAACGAGAAAGGGAAAAGCTTGCCTCGGACAGCTATATGATATGACCAATAGATATTTCAAACAGATGCTGCTTGCGGAGATTGGCGAAGGAGGCCAGAAAAAGCTAAATGGCGCGTCTGCGGTCGTTGCTGGCTGCGGCGCGCTGGGCTCAGTAATCGCTAATAGTCTGGTGAGGTCCGGGGTCGGCCGGGTGACAATTGTTGACCGCGATTTTATCGAGCTCGATAACCTGGCTCGCCAAATACTCTTTGATGAGGAAGACATCAGGAGAGGGCTTCCCAAAGCGATAGCCGCGGCAGAAAAACTGCGCCGCATCAACTCGGAAGTTACTATTGAGCCTATTGTTGCCGACCTGAC
Organism: uncultured delta proteobacterium; assembly: GCA_963695875.1. Classification (GTDB taxonomy): domain Bacteria; phylum Desulfobacterota; class Syntrophia; order Syntrophales; family UBA2185; genus DATKLL01. Next base: position 8,238 of record CAVOID010000013.1, on the reverse strand, counting down.
TGCGGAAAATATCGAACGAATTATAAAGGGCGCTGGCATCGTGCTTGATGGCACGGATAACTTTGAAACGCGTTTTTTGATAAACGACGCCTGTGTGAAACTGGGTATCCCCTGGATATACGGAGGTGTAGTGGCGACTTACGGGATGAGCTTTGCGATCATTCCGGGGGAAACACCGTGTTTGAAATGCTTTATTAATGAGCTGCCCGGACCCGGCAGCACACCCACATGCGACACCGTAGGTGTACTGGGAACCGCCGTAAACATGATTGCTTCCATCGAAGTAACCGAGGGGTTAAAGATACTTTTGGGAAAACACGACGCACTGATAAAAAAACTGATCTATATCGATGCCTGGTATGGGACATGGAGCGTATTTGAACTTAGGAAGGGGAGTGCGAGATGTCCTGTCTGCGATGACAGACAATTCGTATTCCTTGACCAGAAGAAAGGGACACGCCTTACCAGTCTTTGCGGACAGAATGCTATTCAGGTATCGCCGCCTACGGTAACCGGCATATCTTTTAAAGATCTGGCGTCACGTTTGAAATCATCCGGAGAGGTGTCATTCAACGATTACATGCTTAAATTCATCTCAAGACCATACGAATTTATAATATTTAGTGACGGCCGGACGATCATAAAGGGGACAACGGATGAATCCACGGCAAAGACCCTTTTTTCAAAATATATTGGACTATAGCGGCTGTACTACCGATGGACGTATCTAAAATCAGAAAAGACTTTCCTTTCTTGGAACAGAAGGTAAGCGGCAAAAAAATCATCTACTTCGATAATGCCGCCACCACGCAGAAGCCTATCCAGGTACTGAACACCATTCGCACATTTTATTCAAAATATAACGCTGCCGTCAGCAGATCGACACATGAGATAAGCAATACCGCTACCTCGATGTACAGACAGGCGCACGAGAACGTCGCGCGGTTCATCGGTGCTAAGAGTTATCAGGATATTGTCTTTGTCCGCAACAGCACGGAGGCCATAAATCTTGTCTGTTATTCCCTCGCGTTTTGCACAGACAAGGCCATAGGGCTTTCGCTGGGTGATGAGATTATCATTCCCCTCTCGGAACACCATTCCGATCTTGTCCCCTGGCAGAGGCTCAAGGAATTATTCGGCATAAAGATTAGTGTGGTGGGAATAACCTGATAAAGGAACAGTCGATCCCGATGATATACGGAAACATATAACTGCCAAAACACGACTTGTCTGCTGCGCGCATGTTTCGAATGTGCTGGGGACAATAAATCCGGTAGAAGAGATCGCCGGAATTGCCCATGAGGCCGGAGCACTCTTTCTGGTCGATGGAACGCAGTCTGCGCCGCACATGCCCGTGAACGTACACGACATCGATTGCGATTTCTTTGTTTTCTCCGGCCACAAGATGCTGGCCCCTCTGGGTATCGGTGCATTGTACGGAAAAAAAGATCTTCTGGAAAAAATGCCACCCTTTCTGTCGGGGGGAGGCATGATCGCCGATGTGACGCTTGACTGCGCGACCTGGAACGAGCTGCCCTGGAAATTTGAAGCAGGAACCCCGGAGGTATGCGGCGCCATTGCGCTCGGGGGCGCGATTGATCCGAATAGCGGCGACATGCTGGAAGGGGCAATAGACTATCTCGGGAAGATCGGGATGGAAAATGTCTTCAGACATGAAACGGAGCTTGCCGGTTACGCACTTGAAAAATTGCGCGCGATTGATGGGGTAATTGTTTATGCGCCGGCAGAGAGTACAAACAGGTGCGGGATAATTTCCTTCAATGTCATCAAGAATGGTGAAGTCGTTAGTCCGAATATCATCGCCAATTTCCTCAACGATGACGGGATTGCAGTGAGGGCGGGAGGACTATGCGCGTTTCCGCTTACACGAAGCCTTTATGCCGGAGGAGTCGTCCGTGTAAGCTTCTACATATACAATACAACAAGCGAGATCGATAAATTTATCGATTCATTGATTTCCATCATTTCCAAGAAAATCATCTAGGTTAGAAAATGCAGGGGTGCATCCCGTCTGACGGGACTGGGTTGATAGTTGCAGCCTCCGGAAGCCGCAACGATATAATTCGTATTCATTAACGAATGATCCCTTTGCCGCGGTTGCGCGCCGGTACTTGAAAATCCCCTGTTCGTGCATGACGCCGAACGCCCGTCGGCTTACCGAACTGGATAAAATGATCGGTCGGTTCAAACCGGATGTGATTATTGATGTCATACCCCATGCCTGCCATTCTTATAATGTTGAATCCCACAAAATCAGGGAACATGTGAAAAACAAACATAGCCTGCCATATCTAAAGATTGAAACCGATTATTCACAGGGGGATGTTGAGCAGATCCGCACCAGGGTGGAATCACTATTTGACAGCCTCTGATCCCGACCCTATTGTAAAAAAGCTAAAATTTTTCTTGACAAGGCTTCCTATTTATAATATCTACTAATTCAATAGACATAGTAGTAATTAATTACTCGAAGAATATCGTTAAGTTATCTGCGGTGGTGCGCAGAGAGCAATAAATTATGAAAATAAATTATTTCATATTAAGCCATATGCCTAAAGAAAGTATGAATGCGCACGTGTGCCGCATGGTCATGTGTTGCAGTATGACAATGCACCGCTTCCGGGAAGGGGGATATTCGTTTATGTAGTCATCTGTAGATGATCATAATCATGAGTAGATTAACCCACTGGCGGAAGAAAAAATGCGGTCAGTGGGTTTTTTATTTTGTTTTAAAAAAAATTAAACTTAGGAGGAAAAGAAAATGGCGGAAAGAAGAATGGAAACATTAGCATTACACGTCGGTCAGGAGACTCCTGATCCGGCGACAGGGGCGAGGGCGGTGCCTATTTATCAAACCACATCGTATGTGTTCAAGGATACGGGGCATGCGGCAAGCCTGTTTGCCCTCCAGCAGTTCGGGAACATCTATACCCGGATCATGAACCCGACGAACGGACGTCTTTGAAAAAAGGATCGCCGCGATCGAGGGGGGGACGGGCGCCCTGGCGGTGGCCTCCGGGCAGGCCGCGGAGACATTGGCCATCCTGAACATCACCCGGTTGGGGATGAGATCGTCTCCGCGAACAATCTCTACGGTGGGACCTATCAGCTGTTTCACTACACGCTTCCCGAAGCTGGGGCGAACGGTGAAGTTCGTCGATTCCCGGAAGCCGGAGGCGTTCAAAAGGGCGATTACGGGAAAGACGAGGGCCGTCTACGCCGAGACGATCGGGAACCCCAAGCTGGATGTTCCCGATTTTGAAGCGATCGCGAAGATCGCCCATGAGGCGGGGGTTCCCTTTATCGTGGACAACACCGTCGGTGTCGGGTTGGTCAGACCGATCGATTACGGGGCCGATATCCTGGCCACGTCGGCGACGAAATTCATCGGCGGTCACGGCACCTCCATCGGCGGCGTGATCGTCGATGCGGGCAAGTTCAACTGGGGAAACGGCAAGTTTCCCGAGTTCACCGAACCGGACCCGAGCTATCACGGCCTGAAATTCTGGGAGGTCTTCGGGAATTTTCCCGGTCTGGGAAACGTCGCCTTCATCATCAAGGCCCGGGTGCAGCTGCTCCGCGATATCGGGGCCTCGTCTGAGCCCGTTCAATGCATTTCTGTTTCTCCAGGGGCTCGAGACGCTGCCCTTACGGCAGAGACAGCATTCGGCAAAACGCCCTGGAAGTGGCGAGATTCCTGAAGGGTCATCCCTCTGGTCAACTGGGTCAACTATCCCGGCCTGGAGGATCATCCCAGCCATCCCCTTGCGGTGAAGTACCTCGGCAGTACATTTCGGGGCGCTGGTGGGCTTCGGGATCAAGGGGGGGCTGGAGGCGGGAAAGAAGTTCATCGAATCGGTGCAGCTCCTGTCGCATCTGGCCAACATCGGCGATGCCAAGAGCCTCGTGATCCACCCGGCCTCGACGACCCATTCACAGTTGACGAAGAAGGAGCAGGAAGTGACGGGTGTGACGGAGGATTTTATCAGGCTCTCCATCGGTCTGGAAAACGTCGAAGATATCAAGGAGGACATCGACCAGGCTTTGAAGAAAGCTGTGAGGTAAAGGAAGATGAATATTTATGATGATATTACAAAGACCATCGGGCATACGCCCCTGGTCAGATTGAATCGAATGGCGGAGGGGATGAAGGCGCAGGTAGTCGTAAAACTGGAGTCCTTCAATCCCCTCTCCAGCGTCAAGGACCGGATCGGCGTCGCGATGATCGAGGACGCCGAAAAAAAGGGCTTGCTGAAGAAGGATTCCGTCCTGATCGAGCCGACGAGCGGCAATACCGGCATTGCCCTTGCCTTTGTGGCAGCGGCGAAAGGCTACCGCCTGATCCTCACGATGCCGGATACGATGAGCCTGGAAAGAAGGCATCTGCTCGAAATTTTCGGTGCGGAGCTCGTCCTGACGCCTGGCGCCGAGGGGATGAAGGGCGCCGTTAAGAAGGCGGAGGAACTGGCGGCGACGACCCCCGACGCGGTCATGCCTCAGCAGTTCAATAATCCGGCTAATCCGGAGATCCACCGAAAGACGACGGCCGAAGAGATATGGAACGATACGGACGGCAAGGTAGACTATCCTGGTCTCAGGCATTGGCACGGGCGGAACGATTACCGGCGTCGCCGAGGTGATCAAGAAGAGAAAACCGTCATTCAAGGCTATAGCCGTCGAGCCCGCGGCATCGCCGGTGCTTTCGGGCGGGCAGTCGGGGCCGCACAAAATCCAGGGTATCGGAGCCGGATTCGTTCCCCAGGTTCTCAATCGGGAAATTATTGATGAGATCATAACAGTGTCCAATGAAAACGCAGGGATCATAGCTCGCCGTCTTGCGAAAGAGGAAGGTATCCTTGTCGGCATATCGAGCGGTGCGGCATTGTGGGCTGGACTCGAAGTAGCCAAACGGGATGAGAATAGGGGGAAACTCATAGTTGTTGTCCTGCCCGATACAGGTGAGAGGTACTTGTCCACGTGGCTGTTTAAAGAGTGACGGCTTTGTAAAAAGTGCCAGAGCCATCGTGAAGGCTACCGCTTTCTATGAAAATCCGTCAGAAATACTTGAGGCATCGATGGACCCGGATGAAGCTGTGCCGGGGCTGGAAATTGCCTCCATTCCGCGGGAACAACTCCTGGCCGGGCGGGGTCGGTAAGCTGTCTCAGATAAGCACAGGCGAAGACAGGGAGCAAGCAAATTTAACTACAAGGTGCATGTCCGTTTGTTGCACCGGTTTGTTGTGTCCCACGGTCGATACATCTCATCCATTCAACATCACAACTGGTAATCATTAATTCTTCAATCCTACTATTGAGCCTTTCGGTACATTGATTTGACAAATAGAACCACGAAAAAGAGTATACTTAATGAAGCAACGATGACCGGAGCCACCGGCAGATCCCATTTATAGGAGGCGGCAATTCCGAATGTGCTCGAAGCAAGTCCAAGCAGCCAGCCCGTGATCAGCACCCTGATGGGCTCTCGCGTGAAAAGCCGCCCGATGAGGGCCGGAATGATCAGGAAGGCGAACACCTGAAGGATCCCGGCCATCTGGACGGACTTGACCAGCACGATTGCAAAACTGAGGAAAAAAGCAAACTCCCACAGGAATCCTCCATTTCCATTCCGGGAAAGTTCAAGAAATCTTTTCCGGAAAATGATGTGAGGTATGCTGATTATGGAATAAAGGATGAACGTGTAGAGAATGCTTCCAGGCTCAACCCATATAATGTTTCCATTCAGAATCGATTTGAATTCCTCAAGGCCGTGAGGCGACCGATCGAGGATCAGAATGCTCGCAGCAAAAGAGAATATGTAGAGAACCCCGATGAAGGCTTCTATATTGGTATATTTCGCTATGCGCCGGGAAAAGGCCAGGATAAAGGCTCCCAGCACCGCAAAGGTAATTGAAAAAACGTACCTCTGTATCCCGTCATGTCCGAATAAAAAGGACAGGGCGATACCGACTCCCACGAATTGTGCCAGAGAGAGATCAACAAATATGATCCCTCTCTCCAGGATGTGTATGCCGAAAATAGGCGTGGATGAGGATGAGAAGGACACAAGCCGCAAATGGCCATATTAAAAAATTTAGGACTTCCATGCGACCTCCTATTGCAGGGATGACAGGACAGTATCCATAAAGCTGAACCAGTCATTTGTGCCGGGAACGGAACCTACGTCCTGGGGAAGAATGATAACCCTGACGCCCGTCTTCCTCGACATGGCCTGCGCCTCATCTAATCCATAGGAGGGTGTAACCAGTATTCCGTCCGGCCTCGTTTTCTTCATAGTCTCAATCAACTTTTCTATATGCCCCGCCGAGGGCGGAATGCCCGGCTTTGGCTCAACATAACCGATGAGTTGAAAGCCAAATTCATTCGCCATATATTCGAATAATTTGTGGTAGGACACATATCTTTTCCCTTTCAGGGATTTTTTGTCCCACTGAATTAGTTTGTCTCTCAATCTTTCCTCGAAGGAGGTTAGGTTCGTCCTATAAAAAGGTGCATTTTCCGGGTCTATTTTGGAGAGTTCCTGGGCCATCCCGTGGACTACCCTGAGGATATTGGATGGAGAATAGTGATAATGCGGATTTCCCAGGGGATGGACATCTCCCATGCTGCGGTCCACTGTTTCCAGTTTCTCAATCACATTTATAAACTGCGAACAGTCGAGATTGCCGGGCTTCCCCGGCTGAATCATGGGATTCCGGGAGGATTCAATGAGCAGCGGCAGGTAGCCGATCTCGAGATCAAGACCATTATATATGAGCATGTCGGCGCTTCTCGCCGCAAGGATCATGCTTGGTTTCGCCTCTATATAGTGCGGGTCCTGGCTTGGCTTCACCAGGACTTTCACATTGACTTTATCCTTCCCCAATTCGCTCGCCAGATTTCCGATCCAGGGGAGTGTGGCAACAACGTTTAGCTTTGCGTATGCCGGTGTGGACATGGCGATTATTATCAAAAGAGTAAACAACAATTTTTTCATAGTATTCTTTACCTCCTTAAAACTGGTGGGCTGGATGAGCGCCGATGCTGAAGACCGCTTGAAGGAATACTTCGTGGTTGACCCTGCCGTTTATGTCAGATTCGTCGTGATTATACTGAAGCCGCAAAAGAGCGAACTCGGAAAAATTATAGTCGACCATAGCTGTCGCCCTCCAGGGCCTGCGGCCGAGGTCCTGTTTCGTTCCTCCGAGGTCATATTCATCCTTAAAAAGGCTGAGTGTATCGTACCGCACGCCGAATTCCCATCGGTTCCAGAGGTAAACACCCTGGATATAAAGGCCATCCTGGTATCTCTCAAGGCGCTGTATAGACCCAAGGCTTGTATCAGTCAGACTCGCCATACTGGGACCGATAGAGGTACTCGCTTTGTATCTTGAATCCCTGAACTTTGGAGGGTTTCCACTTGTAAGTGAATTCGAAGCCGTACAATGTGGAGTCTCCCGTGAAATCCGTATTTGCCGCAATCGTATCCGTTTTTGTCTTGCCTGTGATCACCGACGGTCCGAAGAGGATGGTCGAGTTATCACTCACGTCCAGGGAAGCCTTAAGAAACGCGGTATAGGCGTGAGGACCACCCGTTGCATCGGCGCCAAACAAAGGATTGTTTTCTCCCTGAAGGACTTCGACACCTAAAATAGTGTAGAAGGGGAGAGGCGGAAGGTAGGTATATTGAACTCCTTTTTCCATTATCCCCTCATCTCCTATAAAGGCCCTGTAAGGAAGCGGGGCATCCACAAAATCCCAGGCGTGGGGGTGCACGGCATTGAGCCTGCCGAAACCGCTTTTAAATTTGCCGCCCTTGATCTGATGACCCTCGGGGAGAGCGGTGGTAACAAAGATACGCCTCTTCGACTTCGGCCCCGCTTTCCGTTACAGGAATTGTGGCATAGAGATTGAAGTAAGGATCTACAGGCGCATAGATGGCAAACTCTGCCGAGTCAAAGTTAAAGCCGTTCCTCCTGTCAAGTCCTTCCGTTGTGTAGCCCTGTATCCCCCGTGTCCGAATCTCATCAGTTGTCAAGTTTGATGAATAGGCATAGGTATTCAGAACCATGGAGATGTTTGGGTTGGATAGCGCAGAGCCGCCGAATAAGCCGGTGGCCTTTGCCGCTTTCTGAACTGCCGGTGGTTTCTCATCACCCTTCGGAATTTCCGCAACCCTGACAGTCTTGATCTGCGCCTTCAATTCGTTGATGATTCTTT
>CAVOID010000012.1:0-128814 GCA_963695875.1 uncultured delta proteobacterium | reverse complement strand
GAAAAGGTATTTGGCGGCGACGCGCTCCACGTCGGCGCGGGTGGTTTTAATCGGGCGGCTGATGCCGGGGATTTCCAGTTCGCCAACGAGTTCGGGATGGCGCTTGACGAACGCGGTGATGTCCGACGCCGGCGCGGGTTTGCCGATGGAATCGGCGACGTCAATGGTGAAGAAATCGGAGGAAGCGAGGAAGCGATCCACGGTTTCGAGGCGGATGTGGTCGGCGTCAACGTGCCAGGCCTTTTTCCAGCCAAGTTCGCGCACGGCTTTGGCGGCGGCGGCGCGGACGCTGGACGGCTCGGAGCCGATGATGGCGTGTTCGCGATTGGATTTGTTCCAGACCGGAACGATGTTCACGCCCTGTTTGGCGGCGAGGATGCACGCCTGAAGCTGGGCCTTGGCTTGGTGGGCAAAGCGGTCGCCCATGCCGAAGGAAAATCTGCCGAGTTGAAGTGTTGTCCTCATGATGACACGAGGTTAGGTGCAATTGCCAAAAGTCGCAACCCGATTTTCCCCGCAGATGGATTTACCGCGCGGACGGCGATTCACCGGCAAAAATCCAGGATCGCCGGACCGGTCGCCGCCGCGCTTTGCCTTGACACTTGAACTGCTTTTCCTTATCGCGTGGACAACATGTCCCGGCTGATTGTCAATCCCGGAACCGAAAGCGCCTGGGAAATCCCGCTCCAGCCGGGCGCCATTTCCCTGGGGCGTGGACCGGAAAACACTTTTCCCATCGAACATCCCTCCGTCTCCAGCGCGCATTGCCAGTTGACGATGACGGATTCGGGCGTGGTCATCAAGGACCTTGGCTCTGTCAACGGGACTTTTGTCAACGACGCGATGGTGGACGAAGCGCCTCTATTCAACGGGCAGACCCTCCGGCTTGGCGATGTGGTGATGCAATTTGAAAGCGACCAGATTCCGCGCGCGCGTCCGATGCGCGACGCGGCCATCCAACCGCAAGCCGCCATCGCCGCCTTCTGCAAATTTCATCCGCACGCCGCCGCGCAATTTCTCTGTCCGAAATGCCGGAAGACATTTTGCGCTCTGTGCGTCAGCCACCGGCAGGGGCGTTATTTCTGCCGCGCGTGCAGCGTGGAATGTTCGCCGCTGGAACCGGCGCGGTCCCAGGCCGCGCCCGACAAATCTTTTTTCAGCCAGGCCTGCGGCGCGTTCAGCTATCCGCTCAAAGGCGACGGCCTGATACTATTGATCTGCGGCGTCGTTTTCTTTGTCGTGCTCGGATTTGTGAGGACTTTGGCGGGAATGGCCGGCCCGTATGGTTTTGTGCTGGTGTTAATGCTAACCATTTTCGGGATGGGTTATGTGTTCAGTTACGCCAAATCCATCATCACCTCCACGGCCAACGGAGAAGACTCGCCGCCGGATTGGCCGGATGTCACCGAATGGCAGGAGGACATCCTGGAGCCTTTCTGCCAAATGATCGCGCTGCTGGCGTTGACAGGGCACCCATGTCTTGCGGCAACCTTCCCGTTTCCGGTGTGATCATTAAAAGAGCCGTCTTGCCCCCATGCTTCAAGATATGGAAGCTCTTGATAAACAGTTGGAGGTCGTCGATCTTCCGGGTCAAAATCTGTGCCGGCTGGGTTATCGATCCCCCGTATGGGTTATAATAAAAATGAACAGCCTGATCTTCACCTATCTTTTCATGCAGCAAGTATACATGCTCTGATGTTGTTAATTGCCGCCATCTCGTAAGCAGTTCACCACCAGCCCTCCTTACATCACTCTCCATACTTTCGATGTCTTTAAATAAATCAAACTGCGCTGGATTCCCGAGCCAGCCAAATGTATCCTTTTCTTTATCAGCCCATGATGATGTGTACAGACCCTGAATTTCTACGACAGGACAATCGGACTCCATGAATCGTTCAGTAATTTCTGACGGATTGGCCAAAATTATGTTCGGGAATTTTGAAAGTGCCTCCGGTAGTCCCTTCCAGAAATCGAATATGCCCTGATCCTCCCGGATGTGCTCACCTATGTGCTCGAATTGATAACCCAACAAAACAACATCTCCGTCAATGGTCGCTATTTGCGAGGCATATTCATCAGGTGAAACAGGTTCATGAGGAAACTTGAACGCGATATCATCACTCAATATCTTGTTTCTCGGAATTACGATCAGATTACTCCCTTTCGCCCTAAAGATGGCCTTAGGAGAGATGGAGCCGTCCATCTTCTCGATAAACATGTCATCTCTTTTTTCACAAAGTATGGAAAGATAACCCATATCGGCCACAATTTCCGCGACATTGTTGTTATATATAAGTTCTGTATTCCGGAATGACGAAGGCAGGATACCGAATAGTTTATGCATCTTTTCCCTGTGAAGCGTTATTTGGTCTCGAAACTCCTGTTTTTGCGGATCGGCAAAAAGGCTGGTAAGAGAATGATAATAGGTTTCATCAAGAAATTCAACCTGGCGGTTTTCCTTTCCCGCATTGATCAATTCCTGTAAGGCCCTGATCACATCCGGCTGGTAGAGTTCCGCCTGCTCCATGAACGTGCCGGACATGCTGAGGGTGATTTTAAATTCGGGGTGACGCGAAATAAGCTCTTTAAACATGGCTGCCGCGGGAAGATAACATTTTTCAGAAACTTTTAAAAAAGTGTCTCTGTTTTTTTCATCCCACAGCAATTTGTCCCTTGCCGGGTGGAGCCAGAACGGTTGATGAAGCTCGAAATAGAAAGTGGTCAACAGCATATGAAAATCCTTCTCTCTAATCCCTACCTTAAGATGTTCTATGATGCCAGTACCTTGACCTCTTTTTCAATGCGACCAGTAAGTTTATCCTTCTCTGAAGGGTAATGAACTCAGCTTGAGTCCCTTGTTGAGCTGCTATCATTTACTGGAGCAGCATCTACAACCTGTGCTTTTCTCTTATCTGTAAAAATACCATGTTTCTAAAATATTACAAGTCATTTTCGTGAAATATATTTGTATATTTCAGGGGTTTATTGACATAGCAGTTGGATTTGTGGAATAATCCGCACAAATGATAAACAAGCGAAATTTGAAACAGAAGAAATTGAGAACTGTCGATACGAAAGAGGCTTTACGGGTTGGCAATCTTCCCAGGATCACCTATCCGGAAGCACTCCCGATTATCGCAAAGAAAGATGACATTATCGAGGCCATAAAGAGACACCGTGTTGTGGTCATAACCGGAGAGACGGGTTCAGGGAAAACAACACAGATACCGAAAATGTGTCTTGAAGCAGGCAGGGGGATTGGGGGTGTCATCGGCTGTACACAACCGCGAAGGGTTGCCGCCATAACCGTGGCTCACCGGATCGCAGAGGAGCTTGGCGAAGGGATCGGCCGCTCTGTCGGTTATCAGATCCGTTTTGAAGACAGGACGGGACGGAATAATTATATCAAGATCATGACGGACGGGATTCTCCTTAACGAAGCCCAGAAAGACCCTTATCTCAGCCGGTATGATACCATCATCGTTGATGAGGCCCATGAAAGAAGCCTGAATATTGATTTCGTGCTGGGTATCCTGAGGATGCTCTTAAGGAAAAGAAAGGATCTCAAGGTCATAATCACATCTGCGACCATCGACACGGAAAAATTCTCCCACGCCTTCCACGCCCCGGTCATTGAAGTATCCGGCCGCATGTATCCCGTTGAAATACGCTATCATCCCCTAGGCCATGAACTTGAAGAGTCGGAGGAAATCACCTACGTCAATGCAGCAGTTAACGCCACACAAAAGCTGATGGCAGGGAGATATGGCGGCGATATTCTAATATTCATGCCCACGGAGCAGGATATCCGCGAGACATGCGAACTCATAGAAGCGACACTGGATTATGAAGCCACCATTCTCCCGCTTTTTGCCCGTCTTCCCTGGACAGAGCAGCGCCGCGTCTTTCAACCGTCTCAGTCAAGAAAGATCGTTGTAGCGACAAATGTGGCCGAGACATCCATCACCATTCCCGGAATCAGATATGTGATCGATACGGGCCTGGCGCGCATCTCCCAGTATAACCCTCGCTTACGGACGACAAGCCTGCCCGTCAGGGCCATATCGAAAAGCAGTGCCGACCAGAGGAAAGGACGATGCGGCCGGGTTCAGAACGGAATTTGCATCCGCCTGTTCGACAAAGCCGATTATGAAGACCGACCTCTGTTTACCGAACCCGAAATTCTGAGATCGAATCTGGCGGATGTCATCCTGAGAATGCTCTCGCTTAATCTGGGCCATATATCATCGTTCCCCTTCATTGACCCTCCGTTTCCAAAGAATATCAGAGACGGTGTTGAAATCCTGAAGGAGTTGGGAGCAATTGAGTCGGGTAGGAAGGACAGCGATACGGATGATGTTAAGCAGTATGCACTGACGGAAAGAGGAAGGTTGATGGCGCGCCTCCCCATAGACCCACGGATCTCCCGGATGATTATTGAAGCGGAAAAGGAAGGATGTGTGGAGGAAATTCTTATCATTTCTGCCGCGCTCAGCATCCCGGACCCGCGGGAACGGCCGGTGGAGTCTGAGAAGGACGCCGATAAAATCCATGCCGTGTTTACCGACCCTGCCTCTGATTTCATGACCCTTCTTCGCATATGGAATCACTACCACGGCCTGATGCAGACTGCGAAAAGCAAGAACAGGATCAAAAAATTCTGCCGGGAGCATTATCTCTCTTTCCGAAGAATGAGGGAGTGGATCGATGTTTACGACCAGCTGAAAGAGATTCTGGATGAGCAGGGATGGAATAGAATAAAGAGAAAGCATACTGATGATAAAGTCCTCTACGAAGGCATCCACAAATCGATCCTTTCCGGGTATCTTTCCAACATCGCCACAAAGAAAGAGAAAAACATCTATGCGGCCGCTAAGGGAAAAGAAGTGATGATCTTCCCTGGTTCGGGTCTCTTCAACAAAGGAGGAATCTGCATCGTGGCCGCCGAGATGGTTGAGACATCCCGGTTGTTCGCCCGGATGGCAGCAAATATCAAAATGGAGTGGCTGGAAGAACTTGGGGGAAACCTGTGCCGGTCAACCTATTCCGAGCCGCACTGGAGCCGGGATCGTGGCGAGGTAGTTGCCTATGAACAGGTCAGCCTTTTCGGGCTGATCATTGTGCCGAGAAGGCCTGTTTCTTATGGGCGTATCAATTCCGATGAAGCCTCGGAAATTTTTATTCGCAGTGCCCTCGTGGAAGGTGATGTCAAGAAGCCCTTCCCTTTCTTGATTCACAATCTGGAAGTCATTGAACGAATTTCAAATATGGAGGATAAAATAAGGAGGAGGAACCTCCTCGCCAATGAGCACGAACTTGCAAGGTTCTACCAAGAGAGACTCCCTGGTATCTACGATGCAAGGACCCTGCAAAAACTGATCAGGGACAGAGGCAGTGATGATTTTCTCCGGATGAAGGAAGAGGATGCGCTCGTCAGATTCCGGGGGGATATTGAACTCACCCTCTATCCCGACGAGGTTGTCCTCGATGGACATCGGTTCATGTGCGATTATCATTATGAGCCGGGTCACCCCGAAGACGGTATAACTCTCAAGGTTCCCCTTCATATGATTTCCGCAGTCCCTGCAGCCTCTTCAGACTGGATTATTCCCGGTCTCATCCGGGAGAAAATTACTGCCCATTTGAAAAGTCTACCCAAGGAATATAAGAAGAAACTTCCACCGCTGTCACAGGTCTGTGACAGCATCGCGGCAGAAATGAATGACAGTAGAAGTCCTCTATTATCCGTCCTAAGTAACTTTATCCATGAGAGGTTCCATGTGAACATACCAGCTTCTGTCTGGAATCACGATACTATTGACGATCATTTGAAGATACGTTTTGCCGTCATAGATTCCAGGGGACAGGAACTGGCGTCAAGCAGGGATATCGGACAGCTACAAAAAGAAATTATCACTGAAGTAGAATCGTATGCCTTCGATAAAGCGCGGCTGGCTTGGGAAAAGACAGGATTGACATCTTGGGATTTTGAAGAGCTTCCGGATGCAATCACTCTGGAAAGCGGAGTATGTTTCGAAGGATATGCATACCCCGGTCTAGAAGCCGGGAAAGGATGTGTCAATATACGTTTATTCAAATGTAAACGGGAAGCAGATGCATCACATAGTAGAGGCATTACGGCACTTTACACATTTTACTTCAAGGATGAGTTGAAGTATTTAAAGAAGGCCATCACCCTCTCAGGCGATTTTAAGAAATGGGCCGAATCATTCGGTGGCGCAAGGAAATGTGAAGATGCAATTCTCGAAAAAGTGACTCATGACCTATTTTCCAAAAATATCCGGACTCGTGATGCTTTTATTGACCATGCCGAAAGAGTAACCGATAAAATTCTGCCTAAAGGTCAGGATATACTGAATAAATCCAAGCCCGTCTTAAGGTCTTACTACGATACGGTCGCATTTCTTAAAAACTTAGAAAAAGCCAACCGTTTTAACAAGCAGACACTGCAATATATTACTCATCTCAAAGAAGAGATGACCCTTCTGATGCCACGTGATTTCTTGATAAAATACAACGACGAGAGGTTGACTCACATTGTCCGGTATCTAAAGGCTATTACAATCCGGGCGGAACGAGGAATTGCTCATTTGGAAAAGGCCTTTTCGAAAACTGCCGAAATAAAAATCTTTGCCGATAAACTTCAAGATATGGTAAATAGCGTTGCCGCAGAGGTTTCAGAAGAAAAAGTAAATGCCATCGAAGAGTATCGATGGATGATTGAAGAATTCAAGGTATCGGTATTCGCTCAGGAGTTGAAAACTGCATTTCCTATATCTCAAAAGCGTCTCGAACAGAAAATACAGGAGCTTGAACGTATTGTTTGAGGCTGCGGAGGCGCTGTATTGAAGCTAATTCTGGTCAGACATGGAGAAACTCTGTCGAACAGGGAAAACAGGGTACAGGGCATAACAGACACTGCGCTGAGTGACTATGGCCACGTACAGGTAGAGAAGCTTGCAGAGTCTCTCAGAGATGAGCCTATAGATTGTATAGTATCAAGTCCGTTAAAACGGGCCTATCAAACAGCCCAGGCCATCTGCAAGTTTCATAAAACAGCAATTGAAATCGAAAATAAGCTCCAGGAAATGAATCACGGAGATTTTGAGAATGTAACAATTGCGGAGTTGAAAGAGAAACATCTACCCTTTCTCAAACAGTGGTTCAATGATCCTGCCTCAGTTGCCATGCCGAATGGAGAATCGCTCCATGACCTACAGTTACGCGCGTGGAGCGCAATAGAAAAAATTATCGGAAACTCAAAGAATATCCTTGTCGCCTCCCATGGCATGACGATTATGACCATTCTCTGCAAAATTAAAAACCTGGAACTATCACATGCCAGGGAGATGCTTGTAAATGTGGCATCAAAAACTTCTGTAGAATTTAAAGACGGTAAAGGTGTCATTACGATATTTAATGATACCAGCCACCTGAAAGATATATGAGGAAGATTCACGAGGCGATAAAATGACCAACCCGGGAATTCAAGAAAAAGTCATTGAAGCTCTGATCGCTATGAACACCGCCGCTATTAATTTACGCCTTTACCCGCCAACAAATGCAATGATTATAAAGACCATTGACAGGCTGCATGAAACCTTTCTGACTCTTTTTGCAGAAGAGGATTCAGTGATATTTGCCGAGGCGGAAAGGAATCTCCTCATATCCGGGGAACCCTTGGGTCAAAAATATCTTGGCAGACCTCAGGTCGCAATTTTTCTTACGTTAATGATCAATTGGGGGATCAAGAGTCTCACCTTTATGAAAGGGTTGGAAAAAAATGAACTTATTCTTTTTCTCGAAACTATGTCCAAGAAGCCTGATGAGGTGAAATCGAAAGGAGGATTGGCACAGATCATCTCAGAGGGTAGAATGCCTCATATTCTTCTTAATCAGAAGATTTACATCGCAAAGGATCAAGACCATCAAATCATGGCAAGCCTTGAAATAAAGGATGAGGATATCGTTAAATATATTACGTCTGAAGACCCACATGCCACTATAGATACCCAAAAAGTGAAGGAAATGGCAAAAGACCCCGAATGGGTCACCCGGATTTTTCAATCAGGCATGCAAAATATCTTTGAAAAAGATAGTAATGCCTCCAGTATCAAATTATCAGAAGGCATGCTGCATATGTTACATATTCTGGATAAAATATCTGAACATGCCGACAAAGAAAAAATTTCCCAACAGATTGCCGGAGCCATTGGGAACATGGATGCTGAACTTATTGCCATGACTTTGACTCAAAATATTGAAAGTCTCCTCGAAAACAGGCTTTTTGGCGATATTATAAACAGCATGGACTTTGAAAAGTTTGAGGCAATGGCCGGCAGTATCCGACAGGTGTTAAATAAAATCAGTTTAGAAAATAAAGGTGCTGACGACCAGAGAATAACGTACATTCAGCAAGCCTACCAGCATGTTATGAATACTGATAAAGGAATCAACCTGCAGAGCCAGATTCAAGAGAGACAAGCCCACGAAGAGGAAGATAAGAAAAGAAGAATTAGCCATCTCAAAGAAACAGGCAGCAATATCCTAAACAACCTTGATAAGAATGTCCCGCAAGAAAACGTATCGATAACATCACCCGGCATTGTACAAGGCCTCTTCTCTGAGAGCGAAAACGAGACAGCAGAAACAATCATCGATAGGCTGAGCAACAAGCTTACCAGCAATAACATAGCCATACGGGATGAAGTATCAGATGCCCTGGCCAAAATCCTTGAAAACCTTTCTCCGGAAAAGCGAGCAGATATATTAACCAAACTTTCGGATAAGCTGATTGAATGGATAAAATTTGAAACCAAATCTACTATGGCCTACGCATCTATTTGCAAACACCTGGGGGCTTTTGCTCAGGGCCGAATCCATAATCAGCGTTTTGCCGACGCCTATCCCATCATCGAAACTTTCCGCCTTATCATTTCCGACCAGATTCAGAAAAGTGAAGAGATTCGATTAACAGCATCCGACACTCTAAGGGAAATCGCATCAGACGATATACTAAACATCCTCACGGAAGAATTCCGGACCAATAAGGGGAATATGCGAAATGAAGCGGGACGAATTCTTGTCATGCTTGCCGAATTATCGATAAACCGCCTTTTGTATTTATTGAAGGAAAGTGAAGAATCTTCTGAGCGTATCTTGCTTTTGAATTTAATACCTGAAATCGGACCTGCAGCTGCACCAGCAGTAATAGGTATGATCAAACAAGATACTCCCTGGTATTACGTGAGGAACTTAGTACGTCTTCTGGGCAAAATCGGCAGCGAAGAACACGCAAAATTCCTCGCGCAACTTCTTGCTTACGACGATTACCGGGTCCAAAGAGAAGCGCTGAAAAGTATCGGCAATATAGGTGGCAGTCAAAGGGGTGAAATACTTTTGGATGCCATGACAGAATGTGATGACCGCATCAAGTCAAATATTGTAACCACTTTGGGTTCTTTGAAATACCGCGATGCGGTAAAGCCTCTCATCGTACTTTTTAGATCTAAACTCATGGCATCTGAAGAAGTGAAAGTTGATCTCCAGGAAAAGATCTGTCTGGCATTGGGTCACATTGGGGACAGGGAGGCATTGCCATTTCTTACTGATATTAGTAAACAAGATGGTTTCCTCAGCTTAAAGACCTACCACCCAACAGTGAAAGCTGCCGCCGGGAAGGCCGTAGGTTGGATCATGAGTAAAAGCTGATTTCTTAAAGCGGTGCAGAAAGTACCAAATTTTAGAAAATTAGATAAAATATTAGCGAAGGATGAAATTATGATCGAGCCAGGCAAACCGGAAACCAGGCGTAAAAAGAAAATATTACTCATAGACGATGAAGAGGACTTTTGCTTTTTTGTGAAACTCAATCTTGAACAGACCGGCAAATATGAGGTTTTGACTGCCACTACCGGTTCAAGAGGTTTAATCATGGCTTCAGAAGATCCACCTGACCTGATTCTTCTGGACATTATCATGCCGGAAATGAGTGGCGGGCATGTTGCGGAGCTGCTCCTTGAGAGCCCTAAAACAAAAGATATCCCCGTTCTCTTTATTACTGCCATAGCTTCCAGAAGCGAGGTACAGTCACAGGAAGGGGTCATTGGGGGGAGAATGTTTATCGCCAAGCCTGTAACACCGGTAGAACTGATGGCTAAAATAGATCCAATTTTAGAAAATAATAGATAGAATCACGGAAGCAAATTAATAAGCTTTTGCATAAACATTAAAATTTGAAATCGCATACTACACCTTGATTATTGTCTACATTTTCGGGTGGGTCATAAACTGATTAAGACCTCGCTGCTTTTAAATATTTATCAAGAAGCCCCTCAACCTTTTCCCGATCCCAACCGCTATAAACCTCTTTTTTCTCGATTATGAATGTAGGATATTTACGGAACCGGTATATGAGGGATTTGAATATTCCGATGGGTGATTGGGCATCAATCAGACGGATGCGAATTCGATGCTTGTAAAGTGAGCGTAGCTCCCCGATCAAGCTGGACAGCTTTAAAAGCTCATCTTTTAACTCAGAAGGATAATCTTCAATATCTTCCTTTTTAGCTTCTTTTCCAAGTCCCGACTCATTGAAAATAAGCTCACACCTACTGCAGTGGCTGTAGGTTATTAGAAGATTACTTATTACTTCTACGGCTATCGGCTTCATATCAATATCCCCCTAATTCTTACACAGATACTCTGCCAACGGCATTGATTATGTTGCTGGCTTCTCAAAATGGACTTAATCCTGAATCGCTAATTGAATTTCCTTGTACAGCGATAATGTAAGAAATACGGAGGTATTCGTCAATGAGAGAAAAATAAGAGGAAATTGGTGTGGCTTATCACTCGTGATTTCTAAGATACCTCTTGATGTATCGCTCAACATTTTCACTCGGCTGGAAGATTCCGAAATGCCCTTCACAGAGGATATCCGCTTTAAGAGTGAGAAGCTTCTCCATCGATTTTCTCCATTGATTGACGTCGGACCTGAAAATGTCTAAAAACGGTCCATGAATATCCTGGCCAAACAATATGCGCTTCCCCACTCTGTCAAGATAAATGGAAAGTGAGCCGGGTGTATGCCCCGGTGTGTGAAGGCAGTGGAGTTCTTCTCCGTCGAACTGAAGAATTTCCTGATCTCCCTTGAGCTTCTTGTCTATTGAGGTCGGCGAAAATGTCGTACCATAGCAACTCGCTGCCGTTCTCATACTATCACCTTCTTCAACTGCATCCGCATCAAGGTCATGCATTACGATCTTGCAGCCGAAATGCGTCCTGAAATACGGAGCCGAGCCGATATGGTCAATATGGTTATGGGTGAGAATGAGGGTCGAAATTTTTCCGGGATCGAGTCCCGCATCTTCGATGTTTTTTTGTAGTATCAGCGAGCTGCCGCCCGCACCGGCATCAATCATCACCAGCTCCCCGCCAAAATCGATGATGAATGACGTCGCATCATCCGAACGAGAGACGTCAGGACCGCCGATAAGATAAACACCTTCGATGATGATTCTTGCCTTTCCCATAATGTTTACCTGGCAATAAGTTTAATCACATTGGTTCAAGTCAGAACCCTGTTCCGTGTTGAGAGTTCCGATCAATTCATTTACGTCGGGACAATTATTCCTTGCAAGGTAATCTTCAATACCATCGATGACATCTATTGTGGCATGGGGATTGATGAAATTAGCAGTGCCGATCTGAATGGCTCTGGCACCTACTATCAGGAATTCTAAGGCGTCACGGGCGCTCACGATACCTCCGATACCGATAACGGGTATTTTAACCTTTTCGACTACCTGCCAGACCATCCTCAGAGCAACGGGTTTTATCGCAGGGCCGGAAAGCCCCCCTGTGATGTTTCTCAAATGGGGAGCCCTCTTTTCAACGTCCACAGACATCCCCGTCAGGGTATTAATGAGGGATACAGCGTCCGCCCCTGCTTCCTCCACACTTTTTGCGATCAAACAGATATCAGTAACATTGGGGGTCAGTTTTGCTATTACAGGGAGATCTGTTAAACGTTTCACCTCTTTCGTAACCTCATATGCCATGTCAGGATCACTCCCGAACAACATTCCACCTTTCCTTACGTTGGGACAGGAAATATTGATCTCCAGGCCATGAATTCCTTTTGCAGCACTCAATATTTCTGTAACCTTCTTGAATTCATCGATGGTTTCACCAAATACATTCACAACGACAGCTACATCGAACTGCCTGAGGAAGGGGAGTCTGTCATTTACAAATGCATTTACTCCCGGATTTTCCAATCCAATGGCGTTCAACATCCCGCAGGGGGTCTCCATAATCCTTGGCGGAGGGTTACCTGCTCGCGGCTCCATTGATATGCCCTTTACTATAACGGCACCCAAGCGGTTTAAATCGAGATATGAAGCATACTCCTCACCATAGCCAAACGTACCGGAAGCAGTCATCACCGGATTCTTGATAACCAGGCCGCCAATATCAACCGCCATCTTCGGTTTGCCAGGATTTAATCTATTCATTTCTGTAATAATCGGTACATCAGGGATTAGTCCCATGCAATATCCTGAATATTAAAAACCGGTCCATCTTTGCACGCGCGCAAGTATGTACCCTTCCCTTCTTTATCACTTGTCCTCACTGCACAGCCGAGGCAGGCTCCAATACCACATGCCATACGTTCTTCGATCAATACCTGACAGGAAAGATGATTTCCTATAAGCAGTTCTGATAACCGCTTCAACATTGGTCGATGACCACATGCATAAATTTTTGTATTTTCCTGATCATACGATAATATATCATTTACGAACATTTCAGTAACAAACCCGTTATAGCCCATAGAGCCGTCGTCTGTACTGATGAAAACTTTGGAACAATACCCTTTGATATTTTCGAGTCCAACGAGATTTTCCGTGCTTTTTGCACCATAATAGCAAATAAGCTCGACGTTCCTGATATCGACGAGCCTTCTGTAATGTGACGCCAGAAACGCAATGGGAGCGACCCCGATTCCTCCACATATGAGGACGACCTTTCCAACTTGCGGAAAAATTTCAAATCCGCGACCGTACGGTCCGAATATTTCCAATAGATCACCCCTTTTGAGCCTTGATAGAAACACAGTTCCTTTCCCGACTACCTTATACAATATCTCAACTTTTACTGTTCCCTTCCTGCGATCAATACTGTAAACACTAAATGGTCTTCCCAGGAGAGGGTAACTGCGCCCTTCCTCTCGCACCATGACAAACTGTCCAGGCACAGGTGTCTGAAATGCTCCAGGCAGTTTCACAGAGAGCAGAAAATGCCCGGTGTTTATTTGTGTGTTTTTAACAACTTTTCCGTGCATGATAAGATAATTCTTTATGCTTGATACTTTATTTGCAGACATTTTTTCAGTTCTGCACACATAACCAAGGCATCATCTCCGGATTCAGCATAATACTTTGACCTTACTTCCGTAACCGTAAAACCAAATTTTTCGTATAATTTTTTCGCGCCTTCATTAGACTGACCTACCTCGAGTATGCAAAACGAAGCGCCTTCTTCACAGGAAAGTCTGATCATCTCTGCCATGAGTTTTGAGGCAACTCCCGATCTCTGCAAATCCTTTCTTACCGCAATTTTATGAACGTGAGCCTCTCCCGGAAGGACCCAATAAGTCATATATCCCGCAATCTCATTAAGAATATCCTTAGATATCTTCGCCACAAGATTGCGGGATATCGGTAATTGAAGTTCCCGCATGAACACATCCTGTGACCATGGCACAGGAAATAAGGAATTTTCGATGGATAATATTTCATTGATATCATCCATCGCCATTCTTGTAATTTCAAGTGATTGTTTATTCATCTGGCTGTGGTTTGTATACGCTAAGGAATACAATGTGGAGGGCAATGCCATGGAATTAAGCCATGTTTTTTAGTTCGTGCCAGAACTTTTATGATATTTTGAATATGAGATGATTTTCTACACGATCTGCTTACTCAATACCTCACTCGCTAAATATATGTTTTTCCTTCCATAGTCCTTGATATAAAAGGCAAAGTCTTTAAGATTCATTTCCTGCCTCTTATCGTAAAGCTTGAGCATCATCGGTAGATTAACACCGGTTACGACCTCCAATTTCCCTTCTTTAAGAAAAGACAGAGAAATATTTGAAGGTGTACCACCGAAGAGATCTGTAAGTATCAATACTCCCTGGCCACGATCAAGCTTCTTAATGGATGAGCTTATTTCCTTTTTTATCTCCTCCATCGCCTTTTTCTGATCAACAGAGACTGAGCTTACCCCTTCTAATGTCCCTTTAATCAGCTCAGCTGCCTTTATCAATTCATTCCCCAGATTGCCGTGGGTTGTTATAAGAACACCGATCATCATTAGTCTCCAAAAAGTCTTCGTCCGGTGCGTAAGCTAATTTATTGCCCCATAATTGTCAAGGCTCTTTTCAGAAGTTCTTTGCTCATGGCCTGTTATTTATCTTGATCAAACAGGTTGAAACAGCAGGCCGGAAAGATTCTTGCAATAATAACATATATCTTCAATTATATTTTCAGGCAGATTGGCTTTCTTTTTCCTGCCTCCCCAGGGACTCCAGGAACACGTTTCATAGTAACTCGGCCTTTTTCGTTCACATATTACGCAATCCCATTTTTCTCGATTTTCCCAATTGCTACAACCGATTACCTCGTAATTGCACCTTTCTCCACTGCATACTCTTAACACAGTCGACATATTCCCTCCTTGGAATGATGCGATCAGCATCAAAACAACCGTAATTTCGTTATCGGCTGACTTTACTATTTTCTTTAAACCTCTGAACTTTTATATTATTAATATCACGGATTATTTTATGTTTGTCGCTATAGTAAATACCCAAAATCACTGTCATATGTAATCTATGTATCGAGAGTATTGATCACATTTTGAGAAAATGCTTTTCCTCTTGACACAAAAAAACCTCTTCTCTATACTCTTTTAGTTTTAATTTAGGCACTTGCTGAAATCGCGATCACTGAAAACCTTTAGTCTCCTATATCATCGGCAATCTCATTCCTTATCCGAAGAAGAAGGTCTCAAGGGCGATTTGCTAATGTGTTATGCAAAATACGATTAGTTATCTTTACTAAGAAGGAAGGCTGGCAATGACATCAAATCAGAAACTTATTAAATGGGTGAAAGACATGGCCGACATGTGCAAGCCGGATCGTGTCCACTGGTGCGACGGATCACAGAAAGAATACGATGAGCTTGCTGAGCTCATGGTTAAGTCCGGTACGTTCATCAAGCTGAGCGAGAGTAAGAGGCCAAACTGTTACTACGCTAAATCAGATCCTGCCGATGTGGCGCGTGTCGAGGAACGGACCTTTGTCTGTCCAAAAAAGAAAGAGGATGCCGGGCCCACCAATAACTGGTACGACCCTGAAGAGATGAAAAAGATTCTTACAGGCCTTTTCAGCGGATCCATGAGGGGTCGAACGATGTATGTTATTCCTTTTAGCATGGGGCCTTTAGGGTCAAATATTGCACATATCGGTATAGAAATAACCGATTCGCCATACGTCGTCTGCAGCATGAAAATCATGACGCGCATGGGAAAAGCCGTTCTGGACATTCTGGGTAAGGATGGAAATTTTGTCCCCTGCCTGCACTCCGTCGGCAAGCCCCTTAAGCCGGGAGAAAAGGATGTATTCTGGCCTTGCAATAATGACCAAAAATACATCGTCCATTTCCCCGATACGAGGGAAATCTGGTCATTCGGAAGTGGTTACGGCGGGAACGCTCTTTTAGGCAAGAAGTGCTTTTCTCTGCGTATTGCTTCGGTAATGGCGCGCGACGAGAGATGGATGGCGGAACATATGCTGATACTGGGGCTCACCTCCCCGCAAGGCAAAAAACACTTTATCACCGGTGCCTTCCCCAGCGCCTGCGGAAAGACCAACCTCGCCATGCTGATACCAACGATTCCCGGATGGAAGGCAGAGACCGTGGGAGACGATATTGCCTGGATGAAATTCGGAAATGACGGAAGATTACACGCCATCAATCCCGAATACGGTTTCTTTGGTGTTGCACCCGGTACATCCATGGATTCCAACCCGAACGCAATGCTGAGCATGACAAAGAATTCCATCTTTACCAATGTCGCATTGACGCCTGATGGCGACGTCTGGTGGGAAGAGATGACAAAGCAACCTCCGCCAAATCTTACCGACTGGAAAGGCCAGCCATGGACGCCAGGTTCCGGACGTCCAGCGTCACATCCCAATGCGCGCTTTACCGCTCCGGCAGGTCAGTGCCCGGTGATCGATCCCTCCTGGGAGGATCCCAAGGGCGTTCCCGTATCCGCATTTTTATTCGGCGGTCGCCGCGCCACTATCGTCCCCCTCGTGCATGAGGCCTTCAGCTGGCAGCACGGCACATTCATGGGTTCCATTGCCAGCTCAGAAAAGACCGCAGCCGCAGCCGGAACGGTAGGCGAGTTACGCAGAGATCCCTTTGCAATGCTTCCCTTCTGCGGCTACCACATGGGCGATTATTTCAAACACTGGCTGGAAATGGGGAAGAAGGCAGATAAAAATAAGCTTCCCAAAATCTTTTACGTGAACTGGTTCCGCAGGACGCCTGACGGCAAGTGGCTATGGCCCGGCTATGGTGAAAACAGCCGCGTCCTCAAATGGATTTGCGAAAGGATCGAAGGAACAGGGAAAGCCGTGGAGACACCTATCGGCTATGTACCAGCTCCCGGCGCTATTGATACTTCCGGTCTTAACATATCCGATGCCGATATGGCCGAACTTCTTAAGGTAGATACTAATGACTGGCTTAGAGAGGTTGAAAGCATCAAGAAGCATTACAGCCAGTTCGGTGATAGACTCCCGCAGGGTCTCAAAGACGAGTTGATCGCCCTCGAGAACAGATTGTTAAAAAAGAAGAAGTAATTGCCTGTCTTCCGGCTAAAAGAAATTCAGTTCAGTAAAAGTCTATAGTGGTGGGACAGGCGTCTTGCCTGTCCCCAATGCTAATCCCGCCGGGGATACCGAATTGTCTGCACGTATGCCGAATGATGTGCAGATTTCCATTCTGTAGTACTATGGCTATCAAAACAAAAAAGAAATGCCCTAACTGTGGAGCGGAAATTGAAGGTTACTTGAATCCCCTCCCAACCGTCGATATCATTATAGAACTGCATGGCAAGGGCATTCTCCTGATCAGGAGGAAGAATTTCCCGATCGGATGGGCCATTCCGGGCGGTTATGTTGACTATGGGGAATCCCTAGAGGATGCTGCAATAAGAGAAGCGAAAGAAGAAACCGGGCTCGATGTAAAACTAATCAGGCAATTGCACACATACTCAAGGCCGGATAGAGATCCCCGCAACCACGCTATCTCCACTGTTTATATTGCAAGGGCACGTGGAAACCCATTTGCAGCGGATGATGCCGCTGAGGTTGGTATATTTACAAGTGATAATCTACCCTCCCCTATTGTGTTTGACCATAAAGATATTCTTTCGGATTATTTTAAACTGAAGAAAAAGTAAACGCCACATTTCAGGAAATATATTCATGCCGGGCTTAAAGCTATATACAAGCAACCGGATGGAAATTCTGGCGGAGCATCTTTCGGATGTCCTGAAGTCTCCCCTGAAACAACCGCTTGCGAGTGAAATTATCCTCGTCCAGAGCAAAGGTATGGAGCGCTGGCTTTCCATGGAGCTGGCAAGACGCCACGGCATTTGCGCAAATGTCCGCTTCCCCTATCCGATTCATTTCATCCACAGCCTCTTCCGGGAACTATTCCCGGATATACCCGATCATTCACCATACGAACCCAAGATCATGTCATGGGACATCATGCGCGTCCTCCCATCCCTGTTTGACAATCCCGGATTTGAGGCCATTAAAGCCTACCTGGGAGACGGCAAATACGATCTTAAACATTTTCAGCTCTCCGTAAGGGTCGCCGATCTGTTTGACCAGTACCTGCTTTTCAGACCGGACATGATTCTCAGGTGGGACCGGGGCATTGAAAATAACTGGCAGGCAATACTATGGCGGGAACTGGCCAAAGAGAAAGGGAAGATTCATCGAGCAGCACTCCATGATGCTTTCGTCCGGGCCATGCGGGATTCACCTATAGAACTCAAAATCGCTCATGAGAGAATTTCCATTTTCGGCATCTCCGCGCTTCCTCCATTCCACATTCAGATTCTCGAAGTCCTTTCATCCGTGATCGACGTCAATCTCTTTCTCATGAACCCCTGCAGGGAATTCTGGGGAGACATTGTTTCCGACCGGGAAATGAACCGTTTTATCACTGGACGGAAAGGCAGGGATGTTCTCCCGGATGAACTGTATCTGGAAGCGGGCAATCGCCTCCTTGCCTCCATGGGCGCCCTCGGCCGGGAATTCTTTCATATGATCGGTGAGATTCAGTGCGAAGAAGTTCCGGAATTCGAAGACCCGGGCGAAGATTCGCTCCTTGCCGCGATCCAGTCCGATATCCTGAATTTAAGGGAAAGGAGAGGCACATGTCAACCTCCCCTTTTCTGAGACTGACGGCTCACTCGAGGTTCACTCCTGCCACAGTCCCCTGCGGGAAATTGAGGTGTTGCAGGACTCGCTACTTGCCCTTTTTGCCGATAACCCCCACATTTGTCCTGACGATGTCCTGGTCATGATCCCGGACATTGAGCTTTACGCACCATTCATCCAGGCCGTCTTTTCCATCCCTCCTGATGATTCGCGGTGGCTTCCCTTCACCATTGCCGACAGAGGACTCCTTAGTGAAAGCAGCCTCATTGATACATTTCTCAGGCTTTTAGACTTGGCGGGAAGCCGTTTCGGCGTCTCCGGAGTTCTCGATATTCTGGAAGCGGATGCGGTGCGAGCCAAATTTGTTCTCTCCGAAGAAGACCTAGCGCTCATTCATCACTGGATTCGGGAAACCGGCATCCGCTGGGGAATTGATGCCCAAAGCAAAGAAACGATGGATCTGCCCGCGTATTCCTCAAACACATGGCGGGCGGGTCTCGACAGGATGCTACTCGGGTATGCAATGCCCACCGGCTCCCCCGCCGACTCTGAAGATGAGCTTTTTATGGGTATCCTTCCATTCAACGAAATCGCAGGGGGAAGCACGGAAGTCCTCGGTCATTTTTTGCAATTCACGGAAATGCTTTTCCGGTGCGCCGCGATTCTAGGAGAGAGGAAAACTCTCCACGAATGGGGCGATTATCTCCTCGAGATCCTTGAAGCATTCTTTTCCGATGACGAAAATCAGTTGAGAGATGTACAGGCAATCAGGCGCATTATTCATGACCTCCCGGACATACAGGCCTCATCCGGATTCGCGGAAAAAGTAGGCATGGACGTGATTAAAGCCTGGCTCAGGCAAAGTCTGAAAGAGAGAGGATTCGGCGCCGGTTTCCTCACCGGCGGTGTGACTTTCTGCACCATCCTCCCCATGCGGAGCATCCCCTTCAAAGTCATCTGCCTGATCGGCATGAACGATGACTCTTACCCACGGCAATCGCGCAAGCTCGGATTTGACCTTATGGCCGCCTCTCCTCGTATTGGTGACCGCTCGCGCCGCATGGACGACCGCTATCTCTTTCTCGAAGCCATCTTGTCGGCACGACAGAAGCTCCATATCAGCTATGTCGGTCAGAGCATGAAAGATAACAGTCCACGTCCCCCATCGGTGCTCGTGAGCGAACTCCTGGATTATATCGAAGAAGGATTCGGCAAAGCCCTCAGGGAAGGAATTGTCGTTCACCATCGCCTCCAAGCGTTCAGCCCCGCTTATTTTGAAGGTGTTGGGGGGCTTTTCAGCTATTCCGCGGAGAATCTTGAGGCGGCGCAGAGCGCCGTATCGTGCCGCAGGGAGCCCCATACATACATACCATCCGGCCTTTCCGAGCCCGAAGAGGAATGGAAAACAATAGAGCTCGAATCATTTGCATACTTTTTCTCAAATCCGGCGAGATTTATTCTCAGAAGCCGGTTGGGCATCCACCTCCATGAAGAACCTGCCGTCATGGATGAGAGCGAACCTTTTGAGCTGAACAAACTGGAAGAATACCATATGAGGCAGGAGCTTGTCGCCAGGGGACTTGAGGAAGAACCGCTCCGTGATGCGTATCCCCTCATGCTGTCATCGGGAAGGCTGCCGCATGGATCACCCGGCGTGTGCTGCTATGACGACCTGTGCACTTCGACCAGAGATTTTATCAGGAAGATTCATCCTCATATCGAAGGAGGGCGGAGAGAACCCATTGCTGTAGACATAGCCGTTGGCGATTTTCACCTGACGGGAAGGCTCATCAACGTTTATCCCGAGGCGCTGGTCTCCTACCGCCTTGCGAAGGTTAAAGGCCGTGACCGCCTAAGAGCCTGGATTTCTCACCTCGTCCTCAATCTTCTCCGCGAACATGCGGCGGTTCGACAGACGATCCTTATCTGCGAAGACAGGACGTTCCGGTATTCCCCGATGGAAGATTCGGAAGCGTACCTCCTGATGCTTCTGAACATTTATTGGAAGGGCCTCCGGAAACCACTTCATTTCTTTCCTGAATCTTCTCTGGCCTATGCCGAACAAGCAGCGAAAGGTACAGACCCGGAAAAAGCGATGAGAACAGCCCAAGGCAAATGGAACGCCTATCAATATCCGGAAAAAGAAGATTCTTACTATAATCTGTGCTTCGGGCAGATCGACCCGCTGGATGCCGAATTTCGGGAATTGGCCAGGGCCGTATTCGAACCCATGTTGAGATACGAGGAGCCTGTCAAATAAAATGAAGGAATCCCATAATTTTGATCTTCTGAAAAGCGCCCTCGAAAAAACAAATCTGATCGAGGCGAGCGCCGGAACCGGAAAAACATACGCTATTGCCGGGATATTTCTCCGCCTCCTCCTGGAAAAGCGTCTGTCCGTCAGCGATATCCTCGTCGTCACCTACACGGTCGCAGCGACAGAGGAACTGCGCGACCGCATCCGCCGGACAATCCGTGCGGCAATTGATGCTTTTACAAAAGGTGGACACGAAGACCCATTTCTGCACGGTCTGGTCAAGTGCTCTTCCCTTCACCAGGAGAAACTGCGCATTCTGAGGGCGGCACTGAGGGATTTCGACGAGGCACCTATCTATACAATTCATGGTTTCTGCCAGCGTGTTCTCCATGAAAACTCCTTCGAGAGCATGGGACTCTTTGATACAGAACTTGTTCCGGATGAACGGGCCCTGCATAGTGAGATCGTTCAGGACTTTTGGCGAAAGCATTTTTATGATGCACCACGGGAATTTGTATCGTATGCCCTGAAGAATAACATTAAGCCTCAATTTTTTTTGGCCCTGACCAAAGGCAAATTTTCCAACCCCGACATGAGGATCATTCCTCCGGCATCTTCCGTTTGCCTTGATGCACTGCCCTCTTTCAGAAGGGCGCATGAGAGGGTGCTCTCGGCCTGGAAGAGCTCCCGTGAGGACATTCTGGTGTTACTCAAAAATCCCGGCTTAAGTAAAACTAAATACAAAAACCCGAATATCCTTGCCGCCGCAATGGACGGCTATGCGGATTCGGAAGCATCTTTACCGCTCTTTAAAGGCTTTGACAAATTCACATCCTCCGGACTGAAAGCAGGAACTAACAAAGGAAAATCTACCCCCGAACACCCTTTCTCTGATGACTGCGAGGAACTCTTGGTGAGGGCCCGTGAGCTTCAGGTTGAAATCGAAGGACAACTCCTTTTCCTCAAAACGGACATATTCCGCTACCTGCGGGAGGAACTCCGGAAAAGAAAACAGACGCGAAACATCCAGTCCTTTGACGATCTCCTCATCAACCTCCGGGAGGCCCTGGAGAGACCAGGCGGCAGAGATCTTGTCCGCAATATCAGGGAACGTTACCATGCCGCCCTCATAGATGAGTTCCAGGACACGGACCAGGTTCAGTACGCCATTTTTCAGAATATCTTTGGAGGTGGAGGTGCGCCCCTCTTTTTCATCGGCGACCCCAAACAATCCATATACAGTTTCCGCGGGGCGGATCTCTTCGCGTACATGCGGGCCTCCCGGCACGTCGATTCTCGCCATACGCTCACGAACAACTGGCGTTCTGAACCGGACCTTGTCCGCGCGGTCAACACCATCTTCTCAAACCCGAAGAAGGACGCTTTTCTTTATGAAGAGGTTCCCTTTGAAAAGGCAGCGGCAGGAGATGTAAAGGACCGGAGCTTACTCACTGTTTGCGAACGACGCGAAGAGCCTTTTCATATCTGGTTCCTGAGCGGCGCCCGACTGGAAGCGGCAGGTGCAAAAACCAACCAGGGTATGACCGCCAATATTATCGTGAGAGCCGTCGCTTCCGAAATCGCCCGTCTTCTTCGGCTTGGCAGGGAAGAAAAGGCGATAATAGGCGCCGAACCGCTCTCTGAAAGCCATATCGCCATCCTGGTCAGAGAAAACCGCGAGGCCCGTCTCATCCAGGAGGCCCTGCATCACTTAAACATCCACAGCGTACTGCACAGCACGGGCAACCTTTTTGACACCCATGAAGCACTGGAGATGGAACGTCTCCTTGCCGCTGTCGCGGAGCCCCATTCCGAAAGCCTCATCAGGATTGCTCTAACGACAGACATGCTGGGGTTGAACGGGGAAACACTGGAATCGCTCAGCATAAACGAAGCCGAATGGGAAAAATGGTTAACTCGATTTCAGGAATATAATGCCCTCTGGGAACGGCACGGCTTCATCGGGATGTTCCGATATTTCCTTTCGAATGAGAATGTCCGCGAACGTCTTCTCACGTTTCCCGACGGCGAGCGTCGCCTGACGAACATCCTTCACCTCACGGAGGTTCTCCATACGGAATCCATCGAAAGAAAGCTGGGAATCTCCGGCATGATTAAATGGCTTGCCTGTCAGCGGGATCCGGACGCTCTGCGGTCTGAAGAATACGAACTCCGTCTCGAAAGCGACGACAGTGCCGTCAGGATCGTCACTATCCACAAGAGCAAGGGGCTGGAATATCCCGTCGTTTTCTGCCCCTTCAACTGGGGAGATTCAAAAGCAGGAAAGAAGGAATTCACCTATCACGATCCGGACGACGACTGGCGGCTGAACCTTGTCCTTGATCCGGACGCCGTTTTCGACAAAACGCTGGCGGAAAGGGAAAATCTCGCGGAGAATATCCGGCTCCTCTATGTTTCTGTCACCCGCGCAAAAAACCGCTGCTACCTCGTGTGGGGACCCTTCAAAGATGCAGGCACGTCGTCCCTTGCCTATATCCTTCATACGCCCGTCAATGATTCATCGCGTATCGTGGAGGCGACAGAAGAGAAATTTTTAAAGCTGTCGGACGCAGATATCCAAGGTGACCTGGCAAGGATTGCATCAAAGTCAGAAGGCGCGATCAGCCTGTACGATATGCCTGAACCGTCTGGCGAAACCTTGGCGCCTCCCGCTGAACCTGTCGCCATACTTACCTGCCGGTACATTTTCCGGAATCGTCGACCGGGACAGGCGCATTGCCAGTTTCTCATATCTGCTTTCGGAGCGCACAGCAACGCCGGTAATGCCCGCCCGATGTCATATCGGATCTGCCGGACCGTGACAGCGGAACTGCATCCGCGGAAATGCCATATCAAAAAGAGCCTGTCGGCATCTTTGCCTTTCCCAGGGGTGCGAAAGCCGGCAATTGTCTGCACGACATTCTGGAGCAAATCGATTTTACCGCGCCGGACGGCCCGGAAACGGAAAGTCTAATAGCCGTGAAATTGAAGGAGTACGGTTTTGATCTGAAATGGCAGGAAACGGTCCGCCTGATGATCGGTGCAGTTGTCAACATGCCCCTCCACCCTTCCATAACCGGGCTAAAACTGTCCGCAATTCGCGAAGAGGACCGCCTCAGCGAGCTTGAGTTCTACTTCCCCCTGAACAGACTGACGCCGGATATACTGCGGAACATCTTCATTGGAAGCGGTATATCGTCCCCTTCGTCTTTTCCCGAAAGGATCGGAAGGCTCAATTTCCAGCCAGTAAGAGGGTTCATGAAGGGGTTCATGGACCTTGTCTTTCGGTTTGATGGTCGCTTCTTCCTTGTTGACTGGAAATCAAACTTCCTGGGAGCATCCATCGAAGACTATGGGACAGAGGCGCTTATGGAAGTCATGCGGGATGATCTTTACTTCCTACAGTACCATCTCTATGTCGTTGCCCTTCACCAGTACTTGAAGGCTCGCTTATCCGATTATGAATATGAAACACATTTTGGAGGTGTGTTTTATATATTTCTGCGGGGCGTGCATCCGGAAATCGGATCTCATTCGGGAATTTACAGAGACAGGCCGGCAAAAAGCGCGATCGAATTCCTGTGCAAAAACCTGATCGCAAATTGAGAGACCCTATGTCATTACAAGTGGCAACTATCGACAACCTGTACGAACATCAGTTCCTTTCGGAACTGGATTACCGGTTCGCCCGTTTCCTCGGCAGGCTTGACGGAACATTTGATGTAAATCTCCTCTTGGCCTCAGCCCTGGTCAGCCGGTATCGAGGCGAGGGTCATATCTGCATCGATCTCGTGGAGTTTGCGGGAACCGTCATTGAGCCTCAAGGATCGGAACCGTTGATATGTCCTCCCCTCGAAACATGGCTGAATGCCCTTGCTGTAAGCCCCGTTGTAGGAGGACCCGGTGATTACCGACCCCTTATCCTGAACGGCACCCGCCTTTATCTTTACGGGTACTGGGACTATGAAACAAAACTCGCTGACGCATTGAAAAACCTTGCAGGCAATACATTCGAGGTATTTGACGAATTGCACCTGAAGGACAGCTTCGAGCGGATTTTCCCACACGGTGACAATGACGGGGAAACGGATGTGGACTGGCGGAAAGTTGCCGCCTTTGCCTCTTTCCGGAGCGGGTTATGCGTCATTTCCGGAGGACCGGGAACCGGAAAAACCTTCGCTGTAGCCCGGATACTCGCCCTCCTCATCGAACAAAACCGTCACGGACAATTGAATATCGCCCTGACAACGCCCACGGGAAAGGCCGCAACCAGACTCCAGGAAGCCATAAAAAAAGCAAAGGCGGGATTAAACTGCGATGAATCCGTAAAAGCATCCATTCCTGAAGAGGCCTCAACCATCCACAGGCTTCTTGGCAGCATCCCTAATTCACCCTCCTTCCGCTTCAATAGGGATAACCCCCTGCCCCAAGATATCGTCATAGTCGATGAGGCTTCCATGGTGGACCTCGCCCTCTTTTCCAGGCTGGCTCAGGCCATCAGGCCTCAATCCCGTCTTATCCTTCTTGGAGACAAAGATCAACTGGCATCCGTCGAGGCAGGATCGGTTCTCGGCGATATCTGTGATACGGGCAATATCCATCGCTTTTCGCCTTCCTTCATCGAGAACTGTCGCCGGGCAACAGTTGAAGAGATTTACGAAAGCGATCCCGGAGCAGCAGCGGGCATGAACGATTGCATCGTTCAACTGAGCAAAAACTACCGCTTCAGCAGGACAAGCGGCATCCTTGCACTAAGCCAGGCCGTCAATGCGGGCAACGGCTCGCAGGCGATGGACCTCACCCGGAACAAAAATATCGGTGACATACACTGGAAGAGTCTTCCCCGGCCGGACGAACTGCCGCGGCATCTCAGAGACTGGATCACGGAAAGATACACCGCATACCTGGAGGCGTCTGATCCCCTGGAGGCATTTGACCTGTTCAATCGCTCCCGGATTATCTGCGCCCTCCGCGAGGGGCCGTATGGCATTTACAACCTGAACATTTCAATTGAGCACATTCTGCAGAAAAATGGACTTATCGTCCGGAACGGAAGATGGTACTCAGGCCGCCCCATCATGATCACCAAAAACGACTATAACCTCCGGTTGTTCAACGGTGACATCGGGATCACCATGACTGATCACGAGAAAGGCGGTGAACCGAGGGTCTTTTTCATGGGGCCGGATGGATCGATAAGAAGCTTCCCGCCGCTCCGTCTGCCGGACCATGAAACAGTGTATGCCATGACCGTGCACAAGAGCCAGGGCTCGGAATTTGACGAAGTCCTCCTGGTGTTGCCCGACAGAGACGCACGGGTGCTGACCAGGGAACTGATTTACACAGCCATTACCAGGGCGAAAGAGGAAATCCAAATCTGGGGGAAAGAAGATATTTTCCTAACGGCAATCCAACGCAGAATCCGGCGTTCATCGGGGCTGAGAGATGCTCTATGGGACCAGCCGGCAGTTTGATATATCCAATTCTTAATAAACCCCGCACACTTTACGTACAAGTCGTAATTCCAATATCGGCAGAATAATAGACCTGATCCCACTCTTTCTGCCGTGGAGAATTGCGTGGTGCAGTGTTTTCAGGCCGGCTTGATCATCTTTTTTACTTCCTGCTCGGTGATGGCCATGTTGTGGCTTTTCTTCGCATGTTGGATGGCTATCGCAACAAGCTCTTTTTCATCATGGCTCTTCACGGAGAAGTTGCATGGTGCGGGACACTCTATCTTTTTCATCTGCTCTGCCATGGTTATTACCTCCATATTTGAATTTTACTAATTCTGTCACCATAAAACCTGTCTTGTAAATAAGCATATACCTGATTTTCGATGCTACATTCTCTTAGTTACTGTACTTTCATCTCATGCTTACCTCGCCGAGGACATGAGAGATATCCTGATCTATACGCCATCATCCTTTTCCTGATCAGAAGGTAAGGTATTCCCTAACATATAAATCATCCATTTAATGATTGATCAACAATCAAAACAATTATAAAATTATGTTATACAAAACGCGTTTTATGGAAGGGATAATCACTACATCACATAAAATTAACCTTTTTATTTGATTCATGCTGTGATAGCGTGTTCTTGATTTTCAAAATGTGATTGCCTTTGTGAATTCAAGTCGGACGCCTCGGTTCTCTAATACTTATTTCCATGCAGGTTGATTTGTCCTAAGAATATGTGAGTCAGGAGAGATAGTGTTATGATCAGAATAGTAGCGAACCTGTTTTCTTTCCTGCTATTGGTGTTATCGGGGTGCGGAGGTGGAAGTGGTGGGGGTGTAACTGTAACTGCCACGAACACCAGCGGTGGAACAACCGTAACACCGGCAAAATTCTCTGCAGTATCCGCAGGCGGAGATCATACCGTCGCTTTGAAACCCGACCACACACTCTGGACATGGGGAAATAATGCAAGCGGCCAGCTCGGAGACGGAACCAATAACAGTCGAAATACCCCAGGACAGATCGGCACAGACACGGATTGGGCCGCGGTATCCGCAGGCGGTAGATCATTCTGTCGCTTTGAAGACCAACGGAACACTCTGGGCATGGGGAAATAATGCGAGCGGCCAGCTCGGAGACGGAACCAATAACAGCAGAAGTACCCCT
Organism: uncultured delta proteobacterium; assembly: GCA_963695875.1. Lineage (GTDB taxonomy): Bacteria > Desulfobacterota > Syntrophia > Syntrophales > UBA2185 > DATKLL01. The sequence continues at coordinate 101,367 of CAVOID010000012.1, read as the reverse complement.
GTACAGATCGGTGTAGAAACGAATTGGGCCGCGGTATCTGCGGGCGGAGATCACACCATCGCTTTGAAATCCGACGGCACACTCTGGGCATGGGGAAATAATGCGATCGGCCAGCTCGGAGACGAACCAATAACGAGTAGAAAATGCACCGAAACAGATCGGTATAGAAACGAATTGGGCCGCGGTATCCGCGGGCGGTAATCACACCATCGCTTTGAAATCCGACCACACACTCTGGGCATGGGGAAATAATGTGAGCGGCCAGCTCGGAGATGGAACCAATAACAGTAAAAATGCACCGGTACAGATCGGTATAGACACGAATTGGGCCGCGGTATCCGCTGGTGGTAATCACACCATCGCTTTGAAATCAGACCACACACTCTGGGCATGGGGAAATAATGTGAGTCGGCCAGCTCGGAGATGGAACCAATAACAGTAAAAATGCACCGGTACAGATCGGTGTAGACGTAAATTGGGCTACAGTATCCGCGGGTGCTAATCATACTGCCGCCTTGAAGACCAACGGAACACTCTGGACATGCGGAAATAATGCGAGCGGCCAGCTCGGAGACGCAACCAACAACAGCAGAAATACCCCGGAACAGATCGGTATAGACACGAATTGGGCCGCGGTATCCGCGGGTGGTGACCATCTGCCGCTTTGAAGACAGACGATACACTTTGGACATGGGGAGATAACGCCCACGGCCAGCTTGGAGATGGTACCAGCACGGATAGTCTCATCCCGAAGCAGATCTAAATGGTCGAGGGCTGGGTAGGGATTCTATGGGGTTCTTTCATGCTCTTTTGGGGTAAGATAAAACCAAAAGCGTTATTGATTCAGATTAAAAGCAATTTACTAACTTCACAACGGTGCAAGTATTGTTACGTATGGCAGGACAGACTTATGTACCACATGACACTGTTTGTCATGAGCGCTCCCGTATAATGGTAGAGACGACTTTTTCAATCTGTTTGGCCGACATGAGGTCCATACCCAGTAATATCTCTCCTATCAATCTGTGGCGTTTTTTTTTGATATTTTCGTCGGCTTGAATCGATAATGCCATGATGAGATCGGCGGCGGTAATGAAACCCTTTTCTAAGGCGATGACCCCAAAACGTCTTTCGTATTTTTCAATCTTTCCAGGTTTTTTTGCCATAGATTTTCTCCATACTTTTTTTGTTGTATGCCCCGCTTCTCCTTCACTCTTGATCGGTAATTTCCAATTTCATCTTATCAATTCCTGAAATAATCTTATGGACTGCTGTGCCTTCCCGGACATTTGTCAAGGGCAGAAGGAAAAGAAATAGATTAAATGTGTCGCTCCATTCAGCGGACCCTATGAATCTCATATTGTCCAGGACACGATCTCCCGAAACGTGTAGTTCCGGTTGTTGCAATTTGATATACTCAAAGACAATCTCCATCTCTGACATATCTTGATCCGATAGTGTTAAATACATACCATATATGTCGTCACCATAATCTGTGTGTGGCTCAGAATAGATTTCCTCACCTGTCAGGCTGTCTTCTATCTTTATTACACGCAGGAAGCCATGATTTTTAGAAACCGGTTGATGCAGGCATGAGAATTTGTATTCCTCTCTGACTGATCCCTTTCCCTCTAATACCTCATCAATCTCCGCAGTATTGTTCCCGAAGAAGGTAAGCTCAATAGTACGCGACCCTGATCTTGTCCAGAGATGGTAACGGTATTTAGAGGGATGAGTTTCCATAGTTTTTCTCGCAGTAACTGCAGCCGGGTATTACTAAAAAATCCAATCGTTATTCAATAATTATTTTCCGAAGACTTTTTTGAGAATCTCCGTCGTCCGCGCCGTCGGATTCGTCCTAATCTTCTTTTCCTCCTGACCCAGCATGACAAACAGACCCGCCAGGGCCTTATTGGTCACATACTGGTCCAGATCCAGTGAGTCCGCACTCCCGAAAGGTATCAAAGAAAGATATCGTTCCGTCACAGCTTTGTATTGCCGTGCCACACCCACTTCCTTCATGCTGGATGATATTTCGGGCTTGAAGGCATCAAAGAGTCGGGAAGAGGTTTTACTCCTGAAATAATCCGTTGCCGCCGTGTCCCCTCCGTTGAGGATTTTGCCGGCATCCTGGAAGGTCATATCCTTGATGGCGTTGACAAAGACAGGCTTCGCCTTCGGTGCTGCCTTTTCAGCCGCTCGGTTCATGCCGAGAATAAAAGCATCTACCTCTTTCCCAAACCCGGCATTCCTTAGCACTTCACCGATTATCTGAACCTTTTCGGGCAATAGGATCTTGATAGCTTCATTTTCGAAATAGCCATTTTCCCTTGAGACCAATTTGACAGCAGAGGCTGTTCCCACGGATAGAGCTTCCTTAAGTCCGGAAACCGCCGTTGCTTCATCTATGGAACTCGTCGAAGGTGTCTGAACCTTCTCCAGTAAATCGTCAATTAGACCGGCCATGACGACTTGAGAAGGGATAAACATGATGCATACAACTGCTAAAGCTATACGTAATTTCATTTTGCTACCTCAACACAAATATAAGGTGTACAATTTAATAAAGATAGTATTTGATCAAGTCCATTTCCGTCAATTCAGGCTCGCCGTGCGCAAGGTATCCATCAAACTTGAAAATCTTGGCAAGAACATTATTTCCGAGTGGCTAAGGAAGAAATTAATGAGCTAAAGAGGAATAAAGCTTATTCTCCATGGTCTCACATTTATCGGTGGCATTCAGATCTATTAACCACTTTAGAGATTTATATCTTTGGGCATATTCTATTATGAACATCACCAGCAATGGCCAAATAAAAATCAGTACAGCAGCAGTAAAGAGAAAAGCAATGCCTGTGTTCCCCATCTCAATTGCCAGATATGCGATATACAGACATATGGAAGTACCGATTGCAGCGCTGCAGGCAAGGAAAAGATATACTTTATCTTTCCAGTGCTTCAGTATCTCATTGTCTAATATATTCTTCACTGTGTTACCCGTACTTATATCAATTATTAAACGATGGGGGAAAATGCAAGGATTAATATTTCATAAATAATACTGAAATATTATAACATAAAATGAGACCTTTGAGAAACTCACACCTTACCTAAGAATGTATCTTTTTCTCCTGCAGATTTCTCCAGGTGGTCTCCGAGTACCAAATATCGACGAATTCGAGAATGGAGTCTTTCTCTCTTTTCATTATATCTTCAGCAATGGGGCCTCTGAGAAGTTTCTTGATGCTTTTGTACGCAACCCCATCTTTTTCTGCATATTGCATCGCGATTTTTCTCGCTTCACCCGCCAGATCAACTTCTGATGAGATTTGATCAATCAATCCAATTTGATATGCTTCCTCCGCTGAATACATGGCGCCGGTATATACTAACCTTTCCGCCATCCTCTGTCCCAGCAAAAGTTTCATCATTTCAACACTCCCTGCAAACAGGGATGAGCCAAAATTGATTTCATTGAGAGCGATCTTTGCCTTCCCGGAAACCATGATCCTGTAATCACAGGCAATGGCGATCATACAGCCTCCGGCAACTGTGTGACCGTTGAGCGCGGCAATAACCGGTTTTGGATACAAGAACAGGTAGGTACAGAAATCTGTGAACTTGGTGAGATAACGGATAAATGATTCTTTTGGGTAGCTCAGAAACTCCGGAATATCAAAACCAAATGTAAAAAATTTTCCTGTCCCTGTGAGGATAACAGCCTTTACTCCGGCATCGGCGGCAAGTTCCTTAAAACAACCGGTCATTTCATCGATCACTGCTTCATTAAGGGCATTCACTTTCCCCCTGCTTAGTGTGACTGTAACGATTCCCTGATCATTGATGCTCTGTAGATACTGCATAATTTCACCATCCTTCCTATATCCTTTTACTTGTTCATTGTCATAACAAAATACTGTGTTTACGTTATCTCGAAGAGCTGTCGGGGACTCCTTGTCATGATTTCATTCCCCTCGCTCCTTAATGAGAATCATATCTTCCAGCTTGACAACTCCTGCAGCCGTGTCCATCATGTGCATATCCAGGGCGATAACATAATGCTCACCAACTTCGGCATGGTCATACTCCGAAGGAATTGGAGGCTCGTTTAGCTCCAAACCTATCCCGTGACCTATGATCCGGGACTTTTTCCCCTTGCCGAAATTTTGGAACTGATCCGCTCTCCCGAGTTCATTCGCTTTCTTAACGGCAGCGCTATAGATTTCACTGCACTTCATACCCGGCTTGATATGACTGATAAGGTGGTCAGCTATGGTTCTCAGATCGCTATACATGGATTTGACCTCCTCAGAGGCCTTGCCGATACAATACGTTCTCGTCTGATCCGCATGATAACCCTCAACCAGAGTGGGTATATCGACAATGACAGGCTCCCCTCGCGATATCCTCCGAAGTGAGGGGCCGGCAGGTACGGATGAGCTCAATCCTACACCGGTAATGGTATATACAACACCGCTGGTCTTGAAGAGGTTAGGTCCCGACGAGATCGGGCCCCGGCTCATGAAGAAATCAGGTTGCCGGATGAAGAAAATTCCTTCATGCCCTGCGAGGCGATGGGCATTTTCAACAGCAGCGGCGAGTTCGAGTTCAGTAACCCCCTCCTTCAGAGTGGATAAAACTGCTTCATGTCCCTGATGAATTGCATCACAGGCTTTCCTGATTTTTCCTATCTCAGAGGTGTCTTTCCTCTTTCTCTGTTCCAGGACGAGGGACGAGATGTTCACGAAATCATAACCGGCAAAGGTCTTCTTTATCTCCTGAAATTGTTCTGCTGTCAAAATATCCAGCTCAGTACCGATCCTTTGACTCCGCACTGCCGGACCGGAGAAAATTTCTTTGTATATATTCCCCAGACGACGTTCCTCTCTGACTTTCTCTTTGTTGACAAAGACATCGTTAACAGCGAAATCAATTCCACTTCTGACAAATAAGAAATAATCATCAGGCAGGATAATAAGGTATGATGGCTGCGCCGTACCTGTGTAATACAATATATCCCGGGAATAGATGAGCAAGGCACCACTCAACCCATGTTCTCCCATTTTGTCCTGCAGAATTTTAATACGGTCTTCCCCGCTCATAAACAATGCCTCCTTTTCGATAAGATGCAGAGCTTTTCCATCTTTATGCAACGGTACATTTTCTTCTGGATTCTAACAAATAATCCGATGCGTTAACCTGGATGATATAATATTATTAGAAATGTTAACCATTCGGGAACGTCCATTCCCTCCTGGGTTTGACTATATTTGAACGTTAACAAACTTCCGGCATAGGTTTTGATTTACTGCACGGATTAGGTGTCTTTAACGATATGTGAATAGAGAGTTGTTTATAAAGTTAGAATTTATGCCGGGTTAGTGCTGCGCCTTGCGATGCCAGATTTGAAGAATCCTGATGGCTTTATCTTCTGGCAGGGGATGCAATCCCCGCTCATAGTTGGAGAGGGTCTGCCTTGTCACACCTAGTGCCTTTGCCAGCTCGGCCTGACGCAAGTAGTAATCAGCCCTGAATTGCCTGATAATCGTTTGATTAGCCATCAGATCTTTGGCTGTCTTCGGAATATGCAAGGCCGGTATCCTTTTGCATGTATTTTTTCCTTGAACCGGCCGTTTATGCCCGAAGCTGGTAATTTAGCCCTCTTTCCCGCATCGGCTATCTGCCAGAGATTTTCCGATAATTTCACGGTCAGTGCTGTATTAAGCCACTCTTTAAAGTACCCCCTGCTGCGCGCCATAGGTTCTAAGACCGGAATACTTTCTATCACACCTAAGTCTTCGAGTCGCTGATGGGCTTCGATAAACGCATCCACCGTCTGCCCGGGGTGCCTCCAGTTGATCTCTTCACCGCAAAAATCTAAAATAGTCTTCGGTGTGGCACGGGGCAGTGCTCCTTTTTTTTCTGCAATAGTACCAACAATGATCCAGTATGTTCCCAGCTTCTTCGTCAGGGCATCATGGTATGGACTCAGGTGCAGCAAAGATTTGCTATAGTAGCCAATCCAGAACAGTCCCTCGGGGTCGAGGAAATGTGAAAGGGCCTGGCCGCAGCGGAAGCGAAAAGATGTCCACGTATCTCCTCCATGCTTGTACTCAATGTCTAATATGTCCAGGAGCCTGTCCGGCCGCTCCTTGCCGAAGGTAACTTCCCCACCGGTTTTATAGTCCCTCCAGGACATGTTCAAACGCAGATCAGCAAGCCGCAATACCTCTTGCTTAAAATCTTCATAGAGATTCTGTGCGCTGCCATGCCGCAGACGCACACCGCGCATTTGAGCAATCTCTTCCAGACTGATCCTGGCAATTCCCCTCATGGGATCCTGCAATTCCGCTATACGGGACATTAAAATCAGGAACACATCAGCCGTCTCAACGGACAAACCCTTTACAACATTTCTCAGGCTTCCGGAATAGATGAAACTGAGGCGGGGTGTATAGTGCATTGCGATGGTAGGATGAAAACGATTTCCGAAATCGGGTGGAGGAGCAAACGAGAACCTGATACTCCCTGCCTTAGTTTCGTACGGGTAGAACGGACGACCGTACGTGTCTGATAACCAACGATTCTTTGGTCCACCGGCATAAATAGCCCGTAATGCAGAATTGATCACGGGGCTTATGGGAACACGGAGTTTCTTTTTTTCACGATCTAACTTCCTGTCAAGTATATTATCGATTCCCTTCTGAGAAGTAGAATTACGATCATGTCTCTTGAACTTCTTCATCATCTCAGCCGCTATGAAATGCCTGCCGTCCGGTGCAGTTAATTTTTCATTAACAATATATCAAATATTTGCCGGTCATGCATTTTAATTATTAAACTTCCATCTTGTCATTCTGACTTTCAGGCTACTTAATCAAAAAAACAAACTTCGGGTCTTACCTAAATAATGCTTTATAAATGCAAGTATTATCCTAATAAATCCCTATGAATAATTAGTATTGTGTTTATAATAAAATCGTTTAAACTAAAATATACTAATTTTTCTAAGCTCACGCTTGCAGTTCAATCTCATCTCTTTCCTCAATATCGTCATCAAATACTACCCGGCTGTTCTGCAAGAACCTGTAAGAAAAGTACGATTTTTCTTATTTATGATCAGCCAAAATAAAAAGAATTGCATCAGGGATCGCCATAAATGTTTTAATGAATTTCTGAAGAGATATGATCAACACAAGAGACGCGATCTTCACAAAAATAGAGCTGCCTGGAAATGACATTGTTGTTCCGTTCATCTGCCGGAAATGCGGGACTTGCTGCATGACTTACATCCCGAGTGTACTTCCGGGAGATTTAGTGACCATCTCCCAGTATTTGAAATGGCCGCCGGGAGATTTGATTAGCCATCATACCGAGGCTTACCTTAATAGACTACGAGGCAAGCCGGAGCCCTGCATATTCCTGGATGATCGAAGGCTATGCATGATCTATAACCATCCCCTCCGTCCCGATGTTTGCCGCCTCTATCCTTTTTCCTTTGGCGGTACGGACGCTGATTGTGCTGCGTATCATGAGCATACCCGAATCATTGAGATACTCCTGATGGATGAAAAATCTTTTGAGATTTATGACGCAAGTTTTTGTCCCAACTGTGATGTCCGTTTAATCCCTGACTCAAAATGGCCGGGGATCTGCCGAAAGCTGAGACTATCAAATGCGTCAAGAGAAATGATGAGAGCATTTTTGATGCTGAACGGTGCTTCTCTCAGGTTGATGATGATGGAACGAATGAGGCGATTCTTTGTCTGATCATGCGGCATTCAGAAGCGCAGGTGATATTACATATCGTAAGGATTACGGGGCTAGGAGACGGGAAACTGCAGTGCCGCAAACATATTAAAGGGAGAGATACCCATCAGGGGCCAGACTGGTTGCCAGCATCACCATGTTTATATCACGATGCGCCATCCAGCTTTCCGCTTGTCTGTTTGTGGCGTGAAGCCAAAACGTCTCAATAATGTCACTAAGAGGTGTATACCGCATCAGGCTTTCCGTCCGCGCATGTAGACGCTGTTTCAAGTTGGAATCGCCTGGAATTTGTTTAATCAGTCCCGGCAATCTCTCAATTGCATGTAATCCGATAGACAATCCCAGCTCCCGAAATGCAAGACGGTAATCGGCAGGATGCTTCAATGGATTCCTTCTTTCATAGGATTGCAGGCCGATCAGCGAAGAAGCCACCAGAACATCCAGAAGGTCGGCCTGTTCAGAACCTTCGATCATTATCAATTGAGCCAGTTTGTATGCGGTACTCAAGAGCTCGCCAAGACCAAGGGGGTCATCCGTTGCCCAGCTTTTCCCTTCACACATATTGGCCATGTCTGCAATCTCTGCGCTGAGGTCGAGCCCTGCGGATTTCCTGGAATCCTTTCCTGCCGTCGCCTGAAGCTCGAGGTAAGTGATGAGTCCGTCGAGAGGATCGTGATGCCCCATCGATGGTACGAGCGGATACGAGAGGTCGATGCTCATTTTCCAGTACATGCGTTTCTGACCGCCGGACGATGGAACATAGGTAAACCTGGCATGTACCGTTTTCGCAAGCTCAATCGCCCATCTATTGTAGATTGAATCTCCGGTAACCCGGCTTACACGATTGAGAGCGTGCATCCATTTCGTCAGGTAATGATAGTACTGTCCATCCCGATCCCATTCCAACTGTTCATCATAGGGATCATCGGGTCTGCGTTCGTTCATTCCCTTGCCGATCCTTAACCCGCCTTTTGTGGGGTGCATTCTGCCCTCTTCTTCAGTCGAGACCGCTGATCCAGCCGGTTCGCGGGTCATCGTCACGGTGCCGTCCGAGTACGTTATGAACCTGATCGACGAGGTGAAGCGCGAGCTTCCTGTATTGCTCGTCACTCGTTTGACGATAAAGCTCCAGGAAGTTGCAGACGGCAAAAGCATCCGTCCATAAGTAGCGCCGCGGCACTTCCCTGGCCGGTGACAGTCCGGTCAGATTGGCAAACTCAATCATGATTTCCCGGACTATAGACTTGGAGGCATTCTGCTCCATCTTTCCCACCCTTTGTCATCCCGTTCTTAACCTTTCAGGGCTAACCAGCAGCCTAAGCCTTAAACCTTTTATAAACAAGATAAACGATACACCTACAAAGTGTTAGAAAAATCCATCATTAAAAAGAGAAGATTACGAAAGAAATTGAGTAGAACAAAATCCAGTTATGGGAAGAAATTAAACAAAGTGTTCTTTCGTACTTAATAAGGGATCTAAGCGAATTATAGTAAACAATCTAATACTCAATCCCTCGTTCTTTTAATATTTCTTGTGCTTCTTTGTAGCCTAACTTTGCCGATATTTTCCAATCTCTAATTGCTGAAGTTTCATCGCCAAGAAACTTGTAAGCCCATCCTCGGCTATAATAGGGATAATTATATTTAGGATCCAGTTCAATTGCCTTGCTGGTATCTTCTATACATTTCTTGTAATTGCCTAACAGTCCATAGACAGAACCACGATCAGAATAGGCTTGTATAGATCTTTCATCCAGTTCAATAGCCTTATTGTAATTTACAATAGCTTCCTGATAATGACGTAACCCAGAATAAATAATCCCTCGAGCAACATAGGCAACTGAAGATTTAGGATCCAACTCAATAGCCTTGTTGGCATCTTGAAGAGCCTTTTGCAAATCACCCATGACTGATAGTCTTTCCAGAACAATTCGCTCGGCTTTAAGCCAATTTTCCACTTCCAGGCCGGAGATTCCCCAGTGTTCGTAGATTTCTTTAGCAACCCTGGCAATTTCTTCTTTAAGATCCTGTTTGCTGTCCATGATGTGCTCCTTCTATTGCGTTGAGCAGACCGATTTCTTCCGATACTACAGGTTGAGATTTGCTTTTTTCCGTTTGCCACCTGGTTTCCCGGAGGTGCCAAAAGATTTCAACCATGTATCCGTTGGCCCCATTCCCGCATAGAACCGGTTATCTCTATCTCATTTTTGGGGAGTAATATCAATGATTGCGATTTGTAATGTTGAAGATTTTTCAAAGACATCGGTCTGTGACTTTCAGGAAGTACTGAACAAAAAATCAAATTACTGATTTTGGGGCGTATTCTGGTGACACCATACTAGTTTTTATCAACCCTTTTTGGGTCTGCCACCCTTCCTGAGATGTCAGACTTCCCTGTCAAGAAAGAACTGGTATAGTGTCCCTAGATCAGGAATCCAGGCTATAAGGTTATTTAAGATCTAAGAAATACGGAAAGAAAGCCGTGTCCCCTCTGGCAGGCATTGTTTCTTATCCGAACTCAGGGCCGAGGGAGGCGCAAAGCAACTCTATTTGGCCAGCATGCTCGTTTGCTCCACGAAACATCCTGGTCAAAGGGCGCGAGAATTCGAAGCCGCGAGCTTTAACGAGCGGAACTGACCAGGGGTTTAGCCGCAGGCAATCGACAAATATAAGTTCTCTTGACGATCGGAGCAAAAACGAATTCAGCAGCCTCTCCGCCACGTCTTCATTATGAGCAACCCATGGCTCCATGTGATCGGCACGCGAACCCAGCCGACCGAAACTGTATCCGGTGATTTTCCCCTCTTGCGTATCTACCAAAGTGAGGTGCGGTGCCTCTTGAGCGAGAGAGCGAAGGAGTCCGCTCCTATTAGCTCCGAATATTTCCCGGTCAATTAATAGAATGTCTTCTATTGATATTGACCCATTCTCCATTGCATGCTCTTTTACTGTGCGATTTAGCATCCACCGTTCGATGTCGTACTCGCTTATGAAGCCAAATTTTTCGTAAAGGGGTTTGCCCTGCGGTGTGGCATCAAGCTTCATGGTAGGAACTCTTTGCGAATCAAGGAAGCGGACTGCGCGTTCGAGCAGAGCGATTCCAATACCCTGACCTCGATATTGCTTGTCAACTATGACCATACCAATCCATGCAAACCTGCCCTCGTAGATGATTGTCGCTGATGTACCTATGACATCGCCGCGATACTCCGCCACAAAGCATCCCTCCGGACTGGCCGAAAGAAAGCGAGCCCAGTCAGTAGTTGTCTGGTTCCAGCCAGCTGCGTCTTTCAACCGCATCGCTTCTGGAATGTCCTCAAGAGTCATCGTGCGCAATCTGAAATTCATCAGTTTAACTCCCAGAGTGTTTTTCTTAAGTTCAAATATTCTGCACTTATTTACTTCATTATTCAATATTCAGTTATCTTTTCGGACCTTAGTAAAGAAAAATTGCTAATCTAAATGTTGCATGTTGCGAATAATTTGAGAAAACAACAGTACAGGAATCTCTACATACTTAAATAATTTCAAAGGCAAGTGCAAGATTTCTGATTTAATGTCCACCCGAGGAGATATTCACACAACCGAAGGTCGAAAGGACGCAGGCGTTTCTGAGCAGGGTGCTGCAGAAAAACTATTGATAGAAGAATACAAAATCCACAAGATATCTGGATTCCTGCCTCCGCATGAAACTATCATCCTCCTTGGTGCGCTTCGAAGGTGTGAAAAATTTCGATTCCATTAGGCTCCTCCCTTTTGTAAAGGGAGATCTAGAGGGATTTTTAATGATATAAGAACCACCCCCTAACCCCCGCCAGCGGGGGACAGCACCCCGGCCCCCTTTAGAGAAGGGGGCGAGTAAATCTACTTTCGTAGGAATGACGAGGTGGATCGTCATTTCATCATCTTCGGCCTACTCAAAAGAACGTGTCTTCGTCCCAGACGCCACCCGTACCAGCCCCTGCAATGCCGCCATAGACATTGTCGTAGTTCTCTATGAGCCTTCCGTCGTTACAAATGACGCATTTGTCAAACAGGGAGGCGAATTCGCCGTGAAGGATCTCCCTGTCACCGACCTTGCAGCTTTTTTTGTCCGAATAGGCCATACAAACTATCCTCTTTTCACCCTTCGACCATTTCGGCAAGCTCATGGCTAACAGCTCAGGGTGACATCTATTTTCGTAGCTATGACAAAAAGGAACTGGATCCCGGATCAAGTCCGGGATGACAAATGGTGCGATCGATTCCTCTGTATCAAATACAGGGTAGGCTTATCAGGTCCGGAATGACAGTTTACTCCAATATACTACTCTCCGGGATCTGGAAAAGACATTTCAGAACCATTTCAAAGTAATCAGGCAGATATCTGTTCCAGAGCTTGATCGGTAATTCCCCCAGTTGAATCTGTGGTGAAGAGGGAAACGTAAACGAATATTCCATGATGTACTCAATATTCTTTGCCAGGTGACCGCGATATTGCTGGCGCAAGCGCTGCTCGATGATCCGATCCTCATGCATGCAGCGGCCGATTTCGCTCTCCAGCATTTCCTCATAATCGGAAACAATAATTTCCATATGAATATCTTCTTCACCGGAACGTACAAATTCGGAAAACGCCCTATTTGACTCCTCAGGGCTCAATCCCCGGATCTGCATGATGTCGGTGATCTTCTTGCTTAAAGGCTGAATAAGTATCTCTTCGACTGGCGGTTTATAAGATACAATCAGATTAGTAGCATTGTACTTGCCGGTGTGTCTTTGTTTTTCAACAATCTCGCAGTCCTCCATATATTCAAGCAAGGTAAACAATCGTTCCTGCTCTGAATCCTCAATAATCACCTTCATCCCTGCCACGTCATTAATGACCATATCTCCGGCATCTTGAATCTCCCTCTTTTGTCTTAGATCTTCAAGCAACCGGTTCTCAGCCTTTTGGAATTCCTCGTTCATTTCATCCTGAGGCGTAACAAGTTGGTGTCGGGGGATACCAAGCATCCGGGCGCGGTCGTCCGCGAGTAAATCAGCATGTCTCCTTATGGCATCGAACATCCAATCAATAATCTTGCGGGCAGATTTCTCAGCCAACCTGTGTACGCGCTTTATTCTCTTGGAGCCTATATACTCATCAACCACACCGCGGCGAACAAAGAATAGCGTGGCATGGAATGGGGTCTCCCGGTAATAACGTCCCGGATCAGCGCGATAGCCATTGATTAATTCATCAATCCGCGCATTCCGGTAAGGTGGATTGGTGACGATCATATCTTTCAGGTCGCTCTTTAAGAAAGCAGGCCTGGAGTATAAATCGGTCTGGTGTAATTCCCGAAAAACCTTTTCGGAAAATATTTTCAGGTAGCGGGAAACGTAAACATTGTTGAAATGAACCAGACGGGTAATTAAATCCGCATCGGAGGGATATGCTTCGGAATACATCCAGCGCTTAATAATATCTCTCAATTCAGCCCGATGTAAGTAGCTGCTAATCGTAATCATGCTCTTGCCTTATCCAGTGAACCGTAAGCCGCCGGTAGTTTGCTTCTGCTTTTTTTTGTTTACAACAGCATAGTACCGTGCTAAGTGCCCTTTTTAAATCAACAAGTTACATTAATACGATAGTAAATTTAATATATAAAAGAAATATTAACAATGCTTTTTTTCCAAGGAGCTGTCACGTAATAACTGTTGCGTTAAGGCGCTCAGATTTGGGTCAGATTTGGCTGATCCTCAATAGCAAAACCGTAGGAATAGCAGCGCTATTTCGAGGATTTTGCGATTGAGGATCGGGCAAAGATGACCTGAAGATGAGATGCATGAATGTAATAGTTATTCCGTGACAGCTCCTAAGGTTGTGAATATGAAAAAACGTCTCATTATTTTATCGGGTCCATCATGCGTGGGAAAATCGCCTCTGATCAAAGCCGTGAGGAGAGTCTATCCCGGAATATCTTTTCAGACGCCCATTCCTTACACCAGTCGAGCCCCCCGCTCAATTGAAACTGAAGGCATCGACTACTATTTTCGTTCCGAGGAGGAAGTCAGATCCTTTCCTCCGGATCGCTACATCGTAGGGCAGACGCGCACGATCTGGCAGGCTATCGATCTTCAAGAAATACAAAACCTGTTTACCAATCATGATCTTATAATTTTTGAAATATACCCCACCCTCGGCAAATTATTTCTGAATCATCAGCTCGTAAAGAAGACATCTGCTGAATTCGACGTAATTACTGTCTTTATCAGTCCCGCTACTGAGGATGAAATTATTGCCCTGCAAAAAAACATGGGATTCGCAACACCTGAAGAAGCGACAGCCGCCATTATGCTGCCCAAACACATCGGCCGCATGCAGCAGCAGGGTAAACTTCTTACGCCTGACGTTTTGGAGGATCTGAAAATCCGCGCATCAAGGGCCTATGATGAGATTAGAATGGGTGAGAACTATACACATTGGATTATCAATCATGATGGTGAGGATTCAAATAACTGGCGCTATACACCTCCCATCGGTGAAGCGGGTGCAACTCTGAAGCGCTTTGCGGATATACTTCTTAAATAACACAGTTTCCGCGGCCTTTTCTGCGAAAGAGCCAGCAAATAATCCTTGACGCTGATAGGTAAAATAGTTAGCTTAAATGATGTTTTTGTCAATCCCGTGAAGACTGTGCAATCATGCGAGGGAGTGAATTATCGAATCAATCCCGCCTGAAGTCAGAGGATTGCCACGCTTTTGGCACGAATCATTGTGGACTCTGCACAGTTTTTCATAGGAATGACGGAGAGGTATAGGACATATGACGCAAAATGATGTTTATGAACGTTTAGCCACACATTTAGATAACCTCCCGGGTGGTTTCCCGCGTACGGAAAGCGGCGTGGAGATTCGCATTCTTAAACGATTGTTCACCGAAGATGAAGCCACCCTGGCGCTCCATTTGCGCCTGATGCCGGAGCCTGTGGAGAGAATCGCAAAAAGGGCCAATCTTCCGCCCGATGAACTCGCAGAAAAGCTATACCAAATGTCCCGCAAGGGTTTGATCTTTCGCGCCGACCTGCCGGAAGGCCAGCGCTATATGGCAATGCAGTATGTCGTCGGGATATGGGAGTACCATGTCAATGACCTGAATGAAGGTCTTATCAGGGATATGAATGAATATATCCCGCATTTGCTCGATGCATCGGTCAAGCTCAAGACACACCAGCTGAGGACCATACCGATCGGGGCCAGCCTGGAAGGTGAGGGAACGGTAATGCCCTACGAACAGGCACGTAAGTTGATTGAAGAGCAGAGCAAGATTGTTGTTGCACCTTGTATATGCCGGAAAGAGCATGCCATGATCGGGGAAGGCTGTGGTAAGCTCGCCGAGGCTTGCCTGATCTTTTCCAGCGCCGCCTACTTTTATGAAAGCAACCAACTCGGGAGATCGATAAGCCGAGAAGAGGCCTTGAAAATTCTGGAAACCGCCGAAGCGGAGGGCCTGGTGCTGCAACCAACAAATGCCCAGAAAATCCACAGTATGTGCCTCTGCTGCGGGGATTGCTGCCAGATACTGAAAAGCCTCAAGCGGCTCCCTCATCCTTCTTCCCTCGTCCATTCAAATTATTATGTCCGCATCCGCAAGGAAGACTGTATAGGTTGTGAAATCTGTACAGAACGGTGCCAGATGGAGGCCATTCAAATGCAGGATGATGTTGCCGAAGTTGATCCCGACCGCTGTATAGGGTGTGGCCTCTGCGTTACTACCTGCAGTGGTGAAGCCATCGATATTATCCGCAAAGATGAAAAGGATTGTTATACGCCCCCCGCCAATGTGGTAGAGACATATATGCGTATTGCCCAGGAAAGGGGGCTGCTTAAATAGAACATGAACGTAGTCATAATTAACGGCAGTCCTCAAAAGAAGGGAACGGTCGCGACACTTCTCCGGGCAGTCGAGGAAGGTGTATCCGAAAAACATAAGGTAGAGTGGATCAACGTATACGATATGAAAATGAAACCTTGTATCGCCTGCATGAAGTGCCGGCCCGATAAGGCCTGCGCCCTGCCTCATGATGATGCCCATTCTGTGGGACAGAAGATGAAAAAAGCTGATGGGCTTATAATCGGCACGCCGACGCACTGGGGAAATATGAGCGCTCAGTTGAAGACTCTGATGGATCGAAACGTACCGGTATTCCTCGGAGAGCAAAGCGGTGTCCCCTTCCCCCGCCAGAAAGGCAAACCTGCTATAATCGTTACCGCTTGCAGTACACCGTGGCCTTTTAATCTTTTCTCTGCAGGAAGTCGGGGGGCAGCGAGCGCCGTATGGTCCATACTCCGTTACGGGGGATACAGGCTTGTAGGTCAAGTTGTGAAACCGAATACCAGGAGAAACCCCCATATGCCTCAGAGCCTTTTGGAGAAGGCGAAGAAGCTGGGACGGAGATTTTAGAAATTTTTAATCCTTTGAAAAATTCTGTTTGCGTCATTGCAAGGAGATTTGGCTCCGTGGCAATCTCAGATATAATCAAGACAATAGAGATTGCTTCGCTCCGCCCGCAATGACAACCAAAGATTTCTTGTTCTGTTTTCAGTAAAATAGAGAACCTTGATCCATGGCAATAGAAGACCTTTCAAAATTAAAAATAGATAAGACTCTTAAAACAAGCCGACCAGTGTGGCATCAACGGCTCAAGTATTTTATCATAGCGATTATTTTGATAGCCTTAACAGGCATCCTCTATTTCACGGGAATCATTGTACCTGCAACCTCAGTCGAGGTAGTCAGCGTATCGCAAATTTATCCTTCCCAGACTTTTACCCTGTTGAACGCGAGTGGTTACGTTGTGGCACAGCGTAAAGCTGCCGTAGCTTCAAAAATTACGGGCAGACTTGTCGCTCTCTACGTATCCGAAGGAAGCCTGGTAAAGAAGGGGCAGGTCATTGCCCGTCTGGAAAACGAAGACACCGGGGCTGCCCGCGAGCAGGCCAAGGCCAGTCTTAGCGTGGCTAACGCAAATCTGGAGCAGGCACGAGCTGAATTGAAGGATGCTACCCTTACCTATAACAGAAATAAACGACTGGTTGCTAATGGAGCCATATCGCACGTCGAATATGAAAACTCCGAAATTCGCTTCAACAGAGCAAAAGCGGTCGTCGATTCCGCGGAAGCAACCATAAAGGTGAATTCAGCAGCCCTCAAAAGCGCAACTGTTGCTGAGGATTATGCTATAATCAGGTCGCCATTCGATGCGGTCGTACTCACAAAAAACGCCGACATTGGCGATATAGTTACTCCACTCGGGGCTGCTGCGAACGCCAAGGCAGCCGTGGTTACTATCGCAGACATGACCTCTCTAGAAGTAGAAGCGGATGTGTCCGAATCCAACCTTTCACTTATAAAATCAGGTCAACCATGTCAGATCCAGCTCGATGCCCTTCCCGAATCGCGCTTTAATGGAGTTGTTAAAACAATCGTACCGACAGCGGATAGAAGCAAGGCATCGATAATGGTTAAAGTCGCTTTTATTGACAATGACCCACGCATCCTCCCGGAGATGAGCGCCAAGGTAGCCTTTCTCTCCCGTCCCGTAAAGCCGGAAGAAATGAAGTCGCGCACAGCACTGGACCGAAATGCTGTTATCAACCGCAGCAACAAGAACGTCGCCTTTCTTGTTAAGGGAGATGAAGTTGTGGAAACGACGGTCAGTGTCGGGGAACAGTTTGGAGATATGATTGAGGTCTTAAGCGGCCTGAAATCAGGCGATAAGGTGGTATTAAAGCCCCTTGATAAGTTGAAAAACGGATCAAAGATTAAAGTGGCTGAGAAGTAATGGAAGATAAAACATCGGTCGTTGAGATTTCAAACATAAACAAATCCTACCGCCGCGATCACTATGTTTTGCAGGTCCTCAATGACATCACATTCAATATTGGCGAGGGACAATTTCTGGCACTCATGGGTCCTTCCGGGTCGGGAAAAACCACACTTCTCAATTTGATTGCCGGTATCGACAAGGCCGACAGCGGCACGATCCGGGTTGCCGGAGTGGATATTTCATCCTTGTCCGAAACTGAACTCGCCGGATGGCGTGCCACCCATGTAGGCTTCATATTCCAGTTCTACAACCTCATCCCTGTTCTGACGGCCGTTGAAAACGTGGAACTGCCGCTGCACTTGACGGGGCTTTCAAGGAAAGAAAGGCTGGAGCATGCGGAGATGGCCCTCAACGTGGTCAATCTGGCTGATCGAAAGGATCATTATCCCGGACAACTCTCCGGCGGTGAGCAGCAGCGTGTGGCCATCGCCCGCGCCGTGGTGACAGATCCTACAATACTGGTAGCCGATGAACCAACAGGAGATTTGGATAGGGCCTCGGCAGAAGATGTCCTCGACCTGATACAATATCTCAATGAAAGATTCGGTAAAACCATAATCATGGTTACCCATGACCCCCGTGCAGCCAAGAGAGCAAAAGTCATCCGGCATCTGGAAAAGGGTTTTCTGAGCGATGCTAATTCTCAAACTTCTCTTTAGAAATGCCTTTCGCCATAGATTACGAACGGGACTCACAATCCTGGGTATTGCTATTGCCATCCTTGCATTCGGCATGCTGCGTACCATGGTCAGTGCCTGGTATGCGGGCGTGGAGGCATCATCAGCCGGGCGCCTTGTAACCAGGAACGCCATATCCCTTATTTTTCCCCTTCCCATCTCCTACAAAGATAAAATCCGCCAGGTAAGCGGCGTGAAGATAGTATCATACGGCAACTGGTTTGGTGGCCTCTATATCGATGAGAAAAATTTCTTCGCAAACTTCGCCGTCGAGCCCAGGAGTTATCTTGACCTCTATCCTGAATTTATCCTTCTGCCCGATGAGACTGCATCCTTCCTGCGAGATCGGAAGGGTTTCATAGCCGGTCAGAAGCTGGTCGATAAATATGGATGGAAGATGGGTACTACCGTTACCCTGAAGGGTACTATTTTCCCGGGCAACTGGGATTTTGTACTCCGGGGCATCTATCATGGAAAAGATAAGACTGTAGATGAGATGCAGTTTATGTTTCACTGGGATTACCTCAACGAAACCATGAAAAAGACCATACCCCGGCGTGCCGATCAGGTTGGCTTTTATATGATCGGAGTAACGCATCCGGACCTAGCGGCTGATGTCGCCATATCTATAGACAGCTTATTTAAAAACTCTCTGGCGGAAACACTCACGGAGACGGAAAAAGCCTTCGCGTTGACCTTCATCTCCATGACGGAAGCTATTGTAACAGCAATAAAGGTAGTTTCTTTCGTCGTAATTATTATCATCCTCGCTGTTTTAGCCAACACGATGATCATGACCACCAGGGAGAGGATCGGGGAATACGCTGTCCTGAAGACCCTCGGTTTCGGCGGCTGGCACATCGCAGCAATGATTTTCGGTGAATCCCTCGTGATCACAACACTCGGATGCGCCCTCGGAATTGCGGCAACCTTCCCTGCGGCGAAAATATTCGGTAACACTCTGGTTTTATTCTTCCCCATTTTTTACGTTGAGCCTAAGACCATCATCTTCGATCTTGCCGCCGCCACTGCCGTTGGTCTCATAGCGGCCATTCTTCCCACCCACAGGGCCATCATGATCCGTATTGCCGATGGCCTAAGGAGGATAGGCTGAATGGCGATTCCTTTTTCCTATAACATACGCAACCTCATGACAAGACGCCTGACTACGGTTCTCACAGCCGGCGGCATGGCCCTTGTAGTTTTCGTCTTCGCTGCAATCCTGATGCTGGCAGAGGGGCTGCAGAAGACACTCGTGGATACAGGCTCTTACGACAACGTTGTTATAATCCGCAAAGGATCTGCCGCCGAGGTCCAGAGCGGGGTAGAAAGGGAGAAGGCATCCGTTGTGGAAACCCAACCTGAGATAGCTGTCGGTATGGACGGCCATAATATGGTTGCCAAAGAGCTTGTCGTTCTTATCAGTCTCAACAAGCGTGCTACGGGCAAGCCCTCTAATGTTGTAATGAGGGGTATCGGTCCGAATTCCGTGTCCCTCAGGCCTCAGGTAAGACTTGTCGAGGGACGCCTTCCACGGTTCGGTTCATCGGAGATAATTGTAGGCAAAAGTATCTACAGGGGTTTCCAGAATACAGGAATCAATGACACTATCTACAGCGGATTACGAAACTGGAGAGTAGTGGGAATCTTTGATGCGGGGGCAACGGGGTTCAGCTCCGAAATATGGGGTGATGTGGATCAGTGCATGCAGGCATTCCGCAGACCCGTATATTCATCCGTCATTTTTAAATTACGCAACTCCAAGGAATTTGATATAGTCAGGGCACGCATCGAAAACGATCCGCGTCTTTCCCTGGAAGCAAAGCGGGAAACCAAATATTACAGAGACCAGTCGGAAATGATGGCGAAGTTTCTCCGTATCTTTGGCTGGTCTCTCACGATAATTTTCTCCCTGGGAGCCATTATTGGCGCCATGATAACCATGTACGCAGCGGTTGCCAGCCGTACGGGTGAAATCGGAATGCTTCGTGCTCTTGGTTTTAGAAGACGGAGTATTATGATGGCTTTCCTCATGGAATCCCTTATCCTTGGCTTTACCGGCGGGTGTGTCGGTCTCTTCTTTGCTTCCTTTATGCAACTTATAACCATATCAACAATGAATTTCCAAACCTTCTCGGAACTTGCTTTCACTTTTACCCTCACCTTTGATATCATTTACAAAGCTGTATTATTCTCCATTATTATGGGATTCATCGGCGGCGTTCTGCCTGCCATAAGGGCCTCGCGCATGTATATTGTCGATGCTTTACGAGCTGTTTGATGTTTGTGAAACATGGAGCAAAAGGAAAACAACAAGTCACCTTCAATGACGTGCAAGCGATGCGGGAAATGCTGCCTTACCGCATACGTTCCCGCTACGGAAGAAGATATGAAAAGGTGGAGACGCGAAGGGAAGCAGGAAATATTCCGCATCATGGAACATTCAAAGTCCGTATGGGCAGGGGATATTGTCATATCGTCAGAAAATGGAAAAATATTGTTCACCTGTCCTTTTCTCCAATGGGAAGGAACATACTATACCTGCACTATTTACGAAGACAGGCCAAAGGTATGCAGGGAATACAAACCCGGCTCATCCGAACTATGCCCTCAATATAAAAAGCCCGAATAGATTCTCCGCAAATATGGATAATCCCCGAAAAAGTTGCCGGCGTATTCAAGGATTCAAGGCGTCAAGGTGTCGAGGAGTAGAGTGAAATGCATATTAAAACTCTTGGTCACTTGAATCCTCGATTTTTTTTTGCAACAAAATTAGGAGAAGAAACTTTTATGAAGATCTTCATCTGGAGGCACAGCAAGAAATTTTCCAGTTGGTCAATGTTCAATGAACCTCATATATACGATGACAATTATATGCAGGCCGAGGTAATTGTACTGGCCAATTCTGAAGACGAAGCCCTGGACCTTTTGAAAAAAGACGACAAATGGAATATTGAAGAATTAAAAAGAATTAAACCAATAACGGTTGATTTAGACCAACCCTGTGTAGTGAGCAAATCAGTTTATTTTGGATAAGGCACCTATATAATAAAAATAGCGAATATTCATTTTTGTCAGGAATCAGTTGACATTTAACAGCTTTTTAAATAAAAATATCAAGGTTTCTCAACCATTATTTTATGATACGTCGGCAGCTAACGCACATGTAGATGCAAAATAAGTGATAAAAGCATGATTCGTCAAAAAATAGAAAAGAATGGTTTGATATTAATCGCAATCGTCATGGTAATAATCTATTGGGTGCTTGATTCCCTGTCATCGGAACAAGTACTCTCACGTTCATTGATTGTGGTCTTTGTGGTTATATATGGAATTTTTACCCAGACATTAATCAACTCACGGAAAGCAGCCCTCGAGGAAAAAGAAAGGACTCAGCAGATATTGATTCAGACGGAAAGTCTCGCTGCTATCGGGCAGCTTGTTGCCGGAATTGCTCATGAGCTTAATAATCCCCTATCAAGTGCGTCAAGCCTGATTCAAACAGATATCGAATTAATCAATGAACAGCAGGAAAAGAGGGACATTGATGACGAAGTATTAAAGGATCTCGAATTTTCATTAAAGGAACTCAAACGAGCAGAAACCATCGTCAAAAGCGTTTTGGGCTTGTCACGCCAGACGCAGACCTATGTTGAGGATGTCGATATTAACGCGGTAATAGAAGATGCCTTGAGAGTATTACATAATCAATACAGGCATACTGAGGTGGTCATCGAAAAAGATTACGAAGAAAATCTGCCGAGAGTAAATGGTAACTTCGCAAATCTCGGTCAGGTATTCATCAATATAATCAAGAACAGCCTTCAAGCGCTGCCCGACGGCAAGGGAACCATATTCCTGAAAACAAGATATAAAGGAGATACAGACATTGTTACAATAGAGTGCCGTGACACCGGGGTGGGAATCCCAACAGAAGTCATTAAAGATATCTTTAAGCCATTTTTTACTACCAAAGACGTTGGCACCGGAACGGGCTTGGGGCTATATATGTCTCATGAAATTATAAAAAAACATGAAGGCCTTATCTCGGTGAGCAGTAAACAGGGCCAAGGCACTACTTTTACAATAGACCTACCACTTAAAGCGAGGGTATCATGATTAAGATCTTAATCGTAGATGATGAAGAGGGTGTCCGGATATCTCTAAAAAAAGTCCTTCATAGGGATGGTTACGATATTACCACGGCCGAGAATGGTATGGAGGCCATCGATATCGTTCGAGAACATATCAATGAAATTGAAACGGTAATATCCGATTTCAAGATGCCGGGTCTGGACGGTTTGGAAACACTCACGGAAATTGGTAAACTTAATCCTGAAATTATCCGGATTATTCTCACCGGGTATGCGACCCTGGATCGTGCCATTGAAAGTGTTAATTCAGGGATTGATGGTTTTTTAACAAAACCCTTTGACAATAAAGAAATCAGACAGAAGATCAAGGAATTTCATATCAAAAAAAGATTAAAACAATTCGTTCCGTCCCAGGTTCTCAACGAACTGCAGAAATTCAGTGAGAACCTGGCACCCAGAAACCAGAAAGTAACCGTACTTTTCACTGATATCCGCGGTTTCTCAAAAATATCCGAAGCGCTGTCACCTCTTGATCTATCCGACCTTCTGAACCTGAATTATTTTTACCCTCTTGATAACATTATTTTTAAACATAACGGTACCCTCGATAAACACATCGGTGACAGCATAATGGGGATATTCGGCGCACCGATCACCCAGGATGATGACGCAAAGAGAGCAGTTGCATGCGCAATTGAGATGCGAAATAAAGTAGCAGAAATTAACGAGGGTATGATCAAAAAAAATATCAAAATACCCGTCGGTTTTGGGATCAGTACGGGTGAATCAATGGTCGGTATTTTTGGGTCCGCAATCAGGAAGGAATATACAGCCCTGGGCAGACCTGTCAATTTAGCTGCAAGACTGGAACGCATTGCCAAAGAAGATCAGATCCTCATCTGTAGTAAAACATATGAAGTCGTAAAGGATTCTTTCAAGGTTGAAAAGATAGACAATATAAGCCTCAAGGGAATGGAGGGAGAAAGGGCTATCTACAACGTCATTGACGTGCTTTAGATCGTCATTTCAAAAAATTCATTCTGAATCTGTTTATCGTTACGTTCTGCGTCGCGCCCCCGGTAGCCGCTGTCCAGCCGAAGTAAAATGAATTAAAATTCTGATGGAGAATGGGGCTTAGTTCAATCTGATTCCTGATCAAAGTCGGAATCGTGTCAGTATAATCAGTCGTTGTATCAGCAAAATTCGAATTATCAGCATATGTAGGACATGTAATGTCATTGATCACCAAACACTGCTTTACCCATGATTTTACAGTGTACTCAAAGTTACCATTAGTATTTGGCGTTATACTGCGCGTTACTTCAATTCGGAAGGCATAGATATTCGTCGGCGCGTTGCTTAACATCCAATTTGTTTGTGCCGGCCATAATGAGGATGCGTCGAAGTAGCTTGTATCGGCACCATCAGTGGGCCTTCTCGAGTTTCTCGGGTCGGTCGCTATGGGACTGACACCTCCGGCGTTATGTCTGTTATCATCATAGGTGTTCCTCCCAACGGTGGAAGTGCAACTGCTATTCGTATTATCACCCCAGAAAACATAGGCTACATGGTTTCTTGAATCAAGTCCATCACGCCTGCTGCCGGAAGCACATACATCCGCTGAACCGAAGTTGGGAAAAACATCAAATTCAACGGCCACTTTTGGCGGTTGAATGCCCCTACCCCCTTTGCCGTCAAGAAAACTGGTCCCGGCGGAATCGACACGTGAATCGCCGGCATAACCCAACAGTTCACCCCTTCCACTATCGCCCCCCACAGAGTTGCGATCATTTTTAATGCCATTAACATCAACACCATCACCATTAAAGAATGCAAAGGTAAAACCATCACCGGTCGAACCTGAAGCAAATTGAAATACAAAAAAGGCCCGGAAACCTGTTCCGAAATCGCATTTACCATTCTGACAATTTCCCTGAGTAGCACTTCCTCCATACCACATTGCGCCAAAGGTACTTGTCATACCCATTTGCCCCAGAGTCACTCTGGCAGCGCTGGTGTCGGTTGTGATGAAGCCTGCTTTTGACTGAACAGGCGTAAAAGCCTGTATATCCTTCGTGAAGCTGATATCTGCTTGCGGGCCTAAACCGGTTTTTGTGATACTGATTGTCCTTCTTGCCTCAAAAGGGGTCCCGTCATTAACGATGCCTGTTGATACGATAGTGTTTCCCGTGATAACGAGACGAAATTTATCACCGTTGGCTAAAGTAAAAACCCTACCGCTCGGATAACTTGCGGTTGTATCTCCCAATTTTTAATCAGGGCATAATCTTTCCCCGCCAGAGCAAGGAAATAGGCTCTATTTAGGTTATTTGCGCCAACCTCACCTAAAGCAGAGGATGAACTCATATAGAGTGCCCCGACAGCCAATGCAGCAATCGTGGTCATGGCGATAACGACATATGCAATTACATTTCCCTTTCTGATTTACAAAGGACATGGATTATCCTCCCGTTTCCAGGTAAAGATTAACTCGATCGGTAAAATTCATCGAGAGAATTCTCAGCACCCATCAATTGAAGCGTTATTTCAATTATCGATGTAGAAGTTGAGTAAGATGAAGCTGATGAATTATAAGAATCATAATAAGCTAAATTAAATGAGTTAACGGGACTAACCAACGTATCACCATCTACCAAAAGAGGACAGTTGCCACCAGCCCAGGATATTGTATGCGTGGATCCATCTGAGCTTCGCGTGAATGTAATAGATGTTGCTGTCGCACCTGAAGTAACCGTCTTGATATTGCTGAGCTCTTTCTTCAGCCTCACCATGGCTATTTGCCCCTGTTGCACTGTCAGCGCATTTTTTCTTGAAAATGTATATCCCTTTACTATTACAATAAGACCGTTGCCGGCGATAACAGCTATAATCGTCACAACAACTATAGAAATGATAATCTCCAAAAGGGTGAAGCCTTTTTGTCTGGAGAGTTTTTGCATCATTAAATTATACCTTTAATTCGAAATAAATAAAGCCCCCAGTGTTCCGCCCTGATCACTTTTGATCGTTACTTTTAGGATTTTGTTGAGACCTGAAGTATCATCAACTTCGGTATCGGAAGAGTTGAATGAAACAAATCTATTTTTTTCCACATGGTAGCTACCGTAAGCGTTATTCTGATCAGTGTTCTCCGGACCAATGTTTCCTCGTAAAGTTATCAGGTCAGGCAGCGTTCCACTCTCTGTCCATCTCACCGACCCATCATTTATAGGAGGTGTAGGCCAGTTCGGTTCATTATTATTACTCGTTCCACCTTGTGTGCAAATATAGTATTTACCATTTCTTATGGTAGGTACGACAAAATTACCCACGGCATATGTTGTTCCACTCCTCCACTTTGGGTACCGATTGTAATCAGCAGTAATATTTGCCATGACTCTATTTAGATCCGACGCTCTTCGAAACGCAATGATCGGATCACTGCTCTTTATGAGAGAGTCAGATAAAAATGTCAGTATCATGGCGCCCAAGATTGCCACAATGACAACGGTAACTATTATTTCGATCAGTGTGAACCCTGAATCATTAAGATTCTTTGTGCTTATCATGGAATAAAACCTGTGTTCCTGGTGACGCTAACAACTGCTGGACTGAGTACCCTGAGTAAGTGTAACGGATACATTCGATGCACCCGGACTGCCCCAATCATCAAATGTTATTACCAGACCGACGCCAGAAGTTATCGTTACTCCTGTTGATAGACCATGCGTAGAAGAGGGAGGAACTTCACCTGGAATATGAACGGAGACTCTGACACCGCCATCTCCACGCCTGTAAAGTGTATACGATGTAGCACTACCTAGGTCGAATTCCCAGCGGGGGTTGCTATTCGGTTGCAATGTATCGCTCATGGCTTTGATCTGTGCAAAACGGAGATTTGCTTTTAAAGCATCCGTCTCGGCCATCAATTCATTCGAGTCCGCCGTCGTGTATCGGCTTATGAAAACAGCAGACACAATGAAAAGCACGACCAGAACAACCACAATCTCGATCATGGTGAATCCTTGATTCCAACTTTCCGTTTCAGTCGTTCTTTTCATAAATAATTAGATATTCTTAAAAATCATAAACATCAACAAATTTTTGGCCAACATTTATCCCGAGGGAATACTTAGAATGTAAGGACTTGGCAAATAATATTCAAATCTTATTGAAAAAAATTAGGGAATCACATCGATTCCCCTTACGTCTCTCATGATGATACATATAATGTGCTTATGAAAACACGCATCATTCTATGTTAATAAATTACAGCAAAAATTGGCGTTATGACATCCTTAATTACAGCTCACTGCTTAGCTAACTCACTGTTACAGCCCAAGACGCTGGTTCGTTTTCATTTGGTTGAGAAGTTCTTGTAAACGTGATTGTCTTTCCCTGATGAAGGAAGCCAGTTCCTGAAGTGATAGCCAGATTGTTATTCCAGTCAGGACCCAATATCGTGTCGACGGGCAGAATCGTTTTAGTAGCAGACACTACCACGGCGGTATCCGTGGGTCCTGGATAGAGAAGATTCTGATCGTTTAATTTCCATTCCGCCAGTTTCAAACGCTCACG
Source organism: uncultured delta proteobacterium (assembly GCA_963695875.1). Classification (GTDB taxonomy): domain Bacteria; phylum Desulfobacterota; class Syntrophia; order Syntrophales; family UBA2185; genus DATKLL01. The sequence continues at coordinate 74,393 of CAVOID010000012.1, read as the reverse complement.
GGCATTTAACTCCATAACAGCCGCACTCGCTGCTTTTGCCACCGCCTCTGAGCGCATATCAAGATACTTTGGTATGGCCACTGCTGCAAGTATACCGAGAATAACTAATACGGCGATGATTTCGATGAGGGTGAAGCCCTTCTGGTTTCTGATGTTCGTTTTAATTTTCATTTAGAAAACCTCCTGATGTTTTACTTCTTTAATATACCCTAAATGTATTATCCATTAACTTATTGTCTTTTGCATTTTGTAATAAGCATCTCTCATGCCATTCTCTCTGCTACGTATATATAATTTGCCATAAATATAAACAAAAATCGATTAACACCTGTTATTACAGAGACATACTATAAAAATAGTTCTGGCTAAAGCTACTTTTTCTATTTGGAGATCTGTCTATCTAAACGCTAAAACTGCACCGATTGAAGTATAATCTACATTTTTTGTAGATTTTTCAGTGACTCAGTATCGATGCTATGTTTCTTGATTCTGTGCCAGAGACTCCGCTGGTTAATACCAAGCAGCTCCGCTGCCCTAACTTGAACACCACCTGTACGGGCCAGAGCCTCAATGATTAAACCCTTTTCGATCTCATCCAGACGATCGTCAACTGTCAGAGAATTCAAAGATGGCTGACTGTATAAAGAAGAGTCTGTGGTCATGGCACCTATAATCTGTGCAGGAAGATGAACAGACTCGACAGTCCCATTTTCAGTTAAAACAGCCGCCCTTTCTATAGTATTCTGCAGTTCTCTTATGTTGCCCGGCCATGAATACCCCGTCATAACCTGAAGGGCCTGAGGTGAAATCTGCACATCTTTTGTGTTTTTTCCCAAAAAATAATCAACAAGGTAGGGGATATCTTCTTTTCGATCTCTCAACGGCGGCAGGACAATGGAAAAGACATTAATTCGGTAATAGAGATCTTCCCGGAATTGCCCCTGTCTGACCATTTCCGGAAGGTTCTTATTGGTTGCAATGATGAAGCGGACATCCACCTTGATCGTCCGGTTACCCCCAACCCTCTCAAATTCCTTTTCCTGGAGTACGCGCAACAACTTTGCTTGTGTCGTAAGGGGCATATCTCCAATCTCATCTAGAAATATAGTCCCACCGGTAGCCAGTTCAAATTTACCAATTTTTTGAGACGTCGCCCCCGTGAATGCCCCTTTTTCGTAACCGAATAATTCGCTTTCCAGAAGATTTTCCGGAATGGCCACACAATTAATTTTCACAAAGGGTTTACCCTTGCGAAGGCTATGTTCGCAAATACTCGCCGCAATAAGTTCCTTTCCCGTTCCACTTTCACCTAAGATGAGTACTGTCGAATCTGTCGGTGATACTTTTATTATCTGAGTAAACAATCCCCGCATGATCCTGCTTTGACCTATAATACCGGGGAAAAGCTCCCTTGCCTCAACTTTGCCTAAGATTGAAGTTATTTGATCAAATACTTTCGTGAATCGTTCAATGTCATCCTTCGCCTTAACTTCTTCCCCTGTATGTTTCGGGAAAACTGGCAGATTTTCCGCCGTCTCAACAAATCTGGTAACCGGCTTTAAGACAATCCAAATAATCAGAAGGCTTATCAAGTAGGATAAAACGACTACGATCCCTCCCCACAGTATAAACGACCATATGTGCCCGGTCATAAACTTTTCATAAGAATGGATCAAACGTCCTGTCAGTATTACCCACAGGAGAGAGAGCCCACTTAAAGTAAATGGAATAATGACATATAAGCTGATTGGGATATACTTTTTTTTCATCTTTCAGTGTTGGGTCATTTTTGTTAAGTCCCACATGGGGAGAAATATAGCCAGGGCAAAAAACCCAACAACCGCGGCAAGACCGACTACCAGAACAGGACCGATGAGGTCGGATAGTCGCTTAACAGAATAACCGACTTCATCATCGTAATGAATAGTTACCTGTTTGAGCATTTCTTCAATGTTGCCGGTTTCTTCACCTATGGCCACCATATCCACAACCATGGGAGGAAAGTATTTTGCTGAACTGAGAGGTACGGCTATACCACGGCCCTCCTTCATCTGATCCCTGACGCGATCAAATTCACCTGAGATTGCCTTATTGCCGATAACGCCGGACAAAATCTTCATAGCAGTCATGATGGGTACGCCGCTCGACTGCAAAATCCCAAAAATACTGGCAAAGCGTGACATGGCAGCTTTCACAAAAAGCGGACCAAGAATGGGCAGACGGAGGATAATTGTATCTTTTACATATTGCCCCTGTTCTGTCTTCAAATAGATTCTCAGCCCTATGATCAGTGCAATGACACCACCGATTAGCAGATACCAATAGTTTGATAAAAACTCATAAAGCATTATCGCGATTTTGGTCGGCAGGGGAAGGACTATACCGGCCTTAGAAAACACAGTCACAAATTTTGGAATAACAAAGGTCAACAGTACGAAGAAGGCAATGGCAAGGGCAATAGTTACAATAATAGGATACTGTAAGGCCGATTTAATATCAGATTTGATCCTTGCCTCATGTTCAATGATATAGATCAATCGTTCGAGAGACTCCGGAACCGAACCGCTCATTTCACCGGCGCTTATCATGCTGCAGTATAGCGGCGAGAATATTGTGTCATGCTTTTCCATGGCCGCAGTGAGTGTGGACCCTTGCTTGATACTCTGAGACATTGAAGCGATGGCTTTTTTCAAAGTGCGATCCTGCGTTTGTGCCTCCAACACCTGAAAAGCCCTTACTATAGGCACTCCTGCCTTAAACAATGCACGAAACTGCTTAGTAAAAAGGATCAGATCCGAGATTTTCACAGGGCTCATCTTTTGGCGAATCCTCAGCCACCGTTCAGAGCGAAAACCGGAATTTTTCTCTTTTACCTTAGAAGGGATATATCCCCTCTCAGCCAGCATGCTGGCGGCCCTATCGGGTGACTCGGCCTCAATATCGCCGGTTATGATTGCCCCACGTTCATTTATAGCCTGATATGTATAATTAGGCATGTTCGGATTTCCCTATTCCCTTATCCCTGACCTCCCTGTTACTGACTCACATCATCACTGCTGAACTCGCTTCCTCAAGGGTGGTGATACCCCTGAGCACTTTATTGCCGGCATCATATTTCAATGTTTTCAAGTTGCCTGCATCTATTGCTTTGCGAGTAATATCATGAGCTGACTTTTTCTTCATAATCAAATCCTGAATCATCTCATCATTAACAAGCACCTCAAATAAACCTGTTCGCCCCTTGTAACCGGTGTTCAAACATTGATTGCACCCTCTGCCCCGCTGAAAATTTGCGAAATCCCAATTTTCAAGGCCCCATGAGGCAAGTATTTTTTCCGGTGGATTATAAGGCTCCCTGCAATAAGGACAAACGGTGCGGACTAATCGCTGGGCAATAGACACAAGAAGCGTTGAAGACAGAAGAAAAGGTTCAATCCCCATATCAATGAACCTTGTTATTGCCCCTACTGCGTCATTAGTATGCACAGTGCTTAAAACCCGATGACCCGTCTGTGCCGCCTGTACAGCAATAGCTGCTGTCTCAGCATCACGAATTTCTCCCACCATAATGATATCAGGGTCCTGACGAAGTATGGATCTGAGACCGCTGGCAAAAGTCATTCCCGCTTTCCGGTTCAGCTGAATCTGCCTGATATTTTCAATCCGGTATTCAACGGGATCTTCAAGGGTCATAATATTGATGTCCGGCTGATTGAGTTCATTTAAGATGGCATAGATGCTTGTACTTTTTCCCGATCCTGTCGGTCCGGTACATAAGATCATCCCATAAGGTTTCTTTATGATAGACTTAATTTTTTCAATATCCGCCTTGACCATTCCAAGACGATCCAGGGAATAGACACCGGCGCTCAGTGTCCAGAAGACGCATAACTATGTTCTCTCCATGAATGGTCGGTATGGAAGAGATGCGGACATTTATTTCTTTCTTTTCCATCCTGAGGGTAAATCGCCCATCCTGCGGCACTCTTGTTACCGTAATATCCATATTGGCCAGTATCTTTATCCTGGCGATAATTGGCAAAAACAGAGCTTTAGGAGGAGACGGCACTTCATGGAGCTTGCCGTCTATGCGGAACCGAACCTGGATGCTGTTCTTCTGGGGACTGATATGGACATCACTGGCGCCTTCGCGAACGGCCTGAGCAAAGATAGAGTTAGCAAGTCTGACAATGGGCGCCTCCCCAGCCATATTCTGAAGTGAAGCTAACTGAATATCTGCAGCTTCTTCCTCATCCTTTTCCTTAACAGGCTGTGCTTCAATATCCATACTTTCCAGAACACTTCCGAAACCCGACTGAATACCATACAGACTGCTGATCAACTGGTTCAACTCACGTTCTGTGCAAACTATAGCTTCCACTTCGCAATTCGTCAGCATTTCTATGACATCCAAAGCATTGATGTCCAGAGGATCCGTCATTGCAATCGTTAAAAGACGGCCCTTTCTCATTAAAGGTGCAACCTGATACTTCTGTGCATAATCTATAGGGATTAACTTTGAAAGTTCAATGTCAAAAGGAAATCTATCGGGATGGTATTTCCTGAGTCTCAACTGCCTGCCTAAAACATCAACGATCTGTTGTTCGCTTATAATCCCCTGCCGAACAAGATACTGCCCAAGCTTCAGGCCGGCCTTCTCCTGATCGGCAAGGGCTTTTTCGAGCTGTCTTTCCGTCAAGCAGATGCTCATCGATGAGCATCTCTCCTAATTTCTTTTTTGTTATCACGTTTCCCAACCTCTGACCGCTTTCTCCTATCTTGCAAAGAAAATCGTATCATCATCCAATTTTGCCAAAACTTTCGCACTTGACGCAAGTGGCTGTGGCAGCTTTCTTACAACGTTCAGTGCTGATTCCATATCAGAATAGCCATCCTTCAAGAAGACGGCAAATACCAGTCCCTCTCTTCTATTCCAGTATGGAAGAATCCTAAGAGACGGTGATGAGAATTCATAATTCTTGTATAATTCATACATCTCATCAATGTTTTCACTATTCGCAACCTGTACCCACAATTTCCCTGGCAGTAATCGTTTTGATTCAGCGGGAATAGCAGGGAGTTTAATTGCCTCACCGGCAGTTACCCGATTGAGATCCTTAATATGCGGATTGGCAAGAGCAACCGCTTTTAACTGCACACTGTTAAAATCTCCATAAAAGTCATAGAGCACCCACCATACAGTTCTTCCCTTTTTTAGAGTCAACTTTCCCAGAAGGTCAGGTATTTTTTTCTGTCTTTGTATTTCATTTTGTGTTGTTGCCACCTCCTTTACAGGTGGTTTTGTGCTGTGATCTGAGTCAATGGACTCGGTTTGTCCCGATGAAGATATTTCCTGCGTTTTTATTGTGCTTAACGGCTCATTCCCCGGCTTAATTCCCATTATTTTCTCAGGGGAAAAACCTACTACAGCTATGATAGCGAAAATAACGGCCAGGGTTGATGCCGTCACCCATTTTAGAATTTTTCTTCGATCGGCAGGAATCCTGTGTGCACAGGAACGTACAAGAAACCAACCGGCTTTAGATCTATTCTGAATGATCAGTGCCAAGATGATTTGATGACAGAGGGTCACAATCTTTCTCGGATAACCTTTCGTTGCCGCATACAAAGCCCACAGTCCAGGATATGTAAATAGTGAAACAGTCATATCCGTGTCGCTTGCCTTCGCAATGCGAAATTTCACCATACCCCTGGTTTCTCGAAAATTCAGAGGCTTCAGGAGATAATAGAAATTGATCCTATCGGCAAAATTCTTATGCGTTTTAAAAATTTGCTCGAATTCACTTTGAGCAAATATAACTATCTGGAGTAATTTATACTCATTTGTCTCGTAATTGAGAAATTCACGCAGTATCTCGAGACAGTAGTCCGGAAGTTTTTGTCCCTCATCTATGATGAGAACAACAATCTTACCCTCATCGACACCTTTGCCAAAAAGATAATTCTTGATATTTTCCTTGAGCTGCCATTCACTGATATTGATATCTGCACCGGATAATCCAAAAGTTATTGCCACGGTTGATAAGAATTCAAGCGCATTCGTAAAGGAAGGATCCATGATAAGATGTGTTTCAATCTGGTGTCTGTCTTCCTCAGAAGCTGCAAATTTAAGGATTAGCTGCCGGCAGAGAGTCGTTTTCCCTGTTCCCACATCACCAATTACGACACTCAATCCACGGCGGAGACGTATGGCAAGTTCCAGCTTCTGAAGGCAACCCACATGTTTGGCAGACTGGAAGAAAAATTCCGGTTCCGGTGAGTTGGAAAAGGGCTCCTTTTTTAAGTTTAGAATCCTGAAATAATCCATTTCCTAATTAATTTTCCACTTCCTCACTCATCTGTTTCAGGAGCTTCGTCTGCCTTTTTATCTGATCTCTTCGGTACAACGGCCACGGTAGGAACCGGCAGTATCCTCGGAGTTATAAAAATGAGAACTTCCTCTTTGGTTCCACTTGTCCCCACTGCCTTGAACAGCCATCCAAGCCCCGGGATATCTTTTACCCCCGGTATTCCGCTTTCAGAATCCTGGACTGTGTCCTTTGTCAATCCGGAAATAACTATAGTTTCTCCATCTCTGACGATCAGATTGGTACTTGTCTCCTTTTTGAAAATGCCCGGGTTACCCAGAACATTGCGTGCGGGGTTAATCTCATTCTTCTTCACGACTACTTTCATCTTGAGATTTTTATCATCAATTACATGGGGTGTAATTTCGAGACGGAGAACAACATCCTCAAAACTCACAGTGTTGGTCACGATACCGCCGCTCACCTGCTGCGTAACATATGGAACCCGCTCCCCATTTTCCGTATACGCCGTTTGATTATCGAGAGTGGTAATAGATGGACTGGAGAGGATATTCAACTTTCCATCGTTCTGAAGGGCGTTTAGCTGCATCTCCAGTATATTGCCGCCAATCGTGCCGAATATGAGCCCTAAAGAACCTGCCCCTCCAGCTGCCGCAATCGCTGAAGCAGCTGCCGGAAAATTCACACCGAACCCCTGACCGCTAAGGCCGGGTGAACCAAATACAGGTGCATATCCACCGGATATAGGATTAGATATTGCGCTTCCAACAGTCGTGGTTCCTCCCGGCGTTACCCAGAGATTGTGGTCGCCTAATGCAGGATTGTACATTCCACCCCACTGGACACCGAGGTTTCTCGCGGTACTTTTCGTTGTCTCGACAATGTTGGCTTTAATCAAAATTTGATGAGTCGGCTTATCAATCTGGTCAATAATCGGCATAATCTTTTCCAAATCGTCCCGAATAGCCTGGAGAATCAGACCACGAGTATACTCATCAACTCTGATTGATCCCCGCGGCTTGCCATCCTTATCCTTCGTCAGTAAATCCTGCAGATTTTCCCTGAGCGTTTTGGTATCCGCATAGTCAACAGGAATGAACACTGTTATGAGCGGATCTACCAGTCTTTCATCCTTGTCCTGAGTTTTTCGCTTCAGATCCTGTTCCTTGTCGGCTATAGTCATCACTCTGATAATGTTGCCTTCCCACTCATATGCCAGACCCTGGTTCTTAAGAATACTGTTGAAAGCCCGGTCCCAGGGTGTATCTTTAAAATCGACACTGATTTCTCCTTTTATATCGTCTTTAATCAGAATATTTTGATTTACAATACGCGCCAGGGATCTCAGTACTACCTTAACATCTGATTGACGTATTTTCAGGCTGACCGGATTATTGGGAAGTGTTATTCCTTTTACACGTTCCTTCTGTGTTTTTAAACGTGCCTCTTCCTCTTTCACTAACTCCCGAATGTTTTCGCGTGATCTGGGAGCCGGTGAGTACCCCGTGTTTGTCTTCGCCATTGTATCCCATTTTTCAAAAAAAGGATCTTTCTTCGCCAGCTTATTATCAGCGCAACCGGCGATAAACACCCCCAGGGAAAGAACAATGGTAAGCTGTTTAATTATTCTCCGACAATTTTTATCGGCCAAGGTAAATCCCCCCTCCCATGCTGACGTTATTCCTGCAAAGGAACATCAAATTTTACTCCGTTCTTTGTGTTGACAATCACGACTTTGTCCGGATAAATATTTTTCAGCACATATCCCTCCATCTCTAAAGGATCACCGGATTCATACTCAGCGCCATTGATTATGGCGACCTTTCTTTTATCGACCTTCAGAAAACCGGAATAACCAAAAAATATTTTTTGCGATGTTCTCATACCTATTTTAGCTGGTTCTTTGAACCTTATCCATTCCCTGAAAGATCTGCTGTCATAAAAAGGGTCGTGTGTCCACCCTACTTCAGCACGACTGACAATATAGTCATCAGCAGCGGATGAACCTTTTGGTATCTTCGCGGTAATATCATTCTTGAATACCTCAAGTTCCGCGGATTTTTTCCCTATGTCGATCACGGCCGGTTTAGTTCGTTGTGCAACAAAATAGTCGTACACACCATACAATACTGCAACAACCATTATGGAAAGTATTATTATCTGTTGTTTTGTCAGTTTTGGCATTTCAACCTCTGACCTCAATCACCTGATCCCTGAGCAAGGGCAAGCCAAATCTTCATTTTGAATTCCATCGTATCCTCATTCTGCTGGATCTGAATTTCTTCAATACGCTCCAGGTACGGCACTTCTCCTAGACCGATCAGGAATTTACGAAAATTAAAAAAATTACCTCTGATAACTGCGTTAACCTGAAGAAGCCTGGACTCACTGGATAAGGAATTCAAATCAGGAGAAGCCGAGACCATATCAAGATTGGCCTTTCTTGCTATATCTCTGAAAGTCGCAGGAATTGCATTCAACTGTGTTCGTAAAAGCGTGCCCCTCGCGGGGGAGGGTAAAACCTTCGAATCCCGGGCCTGAGTTCTCTTCTGCAAATCTTGATAAATGGGGTAAAGGCTTTTTTGTTCCTCGATCTGAAACTGAACACTCTTGATCTTCTGATCTAAACGCGCCAAAGAAAACTGTTTCGGTATTATTCCGACAAGAATAATGAAAAGAATGCCAGACAGGCATAAAAGTGCATAGATGATGGTGCGCTTAGGCGTTATTGCGAATATTTTTTCCATGACCGTATACTAACCTATTTGCATATCGATAACGAAGTAAAGGACTTCATCCTTTTTAAAAGGCTCGATGTTATTTTTCCGGACACTGACCTGGCGGAATATTGGCGATGCTTCCAACTTCATTATATATCCAGCCAACGATGACTCAAGTGTCCTCCGATCACCTAAAACAACGCCCTCAATCACCACATGCTTTAATTCTTCCTTAGGAATTTCCTTTTTTAAATCTTTTGCAGACCCTTTGCCCGATGGAAGAGTACCCATGTGGGCCCTCAGATTAATGAGACGAATATTTGCCGGAGTCAGTAAAGACAATTCACCGATAATGGCCATTCCAAGATATCTATCACTGTATTCCCTATAAACCTGTTCCCGCTTTACAGCGTTCGCGGCGATCTGCGATACCAAATTCTGATCGATGCGGGGGAAATTCTGCGGCAGCTGTTTTTCAAGTCCTGCTATTTGGGCTTCTTTCTCACGTGCTTCCTGATTCTGATAGAGATAAAAACCTGAAGAAAGGAAAATGGCAACGATAAATACCGCAATGATAATTCGATTAGCGCGGACGATGCTGGTTAGCCTCTCCTTGTCTTTAAATCTAAATAGAAGGTTCGGCGTGTAAGCATTATCAGAAAGGGCAAGCCCCAAGGCTGGAGTTAAAGCAATTCTTTCGGAAACAGGAATCCCTTCCATGCTTTTTACTGCAAACTGTAGTTTTAGTGTAAGAGGATCCGGCAGGTCACTTTCTATACCGAGCTGATCACCTATATATTCTATAATGCGCTTTGAAATATCCATGGCACTTGATATGTAAATTTTATCAACCCTGTCATAATTAAGATTCACCCTGAAATGTTCGAAAGTTCTTTCTGCCTGCCTTACTATCCTTTCCAATGCAGGCAATATGAACTCAAATTTTTCTTCGTCTTTGAGGTCAAATCCAACATCCTGCTCCGTTAAAGGTGGAGCGTCAGCACTCAGGCTGAAGAGGATTTTCTTTGCCTGTTCCATGTTTATTTGTGATCTCTTCCCGGCCATTTCTGACGTCTCATGTTTTGTCTCCATGAGTCGTTCCATCAATGTTTCCACCATGCTGTTGATTCCCGCCTTTATGCCCCGGGTCATAATGAGCTTTCCCTTGGCATAAATATCAATACGGGAAAAATCATTACCGATAAAAAGGCCTGCAACCGTACCTTCAACAGCAGAAGGAATCCATCCGGTTTTGAATATGTTTTGAATCGCAAAAGGTGTGATAGATATTCCGGTTAATGGTAACCCTATTTGAGAAAACAGTCCTTTTATCTCATCAACATCCTCCTTTGGTGCCGTATAAACCATGGTCAACCATTTGCTTACACCCTGTTCAATAACTTCTCCCTGAATTTCAAAATCAAAGACTGTATCTTTCTCATCAAAAGGGGTTTCTTTTTTAATCGTCCAATAAACAGCATTCTCAATTCGTTTTTTTGCTACTTTCGGAATATGGATATGGCGTACATTTACCCGTGCTGCAGACATAATAGCCCACAGATTGGCATTTCTATGGACTCCACAAAATTCGTTGATTTCAGATTTTAAGAAATTAATGAATTCAGGTGATTTCTTGGCGTGGGTAAATGGAACGCTTTTATAAGCAAGCATTTCCCAATGGTTATCGGCCAATTTTGCTACTTTTACCATCCTTAGGTATTTATGACCGATGTCGATACCGATATTGACTGATTTTCGGACAGAGGACAATTTTGGGGAATTGAATTTGAATCGTTTTTTCGGCGGGTCAATTTTAGATGTATCTATGAGATTCAGGACTAATATCATTTTTTTTATTACGAATGATATCAAGAAGTCTTTCTGTAGAAGTAATATCTTTCAAACGGGACAATATTGAACTCCTCTTTTGGTTATTTCTATACTCCTTCAAATTGTATCATGATGCCGTGCTGGTCCGTTTTTTATCGCTCTTCTCTTATTCTTGTATTTCGGTAATTCTCCAGATGAAGTTTAGCCAAATCAATGTATTCAAGGGGAAAATGCTTCAAAATCCTTATACCGTACTTGATTTCCGGTGGTTCGGGAATAATCCCCTTATGAATATAGTCCCTGATCGTTTTGGACGAAACGCCAAGCTGTTCCGCAGCATCAACAATTGTATAATATGTTTTCCCCTTTACTATAATCATAGGTACACCCCTGAGGTCACTAATTCCTTTAATTTAGATATGTAGCTTGGGTGCGAACGTATCATACCCTTCGAACCATGTCAATACTTTTTTTCAACTTTGTTAATAAAATTAAACCTTCTGCTGATAGGCTATAGACGTGACAGAAAATTTTTCATACACATCTACTTTGCGTGAGTGAGTTTAAGATATGCTTCTTGGGGATTAGATAATTTAGATACGGTTGATCGAGCTTCAAACTGTGCTATGTTCTGACATGATTATGCAATAAATGGATTTCATTCTTATACGTTGTTCGTATAAATAAAAAAGGAGAACCCTTTAATCAGGTGAACTCCTTATAATTCTTGGAGGCGGCAATCCGGATTCGAACCGGATGAATAACGGTTTTGCAGACCGCTGCCTTAGCCACTTGGCTATGCCGCCAAATAAATGGAGCGGGCGAACGGATTTGAACCGTCGACGTCTACCTTGGCAAGGTAGCACTCTACCACTGAGTTACGCCCGCTCATTGGATTAGTTTCGTATATCAAATTCAGATATGTTTGTCAATAGAAAAACTTCGTTTAATTTCACTCTTCGCTAGTGATGCCGACGTCACTCTTTTTCCACCAGCCATTTTACAGATTCCATATACTGTGACATTCCCTGGATAGAAAATATCATTGTGATTCGCCCCGGGAATTTTCAGGAATTTTTTATCATGAGACGGACAGGCCTCAAAGAGGAGGCTGCCCCTCTGAAAAAGAGATAATATGATCATACTCAGCATGAATAATGAGCGTAGGTTTATCAAAGCTGCCGATTTTGTCTATGTTACGAAATCCCTGTTCTTCACTGACGACCTATTGCTTCCATATTAATTCCCAGAAGTCGAAGAAGCGGACCGGCATAGGCAAAGCCACTTTCAATAATAAGACCATCGATTTCATCTTTGTAATGAGATGCCAGTTCTAAAGCAGAAGCGCTGCCAAGCGATCTGCCCATTACGATCAAACGGACCAGTTATCGTTTTCCCGCAGCCATTTTTTCATGTAATCAAAGATAACATGACAGTCCCGCATCATAGTTGTGACAGTCGGTCTGCCGGTAGATAGACCATAGCCGCGATAATCAACGGGAAGAAAATTTATACCCATATCGGTATATAGAACCCCCATGTCATTATAATCCGCTACAATTTCTCCATTACCGTGAAAGAAAAGTATATTGGCAGACTTCATCCCGGCTGAGTGAACTCGGGCGCCAACAACAACATCCTTCTCCCACCGGGATAAGTATCAGATTCCACAGACCCACCTGATTGTCGATGTACCCTGCTCCGGACGCGGATAAAACAGAGACCTCGTAATTAACGGGTTATCGAAGGCTGAATAATCTATCTTGGATATATCAATCAAACCCATCCAATTTACTTTCTGATGATTTCTCTGTAAAACTTCACGAAGTAATCCATACCTGAATAAACAGATAGTACAAGGGCAAGATAAAGTATTGCCGTACCTACGACATGGGCATCGACGCCAAGAAACGGATAATGAATCATGAGGGCAGATACGGCAAAGATTTGACACAGGGTCTTTTGTTTGCCGAGCCTGCTGGCCTGAATAACGAGGCCCTCCGAGGAGGCTATAGCCCGGATGCCGTCGACAGTAAAATCCCTGATAATAATGACAGCAACAATCCATGCAGGAATACGTCCTATAGGAATCATGAGAATCATCGCCGTATTAACGATAAGTTTATCTGCGATGGGATCTAAAAATTTTCCCATCACCGTGACAATCTCATACTTTCTGGCCAGATATCCATCAAGGAGATCCGTAAGCGCAGCAATTATAAATAAAATGGCGATTGCAAGGCTTCCCGTCCCGGCCAGGAGAAAGAAGCAGAAAAAATAATGCCGGGATAATAGCAATCCTCAACAGGGTTATTCTATTCGGAAAGTTCAAAAGCGCCCCCTTTTCCATCGTGACTGGAAACCGGTCAAATGATTTTTTTAAAAGACCAATCATATCAACATGTTCATCTCTATTTGTTATTTCTTGGGAACTTTTTTCCAGTCCGCTAAAAACATATCTATTCCTTTATCCGTCAGAGGATGTTTTGCAAGTTGGTCAATTACTTTAAATGGGATAGTCGCAATATCAGCGCCCATGAGAGCAGCTTCAAGAACATGACGCGGATGTCTTACACTTGCGACGATAACTTCCGTTTCAAAACCGTAATTATCATAAATCGTGATGATCTGTTCAACTATTTCCATACCGTCATGACAAACATCATCAAGCCTGCCTACAAACGGGCTGACATATGCGGCACCGGCCTTAGCTGCCATTAACGCCTGGATAGGTGAAAAAATCAGGGTCTGATTAACCTTGATTCCTTCATCAGCAAAAATTTTTGTGGCTTTTAATCCCTCTGTGGTAATGGGAACCTTAATGACGGCATTTTCGCCTAATTTTACCAGTTTTTCCCCCTCACGAACCATTTCCCGGGCTTCTGTACTGACCACTTCCAAACTCACCGGCCCGTCAACCACCTCAAGTATCTCCTTCACAACCTCTTCAAATCCCCTTTTCTCCTTTGCAATCAGTGACGGATTGGTGGTTACTCCATCAACCATTCCGAGGTTTATACCGTCCTTAATTTCTTTAATATTCGCCGAATCTATAAAAAATTTCATAAAGCCTCCCGTGCCTTTTTAACCGGGTTTTCAATTATATATTTTTCAAAACACTTTTGACTACAAAAATATATCGTCTGTCCTTCGATTGATGCCTTATAAGCTTGACTCATGGGCACATATGTATGACAGTATGGATCTTCTACGAGATCTTCACTTTTTATGGCTGATACCTTACGTTTTGGCAGGTCACGGTCTGCGGTAACCGGCGAAAAGAAAATCCATTTAATAAGTTTATAAACTAAAGTAGATAAGGGCACAAATAATTAAAAACCGGATTAGATTAAACATAATTATCCATTTACCCGGCTAAGATAAATCCTACTTTCGTCATCAAGCCTGTCCATTAACCCGCGGATAGAAACACCGAAGGCCGGGTGAATTGCATATGACGCTATTTCGCAGAGAGGTCCAAGGACAAATCGTCTTTTGTGAAGCAGCGGATGAGGAATTATCGAGGCCTTCCTCCTGAATTACCTCCTGTCCGTAAAGAAGAATGTCCAGGTCTATAACCCGCGGTCCCCACTTCGGTCCTCTTACCCTCCCCATGCCATCCTCCACCTCACGCAGGGCTTTTAACAGCTCGCGGGGAGTCAATACCGTTCTTATCTCGACGACGGTATTGACAAACCAATCCTGCTCGGTAAATCCAACAGGTTCTGTCCGATAAAGGGATGACCTTCTCAAGACCTTTGTGCCGCTTACTGAAGATAAACGACAGATGGCTTCCAAACATCGTTCGGTAGCATTATCCAGATTTGAGCCAACTCCAATAAAACAAATAACTCCGCTAACGTCTTCAGGCAATTGCCATTGCACCTAAAGTTACCTTCCCTTGATCCCTAATACATCCTGCATATCATATAAACCATTTCTCTGATCTACGATCCATTTTGCTGCCAGTATTGCACCCCGTGCAAAATTGTCCCGACTATGGGCGCGATGAATAAATTCCAATCTCTCACCGATTCCGCCGAACATGACCATATGCTCTCCCACTATATCACCGGCCCTCAAGGTCTGAATACCGATTTCAGTCTTACTTCTTTCACCGATCATACCTTTCCTGGTATAAACGCCGGCATGTTCCAGATCGCGACCCAGCTTTCCCGCTATGATGTGAGCCATCTTCAATGCGGTTCCGCTTGGGGCGTCCTTTTTTAAATGGTGATGAGCTTCCATAATCTCCACGTCATAATCATCCCCCAGTATTCCTGCCACATAGTCGAGAACCTTGAACATGACATTTACTCCTATACTCATATTAGGTGACTGGACACAGCGCGTCTTTGCAGCTAGCTCTTTAATTCTTGCCATTTCATCCGCAGTAAAACCCGTGCTGCCGATAACAATAGCGCGACTTTTCTCCGCGGCAATCTCAAGATGGTTCAAGGAGGCCTCATGATGGGTAAAATCAATGACCACATCACCCTTATCAATACACGCTGACAAGTCGATCATCAACAGCAATACCTGTTTTACCAAGACCAAGTTTCTCACCTATGTCCTTTCCGACAAGGTCATGGCCTTTCTGCTCCACGGCACCCACCAATTTTATAACTTCCATCAGCAGATAGAAGGCTTATTATCCTGCCTCCCATCCTGCCACCGGCACCGGTAACAATAGCCTTGATCATCTAAATTCTCCTACAGATTTTTTCTCCAAATCTTACTGTTAGATAAGCCTATAATTTTTCATGGCACTCTTCAGTTTTTCATAGTTACTGTCAGACATTTTATACAATGGAAGCCGCACGTCGTATGAAATTTTCCCCATCATAGCCAGGGCAGCTTTAACCGGTACCGGATTGGTTTCAAGAAACAGCGCATCAATCAGAGGAACCATTTTATCATGCAATTGTCTTGCTTTCCTGATATCACCGCCTGCAAAAGCATCTATCATGGACGCCATATCGGCAGGTGCCACATTGGAAATAACGGAAATAACCCCTTTGCCGCCAAGCAGCAATAACGGCAATGTAAAAAAATCATCTCCGGAAAGGACGTCAAAATCTTTCTCACAAAGACTGATCACGTCATGCATCTGTTTCAGAGAACCGGATGCCTCTTTAATTCCGACAATATTGCTGATTTTGGAAAGTCTTGCGACAGTCTCCGGCATAAGATTGACCCCGGTCCTGCCTGGAATATTGTACGGGACAATCGGAATCGGAACACTTTCCGCAATGATCTTAAAATGCTGATAAAGTCCTTCCTGGGTCGGTCTATTGTAATATGGACAGACCATCAACGCCCCATCAGCACCTGCCTCATGGGCATGCTTCGTTAACCGGAGGGCTTCATCCGTACTATTGGAACCGGTTCCGGCAATGACCGGTACTCTTTTTTTTACAGCATCTATGGTGATCTCAATTACTCTGTCATGTTCCTCGTGTGACAAGGTTGAGGACTCTCCTGTCGTTCCACACGGAACTATCCCATCTGTCCCGTTAGCGATTTGAAATTCAATCAGTCTCCTCAACGTCTCCTCATCCACCTTTCCGTTTTTGAAAGGTGTAACAATTGCTACAATTGCTCCGCTAAACATAATTTCTCCTTATCCCTCAATATACTCAGTTGCTTTGACTGAATGCTTTAGCCCACGCCGTGATTACTGCTGCTTTAAGAATTCCGGCAACTCTTCTCCCCTGATTAAATCGCTGTATGTTTCCCTTTTTCTGATGATAAAGAAACGATCATCTTTGACCAGTACTTCCGGTATCCTTCCTCTTGAATTATAATTGGATGACATGGAAAATCCATACGCACCTGCACTCATAACCGCCATCAATTCGCCTCTCTCAAACCTGAAAATCTTTCTCTCCCTTGCCAGATAGTCACCAGATTCACAAATAGGACCAACCACATCAGCAACAATTTCACCCCTCTCTTTCTGAATCACCGGTTGAATATGATGGTATGAATCATATAAGCTGGGACGAATTAAATCGTTCATGCCTGCATCGATAATGATAAACATTTTCCCTGCATTGCGTTTTGTATAAAGTACCTCTGTTACCATTATGCCGGCATTGCCTACAATAACCCTTCCCGGTTCAAAAATAAAAGTACAATATATATCCTTTGCTGCATCAATGATAGCCTTTGCATACTCTGAAGGATGGGGGGCCTCTTCCTGGTCGTAGGTTATACCGAGGCCGCCTCCCAAATCAACATACTTGATTTCTATATCATCTTCTGTGAGAAATTTAATCAGTTTTTTTAGACGATCAAGGGTATCTATAAAAGGAGAAATCTTGGTCACCTGTGAACCGATATGACAGCTTACCCCTTTAATATCTATATTAGCCAGTCTCTTTGCCTTCCGGTATTCCTCCCTTGATCTGCCGATGTCAATCCCAAATTTGTTTTCTTTAAGGCCCGTTGATATGTGAGGATGGGTTTCAGGATCTACATCCGGGTTCACCCGTAATGCAATTCCGGCCGTCTTCCCCAACTTTTCAGCACAGTTATTGATTACATGAAGCTCCTGTGATGACTCAACATTAAACATCAGGATGTCTGATTTGAGTGCATATTCGATTTCATCGACTCTCTTCCCCACACCGGAATAAACGATCTTCTGCGTATCCACCCCCGCTTGCAGGGCTCGATACAGCTCCCCACCGGACACAATATCCACGCCGCTTCCTTCATTAATAAAAATCCTGAGTACGGCAATATTTGAATTAGATTTAACAGAAAAGCAGATCATGTGTGGAAGATCAGCAAACGCCTCATCGAAGACACGGAAATGATGTCTCAGAGTCCTGTGACTGTAAAGATAGAACGGTGTCCCCACATCCCTGGCAATATCACTAACAGGAACTTCCTCGCACCACAGTCTGCCTGTCTTTGTAATGAAAATAATTCATTTACCACTTGCCCTTGTTACAATAAATATTGCCTTCCTAAATTATTTATTTCTCTGACTTTCCTTCTGAGGCAGATCAGGGAAGATTCTTACTTCCTCAATATTGGATGCCTCACTGCAAAGTCCGCCTTATATCGCATACGATAATACGATATGTGTAAATATACCCGGTCTTGATGCGCCGATCCAGATAGCTTACAATATTTCCCTCTTCCCTGGTCAGCAGTGGATCATTCGCAGAAATGTCCGCTATGGTATTATATTCACGGGGACAATCCGGACACACAGCGCCCTCCGTCGGAAGATCGCTTCTCTGTATCTTAAAATTCCGAATACCACTCTTTGCATCAGGGACACTCCAGCGGAGAATAACCCCTGCTTCAACGATCTTTGCTCTGAGGTCAGAAATGGCTCGTGGCGGAGGAATACCAGGAGGCCGCGGATCACCTTTTTTCCCACAGCTCTGGATACCTCCCCCGAGAAGCATACAAAAACAGAATAAGATGCATAGAAGTCTGTCTGCCTTTATCATTTCTTTCTGCCTTCAATATCTCTTATCCGCATCAAAACCGCTTCCCTGGAAGTACTGCCGGGGCTTTTTCTTGAATTCACAGCGTTTTCAACTTTAAGATATTCGTAAATGTCTTCCCCGAAGCTCTTGCTGAACTGGCGGAATTCTTTCAACGTAATAACATGCATTTCTTTATCTTTCCCAATACAATATGCAACAAGTCGACCGACGATTTCATGGGCTGTACGGAAAGGAATACCTTTCATAACGAGATATTCAGCAACGTCAGTTGCCGTCGAGAAGCCCCCAGAAGCATCTTCTAACATCTTTACCCGATTGAACTTCACACTTTTAATCATTGATGACAGGATCTCAAGACATCTTTTTATCGTATCAACAGTATCGAAGAGGGGCTCCTTATCCTCCTGGAGGTCCCTGTTATATGTCATGGGAAGTCCCTTCATGACCGTAAGAAGCGAAACAAGATTCCCGTATACGCGCCCTGTTTTCCCCCGAATAAGTTCAGCTACGTCGGGATTCTTCTTTTGCGGCATAATGCTGCTTCCTGTGGTAAAAGCATCAGATATCTCCACAAATTGAAACTCATCCGTTGACCAGATGATGAGGTCTTCGCAGAATCGGCTCATATGCATCATGATAAGAGAAGCGGCAAAGACGAACTCTGCAACAAAGTCCCGGTCCGAAACGGCATCCATGCTGTTTTTAGACATTTCTCGAAATTTCAGCAGGTTCGCGACATATGCCCTGTCAATCGGCAAGCCGGTTCCTGCCAGGGCAGCAGAACCCAGTGGCATAATGTTCACACGCGCATAGCATTCGCGTAATCGCTGCTCATCCCGATCCAGCATATCCCAGTAAGCTATAAGATAATGGGCCAACAACACAGGTTGCGCCTTTTGCAGGTGAGTATATCCGGGCATTATGGTGCCATCTTCCCTATTGGCCAGTCCAACGAGCAATGTCTTTAAGCCGAGCCACCATTTTAATGATCTGCTCGATTTCCTCTCTGAGATACATGCGGACATCCAGCGAGACCTGATCATTTCTGCTTCTCGCAGTATGGAGTTTCTCACCCGCTGCACCTGCCCTCTCTATGAGGGCCTTTTCTATAGCCATGTGGATATCTTCATCTTCGGGTTTAAAGATAAATTCCCCTTTTTCGATATCCGCCAGGATTCCCTTCAATCCGATGATGATGAGCCTCTCATCCTCTCTTGTAATGAGCTTCTGCCTTGCTAACATTCTTGTATGGGCAATGCTCCCCTCAATATCGTAGCGATAGAGTCGTTTATCAAAGTGAATAGAAGCGGTGAATGCCTCCACCATTTTATTTGTCGGTTCGCGAAATCGCCCACCCCATGGTTTCTTTTGTTTTGCTGACATAGGTCCCCGTCCTAAACTCTTGCCCTTTCCATTAACGCCTGAATTTTCATCCTCAGCGCATTAAGTCTTATAAAGCCTGTGGCGTCCTTCTGATCGTAAACCCTGTCCTTCTCAAAGGTAACAAATTCCTCACTGTAAAGTGAGCAAGGTGATTTTCGACCGACTACAATACAATTCCCCTTGTACAATTTCATACGTGCAGTGCCCGTAACATTTTCCTGTGTTTCATCGATGAATTTCTGCAGCACCTTCATCTCCGGAGAATACCAGAAACCACTATAGACGAGTTGCGCATATTTGGGAATCAGCGAATCCCTCATCAACATTACTTCGCGGTCCATCGTAATGGACTCCACCGCACGATGGGCAGCCCAGAGCACCGTGCCACCCGGGGTTTCATAGACACCTCTTGATTTCATGCCCACATAACGATTTTCGACCATATCCACCCTGCCGATACCATTGGCGCCGGCTATTTCATTCATGCTATGGAGAAGCCTGGCGGGACTCATCTTTTTCCCGTTGATCGCAACGGGATTTCCTTTCTCGAAATCTATCTCCACATACGTGGCAGTATCCGGAGCCGCTCTCCGGCGACACCGTTAATACAAACATATCTTCTTTCGGCTCCATCCAGGGATCTTCAAGGATTCCACCCTCGTGAGAAATATGCAAAAGATTCCGATCGCTGCTGTAAGGTTTTTCCCTTGTCGTTGTAACAGGAATATTGTGTTTCCGGGCATAATCGATCATCGATCCTCGCGAATCAAAAGACCACTTCGGGTCTCTCCATGCCGAGATAATCCTGATATCAGGGTTCAATGCATTGTATGTCAATTCAAACCGCACCTGATCATTTCCCTTTCCCGTGGCGCCATGAGACACTGCATCAGCCTTTTCCGCCTTGGCAATCTCAATCTGCCTTTTTGCAATGAGCGGTCTTGCCAGTGAGGTACCCATGAGATAAGTACCCTCATAGATAGCATTGGCACGCATCGCGGGAAATACAAAGTCCCTGACGAATTCTTCCTGTAAATTGTCAATATAGACCTTAGCTCGCACCTGTACTCAGCGCCTTTTCTCTTAAGCCATCCAGTTCCTCTCCCTGGCCGATATCAGCAGCAAAGGCAATTACTTCGCACTTGTACGTCTCAATCAACCATCTCAGAATAACCGATGTGTCCAATCCCCCTGAATAAGCCAATACTACTTTTTTTACCTTATCAGCCAAGGCACTCATCCTCCTATCAATATTTCCATAATTGCCTTTTGCACATGAAGACGATTTTCCGCCTGATCGATCACCACGGATTGAGGACCATCGATCACATCATCCGTTATCTCCTCACCACGGTGGGCGGGAAGGCAGTGCATGACGATGGCATCTTTCCGCGCCTGAGCAAGCAATTCTTTATTGACCTGATACGCTTTGAAATATTTTCGTTCTCTCTTCCTTTTCGGCCTCCTGGCCCATGCTGGTCCAGACATCCGTGTAAATGACATCGGCATCTTTAACTGCATCAAGGGGATCGCGATGAAGAGTTATTCCCCGTTTAGCCTCTTTCATCCCCCTTACCAGTATATCCGTATCGGGTTCGTATTGTCTCCGGACAAGCCAGACTGAGCTGAAAAGGAAGTGCGGGCTGCGGCATCGATCCATGAATTTGCGACATTGTTGCCATCTCCGATATAAGCAACCTTCAGTCCTTCATAGCTTCCCTTTCTTTTCAATAATAGTGAAGAGATCGCATCAATATCTGGCAGGGATGCTGCTGATCCGTTAAACCATTTATAACGGGAATAGTCGCAATACTCTTGCAAACTCCTCGACAAACGCCTGGGAATAGGTTCTTATCACAACGGCATCCAGATACCTGGACATGACCCTTGCAGTATCGGAAATATCCTCACCCCTGCCCAGCTGGGTATCGCGACTGCTCAAAAATAATGCCATTCCCCCCAATTGGTAAATACCGACCTCAAAAGAAATCCTTGTTCTTGTCGATGATTTTTCAAAAATCATCCCCAGGGTCTTCCCGGAAAGAGGTGTATAGGGAATGCCTTCTTTGAGCATTTTTTTTAGTTTATGAGCCTTTTCAAATATGACCTCGAAATCAACACGAGTCGAGATCATAAACGCTCAAGAGGTCTTTTTTCATGTTGCTGCCAGCACCTCACCCAGAATTTCGACGGCAGTATCCACATCCTCTTCCGTAATAATAAATGGCGGTACAAACCGAAGAACATTTCCACCGGTGCAATTGATCAAAAGCCCTCTATCCATGCATTCTTTAACGATATTCGCTCCTTCAATAGTCAGTTCCACACCGATAATCAATCCTCTTCCCCTTACGTCTTTGATCACGGCGACACTTGCTTTTCAATTCGTGAAGCCTTCTCATAAAATAAGCCCCCACCCTCTTCACGTTTTCAAGAACTCCATCATTCAGAATGGTTTCCAATGTCGCCAGACCTGCAGCCATGGCAAGGGGATTCCCGCCGAACGTTGAGGCATGGTTACCGGGCTGAAAGGCAGATGCAACCTTATCTGTCGCCATCATTACCCCTACGGGAAATCCGTTACCCACGGCTTTTGCAAGTGTGACGATATCAGGCTTTCACATTATACTGTTCATACGCGAAGAGGGTGCCTGTTCTTCCCATTGCTACCTGAACCTCGTCGAGAATCATCAGAAGTCCCCGGTCATCACAGATTTTCCTGACCTTACTGAGATATTCATCATCGGGAATTTTTATGCCCCCTTCTCCCTGGATCGGCTCGAGCATGATTCCGCATGTCTTCTCCGTAATTGCATCATTAAGGGCCGGAATATCATTGAACGGCACATACCTGAATCCCTCCAGCAGCGGTGAAAAGCCAACCTGAAACTTCGTCTGTCCCGTAGCCGTTACCGTTGCAAGGGTGCGCCCATGAAATGAGTCTTTCATGGTAATCAACTCATATTTTCCACCCGTCATGTTTTCATAAGCATACTTTCGGGCAAGTTTTATCGCCGCCTCATTTGCCTCCGCACCGCTGTTACAGAAAAATACCTTGTCGGCAAAGGAATTTTCCACCAGCATCCGTGCCAACATGAATCTGAGGTTCTATATAATAGAGATTGGATACATGGGTGAGAATCTCCACCTGCTTTTTTATTGCCGCGATAACCTTCGGATGCGAATGTCCCAGGCTGCACACGGCAATCCCGGCAACAAAATCAAGGTATTCCTTCCCGTTGCTATCCCAGACCCTCGCACCTGCACCTCTCACCAGCACTATGGGAAAGCGTTTGTACGTTGCCATGATATATTTATCCGAAAGGCTGATTAACTCATCGGTTGTCATGTTTCTGCATTCTCCTGTCTTACTTCAAAACAGGATTCTGAGGATTCAAGGGTTCAAGAGTTCGAGTATTATGTTCTAGCAGCATTTCGCTTGAATCGCTCGACCCCTTGAGCCCTCGAACCCTTTTCAAATGATTCCTACAAACTATTTCCGTTCCGATCCCCATATCGGTGAAAATCTCGAGAAGTATGGCATGCTTCAACCGTCCATCAACGATATGGGCTTTTTTTACTCCTCCATTGAGTGCCTTGAGACAACACTTTACCTTAGGATACATGCCCCCTTTGATAACGCCCGTCTCAATCATATTGACGACATCTCTGTCACTCATGGTATTGATCAACCGGCCTTTCGCATCGATAACACCCTCCACATCAGTCAATAAGAACCAGTTTCTCCGCCTTGAGGGCGGCCGCCACTTCACCGGCAACAATATCAGCATTGATATTATATGTTTCACCATTGTCTCCCAAACCGGTTGGAGCAATCACAGGAATAAATCCATCATTTTCAAGGGATACGATAAGTTCTGCATGGATATTCTTAACCTTCCCGACCAGACCGATGTCGATAATCTCCGGAGGCGTATCCTTTGCCTTTTCTTCACTTAAATAATATTTTTCTGCCCGAATCAGATTTCCGTCCTTTCCGCTCAGACCCACTGCCTTGCCGCCATGCTGATTTATAAGGCCCACAATCTCCTTGTTTACCTTGCCGACAAGAACCATCTCAACAATATCCATTGTCTCTTCGTCAGTCACCCGCATGCCTTGAACAAACTTGGAGTCCTTACCCAGTTTCTTCAAAAAATCACCGATCTGCGGGCCGCCCCCATGAACCACCACAGGATGAATGCCTATATATTTCATCATAACCACATCCTTGGCGAATAAATCCTTCAACTCCTCGTCGACCATGGCGTGGCCGCCATATTTGATGACAATGGTTTTGTTATAAAACCGGCGTATATACGGAAGCGCCTCCAGAAGAATTTCAGCCCGTTCAATGGATTTTTCTACATAGTCCATAATACTCCACGATCAACTTCTAAATTAGAGGATATACCTGCTTAGGTCCTCATCCTCGACGATGTTCTCCAATTTTTCCTTTACATAATTCGCATCAATGACTTCTTCCGTCCCTGCCATATCGGGGGCATTGAAGGAAATATCATCTAGAAGCGTTTCCATAATTGTATAAAGGCGCCTGGCCCCTATGTTCTCTGTTCTTTCGTTAACAACCGCTGCCACTTCCGCTATCTCCGCAATTGCATCGTCCGTGAAAGACAGCTTAACCCCTTCTGTAGCCATCATCTCAATGTACTGTTTGATCAGTGCATTATGGGGTTCCGTCAGGATCCTGATGAATTCATCTTTACCAAGGGAATCCATCTCAACCCTGATAGGAAAGCGCCCCTGAAGCTCCGGAATCAGATCAGACGGTTTTGAGGAACTGAACGCTCCTGCCGAGATAAAAAGGATATGGTCGGTTTTGACCATTCCATAACGTGTATTTACAGTAGAACCTTCCACAATCGGCAGTAGATCCCTCTGAACACCTTCCCTTGAAACATCCGGACCATGAGTCCCATCGCTTCCAACGATCTTATCGATCTCATCCAGAAATATGATTCCCGATTGTTCCACGCGTTCAATAGCCGCTTTCGTAACTTTGTCCATGTCCACCAGTCTTTGGGCTTCCTCATTTTCGAGTATTTCCAGCGCTTCGGGAATTTTTACGCGCGCCTTTTTTTTCTTCTGTGGAAATATATTCCCAAACATCTCTTTGATATTCAATCCCATGTCTTCGATACCGGAAGAAGTAAATACCTCTATCATCGGACCACTGCGTGATTCCTGTATCTCCAGATCCACGTATCGATTATCCAACTTCCCTTCATGGAGAAGTCTGCGCATTTTTTCACGGGTGTTATCAAATTGTTGAGGCTGCTCAGCTTCATGCAGTTCCAAATGTCTGTCTGAAATTAGGTCTTCCACCTTCTTCTCAACGGGTTTCGGTGGAAGTAAAATATCAAGAAGCCTCTCTTCCGCAATCTCGGCCGCCTTAGGCTTTATATTTTCCTGCTCCTCTGATTTAACCATATTCACAGCCAGTTCAACGAGATCGCGAACCATGGACTCTACATCCCTCCCAACGTAACCGACCTCGGTAAACTTTGATGCTTCTATCTTTAAAAATGGAGAATTGTCCAGTTTCGCGAGTCTCCGGGCAATCTCTGTCTTTCCCACACCTGTTGGACCAATCATAATGATGTTTTTCGGGGATATTTCTTCTCCGAGTTCTTTTGTTACATTCTGACGCCTCCACCGGTTTCTGAGTGCAATTGCAACTGCCCTCTTGGCCTCACCCTGTCCGATGATATATTTGTCTAATTGTTCTACAATCTCTCTTGGTGTCAATTGATTAGACGACATATATTATCCTTTTAATCCTTTCGATTTCGCATTTTTTCTGTCGTCTGCGTCCTGATGAATATCCAGCTCTTCGACTGTAATGTTATCATTCGTATAAATGCAGATTTCTGATGCAATCTTAAGAGCCTGTTTCGCTATCTCTGTTGCCGTCAAATCCGAATACCTGACAAGGGCGCGTGCTGCCGCCAGTGCATAAGGACCTCCTGATCCTATAGCCATCACATCATCGTCAGATTCAATGACATCGCCATTTCCTGATACGATCAAAAAATGTTCCTTACTGACAGCAATCATTAATGCCTCCAGATGCCTCAAAATCCTGTCTGTCCTCCAGTCCTTTGTGAGTTCAACAGCCGCTCTCAATAAATTACCTTTATATTGCTCCAGCTTCTGGTCAAACCTGTCAAAGAGGGTGAATGCATCGGCTGTTGTACCTGCGAAACCGACAATAACTTGATTATTATACAACCTGCGAACCTTTCTGGCTCCATGTTTCATGACTGTTACATCAATTGTTACCTGACCGTCACCGGCAACTGTAACCTTTCCCTTATGCTTGACGGCCAATATGGTGGTTCCCCTTATGTTCATAAGCGGTTTTAAACCTCCCTCGATGAGTCTTGTAAATTATTTTTCCTTGCTGGAATTTTCTCCTGCCTGATGAACTTCCCTTTTTTCGGAATTAACACCTCCGGCCTTTGGATGGGCTTTATCGTATACTTCCAGTAATCTCCCTACACTGACAGAAGTGTATTTTTGTGTTGTAGAAAGGCTCTCATGACCAAGGAATTCCTGAATGGCCCGAAGATCAGCACCAGCCTCCATCATATGCGTGGCAAAAGTATGCCGCAGCATATGTGGGCTGATTTTTCTCCCCAATCCACTAGAAATGACCAATTTGTCCAGGATTCTTGCCACGCTCCTCGTACTTAGCCTGGTACCTTCCCTGCTGATAAAGATCGGACCACCATAATCATTTTTTACATTTGTCCTCGAAATCTCACACCTTTTTTCAAGATAGGCTCTTACGGCAACAATTGCTTGATCACCGACGGGAACTATCCTCTCCTTCTTTCCCTTCCCCTTGACCTTCATCAACCCCTGACCGTAATCGATATCCCTAATGTTCAGACCGACAAGCTCGCTGAGACGAATGCCTGAAGAATAGAACAGCTCTATGATGGCCCTGTCTCTTACACCTACGGCATCTGAACGGCTTTTTGCATTGAGCAGAGTAAACATTTCATCCACGGAAAGAAATGCAGGTATATATTTTTCCGTCTTGGGTGCCTGAACCATCTGAGCCGGATTAACCTTTAATTTTCCTTTGCGCTGGAGATAATTAAAAAAAGTCCTTAGTGCGCTCACTTTTCTTGATATAGTTATTTTCTTGAGCCTTTCACGATAGAGTGATCCCAGAAAGGCCCTGATTATAATATAGTCAATGTCGATCATGTTATCAGTATCATTTCCCCTTGCAGAAATATTGTTAGTGTCAAGAAACTGTTTGAACTGTCTCACATCGGCAAGATAATTTCTCCTCGTATTTGGCGAAAGGTTCCTCTCGACATCCATGTGAATGCCGAAATCTTCGATTTCCTTTTCCATATCTCTGAAAAAATAAGAGCCACGACATTTTCAAATTTAAGCACTTCCGTACTCTCTCGTGGCAAAAATCAAAACGAAATACAGTTAAATATGAACCAAAAACACATCTCGTATACTGCAGACTATCATTTCTTCTTTGATCTTATCTCTGAAATATATGGATCACCTCACATCTTATACTTTCCAAAATCCTCAGGAGAAAGATTTTCAAGAAATTCTTTTAATTTTTCGTCTTTTAAATTATCGAGATCCGTTATCTTCTTGCCAAAATCGACATTCCTCGATTTTTCGATGACTTTTTCGTCAACAAATATCTGGGCATTAGCCCTCAATGCTAATGCAATTGCATCACTCGGCCGTGAATCAACCACAATTGTTTCATTTTCCTTAAGCAAATGGATATTGGCAAAAAAAGTGTTATTTCTGAGATCATGAATCTCAACCTTGACTACTTCAACGCCAAGAGTCTTCAAAAGTTCATATATAAGATCGTGCGTCATAGGCCTGGAAAAAGTAATTTTTTCCAGTTCCGTTGCAATAGCGCTGGCTTCAAAAAGGCCTATCCATATAGGAATAGCCTTTTTCTCATCGAGATCCTTTAAAATTACAATAGGCGTATTCGTCAGCGGATCTATCGTTAATCCAGCGACTTTCATCTTAATTAACATTTAGTAACCTCCCTTCGTGAGTTCTCCCCTCAGGGAATGGAGATATGCATCAGTTATAGTAACAGAAACGGTTTTACCGATCAGTTCAGAATTCCCTTTAAAGTTCACAATTTTATTTGTCCTCGTTCTCCCCGCCACATCTTCCTGGGAGTTTTTACTCATGGTTTCAACAAGAATCTGTTCATTTTTGCCTATAATAGCTCTATTTCTCGCGATGGTATGTCTCTCTTGAAGAGCCTGAACCATTCGCAGTCTGTCACGCTTAACACATTCACTAACCTTGTCACCAAGTCCTGCCGCAGCAGTTCCCTCACGTTCCGAGTACTTGAAGGAAAAAATGTTATCAAACCTGATTTTTTCCATCATGTCAATCGTTGCCTGAAAATCCCTATCCGTTTCACCGGGAAATCCCACGATAATGTCCGAAGTAATGCTGATGTCAGGACATTCGGTTCTGAGTTTATCCACTCTGTCAAAATAATCAAAACTCGTATAACAACGGTTCATCATTCTGAGAATTCGGTCAGATCCCGACTGTACCGGAAGATGAATATGTTCACACAATTTATCAACTACTGAAAAACAATTCACTAGCTTATCGGAGAGATCTTTAGGGTGCGAGGTTGTAAATCTTATCCTCTCTATACCACTAATCATCCCAATTTCCTGCACCAAATCTGCAAAATCATGTCCAATGCCATTAGCTCCACAATAGGAATTGACGTTCTGCCCAAGAAGAGTAACCTCTTTTACACCTTTAGCCGCAATTGTTTTAACTTCATCAATAATTTCCTGGAACTCTCTGTTCTCTTCCCGACCACGGACGTAGGGAACAACACAGTAAGAACAGAAATTATTGCAGCCCTGCATTATAGTTACATAGGAACTTACTTTTCCATTTCTTGACTGTGCCCCAATACTGAGGGACTTTACAGATTCGTAAAATTCCGTTTTGACAACCGGCACTCCTGTCTTTTCTATTGTGTCTATAAATTCAGGAAGATGATATATGTTATGTGTTCCGAAAACCAGATTCAGGTAAGGCACTTTTTCAATGAACTTCTCCCCCCACTGCTGAGCGAGGCACCCCCCCACTCCGATAATGAGTTCAGGCTTTTCTTTTTTTAACTTTCTTAATCTCCCCAGTTGGCTGTACACCTTTTGTGCAGCCTTCTCTCTAATACTGCACGTATTGATGATTATCAGATCAGCCTTCCTAATATTGTCCACACTTTCGTAACCGGCATTTTCCATCAATGCCACGATCTTTTCAGAATCATGAACATTCATCTGACAGCCAAACGTATGTACAAAGATATATTTCTTTTCCAATCTTGCCAATTATCCTGAATATTTATTATTTTTTAAATAATTAATATAAGGGTAATTTATAGTCAATACATTTTTCAACAGGAAATCTAACTCACTTGATCCTTCAGCGAGAGTCTCTTGGAATTTATAATTTGATTGTCTTCTTGTTACTGGTCTATCTTCTAATAGATTGATGGATATCAGGAAGGATTGATGATTCTTATTATGGTTACAAAATAATGACTATTAATAATATATCTTAGCTTAAGCCAAAACTTTTCTTATTTTATTTGACAAATCAGACATCTCAAAAGGTTTCTGTATAAATGCTCTACAACCTCGTTCCATAATCTCCTTCGCCTTGCCGTCTATGCTGTACCCGCTTGAAAGGATCACCTTTATGTCAGGATTGATTGACTTGAGAGTATTGAATGTCTCACTGCCACTTATACCAGGCATAATCATGTCCAATATAACCAGATCAATCTCGTTTCCCTTCTCTTTATATATATCTATAGCTTCCTTGCCGCTCCTCGCAACTTGGACATGATAGCCCAACGTTTCCAAAATCTCTTTGCTCACATCAATGATTACATCTTCATCGTCCACAAGAAGGAGGGATTCCTCACCTTTCACAATATCCACGGAAGTCTCTTTCTCCTTCATAACCGCTTTTCCCGATGCAGGAAGATATATGGTAAATTTTGTCCCATGCCCCTTCTCACTGTATACATTTATTATACCATTGTGCCCCTTGATAATACCATAGGCAGATGCGAGGCCAAGCCCCGTACCCCTTCCCATGCCCTTAGTGGTGAAAAACGGCTCGAATATCCTCTCCTTCGTCTTCTCATCCATTCCTATTCCCGTATCCATAACCGAGACCTTTACATACTTTCCAGGCTTTACAGCAAACAATTTCTTATACTCTTGATCTATAGTAACGTTAGCGGTCTCCAGATATATATCTCCGCCGCTGGGCATTGCCTGCCAGGCATTCACATACAGATTCAAAAGCGCCTGCTCTATCTGCCCGCGATCGACCTCCACTGCCCAGAGAGCATCCGCATACTTGCGGTGAATACTGATCTCCTTCTTTGTCCTTCCAAACATCGTCGAGGTCTTATCAATTATCTCATTTAAATCAGCAACCCTGACCTCATAACGGCCACCACGAGCAAAACCCAAAAGCTGCTTGGTCAGCTCTGCGCCGCTCCTTACCTGGTCCTCGATTTTCTTCAACTTCTCGTAATAAGGGTGGTTTGTATTCATATCAAAGAGGATGAGCGATGTGTACCCTTGAATTCCCATCAGAAGATTGTTGAAATCATGGGCAATGCCGCCAGCTAAAGTGCCTATTGCCTCTATTTTATGAGCCTGTCTTACCTTCGCTTCCAGTCGCTTTCGATCACTAATGTCATTCAGTACAACAACAGCCTTATTTTCTTCATCTCTTATAGGCAAAATATTCAGAGAAACTTCTTTTCCGTTTATGAGTCGATATGAATCATCGTTGATATTTTGTTTGGCCTTTGCCTTATTTTTAAAAAGCTTTTCTACCTTTATCCGGTCAATCTCGTAAAACAGCTCAAGGACATTTAAAGCTAAGAGCTTTTCCTCAGGAACGCCAAGAATAGAAATAGCAGTCGGGTTTGCATAAACGATCTTTGCGTCAGATGTAATTTCAAAGATACCCTCAGATATGCTTGATAGAATAACCTCCAAATGACTTTTTACTGAGAGTAATTCTTTGACAATATTCCGCGAATACGTCTCTTCGATACCTATAATTTTATTTGTGAAATCGTAAGGTGCAGAGAGATATAATTTATCTAAAGCCTCTAGAATGCGTTCCGACATTTTATTAAAAGGTCCCTTTGCAATACAGGCATTAGCTCCCAGATCAGCCAGGTTTGTTTCATACTCTGCAGCTACAGCAGACAGAATTACGATATAAGTGTCTTTCATACGCGGCATTTTTCTGATCATCTGGCATAGCTTCTCTCCATTAATATTTGGCATGATCAAGTCCATAATGATGACATCCGGTATACATGTTTCCAGAATATTCAGAACAGTTAGACCGTCA
Source organism: uncultured delta proteobacterium (assembly GCA_963695875.1). Taxonomy (GTDB): domain Bacteria; phylum Desulfobacterota; class Syntrophia; order Syntrophales; family UBA2185; genus DATKLL01. The sequence goes on along the minus strand of CAVOID010000012.1, from coordinate 43,199 downwards.
CCTGCAGTTGATGCCTCGTAACCATGGCCCACAAGTAAATTATTCATAAAGCTCAACATAACGGGATCATTATCCACAACCAATACCTTTTTGTTTTTACATAGTCCCTTGTCTGCAGTCTCAACCATTTGCTCCCGTTTAATGTTAATTTGTGACATAATCTTCCTCTGTCCGGCTATTGCCTGCTATTATATTCAACGTTGACCGCATATGGCTACAGTCAAAAATATGCGTAAATCTTGACGGCAATATAAAGAATCCCGAAGCTTAAGTTATACTACATCCTTGTTATCCTAATGATAAACTTCTGTTATATATTCAATTTCTTTTACTAAGCACTCCGTTGCTTCCTCAGCACCTTCCAGAATATTTTGACGTGCCTTTATTTCTATCGTTTTGGCTATTTCAGATATGTCTGGAATGCCAAGATTTTCGGCAGCACCTCTTATGGTATGGATAGTTTCATAAACTCTTTTTGAATCGCCATTATGTATCGCAGATTTTAACTCGCTTAAATAATAAATGGTTGTTTCAATGAAGAGTATTAGCAACGACAAGTATTCGTCCTCTTCCAAACCGACATTTTCTGCCATTTGTTTCAGATTGATATGTGTTTCTTTTGAAGAGCCCATTTCTCTATTATCTCCTTTACAACTTCCATCCTAACCGGTTTCGTAAGATATCCGTCCATACCTGCCTGGAGACACATTGCACGGTCTTCCTCCATCGCGCTGGCTGTCATGGCGATTATGGGGATATCTCCATACCCTTTGCTTCTGATTACTTTTGTGGCCTCCAGGCCGTCCATTACCGGCATTTGAATATCCATGAAGATCAAATCAAAGTCATCATTTGTTATGCTAAGTTTTTCAATCGCCTCATTGCCGTTGCTTGCCAGTTCTACCTTATGCCCTGCTTTGTTCAGCATAATTTTCACTAAATTCTGATTGACTATATTATCTTCTGCAAGAAGTATCTTGAGTGAGAAGTTACCTGCATGTGGCACCTGAAGCCGATATTCCCGATTTTCGTTCCTCAGATTATTCTTCATGTCTCTGCTTTCAGGTACTTTAATAAGTTCCTCCATGGTGTGAATCAGCTTCTGTTTCCTGACCGGTGCCTCAACAAAGGAAATCATGCCCGATATATCCTGTTCCAGGATAATTCTTTCCTTGAGAGGGCCGAATAAAAGCAGATGGATATTAATTTTTGCTGTTTGGATCATTTCAACAATCTTATTAACACTTATATCTGCTAATCTGATATCCAGCATGCAGAAGTCAAAGGCATTACCGTTATCATAGTCATGGATCAAAGCGGGCAAGACCTCTTCCCCTTTTTCTATCTTCGCAAACCGCATGCCATATGATTCAATCATGTGTGACAAAATATGAAGATTTGTTTTATTCTCACTGGCGATAAGAACCCTCTTTCCTGTAAGAGAAGTACAATTTTTAAAAGTTTCCCTGGTAGATTCATCAAGCCAAGCTGTGAAGTGAAATGCAGATCCTTTGCCGGTCTTGCTTTCAGCCCATACGTCGCCGTTCATCAACTGCGACAGTTGTTTGCATATGGACAGCCCAAGACCGGACCCGCCGTACTTACGGGTGGAAGAACAATCAACCTGCTGGAAAGAATCAAAAATTGTAGATAACTTGTTCTTCGGAATGCCGATACCGGTATCTCTTACTTCTGCGTGCATCTTCACCTGGCTGTTCTGCTTATCTTCTCCATAAAGGTAAAGTTCTATTTCCCCGGTTTCAGTAAACTTTGCAGCATTTTCCATCAAATTCAAGAGAACCTGCCTGAACCTGTAAGGGTCCCCCTTTACAGAGGAAGGAAGATCGTCACCGATACGGCATAATAAAGAGATTGGCTTGCCACCGATCTTAAGCTGAACAATATCGCAGACATCATATGCCACTTCCTCCGGATCGAAGTCGACATTCTCGAGTTTCAACTGCCCAGCTTCAACCTTTGAGAAATCTAAAATATCGTTGATCAGGAAGAGTAAGGCATCTCCACTTTTCTTGATTGTGTTAACATAGCTGAGCTGTTCCTCGTTGAGACCTGCATCTAACAACAAATCGGTGAAGCCGATGACACCGTTTATTGGTGTCCTGATTTCATGGCTCATGTTCGCCAAAAATTGACTTTTGGCGATATTCAATACGTTTGCTGCCTCCAGAGCTTTCTGCAAGGCTTCCGTACGTTTTTTAACTATATCTTCAAGCTGTCGGTTCGTATCATTTATTTTTTTATATAGAATGGTGTTCTCAAGTGCCCGTGCCGTATTTAACAATATTATCGTAAGGAGGCTTGACAATACATTGTTAACAGCCAGTTCATCATTTATAAGAATTCCAACCATCATCCCTATTATCTGCGATCGTGTTACTAATGGATGAAATACTACCGTATGATTGAAATATTTTGCCGGAACCGTAACTGCCCGGTTTTGATACAATGCCCAGGCAAAAACCCCTTCGGAAATCTGAAAGTCCACCTCTCGTTCGATCATAAGAGAATCTGTTTCAGGTTCGCAATCTACAAGAACAAAATCAGAATTTGTTTCGTCAATCATGAAAAGCGCCAAAACCTGGAATGGCATCAGGCGCTTCAGATGAGTCCTGGCCGCATTGAAAATTACAGCAGGCTCCTGATCCGGAGGGTTGATGCTGTTCTTAAAATCTCCCAGGGATACAACCATGTCCAACGCATCCAGCGTCCACCGATTTGTTTCCTCTAAATATTTTATCCGTTCTTCTAATTCAAACAGATACTTTATTTTTTCGGTTTTCTTCGGCATAATCACATTTTCCGAATAAGGATTGCACAACATCTTTAACTTCTCTTTCCAACTGATCCAATGTGGGTGACAACACACTTGTGGGAATTCCAATGAGTTCCCACGCCTTCTCATCCATAGGTGGAATATATTGTTCTCCGCTGTTTCCAAACTGCATTGCATGAACAATAATGTCAGCTATATGAACCACGGCTGTCTCTATAGGATATCGTCTCGCTTCCCGTGGTGAATGATGATAGGCAACCACCTCTTCCAGAGATGGCGGTAGATTCCAAAATTGCACTAATACGCGGCCTAAATCCGAATGGTCAAAACCTATTACTTCCTTTTCTACTGAATACAATAATTCCCTATTTGCCTTGCAGCGGATAATCATTTCCCGTGCCGTGTCCGGTATTTTTTTATAGATGATGAGCCGGCCTATATCATGAATGATGCCAGCCGCAAAAAAACGTTCCACGTTCATGTCACACCGTCTATAGGTTGCAAGTATTTTAGCAGCGAGACCGCACGCTACACTATGTCTCCAGAAAGATTCCATATTTACAAGGTCCTCAGGTATTCCCTTAAACAGATTCATTATGGAAGTTGCCAGAGCAAGGTCGCGTAATTGTTGTGTACCCACGATAAAAAGGGCACGGCTTACTGTTTCGATTCTTGAAGGAAAACTATAAAACGCGCTGTTAACAAGCTGGAGCAACCGGGAAGTCAGGCCGGGATCATCACTTATTATATCGCTGATACTTTTCATGGAAGATTGCGGATTATTAACTGCCTCGTTAATTCTGGTATAGACGACAGGCAAAGATGACACTTGTACCAAACCTTTCAAAAGATCTTCCGGTTTTCTAATCATCATTTTGTCCTTTCGATCTCCGTCTGACCAAACGAAGTGTGAGTATTCGAAACAGTTCTTTGATGAACGGGTGCTCCATGTCCACATGACAGAAACGTTCGCGAGTCTGAATTTCTACTTCCTGGAAAAGATTCTGGTCAAGTTGAGCAACCACGTTGGCGGTAAGTTCGTCTTTTTCAATACCTTTAATATCGACCTCGGTGATGCCCCACATCCTGAATACCCTCAGGTGTTTCTCACTGATTTTGCTGCCCTCAGCCAATAACACACGACCACTGCGTTCCTTTATGTCACTGGCTAGAACCATATCTAGCTGAATATCTTCAAGATTTATTATTCCCATTTCCTTTTTCCCCGATCAGGTCGTTTAAAATACTTATCACATATATATTCTTCACCAAGGTATCCAAAATTTATATCGTCATATTCCATGAAAACTTTATTCCAATGCTGATAATAATCAATAATTTATGATCTTATGAAAAGTTAAAAACTGACTATGGGACACAACCCGCCAGGCCTTCCCTTGCACTCTCTTTCGAGGTCTGAACTCCGACAGCGGAATCTTAAAACAACAATCGTATTGAAAAACAAATACTGAAATATAATATGGCTGAGTGATTGTTTAGGGATTGAGGTTATTAAGGAAGATGCTTAATGACTTTGGAGGATGCTTCCTTCAAATTTTGGACAGAAACTCTCTCTGGATTGTAAGGATTTTTCCGCTTAGTAAATGACTGCATTTTTTGTCCATTTTGAAAAATTGAACAGACACATATTCCAAATCCGCCCGTCTTCCGGCTTCGTAAGGATACCATACATTCACTGATTTTGCCTCAATATCAAACCTTTCTAAGTCAAGAATTAAAGTCATTTTTATCATTACACCTGGCTCAATAGGGTTATCTCTTGGATGGCAAAAGCGAGCGCCGCCCATCGAAATATCAAGGAGATTAACTTTTTCACCTCCCACATAAAGGTGTATTCCACTATCTGATTTCGGACTAACCCTGTAGTGCATTCTTAAATCATATAGCTTCAGTTCACTCTCTCTGACTATGTTAATGGCCTGTACCGTTTTTGATGAGTGGAGGCTGTAATCATTCAAAATGCTAATCACCTTTCCAGAAAAACCAATTCGACTGGGAGCTTCTTTCCTCTTGACAAGATATGTAACTGTTATTTCTGTACCGATATGATACTTCGTAAAGGGTGGGTTTGTCTGAGATAACACAACGGCCACACCATCTGCATCATATACTACTGCATTTCTTACGTCTGCTATTTCTTTATCGATATCAACATTCAAGACAATATTAACGCTCATTCCCGGTCTGATATCTACTAACTTCTCCACTCTAAATCCTTTTCATTGAATCTAATGACAATGTCTTTCGATATTTAACAGTAGCAAAGAAGAAGAATTATTTCAAATTTTATACTGATTACCTTATTAAGAAATTTGTCAATTTTTCTTTTACCATATATTTTGGACGGGTATTGTTTTACTCCGGAATCAAAGAGAAATCCTCTTGGTAAGTAATCGTGATAATTTACAAAAACACTTGAAAGCATAAGAAATACAGGGTATATATGAGTAAATTCTGACACGGACGTAATGGGAAACATGCCAGGAAGGAGAACCATTGAGTAAACAAGTAGCGGTCAGCTTCGAAGATAATCTGGTTAAGGTGGTGTACGCATCTTCCGATAAGGGAAGAACAGTCGTTCAAAAGACCACTAGTTTCAAGGATGAGGAGTTTGACTCTTTCTTAAAGACTACGCGACTACCTGATCTAACTGTGGTCTGCAACTTCAAAAGATTTTACAGCGACATCCTGTACTGCTCCCCCTGCAAAACCCGCTTATCTTAAGAAAATCGTCGAGGCCGAAATAAGGAAACGCTTTCCCGAATTGCGTGATTTTTCCTATTTCTACAGTGTTCCGGCGGAAACAACTGCCGGCGAGAAGGGACTAAGGGAGGTATTTTTCTTTGCCGTCGATAATGATGAGCTGAATAAAATCTCAGAGCGATTCAATAAATATGGCAAGTCAGCGAAATACATATATCCCCATGTTCTGACACTTTCTCATTTAATAAGATCATCAGATGACTGGAAGAGTAAAACGGTTCTTGCCCTCTTAATATCTGAAAAAGATAGGACTCTTTTTCTCGTTAAGAATGGAAAGGTTTGCTTCGTCAGAGTTACACCATCCATGGGATGGGAGATTACTGATATTGATATCGACAATATCAATATGACCGTAAGCTACTGCCGACAGAATTTGCGATTGAATCCTGAGCTGATTATTTTAATGAATACAGTGAAAAAAGAAAGTGGTTTTAACACAATCATCCCAACAACTAACATCACCTATCCAATGACTGTCCTTGCATCCGAAGAAACTCTAAGAAATTTTGCTGCGCCGGTATCAGCTATCCTTTTCGGGAAACAACTCAGGAATGATAATCTTCTGCCTCGCAAATACGGACTGTTGTATACCCAAAAACGCATAGCTTCTTATGCCGTTGTTTTCTTTCTTCTGTTCTCCCTTATCGCGCTGGGACACATTTTAATCAATCTGTCGGAAATTTCCCTGACGAATAAAAAAATTAATTTATTAAGAAAAGACCTTGCAGGAGTCGATGCAATCACATCTGCATATGAAAAAGACATGGAAAGGATGCAACAGTTTCTACCTCTAATTAATTTTGTCAATGAAGAGCACTCAAGTCCTGATATACTACAGGCATTAATTTCACTTAAATTCCTTCCCATGGAAAACGTTAAAATTAAGACCATCCAATTGAACAATAAAAAAGATTCTTTACTGATCCAGGTATCCGGTATTATCAAGGCGAAAAACTACGGCGACATGCATAGAATTTTTATAAAACTCCATACTCATTTCAGCAATGTTCCGGGTATGAGGGTAATATCAAAAAACATTGAATTAAAGGATGGACATTTCCAAATTGATGTCGAAAACAAAATCTAACCCTAAAGAACGCGCTCCCCCATGGATGCAAAGCTCAAAAGGCTTTTATTGTATTACGCTGTATCCGCTTTATGTGCTACAGTACTTGTCTCAGGTTCAATTCTGTCGGAGACTTACATTGCAAGCCTCTCAGACACATTAAATAAATTTCAGACTCTCAAAATAAATAGTGTAAAGATGAAAGAGGCATCAAAACACATGGATGAAACTTTGGTAAATGTCAGATCAATCTTTCCATCATATGATAAGACTGAGGCATTGGAAGGTTCAATATTAACTACTGTCGATTCTATTAAGTCACGTATGAGAGGCATTGATATCACAGTTGCAAATTTTGAAAAAAAGGGAGATGAAATTGCACTGCCTGTAACCGTGGCGGGACAGATTCGGGACTACACGGTATTTATCAATTACATAGGCTATTTGCAATCACTAACATTGCCTCTTTTTCATATTGACAGTCTGTCTATCTCAGACCAATCAAATGAAAAAACTGCAGTAATCAATTTTGATATTAGAGGTACATTGAAAATGCAATCAGCCAACATGGGGAGTGGTTCGTGAACGAGAATAAAAAAATTATCATTTTTCTTGTATCGATTCCTGCTCATTGCCTTAATTATTATTTTTCTGATTTCAAAAGTAAATTTCGCCCCCTCCTTTTCTCCTGTGGAGCAAAAAGTCTTCAGCTTTACCTATGAAAATACCCCCAAGATTGCCTGAGCGGAAGCAATCACTTATCAGTTCTATAAAAAATCCGATCGATCCGACTAAAACCTCAGAGCAGGGGTTCCCGAAAGACTTCGCTTGAAGAAATGGTGCCTCCGCCGGCGACCGCGGGAAGAAGAGTGTCCTTCATTCTCGTCAATCAGAATAAAAAATTAGCTATTATTGACGGTAAGCTTGTGCATGAGGGCGACAAAGTGGATAATCAAACAATCGCAAGGATTGAAAAAGACAAGATCTTGTTAAAAAATAGAGAAGGTGAAAAATGGCTGAAGTTAGATTAAGTACTTATTCCATGTCAAAATCGTTTTTTCTCCTGGGACTTTTCATATGTCTGATCTCCTGTTCTACAATGGAAATTAAAAGAGAAATCCAGATACCAAAGGAAGCTAGAGAAATGACAGGTGCGGAAGTTACTCCTGCCACACCGGTAAAAACACCGGATTTCGTTCCTGTCCATGAAGACATATCACCGCTCAAGACGAGAATTGTTGACATTTCCGCACAGAAACACTCCTCTGAGAGATGTCCTCTTTATCATTTCAGAGGCGACGGGGCTTAATCTGGTCATGGAAAGAGAGGTTCTTCCTGATCTTCCCGTAACACTCACTTTAAAGAATGTCACCGCGGAGGATGCTTTAAACAGGGTCTGCGCTTCCGCCGACTATTTCTATACGATAAAAGATAACATGCTGTTTATTAAAGCCACAATCACCAGAACCTATGAATTGGGAATTCCTTCAGTTGTGCAAACCTATAATACAGACCTAGGGCGGCGACATGCTTGGCGGTGCTCTTGCGAGTACCGGAGGCGGTAGCACTATGTCAAGGGAAAAATTGACAAAAATCAGAAACCGACAAAACTGCCTACAACCTCTGGGACGTCATTGAAAAATCCCTCGAAAAAATCATAGGCACACCGGCAGGAGCCACATCCGCTGCACAACAGACCTTTGTGGTCAACCGGCTTATGGGAACCATCACTGTTACGGCAACGAAAAAAAATCTTGAAAGAATTGAAAACTATCTAAATACAATCAAAAAAGTCATCAACAGGCAGGTTCTGGTGGAGGCGAAAATCATTGAGGTCACCCTGTCCGACGGCCTCCAATTCGGCATTAACTGGAATTATGTGCTAAACACCCGCGAAGGTCAGAACGCAACTTTTGCGACAAAAAACTTTGCCGAGGTAGTATCGACCTCAACCCCTAACTTCAGCATAGCAACCGTAGCATCTGATTTCACCTCCCTTCTCCGTGCCATTCAAACCCAGGGGGAAACGAGAATCCTGTCCAATCCCCGTGTAAACGTCATGAACGGACAGACATCTATCTTAAGCGTGGGGCAGGATACAACTTATATTTCAAATATCCAAACAACGACCACAGTCAGTACCACCCCTGTAACGACCTTTACGGTGAACACAAGCAGTCTGCTTGTCCGGCATCATGATCGGGATCGTCCCCTTTGTCAGTGAAAGTGGCGAGATATCCCTGAGCATCACTCCTATTACCTCAGACCTTGTCAAATTGGATTCACAGAAGCTGGGTACACCGGACAGCTCGGGTAATTTTCCGTTCTTAATTCAACTGCCCACCATTAACCTTAGACAAATGAATACGACTGTGAAGGTGGGGAATGGACAGATAATCATAATCGGGGGTCTTATCAGTAACAGGGAACAGTTCACTGACAACCAGATCCCATGGCTGGGAGACATTCCTATTTTAGGTTACCTGTTTAAGAGCAGAACAAAAACTGTAACAAAAACAGAACTGGTTGTGTTAATCCAGCCCACGATTATATCGAAATAAAGATATGTTGGGAACCTTTGAAAAATGGCCGCTTTGTCATTGCGGTGAGCTGAAACCCCGAGCTCAGTGTGAAGGGAAGTGAAAGTACTATCAAGTTATCGACAAAGCATAAGATTGTCACGGTGCTTCGCACCTCGCAGTGACGTGTTATGCAATTCTAAAGGTCTAATGTCGGCAGTTATATAAGCATTGAGGATGCGAACCATATGGCACGAATAAAGATTGGAGAAATCCTTCAGTCCAAAAACCTTATCAATAAAAACCAGCTTCAGATCGCCCTTGTCCAGCAGAAAATTACAGGCGAGCTTCTTGGTGATGCGGTCGTAAAATTAGGTTTTGTTTCATCGAAAGAACTCGGTCAAGCCCTAGCCGAGCAGGCGGGTGTGGAGTACATTGACCTGGGCCAGTACCCCGTTTCCGAAGAAGCCCTAAAACTCATTCCGAAAGAAGTTGCGGAAACAACAGGTTTCATTCCCATTGAAATAACGGATGGAAGGTTGAGCATAGGTGTGACCAATCCAAGTAATATTATCGCTGTTGACAAGGCCACATCCATCACGAGGAATCAGCCGAAAGTCTATATGGTTGACCCCGACAATTTTCGGGAATCTCTGGAGAAAGGCTATTTTTTTCTCGAGAATCCGATCCAGCAGAACAGAGAAAAAATCATCACAGAAATCAAAGAATCCAAAACCGCTAGCGGTCCTGCTGTGACAGCCCTATCGGATCTCATCTTCATGGACGGGATCCGCAGAAATGCAACAGATATACATATCTCGCCGGCATCAGATATCATTCACATATTCTATAGAATTGACGGGGTATTGCATCATGGGCACGGGCTTCCACGTATCGTTCATGCAGGAATCGTATCGAGGATAAAGATTCTCTCCAAGCTCGATATTGCAGAAACGCGGCTGCCACAGGACGGTTCCTTCACGTTCGATTTTCTCCATAAAGGATACGATATCAGGGTATCAACTATACCTACAATATACGGTGAAAATATAGTGATGCGTATCCTCGCAGGTACCGGTCCCCTTCTCAGGATTGATAAACTTGGCTTTGATGAGCCAAGTGTGAAAATAATCAAGTCGCTGTTCCAAAAACCTTACGGCGTTATTCTTATCGCTGGTCCCACGGGTTCCGGTAAAACAACCACCCTTTATGCAGCCCTCAGGGAAATAAACCTCCTAGAGAGAAATGTCATTACCGTCGAAGATCCTGTTGAATATAAACTAAGCCTGACGAAACAGACTCAGGTTAACGAGAAGACTGGATATGATTTCGCCTTTGCTGCAAGAAATTTTATGAGACAGGATCCCGATGTAATGCTCATCGGAGAAATAAGGGATGAAGAGACAGCAAAAATCGCGATACGGACATCCATCACAGGCCATCTTGTCCTTTCCACCATTCATTCAAATGATGCGGTAACTGCGATACCACGACTTCTGGATTTGAAGGTGGATAAATTTCTCGTATCATCATCATTGCTGGCCATCATCGCTCAGAGACTTGCCAGAAAGATATGCCAGTTTTGCATAACAGATCATAGTCTCAGTAATGAAGAGCAGGAACTCTTCAAAGAATATGGAATACAGATCGACAAGGCATACAGGGGTACTGGATGTCCTAAGTGCAACGGTTCCGGTTATGCAGGAAGGTTGGTTATAGGAGAAATTCTGACCATCGACGATGAGTTAAGGGATTTGATCTATTCCGATGTTCCTATCACTGCCATACAGACGGCCGCTAAACGAAAGGGTATGATACCATTAAAAGAAGACGGCCTGCGTAAGGTTGCTCAGGGCGTTATATCTCTGGAGGAATTACTCAGGGTGACGGGATGAGCAACTATTCCTATAAGGCATTGGACGCCAATGGCGATTTAATCAAGGGAATACTCGAAGCGGACAATACCGCTTCAGTCCATAAGAATCTTACGACCCGGGGTTTATTTGTTCTTAGTGTAAAAGAATCGAGCATAATGCTTAAAAAGATATCAGACAGATTCATCACATGGAGAATAGGGAGAAAGGATATAATAGAATTTTCATCAAACCTTTCCATCATGATTCGTGCCGGCGTTCCGATCCTTACTGCACTTGACGACATTATAGACACGATAGACAATGAACACTTAAAGTCCACCATCAGTGACATCAAAAAAAACATAGAGATGGGCGCCAGACTTTCCGATGCCCTGGAACTTCATAAATCAATATTTCCTGATATTTTGATCAGACTGGTGCGGGTCGGGGAGGAAACCGGACGTTTGGAAGAGAGCCTTTCGGAAGTAGCGGATCACCTTCAAAAGTTGGAGGATCTCGCATCCACGGTTAAGCGGGCTCTCATCTATCCTCTCTTCTCACTAATTACAACAGGTGCTGCAGTCATTTTCTGGCTCGCATATGTCTTGCCTAAGATCATGCAGGTAATTCGTGACTTAGGCGTCAAAATGCCCCTGCTGACAAAAATACTCTACGAGCTGAGCAAAATCACCGAAGAGTATTGGTACATTTTATTAATAATTCCCGTCTTGATTTTCTTAATTATACAGACTATGAAATTGAGGCCTAAAACACGATACTACCTGGACTACATAAAAATCAAAATACCCATCATCAAGCTCCTTATCTATAATAGACTGCTCGCCCTCTTCTCCGAACAATTGAGATTGCTGATCACGGCCGGTATTACAATTGATCGATCTTTAGACGTAGCTGCTGACGTCATGGGAAACGAAGTCTTTAAGAAAGCAATCCTGGAATCGAAGAAAGAGATTGAGACAGGAAGCAAAATATCTGACGCACTTAGTACCCAGAAGATATTCCCGTCTCTATTTATCAGAATGGTAGCCATTGGCGAGTCAAGCGGTAATCTCGATAAGCAGTTCAATTTTCTTGCTGAGCACTATTACAAATTAGTGGATGACTTCTCCGATAAGGTGGGAAAAATGATTGAACCCATCCTTATAATAACACTGGGGTGTATCATGGGACTGATGGTTGCAGGAGTACTTTTGCCCATGTACGATGTTTTTACGAAACTTGCCAGATAATAATTGATATGGATTACTTAGATTTCTTTGATCTTCATGAAGACCCGTTCGGCCTTACGCCGGATTCACACTATTTCTATCCTTCAAAGATGCATAATGATGTCCTTGCATCTCTCGATTACGCCGTTGAGCAAAAGGAAGGATTCTCTCTTATAATCGGTGAGCCGGGAACGGGAAAGACGACAATTCTCAAAATATTTATTGATCGATGGAAAGAGAGGGCGGAAATTGCCCTGATCATGACTCCGAGACTTTCTCCTGAAGAGCTTTTACAGGCTATTCTGGATGATCTAAATATTCATCTTCAAACAACGAACAAGAACGAAATGATCAAGGTCTTCAGAGATTTCCTCATAAATCACTCTGTTGCCGGCAAAAGAGTAATCATAATTGTGGATGAAGCCCAGAACCTATCTGACAGTTGTCTCGAAGAGTTGAGACTGCTGTCAAATTTAGAAACGGAAAAGGAAAAGCTCCTGCAAATTATTCTCGTCGGGCAGCCCGAACTTCAAAGAAGATTGCACTCTGAAGCATTACGACAGTTGGATCAGAGAATTTCGATCAGGGCAACATTGAGGCCGCTTACAGCGGTGGAAACGTTTGATTATATCACTTTCAGGTTGATTAAAGCAGGTAAAGGTTCCGCCATATTCGACGAAAAGGCAAAAAAATTTACACATAAGCTTTCTGGCGGCGTTCCACGATTAATCAACCTTATCGCATCGAGGGCCATGATGATAGCCTATATCGGGACAAGCCATCATATCCGAAAGAGGCATATTTTGGATACCGCTAAGCATATCCCGGACACCCAATTGAAATCGGGCTCGCGGCACAGGATTTTCAGCTTCGCAGCAGTTGCTGTCATACTGATCATCATTGTTTCGGTTTTACTCATCAGTTACAATACACTTCAGCAGAATGGTGATTCGTTTCAGACCGTTTTGAAATCATATATCCATAAAGATACTCAGAAAGTCGTGCCTGAGACATCGGATCTGCTTCCTTCGGTCAAGCCGGAAAACTTTATCGATCGCCAAAGGATTGCAACCGTAACTGTTCGGGCTGCCAGGATGAGGGAATGGCCTTCTCTTCAGGCAGATATAGCGGATGTCGTCTCCAAGGGTGACAGTTTCGAAGTCACCGATGAGTGGACGGAATCAGACGGTAACAAGTGGTATAAGGTGCGGATTCCTGACGGGGTAGAGTATTGGATGGCATCGTATACAGTCAGCGTTACTTCACTTCGTTAACTGCATTAATCTTTCGTTTACCGCATTTGATATTTGCGGATCAATATTTTCCATCGATACGGCCATTTTATAAAATCGAATGGCATCCGCAACTCTTTTCTGTTTCTCGGCAAGTCGCGCGAGACCCAAATAACCCTGAACATCTCCCGCTTCGGAAAGTTTCACAAAGTATTGATTCGCTTTATCGAAGGCACCCTGTTTTTCATAGAGGAGCCCGATATTCAATAACGCATATTGATTTGACTGTTCTATTGTTAAGGCCCTCCGGAAATAACTTTCGCTCTCAGAATATTTACCAAGTTGGCCATAACCAATACCGATATTGACCAGAGAAGGAACATAGTCTTTTCTGACATTCAACGCCTTCTGAGCATACCGTATTGCTTCCTCATAAGAACCTAAATAAATGAGCATGCTGGAAACATTATTCATGACGACGTAATTAGTTGGCTCCATTTCCAGCACTTCCTTGTATCGTGAAAGGGCCTGACGATATTTCTTTTGCATTTCATATGTCCTTGCCATATAGAGCGCAACATCCCTATCCTCCTTCGAAAATCTCTTCGATTCCTTTTCTGATCGCTGTCGATTCCACCCCGAAGGATTTCTCCCGTTTCATTTCCTTCAATCGGCCTCTCGCTTCTGGTTTGATACCTCTGGCATATTTTTTTGTTATGAGTTTTTTTTCACGAGGAATGAGTTAACGAATCCTTTTCACGTTCAGGCGTCAGCGGCAGTCTCTATTGTCCTTCTGATCCCCGGCAGTCGAAGCAGGTAGTCCTCACTTCTGATTGTTGCGGTGGCTGCGATGTCAGCAGCCTGAGGAGATGGTTGAATGGCCGTTGTAGCGACATGGGTGCTCGTGCAAGTAAAGAAGGTTCTTTCAGGAAGTCGATGAGATAGATTGCTACCAAATCCCACAGCGACAAAAGCAAAAACCAGCACAAGAGCAATCAACAACTTCTTGTCCGCCTCTCCGCTGTCGATTGAACTACAGTATCTTTAAGGATCGGTGGAACATCTCTTTTAGGCTCGTGCTGCTTGACTTTAGAAAGCAGATCAGTAATGAGACTCATGGCTCTCCATTTGTGACGGGCTTTTCCACATCTCTCACCCTGAAATAGAGTGATTGACCTGAGCTTACAGTCTCAGGTAATGAACCTTTATCTTTTGCTATTTTTCGTGCCTTTTCTTTCTTCAGTTCGCGAAATATCTTCCATGAATAACCTACCCGTTTGCCTTTGCTTTTTGCGTTATAACACCCAACAGCTTCCCAGGTATAACCATGTCTGTCTATGCACTGTCTCAGAATATTGGCCCCTGTCATAACGTTGTAACAGGGATTGGAAATAAGCTCGTCTCTATTCAGATTCATGGCATCAATCCACGCGGAGTTGATCTGCATTAGCCCCAAATCAGTCGAACCATTCCTGTTTGTGTTTACAGCATTTGAATTCAAATCGGATTCAACCCGGGCAATCGACTTAAGGAGTTCAGAACTGATATTGTGTGCTTTGCCGGCCTCCTCAAAACAGAAAGCTTCCGCCCACGCAGGGAGAATTATCAGAAGAAAGACAAAGCTTGAAACAAGCACCGCCGGTGCCGTTTTTGGATGCATTCTTGAAAAGCCCTGTCTTATACGCATACCCCACTGTTGTGCTCAGGTTTGTACCAGTTTCTGAGATAAAACGCCATAAAAATTATAATTGCAAAATATTTTCATTTCAATTAGTTATAAGCAAACAATCTTGGAGTAGACTCATGGTTTCGATCCTCTTAGTAGAAGATGACGCCGCCTTGAGAAAGCAGATCCGCTTTTCGCTGGAGAACACCTATAGCATATTTGAAGCCGGCAATCGAAAAGAGGCCGTCGACGCCCTGAAACCGAATAAAATCGATGTTGTTATTCTCGACCTGGGACTGCCGCCCCACGAAGCACACCGGATGAAGGGTTAAAAGTTCTTGATCACATACTTGGCAAATACACATGCAAGGTA
The DNA here is from genome assembly GCA_963695875.1 of uncultured delta proteobacterium. Classification (GTDB taxonomy): domain Bacteria; phylum Desulfobacterota; class Syntrophia; order Syntrophales; family UBA2185; genus DATKLL01. The sequence continues at coordinate 27,680 of CAVOID010000012.1, read as the reverse complement.
ATCATTCTCACCGGTCAGAAGACGGAAGGCATTGCCCTGGAAGCTATTAAATCAGGGGCTTTCGATTATCTCTTAAAACCTGCCAGCACGGAGAAAATTCTCTACTCAGTCGAAAGGGCTCTGCTCTTTAAGGAAACGGAAGAGCAACTTGAGAGACAGGGTATTAAAAAGATTTCTTTCGATGTGGAGATGGGAAAAGGCCTCCAGACGTTGCGTGATGAGGCAGACAAGAGCATTATCTTGAGGATATTGAGGGATACGAACTTCAATGTTTACCAATCAGCGAAAATCCTCGGTGTAAAAAGAGAAAGCCTCTATTATTTCCTCAGAAAGTTTGGTGTGAAGAGAACCGATGACGATTGAATATATCTATCCTTTCTTTATTTTTGCCGGTCTCATTATCATCGGCGTCCTTATCTATATCCGGTACCTCACCCGAAAGGCCATCCGTTCCATACTCGAATTTATCGATCTCAATACACACCTCGACTACGACCTTCACCGCTTTTTGCCGGAGGTCGTTCCCGTGCTGAAAAAAATAAATATTGACGATCTATTCTATGACATCCATTACCTGAATAGCACTCTTGTCCATGAAAAAACCTTGAGCGGACATTCAATAGAGAAAAGCCGGCAGGGGGGTGATTACCGGATAACGCTGGGAATCGTACCGCGTCATTCACGTGGCGAGCAATATTATCTGAACATGATCGTTCTGGAAATCCTCTTTTCCCTCATCGAGATGGATGTGCTCATCAAGATTAAAGTCATTCATGAAGCCTTTTACAAATTTTCACAACTCCAAACGTTTATTCTCCATGATGCCAAGAACCTCGCTCAGTTCATCGAGTTTCTTTCATATAATGTACTTCATTTGGAAACGTCGGACCGACAGGAACGCTTTATTTCTTATCTTGAGGGAAACCCTTCCCGCCCAGTCCCGGCGGGGAGCCAAGATCATAAGCCTATTGGAATTGAAGAAGGAAACCGATGCCGGAAAATCCGATAAAAGCACGATTGACCTTAAAGTCTTTCTGGAAAATCTGGCAAAGCACTACCACCTCAACTATACAATAAGGGGAGAAGGATCAATCACAGCCGAGGAGTACAGGGTCATCTCTATTTTCGATAACCTCCTTAAAAATGTCTATGACAAGTCTCTGGAAGAGCGAAATCTAACCTGCCACATTGATATTACTGCTGACGGAAATAAAGTAAAAGTTGCAATCTCAGACACGGGAAGCCCTATAGAAGACGGTGCCCGGTTATTTGAACCCTTTTATTCCACGAAAGGAGGAGGCCTCGGTATTGGTCTCTTTCAGGCAAAAAACATGGCTCAAGCCATGAAGGGAGACATCCACGTCCTTCCTCAGTCAACCGGCGCGGCGTTTGAAATAACGCTTCCCGCACACGAAGAAGTGTAAAATTCTTTTACTCTTGATAAATCATTTGTCTTGATTATTAATTAAACTAACGAAATATAACCGCCGCTACATAAACAGAAAAAAGGAGGCGAATAATGTTTAATTATATAAACAAAAAAGATGAGAAAGGTTTTACCCTCGTTGAACTGGCCATCGTGCTGGTAATCATCGGTATTATTCTCGCCGGTATCATTAAGGGACAAGAACTTATCAACTCTGCAAAAATTAAGAGATTGCAAGGCGCCCAGAAGGAAATTGCGGCTGCCATTTACACTTATTACGACAGATATCAAAAGTATCCAGGCGATGACAACACAGCAGCCGCCAGATGGCCGGGGACATTTAACGGAAACGGAAACGGCCTTATCGACGGTGGTGCCATAGGAACAAACGCCGCTCCCGGTTCCATGTTTACTTGCGCTGCGAATACAGGAACCGAAACCTGTGCTATATGGGAGCATTTACGGCTTGCCAACTTAATTTCTGGAACAGCTACTATTGGAGCAGGCCGTCTAAATCCGACACACCCATACGCTGGAACGATTGGGGTAGCTAATGTTGCCGTGCAGGGCTTAACGGTCAACTGGATTGGGATGTCCAGGGTGCCCGAAAGTGTAGATCAAACTCTCGATATTCAAAATGATGACGGGAACGCAACAACTGGTGATATTCGTTCACTCCAAGCCTTCGCAGCACCCGTCACAGAAACCCCTATGAGTGTGTTTTTCAGACTATAAATGGCGGTGAAGAGAGCTGTTACTGGACTCGATCTGGCTTTAAACGAAATTCATAAATTAGCAGCCATGCAATTGATATATTGCCGGCTCTAATATTCCTTTCACAAACCATTTTCAATATTAAAAGATAAGGGGATATTTTCCTCCTCCCCTTATCTTTCTTGTATTTTTTCTGTCAACTTTAAGGCTTTTCTTTTAAGAAGGGGCTCATTAATGGTGAGAAGAAAAAAAAGTAAACGAACCCTTCTTCCGACTGATTTGATCCGTCATCTATTTAAACTAACCTCTAAAAAGGGCTTTTCCTTGGTTGAGCTTTCCGTTGTCCTGGTAATAATCGGATTGATTCTTGGGGCGGGCATTACAATCTGGCGATCTTCCATAGGAAGCGCAAGATTATCCACAACCAAAACCAACCTGGACAATATCAAAAATTCCGTCATAAATTTTGCAATGGCCAACGGCAGGCTCCCCTGTCCCGATACATCGATAGCTCCTCCGAACAACACGGGGCAATCAAACCCGCCTGGTGCCGGCACTTGTGTGTACGGTGCAGGTTGTCCGTAATCCGCCGTGTTACGTGCCTTTTCAGACTTTGCAACTCCAGTTGCCGGGAGGCAAGGATTCATTTCGGTAATGTATTCCGTTATGATGTCAGTTATGATCAGCCCGCTGGGGCTCAGGGCGGACTGACAAATACCACACAGGATACATTCTGCGGCGTTTTATTTGAATATATGAATCATGCCAACTGATATCCGTCGCACAACGGTCGTACCATGCGTCACAAACCAGAACGACGCCGCAGATGACGGCCAGATCGGTGCAGCAGGTCAGGGCTATGGGGTTGCAGCTGTTGTCATCAGCCAAGCATCTGTTGACAATGTTTTTAATGTGCCACCGGGGATTGAGCGGCAAGAATATTGCAGGTTCACCCCGCGAATATGAAATGGCAAATAGACAGAATGGCACACCATCCAGCGTGCCTCCTAATACACTGTATGGAGACCTCGTTGCCGAACTGACATACGGTGAATTATATAACAAGGTATGCACAACGCAGAAAACAAAGATCAGGATACAGAATTATACAGGAGTAACGAAATACGCCCAGTTCGCCGGTACAACCGCATGCATACCAGTACCTCCAGCAATTCCACGACAGGTTATGTAGATATTTACCAGGGAACTATCAGTGACATTTTATAATGTCCTGCCGACTGTGCCACCACCGCCAACTGTGATCCAACAGCAGTATGCGAACCCCCTATTACCTTCAATATGTCGGCGGTCCTAATACTGATGCGGGAAACGTGGACTGGAGTGTCCGGAGTGCTATGGCCGGGATGGCAGGGTTCAAATTACAGGTGCCTGCAGCCTGTGCACCTTAAGCGATAATACAAACGCTACCCCATAAGTTCGATCATACTGAATTTCGCGTCACTGCATGCACCCTCAAATACCTGGCCGCCAGCATTACTCTCTTCGCTATTTTTTTGATAAAAATCTTTGCGTCTTTGGCTGTTTTAAGCTAAAGATAATGGCGTTTTAACTCGTGGCAAGTTCGGTGTCATTGTGGCTGAAAAAAGCAACATGATAGAAAAAGGACTTAAACAAAAATTTATCCTGACAGGATCGTTGGTTCTCGTCCTTTCAGTATTGAGCCTTCTCTATATATATTTTCATTTCGATGAAGTTCTTGCTCCCCATCACCGCATATTCCTGTTTCTTGTTCTTATCATTATTCCGGCTGGTCTTATCATCCTCCTTAGTATTTTCAACCGTCTCTTTTCTGCGGCTGAGTCTTTAAAAGAAGCGGCAGATCGGGCATCCCAGAAATCTATTGAATTGAACGCAATTAAGGATATTGCAAACGTGGCTGTTCAAAACAAGGGTTTTGAAGAACTTCTCAACGTTTTTCTCGATAAAGCCCTCACTGTGACAAATGCGGAAATCGGATCATCATTCGTGGTCGATCCGGCATCGAGGCGTCTTCGCCTTGTCGGATCAAGAGGTATCGAAGGTCTGGAAAAGGGCACATATATCAATATAGATGATTCCTTGATAAAACATGTCATAGATGAAAAGAAGCCGCTTCTGGTCACGGATATTGAAAGCGACCCGAGAATTCAGAAAAAGAACGACCCCAAATATGGATCGCCCTCATTCCTCAGTGTTCCGGTTCATATGGGTCAAAAGGGCGATGTAACGGCTGTCTTTAACCTGTCACATAAAAAGACAGGGGGGTCTTTTGACACAAACGATGAAAAGATTTTATCAACCATGCTTGTTGAGATCAGATTAACCCTGGAAAACGCTCTTCTTCAATCACAAATCGGGAAATATATAAACGACATGGAAGAGTATAATGTCAAATTGGAGCGGGAAATTAATATCCGTAAGCAGATTGAGGCTTCCATCAGAGAGAGCGAAGCTCGATTCAGAGAACTCGCAGATTTGCTGCCCCAGACAGTGTTTGAAACCGACCTTAAAGGCAACTTCCTGTTCACAAATAGATCGGCATTCGAATTATTCGGTTACACGCAAGAAGATTATGTTCAGGGCCTGAATGCCCTTCAGATGTTTATTCCGGAGGACAGGGAGAGATTGCGTGGGGATGTTCAAAAGATATTAAACGGAGAATATTTAGGACTTGAATATGCAGCATTGAAAAAAGACGGGACTACATTCCCCGTCATTATTTATGCCAGTCCCATCATCCGGGAAGGCAATGCCATCGGCATACGGGGGATTGCTATCGACATTAGAGAACGGAAAAGGGCAGAAGAAATTCAGAAAAAACTCCACGAAGATCTCATGCAGGCCGAAAAATTGGCTACCGTGGGCACGTTTGTTGCCGGTATTGCCCATGAGATCAAGAATCCTCTGGCAATCATCATCCAGGGTGTTGAATATTTAAAAGACGGCGTGGGTTCTGATGAACTCATGGTTGACGTTGTGGATAGAGTCATGAAATCGGCCCTTAGAGCAGATTCGATAGTGAAAGGTCTTCTGAGCTTTACCCGCCAGATGCCTATCCAGACAGAGGAAGCGGATATTATACCCATGATTGAGGAGACTCTGTCGTTTATAGAACATCAATTCAAGTCCAAGCATATAGAAGTAGTCAGGCAATACTCTCCTGACATGCCAATGGTAAGCATTGACAGCAATCAGATCAAACAGGTATTTATAAACGTTCTCCTGAACTCGGTCGAGGCAATGAAGGATGGCGGAATTATCACCATAACAGTCGAGGAAATAAAAGATGACTTTAATCAACGGTACCTGCAGATTGTATTTGCTGATACAGGTTGCGGCATCTCCGAAGATAAAATTGAAAAAGTGTTTGATCCTTTTTTCACAACTAAGGATGATTTTGGAAATACGGGTCTAGGGCTCTCTATTACAAAAGGGATCATCAGTAAGCATCACGGTACAATCGGGATAGAAAGCGAGGTTGAAAAGGGCACACGGGTCATCATAAGACTACCCATAAACCATAAATTAGAAAATTCGGTAAATCACACACATATCGGCTCTCGTGCTATTGCTACCTAAGCATGTATTACTTCATGTCTGAACGGAGCGTGAACCTTTAAGGAAAAATGAACACATGATTCGTCATCAAATAGAACGTAATGGACTGGTACTAATTGCTCTTTTCATGGTCTTAATATACTGGATCATTGATTCTCTATCATCCGATCAGGTGTTAGCACGTGTATTGATAGCATGTCTCGTAATTATCTACGGGATCTTCACCCAAACCCTCATTAACTCCCGCAAGGAAGCGCTTGAGGAAAAAGAGAGGACACAAAAGCAACTGATCCAGTCCGAGAAGTTCGCTGCTCTGGGTATCGTGGCTGCCGGCATCGCGCATGAGGTGAAGAATCCTCTCGCAATCATTATCCAGGGGGTGGAATACCTGCGGACGTCTACCGGCGCTGATGCCCTCCTCAATGATGTCGTAGAGAGAATTAATAAATCTGCTTTCAGAGCTGATTCCATCATAAAGGGGCTTCTGAGTTTTACACGCCAGATGCCGATTCAGGCCGAACAAGTGGAGATTGAAACCGTAATCGAAGAGACACTGTCATTCATAGAGCACCAGCTCAAATTAAAACACATAAAGCTTGTCAAACAATTTTCTCCGGGATTGCCAAAGTTAACTATTGACTTGAACCAGATCAAGCAGGTATTTTTAAACGTCCTTTTGAATTCAATCGATGCTTTGCAGGATGGTGGGACGATCACCATTAGTGCTGATCCGGTAGTGAGTGCATCCGGACAGCGACATCTGCAGATCATTGTTGCAGATAACGGATGCGGGATACCCAAAGATAAAATTGAAAAGGTGTTTGATCCTTTTTATACGACTAAGGACGATTCCAGGAATTCGGGTTTAGGCCTTTCTATTACAAAAGGGATCATTGACAAGCATCATGGGACAGTGCGGATTGAAAGCGAGGTTGAAAAGGGCACACAGGTAATCATTGGATTGCCCGCAGGCAATCCCCATTGAGAATCTTGGAAAATGACATTCGTTTTATATACCATCAATACGGGAGGGCATCATGAACGAAGAAAGTAAATCAGAATTACCATCTGAGAAAAGAAGAATTTTGCTCATCGATGACGAAGAAGATTTCTGCTTTTTTGTCAAGCTCAACCTTGAAAAGACCGGGAGATTTAAGGTTCTGACGACTACGAGTGGAGCCAATGGCGTAGTAATGGCATCACGGGAACGTCCTGATTTAATTCTTCTGGATATCATCATGCCGGAAATGGGGGGTGGGCAGGTCGCGGAGCTGCTGCTTGAAAACCCAAAAACAAGAAATATTCCTGTATTGTTCATTACTGCCATAGCGTCGAGACGGGAAGTCCAATCACAAGAAGGAATTATAGGAGGAAGAAACTTTATCGCCAAGCCGGTAACGCCCGAAGAATTGATGGCCAAAATAGACGGAATCTTCAAACGCAAAAAATAATAGCTTTTACCTTAGACAACAAATAATGTCTGGCGAGGCGCCAAATCTACTCAGTGATATTATGATCCTCCCGCCTGGCCGTATTATAGTCGAACAGCGGGGTCAAATAATTCTTAATTTGACAGGCACTCTCAGAGGTTGCAACAAGCGACCCGATTTCTTTTCTTGACACTTCAGCGCAATATAGATATGTGAAAATATTAAGTAGTCTTCATTCGGATGCCGGTGTTGGCTGCATCATCCTCTCCACAAATTATTAATATCGCCACCCGAGTATCCTTAACTGAAGGCAACTTCGCGGCAGGTTTAAAGCAGATTGACAATGAACGAAAAAAACTACGGAGTTGACATATGAGATCATACGTCGTTTTTTCATCCATGGGGCCGGACCGTCCCGGTCTGGTCAGAGAAATCGCGGAATTTTTTTCGGCGCGCGGCATCAATATCGAGCGCTCGCGCGGCTGTGTGCTGGGAAATGAATTCGGCATGGTCATCCTGACCTCGGGCAACAACGATAACATCGAACAACTGATCAATGACCTGGACATCCTCCGTGAAAAAACCGGTCTTGACATTTACGTCCGGAAAACAAAGGCGCCTCTCCACAGAGAGGTCTTGCCGTCGATTCCCTACAAGCTCATCGCCATATCCATCGACCGTCCGGGAATCATCCATCAAATTTGTAAGGTCCTTCATGATCGACGAATCAACATCGAAGATATATTAACCAACGTTGACCATGATCCCGTGTCGGGCGCCAACGTTTTTCAAATGATCTGCTATTTTTCCCTGCCGCCGGCCGTCAAGATTGTCGATCTCAAGAATGCCATCACCCGCATCAGTGACGAGTACAATATCGATATCCGGTTCGATGCGGTGATCAACAAGTAGCCATGGGAAAAGTAAAAGAAAAACGTGCCATCAAGGGCCTGAGGCCGATCACCGAAATCGCAGCCTCTATCGGCCTTACGGAAGACGATCTGGAATGTTACGGACGCTACAAGGCCAAGGTCAGGATCGAGGCGATCAAGCGCTTCGAACGCAGGGCAAATGCTTCCCTGATCCTTGTTTCCGCAATGACCCCGACACCTGCCGGTGAAGGAAAGACCACCGTATCCATCGGGCTCGCGCAGGCCCTTGCCAGGCTGGGAAAGCAAACGATTGTCACTCTCCGCGAGCCGTCCCTCGGACCTGTCTTCGGCATCAAAGGCGGCGCTACCGGCGGCGGTCTGTCCTGCGTTCTGCCCGTGGACGACATTAATCTCCACTTTACGAATGACTTTCCGGCCGTGGAGAGCGCCCACAATCTCCTGTCGGCCCTTATTGACAACTCGGTATTCCACGGCAATCCCCTGAATATCGATCCGCGCAAGATCACCTGGCGTCGTGTGATGGACATGAACGACCGCTCCCTCCGGGATATCGTCATCGGCCTCGGCGGTTCCACAAATGGCGTACCCCGCGAGACCGGCTTCGACATCGTTCCTTCCAGTGAAATCATGGCGATTCTCTGCCTCTCACGATCTTATGCGGAATTAAAGGACAAGATACGAAAGATCCTGGTAGGCTTTACCTATGACGATAAACCGGTCATTACCGGAGATCTGAAGGTCGAGGGAGCCGTCACTGCCCTCCTGAAACATGCCCTTCTTCCCAACCTGGTTCAGACCACAGAAGGTGTGCCGGCCATCATCCACGGCGGTCCCTTTGCCAACATCGCCCAGGGAACAAACAGTATCATAGGCACCGACCTTGCGCTGCGCCTGGCCGATTATGTGGTGACTGAGGCGGGGTTCGGCTTTGAGCTGGGCGCGGAAAAGTTCTTCGACATAGTAGCGCCGTACGGAAATTTTAATCCCCGCATCGTTGTCCTGGTGGCAACGGTTCGCGCCTTGAAATATCACGCCGGTGTGCCCCGCGAGGAACTCAATGTGCCCAACCCCCGTGTGGCGGTACTTGGCATGGCGAATCTGAGGAAACACTATGAAAACATCAGTAAGTTCAACGTACCCTGCATCATCGCATTGAATCGTTTCCCTTCCGACACGGATGCGGAGATACAGGCCGTCATCAGGGCGGCGGAAGATGAAGGGATGAATATCGCACCTGCCGACATTTTCCGTCTTGGCGGTGAAGGAGGCCTGGAACTCGCAGAAAAGGCGGCGGATATAATCGCTAAATCAACCGGCACCTTCCGGTCGCTCTATAAATGGGACCAGCCGGTGGAAGACAAGATCTTCACTATAGCGAGTAAGATATACGGCGCTGTTTCCATCGACTACCAGCCGCTGGCAAAGCGAAATCTCGACCTCATCAAGAAATTCGGCTTCGATAAACTCCCGATATGCATCGCCAAAACCCAGCAGTCCCTTTCGGACAACCCTGCCCTTCTGGGACTGCCGAGCGACTTCATTGTCACTGTTCGGGAAATCAAGATTGCATCGGGGGCCGGATTCCTCATCCCCATCACCGGCGAGATACTGCGCATGCCGGGCCTTTCGAAAGCACCGGCGGCCTATCACATCGATATCGACGACGACGGGAATATCACAGGCATTACTACCCCTGGAAATTCCTGACATCCCATTTAGCGAGACGCAACGACCAAGAGGCACTTTTTTCAATCATCCGTATTTGCAAATGGCTTCTGGTAATCTCGATGTCAGTAATTCCATTCGCATGGTAAGGCTATATACTTAGTTAATGATCCCTGAACCCTGCATGAGGTTTTTGTAAACCAATTGAGAAGGCAAATAATTCCGAAAAATCCAAGGATAATTCTTCTCATCAGGAGACGTGGCACAATAATAAATGAAAAGTGCAAAACATGAAATGAAGGATAGAGGAGTCATAGCACATGATCGTTAGACCGCAGTTTCTGGCGACCGCGATAGGCAGCATGCCTTTTGATGATCCGGAACAAGCCGTCGACCTGATCCTTTCCAAACTGCCGGAAGCTCCGCACTGGCCGCAATTACCCAGGCTTGGGCTCTATGAGCAGATGGAAATCCAGTTTTCCGAACACATGCCTTGCACCGTTATCGACCGGGGAAAGAACCGCCTCTATTTCGATACATCCGGCGATTACTCCGAGGCTTTCGCCCAATTCTACGAGACCTACCTCCTGGCCATGAACCCGGAAGAAGGAAACGGTGACTTTGCGGCGGTAGCCGTCAGTCCGGCCTTCTCCCGTGGAATTCACGCGCTGGAAAAGAAGCTGCGGCTGCAGGATATGAATCTGCCCTTCCTCAAATGTCAGGTTACAGGCCCGTGTAGCTTTGCGCTCACAGTCGTGGATGAAAAAAAGCGGGCGATCTATTACAATGAAGAATTCCGTGACATGATCGTAAAAACACTGGCCATGATCTCCCGCTGGCAGATCCGGACATTCAGGCCATATGCCAAGCAGGTGATCTGCTTTATCGATGAGCCCATCCTGTCCGCCTTTGGCAGTTCCACTTACGTGTCCGTCCGCCGGGACGATGTCATCAGTTTGCTCACGGATATGACCGATGCCGTACACGCCGAAAGAGGTATAGCCGGCATGCACTGCTGCGGCAACACGGAGTGGAGTATTCCCATCGACGCCGGCGTTGATATCATCAGCTTCGATGCCTTCCAGTACGGTGAGACAATCGCCATGTATGCCGGGGCCGTCAAAAGATATCTGGCAAGTGGCGGTGCACTTGCCTGGGGGATTGTGCCCACATCAACAGCTATCCGGGAACAGACTGCGGAGAAACTTGCCGATCGCCTTGAAGGACTGATGGATAACCTGGCTTCCAAGGGCATCGAAAAGCAGATCATTGCCGATCAGGCGTTGCTGACGCCCTCCTGCGGCACCGGCTCCCTGACGCCTGAGGACGCGAAGATGGTATATGACAGACTGGCAGAGCTTTCCATAAGGATGAAAGAAAAACACAAATAAAGCAAAAGTCAAAATGAAAAGTCAAATATCCGGGGGTAAAATGAGACTTCTGAAAACTTTCCCTGATGTCATTGCGAGGAGCGAAGCGACGTGGCAATCTTATCATTTATCAGTGGTTCATTAGATTTCTCCCTTCGGTCGAATGACAATATGTGGATTATCCAAAACATAGATTTTGTTTTTTGAATTTTGCATTGAATCCATAAGGATTATTCTATGAAGCTTGCTATCTCCGGAAAAGGGGGCGCCGGTAAAACAACGCTGGCTGCCGCCCTGGACGATCTGCCCGCTGACCTGCTTCGTTGTTTTGAAGACATTTTAAGAAACCTTGAGGCCCAGTCATGAGTAACCTGATCGCAGTTGCAGGAAAAGGCGGTGTGGGAAAGACAACCGTGGCGGCGCTAACGGTAATGCGCCTCATCCAGCGGGGATGCCGTCCCGTGCTGGCCGTCGATGCCGATCCCAATACCTGCCTCGATGCGGCCCTGGGGGTAAAGGTGCTGAAGACCGTCGGCGGCGTCCGTGAGGATGCCCGGAAATTCACGCAGGAGGGCAAAGTCCGGGGCATGGACAAAAAGCGTTTTCTGCAACTCCGAATCGCAGAGAGTATTGTGGAGAGCGATGATTTCGACCTGATCGCCATGGGGCGTTCCGAGGGGCCGGGCTGTTACTGCTATGCCAATAATGTGCTTAAGGCCGTTCTGAACGAGATGGTCAATCAGTATCCCTGTGTGGTCCTGGACAACGAAGCGGGTCTGGAGAATCTCTCCAGACGCATCGTTAATAAGGTAAATCTCCTGATCATGGTTACCGATCCGACGGTTCGCGGTTTCGAGACTGTCAAAAGGCTCCATGCCCTGGCCGGTGAGATGGAAATCGCCTACGACCGTCTCGCTATTGTCGTCAACCGCCTCCGGCGGCAAGAGTTGCCCGCAGGCGCGGAAGACCTCAAGACTCGCCACGGGAGCCGACATCATCGTAGGCCTCCCCGAAGATGAAGATATCTTGACCATATCGGAGAAAAGCGGGAATCTGAGAAACCTGTCACCGGACAATCCAGGTATTGATCGGACTGGACAGGATACTGGAAAAAATATAATGCATAATGTAAATTTTAAAATTAATATTTTTATTTACATTTTGCTTTTTGACGTTTCTTGCTTTTAATAGCGGCAGTTCAATGACCAAAAAAATAAAGAAACCACAAGATCGTGTCTGGGACAAGGCGTCGATGGAGGCGTTGATCAAGGCGGAGAAGGACTGCATCGATACCTGCTTCACTCGCCTGGATGCACAGCCGAACCCCTTGCCGGTTCGGCGCCGAAGGCCTCTGCTGCCGCATCTGCTACATGGGGCCCTGCCGGATCACGCCGAAGTCCCCGCGCGGCGTCTGCGGGGCCGACGCCGACACCATCGTGGCCCGCAACTTCCTGCGCGAGGTCGCCGGCGGAACGGCCGCCCACTCCGATCACGGCCGGCACCTCGTGCTGCTGCTGAAGAAGGCGGCGGAAGGCCGCAGCGGTGATTACGGATCAAGGATGAAAAGGCCCTCCGCCGCATAGCGAAAGGCTATGGCATCGAGGAGGCGGGACGCACGAAAGAGGCGGTTGCCCTGGAGCTGGCCGACCTGCTCCTGGAAGAATTCACGCTCCAGGAAGAATCCCTGTCGACGCTCCGTCTCTCCCCCGTGCAGGCGGCAGGGCGTCTGGCGGGACCAGGCCGTAACGCCGCTGGGCATCGACCGCATGGTCGTCGAGTCCCTGCACCGCACGCACATGGGCGTGGACCACGACTACCGCAACATCCTGCTGCAGGCCTTCCGCACGGCCCTGGCCGACGGCTGGGGCGGCTCGCGCATCGCCACGCATCGTGTCGGACATCCTCTTCGGCACGCCGTCGCCGGTGCGCAGCAACGCCAACCTCGGCGTGCTCGGGCGAAGACACGGTCAACATCCTCGTCCACGGCCACGAGCCGGCGCTCTCCGGAGATGCTCGCCGTCGCCTCGCGCGACCCGGAGATCGAGGCCTATGCCAAAGCAGGCCGGCGCCGAGGGCATCACCCTCGCCGGCATCTGCTGCACGGCCAACGAGATCCTCATGCGCCACGGCATCCCGGTGGCGGGCAACTTCCTCCAGCAGGAGCTGGCCATCGTCACCGGCGCGGTGGAGATGATGATCATCGACGTGCAGTGCTGCATGCCGAGCCTGCCCGACGTGGCCCGGAGCTACCATACGGAGATCGTCTCCACCAGCGGACATCGCCAAGACCATCGGCGCCGACCCATATCACTTTCGACGAGGACAACGCGCTTGCCAGCGGCCAAGAGCCCTGATCCGCCGGGCCATCGACAATTTCAAGAACCGCGATCCGGAGAAGGTCGCCATCCCGGATGTCAAAAAGCCGCTGGTGGCGGGCTTCAGCGTGGAGGCCATCAAGTACATGCTGGGCGGCCGCTTCCGGGCGTCCTTCCGGCCGCTCAACGACGCCATCATCCAGGGCCGCATCAGGGGCGTCGTCGGCATCGTCGGCTGCAACAATCCCAAGGACAAGAGTGGACGCCTACATCAACACGCTGACCCGGGAGCTGATCAAGCGCAACGTCCTGGTGCTCAAGACCGGCTGCGCGGCCATCGCCTCGGCCAAGGAGGGCATGCTCACGCCCGAAGCGGCGCTGGAGGTGGCCGGCGCCGGGCCTGCGCGAGGTCTGCGAGGCCGTCGGCATCCCGCCGGTGCTGCACATGGGCAGCTGCGTGGACAACTCCCGCATCCTGGAGGCGGCGACCGAGGTCGTGCTCGAGGGCGGCCTGGGCGACGACCTGTCGCAGATGCCCGGCGGTGGGCGTGGCCCCCGAATGGATGAGCGAAAAGGCCGTCGCCATCGGCTGCTATTTCGTGGCCTCGGGCATCGACGTCGTCCTGGGCCATCCCGTTCCACATCGGCGGCTCGGAGAACGTCACCCGCTTCCTCAACGAGGAGACGAAGGAGCTGTTCGGCGCCTCGTTCCACGTCTGCGAAGACCCGCTCCGGGCGGTGGACGCTGATGATCGATCTTCTCGAGCGAAAGCGCGAGACGCCTGGGCATCAACCGGAAGGCCGAGCGCAAGCTCTACGACATGAAGGACAGGAGGAGAGCTCGATGTCTAAGATCATCTGTTCGAGCGCCATCGACGGGGCCATGGAATTGGGTCGCCGAGGCCGAGGCAACGCTCTGAACCAGGCCATCGCGCCAAAGGGCGAGACGTGGCCCGTCGGCTTTCCCGGATACGGCCTATTTCCTGCCGGTGATCTACTCCTTCACCGGGCGAGAAGGTGGAGACGCTGGGCGACCTGCCGGCCGATCCTGCGGCGGGCCAAAGAGCTGCTGCCGCCCGCCCCTCGGACGAAGGTCTGGCTGCCCTATCTGGGCAACACGCTCGACGCCGGTGTGGCCACGCTGTTCGCCTGCGAGATCATCGAGGCCTGCAAGTACGCTGATCGGCCCCAACCCGGTCGACGGGCATCTGGCTGGGCGCGGCCAACGACGTCATCATGCGCGAGCGCGGCATCGAGTTCGTGGACGGCACGGCCCCCGGCTTCGCCGCCGTCATCGGCGCGGCGCCCGACCAACGAGATCGCCGTCCAGATCGCCCGCGAGCTCCAGGAGAAGAACCTCTACGTCTTCATGGGCGGGCGGCACCAACGGCAAGCAGTTCGCCGAGCAGCTGGCCGAGGAAGGCGTGCAGCTCGGCTGGGAGACCCGCCTGGTGCCCTTCGGCAGGGACGTCTCCGCCCTGATCTACGCCCTGGGCTTCGCCAACCGCGCGGCCCTCTCCTTCGGCGGCGTCAAGCCCGGCGACTTCGACGGCCAACCTCCGATACAACAAGAACCGCATCTTCGCCTTCGTGCTGGCCCTCGGCGAGGTGACGCCGAGAAGTACGCCGCCGCGGCCGGGGCGATCAACTACGGCTTCCCCGTCATCGCCGACACCGACATCCCGCAGATCCTGCCCACCGGCGTCTGCACCTACGAGCACGTCGTCTCCAACGTGCCCTACGAGACGATGGTGGAGAAGGCCCTGGAGGTGCGCGGCTGCAAGATCAAGATCACCAAGGTGCCGATCCCCGTGCCCTACGGCCCGGCCTTCGAGGGCGAGCGCATCCGCAAGGCGGACGCCCACGTCGAGTTCGGCGGCAACCGGACCACGGCCTTCGAGTTCGTGACCAGCGTGGACATGGACGAGATCGACGACGGCGAGATCGAGGTCATCGGCCCGGACATCGACGACGTCGAGCCCGGCGGCGGCCTGCCGCTGGCCATCTGGGTGGAGGTGGCGGGCCGCAAGATGCAGCCCGACTTCGAGCCGATCCTCGAGCGGCAGATCCACCACCTGGTCAACGGCGCCGAGGGCATCTGGCACATGGGCCAGCGCGACATCGTCTGGACGCGCATCTCGCAAGAGCGGCTTCGCCAAGGGCCTGCGGCTGCGGCACTACGGCGAGATCCTCCACGCCAAGTTCCTGTCCGACTACCCGGCCATCGTGGACAAGGTGAAGGTCACGCTGATCACCGACGCGGCGGAGGTGGAGCGGCGCCTGGCGGTCGCCCGCAAGGTCTACGACGAGCGCAACCGCCGGCTGGAGTCGATGACCGACGAGTCGGTGGACACCTTCTACTCCTGCCTGCTCTGCCAGTCCTTCGCGCCCAACCACGTCTGCGTCATCACGCCGGAGCGGCTGGGGCTCTGCGGCGCCTACAACTGGCTGGACGGCAAGGCGGCCTACGAGATCGACGAGACCGGCCCGAACCAGCCCGTCAAGAAGGGCGAGTGCCTCGACCCGGTCAGGGGCATCTGGAAGGGCATCAACGAGTACGTCTACGCCAACAGCCACAAGACCGTCGACGGCGTTCTGCGCCTACTCGATCATGGACCGGCCGATGACCAGCTGCGGCTGCTTCGAGGCCATCTGCGCCTATGTGCCCGAGTGCAACGGCGTCATGGTCGTCAACCGCGAGTTCCACGGGCGAGACGCCCGTGGGCATGACCTTCTCCACGCTGGCCGGCAGCGTCGGCGGCGGCCAGCAGACCCCGGGCTTCATGGGCGTGCGGCAAGGTGTTCCTGACCTCCCGCAAGTTCCTTGCGGCGGAAGGGCGGCTTCAAGCGCCTCGTCTGGATGCCGAAGGAACTCAAGGAGCTCCTCGCTCGCCGATCTGAAGAAGCGTTTCGCCGAGCAGGGTGCGCCGGATCTGCTGGACAAGATCGCCGATGAGACCGTCGCCACCGATGCGCACGCAATCCGGGAATATCATGGAGAAGGTCGATCACCCGGCGCTGGAGATGGACGACATGGCCATCTATCGCCAGCTGCCGCAGCGTCCGCACCCGGCTGCGGCCCCGAGCCACGGAGCCGTCCCTGCGCAGCCCGCAGGCCGCAGTCAGCCGTGCCGTCACGATCGAAGCGATCGCGGAAGAAGCCATCGAGCTACCGCGTCGTGACAATCAGATCGTAGGAATCAGGGCACCAGAAGTGCCTCGGCGATCGAGCGAGCACCGGTCCATCACGCAGACCGCATGCCCTGCCCCAGCGAGCCGAACCTGCAACGCCGTCACCGACACTTCCGCCTATCCGCCGGGAAACGCATGCGAGGTCCCCATCTGGCACGGTCACGCTCGGCGCGACGAGGAACATCAGGCGGCACCCGCGGCCGCACGTTACCGATCGGCGGGGCCGACTGCATGCCCTTCCACCTCTGGGAAGGCGAAATGCCGAACCGTCCGCTCGTGGCGATGGAAGTCTTCGACTGGATCAGCGAGAAATATCCCGCTGTCCTGCGAGATATCTACGGCGATCTCCTGAACCAGCCCGGCGGAGATGGCCAAGGTCTGCGTCGAAAAATACGGCGCCGACCTCATCAGCGTGCGCCTCGAAGGCACGCATCCGGAAAAGGGCAACCGCACGCCGGAGGAGGCCGTCGAACTCGTCAAGGCGGTGCTGGCCGCGGTGGATGTGCCGCTGATCGTCACCGGCCACAACCATTTCGACAAGAACAACGAAGTGCTGAAGGCCGTCGCGCAGGCCTGCGCCGGCGAGAACCTGCTGCTCAACTGGGTGGAGCAGGACAACTACCGCACCATCGCCGGCGCGGCCATGGCCTACGGCCACTGCGTCGTCGCCCAGAGCCCCATCGACGTCAACATCGGCAAGCAGATGAACATCCTGCTGACCAACATGGACGTCAAGCCGGAGCAGATCGTCATGGACCCGATGACCGGTGCGATCGGCTACGGCATCGAATACACCTACTCCGTCATGGAGCGGATCCGCCTGACCGGCCTGGGCGGCGACAAGATGCTGGCCGCGCCGATGATCGTCTCGCCCGGCCAGGAGTGCGCCAAGATCAAGGAGTACCGGGCCACGGAGGCCGACTTCCCGGCCTGGGGCGAATCTGGGAAAGCGCGCCGCCCTCTGGGAACTGTCCACGGCGCTAAGCCTCCTCTATGCCGGCGCCGACATCCTGATCATGTATCATCCCGAAGCGGTCGTGGCGCTGAAGAAGACAATTACTTGAGCTCATGATGCAAAGGCAATTCGGTAATAGAGTCAGAAATGAGATTTGATTATGGCGCTGACCGGTTTGCAGATTCAGAAACTGCTGCCCAAGACCAACTGCAAGGAATGCGGCTCCAACACCTGCCTGGCCTTTGCCATGAAGCTGGCGGCAAAAAAGGCCGAGCTCGCCGAATGCCCCTATGCCTCCGAAGAGGCCAAGCGTGTCCTCGGCGCGGCGAGCGAGCCGCCGGTCCGGGGCATCGCGCTGGGACCGGACAGGGCGCTCAAGCTGGGCGAGGAAACTGTCCTCTACCGGCATGAAAAGACCTTCGTCCACCAGACCGCCCTGGCCGTCAATATCAATGATACCGATCCGCCCGGCATGATCGAAGAAACGCTCAGGGCAGTCCGCGATTACCGGCTGGAGCGCGTCGGCGAAACGCTTCGGCATCGACATGGTGGCGTCACCCAGAAGGGCGCGGACGCGGACAGTTTTCGCCGCACTTGCCAAAAAGAGCATGGGAAACAACCGGACGCCCGCTGGTCCTGCGCAGCGCGAGCCCCACGGCGTTGAAGGCCGCCGCCGCGGCTGTCAAAGGCTCCCGCAGCGTCCTCTGCTGCCGCTACGCCGGAAGCGGTGGATGAGCTGTGCCTCGTCGGCGAAGGAAAACGACCATGCCCTGGCCGTGACCGCCCCCGACCTGGACGGCCTGTTCCGGTGCGCCGTCGAAGCTCCGGGAGGCGGGCTTCCACGATCTCCTGCTCCAGTTTCAGACGTCGTCCCTGGCCGAGCAGTTCCAGACCAACTCCAGCCGTCCGCCGCGCCGCCCTCAAAGACGCTGTCAAGCCGCTCGGGTATCCCTTCCTGCGCTTTCTAGACCACGGTGCTGATCTGCTGGAGATAGCCGCTGGAGCGTCACGGAGATCACCAAGTACGGCGGCATCTGCGTGCTGCCCGCCTTCGATCCCGCGCTGATGGCCTCGCTCATGACCCTGCGGCTCAACATCTACACCGACCCGCAGAAGCCCATCCAGGTGGAGCCGAAGGTCTATCCCATCGGCGAGCCCCGGCCGGATTCGCCGGTTTTCGTGACCACCAATTTCTCCCTCACCTATTTCATCGTCTCCGGCGAAATCGAGAACAGCGGCATCAGCGCCTGGCTGGTGGTGCCGGAATGCGAGGGCATGAGCGTGCTCACCGCCTGGGCGGCGGGCAAGTTCTCCGGCGCCTCCATCGCCAAATTCGTCAAGGAGATCGGCCTGGAAAACCAGGTGTCCACGCGCGAGATCGTCATTCCCGGCTACGTCGCCCAGATCAGCGGCGAGCTGGAGGAGAACCTGCCCGGCTGGAAGGTGCTGGTCGGCCCCCAGGAAGCCGCGGATATCGAAAGCTTTGTGAAAATGCAAAAGGCAAAATCATAGAAAATCGAGTTCGTTTAAAGGTGTTATTTCGAGCGCAAGCGAGAAATCTGGTGTCATTGAGGATTCCTCGTCACTCACGCTTCTCGGAATGACAAAGGGAAATCTGGAGCCATGCCTTTTATAACTTTTCAACCATCGGGGATCACTCTCGAGGTACAAGCGAAGACAACGCTGCTGGACGCGGCGCGGCGGGCTGGTGTAGAGATCGACGCCCCCTGCGGCGGCAAGGGTACCTGCGGCAACTGCACCGTGCGCATTGTCTCCGGCCAGGTTGCCTGCGAAAGCCTCGGCGTTTTGACTCAGGCGGAAATCGACCAGGGCTTTGTCCCAACCTGCCTTTCGTCTATCCGGGATTCGGATGTTGTTATTGAAGTGCCCGATCAGGCCAGCCGTTTCGGCGGCCAGTTCAGCGACGACGATGGTATGGCGCTTGTCGATCCGGCGTTGCTGCCTTCTTCCGAGGACCACCGGCCGCTTACCGAAAAGATATACATTCATGTACCGCCCCCGCAAAAGGCCGACGGCCTGTCGGACCTGGATCGTCTTACACGCACGCTACAACAGTAGGCTTGGTAAAGAAGATATTATTTTTCCGCTAGCTGTTATCCGTCAGGTTACCGATGCCCTGCGGGCCGCGGACGGCAATGTAACCGTCACGGTTTTTATGGAAAGTCCGCTTCGGTGAGAGCAGGACATACCGTGTTACCGCTATTGAGGCAGGAGATAGGACCGGCAGGCACTACGGGATTGCCGTTGATGTTGGCACGACCACCGTAGCCGTACAGCTCGTTGATCTGTCCGATATGAAGATTCTCTCCACCTGTACCGATTACAACGGCCAACTCGCCTGCGGTCTCGATGTTATCAGCCGTATAGACTATGCCCGGAGGCTGGATCGCCGGGAAGAACTCCGCAGCCGTGTGCTCCGGACGATCAACCGTCTCATTCACCAGTCGGCGCACAACGACCAGGTGGAACCTTTTGAAATCGCCTGCGCTGTCTATTTCCGGCAACACGACGATGATCCATTTGCTCCTGGGTCTGAACCCCGAATACATCAGGCTTGATCCGTATACACCGACGGTCCTCGATGTGCCTTTCTTCACAGCAGCGGATGTCGGCATCGATATCAATCCACCAGCGCCTGTCATGATTTCACCGGCCGTGGGAAGCTATGTGGGCGGGGATATCACCGCGGGCATCCTCTGCACCGATCTATGCAACAATAGCGATGATGTCTGCCTCTTCATGGATATCGGCACCAACGGCGAAGTGGTGATAGGCAACCGGGAATTTCTTCTGACCTGCGCCTGCTCTGCCGGACCGGCCTTTGAAGGTGGTGGGATCAAGTGCGGCATGAGAGCCGCTGCCGGGGCTATCGAAAAAGTGGAGGTTGATCAAGCAACAGGACTGGCGACCTGCCAAACCATCGGCCAGGAAAGACCACGGGGCGTCTGCGGCTCCGGCATGATTTCGCTACTTGCGCAACTTCTGCAAACCGGCTGGATTGACGCTGCCGGTAAATTGAACCGCTCCCAACCGTCAGAAGCCATTCAAATCGATGGCCGTCAGGCTGCCTATACCTTGGTCTCTGCAAAGGAAAGCGCCACCGGGCGCGCGATTATCATCGACGAGCAGGATATAGAAAACATCATACGTGCAAAGGCGGCGCTGTATGCCGCATGCGCGCTCATGCTGACACAGGTGGGTATGGAATTTCACGATCTCAGGAAGGTCTATATCGCCGGTGGGTTTGGCCGGTTTCTGGATCTGGAAGCAGCTATAACAATCGGCCTCCTTCCTAATCTGCCGCGGGACCGGTTTCATTTTATCGGTAATGCTTCTCTCACGGGGAGCCATATGGTCCTGGTATCAGAGAAACATAGAGAAAGACAGCGCGAGCAGGCCCGGCGGATGACCTATCTGGAACTATCTACGACTCCGGCATATATGGATCAATACACTGCTGCCCTGTTTCTCCCCCATACCAATCCGGCTCAATTTCGCTCTTGATATGAGAGCTTTGAAAAACTTCCGCACTGTCATTTCGACCATAGATTGTGTCGTAATCCCCCATTTGTCATTGCGAGCGACCATAGGGAGCGTGGCAATCTCTTTTTTTAATGATTCCTGAGATTGCTTTGGTCGTATAAGTTCCTCGCATTAAACTATTTAGTATTTAAAAGTCTTAATATACCGGTGGACAGGAATGATCTTTAAAAAAAAACAAGATTATCCCCTAATACCATAAAATAACTGTACGAAGACGTTTTGCGGCCTATTGGGAGCCCTTATAGGAACTCTAAGGGCTGCTGGAAAGCCTTTAATTTTGAAAAAAATGACAAGATTCTATCCCCTGTACCATAAAAACTGTATGAAGACATTCTGCGGTCCATTGGCCCCTTATAGGAACTGTAAGGGCTGCTGGAAAGCCTTTATATTTTTTTCCTGAGACCTACGAGACCGATCAAGCTACAAACAAGAAGCATAACGGTAGCTGGTTCGGGTACAGATACTGCTTCCCCGATCTCGGCGATCTTTTCAAAATACTGCTCCGGACAGTCACCACTACTCGATAGCATCGGTCGGGCGCCCAAGAACGTCTCGCATGACGTTGGAGCTGGTCCCCCGCATTTTGGTTGGCCGAACACGAAGGCAAAATCAGCATTGGGATATTCATCGCCTGCCAGGAAGGCCCAGTGAAAAGTCAACATCGTTCCCCCTGCCACATCCAGCGGGAAAGTGATGTAAGCGCCGTTTGTACCGCCCCACTCACTTGTATCTATGTAATCAGTCCATCCGCCTGTGTCATCGTAATAATAAGAAGAAAGAATGCTGGCCATGTAAGAACCTTTGGTTGGCATGTATATGCTACCATTATATGAGATTGCCTGACTGATAACGGCATTGCTATCCCCATATACCGTGTAACCAGTGAAATCGCCTGTTTCAAATCTTGTATTTCCTGGCGGACCGATATTCAGATTGCCAACAAGTAACTTTGAATCCATTTCCATATCACCATAATTACTGACACCAATACCAAACGTTCCTCGCCAGTCACTGGTAAATTCATGCGAGTACGTTTGCCAGCCGGTCTCTCCATAACCGGGAACAATAATGGGCGCTGCCGTGGCAGGAAAAATGGCCACGGATAGGCTCGCGACTGCTAACATTAAACATAATGCAAGTTTCTTCATCGTTAACTCCTTGTCTTGTATTGCTGCCATAACTGTAATCGGTCTGTTTAATCTTCCTTAATAAAAGTTATTATGTTCTGTTCCGCACATTCCTTCTGAACAACTGGAATCCCCAGAAAAACAAATACTGGCTGTCGTAACAAACTCAGCATGACATGCCTAACACGCTGACCGTTAATATGTAGGCGTCATCTCTCCAACGCGGATGAGATCAACCGCTATTTTCTGTATATATTGAGTGTCACAGGGCAGATTCCAAAGTGTCTGCTGACTTATTTGTATGTAGTTTAGCTTAAGGTCCTGGGGGGGTGGGGGGAGGCCATACTGCTCGAACAAGTCGTAGATATTGTCCACGTTTATATAACCAAGATCAAGTAAGAAATAACCGGCATAGGGATTAGAATTATGAATGCCCTGGTCACCCCAGGAGTATTGTAATACGTAACCGTGATTAAAATAAAACTCTACTACCTGGTAAGCAAGCCCGTAATTTGATTCTGGAGGAGTCGGGCTAATGGACATCTCGTCTAAGCTGATCTGAATATACGTGTCTTTTGTAATGTCAATGGGGAAAATGTATTTGTTCGCGCTGCTGTTCCATGGGTTGTATATATTACCCGATAGGATGTCCCTGCCCTCTTGATAGTTGTAACCTGAAGCATTGTAGCCGATCAATGATGTATTACAATGAGCAGGACTATCCTGCGATGACGGATTACAGTTAGGGAATACATATCTTATATTGTTCATAATGAGGCTACCCCCATTCGCAAGGTCAACGCTGTCTGTCGCCTGTCCTGCGCTATCAAAACAGGGATTATTGCAGGAGCTATCACCACAATAGAAAAACCTGCCTTCCTTACCGGGTGCAAAATATGAGCAATAAAAAGAATTGCAAAACGTCGAATCCGCCATGTTGCCCGACCTGTCGTTACTCATGGACCAGACAAGGTTATCTCCCTTGGGAGATATGATCCACTCTTCATCAAATAAAACCTGTTTAGCAGGAATATATTTGCCGATTACAGTGCCCATTTTAGTGATGTAGCCTCCTGCAATAACCATGTTCTCATCCCCGAGGTCACCCATGTACGTAAGAATATATTTTACGCTTTCATAGCATTCCCTTGGAATCGGATCGGAAAGCTGATCAAGGTTATCAAAAATAATTAGAACTTCGTAATTGTCTCCCTCAAGATCATTCCCTGATGCGTCTAGTCCGTATGGGAGCGCCTTCGGCAAATAGATACCATTAGACGTGATCCATTTATCACCTGAACCGTCAGACGGCGCACCGGTTGGCGTGTAGCGATAGGAAAGTACGAAATAACTTTTATTTGGACCATCCATTGTTTCTTTAGTAGGAGTGATGTTTCTAATTTTGACATAAGCCTGTTTGAGTTTCCCGTCAGAATTGAAGACAGGCAGGACCTTCACTTTCATCTTGCCCCGGAAGAAATAGTTCAACAACTGGGATGAATAGCCCACGGCGCGGGGCATGAGAAATCGGGCATAATCACCACATACATAATTGTCTAAGATCGGAAAGATGGGTTGGTCATAACTGTATGCTCCCCACACGTTTGAGTAATCGACGGTGGAGAGTAAGTAATATCCGGGTCTGCCTGCTCTGCTGGCATTTGTATCAGCGCAGTTGCTGCATTCTTTAATGTAGTATGGCATTCCGCCAATTGTAACTGTTTGAGTAAGGTCATTTTTTGGCGAGGGGAATGCTGCAGAATCAATTGTACCGTCGCTGAAATAATTTGCATTCGTAAATTCGGAAAGACCTATATTGGCTTGATAGGTTACGTCGGGGTTGGACCCCGTGTACTGGTTGCTGTCGAAGAGATTGCTGACGGTTACAGAATCACTGGGCTGAAAGAAGAAAGGGGAATAGTGAGAAACGATGTGCTGGAGAGGTCACATAATTCAGCGCCCAGCTTTCATAACTCTCATTTATAGGATGCCAGTCATTGCGGGTATGCGCGGGCACCGACATATCCTCCACCAGGTGCATGAGCTGTCCCAGCCCCCTGAATGTCTCCCCATAGTAAAACTCACGCATACCTTGATGGTTGATGAGGGCCAAGTAGTAGTCATACCGCACATCCTTCCAGGAGTAGTTGCCGTCCATGCCCTGTATGCTGATGGGCATCAGCGCCCAGTCGATGGCTGGTTTTCCGGTCTGCCACACGTTCCATTGCCAGAAAAATACATTAAGACCACTGTCGGGACGCGTGAGCGGATTATAAAAATGGTTGAGGAAGCGCCAAGAATTATCTTCGGAATCGCCACCGTCTCTTATCCACTCGAAAATCTGTTTGTTGTTAAAAGAGGTTTCTACACCTTTCTGTATCCCCAGCTGGGTTTGTAGATAGGTGTGCAGGGAGAAGCCGTTTAAAGTTGAATTTTTGTCAGAAATGTACTGGTTTATCGCCTTATGGGTATCCCCTTTGTAGGCCCAGCTATGGGATGTAAAAATGATTAACAACACTGGCATCATTATCATGAACATCTTGAAAATATTCTCTATCCGGTCTTTCTTCATTTTACATCTTCCTCCAATCCACGTCTTTTACGGTCTTCATTAATGGCTTTAAACAAAAGAGGTAACGCCTTTGATCGATAATCGGCTGGTGGCGATGGACTCATTCCATCACCTTTCGTCAGCTCCACAATCCCCAGGGGGCCTTTCCAGGAATCGTACCCATCTCGTATCTCACCCTCTTTCCCGATCACATCGATGGAAAAGAATTTCTCAATCAGCACTCTACTGAATGAACCACTTGGCCCCGAGCTACTCACATAGCCCGGCTTATAAATTATAAACGCAGAAAATAATTCCGTTGAAAAGAAAGGCATTAAGCCAGTATCAGAAGGGAAGTAAAATTCACCTTTGCTGTCCGTCAAGGTTTCCTTTACCTTCATAATACTTACTTTCCCGCTTTCAGCTACGCCCATGATAAATTGTTTATAATACATAACTACCACCACAGCCCCCTCTATCGGCGCCTTCGTTTCTGCGTCGATAACTCTCCCACGATACTCCGGCTTGTGATAGAATATAAACCAGCGCCCGCAGGCGGAGACGGAAAATCAGAACCACCGCCGCGATAAAATATATGATGAGCTTCTTCATAATCAGGCCTCCTTGATATTCTAGACATCTGCAGTAAGGGCTTGATAGTAATAATGCCGCACATCATTCCAGGAGTAGTTGCCGTCCATGCCCTGTGTGCGATGCGGCATGAGCGCCCAATCAAGAGACGGCATTGGAACTTAAACCAAGCACCTGAAGAAACTAACTGACTAGCCATTTATCAAACCCCTTCTTGGTGAGCAAATCATGAAAATGGTCGAGGCAGCACAAAGGTAATGCTAATATTAATACTACAACAGGTGCGACAATCATGACTTTCATAATCCTTCCCTCCACTAATACTTCCATATCTTCCAGATTCCATTGTAATCCTGAATAAACAGGAGGTAAAAAGAAAACGCTGTGCCATCTCTCGTAACTAGAATCTTATAGGTTGCCTTATTATTTTCTATAGATATCAAATTAACCTGGGTCGCATATAATTCGGCTGCATAGCTTGCAAGGACAGACTTCAAACCGGTAAATAATTTGCTATAGCTACTTTGAGTATCAGAAGCAAAATTAAGTATCGCACCGTTAATATCTTGATTGCTCAAGGCAGTCTTCATGCCTTCCCACTTGCCTCTAAGCAGCGCATCAACTTGTGTCGAAAGTACGGTAACCGCCACGGTATCCTGATATACATTATTGTCAGGACCGGTGACCTGAGCAGTAAAATAATATATCCCTTCAGTGGTTATCCTGTATTTGTATTCATCAGGGTTGTCGCTCGTCAACTGCTCCACCGTGCCGGGTCCTGTCGGTGTAATTGCCGGGTTGGCAATGCTGAAGGAGCCGTTTATCCGCAAAGTCACTTCCATGGGCGCCATACTCGATTCCGGATGAGCAGTGATACGGATATAATTCGCCTGCTTTGGCTGCATTCACCGTTATGGACTTTGTTGCCGTTGTTCCCATCGTATCGACTGGCGATCACGGTTATCGTATTCGCACCCTCTATGAGCGGTACACGGTTCACAGCAAACGCATTGTTGGATAATGACGCAATATACATCTTGTTTACCGTAACCCCCGTCTCATTGCCAAAGGAGTTGTTTACCGTCCCTTCCACCATAACGCTCGATCCCGTTACGGAAGTTCCGTCTGCAGGCGATGTTATTGTTATATCGATCTTGCTCACGGTGTTTACCATAACCGTCACGGCAGCCGTGGTCATGCCTGAAGGCCCCGTGGCTGTAATGGTGTATGTCGTCGTCTGCGTGGGGGCTCGTCGTGAAACCGATCGCGTCCCGCCTGTGGAACAGTACCGATCCCCTGGTCAATGGAACATGTCGTGGCATTGGTAGTGCTCCATGTCAGGGTGCTCGCTTGACCTGCGGCGATCGAGGTAGGATTGGCAGAGATAGTAATCGTAGGCGGAGGAATGACTGTAACTGTAGCCGTAGCCATAGCTGTCTCACCAAGAGGGTCTGTTGATCTAATTGTGTATGCAGTAGTCTGTGTGGGTGAAACCGTTATTGACCCCGTAGGATCAACATAACCGACGCCCTGGTCAATCACGCACGTATTGCTTTTGGCCGAACTCCAGCTCAGCATAGTTTCGTCACCGAGGTTGATGGTAGCGGGATTTGCCGAAAGTGTAACCGATGGGTTAACCACCGTAACCGTAACGCTGGCCGCGACTTGACCCCCGGGACCAGTAGCCGTGATCGTATATGGGCCCGTCTTGGCGGGTGTAACTAGCGCTGTCCCGCTGGTGGCAACTGTTCTACCGATCCAATCAGCGAAGCAGGAAGTAGCGTTGGTCGTGCTCCATGTGAGGGTACTCGACTGGCCAGGCTGGATGTATAAAGGATTTGCAGAAAAAGTGAGTTTGGGCCGGGAAGCCATGGTAACTGTAACACTTGCTGTGGCTGTACCTCCGGAACCGATTGCAGTAATTGTGTACGTTGTCGTCGCGGGAACGGTTACCTTCTTTGTCCCGCTGGCGGCGACTGTGCCTATCCCCTGATCGATGGAGCACGATGTGGCATTGGTAGAACTCCAAGTCAGGGTACTGGATCTATTGGGGGCGACAGAGATAGGATTCGCAGAAATCGAAACTGTAGGAGGATTGGCGCTGAAGGCTTCCCCAATCACACCGATATCCACCATATGGATTAATGCGAGAAACAGTGAAAAAAATGCAAAAATAATACAACCCATCCTTCTATACATGTCTGCCCTCCTTTAGGAAAAGTGTATTTAGATTTTAGGCAAGTTCATTATGAATGAATAGTATCTTACCCTGCCGAAAGTTTAGCAAGCTTGATGCCAAATATATAACTAGATGATTTTACAGAGAGTT
>CAVOID010000011.1:0-317325 GCA_963695875.1 uncultured delta proteobacterium | reverse complement strand
CATCGCCGAGATTAACCATGGCAATATCGGGTACGGATGCCCCTTTCGAGGGTTTCCGGTTATGCCTCGCCTTGTCCTTTGAGAGCTCCGCCGTTTTTTTATGCTTTTCAGCCGGAGGAGGTTCGGGATGGGAAAATTCGTCATGTTTCTTGATCAGGAGCCAATTGTTCTCTTTCGCGCGCTTCAGCCGCACGAGGGCGAATTCTCCATTCAGTTTTCCGCCCTTCAGGACAAAGCTGATATGTCCCTTTACAAGGCCTTCATTCATCGCCTTCTCGCTCTCCCGCCGGCCCGTCGCACCCGCCCAGTGATACTCGCCTTCGTCCCAGATAATCGTGGTTCCGGCGCCGTAACTGCCCTTGGGGATTACCCCCTCAAAGGTCAGGTAATCCAGCGGATGGTCTTCAACCATAATGGCGAGTTTCTTTTGTTCCGGATCCAGAGTGAGACCTTTGGGAATTGCCCAGCTTTTGAGAACGCCGTTAAGCTCCAGGCGCAAGTCATAGTGCAGATGGTGAGATTGATGTCTTTGGATGACGAAATGAAGAGGGCCGATTTCCTGCCTCACCCGCGCCTTTTTGCCGGTGGGTTCGGGGGATTTGGTGAAATTTCGTTTCTTCAGGTATTCTTGCAGAGGCATGGATGAAAACGCCTGTTAATTTATGCTGCAATCCTTTTCTTTTTAGCTTGTTCAAGACTTTCACGCAATTTGGACATCAGATCGGGAACTGCTGTGGGTACAAGTTTTTCGCCTTTTGGTTTTTTAGGCATTTTGCCGTGCGCCTTTTTTTCGATGATCTTCATGATTTCCTCTGAGAAGGTATCCTTATATTGTTCGGGATGAAAAGCGCCGGTCAATTGATCGATCAATTTAATGGCAAGATCCAGTTCCTTCGCGGATAATTTTTCCTCAACGGGTATATTGATTTCGGTGGGTCTGACAATATCGCTCTCAAATCTCATCTGCTCCAGTATGAGCAACCCATCTTCAGGCTTGAGGAGGACAAGATGCTCGCGCGTGCGAAGAACGAAACTGCCGATCCCCACTTTCCCGGTCTTTTTAAGCCCTTCACAGAGCAGCGCGTACGCCTTTTTCGATTCTTTGGTCGGCTCGAGATAGTAAGGCTTTTCCAGCAGCTTGATGTCTATTTCCTCTTTGTTGACGAAGTCCGTGATATCGATAGTCTGTGTTTTGCGTATGTCTGCATGCTTAAAATCATCATCCTGCAAAACCACGTAATCCCCTTTCTGATATTCGTAACCCTTGACGATATCTGTGAACGGGATTTCTTCACCATCGGCCTTGCAGACTTTGGCATACCGAATCGGACTCAAATCCTTTTTGTGGAGATAAGTAAACTCAGGCCGGGCTTCGTTGACCGCTGTGTACATTCGCACAGGAATATTGATCAGCCCGAAACTAATGGCCCCTGTCCAGATAGGACGCATAAACAATTCACCTCTTTTCAACTCTTCTGATGCGCTATGGCTTGCAATGCATAGCTGAAAAAATAGAATGAGATCTTTATTTTACATTAAATGAACGGTACCGGCTATAGCTAATCCCCTGATATTGACCGGCGAATATCCTTAAACTGATATGCGCTATGGCTGAAACGCCTCAATCTTTTCCCTCACTTCAATTAAGTTTGCTGCTTGTTTTGATTACGATTCCAGCTACGCGGAATGCGCTCACTAACAGATTCAAACTGATTAGTATAAGGCAGTGCATGTAAACATGGCGGCAACAAACAGATGAAACAGGATGGGGTTCCGGAATGGAAGGTGATATCTCATTGACATACTCACACGTCCTGTTATATTTTAACTCTATCCTGAGAAGGAAATTCTATTAAAAGAGGAGAAAGTATGCGCGTACTAAAAATAATATCTATCCTTTGTGTTATGTTTTTTATCTTTTCAGGCATCGCCGTGGCCCAGCAGATGCCAATCCCTTATGGCCCTAATATAAACCTGGCAACAGCCAAGAAAGTTGCCGCTGCCGCGGCTCAGGAAGCGATCAAGATGAAGATAAATGTTGTTATCGCGATCGTGGATACCGGCGGCCATCTCCTATACCTGGAGAGGTTCGATGTTGTCCAGTACGGCAGCGTTGATGCGGCGGTCCACAAGGCCAAGTTCTCTGTTGCTTTTAAGCGCCCGACCAAGGCCTTTGAGACTTTGATAGGAAGTGGAAAAACGGCTTACCTGACGCTGGACGGCATAATCGCGATTGAGGGCGGCGTACCGATTATGCAGAACGGCAAGATCATCGGTGCGATAGGCGTATCGGGCGGCGCAGCACAGCAGGACGGCATGGTTGCAACAGCCGGAGCCGATGTGATGCAGCAGTAAATAAAGCCTGCTTACGAATAGAATTCCTCTGCATATATTCATATACCCTCTAAGCCGCCTCTTCTTCTCTTGAGGCGGCTTTTTTCATACAAAGCCGCTAAAGATGTCCGGTTCAGTCCGGAACCTTGACTCCCGCCTGTCGGTAGAATTCCATCAGGATAGCAGCAGCATCCGCATGTGTTTCAGACAGGATATGAGATTTAAGCTTCCCAAAATAATTCAATTCATCGACGGTCATCGGACGTTTGTTTCTGTGGATCCATTGGACCGTGGCCGGTTCTCCCTCATTCTGAAAGAACCAGCGGTGCAGGTTCCGCTTGCCCTTCAAGCGGCTGTATCGCTCTGCGTACCGGGTTTCCATAGTTTCAAGATCAATGTGCGTGTAGCGGACCTGTGCACCGGTCCTCGGGCTTAGTCGCGAATCCGGCGAGATCTCATCAAACAGAAGAATGTTTGAGTAAAATGCAGCATGGTGGGCCATGATAGATGCGACAATATCGGTATCATTAAACACGCTGGTAGCAGTAAGACGGGCAAGCCTGTACAGGTGCATCGCCAGATCAATGGAGCTGTGAGGAATCTCCTCAACCACCCCCAGAGAGAAAACCTCACATAGCCGTCGCCCGGCCTTTCGTAAAAATTCCAGCTGCTCGGGAAAGATGAGATCGGCAGGTAAGCCCAACCGGGAATCGGGGATAACGCTCACCGTACCCACCGGCTGCCCGGACTTCTCAGCAAGAAAAGTCACCGTACGGGGATGTAAATGATGGATCGTACACCAGAACCCGCTCTGGCGGCCCAATTTTAAATCGTATCCCCTGCCAAGGTAGATATCATAGATGAGCTTAAATGCCTTCTCGCGTAGCGGCTGTGAGTTTGCTACAACGACTCTCCAACCATTCTTCGGCCCGAAGCGGTATTCATACTCTTTATGTAATCCGTCAGCCAACCTGCCTCCTACAACTCAATTTAAAGACCTTCGCGTTAACTCCGTCCGCCAGGTTTATCAATTCCCCGGTTAAGCTTATCCTGCTCAGCAATCTTTCTTCCTTCCAGGCACCATTGGGAACGAAATATCTAAAAGGAAAATTGAAACTCTTCGCAGTAAACTGCGGAGAATCTTCGATCCACAAGGAATAATAATGTTCCCCATTCGCTCGCTGCCGGATTCAAGGCCAATATTAGTTATTAAAAGGGAGCCGCATGGCTCCGAAACCGAGGATGGAAACGGAAATGTCGTCTTTCAGCTTTCTGTATAACATATATTTCCTCCTGTCGACTGTTCCCCTTCCCCATGTATTATGCCTTCCTTTTTTCAACTCCGGCACTTTTGAGGAATTGTTCGAGAACATCGTATGGCTGGAAACCCACAATCCCCTGAGAACCCATGATTACGGTAGGAACGGCCGTTATCCCCAGATCGCGGGATCGCTTCCAATCGGCATCGACCGCTTCCCGGAAAGTTCTATCCAAGACGACGCGCCGAGCTTCATCCCCCGGAAGCCCGATGGATTCGCAAAGGCCGACGAGCGTTTCCGCCTTGGCAATGTTTTTAGCCTCCACGAAATATGCCCGGAAAACCGCGGCGTGAAATTCATCCCCCTTCCCTTTCGCTTCCGCCCACTTTGCGAGCTCCTGAGCCAGGCGGCTGTTGTAAGTTCTTGTACGATCGGCCAGGGGGAGACCAAGCTCTCCCGCTACCTGCTGGAGACGCATCATGATGGCCTGGATATCTACAGACCTGCCGGCAAAGAGTTCTTCATAGGTAAGGCCTTCTTCCGGTGTCTCTGGATGGAGGGGGAAGGCAAACCATTTGGCTTCAACTTTGTATTCCTTCTTCAGTCTATCAATACGCACCGTAATGAAATAGCACCACGGTCAAACGTAGTCAGAAAATATTTCGAGGATTGGTGGCGATGTCATAGGTTTCCTTTCAAGTATTTATTTCGGTCGAACGTTAGGGCTATTTTACCTTCTTATTATTACTCCGGCAAGTGAATATGCAAATTGACAGGGATTTGTCGTTCGTATTATTTTGATTAATAATAAAGATTTCTCCCTGCAGTCGAAATGACAAAAGGTGGACTTGATTCTCGCTTCGGCGAGAATGACAGGGGGGTGAGAATGGTGGGGATTGACGGTATAGAGATTGCCACGCACACTGCGTGTGCTCGCAATGACACGGAGAACGGGAATGATAGCGTGGAATGGATTTCCCATTTTGGTTTGAGGCAGAGACTTGAACCAACAATGAGATTTTTCCGTCACTGCATTCCTTCGAAATGACAAAGATGAAGGAGGAAAGGTAAAAAAGAGTTAATGAAAAACCGGTTGCTTTAATATAAAATCTGATTAAAAATTTATAGTAAATGAATTCCTTCGTGTTGTATGAATATGGCCGTTAAACCGAAAGATGCCGCGACGGTGATTTTTCTCCGGCAGTCACCAAATTC
Source organism: uncultured delta proteobacterium (assembly GCA_963695875.1). Taxonomy (GTDB): domain Bacteria; phylum Desulfobacterota; class Syntrophia; order Syntrophales; family UBA2185; genus DATKLL01. The sequence goes on along the minus strand of CAVOID010000011.1, from coordinate 312,517 downwards.
AGACGTGGAGCCCTTTGAGGTCCTGATGGTCCTGAGGCATCCGCATAGCAAGTTTGTGCCCGACTCCTATGTATTCCCTGGCGGCTGTCTGGATCATGAAGATTATTCACCGGATATGGAAAACTGTTGCACCGGCGTTGACCTGAAAAAAGCGCGAACTATACTCCGCGACATGTATTCACCGGAAAAGGCCCTGGGTGCATGGGTAGCCGGCATTCGTGAAACATTCGAAGAAGTCGGCCTGCTGCTGGCCTATCGCAGTGATGGAACCCTCGTTTCTTTCAATCCCGAAGATGACCTCGATAGATTCCGCTCTTATCGCAAGAAACTGCAAACGGGAGAAATCAATCTGATGACCATCCTCCGGAATGAAGGGCTGACCCTGGCTGCCGACCGCCTTTACTATTTCTCCCACTGGATCACGCCTGAGCTGTTACCCCTTCGTTATGATGTCCGATTTTTTGTCGCTGAAATGCCTTCACACCAGGAGGCCATCCACGATGGCATTGAATTAATGAGACATGTCTGGCTTACTCCTCAGAAAATCATCGCCGACTATAGCCGGCAGAAATTTAAAATGGTTGTCCCCACGCTTGTGACAATTGAAGAACTTTCCCGTTACAGAACGATTCGGGAAGTTATCGCCTCCACGGAAAATAAGAAAATCGATGCCATTCTCACGGTCATGGTTGAAGAAGATGGCGGGATTGTCGAGTACATGCCCGACGGAAGGATTTTTAAAGATATGCCGCCTTCGGTATAGCAACAGTTTAATCAATTGTTGGATGGTAAAGATCACTATTTTGAGTCTTTAACCTTTTCCCCCAGGACTTCTCTGAGTTTCTGCGATAGTACGGCAACGCTTGACGGCTTTTGAATAAAGCCCCGACAGCCCCTGGCCATGATACCGGACGCTTCACCGTTCAGACTGTACCCGCTGGAAAGAATCACCTTGATATCATGATTAATCTCCTTGAGGCGATCGAAAGTCTCTCCACCACCCATGTCCGGCATTATCATGTCCAGGATGACGACATCGATTTTATCCTTGTTTTCCTGATAAATTTTCAAAGCCTCCCGGCCATTGGCAGCAATGAGAACCAGATATCCCAACACTTCCAGAATCTCTTTCGTCACGTCGATGATTGTCCTCTCATCATCAACCAGGAGAATTGTTTCCCGGCCCTTGAGGATGACATCCTCCGGCCTTTCCTCTTTCAGAACCTCTTTCTCTGAAGCGGGCAGGTAGATATTGAAGGTCGTGCCTTTGCCCTCTTCGCTGTACACATTGATAAAGCCATTATGGCCTTTGACAATCCCGTAGACCATGGCAAGCCCCAGTCCCGTCCCCCGTCCCATCTCCTTTGTTGTGAAAAATGGCTCGAAGATCCTTTCCTTCGTCTTCTCGTCCATACCCACTCCGGTGTCGTTGACTGAGATTTTTACATATCTGCCGGGTTTCATGTAAAAAATCTTCCCGTCAGTCTCTTTTATGGTCAGGTTAGACGTCTCAAGATAAATGTGTCCCCCTCCCGGCATGGCCTGCCAGGCATTGACATAGAGGTTCATAAGGATCTGCTCCATCTGGGGGGTATCCGCTTCCACGGCCCAGAGGTTTTTCCCAAATTTCTTGTGGATCAAAATCTCCTTCTTTGTCCTGCCGAACATAGTAGAACTCTTTTCAACGACCTCGTTCATGTCTATGGGCTTCAGCTCGTATTTGCCCACACGGGCAAACCCCAGGAGCTGTTTCGTCAGGCCCGACCCCGCAATGACCTGATCTTCGATGGCTTTCAGTTTTTCATAACGGGGATCGCTGGAATCAGTCTTCATCAGCATCAGCGAGGTATTCCCCTGAATCGCCATAAGGAGATTGTTGAAGTCGTGGGCAATGCCTCCCGCCAGTGTTCCTACTGCCTCCATCTTCTGGGCCTGCTGGAGCTGGGCTTCGAGATTCTTTCTCTCGGTGTTGTTGCGGATACACTCGATGGCCGCAATAATTTTGCCGCCGGCATCCCGCAATACCGACGCCGTTGCCGACAGGTGGACATTGCCGGGAGGTAACTTCGGTGTATAGGACTCTCCAAAAATGATATCTCCTGCCCTGCGAATAGCGGTGTATTCTTTTTCCCTTTCCGGATCCGCACGAAGGGCGAGATCGATGAGAATGGGCCTTCTTTCTCCATAGAAGGGAAGCGCGTATTCATAATCTCCTTTTCCGAGCATCTTTTCAGCCTTCACCCCCGTCATGGCCTCTATAGCCCGGTTCCAGGCAATCACCTTGCCGTCCCTGTCAATAACAAGAGTAGCATCCGGCAGGAATTCGATAATATCCGACAACCACCTCCGGGATTCCGCCAGAGACTCCTCAGCCATCTTTTGCTCAGTTATATCGCGAATTGATTCAATAGCACCCGCGATATTACCCCTGCTGTCATACAAAAGTGTGGCATTCCCCCAAAGTACACGCGTTCCCTTGCCCTTTACCGGTACGTCAGCTTCTGCCCATATAACGTCTCCCTCTTTTCTGACAAAACGGTACTTCCTCTTGATCTCTTCATCGGTACTAAAGACGAGATTAATCAAGATCGGTCTGCGAGCCCCGTAAAAGGGCAGGGCATATTCATAATCCCCTTTGCCCAGTATGGCTTCAGCTTTGATCCCCGTCATCTCTTCAATGGCCCGGTTCCACGCGATAACCTTCCCGTTCAGATCAATGGCAAAAGTCGCATCGGGCAGGAAATCGATAATATCGGCAAGTCTTCTCTCTGATTCTCTCAGAGCTTCCTCCATCCGCTTACGCTCTGTAATGTCGGTCAGCATTGAAAACGAACCCTCAAACCTGCCATCTTCGCCGACAATGGGAGTGGTGGAAATGATAGTCCAGCATTCGCTGCCGTCCTTGCGTCGTAAGCGACGCTCGAAAATTTCTTTCATTCCCTGACGACGGCGCTCCCTCCTTTGTTCAGAGTCATCCAGGTCTTCTGCAAATAAAAAATGTGAAAGCGGTTTGCCTATCATCTGCTCGACGCTATGGCCGAGCATGTCAGCCGTTTTCTGATTGACATAGGTAAGAACGAAATTGGTATCCAGACTCCATATCCCCTCGGTGGCAGTTGCGACAATCCGGCGATACTCGTATTCACTCTTTTGAAGTGCCTCCTCCGTCTGCTTGCGGTGGGTGATGTCCCGGCCTATGCCCTGCCTGCCTGCGGGCGTGCCTTCCCGATCATAGAGTGTTGAAACATTAAACTCTACGGAAAGCCTCGTCCCATCCTTCCGTGTCAGATCAGTTTCATAGGCAGGGATAGTCGCCCCTCCCATGGCCCTTCTGAAAATATCTTTTATCCGCTCATTATATTCCGGTGCAACGATGTCGATCAGAGACTTCCCGATCAATTCACCACGGCCATATTTCAAGGTCCGCTCCAGCGTCGGGTTCGCATAAGTCAGAAACCCCTTTTTGTCGGCGGTATAGATCAGGTCACCTGTGTTTTCGACCAGGGTCTGATAACTTCCCAATGAGTTTTTCAATAATGACAATGAGAAAACAAAAATAAGGAAGAGACCAAGCGTGATCACCTCATCCCACAAACCGATTAAGGGATGTGAAAACACTTTTCCTGCCGTTACACTTGCCATGTAAATGACTATCGTACTGACAAGTGAGATTAGTACCCCGTTTCTTCTGCCCGCAAACCAGGTAACGAGTGAAATCGGGATCAAGTAAAAAATGGTAAGCTGAATCTCAGTTCCCGTCAGGTAATCCAAGACTCCTGTAAGGGCGACAAAAATCAATCCGTCCAAGATCAATAGAAACCTCGGTTGCTTTCCAATATAGCTTGATATCCGGTCAAGATATGTTTCTAAAGATTTCATAGGCTTTTCGACAGGAAATTTGTCTTCCGGGAATATTGGTAAAAACTATCGTCGGAGATTTAGCTCATTGATATGGTAATTCGATAATACGGGAATATACCCTCCACTGAAGAGATGCGTACGAATAGCACAATTGCCGAAAAAAATCCAGCCATTCAAGTTTGTTAATATCTTTGATTGCATTTTAAAATATTTGATATTTCATGAAGAGATATTCCTGAAGATACGATGGGCTTTGCGACAGCCTCGATGTTTCCATTAAATATTGTGGCAGTTCTCTACCTGATCAATCTGTTGCTATGCAGATCTTCAATAATTGTCTTTGATATTGAGTCGATAAGGCTGTCGATCGAACCGCGTTTTATCGCCTCGGAACGGACTCTCCATATCAGTTTTTCTGCCGATGTGTCATAGAGGCTGCTTTCAATGACAATATCCTCTTTTACAACTGTATACTCTGTCGGCGGGGTTTGCGACATGTATATCGGGAAAGAATAACTCCATTCCGGGGAAACTTCAGGAGGTGGCACAATGTTCACCCTTTCCTTTTTCTCACTGATGCTGATCAGCTGGATCCTCAGTACCGCATCACATTGCAATTTTACTGCTTCAGCCTTTACATCATACATGGTAGATTTCTTTTCCAGGGGTATCGAGCTGAGTGATACTGCATTCACACGATGTTCCTGAAGCTTTTTTACAAAGGCATCCTCAAGTCGCTTTCTATCATATTGTTGTGATATTCCAACGACCAGAACTTTTTTTACATATCTCCCTTCATAAGCGCTATCTTTCCAGTCGCCGCTTAATTTTGTACCCCCGCACGATGAAAGAAGGATGATGCATGCAATGATAGTTATGCCTGCTCCCTTTGACAGGTTTTTCATGATAATGCCTCCTCTAGGGGAATTTATCGTATATCTACATACTATACCAGCAGAAGCTATGCGTCAATGAGTGATACTTTGGCGTTCTTGTCAGACTGGTAAAGATACAGATTTAGTTTCCTGAGGCGCATTGGTTGCAGAGATACTGAAGTTACTTTTTGCACTTTCCGATTGAGCCTTCTCCGCATATTGTCCCGTCAGTCCACAGAGCATTTGAAAAGTTTGCTCCGAACAGGTGCGCTCCGGTTAGATTTGCTCCGGTCAAGTTTGCTCCGAAAAGATTTGCCTTAAACAGGTTTGCATTGGTGAGGTTTGCTCCGAAAAGATTTGCATTGGACAGGTCTGCTTCGGTTAGATTTGCTCCGGTTAGATTTGCACTTGACAGATCTGTTTTGGTTAGGTTTGCTCCTGAAAGATTTGCATTGGACAGGTCTACTTCGGCAAGGGTTGTACCTGACAGGTCTTCCCCGGTAAAATCACAGTCTTGACATTGTTTAGTTGACAAGGCTTTGTCCACGTCGCCTGAGCTAAAGGCATAGACTGCGGCTAGAAATACAAGAACAATAAAAATTATTACAGTGAAAGATATGTTCCGAGCCATCATATATCCTTTCATAGATTTATTGGATAGGCATATAATTATCATCTCGGGAAAATCATGGAATTCAAAGAATTGATATTTCTTTAAATATTTAACAAAGTGAAGCTCCCCGCCCATAGGGCGGGGCTTCCCGGAAAGGAAACTATGCTTACATTGCACCCCTTATCCCGCCTACAAGGCGGGGCTTGCGGGACGTGCTCCCGGTCATACTGCCACTTTTTCAACTTCAAAAAAGATATCCGGCTTGTCCAGAACACCGGCTCGTTCCATCACTTGATTCAGATCTTCCGCTTCGAAAAATTTACGCGCCCTGGTCATATCATCCCACTCCAAAAGAATTGCCACATCGTTCGAATTTTTTCCGTTGCGAAAAAGACGGCCCCCCTTCGATCCTGCCATCTTTCGCAGATTAGCGTGCTCATCAAACACTTCTTTCCATTTTGAATACTCCATGACTTTATGCCGAACCAAAACATGAATCATTATTGCATCCCCCTTCCTCTTTTCTTCCCCAACTCTTCCATTTGACTGCACAGCTTATGGTTACCTACCGCTTAACCCAGACCACCCCGACGGTATTCGCGCCGCTGCACGCGATATAGATATTTCCCTGCGATGTCGCCGCAATGTTTCGGATCACGCCGCCGCCGGAGGGGACAGACCATCTCTCAAATTTATGAGTGTATCGATCGAAGCTCACGATCATGTTTGGCTTGATTCCCGTTTCGGCATACCAGACAACGCCATCCGGCGTTATTGCCACGCCATAGGGCGCAGACTTTTCCCCGCCCGGGGACAGCCATTCCCTGACTTTTCCGCTTGCCGGGTCGAGCTTCCCCAGATAACCGCGGCGAAAGTCAGTATAGTAAATAATGTCATCAGTGGTTATAGCAAGCCGGCGCGGCCTTGCCCCTTCCGGCAGGAGGAACTCTGTGATTACCATCGTGGCGGGATCGATACTCCCGATTTTGTTGGCGCCGAACTCGCAGAAGAAGGGGATGCCCCGCGTGTTCACGGCGATCCCATAAGGATGAGCGTTTGCCGTGGTCAAGAGCTTAAGCGTGATCTTTCCCGTATCAGGGTCGAGATTCCCCACAAAATTCCCGGACTGCACGGTAAACCAGAGGATCCCCTTGCCGTCGAATACCGGCGTGTGCGGGTCGCGGGCGGTGCGATCGGGGAGGGGATATTCGGTTACGACCCCTGTTCGGGGGTCGAGCCTGCCGATATAACCTTTATAGTTTGCCGTAAACCAGATGATTCCCTTCCTGTCTGCCGTCAGTCCGTGTGGCCCTGATTCCGGCGTCTTCAGCGGATATTCCCGGATTTCCCCGGTCCTCTGGTCAAGACGGCCGATGGCGTTGGCATTCATTGCCGTGAACCAGAGCGCACCGTCCGGACCGACGGCAGGATCATGAGGAAGGGAGCGGGAGGCAGGAAGATTCCACTCTTGGATCGTCACCGATGGTGCCGCGGCGAAGGCAACGCACGCCGCGGCCAAGACAAGAAGGAGGAAGATTTTTTTTGTGTGCATGGTCTGTGACCTTTTTGTCTTTGGGTTTTGGGTATTTTTGCAATAAAAATCTACCCTGTCCATAAGGGAAACTCGTAATTTTAATGTAAAAAAACATTAGACGTGCATGTGCGGAAGTTGCAGAGATTTCACTTGCCCGAATCTTGTGTTCATTTAAAATTTGAAAGTTGCAAACAGAACAATTTCTGTTACTATTGGCTTATTCAGCACGCATAGCCCCCATCCCTTACACCTGCCCGCGGAGGGGAGGTTCTAGAAGGTGAGAAAGGAGATCAGTATGGAAGAGTCGGATCTGAAAAAGTATTGTGAAAGAGCCGTCCAAGACGGGGCGACTCAAGCAAAAGTAATCCATCCTAGCAGCGTTGTAACTGCGCCCTGGGTAAGGTTTAAGTGCTTATACGGATGCCCCTACAGGTCGGGTTACGGCTGCCCTCCCGAGACGCCGATACCGGAGCAGACAAGAGCGGTCCTGGATTCCTATGGCCGGGCCATCCTCTTTCATCGGGAAGCCCCCAGGACCAAGGAACGCGGAGAAAGAAATATAAAATTATTTGATATGCTGGTCACACTTGAGGGAGATCTTTTCAAAGACGGCTATTATAAAGCCTTCGTAATGCTGGCCGGTCCCTGTGCGCTTTGTAAGGAATGCGGCAAAGTTCAGGGAATTTCCTGCCGCTTCCCGGCCAAGGCACGGCCTTCAATGGAGGCCTGCGGCATTGATGTCTTTCAGACAGTGCGGAATAACGGCTTTTTTATCCAGACCCTCCGGGAAAAAACAGAGACACAGAACCTCTATTGTCTGATGCTTGTCGATTAACGGTTTTAGGGTCATTCCCGTGCGGAAAGAGATCCGCTTCTGCGGGAATTATGGGTGGGAAGAGTTTAGGGCTTGCCTGGATACCGGGTCAAGCCCGGCATGACAGAAAAAGGAAAAGCGCTATTTAAATTCGACAGTGACAGGGTTATTTGTCTCGAACTTCAAGCCGTCGACACTTTTGAACAATGCCTTCGTTTCCTCGATAGACTGCGGCATTGCGGCGCTTAGCTGTTTGAAAAGTATGGCATTGTTCATAATCTTGCCGAAATCCATCTCCATGAGGGTGACCGTTGAACCATCCCTGAAGGTAGCATTCGTGTTTACGATAGTCCCTTCAAACTGAATTGAAATCTTCAGCTTCATGTCCTGGAAAAGCTTCTTCGTCATTTCCATTGGCTGATCGTCTGATTCCTTTTTTGATTTATCTTCGCCGGCTTTGGTACTATCCGGGACACTTGGCTTCTCGCCTGCTGTATCTTTTTTCGCCGGGAATGTAACGACAAGCCTGGAAGGAGACCCTTTGGTGAACTTAAATAGAAGAGATTCCTCTTTCGCGGCTAAATCGTTTTTCCCAGCTCTTTGTACATCCATCTTTTCGCTGGGATTCTGGTTGACCTTCACGAGGTTGATATCCCGAAAAGCATAAACGGCAGTGTAGCCGCTGCCTGTGTCCGTCTTTGCCGGTTTAGCGGATATAAACTTCACCTCGGCACCAAATGTTTCAGCCCGATTTTCGGCATCCTTCGCCAGTTTTGCTATGATCTCGTCGCGTATTCTCTCTTCCTCATTTTTGGGATCGACTTTGGCCGCATCTTTATTGTCCTGGTCCCCTTTCTGATTCACGGAACCTGCCATGCCGCCTGCAAGTGATTCCATGATATCGATCATGCTGTTGGACAAGAGGGACGTCTCTTCAATGGTTCCGCTGCCATCCGGTTTTATGTGAATGACAATGTTGTCTTGAATGCACCCGGAAAGAAAAACAATCATCAGCATAGACAGGGCGTTATAAAAAAATCGTTTCATAGGCTTCTCTTTACAGTTCAAACATAGAATTGAACCAATAAGACTATCTCCCATATCGGTAAAGCAAGCGCGACACCTGTCCTGCGGGTGGATCTTCCAGCATTCCCAGTATCCGCTCTACTTCTTTTAAAGCTTTTATTCGTCTAATCAGTAGCGACGATTACATTGCTGGCCTTTATGACGGCATAGACTGCTTTGCCTTTTTTCAATCCCAGTTTCTTCGCCGACTCTTTTGTGATAATGGAAACGATATTCACACCCTTTGACACTTCAATAGTCACTTCTGTATTGACGGTTCCCTGTTTTGTTTTCCTGATTTTACCTTTTAATACATTCCTTGCGCTTATTTTCATAATGAACCTCCGCAAAAACTAAGACTTTTGGTTGAACTTAAAAATTATATCACAGATGTATGTTTCTATCCACGCATGGATTTCTATTTTTCATGTTTCTTTTTGAATAACTGGCAGCCTATTCCGGAATAAACGTACATCAATTTTGCAGGCATCAAACGGGATTTGAAATTCACTGCGCGGCATCCGTAAGGAAACTCCGGTTCATAGGTAATGAAGAAATGCGAACAGGAAAAACAGTTGACTTCTGTTTCCTGTTTATTTTGATCTTGCCTTGAAGGTGTTTCGCCGTTCATGTTTATTTAAGGATATTAATAATTAGAGGCGGTCCGCTTTTTCATATATATCAAATTGCCGGGGTCACAATCAAATATAATTAACCTCCAGCTCCAAGGTATTTACTTTTTGAGATGTTGAAATTTCTAATATATCAAATCAATCCTCCTGTAGCTTAGAAATACCTAGAGTCATTATTGACCTCAGCCATATCGTACTCCACGAAAAAATATTTCTTGACAAGTATTAGATGTGTTGTTATATATATGCATGAGCATATATAATCTGTTACACATAAGGAGATGAAAATGTCGTTGCCACATGCTTTGTTAGGTCTTCTCAATTATCGCCCTGCTACCGGTTATGATTTGAAGGCGACTTTCGAAAAATCTATCAATTTATTCTGGAATGCATCTTTACCCCAAATCTATCGCACTTTGAACCAGATGGAGAAAAAGGGCTGGTTGTCCTTTAAGGTTGAACATCAGGATGGGAAGCCCAGCCGCAAAATCTACAAACTGACCGATATTGGGAAGAAGGAATTGCGAAACTGGCTGAGTATGCCGCCTGATTTTCCTCAGATAAAAAATAATATGCTTGCCAAAATATTTTTTGGAAACCGGATGGACAAAAAAGACCTTGCCGTCAATCTCCGAAAGTGGCGCGAACGTTATGTAAAGTTGCTGGAAAAGCTGGGGACTGGCCTTGATGCAACGGCTGGACATTATGCAACTAAAGGGGATTTCAGGGATGACATGCGCTTTTGGCTGCTGACCGCGGATTATGGCCGCAGGCATGCTAAAATGGTCATAGAGTGGTGCGATTCGGCGTTGGATGTTGTGGAGAAAGGTAAAAACATTAAGTTAAGTGATATTCGTACTGTGAAGAATGATGACACCATTAAAAAATAAATTTACGAGAAGGGGGCATGATCGTGAACTTGAGCATAATTCTTTTCATAACATCTTTCATTCCAGTTGCCGTTTTTAAGATCATTGCACGCTTCGGCGATGCTGATTTGGCTCGGGCAAAAGCCGCGACTGTTACCGGCCTTGTTCTGGCACTAATCCAATTCATGCTGGCAAAGAAATATATAAAGCATACATCTTATCTGGAAAGGGCATTTCTTGGTTATCTCGCTGCCGGAGCGGCCTGGGTCTACCTGACCCCGGACAATATATCTTACGTCTTTGTGGATTATTCTATAGCAATTCTTTATTTTGTCCTTTTTCTCACAACTTTAGTACCGCAGCTCTTGGGTTATAACCCTTTTACCTATGCGTTTGCCAAGCAGTGGCATCCAGAGGCGGTCTGGAATACTCCGCAGTTTAAGACGATCAACCTGCGCATTACGTATGTTTTCAGCGGTATTTTTTTTATTGCTTTTCTTTCAAGCTGGATCGGGCAGGGCAAGCCTTTATTTTCCATTGTCATCCCGTTTGTCCTCATCATCGGCATAGGTCTTCCTTTTTCCAGGAGATACCCCGTTTACTATGTAAAAAAGAACTATGCATCTGAGCCGGTCGATTTGTCAGGTTTCCCACAAACGGCGAGAGAGCTGATAACCAGGATGCCGGCTGGCTTTAACACTGATGCTGCCGGTGATCTGACCGCGGATATTCAATTCAGGATTTTCGGGGAAGAGGAATTCAATATGGTTATATCTATTGCAAATGGAAAATGTACTGCCCGTGCAGGTGAGGCGAGTTCTCCAGCTTTGTCCATCATTGCTCCTGCCGACATATGGATGAAGATGGCGCGCGGCGAGATCAACAAGGCTAAAGCTTTGATGGATGGGCTTTATAAAGCGGAGGGGGACATAAATTTGCTAATCAGGATGGGACAAATTTTCCGACCACCGTCAAAGGCATCGCAATGATATTAGTGTCTCAATACAATCTAAAAAACAAAGGATAATGAAAAATGATAAAAATTCTAGCTATACAGGGAAGCCCGCGAGGAAGGGAGAGCAACACGGAAATTATTTTGAGGAAATTTTTGGAAGGCGCAATCAGTGCGGGTGCACAAGCGGAAACAATTTACCTCAAAGAAAAAAAAGTCAGGCATTGTATCGGATGTTATATCTGCTGGACGAAAACTCCAGGAGTATGTGCCATTAAGGATGATATGGCCGGATTGCTTGGGAAAGTGCGGGAATGCGATATCATCATTTATGCGACGCCTCTTTATATTTATACCGTTTCAGCATTGCTCAAGGCATTTCAAGAGAGGCTTATTCCCCTTCTCGATCCGCATTTTATTAAAATTGGCGATGCTCATCGTCATCCCAGCAGATACGAAACAAACAGGAAGATGGTGCTTGTCTCCAATTGCGGATTCCCGGAAGTAAAGCATTTTGATGCTCTACGTCGCATGTTTCGCCATATTGAAGAATCAGGCAGCATGCCTTTAGTCGGTGAAATATTGGTGCCGGGTGGTGAACTTGTGAGGCAGGAACCTTTGAAGGAACTGTGGAAAGATACTTTTGATGCCTTGTTCAGGGCTGGTGTCGAAGTCGTCAAAGATGGACGGGTATCAAAAGAGGCCGAAGAGATTATTCAAAAACCGGTTCTTTCTCCCAATGACGTTGCCGAAATGGCTAACCTATGGTGGGATAGTCATCTTTCGGGACTTGCCGAGGGCAAGCCGGTAACAGCTACTGCGACGCATGATATGAAGTTAGTACTGAGAGGAATGGCCGCAACATTCAATGCCGAGGCTGCTGGGAATCTTAAAGCTGTAATTCAATTTGAGGTTACAGGAAAGCAAGCAGGAAACTGGTTTTTCGCAATCGAAAATGGAAAATGTATCTTCACTGAAGGCGTCGCCGCAAATCCGAGCTTGACTATTAAAACTCCTTCCGAAATATGGCTTGCCATTGCCAATAAGGAAATTGACGGACAGCAGGCTTTAATGGATGGAAAATACAAGGTCGAAGGTGATATGGTTTTACTTATGTCCCTGAAGAGGCTTTTCGCAAGGACTTGAAGGTACGTCTTTCTTTAAGCATTCATCGGGAAGAGAGACAATTGTCATGGTACCAATATATTCACATGGATGCTTTTTTCTGGTAATGTCTGATCGTCGGTAAAAAGAAGGAGGGGATCGATATGCAGCAGTTCAAATATTTATTCACCCCTATCAGGATAGGCACAATGGAGATCAGGAACAGGATCGTAATGCTGCCTTTGACTACGGGGTTCTGCGAAAGCGATGAGACAGTCGGTAATCGTTTCATTAACTTTTATGCGGAACGGGCAAAGGGAGGGACTGGGCTGATTATCGTTCCTTTTTCCCCGGTTCCGGCAGGCTCACCTATGGAGCCAGGCTTATACAATGACCGTTTTATTCCGGGTGTGCGCAGATTGACGGACACGATTCACGTTCACGGGGCAAAGGTTGCTGCGCAGCTCATCACCTCTTATCATGTGATACTCAAGGACGGGCTTCCTGAAGTGGTAGGCCCGTCGCCGGTATTGAACCAGATGATGCGCATCACGCCAAGACCTCTCACTGTTGAAGAAATCCGCCATATTGTTAAGGAATACGGGCAGGCGGCACGCAGAGCCAGAAAGTGCGGCTTTGATGCTGTCGAGGTGCTCGTGGGCGGCGGCTATCTGCTGAACCGCTTTCTGTCTCCCATCAGCAACAAACGTGAGGACGAATACGGCGGCAGCCTGGAAAACAGGATGAGGATCATTCTCGAAGTTATTGAAAGTATAAGAAGCGAAGTTGGTAAAGACTTTCCCATCGGTTGCCGTCTCAACGTCGATGAGCAGATGGAGGGAGGGCACACTGTAGAGGATTCCAGAAAAGTAGCACGCATCCTTGAAAAGGCCGGTATCCAGATGATTAACGTCTACACCGGCTGGCATGAGTCACCTGTACCTACCGTCCAGGCATCACTCCCGAAAGGAGCCTTCGTGCATCTTGCAGAGAAGGTGAAAGGCTGGGTCGGCATCCCCGTCATTGCGGCCAATCGAATAAATGACCCCATCATTGCCGAGAAAATCACTGGCCGAAGGTAAGGCGGACCTGATCGGTATGGCCCGGGCGCTGCTGGCCGATCCTGAACTTCCCAACAAGGCAAGAGAGGGAAGAGTTGATGAGATCGTTCCCTGCCTGGCATGTTCCAACTGCCTTACAGAGATCGTGACGACATACAAGGATTGGGGAAAACCGGTATCCACGTACTGTTCAGTCAATCCTCATGCGGGAAAAGAGGCGGAAAGCATTATCGAACCCGCGGAAAGATCGAAGAAGGTATTCGTGATCGGCGGCGGTCCGGGCGGAATGCAAGCGGCAATGACAGCGGCTGTAAGAGGCCACAAAGTCACCCTTTTCGACAGGGGAGACGAGCTGGGAGGACGGCTTCTCATTGCCTCCATACCGCCCTACAAGGACGAAATCATGACCCTGGTAAAGAGTCTGGCAGTCCGCACCAGGAAGGCCGGTGTAGCGATCAGGCTTAAGAGTGATGTGCGCCCTGAGATAATAGAGGAAGGGAAGCCGGATGTCCTGATAGTGGCTACCGGCGCCACTTCACTTGTTCCGGATATACCCGGTGTGGATGGTCAGAATGTCGTCTCGGCGGATGATGTGCTGACCGGTGCCAGGACCGTAAGCGGCAATGTCCTCATAGTCGGAGGCGGAATGGTGGGCTGTGAGACAGCGGAATTTCTGGTCGAGCGCGTGAAGGGCGTATAAACCAGGTCACCAGTTTTAGAGATGTTAAAACGTATGGCGGACAATGTATCTCCCACTTACAGGCCATTCTTTCTCGCGAGATTGAAAAAAGCAGGCATCAAGATGGAAACAAACACGACTGTAGAGGAGATAACGAAAGAGGGTGTAAAGGTAAGCCGGGAGGGAGTCACCAGCTTCATCAAAGGAGATGCGGTGGTGCTTGCGGTTGGTTTTAAGGCAAACTACACGTTAGATGAAAAGATCAGAGAAAGGGTTCCGGAAGTATATTCCATCGGAGATTGCGTCAAGCCGCGCACGATCAAAGAGGCTATCGAAGAAGGTTTTCACATTGGCAGGAAAATTTAAAAACCCCGCATATCCTTATTTCCTATTTCATGCCCTGCTCCGGCGGACAAGCAGTTTACAGCAGGTGATTATGTTCTCCCGTGAGTAGAGGGTTAATTCGTCCCGGTAATAATCTCTGTAAATCTCTTCAATAATCTTTTCCTCCGATCTCTGATCATTCCGGATTTTTCCCCACAAACTGCTTGCATTTCTGCGGGCCGTCATGAAGGCTTCCGGGATCGCCTTGCCGAAAAGAGGACCCTGATGGGGAAGTCCCAGGATTTCACAATCAAGAGGCTGCAGACGGTCCAGGGTTGCCATGTAATCATCGTAGCCTGTAAAAAAAATGGGAAAAAAGCCGAGAGCGGGAATGCGGAAGCCAAGACTGTCCGAAGGCATCAGGGCCCTGAGCTCAGGGATGTAAACAGCAAGATTCCCCAGGGCATGCCCCTCTACATCAAGGAACCGAAGAGTAAGACCACCCAGATCCAGCTCTTCGTTATCCGATGCAATGACAGCTCCTTCCAGCGAAGGCGGCTCCCGTAGCGGCGGGCGAGGACCGCCGAGGCCCTTTTGAGCGAGAAACTCTGAATAATACCGATCATCAGAAATAAGGCCGGCCGCAGTTTTTGGATGGGCGAGAAATTCCGGAGTGCCCACACCGACCATCACCCGGGCCGAGGGGAAATATTCCCTCAGGGTCGGCAGGCCGTCGATATGATCCCCGTGAGGGTGCATCACTATGAGATAATCCGGGGCCACCCCGATTTTTCCAAGCTGAGTCACAACCTCATCCGCCGTAGCGGATACCCCCATTTCCATAAGGGCCGAAGCCTTATCCCCTTTTGCCAGATAGAGATTAAAATAGTAGTTTCCCAGAAGCCAAAGGCCGTCGGCTAACTTTTCCGGCAAGGAGCTGTACCTAAGATTAGCATTCATGGTGCTGTCTGCTATAGATGTATTTTAATGGAACGCTGGGTCTCTCAAACCGCTTAATATTCTTTACCACATTATAATTAAAATTATACCGGATTTTTATTATATCAGCAGCAGTGGGATGTCGAATCATATTGGCAGGGTTTGGCTCGAGGAAGAGATCCTCCAATTAACTACCCGAACTTAGAGATGGTTAAAGAGATTACAGCAAAATGGGATGTGTGAATGTTTCTATTTGGCAGCATCTTGCTTACGAGCCTTCTTCTGTTCATACATCGATTGGTCCGCCTTAGCCATAAGAACATCTAAAGAACAAGGCGTTTGGGGATCATAGAAGGCGAAACCCATGCTCATGGATATTTTGTACTTCTTTTTTCTTTTATAGTTCTGGGCGTCAATATAATATTGAAGTCGGTCGATGATGTTTTGAGGATATGATTCATCGAACTTTGTAGCTAAGACAGCAAATTCATCTCCCCCTATACGGCAGATTATATCCGACTTTCTGAAAGTATTTCGTAAAATATCGGCAGTATCGATCAAAACCGCATCTCCTTGCTCATGCCCAAAAGTATCATTAATAGATTTTATATTATCAAGATCGATATAAGCCAGCAACAGCTTCGTATCCAACCTCTCGGCTGACTTAAGCAAATGTTCTGCAAGGTTTAGAAATCCACGCCGGTTATACAGATGGGTCAAAGAGTCTGTAAAGCTCATACTTCGGAGTTGTTCTTCTTTCTTCACACGCTCAGTCATATCTCTTGAAACAGCCTGAAACCCGACAACCTTATCACAATTCATGAGCAATTGAACATTCTGGCCAATCCACATGTCTTTTCCTTCTTTTGTTATCCCCGGAAATTCATAATAGGTATTGGGAATCTTTTTAACGAATTGCATCCCGTAAAACCTTTCTGCATCATCCCTATAGTCCTTCCGTATGAGTTCTCGATAGTGTTTCCCGATTAGTTCATCCTTTGAATACCCCGTTAGTCTTATGGTGGTCGGATTGACAAAAGTAAAATGCCCATTGACATCTGCCTGATAGATAATTTCGTTTGCATATTCTACTATAAGCCTGTAGCGCTCCTCAGTCTCCCGTTGGGCCTCCTCTGCCTGCTTGCGCTCGGCGATTTCCCGTTGCAGTTCTTCGTTGGTTGCTTTGAGTTTTGCGGTGCGCTCGGCAACGAGTTCCTCCAGGTGAGCTTCGTGCTTTCTTAATTCCTGTTCAGCACGCTCACGTTCGCTGATTTCTTGCTGAAGTTGAATGTTTTGCTCCCCCATTTGTCTCTGCAAATGACTTAAAGCCACGTGCGTTTCAACCCGGGCCAATACCTCCTCGATCTGGAACGGTTTGGTGATGTAATCGACACCCCCTGCATTGAAGCCCTTGATCTTACTGGCGGCTTCATAAAGACCGCTGATGAATATCACGGGAATCATGCTGCTATGCTCGGCTGATTTCAGTTTATGGCAGACCTCGTAGCCATCCATATCCGGCATCTTTACATCAAGCAAAATCAGATCCGGAACCTCAACTTCCACTAATTTCAGCGCAGTGTGTCCATTTAAAACAGTGATCACCTTATATCCACTATCCGTCAGAATTTCTGTCAGCAGCATCAGAGTTTCCACAGAATCATCAACGACAAGAATTCGGGGCGAATCCTCCTTCCGAAATTCCTCAGTCTGTCCGCTATCAGATTCTCGCGCTTTCAATTGAGTATTCCACCGACACATTTTCTTAGCTCATTTATGAAATGATCTTTTGACTTACGATCGTCGTTCATACTGTTTGTAGAACCCTTATGTGGGGCAATTCAGGGGTAGTTTTTACTAATTTGAAATATATTTCAAGAGTAAAAGATTTTTACAAATCAAGGTTGACCAAGAAATGTTGCAATATTAAAGAGAAGCCGCAATTAAGGTGATTAAGATCACAAATATTGGGACTCCTATCTGATATATTTTCTCACATGAAAAAGAAACTGTGTTTCGCATTATTGCTTACCTTATCACTTTTAATTCTCGGCTGTACAACCATAGCCTCGACAGCGGGGACTTCTATCTACAAATTAACTGTGGACGAACGTAAAGTAAGTACGATTGCCGCAGACACGAAAATTACGATCGCCGTCCTGACGAAATTCATAGATGATGATTTGGTTAAGGCTCAAGATATTTCTATATTCTGTTATGATGGCCATGTCTTTCTGGTAGGCGAATATGAGTTGAAGGAACAGAAGAAACGCTCCCTGGAAATTGCGAGGAGCGTGGAAGGCGTGAAATCCGTTACAGCCTATCTTTCACCAAAAGACCGGAATAATTCATGCAGCACACTTGATAATCTCGCGATAACCACTAAGGTAAGGATGAGACTTATAATTGATAAAGACGTCTTGTCAACAAATGTGGATGTGGAAACAGTTGACTGTACTGTCGTCCTTCTTGGTATTGTCGGTTCAAAACAGGAAATAGAAAAAGTTGTTACCCATGCCCGGAATGTCACAGGCATACACGGAGTCAAGGCATTCCTGAAGACAGCAGAATTGCAGTAATTCCTTCCACCACATGCCATATCAATTACCCCAGCAAGCGAAGGTGTTTGCGCTCGCTGCCGGCGTCATACTGCAAATTTGACTGATGTTTGCCCTGCTTCACTGCTATATAATTTCTTGACAGAACGGATGCGATTTCTTAAGTTTGCCAACGATGTGCGCCAAGACAAACTCCGAAACTACCACCGGGAAACCTATTCTTGCCCTGGCAGTCATGAGCATCATCTGGGGCTACAACTGGGTAGTCATGAAGGAGGCTCTCCGTTTCTGCGATCCATTCGTGTTTGCCGCTATCCGGGTATTCCCGGCCGCTATCTGCCTTTTCGGAATACTTCTATGGACGAAAAAGGATTGGCGTCCGCGACAGGTAAAATGGACAGTCCTCTTGGGATTACTTTCCACAACACTGGGTCTTGGCCTTCCCATATGGGCCCTGGTAAGCGGCAATGCGGGGAAAACAGCCGTACTCCTTTATACGATGCCCTTCTGGGTTATCCTCTTGGCCTGGCCTATATTGGGCGAGAGAATCAGGGGTCTTGAATGGCTGGCCGTCATTCTCGCATTCGCAGGACTCGCTTTGATTGTGGCTGTCGATGCCGTAGGCGCAAACCTCTGGTCAAGTATCCTTGCCGTGATCTCCGGTATGGCATGGGCAGGAAGTGCCATCATCACCCGGATCATGAGGCGGGACCCTGACTTCGATGTTGTATCGGTTACGACCTGGCAGATGATTTACGGTTTAGGGCCTCTCATAATTGTTTCGATCTTGGTGCCGTCATCGCCTATCCAGTGGACCCACAGTATTCATTGCCGCCCTGCTCTATAATATCCTTCTCGTCAGCGTCATCGCATTCCTGCTCTGGTTTTATATACTGGAGAGGGTTCCGGCGGGCATGGCAACGATGGGAACGCTCGTTACCCCGGTACTTGCAATTGTCTCTGCCGCCATTCAGCTCGGCGAAATCCCGTCTATGCGTGAGGCCCTTGGCATCATTTTAATCCTATCAGGAATAGGTCTCCTCGGCGCCATAGCTTTCCTGAGAACTCGCCGGGTGAGAAAGTAAACCTATTCAGCCAAGAAGGATTTAATCTTTACACCCGCCTTTTGTATATCCGTCAGTCCGCCAATATGACCTTCCCACGTTGGAATTTCAAACAGAGAAGCGTTCCCACCGGCCTTATTTAAGGCCTCGACGAAATCCCGCGAATTGTATGAATAGATCAAAATATCCGTGCTGCTGGGAACCATTAAGACCCTTGATTTAATCCGCTTCAATGCCTCATTATAAGAACCGTAACCGAACCCGATATCGTGCAGTTCATTGGCTTTAGCCAGGTAGATCAGAGAATTCGCATCAGCCACTTTTGCCCTCGCAAGACCTGCTTTATCCAAGGCATCTTCTACAAGGTATTTATTCTCCATACCGGGCATTGTCATCAATGAGTGGCGGACTCAGCCAATTTTTACTGCGAGCATGGAGATAGAGCCTCCGTCGAACCCCTTGACGGGAAAACTCACTTGTTCGCCCTCTCTGCGTAAGGCAATTATATAGAGTAAGGGCAAATAGTGATCAGGGGTAGGTACCGACAGTATTGCATCGCTGCCTAACTTCTCATACTCGACGAGATTCCCATCTTTATGAGCGAGCAATAGTTCATGCACCTGCTCTTCGAATCGCATGGCCCAGTCGAATGGTTCGATATGGCGTTGTCCCCAGGCGTAGGTATGCAGGTTATGTACAAGATTACCGCTCCCCATAATTAGAATACCTTCATCACGGAGCGGTGCGAGCCGCTTCCCGATGTCATAGTGAAATGACGCCTGTTGTCTATTGTCTATGCTGAGTTGTATCACTGGTACATCAGCCTGGGGAAAGACATGACAGAGAACAGACCAAGTTCCGTGATCTATACCCCATTGCATGTCGAGGTTAACGGAGATCGGTGCAAGCAGATCCTGCACGCGCCTGGCTAGATCAGGGTCGCCGGGTGCAGGATACTTGACCTCGTATAGTTCGCGCGGAAAGCCGCCGAAGTCATGGATTGTCCTGGGTGAAGGCATTGCGGTTACTAAGGTAGCCGGGAGATACCAGTGAGCGGAAACGGCGAGCACAGCTCTGGGCCGCGGCATTTCTTTACCTATATCAGACCAGCCGTCAGTCCAGGCATTGCGCTGCAATGCGTTCATTGGATTGCCGTGACCTAAGAATATAGCCGGCATAGGTCTTACCATATCTATCCCACTCCGTCATTCAATTATAACTCTCTTGATACTTCTATCTTTTCCCGTTTTATTGATCTCTTATATATCTGATCGTCCCTATCCATTTCCGATTGTAATGTAGCATAGAAGGCCAGAAATTGAAATACTACCTTTCAGGAAGGCCTAAACAAAAAATACAATTGCTGATTTTTCAAGATCGCCCAACCAGTGGAATCGCAGGTGGCACCCACAACTGTTGGCCTTGCGTCAGTTGTGAAAGATAATAATTTCTAATCGAAATATTCACTATTGAAGAAAAAGATCAAAGTAGGCTGTAATTAACCACACACCATTATCTTGAGAAATGCTATCATGCTAAAAAGGATTATTCAGAAAGCAATGTTCGAGAACCATCAAATACAACTTGACAAATTTCAACAAACCATTAGAAGATTTGTTTATCTCGACTCAACAGAAATCTCCCATTTTCCGACTATATTTCATACACAATCCTCACGCCGGGATTAGTTCACCAGTCAGACAAGGTTAGGCGTTAACACTTTCCACCAAAAAGTAATCTTAACATTTCTTCAAAGGGGAGGAGCGTATGAATACTCATGATGATGTGTACCGCAAATTGCAGCGGGAGATTAACAAGATGCCTATCCCGTATTCCAAGACGAAATCCGGAGTAGAGCTGAAGCTCCTGAAGCATCTCTTTACACCGGCCGAGGCCGAGATAGCACTAAACCTCAATATCCTGCCGGAAACCCTTGATCGGATATACAAACGGGTACAAAAGAGCGGGATTACCATCACCCGGAAAGAGCTGGAAGACGTGCTGGATAACCTCGTGAAAAAAGGGGCAATCATGGGTGGCCGCATGTTTGAATCCAAAGGAAAGGGAAAGCGGTACAGCCTTGCACAGCTTGCCATCGGGATGTTTGAGTTCCAGGTCGATCGCCTGACGAGGGATTTTGCTGAAGACTTCGAGCAGTATACCAACGAACAATTTCACAAGGATTTATTGAGTACAAAAACTAAACAGATGCGCACTATACCCGTCAGCCGGTCAGTTACACCCGACTTGCGCGTGGAATCATATAACGACATCAGGGAATATGTGAAAAATTTGAAAGGTGACATTGCTGTGCAAAATTGTGTGTGCCGGCAGTTAAGCCGATATCATCGATAACCCCTGTCGGCACTCAGACATCCGCGAGACTTGCCTCACGTTTAGTGGTGTAGCGCGTTTTAGCATTGAAGGAGGCGTGGGCCGGCCGATCACAAATGAGGAAGCCCTTGCGATTCTGGACCGGGCCGAAGAGGCAGGATTTGTCCTGCAACCAGAAAATGCACAGGAGCCGAAATTCGTATGCTGCTGTTGCATTGACTGCTGCCATGCACTAAAGGTATACAAAATGCATCCGAAGCCGGCTGATCTCTTCATTTCAAATTACTATGCTACAATTGATCCGTCACTGTGCAAGGGATGCGAGATGTGTATAGACCGCTGCGGCATGGGGGCTATCTCGATGGAAGATAAAGTTGCCGTCATCAACCGTGATCGCTGCATCGGTTGTGGAGTTTGCGTTCAAGCATGTGTTAACGATGCCCACCAAATGCATAAGAAAGACAAGACCTCATATACCACCAAAAACTCATGACGATATGTACAAGAAAATTATGATTGAACGTTTTGGGTTAGTTAGTGCGCTGAAATCTGTAACAAGGGTATTGACAGGAAGTAAGGCATGACAAAGAAGGATGGTCAATGCAAATGGCAGTGTCATAAGTGGCTCTGCCCTGTTTATTCGAGGATTTGATAATAACCAAATGAAATAATGGGCGATGAGTCTATCATGGCCCATTTTTTATTGGCACAAGAATGATTCCCAGCCTTATTTCCGACTCAGAAAAGAGTCCCCTCATCGAAATTACTGTCGCCCGTTACCTTTATAGTTTTCCGACAACGTTGTGTTTGATCGATGAAGAATATATGATTGCGTCAGGCAACCCTCTTGATGTATTAATTATAGATGAATGGAATCGATGCGTCCGGGATCGGCCATAACGGAACGAAAGTTATCTGTACTATGGTAATTTGATGATCGAAATTAAAGGACTGACAAAAACCTACGGGAACGTAAAGGCGGTGGATAACATAACCTTTTCCGTCAGTAAAGGAGAGGTATTCGGCCTTCTCGGCCCGAACGGTGCGGGCAAAACAACAACCATCAAGATGCTCACTGCCTTGAGCAGACCCGATTCGGGCAAATGCACGATCAACGGTTTTGATGTCGCAGCAAACCCTTATGAAATAAAAAAGCACATCGGTGTCGTGCCCCAGGAAAACAACCTCGACCGGGAGCTTACGGCCTATGAAAACCTGCTCATCTACGGGATGCTGCACCGCGTGAGTGACAAAGAAAGGAAAATCAGCGAACACCTGAAGATGGTCGATTTGTCTGACAGAAGGGATTCACTCGTATCGGGATTTTCCGGAGGCATGCAGAGAAGGCTCCTCCTGGCAAGGGCCCTCCTCCCGGAACCGGCCGTTCTCTTCCTTGACGAACCGTCCATCGGTCTGGACCCGCAGATCAGGAGGCAGCTCTGGGATATCATCAGAAAGACCAGGATAGAAGGCCGGACCGTCGTCATTACCACGCACTATATCGAGGAGGCGGAGGCGTTGTGCGACAGGGTGGGCATTCTTGCAAGGGGAGCGTTGATAGCCCTCGATACTCCTCATCACCTCAAAAGCAGTGTGGGCGATTACATTGTCGAGTATATTGATGCAGAAGGAAAGCTCATACAGCACATCTGCAAAAGTCGGGGCGAGGCGCATGAAATCGCAAAACACCAGCCGAATAGCGTGACCGTGAGAAAGTCAAATCTCGAGGATGTATTCATAAAACTTACGGGAGAGCGTATAGAATGATCACACCCGCGTGGTATCCCATTTTTTTGAAGGAAATGCTTCATTTCAAAAGGAGGCTCCTCAAACTCGGCTATATCTTTTCCGCCATGGTCGTACCGATAATCTATCTCGTCGCCTTCGGATTCGGCCTCGGCAGGAGCGTCCGCATCGAAGGCGCCGATTATCTCTCCTTTCTCCTCCCGGGACTTGTGGCCATGAGTTCCATGAACAACTCCTACACCTGGGTCTCGACCTCCTTGAATCTCAACAGGCTCTATTTCAAGACATTCCAGATCTACGTTCAGGCTCCCATCAGCCATTCCTCGATCATGACCGGGGAGGTGCTGGCAGGCATGGCAAAGGGGATCTTTGCATCATCTTTAATCATCATCGTCGGTTTCATATCTTCACCGGATTTTTCACTCACCTCATGGTTTGTGATCGCCCTGCTTTTGAACTGCTTTCTCTTTGCCAATTTGGGCGTAATCGTCGGGATGGTTACGAAATCCCATGAAGATACGGCCACGTATTCCAACTTCTTTGTCATACCCATGGCGTTTTTCAGCGGAACATTTTTCCCCGTGGATAAATTGCCTGTTTACTTTAAAGCGGTTATCTATGTGCTGCCCCTTACCCATGCGAGCATCCTGATAAGAAAGACAATCCTGGATACAGAGGGGTTGATTTCACTCTGTGTAATGATTGTCTATGCGTCGGTTTTCTTTCTTTACGGCTCCAAGCTGATTAAGGAGTACAGTGAGTGATCATACCGGCAACAAGCGACAAGCTGAAACCTTACGAGAACGCCACTTCAAATACGACCTGACCCAGATGTCTTTAGGTTTCCTCGACACCCGCCGTGGGATTCTTTCGGAGGGACCTCATTCCGACAAATCCAAAAAAGAGTTAGCCGCAAACGACTGACTCCATAAATTATCATGGCAGTCCCATTTCATTCATTAGCCAGGACGTTGTCCCTTATTTTATTATTGAAAGAAATGAGTTGGTTTTTTGAAGAAATATACAATACTTCAAATGGCAATTCTTGAGATTGATCTCGATGAAATCCAGATAAGGCTGGACTTTTGTTCACCTACAACTAAATGATTTTTAAAAGTCCCATCCTTGTGAATTACGGTTTGAAAGAACAAGTGACGACTCGCCATCAGCCAGAGTTGGCTTTGTTGGTGCTTCATGTGTTTAAATCGTATTCTTTGTGATTTTCGGCTTCAGTTTGTCATCATACTCAGGCTGAGTCTTGAAGAACCTTGGGTGACTATAGCCATACCTGCTTTCTTCAGTCTTAACTACTTTATCGACAACATCCATTAGCCCCTTGTATCTGGTTTGGAAGTCCTTGTTTCCTTGTTTTGACACCCACTGCGCGAATTTGAGCAAGTATGTGGGGTCAGCCACCCTCGTCTTGTTGAATGCTTCCCAGAAAAACAGAGCTGCCATGAAATGATCGCTATGAGGAACCCAGCTTGGGATCTGCCTTCCTGCCGCAAATGCTTCAGCTTCTCGCCGTTTTCTCTCAGCTTCAATCGCATCCATGGTTCTGTATGCAGCGATAATCTGCTCAGGGATCGTAGACGCTGTAAACAGACTGTCATAGAGACCACCATCCGTGCTTCCCAGAAAAAGACGAGAAGTGTCTTTTTTGGCTATGCCAGGCTTCTGTAAGAATACGGTCGCGATTGCCTGGGATGCTCTTTTCATCGTCATGACTTCGCGTGGCATTGGCGAAAGAGAGTCCTTCTCGGCCTTATAGTCACCTCTGCGTGTTTCATAATAGATGCCTTGTTTCAGCAGTACCCTTTTCAACTCCAGCTGCAATGTGTCTGTTCCGACCAAGTCAGCAGCGCGTACAGCATTTTGAGAATTCGCGAAGAGCGTAATCCGCCGAAAGAAGTCAAGATCCTGCTCCTTCTCAATGACCCTCACAAGAACTTCAACATCATCTCTCAGATCCCTACCCGCGTTATAAAGGCTCATGACAGTTTGGCAACCATTGATAATCTGAGCATTTCGCATCTTAACGACGGTATCTTCTAGGCTACGAAAGAAATACTCGTCACATACGAAGGTAACGCCGTTGTTGTAAAACCAGAAGTTCGAGGCGTCATTCTTGTCGGTGGCCGTGCGCTGAATGGTCTGGTTGATTTTTCCTAGTCCGAGGTAGTTGCGGATGTTGGCGTCGAAAATCCGAAAGCTGCGTTTGCGAAACAGGTTGGAGAGTTCTGAACCTTTGACCGCCCCGACTAGCGCCCTTGCCCCACCTTTGGCGCGCTCATACTGAAACGGTTTTCCTGCGAAGCTGATTTCGATTGCCAACTGATATCTATCGTGCACGGCACTGATGAGTGCGTCGTGAAGATGATCGGCCGTGAGTGTCTTGATATCAAATGCGGCCCCGGTATCGCGTAATTTAACGAGTTCATGATCAATCTCGTCTCTTTCCTCCTTACCCGGGCCCTTTGCTGACGTCGCCGCCAATACAACAAAAATTTCGCTGTAATCAAAGTTGACATAGGCATCACGGAACTCTTCGGCCTTCGCTGTGAACTCCGGATTGCCAGTGATCTTCGACAAATCTCCACGCAAGAGCCAGTCTACGCCGGCGAAGAGCTTGACGAGGTCGTTCTTTTTTATGCCATGTTTCTCCGGGTTCTTGTGGTATTTTGTCTGAAGGATGATGATCCGCCCCGCACGATCCGGAACGTAGATGGCATCGATACCCTTTTCTTGTCCCCCGTCGACGATGGCATCAACAGCTTCGTCTGGTGTAATGTCGTCCGTTCCAATACGCATGAGTGTCCAGGC
The DNA here is from genome assembly GCA_963695875.1 of uncultured delta proteobacterium. Classification (GTDB taxonomy): domain Bacteria; phylum Desulfobacterota; class Syntrophia; order Syntrophales; family UBA2185; genus DATKLL01. The sequence continues at coordinate 286,670 of CAVOID010000011.1, read as the reverse complement.
GATGAAGGCCCTTTCAGGTGTATTGAGTTGCCCCGGATACTGCTTCATCAACTCTTCTAGTTGTTTGCCGAGCAGTGTCATGAAATCTGCAATTTTCATGTTGGTCCTTTATTCTTATGCTCCAATAGTTATTTTTATATCCTATGAAATATCAAACAAATATCTATGTCAAGCGAAATGAAAGCATGGGAAACAACTTAATAATTCAGCATATTGATAAACGGACATTATTTATATGGAATCGGCATAACTTACAGAAAAAAAGTATATGATTTGAAAACTGATAATATCTGTTGATTTCCTGAAGAAATGTTGCGTCTACAGGAAGACTTGAGAAATCTCTCTAACAGGAAGGATGAGTGCGTCCTTTTAGCAGAGAAAACAAATCTTCAAGATTTGCACGTTTTCACATGGCAATAAATGAATCGATCAAATAAGGGAATACGTCCCTTTGTATGGAATGATTGATCGGCAACGGTGAAGGGCCAGCAGTTACAAAGCAAACTGCTGTAACCGATTGTCATCTATCAGGTGTGCAATTATTCTTTACAAAAATCATATGATCCCACACCTTGAACCAATAAGTACTCCGCCTTATCATCATAAATTATCAAATCGTCAAGAATTTATATGGAGATTTAGAATTATTTCACGGGGTCCTGACGAGGCGAAACCCGACAATATCTTTCCTGCTGTCAGGGGTGATGGTATCGCGATACGCCGAACGACAGTACCTCGCTTGGCAGCTCCAGTAGCACCCCCGGAGTACCCGGCCCGAGCCTATTGAAGGGCCCACGGGATCAGTCACTTGCCCCGATGGATAATCTCCGTACCAGTCCTGACACCATTCGAAGACGTTCCCATGCATATCGTAGAGACCCCAGGCATTGGCGGCAAAGCTTCCCACCCGAACCGTCTTTTTTCGATATTTCCCTGTTGGGCAGCCTGAAAGGGTATAATTTCCATCGTAGTTAGCCTGATCTGTCGAAAGACACTTGCCCGTATAATAAGGCGTCGTTGTTCCCGCCCGTGCTGCATACTCCCACTCCGCCTCCGTGGGAAGCCTGTACTTATTAGTACCTTCCTGCTGGTTAAGCTTCTTGATGAAGTCCTGGACATCATCCCAGGAAACGCTCTCCACCGGACAGTCATCGCCGCATTTATTAAAGGTAGATGGATTACTCCCTTTGACCTTTTTCCACTGTCCCTGGGTCACCAAAGTGGTCTGTATGTAAAAGGGTTTGCTGATTGTTACCTGGTGCAGGGTTTCATCACTGCCCCGCCCCGGCTCATCGGGGGGAGAGCCCATCGCGAACGTCCCCGCAGGGATTAAGACGAATTTTGCTCCAATGGTGGGGCTGGTAAGGACTTTTTCATCAACCGCCAAGGATGAATTGGGAATGAATAATACAAACAGAAAAAAGATCAGGATAATTTGCATAAAAGTATGTTTCATCGACATGTCCGCCCTTTTTTTAATAAACGATTGTCTTCTTATATACTAATATACCAAACCTAAAAAACCCATAAGATATGTTATAGATGGCTATGTGAAATGTTGCATGTGCGCACTGACTTAAAAAAAATAACATTCCAGGAAGTATTAATTTGATATTCCTTTCTACTGATTTTTAGAGATGAACTTTAACATCTGCCTGAAGACCCCCTCCATAATGTCTCTTGCGACAAAATAATCAGGCATCTTTTGAAATAGATAGTCCGTGATGGCCTTTCCTGCAAGGTCGATGTCTCCGCCATGCCGGTGATATAAATCCTCCATCATGACCCTCCATTTGCGGCCTTCCTCGATGGTCAGTTCAGTGAAGCGCGCCGCCTCCTCCCCGGTAATATATCCATAGTGGTCTGCACAGAGGCAGGAAACCGGCAAAGGCCTCAGCTTCTCCAGGCTTTCGAGAAATTGCGTGATATTCGTATTCATCGAGGGGAAGCATGCGTTCCTGTAAGGAACCCCTACGGCATCGGATGCAAACATAACTTTCATGTCGCGCTCGTAGGCGGTAATGGAACAGTTGGAGTGGCCGGGGGTATCATAAATAGAAAGGGCGACACCGCCAAGTTCTATCTTATCTCCTTCGGCAAGGGTTGTACCTGTAATATCATCGCGCCAAGTGAGATCGTAGGTCTTGAGAACATTTTCATCCCCAACCTGTTGTGCGCTGAGCCTGCTGTAGTTGTTCATGACCTCGATGGCCTTGGGCATGGCGAAGATCTTCCATGCCGGCCCTGATGCATATATCTCTATCTTGGGATACGTCCGTTTGAAATATGGGACAATACCCACATGATCGAAGTGCGAATGAAGGATCAGGATCTTTCCGATCTTTTCCATATCGATCCCAAACGTCTTCATCTGTTGAAGTACATCGGCGAGTATGTAGCTCATTCCACCGTTGATCAAGATTGCAGTGTCTCGTCCCTCGAGGATATAAACCCCGGATTCTTCACGCCCCAGGTACCAGAGACGATCCTCAATCCTTCCTGTCTTTCGAAGTCGCATAAATTCTATCCCTCCTGAGTGACTACCTGCATGCAGGTTCAGTTTTTCCTATGGCAGGTAGGCACCGCAGCAAACTATTAGATTGCCTGTCTTTTGGCAGTAGGTGATCTTGGTTTCTTCCTGTTTGGTCACGGGGTTCATATAGGTATAGTCTACCCATCCTGAACCACGGCTGTTGGTAAGATCAACAATTTCCTTCCTGAATAGCTTTCCCTTGCTGTCCGGCTCATTGTAGAGATTCTTGCCGACGAGCTTTGGAGCCATCGGATTAGCCATCAGGACTCCTTTCAAGTCGTAGGCAAAGACATACAGGTCATCCTTCAAAACTTCTTTCAGGTCATAACCAAAGAGATACTCTTCTTCCTTGAAGAACTTGCCCCTGGGAGTACTGAATTCCTTCAATGCCTTCTCCTCGCCGTTTGCTTTCACGTACGCGACGGCTTGCTCTACCAGTTTCTTCGCTTCGATAGGAGTTCCTCGCTGCTGGGCATTCACCGAGGTTACAATCAAGAAGCAAATGAAGATTGCTACTATAGGTCTATTGAACTTCATTCTTGTCGTCTCCTCTCATGGATTCTTTCAAGTAAGGAAAATGTTTGAAACGTTTAATGCCCAAAACGTATCTTGGGAAAATATAGAAATAAGTACCACAAATCATGTGAAAATGGAACGTTAAAATGTTCCGATAAATAAGTTAAAATCAGTCGTCTTGTCATTGCTGCGAAAGCAGGAACCCAGTATTTGAATCTCCGCAGTAAACTGCGGGGAATGCGCTCGCTGCCGGATTCAAAAACTATGAAAAGAATATAGCGGTACATAACCTTCCATCATTGGAAGACATTTTGACCAATCAATAGGTTTACTTTTCTGCCTGATTCGTGCTAATAATTTCTTTACGCTAATAGCAGTTTCTGAACTTGGATTTATAATCTCATATATATGACCTTATACTGCACAAGGAGGTGTCTGATATGTTTTGGGTACACTTTGGAATTCTCTTATTAGCAATCTATATTGGAATCCGCGTCGGTGGTGTTGGCCTGGGCCTTATCGGCGGCGCCGGCGTGACCGTCTTCACCTTTGCTTTCGGTATGAAACCGGGCTCTCCGCCGATCGATGTCATGCTCATCATCGTGGCCGTTGTCGCGGCATCCGCCACCCTCCATGCAGCAGGCGGTTTGACATACATGGTACAGTTGGCAGAAAAGCTGCTCCGCAGGCATCCCAAGTATATCACTTTTCTTGCGCCTCTTTGCACTTACGTGCTGACCATGTCTGTCGGAACCGGCCATTCGGTCTATCTGTTGCAGCCGATTATCGCCGACGTTGCCTACAAGACGGGCATACGGCCGGAACGGCCGATGGCCGTGTCCTCCATTGCATCGCAGATGGGCATCACCGCAAGCCCGATTGCTGCGGCAGTAACAAGCTTTCTTGCCATGGCCCTGAAGGCGGGGCACACTGTTACTTTGTTCAATATTCTCTGTGTCACAATTCCCTCGACTGCAATCGGCGTTTTTCTCGCCGCACTCTGGAGCCTCAGGCGCGGCAAAGACCTCGACAAAGATGAGGAGTTTCAGGAGCGGATGAAAGACGAGGGATTCCGCTGCCAGTTGGATGAAGGCGCGACGTTGCTCGACGAAAGCATTTCCAAGAAGGCCAAGCGGTCGGTTCTGCTATTTTTCTTAGGAGTTGTCACAATTGTTCTTATCGCCATTTTCAGGCTGGCCCCTATCGTTGAGGGTAAGCCGGTATCTATGACGATCATCGTACAGATTGTCATGCTTTCCACAGGCGCTGTCCTTTTGCTTTACACGCGAGTGAAGGCCGCGCAGATCGCTTCGTCTTCCATTTTCACAGCAGGAATGGCGGCGGTGCTCGCCATTATGGGCATAGCCTGGATGAGCGATACCTTTATCGACGCGCATAAAACAGAGCTGGTCAGCAATATGCAGGCGATGGTCAGTCACTTCTCATGGCTTTTTGCAGTCTCGATGTTTATTGTTTCGGCATTCGTGAAAAGCCAGGCGGCAACACTTCTTATCATGGTCCCGGTTGGTTTTGTGCTCGGCATTCCCATCAATCTCCTGATAGGTATGATTCCTGCGTGCTACGCCTATTTCTTTTTCTGTTTTTATCCGAGCGATCTTTCCGCCATCAACTTCGACCGTACCGGCACGACGCGCATAGGCAAATACATCCTGAATCACAGCTTCATGATTCCGGGACTCATCGGCGTCGGAAGCGCGACGGTTATTGGTTATTTAATTGGGGCTTTCATTCTAAGAGTATAGGGTGTTTGTGATCGAGGCATCGCAGGTTGTGTTCATCAATTATGTACATCTGATTTTATAGTCGGCTTCGTTTTTAACACTTTCAAACCATAAGGACACACTGCCGAGCAAATGCCGCAGGTGTGCCCCCTGTGGTACTGGAAGTAGTGTTCTTTTTTCCAACTATCGCATGCATGGACATCCAAAATATCATCACGCGGCAGTCCCGGATACCAGGCCATTCCTTTCAATGCCCCGGCAGGGCACGCATCAACGCAGCGGGTGCAGCGGCCGCAAAAGTTACGCTCTACCGGCGGTCCACAGGGGAGTTTCATATCTGTGAAAACGGTCCCCAGGCGAATCCACGAGCCATACTTGCGGGTTATAAGCTGGCAGTGGCGGCCGATCCAACCCAGGCCTGCACGGGTGGCCGCGGTTTTGTGTGGAAAGTCCCCCTTGATATTTACGGAATCGGTGCGTTCAGAAGCAGCCAACGGTTCGGCTCTAAAGCCCCGTGCCCTGATCTCGGCTGCCAGCTTCTCTGCCAGGTCGTTGATAAGGGAGTTCATCCCGGCATACTCATCAGCATAGGCTTGGTTCGGGCCGTGTCTAATACCAGCCATAATCAGGGGGTTCATGGGAACAGCCCATGAAATGGCGAATGGAAATCCCTGCCCTGTTGCATCATCAGGTGTGGAGAACCCGCGGAGGTCTGCGGCGCCCCAGAGCAGAATTTTCTGTGTTTGCATCCACGAGGTCAGCCAGGTAGGGAATGACTGAGAGGAAATCGCCAAAGCAGGGGCCCCTTGAATCTGTTTTATTTCGACATATTTTCGCTATTAGTCGATTTGTCCAAATCAGAGTAGAACAATGGAAATTTGAAATCAAGGAACAAGTTAATCCTGAAGATGAAGAATCCACCTGTTCATCAACCGGCGGAAAAGGTGGTCATCTCACCCAGTCGCTTTTTCAAATCTTCCTGGATGGCTCCATTTGCTGCTTCAAGAATAATTTTAGGCACACCGCCGAAGACCCGGTACGCATGGTTGAGAACCCGATCATCCCAGATGGTATTGAGTTTGTTTTTGGTCAATCTTTCGGAGGCCATGGCCGATCCCCATCCACCCAATTTGCTGACAACCCAGCGATTGCCGAGCCCTGCTACCAACTGACTGCTGTCCACAAACTCATCCACTCCCGATGGTGAGATATGACGTTTGTTATCCAGAAGCCAGGCCAGAGACACCATGTCGTGTGCTATCACCGACTCCGTCGCGATTATCAGTCCATTCTCCGGCTGGTAAACATGGCCCCGATCAGGACCGAATGTTGTGAGTATCTTATCTGCCGCGGTCAGCACCAGCCGCTGCTTATTGCCCAAGGTTTCAACAGTATTGCCTTCACCTGTCTTCTCCTGTAAGGTATGCGCATCCCGATGGTATTCCAGTCTTGTGTCGGTTCGCCAATAGCCTACAGCAGCCTTTAGCCCCAGTGTGCTTCCCGTAAGCACATGGCGGCTGCAACGAGGCATGAGGATAATGTGGTCAACATCCTTAAGTATAACAGGCATCATCAGACCGCGCTTCCAGTGGGAGCCTATGGCCGGTATGTCTTCATAAAAGGCGTTCCATCCGGCTTCTTCAAAAAAGTGTATTTCCGCACCTGCCGCCTGGACAATTTTGGTCATGCCGGCTGCATCCATCAACTGGCGGGTGCTTCCGGAGAGTCCCTGTGGTGTAAGTTTTACGTGTTCGATGCCGGACATATCTCCCACAATCACCCGACGCGCTCCCTTCTTCTTGAGGAGTTCGACCATAGCTCCGATAGCTACGGGACTCGTTGTGGCCGGATAGGGGTAACCTGAATTAAGGGCAGGTTTTATGAACACAGAATCGCCTTTGGACAACCAGGAAAAATCCGTGGCTGCTTCGGCTGCAGCACGAACTGCCGATTTTACTTCCTGTTCGGAAGCTCCACCATTTACCCCAGCCAGAAATACTTTTGTATCATGTCCTGCTTTAAGCATCCTGTCCCTTTGGTGAGACTGAGATTTATCCGCGTCACCTGTGCACGAACAAAGTGCCATTGCCGACACCCCTGCTACAACCTTCAGAAATTCCCTTCGTTCCATAAACTTACCACTCTTATTGAATTGATACTGTTTTCCCGGGATGAGCTAAGCGGTTATTGATTTGACTGCGCATACTATACAGATTCGTAGATTCAGCAAAACAACATCTCGAAGAGTAATCATCAAAAAAGCCCGGATTGGGAAATGATGAATTGAATTTGATCGAACGATTCAATTACCGCCTTTTTTCAGCCGTAGAAGAATTATAAGCAATACGACTATGATTATTACAACGATTATTTTCAATTTATCAGATATATCAATACTCAGTCTTTTTTCAGGACTTCAGAAATTATGAGAAAAATAAGAGTGAGAACAGCCAAAAGAATAGCCATCAACCCAGGCATCAATTTGACCCATTTATCAGAAAACAGGGCCATGAAACGCCCTTCTCTCTTTTGGTAATTAACACGATTGTCTTCTGAAGTCACTCTTTTATGCAGCGACTCGGGCTTTGCCTCTCGTATTTTCATCTCTTTCCTATAATCGTCCAGATTTTTTTTCATGATCGCTCTAAACTGCCCCATTGGGTTTTCCGGTTAACGTTTTCAGTCAATGAGCTAATAGACAAGAGATTGGAGAAACCTAAAGGTAAGTTTTATTCTAAGCTGCTTCATCCGATGTGAGCCTGCTTTGACTTTTACTTTTCTTTTGATCGTACATTAATTTATCTGCACGTGATATGAGCTCATCAAGAGAGCAGGGGTTTTCAGGATTGTAGTATGCTGTGCCCATGCTTATTGAGATTTTGTAACGGCGGCCTTTTTCGCTGTTGTGCTTATCAATCTGATCCTTCAATCTTGCCATGATAATTTCGGGAGATATTCCAGAGGTATCTATCGTGAGAATCGCAAATTCGTCTCCACCGACGCGGGCAATGATGTCTGAGGCTCTGAAGGTCTCCTTGAACATCACAGCCACATCAATAAGTGCCCTGTCACCCTCTTCATGGCCCAGCGTATCGTTAATCCACTTCATCCCATCAAGGTCAGCAAAAAAGAGCAACATACCTCCCTCACCCCGGTTAGATATTTTCAATTGGTGCTCCGCAAGGGTTAAAAAACCCCGCCTGTTATGCAAACCTGTCAGAGGATCGGTAATCGAGAGAGAATGTATCTCTTCCTCCATCTTCTTGCGCTCTGAGAGATCCATGCAATTCCCCAGAATGGCACGTTTCCCTTCCCATAGGATGGGAGTTACCGTTTCCATTAACCATCTGATTTGCCCTTCCTTGGTTATTAATCTGAACTCGTACGGCAAAGTCCGCTCTCCATGAAGCATATCCGTGACATTCTTTCTAAGCTGCGCCCTATCTTCAGGATGGACAAGACTCATCGATTCCATTCCAACCAGTTCCTCCGGAGTGTACCCGGTATAAGAGGCTGCATGAAAATTGAAGAAACAAAATTTTCCATTCTGCAGCACATAGACACCGGCGAACGACTTCTCAGCCAGAAGACGGTAAAGTTCCTCACTCTCTTGAAGTGCTTTCTCCGCCAGTTTACGTTCCGTGATATCTTTTGACACCACTGTTACAGCCATTGTTGTTTTTCCATCATGATCTGTAACGGGACTGAACGTTTGCAGGAAATAACGCCCATCTCTATCACTTTTATATTCATGCTGGATGACTGATATTCCTGTTTCGAATACGCGATCAATTATCTCGACAAAGTGCTTTGTGGCCTTCTCGGAATGGAACTCGCCATAATGCTTACCTATGACCCTGTCCAATGGGATGCCCAGCCTCGATCGATGTCCTTCATTAATTAACAGATACCTGTAATTCCTATCCACGAGGTACATTAAATCCGCAGTGGTTGCCAGGGAGCGATATTTCTCCTCCGATTTCCGCAGTGCTTCTTCCACCTGCTTACGTTCGGCTATCTCCCCTTGCAGTTCCTCGTTGATAACGCTAAGTTTTGCAGTGCGCTCGGCAACAATTTCTTCCAGGCTGGCTTCGTGCTTTCTCAAATCCCTTTCGGCCCGCTCGCGCTCGGCGATTTCCTGCTGGAGTCGGATATTTTGCTCCTCCAGTTGCTTTTGCACGCGATGCAGAGCCAAGTGCGTTTCAACCCGCGCCAAAACCTCCGCTGCCTGAAACGGCTTGGTGATGTAGTCAATACCCCCTGCTTCAAAGCCCTTGATTTTTTCAACGGTTTCATCAAGGCCGCTTATAAACATCACAGGAATTCTGCGACTCTCTTCGTTGGACTTCAAATGACGACATACCTCATAGCCGCTCATATCCGGTAATTTTACATCCAGCAGGATCAAGTCCGGCGGATCAACTGCCGCCGATTTCAAAGCCATGTGCCCGCTGGAGGCAGAGCGAACCTGATAGCCATAGTAGGTAAGAATTTCCGTCAGCAAATTCAGAATATCCGGAAAATCATCAACGACCAGAATCTGCGGTGGATTCTCCTTATGCAATTCCTCTGCCTGACTACCTTGAGATTTTTCTGCTTTCACTTTACATCCTGCTGATGCATTTCCCCGACTCATTTATAAGTTGCTTTTTCTTCTTTCCTCGGCGGTATATTACATCATTAAAAGAATTTTGCCACAGGAAAATCTATCATCATGAGAAAGTCATTCTTTATCGTGATGCAACGATAATAAATAAATTTTTTGTGATCGATGTCACAGCATTTTTCCCGGCATGTCGTTAAGGTTAAACCAAAGCAACATTATCAACATGTCTTCCCTGTGACAGAAGGAGCATCGATATGGAAACATTGATATCAACGCAGATCATGGCGCTGCTTGCAGAATTTCACCCTCACCAGGCCCCGCTCAATACACCAGAAAGTATAATACTCGCTGTTTTATTTCTTGTCGGCATTGTTCTGCTCATGATGGAAGTTAAGTTCCATCGGGATTAAGAGACTCTTTGTTTGCTGTCATATAATCGGTTAAAACAAGCATGATTAACTGATAGGATACACAAAACTCATAAGGTTGAAACATCCCTCCATCCCTCCTTAACTAGGGGAGACCTCAAGTCTCCCCTTCTTTTTTGCAAGAACCATCCCGCTTCTCAGATTTATTTTTAATCGATCTTGAAAAAGTCATGCGAAAGTTTAGAAAGTGGATAAAATCTAAATCACCGAGGCTTTATACAATTGAAAAATAAAAGAGAACAGTTTATGATGCAGGTGTCATTGATACATGCCTGGGTCTTTTTCGTGGATAACATCAAAAAAATTCAGCCATACGTAATTACATAGATTAAGAATAGGAAAAGTGGCACATGGTCGAAGAAAAAAAGAGTGAATTAACTGAAGGAGAAAGTTTTGAGGAATTGTTCGAAAAAACCCAGGTGCGCAGGGATTTTTTGAAGCCCGGGCAGAAGATTGAAGCTGTCATAGTCAAAATTACCAAAGATTGGATTTTCCTCGATCTGGGAGGGAAGAGCGAAGGCTATCTCGACAAAAAAGAATTGACCGATGAAAGCGGCAATCTTTCCGTAAAAGAGGGCGATTCTATTACAGCCTATTTCCTGTCATCGAAGCATAATGAGAAACTTTTTACGACCAGGATAGGTGCAGGGGATTCCGCACGGACCTATATAGAAGAGGTCTGGCGGAGCGGGATCCCCATTGAGGGTGTTGTAGAGAAAGAGATAAAAGGAGGGTTCGAAATCAAGCTGGCAGGCGATATGCGGGGCTTCTGCCCATATTCACAGATGGACCTCCAGCGTATTGAGAATGCGAAAGACTATATCGGCCGTCGCTTGTCTTTCAGAATTACCGAATATGGAGAGCGGGGGCGCAACATCATTCTATCCAGCAGGGCTATTCTGGAGGAGCAGAAGAAAAAAGAGGAAGAAGCAAGGAAATCCGAACTGCATGAGGGGATGATCGTGAAGGGAATCGTCGTTTCCATCAGGGATTTTGGCGCTTTTCTGGATATCGGCGGTCTTCAGGGGCTCCTTCCGATCTCGGAGATCGGCTGGGATCGGGTGGAGGATATTTACGAGCGTCTGTCCGTCGGCCAAACGTTAGATGTAGCCATTACCAGGCTTGATTGGCAGGAAAATCGTATCAGTTTGTCCCTGAAAAAAACATTGTCCGATCCCTGGAATGAAGTACCGGCAAAATATCCCGAAGGGACCTTTCATGTGGGAACAGTGGTGCGTCTTACGAAGTTCGGCGCCTTTATCAACCTTGGTCCGGGAATAGACGGTCTTATACATATCTCTAAACTTGGTAAGGGCAAGAGAATCGCTCATCCCGGTGAGGCCGTGAATGTGGGTCAGACCATCGAGGTTCGGATTGATGCCATAGACGGTGATCAAAAAAGGATATCCCTGTCCATACCGGAAGCAGAATCACAGGGGGATGCATCACACACGACAGAAAAAGAGTCCAGAGAAGATTACCGCGAATATGTCGACAAAGCCCCTGCATCGCTCGGTTCATTGGGCGATATTATGAAACGAAAATTGGATAAAAGGAAAGAGAAGGGATGATTAAAGAGAGTAAGTGAAATGGTAAAAGGGATTCTGCTATTTTCTACCGGTATAGCCCTGTTTTTGTACGGAATGATCAGATTGAGTACGGAAGTACAGCAGCAATTCAGCAATGTACGTATCCGTGAATATTTTCAGTTTGCCGTTAAAAACCCGTTCTACGGATTGATCACCGGTATTGTAACTACCGTTCTCTTTCAAAGCAGCACGGCCACATCCGTTTTAACCGTAGGGATGGTAAGCGCCGGGCTGATGAGCTTTTATCGTTCCCTGGGGATCATCCTGGGGGCCGATATCGGAACAACCTTTACCGTTCAACTTGTGGTCTGGAAGATAACGGATGCCGCACCGGCTTTTATCATGATCGGTGGCCTCTTGTGGTCTTTCGGCAAAGAGAAATGGAAATCATTCGGTGAGGGGATCTTTTATTTCGGCTTGCTGTTTTTTGGTTTAAGCCTGGTGTCCGAGGCAACAGCACCTCTAAAAAATAGTCAGTCCTTCCTCCAGTTTTCTCAGGAGACAAGAAATCCGGTGACCGGGGTTTTAATTGGGCTTCTTTTTGCCTTTATTATCCACTCTTCCGCCATTCCCATCAGCATCCTGGTTATTATGGCCCAGCAGAATTTGATCACCCTCGACAATGCCTTGCCCATCGTTTATGGCGCCAATATCGGTACCGCTGTAACTGCCCTAATGGCGGGCTTCGTGTCAAATATCAACGGAAAGAGAAGCGCCCTCTCCCACTTTCTGTTTAAACTATTTGGGGCATTGATCTGCATCTTGGCCGCAACGGTATTCATCAAGGTGCTGAGACTCACTACTAACGATGTACCCCAGCAGATCGCTTATGGACACCTTCTGTTTAATGTGGTGATCGCCGTTGTCTTTATTTTTCTGCTCAAGCCTTTTTCCTATCTGGTCGAATATCTGCTCCCCGGTAAGGCGGATATACTGCCGATCTGGCCTGAATTTCTCGATGAAAAGTGTTTATCAAAGGCGGAAGATGCCCTGGAGTGTGTGAGGAAAGAGCTGAAAAGAGAACTGGTGCTTGCCCGGGGTATGTTTTTGAAGACAATGGATCTGTTGAAAGAGTTTAAGGAAGGTGTCAGAAAGGATATCCTCTATGTGGAACTGGTGGTCAAGAATCTGAGGAGAGAGGTGGGCCGTTATCTATGCAGAGTTCCCGATGATTCTCTTTCAGCGGATTTATCCAGGGTCTTTTTTTCCTATTCGGCCATGGTTGATGACATTGAAAGTATTGCCGATCATGCCGTCAATCTGGCCAATCTGATACAACAGAAACATGAACGGAAAATTTCATTTACACAGTGGGGCCATGAGGACCTGAATGAGATTGTGGCACTGGTCTTAGATAATCTCAATGACGCCATTTCTCTTATGGATAAAACGGATGAGGTGAAAATAAGGGCAATCACGGAGCGTGAGAAAGTTGTGGATCAGAAGGTTAAAGAGTCAAGAGAAAGACATCAGGAACGGTTCTACAGAGGGGTCTGCCAGGTACAGGCGGGTCCTGTTTTTATAGAAATGCTCATCAACATGGAGAGGATTTCTGATCACTGCCAGAATATCGCGGACTATGCTGAAGATATGAAAAATTCTAATCATGGATAATCGATTGGAGTCCGTGGAGGAACATCTGGGAGCTGCTTAAAAAGGCGAACATTAAGAAAAAAACAAGGCTTCTGATATACAAATAAATAAAAAAGTGCCTATGTTCAATCGGAAGCTTTTTGTTTTCGCTATTTCAATACCTCAGCAAGTTCTCTTAACCCCAGCTCCACGAGTTTCTCATCCGTCGGCCGCCCTGTCCTCCTATCCCACTTACGGAAGTCATAGTAGTCGATCAATTGTGTTTCTATATCCGGAACATTGCCTTCAGTCCCTCCTTCCAGAGGTTGTGTCAGCAGGTGCGGCAGTCGTTCATGTAGAGGGGCATATCCCTGCTTCAGGTTTATCAACCTCTTGAGGTTAAATATCCGTTCGCCGATAGTATTAAGCGTTTCCCAGGAGTATTCCTTGCCCGTCTCGAAGGTAAGCAAGTCACACATCTGCTGAACGTCGGGAAGATGGAAATGGCAAAGAATCATCGAGCTGTAGATCGTGGTCAAATTCTGGGAGAGGGCGCAGACCCGACCTTTACCTGTATCCTGGAACCTGTCCTCGGTCTCGATACCGATATCCGGGCGCTGACCGCCAAGCTCGACATTGTACATCTCTCCCTGAAGGTGACAGGCGCCTCGCGGTGAGGTTGCATACATGACGGCACTGCCAAACAGCGCCCTGGGGTCATGCATCGGGATCTCGTTCTTGTTGACGTGAACTGCCAGTTGTTCGGCCTCAGGCCCAAAATACGCACCTACCGCATCGACACCCCGGGACAGCAGTTCGCCGATCCCTTTTCTCTTCGCGATCTTTTCGATCAGCTTGAACGCCGGTTCCATCGCGCCCCACTCCGGCCGAAGCCCATCCAGGTCCTCGGCCTTGAGAAGTTTCCTGTCGAACAACAGATAACAGTACGCAATGACGCTGCCACAGGAGATTGTATCCAGCCCGTATTCGTTGCACAATTGATTGGCATAAAAGATAGATTCAATATCTTTATTCAGGATCAACCCTCCAAAGGCCGCCAGCGTCTCGTACTCAGGTCCGTGGGTCCGGCCTACATTGAAACGCGGATCGCCCGATTCTTTGACCTCTATGACCCGGGCACACCCGATACTGCATGCATAACAGGGGTTGCGCCCTACCAGATATTTATCGGCCATTGCGGACCCGCTTATTTCTTCTACAGGCTCAAACGACCCTTGGGTCCAGTATTTGCACGGAGTATCGCCCCATTCATTGCCCATACCCATGTAACCGGACGTCCCGAGCGATTTCATCAATTGAAACATCATGGTCTCTTGTATGGTCTTCAGGGAGCTTACTACGGCCTCTCTGAACTTCCCCGGGTCGCTTACAGGGAATTCGCGGGAACTTTTTTCATGCTTCCGGACCAGGACAAGGCTCTTGAGTTTCTTGGAACCCATAACTGCACCAAGACCCACCCGGCCTGCCGATTTGCCGTCGTTGTTCCGTATATTGGCGAACAAGACCAGATTTTCCCCTGCCTGGCCTATACTGAGTATCTTCAATTTTTTCTCAGGGTATTCGTTATCGAAAGCTTTCCAAGTCTCGTTGTTGTTCAAACCCCACAGGTGCGAGGCATCCAGGAACTTCACACCATCATTCTCCAGAAATATCGACACGGGTTTGTCACTTTTTCCGGTTATGATAATACCGTCATACCCCAGCAGTTTCAGTTCCGGACCGAATTTTCCGCCGATGTTACTTTCTGCCCACAGTCCCGTTCTTGGACTAAGGGAACATATCTCGAACTTTCCAGACCCTGAGGCCTTCGTCCCGGACAGGGGCCCCGTCATGATAATAAGCGGGGTCCTTTCATTAAACGCGTCGACCGGTCCCGGCATATCTTTTATGATTTCCGCCAAGTATCTTGCAGCCAGGCCCGTACCGCCGAGATAATGTTCGACAAACTCCTTGTTCAATTCTTCTGTATGATATTTTCTATTGGTCAGATCTATAAAAAGCACCTTATTCCTGTAACCGAACATGATCTATCACCCTCTGATATTTTTGTTTATCCACCAAATATAATGAAATACCCGAATATATTTATTAACGTCATATCGGTGTCATCGGTTTACTGAATGGTGTTATTTTGTATTATAGCAGTTGGTTTTAATTTTTTGACAAAGAATTAGCGCGATTCAAATATCAGCAATTGTTCCTTCATAGATGTTCACAAGCAGCTCCCTGAGTTCGTCATTACTTGGCGGTCTGATCGTAGTGACGCTCGATGGGTCAGCGGCGGTGTTATCGATCAGAAGTTCAAGGCTGCTTTCAAAAGTTTCTTTAGATATCCCGAAAGCCTTAAGCGATTTTGGCAGTTTGAGGCTTGTCAGCAGCCTGTCTATTTTCGAAAAGAACTCGTCGAAAACCTCAGCATCGGCCTCCTTGAAAATTCCGACAAACCTGCCCATATCGGCGAACAGGTTCAGGCAGGTCTTTGAGTTGAACTTAATGGTGTTAAGGAAAACTATAGATAGCGATTCGCCGTGCGGTATTTTGAAGACTGCGCCCAGTGTATGACCGATCGCGTGGATGAGCCCGGCCTGTGAATTGCCAAAGGCCAGTCCGGCGATCGATGCCGCATTATGCATTTTTTCCCTGGTTACGATATCCTCGGGGTTGCTGCAGGCTGTCGATATATTATCGAGGATAAGTTTCATCGCATACAGCGCCAGACCGTCTGAAAAATCATTCTTCCAATCAGATGAATACGCTTCAATGGCATGGACCAGTGCATCGAAACCAGTAGCCGCGGTTAATCTCGGCGGGAGACCTACTGCAAGCAGAGGGTCCACAATAGCGATATCCGGGATTATCGAAGGATGGGCCAAAGATAATTTACGCTGTTCCTGTTTGCTTGTAAGGATAGTCGCCCAAGTCGTTTCAGATCCAGTACCGCTTGTCGTAGGGATGGCGATCATCTTTGCCTTTTTTCGGTATTGAATGGCCGGGTTTAACGGCGAGATATCCTCCGCCGCAATCTCCGGGTTCTCATAAAGGACCGAAATCGCCTTGGCCGCATCAAGACATGACCCGCCGCCTAGTCCGATAATCCAGTCAGGAGAGAATTCCTTGACCTTTTCCAGTCCTTCGAGAACGGTTTCCAGGGTGGGTTCCGGTTCGACATTGGCGAACTTCTCGAAAATGATTTTTTCACTTTCTAATTTGCTTAGAACCAGATCCAGTATACCGAGTTCAACCATGTTTTTATCCGTAACAAAGAATATCCGGTTACCTTCGAGCATGGAAAGCGAATCTAATGCTTCTTGCCCGAAGCGCACCTCAGGAGAGCGGAACCACCACATCAATATTCCTCCCAAATTTTCCTTTCTAGTGAATTCTCCGGACTACAAATACTCGGCTTCGACCATCGTTGTGCAATTCACTAGTTCCTTGGCTGCTCTTACATACCTCATGACCTTGGCCATGTTGCCTGTAAGCTTGAATTTACCCGTCATAAGCCCCTTTATCGGATCGATCTCCTTGTTTATAAGCTTCAGCCAGCTCGAATACATCCCTGAATATACGAATTCTGTTTTAACCGAAGCGGGATTTTCTATAACATGGGCTTTTCTGCATTCGCCGTGGTGCAGATCCATGTAAATAAAGAAGTCCTGTTTTAGAGCGCCATCGGCCTTGATTTCGAACAGGAAATCACCTTCCCATGTCTTTGCAGATTCCGCATAGCTTTTACTGCTATTCACGGCATCTTTAAATTTTTCTACCCATTCCGCTGATGGAAATCTTACCATTTCGTTTCACTCCTTTTTCATCTTAGAAATTTTTTTTGTGATAGTCCAAGATTTACTTCCTATCATTGATCTTTGAAATGAACGGCGACGACCATGTGAAAAGATTGATCGATGCTAAGGTCTTTTGTTTTCCTTCATCTGCATGACTTTCATCGCATTGGTCCGCACATTCACAGATCATTGCACCCCGCATCATGTTCTTCTTTTTATCGAAATTGAAGATTTGAAACGTTTTCGCGACCTCCTTCTATATTTGTATCATATTTTAATGGAAAGTTCTGATGTTTTATTTCAGGGATGCCGCCTATATCGGCAGCTCCTTTGACTATTTCCACCGGCAGTGAAATGTTTAATGAATAGGCGGAATATGAAAAACACATTCCAGAAGAAGTGTGACCGTTCATGCAAATTCCTGCTTTTCATTGCTGTTATTGAAGCTCTCCGCGGTTTACTGCGGAGAATCTTCGATCCACAAGGAATAATATTGTTCCCCATTCGCTCGCTTACGCCGCAGTAAGCTACGGGGAATGCGCTCGCTGCCGGATTCAAGCGAATGTGTTTGTGCCCGCTGCCGGATTCAAATTGGACGGTTAATGAGTTTAAGAATGACAAAGAATGTCTAAAAATGATTTGACATCAAGCGGTCTTCCTTCGTATTGTATCCATGAAAAATCAGCCTGTTATCCATTCAATTACCGGGAGGTGATACCGATGATCGAAGTCCACCTTGCTTATGACCTTATGCCGGGCATCGACGAGAAGGCATACTTCGACTGGATAAAGAAAGCCATCGTCCCCGCTCTCAAATCCGATGGGATTGTTGAGATACGAGCAGGCCGTAACATGAAGGAAAGTCCCGCAGTACTGGTAACCGGCGTATGGAAGAACCCGGAGGATTGGACGAAGTTTTCTCAAAGTGAACCGTGGGATTCGCTCATCAATACATTGCAAAATACTTTTGCCATAAATCTTCGCATCGAGGTCTGGGGACCCTCACCGTTTATGCCCGAGCCGCTTCGTCCTCTTCGGACAGTGCTGAAGTAACTCACTACTGTCTGCAAAGTGGAGCTCCCCACCCGCAGGGTCGGGCTTGCGGGATTTGCTCCCAGTCACGTTCAGTTCAGGATAGATTTAAACATTCTTTTGTCTTACTATTTTTGGACCCAGCCTCCGGTGTGCAAACATGTCCTTCCGGATCGAAAATAGCTTTTTTCTTGACAGTCACAATATATTGTGGAATAAAATGTAAATAACACCATATGTTGAGGCATGAGGTGATCATCATGAAAAAAGATAGTCTTATATGTTTTCGTGTGAACAGAGACCTCCAAGAATCCCTCGTGACAATTTCTTTAGATGAAAGACGGTCTCTAACGTCAATAATTGAAATTGTACTGACCAATTACTTACAAATGCGAAAAATGATCAAGGAGACAAATGTCGAGAGACGTAATCATAGAAGAAAAGCCGTTTTAGCCCCTGCTTTAATTAAACAATACAGTCCCGGAGGAACAAAGCTGGATACGGCAGTAATAACGGATATTTCTCTTGGCGGCATACAAATTACAATTCCCAAAGATGCGAAACATGAGATATCAGTTGCTCCACAAAAGTCCAGATTTGAAGTAGTTTTCACCCTGCCCAATGATAACAGGCCTATATATATGACATGTGAACCGCGCAGAGTTGTTGATTCCAAAGAAAGTATTCGTGTTGGAGCATCCTTCACTGATGACGCCTCACACAGCTATAAGGAACTACAGACATACCTGATGTAATCTATTTATCTCAAGATCATATCTGTTTATATTAGATGAATGGAAGAATCCTTAAAGGGATATATCCGCCATATTGACAAAACTGTCACTACG
This sequence comes from uncultured delta proteobacterium, assembly GCA_963695875.1. Lineage (GTDB taxonomy): Bacteria > Desulfobacterota > Syntrophia > Syntrophales > UBA2185 > DATKLL01. The sequence continues at coordinate 267,998 of CAVOID010000011.1, read as the reverse complement.
GTATACAAAATGATGCGTGACAGAACTTGATAATTTAGATCAGGTCATCCCTATGACGTGCCCGCAGAATCCGTGGCACTAAAGGGGTGTCCGGGAACCTGGCAATTGGTTAGACTTTGAGGACTTCGTATCCTTTATATGCAATGAGAAGACTTTTTCCTCCAAATGCGTCAATTTAAGATTCGGCAAAGATGACTAATTGCTAATTTTCGGTAACATTGAATGAGGACAGGAAAAAATGAATAAATATTGGCCTTATATTCTGATTCTGTTTATTATTATCCTTTATATTGGTTCATCATTCTTTCATAAGGATATAGTTACTGATCATCAAATAACGAGAAAGATCATCAACCGACATTCTAATAAGCATCCCAAGGAAGTTGTTTACGAAACCACTTATGCAGAGAAAACCAGCGATTTTAAGGAGAAGTTCAGTGGGTCACCTGCCAAGAAAGAGACAGTCAATGTTTTTTATAGTGCCAAGGATCGTATCATTCGTTCTGACGCGGAGATACCGGCTTCGATCAAAATCTATGAAAAGAGATATGAAAAATACCCGATGGGTGATCTAACATGGGATCAGAATATAAAAAAGCAGATAACTTATGAGTTTTCTTTCGGAAGCGGATTCAAAGAGAAATCATCAGAGGCGATCCTGAACGGCGCGGTAAAAGGAAATTATCAGGATGGGTCTTTAGCCTGGGAGTGCAAATGGGATAATGAACCATTAAGTGAGTCTGAACCTGTAAATGAAATTTGTAAAACCTATTATGACAATGGACAGGCAAAATATTTAGACACTTTCAAAGGTGAATATTTGATCGATAGAAGGGCTTATGACAAAAAAGGATTTCAGAAGTTTCATCGGACATATTCGGTGTCGGAAAAAAAATCACCCCTCAGCGTGGAAAAGGACAAAAAAAAATTGAGAAAAAATGCAATGTGACACCCGTCGCCCATGGGACGAAGCTTGCCGGATAAGAAATCTCTCTTTCAGGAAGGATCGAATCACAGTATTCATCCGCTGGAAGTAAAGATTCAGGTTTTATTAAATTGTAATTTCCTTGAGAAAAATCTCCATGCGGTCGGCTATATCGAGAATGGATGGTTCGTATTTCACAGGATATCCGAGTGAAGCAAAAAGTCGCATCATCCCTTCATTTCGGTAATCAAAAAGTATTTCTATGCTGGATATTCCTTTTGACTTGGCTATGTCCACCACTCTTTTGGCCATGATTCTACCCAAGCCCCTCCTCTGCCAGTCATTTCTCAACACAATAGTGAGCTCTGCATGATCTGCTTTATTTTTGATGATGTAACGGCATGTACCGATGATGGATTCTGCTTTCTCCTCTTCGATGACAGCCGTAAGGGCAAAATGCGTTTCATAATCGATCTCCACATAATGTTTGAGAAGGTCCGGGTGCAGACTTTTTAAACGCGTTAAGAAACGAAAGTAAATGGTCTCCGGGGAAAGTTTTTGAAAGAAATCAAGAAGCAGCGGGCCGTCTGTCGGCTTGATCGGTCGAAGGAAGACCGCAGAACCATCCCGAAGGGTAATCCAATTTTCATGTTCTACAGGATATCGATGATTGACTTTAGTGGTTTCCATTTTCGACGGGCGCAATCTGCTTGCTTCTTAGACTGCGGAGAATTTTCACGGCTCCATGACGCCTGAATGGACATGAACAACAGATTGTTACATCTGCTGCCCTACATAATCTAAGCATTAATAATGTACTTTCTGAACCCCTTCTCAAACATTGCTGCCTTATCTTTTAGCATGTGATACTTTTCCAGGCCAAATTTGAAATGACCTGTGTGAACCATCCCTATCGTCTCGCAATATTTCTCTGCATCCTTGATTGCATAAAGAAAAAATTCTCCATCCAAGCCTAAAGACAGGCTTGTTTTAATAGTAAAATAAACAAGACCGGACCCTATTCTCCTCATTCTACCAGAAGTACCATAGTAATTCCACGGAGCCGAGGCAAAAAAATCGAGATAAAAATTATTTTGATGCCGCAAAGACAATAAACCATCCAATCGTTTGCCGGTATAAGCCGCAAAACAATTGTCATCATATTTTATATTGAGTGACATAAGGATTATCCTATCCCATTCAAAAATACGATAGTTAAAATCTTTATCCTTTTCCCTCAAAATTTTTTCATCAACATACGGGTCCCATGTCAAGCTGAAATCGCGAATAGTATCTGAATCTGCATTTCTTATTTCAGTTTCAGTCTCAATCTTTTCGATGCTGTCATAGGAAATGAATTTCACGCCCAATTTCCCTTTTTATCATCATCAACCATCTTCTGAAAAATGCCCCGGCTAATCCTGAAGAGTACAAGTTGACATCCTTTGGATTAAGATATTAACTTTAGTGTGGATAGGCTTGTTGATAACTATGTTGACAAATATCACAGTCGCTTATCTGATCTGAATTTCCACCTGATTGCACAAAATATAAGCACTAATATATATAATAATTTCAAGTATATAGAAAATATGTCCTGATTTCATCGCCTTCCATCTGGTCTCTGAAAAGTTATACACTATATTTCAAAAAAATATATGAGATTTATTAAAAGAATGAATAAAAAAAGAGCCTCTTTTTATTACAGTTAGTTAGCTTATTCATGACCTTTCGAAATGTCGTATGGACAGGCTGAATCAGGAAAATAACATTACGGCAAGATGCGTCCAAAAATCATACGGCTGCGCATGGTCTGAAAAAGTATCACAGGCTCAGTTCTTGAGCAGATGGCAATAGTCCATTATAATTGAAGTCGATTCTATTTTGTTGTGATCACCCAGACGCCCTGCCAGTCTGCCGGCGGCTGGTCGATCAGATTGCGGCATTTGGTCAGGTAGGCGCGCGCTACCGGGTCGGCATCGGCAAGCTCGGAAAAGACGGCTTCCGCTCCCGGAAAATCACCCCGGTAAAATAGCGTGAGGCCATCGGAAAAACGGGCAAGCTGATTTTGCCGGCCCTCGACTTCTTCCGGCATTAGGGGTTCATACACGACAACCGGCTCCTTGCGGCCGACGACAGCAACCCTTGAAAGCTCGCGTACGGGAAAGGCACCATCCATCTGTTCCATCGTGGATTGCGAAATCATTGTGTAGGTGCCGAACTGCTTATTGATGCCTTCCAGACGCGCCGCCAGATTGACGGCATCACCGATCATCGTATAATCAAACCGGTTGTGGGAGCCCATGTTCCCGACGATGGCCGGCCCGCTGTTGATGCCGATACGCATCTTCAAGTCCCTACCGATGCGTTCCCGGAACATGGGACGCATCTCGGACAACCGGCTCTGGCACCGCATGGCGGCGCGGACACAGCGACGGGCATGATCCGGTTGCAGCAGTGGGGCATTCCAGAAGGCGATAATCGCATCCCCTTCGTATTTGTCCACGGTGCCGCCTTCCTCCTGAATGATGTCGGTCATGGCTGTGAGGTAATCGTTCAGCAGGGCCGTGAGCACTTCCGGTTCCAGCCCCTCGGAGATGCCGGTAAATCCTTCCAGATCCGAAAAAAAGATGGAGAGCATTCGTCGTTCACCCCCCAGCTTCAGATGTTCGGGATGTTGAATGAGTTCCTCGATGACGGCCGGACTCAGGTACTGCCTGAAAGCATTCTTGATGAACATCTTCTGGCGGCCTTCCGTGGTATAATAAATGAGGCCGGCGCTGAAGAGTGTGAGAACAACACCCGTTTCCTGAACGACCAGCGGCAGCCAGAACCCCTCACGGTAGGCAATCAGGCAAATGATAACCGGCGCGGCGATAAAAAAGACGTAGACCAAAGCACTCTTGAAGATGCCGGATACGGAAGACGTCGCAAGCCCTGCCAGGATGGCGATCAGCAGGGTCATGACGATGACGACGGCCGCGGGAACGGGCCTTATAAAATCATTGGCCAGCAGGTTATCAAGCATGGTGGCGTTGATCTCCACGCCGGGATAAACGCCAGATACTGGTGTGGGGCGCAAATCATACAAACCGGGAGCGGAGAAACCGAAAAATACATAGGCATCCTTAAAGGCATCAGGGTCGGTAATTGTTGGCTTTTCTCCCTTCTGAATTCGAAGTTCGCTCTGAATGACGGACGCGGCACTGTATGTTTTATGTGTCCCCGCGGGCCCACGGAAATTGAGAATGGCATTGCCCTTGTGATCGATCGGAACCTCTCTGTCACCTATGGAAAAATATCGCGTAGTCATTTTCAGAGGGATGTCCTCATGCACAACCATATAGCATCCCAGGGCAAGCGACGGCAGTACCCTGCCGTCAAATACATGGAAGAGGGCCGCCCGGCGATAGACGGTATCCCGGTCCGGGTTCAGGTGAACATCAGCCAGGATGCCGGCGCCGGCTGATATCTCCGGGATGGGAAAGGCGGCCCGGGAGAAAACGATGTCGCTTGCGCCTGTAGCCGACAGCCATTGGTCGAAACCAAGGATCTTGAATACCGGCTCCCGGGCAAAAGCGGGCCACCGCTCAGCACTGCCCTCAGTCTGACTTAAGGCCGCGGCTCCGACAAAATATTTAAATTCATGAATCGCGGCAGCAAAAGCCCGATCATCATCCACCCCGTATTTGGAAGGCTCCGTGAAGAGCACATCGAAGGCCAGTGCTTTGGCCCCGCTCCGCTTACAGAACTGGATGATCGCATTGTAAACTTCCCGAGGCCAGGGCCAGGAGAGACCGTTTTCTTCTTTGGCCCAATCCAGGCTGTTTTGATCAAGAAGAATGAGGCGGATATTATCAGTGGTTTTTGCCGGTTTCGCCATTGCATTAACCCGCCAGTCCCAGGTCTTTGCCTCCCAGACATCCAGCCAGCCCGGCAGGAAAAGAAGAAGCGCCAGAGACGCCCCGACTACACCGGCGATCAGACCAAGCGCTAATTTTTTTATGAGACTGGTTGGAATATTCACGGTGACCTTTTTATAAAGTCTTCAGACAGTGTTAAAAAACACACTTTCAGCAAGCCTCTGTGTTCATATACGGGCGACGGCTTTAAGGAAACGCTCCTGCCGGACCTGCGGAGCGGCGACAGATGTGAAAGCCCGGTTGTGATCCTTAATCTCTGCGATCCGATTCTGAGGCGCTGGATGGGTTTTGGCAAAATCATGCCCGCCCGGTTTCAGTTTCTTTTCCATAACCTTAAGTACGTCGATCAGACCCTCGGGGTTGTAGCCGACTCGCTGGACGAGGACGACTGAGGCCTGATCGGCCTGATACTCAAAAGTACGGGAATAGCCGTTGTTGATCATGGAATTGGCTATGTCGGATATCGCACCGGAAAAGGTCTGCGTCAATTGAGCGACTTCCCGGGAGCCAAAGCTTTTAGCTCCTTCCGCGGCAAGAACCGTAAGTGCCTCGGTTATCCGCGCTTTTTCGATGGACTGCATGCCATGCCGCAACCGGACATGGCCGATCTCATGAGCCAGAATGGCTGCCAGCGCATCTTCCGACGGGCAGCAGCGGATAAGTCCCCTCGTGACAAAAATATGTCCGCCGGGTGTGGCAAAGGCATTGATATCATCGGAGTCCAGAACGAGGAAATGATAACCGCCGAATATCTCCGGCTTGTCCGAGGCTGCTGCGAGTGTCTGTCCGAGTGTGTTGATGTATTGGTTGACCTGAGTATTCGCATAGGCCGGATATTTGGACAGGACGACTGCCGCAACAGCCCGGCCAATATAGTATTCCTGCTCCGGCGTAAAGTCTTCCAGGCTCTTGGAAACGGCCACTGTACTTTTGCGGATGGCTTCCCCCTGCGTTTGGTTTATGACGCCTGCTTGCTGACCCACCGCTGTGGCGATTGTAGTTGCCGTTTCGACAGCCGCACAGGCCGTGATAGTCAGGATGGCCGACATGATCAGTCCTGTTATCCAAAGGTGTTTTTTCATGGCTTGCCTCCTTCCGAAGGCGGAGTCACGTCGCCCTGAACGAGAAAATTACGCATCAGGTCGGGAGACACTTTGAATGTTTCCATCCTGTTGATCCAGGTGTAATCGAGGTTCTTGTTTTGTTTCCGGAACGACGATTCCACCTGTTCGTTAAACCCCTTGCCGGCAAGGGCCAGCTCATTCTGGGTGGCGCCGGTCTGTACATTGGTCTGACCGGCTTTTAAGGCAATCTTCTTTGTCGTCAGGGCCGATGTGTGTATCCATCCCTGTTTGCCGCCCCTGACAGAAATTTTTTTCCATGTACCGCGGTCTTCAATTACACTTACCCGGTCGCCATAAGCAACACGGGTGACAATTTGACCCAGAAAAGATGGCGTAGCGCGAAGCTCGCCCTCCTTAACCTGGACGCTCAAAGTCTCCTGCGCATTCGCGGGTATGTACAGGAAAATGATGCCCAGAAGCGCGAGACAGACGACAATAAATCTGGTACGAAGCATCTTAAACTCCTTTTTGTCGGAAAGTAATGATAACGCTTAAATGTTCAATAACTTTTTCTCATTTGTCAAGAAAAAATGAATACAATATTTAGATTAGTCTGTGATGTTATTTTGAAACTAAGGGTGGGATTCTGTGTGTAACGAAAAAAATCTGTTTCACCTACAACTCCACAACCTCACGGCATGAATAAAATTGAAGATTACGGGTGGAAATCTGTTAACGCTGGAGCTAAGGGGCGTGACGATTTTTTTGTCGCGCCCCTCTTAAGCTTTTTTTCATGCTTGTCTTTTACTAAATGCCATTCCTATTCCATTCGCAGAGTTAGACGTGCAACTCTTACCCCTCATTTGCGGTCGGCTTAGACCGTCGTTCCATACTCTAAAGTGTGCAATTGCGTATATGAGAAGAAGAACCGTCAAGATGGCTGATATCAGACAGTAAATGCAGAATGCGCGGATGAGAGCGAGATCAAGGTAAAAGAAGTATATTGAAAAGAGCACACCTGTCACAGCGTAGAGAAGGCCTATCAAGCGCAAGCGGTATGAGGACCTGAAGAACGCGAGGAGTACGGCCAATACGATCATGATAAAATAAAAGATCAGGCCATAAACCCCTATCGGCACGCCGAAAATACGCCCGTCCGGACTGTAGGCCACGGTGTTGCATCCATCGATGGGGGGCGGACACCACAGCAACCAATTGTTATATATCCCAATTACATCATAAGATGCGATGGCCATTCCGATGACCGCGAACACGAGCATGAGATACGGTGCAAAGATTGTTTTCCCCTTTTTCATTTAGCTACCTCCTTACTGGTAAACCAATTATTATGCGTTATACGAACACATCTGATTCTGTGTTGTGTAAAATGGTGTATGGTTATCGATATTCGCTCATATTGAATCTGAATATAATAATGTGAATGAATATTCACATATATAGCAAAAAAAATTTAGCAAACGAGCTGCATAAAATTGCTCCATAGTTTTCTTGCTTCTGCCCGGATTTCGAATGACTCGCTGCCGATAGTCCAACGCAGCGCCGTAGATTGTATCAACCCGAGAAAAGTCAGTGCCGTCTCTCGTGGGGACAGGCCTTGACGGAAATCTCCCTCATTAATGCCCGCGGCAATGATGCCTGCAAGTGTCTCCACATAGCCTCGCAAGCGCAAGGAGATTTTCTCTCCCAGCTTTCTATTACCAAGGCGGATGTTCTCGGAAAAAATCAGACGTGGCATGCCAGGGTGTTCCTCTATCAGTGCTATATGGGAAAAGAAGATGTTCTCGAGTTTCTCCAGAGGCCTCCTGCTTCCCGCTGCAATGGTTGCTGCCTTTCCCATAACGGACATCCCGATAAAGTCTACAAGGGCAGTATAGATGTCGTCTTTACCGCCAAAATGCCGATAAATGTTTGCTTGGCTCATCCCGGCCGTTTTCGCGATAGCGGCAATAGTGAGTGCCTTTGTCCCTCCTTTGCCTAATACTTTAAAGGCGGCCTCGACAATTTCTTCTTTTCTTATATGCGTGCTTTTCTTTTCTGTCATATCATTAATGTGAATGGTTGCTCACATTAAATCAGAGATTGTTTTTGATGTCAAGAGAAATTTTTAAGGCCATAAGAAAAAGCAGATAGACGATTAATTTTGCACGGTAATGTTCAGGCCAAGGGATCACGTCTACAGATGTCTGTAGATAATGATTTCTGGATGAAAGGGTGATAATTTTGGGAAAATCGTTTCTTATTGATAACAGGAAGTACATTTGATTGTACTCACAGATAGAGTATTGCTCAGGACATTCGCATATGATAATTAATTTCTTTAAAGAGTGAGTATTGTCTTAAATAAAAATGAAAAAAACAAATAACCCCCTCCCCGGCCTATATATCCATATTCCGTTCTGCCGTAGTAAATGCCCATACTGCAGCTTCTTCTCCGTCACCTCTCTCGCGGAGAAGCCCGGTTTCCTCACAGCACTGTCCAGGGAAATGAACATGTACCGGGATGCCTTCGACCGGTTTGATACCATTTATATCGGCGGGGGAACGCCTTCTGTGCTTACGGTGAAGGAGGTGGAGGAGCTGTTTACCCGGGTCCGGCAATGCTTCACAATCGCCGAGGATGCGGAAATCACCATCGAGGTCAATCCGGCGGATGTCGATCTCGATTACCTAAAGTCCCTGAATCTTATAGGGGTAAACCGTCTCAATATCGGTGTCCAGTCCCTTGATGAAAATATCCTGAGATTCCTCGGACGCAGGCATTCAGTTGCGCAGGGCATATCGGCCATCGAAACGGCCAGGGAAGCCGGATTCAGGAATATCGGTATTGACCTTGTTTATGCAATACCAGGACAGGACATGAAATCCTGGATGGATACAGTTGAGGCAATCAAACCATTTGACGTCGAACATCTGTCCTGTTACCAGCTCAGCATAGATCCCGGGACAGCTCTGAAAAGCCGCCATGCTGCAGGTGAGTTCGCCATTCCTGATGAGGACATGCAGATCGATTTTTTCCTGAATACGTCCCTCATGCTGGAGTCATCCGGATACATCCACTATGAAGTATCCAACTTCGCAAAAAGCATGGCACTCGCATCAAGGCATAATCAAAAATACTGGGACCAGACCCCGTTCCTCGGTCTCGGTCCCGCCGCCCATTCCTTCCGGGAAGACAGGCGGTGGTGGAACCATGCCTCAATCGAACGATACATTCAAGATACCGAAGAGGGCAAGCCGCCTGTTGATCTTTCGGAGACGCTGAGTCCGGAGCAGTTGTGTCTGGAGGCCCTGTTTTTGGGCCTTCGTACGAAAAAAGGTATCCACATGGACGATTTTTCGAAGAAGTATACCTTTTATGACTTGTCTGAAAAAAAGGCTATCCTGACAAAATTGGAGGAAGACGGGTTTATAGAAATCGTAGACGGTTATCTGAGGCCTAGCCGCAAAGGACTTGCCGTAGCTGACAGCCTGGCATTGATATAGCAGGTGAGAAATGGGCTTGATAAAAAGCATCTGCTGTGACATATGAGTCCACTGAGTTTTTTAATTATACATTGATAATCCATAAGATTGCCGTGGCTGCTCCTCACTACGTTCGGGACGCCTCGCAATGACGTGTTCTGTAATACATCATGTTGAAAAGAACTCGCCGTCCCCCCTGGGCATTCGATCTGCTTGATTTCTACTTCCGCAGGAAGATACTCAGGCAGAAAATACCTCTGCTTGCCAGTTTCAAGCTTACCTATCGCTGTAATCTGTCCTGCAGCGCCTGTCCTTTTCATGGAAGAGCCGCAGAAAACAATTCCCACATAACATGGGATGGCGCCGTAGACGCATTAGACGCCCTGAAATCGCGCGGTACAAGAATTGTAGTATTTGAAGGAGGAGAGCCCTTTCTCTGGCGGGATGGAAACCATGGTCTTCATGATCTGGTCGTTTACGCAAAGAAGCGCTTTCTTCGTGTGGCAGTTACTACAAACGGCACGTTTCCCCTGGATGTCCCGGCAGATGTCGTCTGGGTAAGCATAGACGGACTGAACGGGACTCATGACCGCCTGCGAAGCGGCTCCTTCGAACGGATATGGTCGAACCTGAAGTCTGCCGAGCATCCCCGGGTGCTGGTACATTTCACTATGAACCGGCTCAACTGGCGCGAACTTGATCAACTGGCGGAAAAACTGAAGTATGTACCTGCCGTGAAGGGATTATCCGTACAGCTATTCTACCCGTACGACCAGGGTGAATCCTCCCTTGCTCTTTTACCGAACGAACGGAAGAGCGCATTGGAAAACGTCATCCGGCTGAAAAAGTCCTACCCTATTATCAATTCTGAGCGATGCCTGAAGGCCATGATCGGGAACAACTGGCGCTGTCATGATGATGTGTTGATCAATGTCGATCCGGATGGAAAGCTGACCCAGGGATGTTACGTGAAAAACAGGGGTAAGGTCAATTGCCGGGAGTGCGGTTTCACACCTGTGGCAGAGGCTTCGGGTGCTCTGGATTTACAGCCAGGTTCAATTCTGACAGGATGGAAGGCGTATTTATCTTAAGAACCACCACCTTTCTTTCTTGTGATTTGTATTCAATTCATGGTAAAAATGTTATACAATATGATTGCAATTACCGGATCTGGCTACGCATAAGTGGCATTTTTCTTGCTTCTAAATAAGAGTCAAAAGGTGGCGATCAAGGAGAAAAAATGCAGGATAATTTGGTATCCGCACCAGCAGACCTGTTTAACGCCTGCTCTGTTTTATTCGGAACCGATATAACCGGTTCCGCCGATTTTCTGAAATACCTCAAAGTGCCGGGGCTGAGGGCAGCCTATCGTAAACGGGCGTTTGAGACCCACCCCGACAGGGCCGCAGCTCTCTCCGAACCTGCCTTAAGCCTTGAAGAACGCTTCAAAGAGGTGACACTCGCCTATGAGCAGTTGAGCGCATTTATTGAAAGCCCCCGGAAATATTCTTTGTGGAATAATGCCTTCCAGAGAGCCGCCAGACCCGACTCAACCGGAAGGACCAGAAGAACGCAGGATCATAGAAATCCAGGAAATGATTACCGCCATGGCAGATCCCACGGCTTGAAAGAACATTTCTGGCAGGGAAATCTTCCAAAAACCAAACTTTTTCTTGGCCGGTATCTCTACTACAGCCGCATCATTTCCATGAGAAGCCTGATAGAAGCTATTGTGTGGCAAAAAAGGCAGCGGCCAATGATCGGCAGCATTGCCGTCCAATGGGACTGGCTCTCACAGGATGATATCCGTTCCATTCTCACTTTGAGAAGCCCCGGTGAGAAATTCTGTGAATGCGCCCTTCGCTGCGGCTATATCCGTTCCTATCAGCAATCCCTTTTACTCGTAAGACAGCAAATGCTGCAACCGCGGATCGGCAGCTTCTTCGTCAATCAAAATATTGTCACTCCCCTGGAAATGGAATATATTGTCGATCAAATGCGCTTGCATAACAGAAAATATTGGCGCACCTGATTTTGAAACCTGCCCTGGTATCAATCTCATGTTTATCTAGTTACATTATTTAAGACTTGCCGGAAGATGAATTATGAATGAAAACTTGACGGAGACGTTATCATCGGGTTTGTTATAAGTAAAATATTTGTGATCAGCGGAAACATTTTGGTCCGACCTTACCCATCAGAGGAAGGGAATCAGAAAGACATTCTTTTTAAGTACATGAAACCGGCAATCAAACACCCAGGCAGGTTGGACACATCAGGGACATCTCGATTAAGGATCCTCTTCCTTCTTATCACGTTGATTATTCTCGTCATAATTTTTTTCCGGACACCCCGCCCATGCCAGGAGCCGCTGACATATCACATAGGCACGATAGATGAGAGGTTCGGCCTGAGCCGCCAGGAATTTGCAGAGGCGGTTGGAAAAGCCGCATCAATATGGGGAAAATCTTTTTCCCGTGACTTCTTCCGGGAGGATCCCAAAGGCATTATCGAGGTCAATCTCGTATATGACTATCGGCAGGAGGCATCGGACAGGCTGAAGAATCTGAACTACAAAATTGAAAATACCAAAAGTTCCTATGACGACTTAAAGTTCCACTTTGAGAATCTGAAATCAGAGTATGAACAAAAAAATGCGGCACTTGCGAGTGAGTTTAACGCCTACAATGCACGGGTGAGTGCCTTTAATGCCGGCATCCAATCCGGGCATCAACGGGGCGGAGTTTCCGAACACAGCTACAAGCGGCTGATGGAGGAAAAGGATGAATTAAATTCCATTCACCAAAATCTACAAGAGCGACAGGTAGGAATGAAAAGGATGGCTGATACAATCAACAGCATGGTGGTCGTTATAAATGAGATTGCATCCAACTATAACTTTGAGGTGGTTAATTACCGGGATGAGGGCGCCAGGCTGGGTACTGAGTTCTGCGAGGGGAATTATACCAGCAAGGACGGCAGGCAGACGATAACAATCTATCAGTTTGATAATGGCGGGAGACTCGTGCGGGTACTCGCTCACGAATTCGGCCACGCACTGGGACTGATCCACAACAATAACCGCGAGGCGATTATGTACCGGCTGAACCAATCAGATTCAATCGAACTTGCCCCGGCTGACATTGCCGCACTCAAAACACGGTGTGGTGATAGATGAGTTTGATACAGAAAAGTTAACGATTGTTCCTGTCTTCTTTGAGTTTATATTGTTCCTGATAAATCTGAAGCTCAATGGCAAGAAACAACTTGTCGTACTGTTCTTTTTCGAGGAGCCTTCGCATTTCCCAGCCTGATGAGGTCTTTTTTTCCGTATTGACGGAAAGGGCGACTTCACATTCTTTCCAGTTGATCTTTTTTACCCGTGCGAGGCTTTTGCTTCTCCAATCATCCTGGATGAGATAATCGGATTCCACCTGCTTCTTTTCGTAATTTATCGATGCATTTCCAAAACCCTTCTCTTTAAAGACCTGTGCTAAAGCCTTGAGGATTATATCCTCGCTGGCCTCATAGACGCGTGTGAATTCATCGGGCTTGGAAATTACTTGCCCTCCTTCCATACAGGAAATCAGAAATAGACTGGTTATAAAAATGACCGGTAAAATGAAAATAAATAAATGTCGGTGCTTATTCATGGCATCAGGTAATCTGGGGTGATGACTAAGACGGTTCTATATTCTTCTGAGGAATCAGAACCGTCTCAGTATCTTCATATATCAAGCTATAAAAATTAACTGCGTTTATGGGTACAGCACTTCTTTATAAGCACAACCGCCTGCTAATAACGCGGTCTGCCTCCGGGCCGCCTACCGCCGCCACCACCCCGGCGATCATCGGAGCGGGGTCTAGCCTCATTCACATTCATCTTCCGTCCTTTGATCTCCTTGCCGTTCATCCCGCTGATCGCCGCCTGAGCCTCTTCTGCCACAGGCATCTCGATGAACCCAAATCCCTTGGACTGACCGCTGTGCTGGTCCTTAATGATGGACGCGGACGCCACCTGCCCAAAAGCCTCAAAAGCCTGACGTAAATCTTCTTCCGTGACGGTGTAAGACAAATTGCCTACGTAGATGTTCATAACCTCTCCTTCATTAAATTTTTGGTACTATACCAGATTTTTTCTTAGTTTGTACAATTTATTTCTTATATTGAAGATCAAAAAATACTGCCGGACCTTTGTGATTTGAATCGAGATTAACTGAAGATAGACGCTATCTTTTAAAGATATCGCGATTCCATCCTGAGCCCTGAAGCAGTTTGAACCAGCAGCGAGTAAATGAGACCATATCGCATCAGTGGCTTTTCCGGTATTTTTTCTATATATGGGCCGGTCATAACTCCGACCCTTCTTTCTCATAACAGTAATTGATTTTCAGTGTTCAATTATTTGAGGTCTCCGGGGACTGATCCGATGTCAGGGGTTCATCGGACTCAACCATCTTATCCTTCTTGCCCTGTCGCCTCGACATTTTCTCCTTCGCCTTTCGCATGCGCTCAAGCTCCTTTTGCCGCTTGATAAACTTATTTTGACTTTGCCTTGCCATACGTCACCTGCCTTCGCCCGCAATGGCCCATGCCTCTTATGAAATCAGCTTTTATCAGGTACAAAAGAAATCCCCAGCAACCTTTCCCAAGCTCTGGGGACATACGGATATGGCCAAAACCGGCTCTAAAAGTAAAAATAATATAAGTTATCCGGGCTGATTATGTCAATGATTTTTAAGGTTGGATATTTTGAGCAAGGAAAACTGACGGCAGATCCAAACAGTTTCCAACATTATTACAGGCTTAACCGCTGCAACTGTATAGAAATTCTAAGTAAAAAATAGTACAAAAATTATCACTTTCCCTTTGACATCATTAGTGTATTTGTTTATCGTGTGCCACTTTAAAATTTTATATCCATTTTTATTTTTTGGTCCGTGTCAAACATTCATTAATCAGGGAGGAACTTGACGATGGCGGTTCATGAAAAGATCGGGGCAATGATCGAGGAAATGACCCGGTGGCGTCATGAGCTTCACGCCCGACCGGAAACAGCCTTTTCCGAATATTGGACATCAGCCTACATAGCCGAAAAGCTGACCTCCTTCGGTCTTGATATCCATCGGGGCCTTGCGGGCACCGGCATCGTGGCAACCATACAAAGGGGAAGAAGGCAAGTCCCCGGCCATAGGCCTCCGGGCTGATATGGATGCCCTCGATATTACAGAGGCCACCGGTCTTCCTTACGCTTCCCTTAACAAGGGAAAGATGCATGCCTGCGGCCATGACGGCCACATGGTTATGCTTTTAGGGGCGGCGAAGTATCTTGCCGGGAATGATACGTTCCGCGGGACGGTTCACTTCATCTTCCAGCCTGCCGAGGAAAACGAGGGAGGAGGGGGAAGAATGGTTCGGGAAGGGCTATTCGACCTTTTTCCGGTTCAATCTGTCTTCGCCCTGCACAACTTTCCCGTCCTGCCGGAAGGGACTTTCGCCATCTGCAAGGGCCCCATGATGGCAGCATACGATGTCTTTGACATTCAGATTACCGGCAAGGGCGGTCATGCCGCTACTCCCCAGAATGTGAAGGATCCCATTCTGGCATCGGCCTATTTAGTCAATCTTCTCCAGAGCATCGTGAGCCGCGACGTAAATCCCACGCAGGCGGCAGTAGTCAGTGTCACGGAGATCCATGGCGGCACCTCCTACAATATAATCCCCGATACAGTCAGGCTACGGGGAACAACGCGCCATTTCCTCTCCTCAGCGCAGGACCGGGTGGAATCTCGCATGCGGGAGATATGCGCCGGTCTTTCCAAATCCTTTGATGTTGCCGTCGACGTGTCCTACGAGCGGCGCTATCCCACGCTGGTCAATACGGATAAGGAGACAGACGCGGCAGTCCGTGCCGCAACCGCGGTCGTGGGAAGTAATCGGGTCATCACCGACATTACGCCGGTCATGACGTCAGAGGATTTTGCCTTCTTGCTGAAGGAACGACCCGGGGCGTACATGGGGATCGGCGCCGGGAAGCCAAGGGATAAACGGCCTTCTGCACCAGGCCCTGTATGATTTCAACGACCGGATCCTGCCCATAGGCGCCAGCTACTGGGCGACCCTGGTGGAGATGATGCTGCCGAAGTGAATCTCAAACCAGCCATTATTTAATTCTTACTAATCGCCATGCCCCGTGGGGGCACCACGAAGGCATGAAGCTTGTCCCCGTGGAAGCGGCGAACCGCGAAAGAACTATTAAGTCTCCCTTTTATAAAGGGAGATTTAGAGGGATTTTGATGATATAGGACCACCCCCAACCCCCGCCAGCGGGGGACAGCCCCCTGCCCCCTTTAAAAAAGGGGGTGAGTAAATTCTATTTTCATATTAAAAGATGAAATAGAGTTTTTAAAGAAGAGACAGTTGCAAAGAAACTTGTATATAACTCAAGACGATTATGCATAAACTAAATTTCAAAGGCCGCAATTTTATTATTTCCTTTTTTCTTGCTTTGATTACCCTTGCCGTCTTCTGGCAGGTGCATAATTTTGACTTCGTTCGTTATGATGATGACAAATATGTCACCGAGAATCATCATGTACAGTCAGGGCTGACGAAGGATGGCATTGTCTGGGCATTCACTTCCGTAGACGTGAGCAACTGGCATCCGCTGACCTGGCTTTCTCATATGCTCGACTATCAACTCTACGGTTCAAATCCAGCCGGTCATCATCTGACCAGCCTGTTTCTTCATATTGTAAATACGCTTTTACTCTTCTTTATTTTAAAGCGGATGACAGGCTTTATCTGGCAGAGTGCCTTTGTGGCCGCACTTTTTGCCATACACCCCCTTCACATTGAATCTGTGGTCTGGGTGGCGGAGCGCAAAGATGTGCTGAGCACCCTGTTTTTTATGTTATCATTATCGGCTTATGTCCGTTATGTAGAATGTCCGGGAATTTATAGATATTTGCCGATTATTTTATTTTTTGCCTTCGGCCTCATGTCTAAACCTATGCTGGTAACCCTCCCGTTTGTCCTGCTCCTCCTGGATTTCTGGCCTCTTGGCCGTTTGCAGTTTAGAAAGTCAATTTTGAATATAAGCGAAACCAGTATGCAAACCGCCGCGAAGTGGGATGAAATAAAATCAAACGTCGGACTGATTATTGAAAAGATCCCCCTCTTGATCATCGCAGCCGCATCTATCGGCATCACTCTATATGCGCAATGGACCGGTATTGCCCCTATCCAATCCCTGCCATTCGGAACCAGGATCAGTAATGCCCTTGTCTCCTATACTTCCTACATGGCAAAGATGGTCTGGCCGGAAAGTCTGGCAGTTTTTTATCCCTATCCGGACATAATGCCCATATGGCAGGTCGGCGGCTCCATTCTGCTGCTGATTCTGATTACATTAATTGCTATACGCTCGGTGCGGCGCTATCCCTACGTGATGACCGGATGGTTATGGTACCTGGGAACCCTTGTTCCGGTCATCGGATTGGTGCAGGTCGGAAATCAGTCCATGGCTGACCGGTACACCTATATACCTCTGATAGGTCTATTCATGATAATCGCCTGGGCGATGCCGGATTTCCTGGCCAGATGGCGCTACCGCCGTGTTGCCCTCGCTTTGTCGGCAGCATGCGTTATCGGGGTTTTAATGACCGTATCGATGTTTCAGGTCCGCCATTGGCATGACAGCGTTACCCTCTTTGAACATGCCATCAGCGTTACAAAAAATAATTATGTGATGCACAGCAATTTGGGGGCTTCATTGGCGGAGCAGGGCAAATATGACGATGCCGTTCTTCATTATGCGGAGGCATTGCGAATTAAGCCTGATGATTTTGAAGCCCGCTACAACCTTGCCAATGCGCTAGCTAGGCAGGGGAAAATAGAAGAGTCGCTTTCTCAGTATGCCGAAGCCTTGCGGATTCAACCCGGTGCTGCGGCAGTCTATAACAATATGGGTATTGCATTGTCTCAGTTGGGAAGAACGGATGAGGCAATTATCCGGTTTCGTGAGTCACTGAGATTAAAACCGGATTTTCATGACGCGGAATCGAACCTGAAAATAGCACTTAACAGGCAGGTGAAACCAAAACAGAAAATTCCCGAAATAGCAGTTAAGCAGCCGGCAGACCCGAAAAGTGCCGAAGGCCGGATGCAAGCAGGATTGTCTCTCTTTCAGAAGGGCCGGTTTGATGAGGCCATCCCTGAATTTAAAGAAGCACTGCGGCTAAACCCGAACCTTGCGGCAGCCCACATTTCATTAGGTTTGATCATGGCACGGAAGCGCGACCTCGATCGAGCAATCGATCATTTTCGCACTGCACTCCGGATCAAACCTGACCTTCCGGAAGCTCACAATAGCCTTGGCGTGGCCCTGACGCATAAGGGACAGATTGATGAGGCCATTACCCATTTTGAAAAGGCGCTCCGGATCAATCCAAAATTTGCGAAAGCACACAACAGCCTTGCTGTAGCCCTGGCGCAAAAAGGCAGAACGGATGAAGCTATCGACCATCTGCGGAAAGCGTTGCAGATACAACCGGATTACGAGGAGGCAAAAAGAAATCTGGACATTATGTTGAATATTAAAGGCACGTCTGCCCGTTAAAAGCAATCATGCCGATAAGAACACTATGAATCCGTCAGAAAGGTAGTTAGCGGCAGGCGGTTCCAAATCATCACCGCTCCGGGGCGAGGGCGATTTCAGAACTAATAGAGAAGATATTTGGCCCTTAGATCGAGAAACCGATCAAGCGGCTTCTGCCATTTGAGTGCGATAGCGCTCGGGTCTTCCCCCTTCCTTATCGCGGCGAGAACCCACCATGCACCTATAATATCGACGGTATCGTCGAGTTTGAAGTCCTTCGGATACAGCCGATAAAGTGCAGAGGCGATCTCCACCCCAAGGAATGTGGGATCAAGCACCTGGCGGTCTGTAAGGACAATCCTGACTCCGTGACATAAGCGATTCTCAAAGCTGCTGCTCTTGGGTGTAAAATCCACCGGCATGAACTGTACGCCGGGAATGTTGCGGTTGTTGAGGTATGCTGACAGGCTCTCCGCTTCTATCCACGGCGCACCTAAGACCTCAAAAGGTTCCGCCGTCCCGCGACCGACACTCACATTTGCGCCTTCCACCATCGCCACTCCCGGATATAGTGTCGCTTCAGTGAGGCTACGGAGGTTCGGCGAGGGATTTACCCAGACCAGGCCCGTTTCATCATACCATTGCGTCCGCTTGTAGCCGGACATCCTGATTACAGTGAGTTTCGCACCTATCCCATACTCGGCATTGAACATCCCTGCAAGCTCACCTGCCGTCATTCCGTACCTGACAGGTAAAGGGAAATATCCGGTGAATGATTTCAGATCCTTATCCATCACCGGCCCCTGAACAAAGGACGCGGTGATGAGATTGGGCCTGTCAAGTACATAGAACTTGATGCCCTTCTTCGCTGCCGCCTCCATCATATAACCCATTGTCGTGATGTAAGTGTAGAAGCGGACACCGGCATCCTGTATATCGAATACCAGCACATCAAGTCCTTTGAGCATCCGAGTCCGCCGGCCTTTTGCTTTTACCATATAGGCTATACACGGGTAATCCTGTAATGCTGTCTCTGGAAGAAGGTATTTTTCTGTCGGCCTTTCCATCCAGCCCGTGCTCCGGACTGAAGATGGCCTTTAACTTGACGCCGGGGGCATGATAAAGAAGATCCACAGTGCGCCGTCCTGCTGCATCGATGCCTGTGTGGTTGGTTACAAGCCCTACGCGCATGCCGGCCAGCGCCGAGAATCGTTCACTATAAAGGACATCAATTCCGGTGCATAATCTGCCTGTGCCGTTGCTGTCTGAAGTGCAGGGTTCCTTTTTCACAAAACCGGCAGCCAGTGACGGCCGTCTACTGAGTATCTGATTGTTTGAGAGGGGCCCGAGCGCATCTGAAACCGCCTTCTTTATTTCAGCCCGGAGCGCCTTTACGTCCCCGCCACCGGCAGGATGCACCCGGTTTGTTAAGACTATTATGTATGTTTCCGTCACAGGGTCGATCCACAGTGCTGTGCCTGTATAGCCGAGGTGGCCGTAAGAACCGACGGGAAAAATTTCTTCCGTGTTAGAGGCAAAAGGGGCATCGAGGTCCCAGCCAAGCCCGCGCAGTCTGTTTGTACCCGGCGGAGACTGTGGAATTGTCATCTGATCGACCGTCTCGGGTTTTAATATCTTCACACTTCCCATACTGCCCGCATTAAGCATCATCCGGGCAAAAATGGAGAGATCGTCGGCGGTGGAAAAGAGGCCGGCATGACCGGCTATCCCGCCCATGTTATAACACGAAGGGTCATGAACCTCGCCGCACAGCATCTTACTGCCGCGATACTCGGTAGCTGCGATGCGTGACTTTAAAGCGGCTGACGGATTGAAGACAGTGTCTTTCATTCCCAGCGGTTTGAAGATGTGCTGATTGCAATACTTGTCGAGCGGCTGTCCTGTTACACGGCGGACGATTTCACCGAGGACTTCGAAATTTATGTCACTATACGTAAAACTGCGCCCGGGAAGATAAATCGGCCTTTCCGCAATTATTTTGTTCATGGCTATTTTGTATCCGCGCGATTTAGGATTCATGCGGAGTTCAGGCCGCAGCCCCGAATAGTGTGTGAGGAGATGCCGTATTGTTATTCGGGCCTTGCCTTTCTTCTTAAATGCAGGCCAGTATTTTGCCGCGGGGGCATCAAGACGGAGTTTCCCGTCTTCTAACAACTGCATCACGGCGGTGGTCGTCGCAACCACCTTTGTCAGAGAGGCTATATCAAAGATGGTGTCTTCGGTCATGGCGATCTTTTTTGGCTCGATCGAGCTGTAGCCAAAGGCCTTGCGATAAACGACCTGACCGCCATTCCCGATCAGTACGACCGCTCCCGGTGTCTTGCCGTCGCTGATTGCTTTTTCGACAATCCCGGTTATCGATGCCAGTTTGTTTTCATTGAGTAAGGAAGACGGAGATAAATTGTCACCTGCCAGCACAGATGGTACAATAAAAAGCCAGGCCAGGAGAGAGAGTATAAAGGTTTTCATTTCCAACGACTCATTGCTTTGCCTGAATTGTTCTTTGTGCGTACAGACCGGAACTTTTCTTAATTCTTTTCAGCGAGAGATAAACTATTCTATTGGAGTTTGCAACAGGATTCCTTTGTACAAGTCCTTACCACGCATATGTGTTGAAAAGTGCAGATGACATGTTGTTAATCCTAATATTTTGCCTTGCATTAGATTTCCAATGCAGACTATGATAACAAAAGAGGCATACAAAATGGGGAATGTATGATGAGAACCGATCAAAAGATTACTGTGTTGATTCTCGGTATCGCAGTCGTGCTTTTCGTTTTGGGATGCGCGGAGAGATCGAAAATGCTGCTGGCCCAGGATTATAATAAAATGAGTAATGAAGAACTCCTTCGCTATTTCTATCAGTTGAACGACGAAATCGAACGTCAGGAAAAACCGCAGGGACCCGAAATCGGTTTCGGAATTGGCACTTTTGGTCATAGGACCGGAGTCGGTATCGGCGCGAGCACGGGCGCCACAGAGTACACAGCCGATGATTTGAGGCAGCGAAGAATCGATGTCCGTATGGAACTGAATAGAAGAGGATTGAATCCTTAAAGATGGAGAAAAACCTCTGCACAATTAGTTTCTGTCATTACGATGAACTGAAACCTCGAGTGAAGCGTGAAGGTCAGCCAGGTAATCTCAAAAGCTTCCGATAAGCTATTTTAAACCCCTTACCCTACACGTGGTTGCGAAGTTGCAGCTCCAGCGGGTGGGGATTGAGATAGGTCTGCTCTTTCAGATAGGACTCATCGTATTTTCTTACATAGTGGTTCATGAGAGTCAACGGCACAATCAGAGGAATGAGTCCCTGACGGTATTCGTCAATGACATCCAGGAGCTCCTGTTTCTCATCAGTGGAGAGGTTTTTCTTAAAGTAGCCCATCACGTGGTGCAAGACGTTGGCATGCTTCGCTGTTGAAGGCTTGAGCGCCATTGCCTCCATAAGGAGTTTCTCATACTGACTGATCAGTTCACTTTGGTGAGAGTTCCCTGACATGTGCCACAAGGTATCCCATCTGCTTAAGATGCTTTGGGCTGTGCGCCATGAGAAGAAGTTTGTTCCTGGTGTGAAAATCCACGAGACTCCGGATACGTTTCTTTTTCTCCATGATTTCACGGTAGCGCCTGTAGGTAAAGATGCGATCAATGAAGTTCTCCCGCAGGATCGGGTCGTGGAGCCGGCCGTCCTCTTCGACGGGTATCAGTGGAAAGTGCTCCATGAAGATCCGGGCGAAGACTCCCACACCGATTTTTCGGGGCACCCCCTTGTCGTCGTATACCTTCACACGCTCCATCCCGCTCGATGGAGAGTCGCTTTTAAAAATGAACCCACAGAGGTCCTCATTCTCGAGCTCGTCCACACGCTTCCTGGCCCAGGCCTCCATCCGGTCCGTATGATCTACGCCCGTGAGGCTCGTCACCAGGCGCGGTTGTTTCGGGTCACCCATCAGGCGGAACGTTTCTCGCGGAATACCAAAACCGCATTCCACCTCCGGGCACACAGGCACATAATCGACATACTTACCCAGGGTATCCCGCAGGAAGCGGTCCAGCGCATGCCCGCCGTTGTAGCGGACATTCTCCCCCAGAAGACAGGTGCTTATGCCGATACGGATCTTTCCCATGAGTCAACCTCCAAATACTTTCAGCCTTTGCAGATGCAATTGACAGTCCCTCCATGCCTTTCCCGCATCGAGTACGAGACAGGTTTATTTTTCAAAAGATCATTCAATGCTTCACGAATTGTTGGAAACTTGAACTGAAAGCCTAATTTTTTAAGTCTCCCAGGAATAACCCTCTGACCTTTTAAAAGGACACTCCCGAATTCTCCCAGGATGAGGTTCATCATAAAAGCGGGAACACCAAAAGGCCATGTCGGTATACCCAATGCTTCACCTATGGCTTTGGTCATTTCGGAGTTGCGCACCGGTTGCGGAGCGGTGCAATTGATTGGCCCCTCGATATCCTTCTGATCAATAAGGAATAGAAAGATATTGACGAGATCCTGCTCATGGACCCAGGAAAACCACTGCCTGCCGCTGCCCAAGGGAGACCCCAGATAAGCCTTGTAGATTGGAATCATCTGCTGCAACGCACCACCTCGCCTGCCCAGTACAATGCCGAAGCGGCAGATGATAACTTTCGCATGGAAAGCATTGGCCCGGTTGGCAGCAGCCTCCCAATCCCTCGCCAGGGAGGCAAGAAAGTCATTGCCCGATGGCGCTTCTTCCGTCAGCTCTTCATCTTCATGAAAGCCGTAATAACCGACGGCCGACGCGCTGAAAAGGCGAACCCCTTCATTCTTACTCCAGAATATAGCCTCGACAAGGTTACTTGTCGTCAGCATGCGGCTTTCACGGATTGCCCGCTTGGTCTTTTCATTCCAGCGACTGAAGATTGAGGCGCCGGCCAAATTGATGAAGATTTCATGCTCGGCGGCTCTGTCCTGCCACTGACCCTTTACACTGCTATCAGCTTCTATAAATGAGACTGTCGACGGGAATTCTTTTTCAGCCTTAATGGTCCGGTCGAGTACCGTTACTTTGTGCCCTTTATGAGCAAGTTCCCTTGTCAAACTGCTGCCGACAAACCCAGTGCCCCCAGTGATGAACACTTTCATAGCCTCAGTCTCCCCCCGGATAATTATCCAACCTGAATCAGGCTTTGTCTTTCATTGTAAGCCATGGTTATAGCGATTTCAATCAATATCCAATTGAGCTTTCACAAACCCTTTAAGAAGTCGGCAACGACAAGATATCTGCGTCATAAAAAAATGATGAATTATTTAATCCTGTATCGAACCATATCCAGTCCGCACCGTTCACATCCTTTGAACAGGGTAATATTAGTAAAGAGGTGAGTAATACGATATAGAGCTTTGATAAGAATTTCCGTTTATCCATTTTGCCCTCATGCAATTTAATTGTTAGACTACCTTACTTACATGGCTTTAGATGCTCTTTAACATCCAACATTGAAATCCAACCAATAGACTTCTTCGTGCTGAAATCGGCAAGAGCATACATAGAGAAACCATAAGAAAAAAGTTTTTCTTTAACCTTATAGACCTTAAAACCCTTTCCTCCAAAAATGGCTTTTTTGCTTTCTTCCAAACTCCTTAAAAAATTCCAAGCTATTTCTTTGTCACCAATAGTAGCCCACCGATGTGCATCGTAAGGTGATGCAAATATAAATACATTCTGTGTTATCTCATAACATTTTGGCAAAAATTTTTGTGCAATGCATAATGACGGAATTGGCAAAACAACTATGACGGCAATCGCCACCAATAATAATTTTTTCATTTTGCCCTCCTTAAATAATCTTATCGTATCTCTTTAAAATGTATTGTCCTGGTTCATTATGAGTGGTCACTGAGAATAACAGCAGCAATGGAAGCAGGGATTACTGATCATGTATGGTTGTTGGAAGAAATTATAGAATTAACTAAATAATGTATCACTCAAACTTTCCAAGAAGTTCTCTGATGCGTTTCTTTGTTTGCTCTGTCAACATCCAAGTATTTGCATTGATTTCCGATAAACCATCTGGTCGAGGAACTCGTATTGAAAGACTATCAACCATCTGTTGCGCATATGAATGACCTATTTCTTTATTAACGTAATCGTATAACTCTTTTTGGAAATCTTCATACACCTGGTAAGCACTTTTCCCCGGAGGAAGTGGTGGTCCAATCCCGGCACATTGATTTTGAAGAACTGTTGCACTACTGAGAAAAGCTGCGAGTTTATCCATAATTTGCCTCTTTTTCTGTGCTTTTTTGTCATGATCATCGTCGGCGAACTTTATATCAGTCAGTTTTTCTTTAAGGCTTTTAATCTCTACATCCTTATCTAAAATGATTCTTTCATTGCTTTCGATTTGCTTGCTTAATTGATTAATCCTGTCAATTAACGACTTGTGATCGTTATAGATGGTGCTTGTAAGACCCCAAACAAATAACGATATCCATACTATGATATAAATGAGGGAGGGAATAATGGTTTTCCATGATAATAGGGAATCTTTAATTAATTGCGCCATCTCAATTCCCTTTTTCCTATGCTCACGGTAATTAAAAACAAGTGTGATGATAAAGATGAATATTGGAATTATAAAAGAGAAAAGACAAATAGAAAGCGTTGTGGTTCCAAGAGCATAAATCAAATTATTCCAAACACGAGATAGTAAATTGCAGAATGAATACCACATGTTTTCCGTATATCACTATTTTTGTAAATGTTTAAATATTTTTTCATAATTTCAATCTGACCACCTACCATAATATTTCTT
Source organism: uncultured delta proteobacterium (assembly GCA_963695875.1). GTDB lineage: Bacteria > Desulfobacterota > Syntrophia > Syntrophales > UBA2185 > DATKLL01. The sequence continues at coordinate 243,185 of CAVOID010000011.1, read as the reverse complement.
TATCAATTGCATCTTTCGGTTGTTGGCTACCCTACCGCCCCTTGTGCCGACACTTTGCTTCTTCCTGAAAGCTGTAATCGTTTGATTTCCTTTTTCATAATAGATTTCTTTTTGAAATCGTGATAATGAAAAAACGCGTGCAGAAGTAGTCAGAATATTTCTGACGAATTAAACTATGCATCAGATGCCATGCATAGTTAGAGCATGCTTACGTAAAAACGTGATGTTTCACAATCTCACCTTGCAACATCAAAGGAGATTTGATGCCATCGTTGTCTGCCATCACCGTGCTCTTTTCTCTATGTTTTATCGTATCATTCATATGCCTTGCCTCAGCCGTTTATAAAAAATCACCCCCCCTGATTCTTACCTTCACTTTCGTTGCCTGCGTCTTTTTTGCCCTTTTGACCGCTTCTTTAGCGAATCCTGGCTCACACCTTCATGCAAAAGTTGCATGGTTTGAGGTTGATTTAAAAACGCCTTCTCTATCAGATAGACTCCTCGGCAAGAACCAGAACACTCTCGAAGCTCGCAATACTGACACCGAACATCCCAACTACGTCATCATTTCCGCATCATCTACACATCCCACTACCACTTCAGTTTTCAATTTCCCCATAGGCCAACAATATGTGAAACCCCTTTATCAATCACAAGACGGCAAGGAATTCTTATTCGGTGCCGCACTGCCCCCAGGTCACGAACTTCAAGTAGCCACACCTCCGCAAGTTACAATTATTGCGTCACCAGCATTTTCTGACTGGCCAAATAAATGACCCTCCTCAGACAGCCAACAATCCAACCCCAAATTGGAAGTGGCAGAAAATGAACGATTTGTGGAGAAATACTTTTATAAGTAGTGGTTAAAGGCATGTAAGAATCTTGGAAGTTCGATATTAAAGAATTAATTTATTTTGAATATGATGAATTGAATTTGGCGGATGGTGTTGAATCTTCGGCTTTAAAGATTGGAGATGCAATAAAGACTTATAAGATCCAAACAGAAAAAAGGGTAATTCTTGCAAGGAACGCAGTAAAGGGTCACAACCTTAACAGATGAAGTGTTCCGAGATGAGATTGGAAACGTCTTGGTGTTGAAAGAAGCGAAAGTATAAAAAATGCCAGAAAGCGATATCGAATTTGAAGAATTTGAGTGTTCAAAAATAGGTGCTGAAGTGACGATTACTCGTCAAGTTTTCCTTCATAGAAACGCTTTAACAGATAAAGTAGATGGAAGAGCTATCGTAGATATAGATTGCGATCACAACATGGAATGCGGTGTCGGCAAAAGAAATGGGGTCAATACGATTTACGACTGGAATAAGTGTGTTCACCCAGATTTAAGAGAAAGGAATATTCGAGACGCCAATAGATGAACTTCCCATGAGGAAATCAATTCTAACCTCAACCATTGTTTTATTTCTCAGTATCTCCATTTTTTCTTCAACCACCCACACCACCGTCTTCTACGAGCATTGTAACTTTCAAATAGAAATCCGGAGTAGCAGCTTTCTAAAATCATTTAGTTGTAGGTCAACTCAACGCTACCCTATTTACCGCTTCCTTCCTGTTAGTGTTGTTTCTCCCAATCAGTTCGCTCATGTTCCGTTTCAATTCGAAATGAACGACGATCACCTCTATCGGGATCCAGAATATTTTTGGGATGACTATATCCAGGCATGACGCCTTCGAAATTTGCCGGTGAGGCATGTCTGAAATATGCCGAAAAGGGCCAAATCAACAGAGATCCGCCAAGTGATTTGCAGAATTGCTTTCTTTCCGTCTGTAACGCAGAGTTATTACACCGGCTACCAAATATGGCAAAGCACAACCTAAGTATGCAGCGAACACGGGCATGGCAGAGATTAAGTGATCATGTTTAATTACCGGTGTTCAGATGCTCACCTTACCCTACGCTGAGATCCATTAATCCTGCCTTACGGTAAAAAAGTGTGCGCATCTCAAATGTCGGGTTGTTCCAATGCGACCCAATTCCTCTTTCATTCTTTGCTTCTGCAAATGTCATATGAAATGTTACACGCTTGTTCGCAAGCTTGCTTTATTACCACTGTCTGTGGACAATCCCATTTACATGATTGTCTTTCTGTTTCGCATTTTAAAGTTGCGCATGACTGACATAACAGCGCCATTACGCACAGCAATACTATCCCTGTTACCCTTATGATGCTATTATGCATATCGACTCCTTTCTAATCCAACGTGATACTCATTTTTGGGACGCCACATGGTTGACAAATAATATCAGTAAATCCGATTGATTGTATCTTATTCACGACCTTCCTGAAATGGAGAATCCCAAGATTTTGAAACAGCTGCTCTCTCTCCGATGGTAATCGTCAATCTACCAGCTTATAGCCCTTCTCATTGAAAATCTGCAAGCATGCATCCACTACTTCAGGGTCATAGAGTATACTCTTGTTCTTGGCAATCTCATCTAATGCTGCATCGATTCCCAAAGCAGGTCGATACGGACGGTTCATTCGATGCCTGCAATTATAATACACTGACCTATCGTTATATCAAGAAAAATGTATGAAAATGGGTGATTGCAAATCGAATATAACAATCAAGTCGAGAATACGAGCTTTGTATCGGTAATCTTCACTTTTATCGTTAAGCCGGGTTCAAGGACTCGTAGGTGAACTCAACAACTTCCTTTTTATCTCGTTCTTCCTGTTATCAATGAAAATGATATTTCCTTCCATATGCACTATTTCAAATAGAAACAATTGAAAAACAGAGAATTCTAACTTTTAATGTGGTAGGTACATATTTGGTGGGCAGGTCACTCCCCGTGATCTTTTTCTTTACGTTTTTTGTTACGATAAACCAGATACCCTAAAATCGCCCTCGCCTGACCAATCACCGGCAGTAAAAGAAATGACGCAATCGCAATGAGCAGTAAATTATTTTTCTTCACGTTCGTGTCCTCCTTTTTTATTTGCTTGTACTTTTACACAGGGAATATGTGTACCAGAAACATACAGGGGCCATTCCACTTTTTTACTGGCAACTATTACACCTATGAACATACCTTAACACTAGCTACACTCTTTAAAAATTCCATGAAAAGAATCGCAAAAATAAGGTCAACCACACCACATGAAGCCAGTGCCAGAGGAATGTTCCCGACAAGGTAATGGTAAAACAGCACTACAAACACGAGTGTCTTGGCGATGATTCCCAACTTTACGATGTCATGATTCGTAGAGAGGTCTTTTGAAACCCAGTAATACCCGATACCGAAAGCAAACACCAACGCCATAGCCAGTTGCATGACGGCGGGATAATTTAGAGCCTTCAAACCGAACCGGGCAAAAATTGGATCATGCCAAAATGAAAATAATACGGCTGCTCCCCAGTTCCATAGGGCACCAATAATGAATAACCATTTGTAATATGATTTTCGGTTCATGATTTCCTCCTTCATATTGGAATAGCGGAATGATAGTTTAACCCAAATCCGCCAATGTTTCCTTTGCTTGTTTCAGGAAGACATCCGCCTCGCACTTTTCAAAGTCCTCAATTGCATGGGAGATGCACTCACTGGCTTTCTCGTGCTTCAGAGAAAGAGAGCACGTGCTGTAGTCAGATCTATCCAGGTGGTTGGTTTGAAATTTTAACGAATTAACTGAAAATATCTATAATATCTAGTAGTTTAAGCTTATTCGCAGGATTGTCAAGGAATTTTTGGGAAACTATAGAGCTAATTATGGCTAGAAAAGATGTTTTGAGGGTTACAAGCTGGTCTTCCCCCGATTTAGTGGACACACCGAAGAGTTTCAGTTATTAAAGAGAAGATGGGGGTGTGTCATGGTTGCGAGTAAGGACAAGAGGTATTTTGATCGGGAGTTCAAGTATGAGACTATTCGCTTGATGGATGAGGGTAAGCGTTCTGTGAGAGACATAGCCAAGGATTTGGATATTCATCCGAATGTACTTCATCAGTGGAGGCGCAAATATCGAGCGGATATGGAGCATGCCTTTCCTGGGAAGGGTCATATGAAGTCCCCGGAGGAAGAGATACGACGGTTACAGCGGGAGAATGAAGATTTAAAGGAGGAGAAGGAGATCTTAAAAAAAGCCTTGGCCATCTTCTCAAAGCACCCAAGGTAAGATATCAGTTCATTGACAAACACCGTTCCGAATTTGCGGTGAAGAAGATGTGCCAGGTGTTGGATGTATCCAGGAGCGGTTATTATTCATGGGCAAAGCATAACACAAGTTTCCGCCAGAAGGAGAATGAGCGGTTGCTGTTGTATATTCAGCAGGCTTACATAAGGGGTCGTGGGACCTATGGAAGTCCCCGGATCACAGCGGAACTCAGGGATAACGGGATTCAGTGCGGGAAGAATCGCATTGCCCGGCTGATGAAAGAGAATGGGATAAAGGCAAAAACAAAACGCAGGTTCACAGGCAACGACGAAATCCCGTCACGATCTGCTGGTGGCTGAGAATCTTCTGAAGCGGAAGTTTTCGACAGATGCTGCCAACGAGGTCTGGTTCTCTGACATTACCTTTATCTGGACAAAGGAAGGCTGGATGTATCTGGCAGCGATCCTTGATGCCTTCAACCGGCAGATTGTTGGATGGTCGATGAGTGACAGGTTAAATCATGGAATTCTTGCTGATGCCCTGCACAAGGCGCTCAGGGAGAGGAAACCCGATGCTGGTCTGATATTCCATTCCGATCGGGGGACTCAGTATGCCAGTTATGCCTTTCGGGATCTGATGGATCGATGCGGTTTTTTACAGAGCATGAGTTCGTCGGGTAATTGTTACGACAATGCCATAATGGAATCGTTCTTTCATACGTTGAAAACGGAGCTCATTTACTTTGAGAAATATCGGACGAGACGGGAGGCTCACGGAAGTGTTTTTGAATACATCGAAGTATTTTATAACCGGGTCAGAAGACACTCCTCGCTTAATTATTGTTCTCCTGTTGAGTTCGAAAAGAAAGCATGTGAAGCTTAACTGGGTGTCCACTTTTTTGGGTAAAGATCAACCTGAAATCATTGATGTTAATTCCTCGATCACTATGATATGCATGATGGAAATTTGGATAACCGTTTTATGAGGGGCTGGGGCCAACGGATATATGGTTGAAATATTGTGGCACCGCCGGGAAACCAGGCGGCAAACGGAGAAAACAAACCTTAACCTGCAGTATCGGGAGAAACCGGCCTACTCGACTCAAATGAAACAGGATATCATATCAGGATTTTAGATCCTTTGGAGGACTTACGAGGGCTTCCCCATCCGTGATCATTGTACCCTCCTGGTTTACGCATGTCGTCCGGAACCTGACACGGTTTTTTTCTGTGATCTTTTCTATGACCTCGACCCGGGCCGTGACGGTGTCCCTGATCCGCACCGGTGCCAGGAAATTGAGTTCCTGTCGAATGTATATGGTGCCGGGTCCCGGAAGTTGGTTGCCGAGGACGGCCGATATAAAACCTGCCGAAAGCATGCCATGAGCAATCCGCGTCTTGAAGAAGGTCTTCTGCGCGTATGCCTCATTGATATGGGCCGGGTTCAGGTCGCCGGTTACGCCGGCGAAGAGGTAAACGTCGGCTTCGGAGACGGTCTTGGAAAATTCAGCCGCGTCTCCGACGTTCAGCTCGTTCATTGTTTTTCCGATCATAAGTACCCTCCTTTTATCTGATCTCTGCATTAAAACCAAGACTTGAATATCCAGAAATCGTCTCTCAGATCTTTGATGTCGCTCTTCAACATCGAATAGAGGTTTACGTTCTGAATGGCCACACCTCCCAGATAGGCAAGCGCCGTCACGAACTGGATTTCATCATCCGTGAACTCCCGCTCCGTTTCAGTGTACAGCCGAAGGACACCGAATACTTCCTCCTTCGACTTGATGGGAACACAGAGAATGGAAACAATCCCCTCTTCTTTCTTTTCTTCCCTGTACTGGACACCACCGTCTTTCGCAGCGTCTTTGACGACAACCGGCTTCCCCTTGAGTGCCTCTGCGATACTTTTTTCCGCTGATATGGGTCCCTTGTTGATATACTTTTCGGAAAGACCAAAGCTCGCAGCGAGTTTCAATGTGACCTTAGCATCATCCAGGAGGCGAATGGAGGCTGCTTTTACTCCGATAGCCTTTGCAACATCAGCAGTCAACGTATGCAAAATCTTCTTTATATCCTGACTCTCCATAATACTCGCGGCAAGTTCGAGGAAAATTCTCGTCTGTTCTCTCATTTTTTCTATCAAGCTAGTATTTTCAATGGCTGTGCCTCCCTGTTCGGCAAGGATGGAGAGAAATTCAATCTCCTTTTTGGAAAAGTCTTTGATGTCGGATGTGTAAAGGGCGAGGCTACCAATCATCTGCCCCTTTACCATGACCGGAACAATTAAAATGGAACCGATTCCCTCAGAGATGATAGATTCATGGTTCGGGAGCCTGAGATCTGTCTTCGCGTCACGATAATGAATATAGTCCTTTTCTTTTAGAAGCTTCATGACGTGCCCGACACGCTTCTGTGCCGCCTGAAGGTAGTTCTTGGAAAGTCCTGTCTGAGCAACGACTACATATTTATTTTTCTCCTTGCCTTTCATATAGAGGCATGCTGCCTTGGCTTTAATCGTTTCCACGGCACTCAGAACAACGAGATTGAGGAGTTCATCCCTGTCCCCCGTCAGTCCGAAAGCCTTACAAATTTTACTCATCGCTTTGAAATAGTCATTTTTTTCAGCCATATGGTTCTCCCCTTCTCCTCACTTTTTGGAATTTCTATTTGCCTGGCGCCTTCGCCTTGGCCTGACTCTTCTTCGCAACAGGCTTCTTGGCCACCGGCTTTTGCGGTGCCTTTTCTACCACACCGTCCCTTTCCAGCAGCCAGCGGATAATCTTCGGTCCAAACTCTTTCTGAGTTTTCGAACTGACATAGATGCCGATGTGCCCCGTGTCGAGGCAGAGATCTTCCTTGTCTTTGCTTCCAATTTTACCGATGAACTGATCGCACGCGGCGGGCGGGACAAGGTGATCGTACTTCCCATAGATGTTTAACACAGGCATGGTGATCTTCTTGAGATCCACCTTCTTGCCGCCAACTTCCAACTCGTTTTTTATCAGAAGGTTCTTTTTATAGAAATTCGTGATGAATTCCCGGAATGTCTCCGCCGGTAAGTCGGGACTGTCGAAGATCCATCTCTCCATGCGGACAAAGTTCTCCACGAAATCAAAGTTATTCACATTCTCGAGAAAGCCTACATATTTGTCAATCATCAGGCGGGCCGGATTGAGGAGGAGAAATCCGAGATTCATGATGTCTCCTGGGATATTTCCATAAGCCTCCACCAGTTCATCCGGATTGAGGGACCTTGCCCAGATATTTAAGAGGCTTGCGTCCGTGTCAAAGTTGGTTGGCGTCACGGTGGTTACGAAGTTCTTAATCTTCTCTGGGTGCAAAGCTGCATAGATGACACAGAAAGTTCCTCCCTGACAGATGCCCATCAGGTGAAGGCTGGAAATATTGTGCTTCTCGAGAATAAAATCCACGATATTGTCAATATATCCGTTGATATGATCATCAAGGGTAAGGTACCGGTCCTTCCGGGTCGGGTACCCCCAGTCAATCATGTAAAAATCGAGCCCCGCCCTGAGGAATGTCTCCACAACGCTTCTTCCCGGCTGGAGATCCAGCATGGTCTCTCGATTTACCTGGGCATAAACAATGAGGAAGGGATGCTTGAGCCGGGTTTCCGTGTCAGGCTTGTAGTATTTCAACTTTACCCGGTCTTCCTCGTAAACCACTTCGTAAGGGGTCGTGGCGATGTCCGTTTTCATCGGACTGAGCAGCACATTCCGGGCATCTCTTAAATAATTGTAGAGCTTGGCCGTATCCCCTGCCAGCCCCGCAAAAATAAGATCGCCGGCCATTTTGAAAGGACCCATCATATCGCTTAGATTGACTTGCTTTTCATCTTTCATAGCTCTTCACCTTCTTCTCGAGTTCTTTGACCCGTTTTTTCAAAAGGTACAGATCCTTGTAAAGTTCATCCATGTCCTTGTTTGTCGGGATGGGTAAGTCCTGCAAGATATCCATGAAAAGATGCGATCTCACTATACGGAAATCGTGCAGGGCTTTTACGGTATTCCCCAGTGTTTCGGTATATTCGGGAGACTTTAGGAGAACCATATAGTTCTCTTCCATTTTTTTAATCCAGAATTGATAATATGCCTTGGAATCCTTGAGAGCCTCTTTTCCCTGTTTCTCTAAATTTTTAATTTCCGTCCCCACCTCATTATAGGCTTTCTCCATAGGAATTAATAAAATCTGCATGAATTCGGTCAACGCTCCCTGAAACTGGGTAAATTTTTCAATAGTTTGGTTCATCCTCTCCTGGTAGAAACGTGTCAGTCCCAGCTGAGGCATTTTCAGGATTTGCCCGAACTCCTTTTCGTACATTTCAAGCCACGCCTTCTTCATTTTCTGGGCCATGTTTGCAAAGCCTTCAAGCTCCCCCGCGGAGACTTTTTCCTCCCCCTCCATCCACTGTTTCTGGAACAGAAGATATCCGGACCACAGGGGCTGGGAGGCCTTCAGCATCCATTCGGGGAGAGAGTTTAAAGGGTGAAATTCGCCCGTCACGGGTTTGTTGATGAGGTTGAAAAGCACCTGCCATATTTCAGAAAGCATGTTCCATGAATCCTCGGTGCTTTTATCCCCCCCTTCTTTCCCTGCTTCGCCAGGTACCGGTGAAATCCCCCCAAAGGGGGCGGGCCACATGGATGCTGTAGATTTCCATAAATCCGTGGAAGTCTTGATCCAGGATTCAAGGAGGGCGTCTTGTGGCATACTCTTTTCTTTTTCTTCCTTATTCATGTTTCCCCTCTTTTTTTAATGAGATGTTTATTTTGTAGTACATATCAGAAATACAGACTCTTCTGAACGGCTGCGTTTTTGAGAAACGTTAATCTTGAAGAATGATCAATATCCGAATTCGAATGTTCAGGGTTGGCGTTGACAGATTCGATTGAATTTCATAGTAGCTGGAGCGACGTCCGCAGTTACGCACTTTGAGATGGAGGAAGATGTGGAGCACCCACCGAATCATGTTTCTTTCTTCCTGGGAAACACGCCGGCGGCGTAAAGTATATATTCAGAAATTGGAAGTCCGGATCAGTACCCGAATCCTTACTCTGCACCCGGTGTCTTGTTCTTTGATTCATAATTCTTATGGCATTTCCGGGTGAAACATTAAATTATTTTTTCGTGTTCTTTTTCTTCTGGGGTTCCTTATAGAGTTGACCAAAGGACTTCATCACTTCCTGGAACTGCTCGGCCTGGTTTTTCATAAGCACCTCGAATCCCTTTACGACCTCGCCCTGATCGATGTCCCCTGCAGTGCTCTTCATCTTCAGATGACGGATCGTTTCATCCTGGGAAGCGAGCTTTTCCTTCAATGCTTCATATTTTTCTGCCAGGGTAAGATATTCCTCTTTTGGAACCAATCCCATAAGGCCCAGTAATTCCTTATAGGAATTCTGAAAATCAGATGTTGCCTTTGACCACATCTTCATGTAATTGGGAGACGATTCGGGTTCACGGTCGAGGCCATAGCACTTCCGGAAAAGACTCATTTGCTGCTCAAAGCCTTTGAAACCCTCGCTGAACCATTGGGTCATGTTCTCCAGATGCTCCTGTCCCTTGGCTGCATTCAGCAGGAAAGTCCCCCAGAATTCAAGGAATTTTTTGTCCATCACCATTTCTCCTGTTCAAAAATGCCAGGCATGTTCCGTTCCTGGATAAACCAAGCCCGGCAACGCAATGGAACCGGGGCCCTCAGGTAAACCGTCACAGGTTCAATCACGCGGTTCCCTTATCGAGGTCTAACTGGTAGCGCACTGGACCACGGTATCCACCTCGGAAACATGTATGGAGCGCGCATTCAGATGTCGGGAGAGACCAGGATGTCGCAATGGCGCCGTGACCCTTGGGAAATACCGTAACCTCCACATCAACATAATCCAGCGGTGCCAGAGCAGCTTCTTTATCCACGAGGTCATCCTCCTCCGCATAGCAGAGGAGCCACTTCATATTCATTTCTTTTAATCGCTTGAAGTTCAGTTCCTGCCCGAAGAGCTTAACAGGCAGGGTTCCATCACTGGTGATCGGTTTTGTAAAAGAGTCAAAGCTCAACTGGCAAATGTCGCGGGGAAGATCATTGCGTTCATAAGTAAGCCAGTAATTAAGAGCTGCAGCTGTCTTGCTGATTTTCACCTCATCGACGTTTGGTGCATCAAACATCTTGAGATCACGGTAGAACGTAAAAATGGGCGCCTCTCGCTCCATGCTTTTCAGCTTGTAAACCCAGCTCATGACCTTCCCATCAACAACCTGATTCCCGCTGGGCATGGCTTTCAAAGCATACCCCAGATCCCTAAATCGGTCCGGGATGTGTTCGAGGTACTCCACGAGTGCCGTGCTGCGTGTGCCGTCAATCGGCGCCACACAGGTAATAAAGGCATCAACCAGGCCGTCCAGTTTCCCGGAGAGCAAGCTTAGCAATGCAACAAAACCGCCCTGGCAGAAACCGTTCAGGGTCACCTGTTTTCCATGTCTTGCCTTAATGATTTCACAGAAATGTCGGGTGTCGAGGCAGTCGTCCTCTCCTGTCGTGATTTGCACCGCCGGGGTGGTATTGATATCCTTCATAATCCGGATATACGTTGGAATGCCCTGGTTCGCGAAGCAGTGGGTATAGCTTTTATCCTCGCCCGGCAAGAAGCCAACAATGGATGCGCCCAATACATAGGGGGGAATAATGAGGATCGGTTTGCTTTTCTGCCTCACCCGCGTCTTATTCTTCCAGGGTAAAACCTGATAGAGATAAAAGCGATCCGTCTCAGCCACCTTGAGATATCCGCCATCGTCAAAATGGAAACCGAATTCTGGTTCGATGTCGCGAATTACTTCCGGGTAATGATAGGTCAGCATTTCCATGAGCCTGGACAGTCGTTGCGTGTATGATGATATATCTTCTCCTTTTCGGTCGAGGACCGTATTTATCCATGCCGAAATGGTTCTTTCCAGTTCCCGGGCATGAAAATGATTCACCGTCCGCAGCGTGCTGAGTAACCCCTTTTTTGCAATCTCGAGGTTGAATCGGAAAAGCTCAAGATAATCCCTGGCTGTTTCATCAGGCCCATGATTGATGAGCTTTACTTTCTCCATGGCTTGAAAGGAGTTTAACGCGACCCAGTAAGGAGCCATGAAGTTGAAGTAGTAGCTGTAAAGGCCATTCGCGTATGCTTGGGTTGCCTTCATTAGTTCTGCCGAGGACATGATCGTTTTTATGTTCATGTCCATCAACCTGTAGGGGAGAGATGTCACTGCATTACACAGATCCAGGAATGCACTGGACATGGGCAGCTCTTTCATGTTTCGTTCTTCCATATATTTATCTATATATTTATCTATGAAATAATTGAAGTTCTCCGCTTCGCTCGCTTACCCCGCAGCAAGCGAAGGTGTTTACGCTCGCCACCGGATTCATCGCCAAGTCCCGCTTGATAAGCGGTGCGATGGCGTGCAATGTCATAACCCCTGGGGCGGAACGCTTCGCTTATTTGCCCTGCAGGAAAAAAGAATCAACTTTTTTAAAATTATCGTCAACGGACCGCTTGAAGTCTTCAAATCCTTTTTTATAAATCGCAGCCCATTCTTTGGTAGCCTTTTTCCCTTCCTCCGTCGTTCCCGTTGACTGATCAACAAAGGTATTGATGATACTTTCCATCTGCCCCTGGAGCATTGCCATATTATTGAAAGCATTGTCAAAGGCGGCTTTGTTAAAATCAATCATCTGTTTCAGCATCTGTTTTGGTTGCATCATCATAATCGAACCCTCCTTACACCTTTTTGAATTTTATTTATTCTTTTTTTGCTGGTTTGCCGGCCTCGGAGAAAAAGTCCTCAACCTTCTTGAAGCTTTCGTCAACTGCTTTTTTGAAGTCCTGGCTGCCTTTTTTGTAGGCATTAATCCACTCACTGATCGCTTTTTTCCCCTCTTCCGGGAATCCGGATATCTGCTCCAGGTACATGTCCATCACTTTTTGGGTCTGTTCCTGTAGCATTGTCATGGCATTGAAAGTGTTGTTAAATGTAGACTTGTAAAAATCAAATGTTTGCTTTGCAATTCTCTTGGGATCCATGCTAATAGCCTCCTGCTTAAATTTTTTATGCATTGTAAATCTTTTTATCTAAAATACACGTTGATTTTTCGCTTGTCAAGAAAAATGTTGCATTGCAGCAATAATTTTTTGATCGTTTGATATGATGAAAAGTGGCAATATTGTAATATATTAATATTAATTGAATTTTATCAATGACTCCGCAACGTACTGGGGAGAATATTTTTTGTTGCTTTGTAACATAATTTGGGCTATCAAGGTGAATTAAGGGGACGGGATATGCGCGATGTACTGATCATCAAGAAATATAATAACAGGCGGTTGTACGATACGGAAAACAACACCTATGTAACCTTGAGCCAGGTTTCTGCTATGATCAAGCAGGGCCGGCAGGTCGAAGTCATCGATGCAAAGACCAGGGAGGATGTGACGGCGTTCATCCTGACCCAGATTATCCTGGAAGAGGCAAAGAAGAAAAACTTCCTTTTGCCCGTTCCCCTGCTCCACCTGATGATCCAGTTCGGAGAGACGGTTCTCAGCGAATTTTTTGAGAAATACCTGCAGCAGATCATCCGGAATTATCTGGCCCATAAGTCGTCGGTAGACGAACAGTTCAAAAAGTGGCTTGACCTCAGTACAAGCCTTGTCGATCAGGCGAAGAGATCGATTCCGACCATCAGTCCCTTCAAGTCGATCTTTGATCTCTTCCCGGAGTCGCCGCAGAAGCGGGAAGGCAGGGAAAAAGGGAAGGCCGACTGAGCGTGTAAGAAATTCTCTTCCTCCTGTTCTTCCAGCACAATGCCCTTAGGATGCTCCAGAAACAGGGAAACCAAAAAACACTTTTCAAAAAGAACAAAAGTTGACGACTTTGTAAAAAAGATATTCAGCCAGTCATTGTGAGGTGCGAAGCGACGCGGCAATCTAATAAATACGTATAGTCATGTGTCATAAGATTGTTTCACTCCCTTCGCAATGACGTCTTTTTTGACTTTTTACAAGTCCATCATTTCATAAAAGTTGGAAGAAAGATGGTAATCTGGGGAAAAAGAATCAAAAAGGTATCCGCCGGAGCCCAGTTTTATTATTCATTCTAAGTAAAGACGTTTCAAAAAAGTTATCTCTTCCTTCCTGAAATCTTGTTTTTATAAATCCGCCCATCCATACAACATTTCATGTGAAAATAAACAAAAGTCACACCGTCAGTTTATACCCACGATTATTCGTATAGGATTTTCATAGGTATCTTGTCAGAACTCTCAGTCTATCCTCTAACTTCTATTGACTAAGGCATTTAGACCGCTGAAATAAGATTATGCCTGATGGACGACACTTGGCAGTAGATTCTATATTAAACTATAAGGGGAGAATCATTCAAAAGAAAGCATATATGATTGAAGATGCACCGGATATCTTAATCGTAGACGCTGAAAAATATGACATCGAGTTCATGCTTGAAGCACTTAACAAGCATAAACTTTAAAATAAGGTATAAAACTATAGAGAGGCTGGTCAGGAGTCCATAAGCAATCCATTTATAAAGGGGTGCAATATGGGTAAACAAGATAAAGAAGATGCAAAGCGCTGGGTGAAAGATGCCATAGCTTTTTACCGAGCTTCCGGTAAAAGAATCGCTTTGGCAGAATACACAAATCCTAATGGACGGTTTGTCCAAGACGAGCTGTATCTTTTTGTGTTGAATCCCAAGGGGACCATGCTTGCACACGGCGTCAATGAAAGATTTGTAGGAGAGGATTTCAGTAACCTCAAGGATTCTGATGGAAAGAGTTTTATCAAAGAGATGCTCGACACCGCCAACACTAAAGGTAGTGGGTGGGTGGAATATAAATGGTCCAACCCGGTAACCAAAGAGGTGCTACCAAAAACTGTGTATTTTGAGAAGGTCGATGACCTAATTATCTGCAGCGGCGTCTATAAGCATGTTGTTCACCCCTTAAAGTTCAGCTGTGTTTAATAGTGGGTTCTCCGAATATAGGCAGGAAAGGACGGTAAGATAAACAAACATAAAGTCATCAGCACATGGGCTACTCTTGAAGCTTAGAGAACATGGCAAGTGTCCCAGCGGCGCTTGCTAATAGAGGAAAGGATGGACTCTCTGAGTACTACAAGTATATCACCTTTTCAGAAAGGAGGTAACGATTCATGGTTTCGGTAGATCTCTTAAGGCAATACACTTTTTTCAAAGGGTTCAGTGAGGAACAGATCAAGAAACTGGCGGATATAGAATAATACTGTGGGATAATGTCGGTAGTGTAAATGAAGAGGTAATTAATGAGTAACCAAGTTTGCTTATCCTTTTAAAATAAAAAAGGAGGTGCAATATGCTTAAACAATTCAAAGAAAATGCCGAGGAATGGGTAGATAAGGCTGTAGTCTTTTATAAAAATTCCGGTAAAAAAATCGCTTTGGCTGAATATTCGAATCCAACCGGACATTTTGTCCAAGGCGAATTGTATATTTTTGTATTGGACAGCAAAGGGATTATGCTTGCACACGGAGTTAATGAAAGGTTTGTGGGGCATGACTTCGCTGACCTCAAAGATATTGACGGCAAGAGGTTTATCAAAGAAATCCTCGACACTGCCAATAAAGAAGGTAGCGGCTGGGTAAAATACAAATGGCACCACCCGACAACAAAAGAAGTTCTGCCTAAGACTGTGTATTTTAAGAAAGTAGATAACTTGATCATTTGCAGTGGCGTATACGAGGTGGATCCGCAAACCTTTATCTCTCAACCTACAAGGCCGGAGAGCTGATCATTTGTACTGATGTTTATAAGTAAAAACCATGGATTGCACACGCCGACACTATCCCAAGAACCATGAAAAGTAGGCAGTTAATATAATAGCAAATAAGGCGTTTAGATTGGTAATATTCACAATGCGAATATTATAAGATATTTTTATAGGACAGATAAATATGTTTCAAAAAAGCGAGTTCTTATCAGGCAAAGGATAAAGAATTATTACCTTAGTACAGTAGGAAATCAGTAAGCCGGTTTTGTGGTGATCTCTAATAAATTTCCAGGAAATAGAACAATTGAGAAAAAAGGAGGGATTATTATGTCAGTGTACAGTATTATTGACATCGTGGGGACCAGCCCGACATCGTGGGAAGATGCTGCCCAAAGCGCCCTGGCAACTGCTTCCAAGACTCTCGAAGATCTTAGAATAGCGGAGGTTGTAAAACAGGATGTTACTGTTGATAATGGAAAAATAACATCCTTCAGGGTAAGGCTCAATATCTCATTCAAGTATCATGCACGTGCCTGAGCAGATTATGTTTACATTAAGACGGCGTACTCTGCGACATTAAGAAACCGGTAAAAAGCAACAGAGCCAAAAAATTATCTCACTTTTTCTGAAAGGAGGTAACACACATGGTTTCCGCAGATCTCTTAAAACAATTCGCGTTTTTTAAAGGTTTTGATGAGGGTGATTTAAAGAAACTGTCAGGTTTCGCTTCTGAAGAATCGTTTAAAGCAGGTGCCCAGGTTTACAAGAAAGGTGATCCGGCAAAAAAACTCTATCTCGTGGAAGAGGGAAAATTTGTCATGCTCATGGAGAGTTACATGGGCACCGCTAAACCCCCCATGCAGGTGACCGTGGATATCGTCACAAAGGGCGATGCCATGGGATGGTCCGCTGTTGTTGAACCTTACGCTTATACCTTAGGGGCCCTGTGCATTGACAATTCAAAGGCCATTGCTTTTGATGCAGAGAAACTCAGGGAACTACTAATTCAAGACGGTGCTTTAGGACTTAATTTTATGCAGGCCACGGCGCGGGTAATAGCCGCCCGTCTGACCCACACCCAGATCATATTGGTTGGTGAGAGGGGACTGTCTACCCTTGAATGAGACGTGATGAAGGATAGATCATAAAGGAGGTAACTACGATGTTCATACAAGAAGTAGAGCTTTTCAAAGGGATTCCCTCACATATCATTGACGAAATTGCAGAACTCGTCACTCAGGAAAGTCACCCGGCAGGACATGTATTGTTTCGAGAAGGCGATTTTGCAGATTATCTTTATATTCTTGAAGAAGGAGATCTTGATCTTACCGTTAAGAGGGATAAACAACTCTCCTTTTCAGTAGATAAGACAGGTTCTGTATTTGGTTGGTCATCACTTGTAGAGCCGAATCTGTACACGGCTAAAGCGGAATGTGTAAAGGAAAGCAGGGTGATAAAAATTGACGCAGATCGCCTGATGCGCGTGTTTCAAAAGCATCCTGCCGAGGGTCTGACGATCATGAAGCGTCTGGCAGGGGTCATCGCTACACGGCTTATTAAGAGTTACAAGGAGGTCATCTGAACAGCCGTTCCATCTTTAAAGTTTCAAACGGCAGCCAATTAATGCACCCCAAGGAAAGGAGGAAAATATGACGGCAATTCAGGAGTTGAAAGCATTCAATCTATTCCATGGCTTGAATGATGACGAGTTGAACAGGATTGTACCACTGTGCCAGGAGCGAAGCCTGAAGAAAGGAGCCGTCTGCTTTCTGCAGGGAACTCCGGCGAGCGAGTTGCATCTTTGCCGGAATGGTAAAGTGGACATTGTTGTCAAGCACTTCGAGGCCCCGACTATACATGTAAAGATCCATACCGCCGTGGGGGGAGAAGCCTTAGGATGGTCCGCCCTAGTGGAACCCTACCAATATACGGCAACGGCGATCTGCGCGGAAAATACGGAGGATATCTACCTGAGAAGGGCGGATCTGTTTAAGCTTTTCGATCAGGTTCCGCATATAGGCTATGTATTCATGAAGAATCTGGCAGCTCTTGTCAGCTCCAGGCTGACGGAATACGGAAGGAGGCTGAGCAAGGATGCCGCGTTGGATATGCGGAACGACTATGAATGGTAGGCCTGAATGCGCAGTTTCTGTCAATAGCCGTTCGATAGGCTAACGGCGACAGGAATCACCAGTTCATCTGTAGCCTAATGCTCATGCTGAGGGGATGATGGAAAGGCGCAATAATAAAAATTGTTTCCGCAGTCTATCAGACATTTAAGAGTTCAATACGTAGGTCTGTCTAAAGTATCAGGAAACCGTGCATTTCATAAGTGTTATTAAAAATGAGGACGCAATCAGAGATATCCTGAAACATCTGGACTCTGGATTCTATGTTATTCCATGTCACCCCAGAATTTTGCCAGCTTATCACATAAAGGCTGTCAACATTAGTAAGCGGAAGAAATAACCACTTTTCTAACCCGTTTCTTCTTGTAATCCTTATTCCATTATTGCATATTTGTCTTCACCCTTTCTTTCCGTAATCATTAAAAAAGAAAGATACCTCAGAGCAAAGACTTGATACTATTTAAGGCCTCCCCCAAAGCATGGTATATTTGGAATTGAGTAGGGCCAAATAATACCAGAAGAAGGAGGAAGCCCCATGAGATTTTACACTAATCAGCACAAGTATTACTGCGGAATCGATCTACACACAAGAAAAATGTATATCTGCATCCTCGATGAAAAAGGAGAAATCAGGGAACATCGCAACCTGAAAACCGACCGTGATGCCTTTCTCAAAGCCATCGCTCCCTTTCGTGAGGATATCGTCGTTGCCGTAGAATGCATCTTCACCTGGTACTGGGTAGCCGATCTTTGCCACAACGAAGGCATTCCCTTTGTCCTCGGACATGCCCTCTACATGAAGGCAATCCATGGCGGCAAAGCAAAAAACGACAAGATCGACTCCCAAAAGATCGCCGCACTCCTCAGAGGAGGCATGATCCCCATGGCCTATGTATATCCAGCAAAGATGAGAGCCACGCGTGACCTCATGAGACGCCGGAATCACCTGATGAGAAAACGCTCCGAACTCTACGCTCATATCCAGAACACCAACAGCCAGTACAACCTGCCTGATTCCTTTGGCCCCATCGCAAGACATCAGAACAGGAACGGCATTGCCGAGCAATTTGAACATCCTTCCGTGCAGAAAAGCATTGCCGTGGATATTGAAATGATCAGGACCTATGATGGCATCTTATCGCAACTCGAAAAATCCATCATTAAACTGGCCAATAACCACGACCCGGTTTCCTATGCCTTACTCCAGACCATCCCGGGAGTTGGAAAAATCATCGCCCTGATCATGCTGTACGAAATAGAAAATATCCGCCGCTTCGCCAGTGTGCAGGACTTTGCCTCATACAGCCGCCTCGTAAAATGCGCCAAAGAATCCAATGGGAAAAAATGCGGCTCCGGCGGCAGTAAAATAGGAAACGTTCACCTCAAGTGGGCCTTCTCCGAGGCCGCCGTCTTCTTTCTCAAAAGCAATGATCCGGCAAAGAAATATGTAGACAGGCTTACCAGGAAACACGGCAAAGCAAAAGCCCTGTCTATCCTTGCCCATAAATTGGGACGGGCCGTATATTTCATGCTCAAGAACAAGGAGGCTTTCGACCAAGACAAATTGTTAAGCCTATGATTATGGAGGGAACGGATCAGCCCGAGCACCTAATGGAACAACTATGGGTACGAGCATGTGTCCGCATCGAGGGAGAAGAAAACCCTTGCGTCCATGAACGCATATTCGATGATATGACGAATAAACCCGATATTCCCTTGACTTGATTGGAGGTCCGTTCCGCTCCTACAATTTTCCATAACGTGCTCTTTGGCTCGTTGGAAAGGTTCTGCTCCTCAACCGAACCTGCTACTTACTGGGGATGATTCCCATACCCCGTTATTTGATTAGGACGGCATGAGGGTACGGTATATTTTCCAGGTCGCAAGGTGATGATTTCGCCTTGCAGCTGCCTGATGCCCGGCGGACTCTCTCTTTTCCCCTGGGCAGATTGAATAGGTAGTTGAACCTCTATAAGTGTATGGTGCGGGATCATTCTCCCGACGCCTATGTTGAAACAAAGTCAGAATTGCTGCCAATAGCCAGATGGTTCGTTATTTGAAAGAGCGGAAGAAAAAAATTTCGTTGATGGATAAATTTATCTATTGACATCTGGAGGCCTTATAAGTGTAGGTGTTAACAAGTGTTGCAAGAATTCTTTCACGAATACCGATTATCTTTAAGATAATGGTAATAATCTTAAAAATATTTCTTTTTTATGAAAATATATGGTTGAATTTTACACCTTCTTATTCACATCCTTTATTTTTACGGGTTAATTGTTTTTTTGAAAGCGAGATTTACGGTTGATGAGTTTGTATAGAAGCTTTCATCCCGTAATGCGCAGCAGTGATAAAAGAAAAAATGAAATATGCCGGTTATTGTCTCCACCTACAAGTCCTCGAAACAAATTGCAAAAGAAGTTGACGATTACGGCTTAAAAGCATCATAAGTTAATTTATTTACCTCCTGTAGCATCTCTGTCCGTTGCATCCGTCACCTCCTGGTGACATCTTAAACCGGACAGTTTACGTGTTACAATAGCGGACATATTACTTGCTCCTGACAAAGTTCACTAATATGTTGACAATCATTATGATGCTTCTATAATGGAATTGCAGTGTGTGAGTAAATTGGGAGAAACTGGGGCACTCAACTGAAAAAACAGGAGGAATGGCGTATGGTCTCACAAGAATTACTGCTGTGTCCGTTCTTTGCCTCATTAGATGAAAACCAGCGAATAGCGCTCGCGCAAATTACCAAAGAAATCCGCTGCAAAGCCGGGACGACTTTTTTCGAGGCAGGCAAACCGGCGGACGCACTGTATCTCCTGCTCGAGGGGAGTGTAGGTTTGTATTTTAGCTCTCTCAGCGAAACCAGCCAGGAGTTGTTGATTGGCGAACTCGGCCCTGGCGAGCCATTTGCAATCTCGGCGTTGATTCCCCCGCACATTCTCATGCACGCGGTACGTGCCATAACGCCTTGCCACGTTCTCAAAATTGATGCCTCGTCGCTACGCTTATTGTGCGATCAAGATAATCGGCTGGGTTACCTCTTGTTCCGTCGCATCGCCGAAGCCGCGGTGGAACGCCTGAACTTTATGCGCATGCAAGCACTTGATATTTAATGACATCTCGTAGTTTTGTATGGGTTCTAAATGTGATATACACGTAGTTGGAGGTATTACATCTTAAGGCCTAGTAAGTTTGAAGTCTGATGATTACCGTCGGAAAGAGTAGAGTTTCCTTAGAATTGTTGGATACTCTGTTACAGTCAACTATCACGAATTCATCTGAGGACAAAAAGTTGTCCGTCCTGTCAGCATAACATAGATGACACGGATCAATTTATGCGCGGTGGCCAGTACCGCCATTTTATAAGGCAATCCCTCCTTCGTTTGAGATAGTAAACCTTGAAAATATCACTTTGCAAAACCCCCCGAAAAATGACAGGAGGTCAGTCATGTCGGATATATATCCAGTAATCCCAGTAATCGTAGTGGTTGTTCTGGTTGTCTTGTTCCTATCGTCGGCCATCCGGATCCTCAACGAGTATCAACGGGCCGTTATCTTTTGTCTGGGGAGGATCATCGACACAAAGGGACCGGGGATCATCATCCTGATGCCGATCGTCGAATACAAGATACATTTTCTTACCCTTCCCAAATTTCAGGCTTTCGGCTGGGCAACGTAAATAGCTCAATGTGGTAAGGTTTAACAATGCCAACAACATAGTCCGGATCATCGGGACCGCTGAAATACTTTGTCATAAAGTCCTTCCACATCTCTTTTCGAAGTGCAGCATCGCTGGAGATTATCGCCTTCCCCTGTATCTGCAGATACTGTTTTGCTGTTTCCAGGCTTGATACACCGCATAATATATGGACTTCCCCGTTGTTCTTTATGTGATTAACCTTGCGGGACTTCATCGATGTAGTGAATTTCATGGTGAAGTCCTTTTCTCCAACCATCAGCACATGACGGACCCACGGTTTGCCGTCTTCCGTAAGTGTTGCTAAAGAAACAATCTGGTAGCCTTTAATTATATCGTAAATCATTTCTTTCAAATCAGCCATATTCCCTCCTTTTCTCGCCTGTAATAGGGTCCTTAACGTATACAATCTCCTTTTTCTGGTTTTTTTCAGCCACCATCCAGACCACCTTCTTCTTTTTCTCTAAACCAAGTCGCAGGATCAATCATATATTGCTCTGTGTCTTTGAGAGATACGTAGTGTTCGTGTTCAATATTGGCAAGAAGACCGAAAAATGCCCTTTCTTTCGGGTCGGCAACTTCATCACGAAGCTTTGCATAATAATCCGTGCCCTTGGCCTCAAATTCGATGGCCGTCTGAATGGCCTTCAGATCATCTGCATCTCCCTTTGCTTTTGCAGGGGCATTTTTTGCTGCCTCCTTCACGAGGGTTCTGACAATTGTGCCCTTCACCTTGAGGGGAACGGTTTCAGGCCATTTCTTGTCCTTCTGCCAATTCTCGTGGAGTTGCTTAAGTCTTTCGTAGTGTTCCAGCTCTTCACCGGCTATTTGCTGAAACATAGTCTTGCCGACTGGATTCTTGGTTCTCTCCGCATTTTTGAGATAAAATTCATGTTCCCTCATTTCGTTGTTTAGTGCCACCTTCAGTGCATTCAGTCGGTCTTTCATTAATAGCCTCCTTATTGATGTCTAAAGCTCCTGTTAAATTGCCACCATAATTTATAGATTGAATATATAAAGACTACATAAACATACAATTATCCACAATCGGGAATAACCTTATTCATGGCTTCGAGAATACTTACCACAGACTTCGAAAATGCTGATTGATAATGGTAAATAGAAAGGATGTTGCTAAAGAGATGTTTGCTTCAGGTGTAAGGTCTTTTGTTTATTACCGATTGATATATTGTATGTATTGTCAGAATTAGAAAAACACAGTTTCAGGAAGCTATTCTCACAAAATATGGACCGGGGTATGGGATATGGGTCAATGAATATGGTATTAAGGAATCTTCAGCATATCACATTTTGAGATTTTCTCCACTCCGGGGTGCAATTATTGCCGGGGTAGATTTTTCAGGAATTTTGCCTGATATTTTATCATAGAAGCGACGAATCTTCTCCATATCGAATTCAATGTCTCCGGTCGGCATTAGCGTGGGTCCGATCCCTCCCGCTTTTCTTACATAATCAAGAAAACCCATGACAATTGGAACATTCGCGCCTCTAGCAATGTGATAAAATCCTGTTTTCCAGTAAATATCTTTTTTTCTTGTTCCCTCCGGAGTGACTACCATTACCATTTTTCTATTGTCTTTGAAGACTTGGATCGATTGTGCAACTACATCACAGGATTTCGAGCGATTGATGGGAATAAGACCCATCCATTTAAGAAAACCTCCAAAAGGCCAACGGAAAATAGAATCCTTTCCTAATAAACTGAATTTTAGTTTAAAGGCCAGCAGGAAGGCCATTCCGATGGGGAAATCCCAGTTTGAGGTATGAGGTGCTGCAATTATGACAAATTTGGGGATATCGGGCGGTCGGCCTTCTATGCGCCATCCACAGCTTCTTAAAATACAAATGGAAAGTCCCTGCAGGAGACTTCTCAAAATTGGAATATCAAAAATGGTGTAGCCCATAAGGGTTAATTTTTATCCGGTTTTATTCTTACTGACCTCTTCTTATATTCTATATCACATTTTCATTTGTGGTTCTGCTCTATTGTAAATCGAATTTAATGATTAATGATTGAAAGGTTTAATGGACGAGCAAAATTGGGAAATCAACATTGCAGGAAGAGGTCAAGGCTTTACTATATGCCCTAGCAGAAAACTGAAATGAAACACCGGTCCGCACAAGGGGCGGTAGGGCAGCCAGCAAACCGAAAGATGGCGATTTAAAAAAGTTGCTTTCGCCTACAAAGGGTGAAACCGAGATTGTCAAGCTTTCCAATCTGTAAATTTATTTTTAATCTTTATTAATTCTTCTAATTTTTCAACTTTTTCGTTTAGAGTAAAAACTAATTTTTCCAAAAGGTCTATTCTATTATAAAGTTTCCTTGCGATTTGTTTCTCGCAAAAAACGATAATTTCTTTCTCTTTTGTGCTAGTCACGTTTCCGTCCATAGATTGCCTCCATGTTCAGTCTAACAATTAATATACGAATCAACTTTTCCTGCTGGTCTTGGACGTAAACAGGGATATCTGCTGTTTCACCTTCTTGCTTTTGCATTTCGGCCATGTGGCTTTGCCTATATCATGTTCGCTGAAACTCTGTATCAATGAAAACTCTTTTTTGCAGGCTTCGCAAAGATACTCATACGTTGGCATGCTTTCACCTCAACATTAGGATTATTTATATTGCTATTTTTGATTTATATTTTAATTAAAGGACCTGCCCCCACAACTTGTACCACATTTTGAAATAGAGCTCTACAGTCTTTTAGAATATTACTGATTGAAATATCGTATTGAGTGGCCGAATTAAAAAAACAACAGTACAGGAAGAACAAAGTGACCCGCCCCCTTGATCACGATCCGACATTAGCAGAAATTCTAATATAAAACTGTACCGTTTTTTTAGGGGGGCAGGTCAAAGGCTCACTAGCATATAATCATACTACTAAGTGTAGGATGGTCATCCCTTCCTAACACCTCTAAGGCAATTTCTTCACTATCGCTGCAAACTCTTCCTTCGTGAATGCCCTCAGCGTCGTCGTCCTGACATTTCCCAACGAGCTAATCCCCAAGGCGAAGGTTGTAGCAACCTCATCACTGGGAAATTCACCAATAGCCACGTAATCGTATTCCCCCATCACCACGTATAAGCCAAGTGATTTACCACCCATTTTTTCAGCACCCTTAAGGGCTGCTTCAAGCCGAGCAGGTGCATCCTTGATAGTCTTGATCCCCTGCTCTGTCAATTTATATAACCCAATATAGGTCGGCATCGTGTCACCCTCCTTTTTCTTGTTGTTGATAAAAACTTTAGGTATTGTGATCGCACGGGAATGGCCCCCAAAGGGACGTTGCTGTCCCCTTGGAGGCTTCATATCGGTACCTTTCGGAAGCTCGTTTTCATACTACACTCCAAAAGGTTAGATGTTCGGTTGTTAGGTTAATTAAGGCTACACAGGCCGTGCTAACAAGATTTCGGCAGCGATGCGCACGCCCTTACGGGTCACTGCACCGCATTTCTCAATCGCGCCAGCAGCACGATACTCGGCTACCTGGGCCGGATCGGTCAGGTTGAAGCGCTTGCCAAACTGCGTTTCGAGGATGTCGCCGCAGCGGGTGCTGCCAACCTCTTGCATAAAATGCTTGCAGAAGGTCATCGCTGGAACGAACGCCGCACGCATGCCCGGTAAGTCGTCCAGCCTGTCGCGCCCAAAGACCAGCCCCAGGGCCATCATGGAGCCGGACACAGCGCCACAAGTCTCCCCTTGCAGGGCAATGCCGGGAAACGGGGTGAGGGCTTTGAGGATGGGGCCGCCATCGAGGCCGAACTGTTCCTGGAGGGCAGCAAAGCAAGATTGGGCGCAGTTGAAGGATTGAAGGAAATAGTTATTCACTTTTTTGTCAAGTTGGGACAGGATTTCTTCACGGGAAACTTGATCAGACATTTGGACAACCTCCTTTCCGAAATGAAGGATTCCCTTGAGGTTAGGGGTTAGGTTATTGGGTTTACTGAACTGCGGTTAGTTTACTGAGCTACGGGAGGAATAATAATTAGTTTAATGAGCTACAGTAGGAGTGTCAATTGGTTGAAAAATACTCCTTACATCAAGGGTAGTCAAGGGAAAATTTGCCTCTGGAAATAGCCTTGATTTTTCAATCCTAAATTGAAGATTGGCGTTTGAAATGTTGCATTCAGAAGGAAAATTCCAAAAACAACAGTACAGGAAGGAAGCCGGATTCTATATGAACAGAAAATGAACTGTCCCACCTTTGCATGTTTCTACCCGTTATCAATGATCTGGTCCGGTAATTGGAACTGACGATTTGTAACTTAGAAATGCTGTCTTTGATGGTGCCTACTGCTTCTGTGTTTACGATCAACATTCAAACTGATAGTTTATTTGCCAAATATTTTTAAGATAATTGACGATTTCTTAAAAATGCCAATAAATTAACTGACCGATAGAGTACCACCATTTGATTAATATTGCCTTTTAAGATTGTAATTAATAGCCCTCTGTGCTAATATAAACGAAACACTTCCCCCTAAATAGATTAGAGTATAAGGAACGGAAGGAGCAATAAGGTTATGAGTTCTCCGACTCAGCTTAAGCTCTTGGACTTGGTCAACAAAAAGAAATTGGAGAGAATCCTTGGAGTCTTCACCGAGGTAACTGGGGTGGCGTCAATCATTGCCGATATTGATGGACGCCCCATTACTGAGCCGCATAATTTCACGCCTTTCTGTCTCAATTTTTGCCGTTCCACTGATAGGGGCAAGAGTAAATGTCACGAAAGCGACCGCCATGGAGGTCTGGAATCTGCCCGATCCAGAGAACCCTACATTTATAATTGTTTGAACGCCGGACTCATTGATTGCGCGGCTCCAGTCATCGTGGAGGGTTATCATCTGGCTACAATTTTGGCAGGCCAGGTCTTGGAGGAACCCATTGCTGCTGAAGCAGCGATTGAACAGGCCAAAGCAATCGGGATAACAGATGTAGAAGATTATTTGCAGGCACTGGAAAAGGTACCTTTGATGACACGCGAGCGGTTGCTGTCTGTTGTGAACCTTATGTCCGAGATCACTCATACAATCAGCGAATTGGCTTGGCAGAAAGACCTATTACACAAACATTCTCAGCATTATCTCAGCAGGCTGATCAACAGCGTTTCCGATTGCATTCTATCAACGAATGCCGATGGTAGAATCACCATTCTTAATCAGGCAGGCGTTAAAATGTTTGGCTATGAAACCGAAGAACTTATCGGCGAGTCCATTAGAAAGCTTTTTACGGAGGATGATTCAAAAATTCCGCAGCGGAAGAATCTAGATTCGAGGTTGAGCTTTAACCGGCGCGGCGAGCTAACAGCTATCTCTTCGGAGGGGCAGACTTTTCCGGTACAAGTGTCCTTCTCTACAATCGACGATGCTGGCCAACAAAACAACGGTTATGTATGGGTTATTAGGGACATCTCGGAAGAGAAAAGGTTGGAGCGGATGAAAGAAGACGTGGTTAACATGATCACTCACGATATGAGAAACCCAATAATTTCCCTGCAAAATGTTTTACAGCTTATCGTCAATGGAACCGTCGGAGACCTCAATCTGAAGCAGAGGAACGTTATGGAATTTGCTCTGGCTACGTGTCATCAACTCTCTGGCATGGTGAGTGATATATTGGACATTTACCGAATTGAAAGTGGAAAGTTTGCACTACACTGGACCCCTGTGTTCATCGATCAAATTATTTTAGAGAGTTTCAGCCAGCTTGATCTTTTTGCAAAGGAAAAGCGGATATCCATGCAATTTCAACCACCATTACTTCCACTGAAATTACTGGGAGATCAAAAGCGCCTGAGGCGAGCTCTTGTCAATTTACTGGAGAACGCTATCAAGTACAGCCCGGAGGACGGTGTTGTCCAGGTTGAGATGGAAATGCGGGATAGGGGTTGGGAACAATCGGGAAAGTTCGAAACCATCTCGCCAGATCTGGCTTCGGTGAAAGCAGAACAGGATTGTCTTATGCTTACGTTCACGGATCATGGTATCGGCATCCCCGCCGAATACCATCAGTGCATTTTTGATAAATATTTTACCATTAAATCGGATAGTGAAAGACGGAGGGAGGGGATCGGGTTGGGTTTGGCTTTTTGCAAGCAGGTTATTGAAGCTCATGGTGGAAACATATGGGTTGAGTCGCCAGTCCTGATCGACGCAGCAGGCCATCGACGAGGCTGTTGCTTTTATGTGACATTGCCAGTCAATTTCGTGGAATCGACATCTTGAGAACTGTGGTCAAAATCTCTTAGAAAAATGGATTCAACAAAACATAAAGTGAATGATGGCAAGGATCTATAGAAGCTATGAGAGTTTTCCTGGCAGATGATCATCCTTTGTTCCGTATCGGCCTGAGAATTGCCTTGGATCAGGAAACGGACATCCAACTTATTGGAGAAGCCAGTGATGGCTTCAGTGCGGTCGAAAAAATCCGGGTCGACCCACCCGATGTTTCTCTCATCGATGTGGACATGCCAGGGATATCAGGCATTCGGGTCATTCGTATGCTCCGCAAAGCACACCCTCAAATGAAAATTGTTGTACTTTCCACTTACGATGACAAGACCTGCATCCATGCCGCCATGCAGGCGGGTGCCGACGGCTACGTGCTTAAATGTGTTGAGGTTGCTGAACTGGTTCGAATCATGAAGTCTTTTTTTGAGGGACATCAGGTAGTCTCCCCCTATCTGGTGAACCTGTCCTTGGACTTCAGGGCGACTATAAGTACGACCGGTGAATATCCCGTTTTGACTCACCGTGAAAAGGAAATTCTCCAGTCCATCATCGAGGGTCAGAGCAATAAGGAAATTTCTCAAACTTTATATGTCAGCGTCGAAACAGTTAAGAGTCATATCAAGAGCATCTACCATAAACTACAAGTAAAGAGTCGTGTGGAAGCAGTGACAGTCGCCATAAAGCAGAATATCCTTTCATAAATCCTCTAAATTGACATTCCCCCAAAAATCACCCAAACGAGGGAGTTAATTTCACCCTTACGAGGGATTTACTTTGGCAATTGTTTACGTTTATCATGATTCATAAAGGGGCACTCCATATTAGCACGCTTCGTGTTCCGACTCTCAGGCCAAATTCTCTAATCCTGACCTTCGCTCTCTCGCAGCCACCCCTTATGGATCTATCCAAATGCGTGATAGTGCGCCCAGCCAGACGTAATCTTATGGAACTGAGCGTCTCGCTGTCGGCGTATAAAGCATGATGAATCATTTGATAAACGGGAGGGAATGCTATGAGCCGGATGTTACTTGCACCAAGTCGTTATGTTCAAGGAGAGGGCGCCATCAAGGAAATAGGCATGCACGCAGAAAAGCTTGGTACCAAGGCCCTGCTTACAGGGGGCAAGCGGTCCTTAGGCGTCTGCGGTAAGGCGATTCAAACCAGCCTCAAAGAGAAAAAGATCGGTTGTTATCAGGAGTTATTTAACGGTGAATGTTCGGACAATGAAATCAAACGCCTGGTGAGCCTCGCTAAGAAAGAAGGGGCTGATTTCATCATCGCAGCAGGGGGAGGTAAGGCCATTGACACGGGAAAAGCGACAGCCCACTTTATGAAAGTGCCGGTGATTGTGGTACCGACCATCGCCGCAACGGACGCTCCCTGTTCTGCCTTGTCGGTGGTTTATACGGATGCGGGCGTTTTTGCACGATACCTGGTATTGCCTCACAATCCGGATTGTGTCCTGGTCGATACCCGTATCGTAGCCGATGCCCCTGTTGAAACCCTGGTATCCGGTATGGGGGATGCTCTCGCCACCTTCTGGGAGGCCGATACGTGCAACAAGAGTTGTAAACCCAACGTACTGACAGGCGGATATCCACCTACCCGTTCCGCG
Source organism: uncultured delta proteobacterium (assembly GCA_963695875.1). GTDB lineage: Bacteria > Desulfobacterota > Syntrophia > Syntrophales > UBA2185 > DATKLL01. The sequence goes on along the minus strand of CAVOID010000011.1, from coordinate 214,540 downwards.
ATGGCCCTCGCCCGCCTGTGCTATGACACCTTACTGGAATACGGCCTCCAGGCGAAGCTGGCGGTTGAGAATCATTGCGTGACACCGGCCGTTGAAGCCATCGTGGAAGCCAACACCCTTTTGAGCGGGTTGGGCTTCGAAAGCGGTGGCCTTGCCGGCGCTCACTCAGTCCACAACGGATTTACCGTCCTGGAAAGCTCCCATCACAAGCTCCACGGCCAGAAAGTGGCCTTCGGAACCCTTACCCAGTTGGTGTTGGAAGGCCGCTCATCAGCTGAAATTTATGAGGTACTGGATTTCTGTTGCACCGTAGGGCTGCCCGTTTGTTTGGATGATTTGGGGATTCACAATCCGACACGGGAAGAAATCCGCAAAGTGGCTGAAGCCACAACGGCGCCGGGTGAAACCATCCATGCCACCTGGTTCGAAGTTACTGCCGATAAGGTTGAGGCAGCAATCTGGACGGCTGACGCATTGGCCAAAGATTACAAGAAGGAGGTTTAATTATGGCTTTATTACCTGTCTCCATCAGTATCGGCGTTCTTTGCGGGATTTGGTTTCACGTCACGGTCTTGGTACCCTGGCTCGTCGCTTGGGTAGGTTATGCGGCCTGGGCCAGCTTCTATTATGCCGGCGGCGATCAGGCTGCCCTCCCCAAATCCATAGCCGCCAACGTGGCGGGAATGGTGCAAGGGGCGCTTTTCTTTTGGCTGTGGGTAACCTTTGGCGCTGGCAGTATGCTTTTGCTCTCAGCAATCGTCGGGGTTTACTGCTTCATTATGACTATTGAGGGCAATATTCCGATTCTTAGTGCCATCCCGGGGCAGTTTGTAGGGGGGGCCGTATTCTTCGGAAATCTCGGGGGGCACAAAGGAGACATCGTCGAAACTCTCTTGAGTACCTTCGTGTGCATGTTGATCGGGAATTGCGCCGGACTTCTTTCCGCGAAGCTCCCCGGTATATTCGTGAAAAAAGAGGCCGCCTGAGACAGGACTTTAAAAGACGGTGCCTGGGCAGCCATACGTGACTGCCCACGATCCGTTGGCAGTGTTCACATCAAAACTTGGAGGATTGAAAATGGTAAAAGAAGCATTGGGATTGATTGAAACAAAGGGGCTGGTCGCCATGATCGAAGCATCGGATGCCATGGTTAAAGCTGCCAACGTCCAGTTGGTCGGGTATGTGAAGATCGGGTCAGGTCTGGTGACCACCATGGTGAGAGGCGACGTGGGAGCGGTGAAAGCAGCCACCGACGCAGGTGCGGCCGCTGCACAAAAAGTGGGAGAAGTTGTTTCGGTACACGTGATACCCAGGCCACACCAGGATGTTGAAAAGATCTTGCCGCAACTCCCTATTAACGAATAGCTGGAAATAGGAACATATCCATAATTGTAGAGAACCGGGAGGTGATATCCGATGCAAGAGGAACTGATTAACAGAGTCATGCAAGAGGTGATGAAAAGGGTGGGTTCTGCGTCCTCCGGGAAAGCGAATCCGAAAGAATCTGAGGGAGGTGGCCCCAAGACGGTGCTTCCCAACCCCGACCTGGTTCAGGTAACGGAGTTTGTTGGACTAGGCTTGGGAGACACACAGGGGATTGTCATTGCCAACCTTGACCCTGCCATTCACACTTTAATGGGAATCCCCGAAAAGTATCGTGCAGTCGGAGTGATCGGCGGCCGTGTTGGGGCAGGCCCTCAAATCATGGCAGCAGATGAAGCCGTGAAGGCCACCAACACCGAAATACTTGCCGTCGAAATGCCCCGAGATACAAAGGGTGGAGCCGGTCACGGAAATTTGATCATATTCGGCGCAGAGGATGTATCTGATGCCCGGCGCGCGGTGGAAGTGACGCTGGAAGTCTTACCAAAATATTTTGGGGATGTCTATGCCAACGACCAGGGGCATCTTGAACTACAATACACCGCCCGCGCCAGCCGTTGCTTGAATTACGTATTCAAATCTCCCGAAGGGAAAGCTTTCGGGTTGATTCTTGGGGCGCCCGCAGTGATCGGCGTATTGATGATCGATACGGCAGTCAAGGCGGCGGATGTCCAAGTGGTGGGTTATGCTTCTCCCGCAAAAGGAACGAGCCTCACCAATGAAGTCATGATATGGGTAACCGGAGACTCGGGTGCAGTGCGCCAGGCTGTGACGGCCAGCCGTGAAATAGGAATCAAGCTGCTTGGTGCATGGGGTCAGGAACCCAAGTCTGTAACTCAACCATACATTTGATAGAGAAGGGGCAACCTATGAGTAAGAGACAAAAGCGCTTTGAGGTGCTGGCCCAGCGTCCAGTCAACAAGGACGGCTTTATCAAGGAGTGGATGGAAGTGGGCCTTGTTGCGATGGACAGCCCAAATGATCCAGCACCTGGAATCAAGATCCAAAACGGTAAGATTGTCGAACTTGACGGGAAACCCCGTGAGAAGTTTGACATGATTGATTTATGGATTGCCGACCATTCTATCGACACCTCGATAGCTGAGAAGGCCATGGCCATTGATTCGACCCAGTTTGCCCGGATGCTCGTGGACATCAATGTGCCTCGCGCGGAAATTGTGCGCCTTTCCGTAGGACTGACGCCGGCCAAAATATTGGATGTCTTCAAGAAGATGAATGTGGTTGAGCTGATGATGGCCATGCAGAAGATGCGGCCCCGCCGCACGCCTTCCAATCAGGCCCACGTGACCAATCTGAAAGATCATCCTGCCCTCTTGGCGGCGGATGCCGCGGAAGCGGCCTTTCGTGGCTTTACGGAAGAGGAAACCACCGTGGGGGTGGGGCGCTATGCTCCCATGAATGCTCTTTCCTTATTGGTGGGCGCCCAGACGGGCCGCCCCGGTGTCATCAACCAGTGCGCCGTGGAGGAAGCGCTCGAACTCAGCATGGGTATGCGCGGACTCACGGCCTATGCGGAAACGGTGTCTGTGTACGGTACCGAGCAGGTATTCGTGGACGGAGATGATACTCCCTGGTCAAAAGCGTATCTCGCTTCCGCCTATGCCTCGCGAGGTCTCAAGATGCGGTACACTTCAGGGACCGGTTCGGAGGTGCAGATGGGCTATGCCGATGGCAAGTCCATGCTATACCTGGAGATTCGCTGTGTGATGCTCGCCAAGGGAGTAGGCGTCCAGGGCGTGCAAAATGGTTCCATCAGTTGCATCGGTGTTCCCGGATCCGTTCCCTCCGGCATTCGCGCGGTGCTCGCGGAAAACGTCGCCACGGTCCTGCTGGACCTCGAAGTGGCCTCGGGCAACGACCAGACATTCACCCATTCGCCCATTCGCAATACGGCTCGCATGCTCATGCAGTTTCTCCCCGGTACGGACCTGATCGTTTCGGGCTACAGTTCGGTGCCCAATTATGACAACATGTTTGCCGGCTCCACACATGACTGTGACGATTATGACGACTGGCTGGTTTTGCAGCGCGACCTTCAGATTGACGGTGGCCTGCACCCGGTAAAAGAAGCTGACGTCATCGCGATCCGCAACAAGGGCGCCCGCGCCTTGCAGGCCGTGTTTAAGGAAGTGGGGCTTCCGCCGATAACGGACGAAGAGGTTGAAGCCGTCACATATGCGCATGGCAGCAAGGACGTGCCTGACCGTAATGTGACAGAAGATCTCCGCGCCATTGAAGATTTCATGAAGCGTGGCGGCAACGGAGTCGACGCGGTGCGCGCATTAGTAAAACATGGATTCCGTGACGTGGCGGAAGCGGTGCTGGGCATTCTCAAGCAAAAAATTTCCGGCGATTATCTCCATACCTCAGCCATTCTGGAACCCAATTTCGATGTATTGAGCGCGGTTAACGACCTCAACGATTACCAGGGACCCGGTACCGGATATCGTCTCGAAGGTAAAAGGTGGGAAATCTTGAAGGACATCCCGCAAGCCATCAGTCCTGAAGATGTTTAGGCATGAGTGAGGGAGGCAGAAAAATGAACATTACCGAAGATATAGTCAGGGAAATTATCCTAGAAGTTTTGCGGGAAATGGAGGCGGGAAAACAACCTGCCGGATCTTTCAAGGAGGGCGGAACCCCGCTGGCAATCAAAGAAATCGGCGTTGCCAGGACCGGCGTTACCAAGAATGAGGTAGTCATTGCGGTGCCCCCCGCATTCGGTACGGTGATGAACAAAACCATCATCGGCATTCCCCACCAGCAGGTCTTGAGAGAGATCATCGCCGGCATCGAGGAGGAAGGCCTCAAGGCACGTCTGGTCAGAATCTATCGGACGGCGGACGTTGCGCAAATAGCTCACGAAGCCGCGAAACTCAGTGGTTCAGGAATCGGGATCGGCATCCTTTCCCGGGGCACTACCGTCATCCATCAGAAAGATCTCAAACCCCTTCAGAATCTGGAATTGTTCTCGCAATCCCCTCTTGTGGATTTGGAAATGTTTCGCGCAATTGGGCGCAATGCCGCGAAATATGCGAAAGGGGAAAGTCCCCGCCCTCTGCGGGTGCGTAACGATCCCATGGCTCGGCCTCGGTACCAGGGACTTGCAGCGCTGCTTCACAACAAAGAGACCCAGTACGTGAAGCCGGATAAACAGGCCCAGGAAGTCACGATTCAACTTTAGCATGGCCTCTGACTTCGCCTCGGGCAGTGAAAGGCACACAACTTGTGGGAGGAATAGTCGACGATGAGCGATGAACAATTATCGAAAATGATAGAACGCATGGCCCAGACCAAAGGAGTTAATGTCTCTCCCGAGCTTATCAAGGAAGCGGTGAAGAGAGTCGTGACGGTCCTGAGTGAGAGTTCCATGGGCGGCCAGACGCCTGCAAACAAGGGACTTGACCCGAAGAGAGATTATCCTTTAGCCCAAAAACGACCCGATTTGGTGAAAACGTCCACCGGTCTTAGCCTTGCCGATATAACCCTGGACAAGGTGGCGAGTGGGAAAATCGCTTTTGAGGACATGAAAATACGCCCGGAGACTCTGGAATATCAGGCGCAAATCGCTGAAGCCTGTGGGAGGCCGCAACTGGCCAACAATATCCGGCGGGCTGCGGAGTTGACGCGCCTTTCAGACCAGCGTGTCCTGGAGGTTTATGAATCCTTGAGACCCTATCGCTCCACCAAAAAAGAGATGCTTGATATTGCCACTGAACTGGAATCAAAATACCAGGCTCGCATCTGTGCCGCTCTGGTGCGGGAAGCGGCAGAGGTCTATGAAAAGCGGGGTCGGTTGCGTCGAGAATAACAGCGTTTCCGTCGAGAAAGCCCAAGAGATTGAACTGTGGGTATAGGCCGGTCCCCCTGCGGGTGATATTGAAAAAGCGGTAGAGGCATGGTCCATTCTCACCCGATCAAGTAATCGGGGTGAGTTTCCCGATGGGAATGTGATGAGCGCCAACAGAGGAGCTTGCTCAACCAAACGTCTCACCTCGAATGTTTTGGGTAACTGTTTGGTGAATTGTTGGGTAGAGATTCTTTGAGCAAGATTTGATGGAGCAGACCATCATGGCCTACATTGCGGGCGTTGATGTTGGTAACAATACAACCGAGGTCGCCATAGCGGAGGTAAACCAACAGGGAAAGGTCAGCTTTCTTTCGAGTGCAATTGTACGGACAGTGGGCATCAAAGGTACCATTCAAAATGCCATGGGGGTAATCTTTGCCCTCGATACGGCTCTCAAACCCTTGGCCTTGCAGCGCAAAAATCTTTCCCTGATTCTTCTCAATGAAGCTACCCCGGTCATCGGTGATGTGGCTATGGAGACGATCACCGAAACAATCATCACCGAATCGGCCATGATCGGTCATAACCCTTCAACTCCTGGCGGCGAAGGTTTAGGAGTGGGAACGACCATCGCCTTAGATTCTTTGGCATCGGCAGTCCCCGGTCAGAAATGGATACTCGTCATGCCCGAAACAGTGGATTTTCGGGAAGCGGCAGCCCGCATCAATGAATTCGTTGCGCAAGGCAAAGAGATTGTCGGAGCAATTATCCGGAATGATGACGGCGTGCTCATTCACAATCGCTTACTCCGCCCCATCCCCATCGTTGACGAGGTGGAACACATTGATCGTGTCCCATTGGGAATGCTGGCGGCGGTGGAGGTAGCGCCTCCCGGGAGAACTATCGAAAAGCTCTCCAATCCCTATGACATTGCCACCATATTCAATCTGGACTCCGAAGAAACCCGTCGGATTGTTCCCGTAGCGCGAGCCCTTACGGGCATCCGTAGCGCCGTCGTCATTAAGACCCCAAAGGGAGATATTCAGGAGCGACGGATTCCCGCAGGAAAGCTTATCCTCATTGGCAAGAACCAGAAGGCCCAGGTGCAGGTTGAGGAGGGGGCCGAGGCCATCATGGCACGCACGGAAGAGATTTCCCCTCTTGTGGAAATCCAGGCGGAACCGGGCACTAATGTGGGGGGAATGTTTGAACAGGTAAGAAAGGTCATGGCTGAGCTGACGGATCAGCCGGTCCAACAGATCACGGTACGCGATATCCTTGCGGTGGGCACTTTTAAACCCCAGAGGGTTCTGGGGGCCTTGGCAGGTGAATACACTTTGGGAAATGCGGTCGGGCTAGCCGCCATGGTGGAAACGCACAGGCTCCCCATGCAGCGCCTGGCGAGAAAGATTGAGGATGAGACCCTTGTTTCTTGTGCCGTCGGCGGAGTTGAAGCAGAGATGGCTGTCCGTGGAGCTTTAACCACTCCAGGAACCAGCCCCCCCTTGGCCATCCTGGATCTTGGGGGAGGGTCCACGGATGCCGCGTTTATCTCGGAAGATGGGATGATTCAAAGCATTCATCTGGCTGGCGCGGGCGAGATGGTAACCTTGCTCATAGACACGGAATTGGGTCTTGAAGACAAAGAACTCGCAGAAGACATCAAGCGCTACCCTCTGGCAAGAGTGGACAGCCTTTTACACATACGACATGAAGACGGTTCCGTGCAATTCTTTGAAAAGGTGCTGGACCCAAAATTCTTCGGGCGGCTGGCCATCGTAACCGATACCGGGCTCATACCTCTCGACGCCAAGGCAACGCTGGAACAGTTTATCGCCGTTCGCCAGCAGGCTAAACGCAAGGTTTTTGTCAGCAATGCCCTCCGCGCATTAAAAAGAGTGGCCCCAGCAGGAAACATCCGGCTGATACACTTCGTGGTTCTGGTGGGAGGTTCAGCATTAGATTTTGAAATACCCAAAATGATTTCGGATGCACTCAGCGAATACGGGGTTGTAACTGGCAGAGCGAATGTTCGAGGCATAGAAGGCCCGCGTAACGCCGTGGCCACGGGTCTCATCCTTGCCCATGAGGAAAAGGGAGCAGCATGAACCAGCATCCCGCAATATGGATATTTAAGGCCCGCTCTGTTTTGACCGATTCCTTTCAACCTGTACTCTGGGGTCTGGAAGAAGAAGGAATCCCGTTCGAAATCCGCGAAGTGAGCAACGGGCCGATTGTAGATCTTGCTAAGCAGGCTGCCGATGGTTCGCCTCTCAATGTAGGTATCGGTATAGGTAGAAGTGGTGAGGTTATTCTTCATCACCATGATTTACCGACCGAGACTCCATTGTTTTCTCTTACAACCAAACCCTGGCAGCCCGTCAGTTTGCGTCGCCTGGGAATCAATGCCGCCCGCTTGGTCAAGGGGCAACCCCTCGTCTTTCGCAGTAACGGGGCCTCTCTTGCTGGCGTTGATGATTCTCTAAGGAATCCTCAAGATGAATCGGAGGAGCTGATCAATCTGATACTTGATGAAATACTAAAGTGTTATGCTGAATAGTCTGAAAATTGACCGGCATGGATCCGCAAACCCTGAAACCGATATAGTGAATAATAAATGGCCCCATTTTATCGAACGACGATTGTGCGATCCGAAAATGTCAGAGTGGGGAGTTATAAGATCCGCGGTTGCGGAAAGAGGGGATAAACGATGAAAAACAATAGCCTCGGATTGATCGAAACCTGGGGATTTGTGCCAGCGATCGTTGCTGCAGACGCAGCGAGCAAGGCTGCCTTGGTTTCTCTGCTTGGTTATGACCTGGCAAGAGCAGGTCTGGTTACAATAAAAGTGGTCGGTGATGTGGCTGCAGTCCAAGCGGCGGTTTCAGCAGGGGCAGCAGCGGCAGAAAAGGTCGGCAAGGTGATATCTGTGCATGTGATTCCGAGACCAGATCGCCAACTGCGGATCAGCCAGCCTGGTCCCAAAGGTCCCGAGAAAACGAAGGAGACAGCGCCACCTTCTGCTCCGCCACCCCTGGAAAAAAGCTTGGCAGAACCGCCCAAGATCATTGAAGATGGAGGAACTTCTCGGGTTCCTGTCCGGCCGACAGAATTGCCCGACCATAGAGGTCCCGAAAAGCAAGACGGGAGAAGCCCAAAAGCTCGGAAACACGCAACGCCTCATAAATACAAGCCCAAAGGACGGGGAAAAAGCAAACCCCAAATCTCCTGAGTTATGAGAGATTAATGACCCGGGGAGGTTTCACTCCCTCACGATGACAGGCGCTTTTGGTATATAAGGTCAGTTTAGTAGATGAGCACAGAAAAGGATGTCTGTTATGGTTGAGCTCCGTGCGTATGTCTATTTAGATCGACTACAACCTCAGTTCGCTGCTTACCTTGGGGCCAATGCGCGGGGTTATATCCCCGTGGTCGGCATGGCCTCCATTCTCGTGGAAATTGCTCCGGGAGTGATCATCAACCAATTGACGGATGCAGCTCTCAAAGCCGCCAACGTTCGCCCCGGACTCATGGTGGTGGAACGTCATTTCGGAGTACTCGAGTTTCACTCCAAGGCGCAAGCAGACGTCAAACAAGCGGGCCATGCAGTACTCACGTCCCTTGGGATGACGGTGGAGGACCGAGTCAAACCACAGATTCTCAGTTCTCAAATCATTCATAAAGTCAACGACTATCATGCTCAAATGGTGAACGTCTCTCGTCTGTGTTCCATGCTCCTGCCGGGACAGGATCTATATATTCTCGAGGTCGTACCTGCCGGGTACATAACCCTTGCTGCCAACGAAGCAGAGAAAAACGCCCTGATCACCCTGGTTGACTGCAGAACATATGGCGCCGTGGGTCGGCTGTACATCGGCGGTAAGGAATCCGATGTTGCCCGTGCCGCGAAAGCCGCGGAAACATCTATTCTCAATCTCTCGGGAAAAGCGTCTTGATTTGAGCGGAATGGAGATAATTTGATGATCAAAGATTCAGCCAATCAACTCTTATTAGCCTTTGAGTCTTCTCTGGTACTCAACGGGAACGGACATCGCAGCGAACCTTTGTTTGCCGGTGTGGACCTGGGGACAGCCTATACCGTCACTGCAGTTGTCGATGCCACCGGTGCACCCGTTGCGGGGGCATTGACTCGGAGCCGATCCAGCATAAGAGATGGGTTGGTCTTAGATTACGTAAGCGCCATTAGCATTGTTCGTCAACAGGTAAAACTGCTCCGCGAAGCCGGCTTCCACATTAAATCTGCAGCAGCGGCTTATCCTCCTGGCACCATAGGACGAAACGCTCAGACGTTTGCCAACGTGCTGGCAGGCTGCCGGTTTACAGGTATCCGGACTGATTGACGAACCGACTGCGGCTTCTCTCGTACTGGAGATTGCGGATGGAGCGGTGGTGGATATTGGCGGCGGCACCACAGGTATTTCCGTGATTCAAGAATGGAGAGGTGGTTTACACGGCTGATGAAGCCACCGGCGGGATCCACGTTGACCTGGTGATCGCCGGACACTACAAAATTAGCACCGATGAGGCGGAAAGAATAAAAACTGATCCCCAGCAGCAATCAACCATCTTTCCCCTGGTACGACCCGTGTTCCAAAAAATGGCCAGCATCGTGCGCCATCATTTGCAGCAACACCCGGTGGACTCTCTTTATCTGGTCGGTGGTACGAGTTGTTTCCCGGGAATCGAAGAGGTGATGGAAATGGAGACAGGCCTCTCTGTGGAGAGACCGGTTAACCCCTCTGCTGGTCACTCCTTTGGGCATTGCGTTGAGTTGCCTGAAAACCGAGAGGAAAGAATCAGGCCGGATGGGAAAAACCCGATGATCCAAGAAGAACAGATCCAGGATATCATCGTGAAGGTCATTCACAGACTGGCCCAGCGCCTGGGTGCGCTCGGTGACAAAGGCGAGCTTATGGTTGTCTTTACTGCCGCCACGGTGGGGTTTCGCGAGGCCGTCCAGCAAGTCCGCGATCTCATTTTGGATGGATTTCATGTCCGATTGGCTTTTTCTCCGGCGGCGGAGCACCTCATCTCCTCGGGAATTAAGCAGCAATTGGATGGTTTTCCCCATGTGAGCATGGTTGAACCTCCGACATGGCTCGCTTTCTTGAAGGACGCCCGTGCTGTTGTGGTACCGTTGCTTAGCCTCAACACGCTTTCAAAGTTATCCATGTTGATCGCGGATAACACGGCTACGAATATCATCCTGCATGCGCTCCTCATGGGGAAACCCGTGGTCGTGGCCAGAAATGGTGCAGATCCCGGTGATAAGGGAAGGGAGGAACTCGGGTTCCATAAAGGAAAAGTGGCACTGAAGCAGGCCATAGCGCAGCGTCTGCAAACGGTAGGGGACTATGGCTGTACCTTAACCGATATACGACAACTTAGAAACACCGTGAAATTTATGCTGATTAGTGAAGACGCCCCAGACGTTAAACAACGGGAGATCACATCTGCCTCTCCTGTGCCAACTCTTAGCATTTCTAAACGGTTCGTAACCGCCGCTGACGTGCTTCATGCGTGGCGAATGGGAGCGAATCTGAACGTCGGATATGCATCCGGAATGACTCCCTTGGCTCAGGACTTGGCCAAACGGTATGGGGTTGTCCTCACGACAGATAATGACGGAGCTTGCTAACATAAGAAAGGGTACTTATAATGCTAATTGCTAAAGTGATCGGGACTCTCGTCGCCACACGCAAACACGAAAACCTCGTGGGAAGCAAGATACAAATTGTTCAGCCTCTGGATCAGGAAGGGTTGGTCCCAAAGGGTGATCCTTTCGTGGCCGTGGATGCTGTTGGGGCTGGCGTCGGCGAGCGCGTCATCTTGGTAAGGGGAAGTGGCGCCCGTAGAGCTGTAAATGACGATCAGTGTCCAGTAGATGCTACGATCATTGGCATCATTGATCGCATTGACATTGAAGAAGGCAACTGACGGTGAAGCTGACTACTGATGGCTGAAGTCTTGCGAAAAATCTACACTCGTTTCGGCGACCGAGGGCAGACGAAACTCTTGAGCGGAGAGACTGTCGAAAAGGACGACCTCCATGTTAACACGTATGGGGCGCTCGATGAACTCCAATCTCACCTCGGAATGGCTCGAAGCCTTATTCAGGAAGAATCTGTGCGATCTATCCTTCGAGCTATTCAAAAAGATCTATTTGTGGCTGGTGCGGAGTTGGCTTCGACGGCAGAGCGGATTTCTCAACTTGGAAATCGAATCACCATAAAGGATGTGAAACAAGCTGGAGGACTGGATTGATCAGATGACTGACTTGTTCGGCATGCCCGGCGGTTTTGTAATTCCGGGTGATTGTCCGGAAAGTGCTGCGCTCCATCTGGCTCGCTCCGTGTGCCGCCGGGTTGAGCGTCTGATCGTAAGCCTCAATCGCAGCACCGGAACATACGAGGAATTGATCGTTTATATCAATCGATTAAGTGACCTGCTCTTCGTTCTGGCATGGTCAGCGGCAGTCGCAGGTGCCATTAAAAAAGTTTTGGATGAGTTGATGGCTGTTTCGAGATCGCCAGCCAAAGGAAGGCATTGACCCGTGAAGCTTCCCTTTCCTTTATCGCGCATATTGGCTTCCCTTGCAGAAAACGCCGCCGCAGATATGGGACTTGCCATGGCCATAGCCATCGTGGACCACGAAGGCCTCCTGCAGTACTTTGCGCGCATGGAGGGCGCCTTGCCGGCAAGCACGGACATCGCCATTTCCAAAGCTTATACAGCGGCAGCTTTGCGCATGTCGACCCGCGAAGTGGGACAAATGGCGCTCCCAGGTAATCCACTTTACGGGATTCAACATACTAATGCCGGAAAGATTGTCCTCTTTGGTGGTGGCTTTCCCCTGAAGTTGCGAGGACAAGTGGCGGGTGGGATTGGAATCAGCGGTGGAAGCGTCGAAGAAGATGAGCGGGTAGCATGTGCAGTACTGGATACCCTTGGTGAAGTGGAATGTCTTGCGGAATCGATCAAACCCCTTCTTCGAGGGAAACCTCAGGGGACAAACTGGATGTCCTACCTTGAAAGATGTCTGGAGGAGGCTTTTCTCAAAGAAGGTTGTTTTATCACTCATGAATTTATTTCCATTCTTGCTGGGGCTTTTATCATAGCTTCTGATGACAATTAGTTGATGTCTGTCGACAGTTCGCATTGGGAATGGACAATGATGAGGCTAGAGGGGGGAAAGAAAAGCTCTTTGCGGATAAAGGCCCTATCGGTCAGTGGCTTTAAAGTTGTGTGAAAGGAGGAACGGCAGTGGAAACCAACCAGGAACTCATCTTAACTGCGGTCAAAAAAGTATTGTCGGAAATGATCGAGGAGAAGATCGTCCAGACCGAAGGTCCCACGGGTATTTTTGAGACTGTTGATCAAGCGGTGGAAAATGCCGTCGCAGCGCAAAAGAGACTGTTAGCGCTGACTTTGCACCATCGGGATAAAATAATCGCTGCCATCCGGCATGCCGCTTTGGATCATAATGAAACGATTTCTGCTTTAGCGGTGAAAGAATCAGGACTTGGTCGCTATGAGGACAAGCTCCGGGAAAATATCCTATGCGCCACCAAAACCCCGGGCACTGAAGACATCGAACCTCGCGCTTACAGCGGAGATAACGGTCTGACCCTGGTCGAATATGCTCCTCGTGGGGTTATCGGGTCATTGACTCCTATTACCAACCCCACCGGTACAGTAATCAATAACGCCATCAGCATGGTGGCGGCCGGCAACGCTGTGGTTTTTAACCCTCACCCAACTGCACGCGAAACCAGTATTCAGACCATTCGAATCCTTCACGAAGCCATTGTTCGCGCGGGAGGTCCTCCGGGTTTGATATCATCCGTGCCGAAGCCCGATCTTACTACAGCCAAACAACTCATCGAACATCCCAAAATCAACATGTTGGTGGCTACAGGCGGTCGGCCCGTAGTCGATGTCGTCCTTCGTTCAGGCAAGAAGGCCATCGGAGCCGGCGCCGGAAATCCTCCGGCACTGGTGGATGATACCGCCAACATCCGTAGAGCTGCCGCTTCCATCATTGACGGCGCGAGCATCAACAACAACATCTTTTGTACCTGTGAAAAAGAAGTGATTGTGGTAAACGCGGTTGCTGATGCACTGATCAGCTTTATGTTGGAGACGGGAAAGGCATATCTGTTGACACCGGCGCAGGCTGAGCAGGTAATCAAGCTTATCGTAACGCCGGAGAGGAAAATCAACACGGCCTACATTGGCAAGAACGTACAGGTGATCTTAAAGGAAATCGGGATTAACGTGGGAGAAGAATGCCGATTGGCCATTTTTGAAGCCGATAAAGATCACCCACTCGTTTGGTTGGAACAAATGATGCCTGTTATGCCAATCGTACGCGTCAGAGACGTCAGTGAGGGGATTGATTTTGCCGTACAGGTGGAACAGGGGAATCGTCATACAGCCATTATGCACTCGAATCATGTAGAATATATGACCGCATTTGCACGGGCGGTGCAAACAACCATTTTTGTAAAAAATGGACCTTCCTATGCAGGCATCGGTCTAGGAGGGGAAGGGCATACATCTTTTACAATTGCAGGGCCAACGGGAGAAGGATTGACTTCGGCCAGAACTTTCACCCGGATCCGGCGGTGTACGTTGGTCGACGCTTTTCGCATTATCTAGTTGCAAGGTTGGAAGTCCCCAGAGGAGCACCAGACTTGAGCGTCAAAATCAAGTAAGATGTCATCATACCTTGTGGTCCGGTTAAAAGCTGTGGATGCGTAGCTGATAATACCTGAGATTTCCATTCGCTATTAACAGCCAGTATAAGCTGAGTAGCGAGTTTGCTTGAGGAGGAGATTATGCGACTAACCCTCGATTTCGCTTTAGAACTCATTGCGGCAGCCCAGGAAAAGGCTAAGGAGATTGGTGTTCCCATGGTGATCGCTGTAGTAGATGCGGGTGGCAATTTAGTGGCTCAGCACCGCATGGATGACGCCCTCCTGGTGAGCATCGATATCTCGCTTAACAAGGCTTACACGGCAGTGGCTGTGAAACTGCCAACGCACGAATTAGCACCTTTAGCCCAGCCAGGTGGACCCCTTTTTGGGATTAGCAATGCTGACAGGGGTCGGGTTGTTGTTTTCGGTGGAGGTTTTCCACTGAAGCACAACGATGCGATTATCGGAGGAATTGGGGTCAGTGGAGGCACAGTCGAACAGGATATGATCTGCGCCACAGCCGCCACTGCGATCTTGGAAAAATAAGTCGCGACGGCGTCGTTTTCGGCGGCAAATCTCCGCCTTTCTGTCGTGCAGGATGCGTCGGGCATGGGCGGCTGAGAACGGTTTTATGGTCGCAAAATCTCACTGCCACGATCCGGTCATCATTGAAATACGGCGGGTTTCACGGAAGCATTCGGTACTATGAGTTTGGTTGAACAAGTAAAGCAAGCCGGCGTGGTCGGCGCAGGCGGTGGCGGATTCCCCGCACACGTCAAGGTGGCGGGCAAAGCCGACACCGTTATTGCGAACGGCGCCGAGTGTGAACCCTTATTGTACAAGGATGCAGCCGTCATAGAGCGTAGAACGGAGGAGGTGGTGGCAGGCTTGCAGTTGGTCATGGACGCCGTCGGCGCCAGCGAGGGCATCATTGGAATCAAGGCCAAGAAGAAGAGCGCCATCGAAACCATCCGAGACGCATGTCAAGGCACACACATCCGCATCCATCTGCTAGGTGATTACTACCCCGCCGGTGACGAATACGAGCTGGTCAACGCAGTGACTGGCCGGCTGATTCCGCCGCAGGGCATCCCTCTGCAGGTCGGCATCGTCGTCAACAACGTCGAGACGCTGGCGAACATCGCAGCCGCAGCCCAAGGTATGCCGGTTACCCGGAAGACTATCACCCTGGCGGGGGCAGTGAAAAATCCAGTGACGATCACTGTGCCGATCGGCACAACGTTCCGCGAGGCGATTGAATCCGCCGGCGGCCTGACTACCGGCGACCCCGTGTTGTGCGTCGGCGGATTGATGATGGGTCAGACCACCGACGACCTGGACACACCCATCGTCAAGACCTCGAGCGGTGCGGTGATCCTGCCGCGCAGCCATTTTGTCATTGAGCGCAAGCTCAAGCCCGACCCGCTCAAATCGCGTATCGGCAAGTCAGCCTGCGACCAATGCCGTTACTGCACTGAGTTATGTCCGCGTTACCTGCTCGGCTACGCAGTCGAACCGCACCAGGTCATGCGCAGCCTGGCATTCACCGCTACCGACAAGAGTTACTGGAATCAGATGGCAGTAAACTGCTGCGCGTGCGGCCTTTGTACGCTCTATGCCTGCCCCGAATCACTTTTCCCGAAGGAAGCTTGTGATGCGTCGAAAACTGAAATGCGAGCCGCGAACATCAGATGGACCGGCCCAGCACCGACCAGAGCGCATCCGCTGCACGACGGTCGGCGCGTGCCGATCAAGATGTTGATGAAAAAATTTGCCCTTGAGAAATACGATGTGCCCGCGCCGTGGCAGGACATCGCCGTCACACCGCGTCAACTCATTCTGCCGCTGAAACAAGCGGCAGGCGTGCCGAACAAGCCAATTGTGAAAAAGGGCGACGAGATCACGATCGGGCAGCCGTTGGGCCAGATTTCCGACAAGGACCTGGGCGCGATCATCCATGCGCCGATTGCCGGGATCGTCGCCGAGGTAAACGATAACTTCATTATTTTGACGAGGCAAGCATGAACGGGAAATCCATTGGTTTAATTGAACTCTCCAGCATCGCCGCCGGCTTTACTGTAGCCGACGTGATGCTGAAAGCGGCCAACGTCCAGCTCATCCTGTCGCGCAGCATTTGCTCCGGCAAATACATGGTGTTGATCGGTGGCGCGGTCGGTGCCGTGCAGCGCGCAGTAGAGGCTGGTGTAATCGAGGCAAACGGGTGTATTATCGATAAATTCATCATTTCGAACGTTCACGCCGACGTCTTCGCCGCTCTTGGCCGTTCGCAAGTGCCGGAACTGGTTGGTGCACTGGGAATTGTAGAATCATTCAGCGTTGCCTCATTGCTGGAAGGGGCTGACGCCGCAGCTAAGGCTGCAAATGTGACGCTGTTGGAAATCCGCCTGGCAATGGCACTTGGTGGTAAGGCGTACTTCACGATGACCGGTGATGTCGCCGCAGTTCAATCGGCCGCGCAGGCCGCCAAGCTCGTGATCGCCGAACGCGGCCTGCTGGTAAACTCTGTCGTTATTTCTCGGCCCCATCCAGACGTCTATCGCGAAGTGGTCTAGGCAAACGGCTTCCCCGCTGCAGACAGCGCAGAACATCTGGCAGGGTGTTTTACGATCCGGCATCAATATGGAAGCCTGTCTCAGACGCCTTTCCTCCACGCCATCCCTTTTGGGTATGTATAAGTGAGTGTACTTGTTAATTCATATTTTTCCTAAAATGTGGATTATTTTTAAGAAAATGGTAATAATCCTAAAAATATTTCTTTCTTATGAAAATATATGGTTGAACCTTACCTTCTTATTTACATCCTTTATTTTTATTAGGGGATAATCGTTTTTTGTTGACATCGAGATTTGCGGTTGATGCGTTTTTGTAGCAGCTTTAAACATGGCGGCTACCTCCTTTATGATCTATCCTTCTTACTCAATATTCGATCCAAAATAGAGAGTCCTCGCTCACCAACCAGAATAATTTCGGTATGGGTCAGACGGGTGGCTATTACTTTTGCCGTGGCTTGCATGAAATTATATCCTAACGTACTGTCTTTACTTAGCAGCTCCCTGAGTTTAGCTCCATCGAAGGCGATGACTTTCGAATCATCAATACATCGGGCTCCTAAAGTGTACACGTAAGGTTCAATGACAGTTGACCATCCCATGGCGTCTCCCTTTGTGACGATATCTACAGTGATCTGCATGGGGGGTTTAGCAGTACCCATGTAAGCATCCATGACCAGAACAACTTTTCCCCCTTCCAACAGGTAGAGGGTTTTTGCCGGATCTCCCTTTTTCCATAACTGAGAACCAGCCCTATAAGATTCTTCAGAAGCTATATCCGCCAGTTTCTTGATCTGTTCCTCACTGAACTCTTTGAAAAATTTGTATTGTTTTAAAAGATCTACCGAAATCATAAATTGTTGCCTCCTTTCTGAAAAGTTGACATACTGTTCTTTTCTCTACATGAAATGTCTTTCGCCATACCGTAAGATTTTATAAGATGAATATAGATCGGTTACGCACCTTTCTGTACACTGGCATAGTAATCCTCTTTTTTTATTATACTTACGTTACGTTGCCGCACATGGCGCTGAGAACATCACTTATAAGTGCCAGATCAAATCTCATAATCAAAAGCCAAAATGCGTAACCTCTCCTCGGTAGTAATCAGAGAGTCCATCCTTTGCTCTATTAGCAAGCGCCGCTTGGATACCTGCCATTCTCTCCAAGCCTCAAGAGTAGCCCACGTGCTAATGACTATGAAGAGTAAAGGATCATCTAATTCACAAAGCGTCTCGCCGGAGATGTATCCGTATTGACTCATTGCTGCCATTCTCAGTTCTTTCAACAAGTCCCTGAGTTGCGCTTCTTTACCCGGCTTGCAGTATCTTTCAATTATTACTCTTATCATATATTCATCTCCCCACTCTGTTCAAATTCAGAAAGAGCAATATAAATATATATAGAATCTATTGCTTAGTTCCATCCATCAGGCATAGTCTGATTTCAGCAGTCTAAATACCTTAGTCAATAAAGGTCAAAGGATAGACTGAGGTTTCTGACAGTATACCAGTGAAATTCCTATGTGAATAATTTGGGTATAAACTGATGGTGCGACTTTTGTTTATTTTCAAATGAAATGTTGTACGGCTGGGTTGACTTAGGAAAACAAAACTTCAGGAAGTTAGCAACAGCGGTCGTTTGTTTCGTTCACCTACGAGTCCCCCGTAAAGGCGAAAATGGGCAATGGAAGGAAATGCTCATTTTGTGAGTTCGTTTTCAGTGCTTTGGTAAAGATATTGAAGACCCTCAACATATGTCTCATAAATAGCCCAGGGCTTCTTGCCGACCCAATAGATATCATATCCAGGACAATTTGGTGCCGCCACATTCCACACATAAGGACTGACGTGTATCTTGCCACCAGGACGTTCCCAGTCAATAAATGAAGCCCCCAAATATGGTGGCTCCTTGAATAGTCCAAGTTTAAAATCAGCGTTCGTGAATTGCCTTTTTAATGTGGCGAAAAAATCCCGCCACTTGTGAACGCAATCCATGACTAGTTCAGGAATTGCTTGTGGTGTGAGCAAGAGAGAGAAGGCGCGTAGAGATATTATTTCAATAGTTATTATTATTTAGTGTTTCACAAGAGCATGCTGATGGTTTTGTTCTTTGGAGGATAAAAAAAATCGTTGACTAGGGCGCTAAGTATATAATATGCTATATATCATCATACATAGGAGGCTAATTGTATGGCTAAGAAAATAAAATCGTTCACCGTGGATGAAGATGTTTATAATCGGTTAGTATCAATATTTAAGGAGAATAGGGCTGAGACAAGCATTTCTTTGTACCTAAACAATAATCTGAAATCGCTTCTAGAGCTTCTTGAGGATTTGGAAAAGGGAATTAAGGAAATGAATTATTCAATTCCGATGTCATATATAATTGACGAAATTGTCAAGAATTCCGAGTATAGCGGTAGATTATCAAGTGAACCATATGAGGAGGAACTTCTTGTCTCAGACCTTGAAATGGCTCTGAATGATTGGCAGAAATCTTATGATGCTGATCAAAAAGGCATCCCATATGAATATTATGACATGATACAAACGGGTAAATATGTGCTTTCCAAGGACAAGAAATTCATCATCGAAAAGGAAACAGGTAAAAAATACATCTCACAAGACAATAACAGATTTATGGAAGTCCGTGGGGTTGATTCAGAGGATAAGAGTTGAGACATGATAGACATAAGGGATTGACAAATGACTTGCAAAGAAGAAGTGGAAAGTCAGACTTCGAAATTGTTACTTCATCGGGGATTCTTTAAGAGAATGTGTGACATCTTAAAATATTGAAAATATCTTTTTTCGCCCGCTTACTTTTCTATGTTTCTTCGTTTATGATGCCCTGTTTCTTTAGTTCCTTGATGTCCTCCTCGGAATAATTGAGGATGCTTTTCAGGATTTCATCTGTGTGCTGCCCCAGCAGAGGGGCGGGTGCGTATACTGCTCCCGGCGTCTCTGAAAGATGGATAGGGGAGCCGGCAATTTCCATTTTACCGGCCTCAGGCTGATCGATCTCTACCAGCATATTCCGGTGCCTGATGTGCGGGTCTTCACAGATATCCTTCATGGTGTTGATCGGTGAAAATGGCAGATCGGCTTTCTCAAAAAGTTCCGACCACTCTGCCGTTGTCTTCGTCCGCATCTGTTCTGAAATGATGGGGATCATATCCTTTATATTTGCGGTCCGGAGGGGGTTGGTCTTAAACCTCGGATCTGTCGTCAGGTCTTCCCGCTCAATCACTTTACAGAATCTGCCCCAGAGTACATCGTTTCCGATGGCGGCGATGATCCAGGAGTCTTTTGTCTGAAAACCCTGGAAAGGGGTTATAGAGGGGTGCCGGCTTCCCAGGGGGGAAGGTATTTCCCCGCTGATGGTGTGCCGGACGACGGCGTTTTCCAGCACAGCGAAGAGCCCGTCAACCATCGCACCGTCGTAGTGCCGTCCCCGCCCTGTCCTTTCTCTATAGATAAGGGCCGCGAGGATTCCGATAGCCGCCTGGTGACCGGCAAATATGTCACCGACAGAGGACCCGACCCGGCAGGGCGGCCCCCCTTCAGGCCCCGTGATACTCATGAGGCCGCTGTAACCCTGGGCTACCATGTCATAGGACGGCCTTGTATCATATCCGGGAAGGGAATGTTGCCCGAAACCGGAGATGGAGGCGTAAATGATCCTCGGGTTGATTTTTTTGATCTCTTCCCAACTGAAACCCAGTTTTCTCATTGTAGTAGGTCTGTAGTTTTCCACAAGAACATCTGATACGCCGATCAACTCCCGCAGGATATTTTTCCCCTCCTCTTTTCTCAAGTCAAGAACCATGCTCTTCTTATTGCGATTGAGGCTGATGAAATAACCACTGCGATTTTTGCCGGGCTTGCCTGCAAAAGGCCCGAATTCCCTCGCATCATCTCCCTGCGGCGGCTCAACGTGGATGACCTCGGCCCCGAGATCCGCCAGGAACATGGTTGTCGTCGGCGCCGCCAGAACATGGCTGAGATCAACGACCCTGATACCTTCCAGAGCACGGCTCATCTTCTTCTCCCATCATATTATAAAATTATTTAGCTGTTTATGCATATCTTAAAAAATCGGTTAATTGAATCGGATCTTCTGAAAAGAAGCTCCAAATGTAACCCTGCGACTGAGTCTTTGAAAAAATCATCTGTATCATTGACAACTTCGTATGCGGGAGTCCAGTAGACAGTGCACTTATCTATCACACCGGAAGCCAAAATGCTTGAATTCTTTGTACAGTAATTAAGTTTCCTACCGCCGGGGGCATTCGTGTGAATGACAATGTGGAGGCGGGAATGTGTCATAGAGATTGCCGCGTACACTGAGTTTGCTCGCAATGACAAAAAGGCGGTGGCTGCGTTGTTTTCAGAATGTGATGAATAATGTGAGGCGTGTCAATTTCAGGGTGGAGGAAAATCCCCCGGCCCCCTTTACAAAAGTGGGTGAGAGTTGTATCATGGTAGAGTCATATTAATCTTGTTATGTTGTACAAACATTGTACTGAGAAGCGGTCATTTTCAAAACAAAGGTGAGATATACATGCTATGACTACGAATGGTAAACAGCAACGTGCTATTTTACAGAAAATCGCCCGCAGGGCAATGCTTGAGAGAGGGATGCTCCCTGACTTTTCCGCTGAAGCCCTTACAGAACTTGGCAGGATTCAGACTCCATCGACAATCGACGGTGAACACGTTCGCGACCTCCGGGATCTGCTGTGGGCTTCCATTGACAATGACGATACGCGTGACCTGGATCAGCTGACTGTTGCCGGGGCAATGACGGGAGACGAAGTAAAGATACTTGTTGCAGTGGCTGACGTTGATCTGATAGTTAAGAGCGGTACCGCGATCGATGAACATGCCCGCCACAATACCACCTCCGTGTATACGGCCGCTATTATATTCCCGATGCTTCCTGAAAAGCTTTCCACCAACCTCACATCCCTGAACTTCAATGAAGATCGACATGCGATTGTCGTTGAAATGGTAATTGGCATCGATGGTTCCCTGCGTACCTCGGATATTTACGGGGCGCTTGTGCGCAATCGCGCGAAGCTTGCATATAACAGTGTCGGGGCATGGCTGGAAGGAACTGGAAGTGTGCCTGAAGCTGTCGCTGCTGTGGAGGGCGTTGATCAGAATCTGCGCACACAGGACATGGCGGCGCAGCGTATGAATAATTTCAGGCATGCCCACGGCGCACTAAGTTTCGAAAGTGTTGAGGCGAGGCCGGTATTTGAAGGCGATGAAATCCGTGATCTTGTAGTGGAAAAAAAGAACCGTGCAAAGGACATTATTGAGAACTTCATGGTAGCGGCCAACGGTGTGGCTGCCCGGTATCTCTCGTCAAGAAAATTGCCCTCCCTGCGCCGTGTCGTCCGCACTCCGAAGCGATGGGACCGGATCGTCGAGATTGCCTCTGAACACGGGTTCAAGCTCCCTTATGAACCGGACTCAAAAGAACTGGAGGAATTCCTGATGAGGCAGAAAGAGGCCGATCCGTTGAGGTTCCCCGACCTGTCTCTTTCTATCATCAAGCTTTTGGGCCCCGGTGAATACATTGCAGAACTTCCGGGAGACACTGCCATACCAGGACACTTCGGTCTCGCTGTCAGGGACTATGCCCATACCACGGCGCCTAATCGCCGATATACAGACCTTATTACGCAGCGAATATTGAAATCCGCCATAGAAGGAAGAGCCCTGCCGTACAGCAATAATGAGTTGGAAGTCCTGGCCACACATTGCACGGAAGAAGAAAATGTTGCCAACAAAGTGGAGAGGCAAGTCGGGAAATCCGTAGCAGCAATGCTCTTGCAGTCAAAGATCGGTGAGAGTTTCGATGCAGTCGTTACCGGCGCCGCCCCTAAAGGCACGTGGGTCCGTATTCTCCAGCCTCCCGTTGAAGGAAAACTGGTACATGGCTTCGAAGGCATGGACGTGGGCCACAGGATTCGGGTGCAGCTGATAGACACCGATGTGGAGCAGGGATTCATAGATTTTAAAAGAATTGACTGATCAACTCAGCTGTTGTCAGGTTCAGGGAATATCAATTTCATATTGCCGCCGATTGATTAATGAGACAATGACACCGACGAAAAAAAAATAATTATAGCAATAACCATTATAATTCTTGTTCTGGCAAGTTTGCTTTATTATTTTTCTCTTGAATTATCTGTGATAGGTGCGACGAAACTACACTACTCCAGAGTGAAGACACCTTCAGCATATGCCGTTCCATCAGACAGGATTGTTGATGCAAGGGCGAAAGACCTGGCATTTAAGTCGAGCCTTTCATGCAAGTGGTTTAATTTCAAAACGCCATGGAAACTGCTGGAGAGACATGAGGGATCTACGTCAAATGTGTTTTTTGTGTTTTCAGACGACAGAATTATTATTTTGGGTGCTGTACCGAACCGCGATAAAATACTTCGCACTTGCCGCCATCCATAAGGCTTCTTGCTTTGGACCAGAGATTCATAACAGGCCCGCCCATGGACTGGAATGCGCTCACGGCGCCTATCCTCGGGCTGCTGAAGGGTCCGCTGATCTTTTGTTCGAACCTGGCGCAGCCCTTGTCATCAAGAACCGCGACGAACATATTGTCGTATCTATCATTTGCAAGATCGAGCCTCCCTCTGATGGCAATCCGATTGTGCTCTGTGGCGAGGGCACAGTCGGCGGCGTCAGCCGTTCCATTATTTATTTCCCATTCGGAGATTAGCTTCTTGATGGCGCCCGTTCCTCCCCAGGTCTGGACGTAGAAGTTCCCATAATTGTACCCTTTGGTGGCGGCGATACCGATAGGGCCGGCAAGGAAGAAAGCGCCGACATCGATGAGGGTGAATTTCTGCGTCTCTTCAAACTTCGCTATAAACTTGTCGAGGTCCATAGTATAAATGGTAAGATTCTCGCCCCGGAGCGAAAATTTTCCGCTCAGGCTTTGCATGATTTGGCGGGAGTCTTTTCCGTGGGCAGTCAGGGAAGCCGTTATCGTTCCTTCGCCGCCGATGGTCATTTTCTTTTCCAGTACCGCGTAGAATTTCTCAAAACTGAATTTCGAAAGTTTGAGATTGACTTTATAGGATTCTGGATGTGCAGACATATCCACCGTAATGCCGCCTTCGGCCTTGCCCCCGAAGATATCCATAGTAAGCGGTGTGATACTTAATATACCTTTACCGGCCTTGGTTTCGGCCCTGACGTTTTCAATGATCAGATTCTTGCGCCTGACCTCCCCGCAGTCTATCTTCCCGGCAAAGGAAATATTCGTTAAAATATCTTCGCCCGTATTGCCTGCCGATAGGTCATTGATTGCTATATTGAGATCTTTCATCTCCGTCCTGTTATCTGTCTTCTTGTCTATATACACAAGCGCGCCATGCGAAAGTTTAATCTCGTTTATGCTGAAGGCTGTTCGCGCCCTTTTCGGGGCAGGCTTCTTTTCCACCCCTTCAAAGTTGTACCTTCCCGCCGCGTCTCTCACAATTGTGACGGCTGGTTTGACAAGCTCGCAATCCTTTACACTGAATTGCTTTTTCAGAAGAGGTATCAGCTCGACACCTATATGGAGCTTTTCGACAGAAATGACCTCTCCCTCCTTGCTGCTGACTATAACGTCTCCGGCAGAGACGCCGAAGGGAAACAGGGAGAACCCCATCCTTCCCTTTATGAGGACTTCCATGCCGGTTACCTCTGAAGCCGCGGATTCTATCTTTGCCTTATAGGAATTGATGTCTACCAGTGCGATAATCGCTACAGCTGCAATCACAAGAAGCACCGCGATAGCTCCCGCGATAATCAGGATTTTTTTCTTTCGCGCGCTCATGGGTTTAATCCTGTATTATGCAGGTTACACCGAAGTGAGGTAGTGGGTAGCAAGATGATTATGGCTCTTCCTCCTTTGTGAGTTGGGACAGGCCGGTAATAATAGTAACGAGGGCTTACTTTTTCGGGCGATTCTCCCGCCAGAGCATGTATGCGAGCCCCCCGGAGATTACGGCTGCGATTGCACTCACCCATAAGGGAATGGAAATGCCATTGACGATAACATCCGCACAGAAAAAGAAGCGGAGAAGATGTGCAAATGCAATAAACGAAAAAATCACTATTGCGATGATTGTAAAAGGCTTCATGATTTCTTTATATTCTCCTTAATATCTGGTTGAAGTTTAAGTGAAAAATATATGTGAATATGGAATCAGTCAAGAGATTTTTCCTGATTCAAAGGAGTGGAATCCGTTTGTTCATGGATTCCATGTCAAGAGACTGTGTCGTATAAAGAAAAGTGTCATTCCGAACGAATGTGAGGAATCTTATTGTATTAATATCACAAGCCATTAGGATTTCTCGTTTCACTCGAAATGACAAAAGAAAGAATTACGACACAGTCTCCAAGCACGGAATGATAGAGTAGGGTGGGAATGACGGGGGAGGGAAGGGCAAAGAAGAAAAACCCCGGAGGGTTCCCCGGGGCTTATCTTTTAATCAACACAAATACATTATTTACTTTTTCTTCGGTGGTTGTTTGGCGATGATCATGTCCTTTATTTTGTCGTAGGCATCCGCGGGTATGATTTTTTTCGATTTGAGCTGATCCTTCTTTACATACGGACGGCCGTCAACTATCTTCTTTGCATAAACATCACCGATACCGGGCAGCTTCATCAGCGTTTCTTTGCTTGCGGTGTTAATATCGAGAAGTTCCGCCTTAGCTGCTTCTACCTTTTTTTCTGCGGTTTTTACATCCGTCGGTAAGGACGTCGCTTTTTTCTCCGCAGCAAAACCTATAGCACTGACAAATACCACTGCAAAACTGATAATAAGAATTTTCCACAAAATCTTTTTCATCATTTTTATCCTCCTTACTGTCTTTGATATTGGGACATTAATATTCAAAATACGGCGTTTTGTCAACTATTGAATCCGGGAGCGAGAGCATCCTCCGTAGCTTGCTGCGGGGTAAGCAAGCAAATGGGGAACAATAATATTCCTTGTGGATCGAGGATTCTCTGCAGTTTACCGCAGAGAGCTTCAATTGTCTGGATGTTGTGATTTACCTGTTGTTGTTCTAAAGGCGATCCTTCAATGTATCCGGTCTCTTTGGGATGACAAGCCACATAGCCAGATAGGCTAAAATACCGAACCCAAATGAAAATAGAATCACCAGAATAAAAAGGATCCTTATCAGTGTCGGATCTTTATCAAAGTATTCCCCTATTCCTCCGCATACGCCACCGATCTTCTTGTCGGAAGTTGATAGATACAATTTCTTCATGTCAGACGCCCTCTTGGAGTTGTTCAAATGCCTGATGTCACCTACCAATGCTAAGGGAAATGAGTACATCTGTCAATTGAAATAAGTTGCATGGCGCCCGAAGACATGGTTCGTATCGGGCGAGGGCGGGCATGACAGGGCAGGGGAGATGCGGGGTGTAACGGCCCGTAATGTATTTACCATTGACACGTATTGCCGTTGTTATTATATTTGATCCTTAAGAAAGGACGCATTCACAAAAATATGGAACTTCTGTTTCGTTTGATCCAGGCGATGTCGGTTTTTCTGGTCATTGCCTATCTATACTGCAAGTCGCCGTGGTTTAAGCCCCTGACCACTGACTCCCTGCGTACGCGCGACAAGATCTATCTCTACTTTTTCTTCTCTGCCGTATCGATAATGGGGACGTACCTCGGCATACCCATTCATGACGCCATCGCCAATACCAGGGCCATAGGCCCGGTACTGGCCGGCATAATCGGAGGGCCCATCCTCGGGACAGCCGTAGGATTCACAGGTGGTCTTCATAGATATTTTCTGGGAGGATTCACCGCTTTCTCCTGCGGATTGTCCACGACTGTCGAGGGTACTATCGGCGGGCTCGTGCATCTGTACCTGCGCAGAGCGAACAAGACGGATCTTGTATTCGACCCCAAGGTCGCCTTTATCACCACCTTCTTCGCGGAAATGGTCCAGATGGCCATCATACTCCTCGTATCCCGGCCATATACGGATGCCCTTGCCCTCGTTAAAGTCATTGCCGTACCGATGATCCTGTCGAGCTCTGTAGGTACGGCGCTCTTCATGAGTATCGGCCGTGACCAGAAAAATGTGTACGAGAGGGTGGCAGCCATCTCATCGGCAAAGGCATTTAAGATTGCGGAAAGGACGCTGAACTTTCTTGGCAGGGGGGTCAACCAGGAAACGGCAGTGGATCTGGCAAAGATCATCCACGAAGAGACGGGTGTGGGTGCGGTGGCGATTACCGACAAGGAGAAAGTCATGGCATTTCATCGGTCACGGTTCGGACCATCATAAGCCGGGCGGTCCCATCGTTTCGCCACTGACGAAGACGGCAATCGCGGAAAATAAAGTCATCTTCGCCGATGGCGAAAGAGAGCGTTACATCTGTCCCCTTTCCGATGCATGCCCGCTTAATTCGGTACTTGTGGTTCCTCTCCATATCGACAATGACGTGATCGGCACGATCAAACTCTATGAGCCCCGGAACAAACAATTTCTCAATATGAATAAGACGCTTGGGGAAGGGATCACGAATCTTCTTTCGAACCAGCTTCTGTTGTCACGCTACGAGCGGCAGAAGAATCTTCTCGTACAGACGGAACTGAAACTCCTCCAGGCACAGATAAATCCCCATTTCCTGTTTAACTCTCTGAATACCATTATTTCCATTACCCGGAATAACGCGGCCAGGGCAAGGGATCTGCTGATCCATCTTTCCAATTTTTTCCGGAAGAACCTGAAACGCGGCAATGACCTCTCCACACTTGAAGAGGAACTCGATCAGGTAAACTCCTACCTTCAGATAGAGAAGGCGCGGTTCGACGACCGTTTGGTAATACAGATGGAGATTGATCCCTCCCTTCTGAAACTGAAAATCCCCACCTTTACCCTTCAGCCTCTGATAGAGAACGCCATCAAACACGGGATTTCCAATATGCTGGAGCAGGGGACGGCAAAAATCCACGCTTACCGGGAGGATGGTCTGGCGTTTATTGAGATCGAGGATAATGCCGGGACCTTCCATGAAAATGAAACAAACGACGGCCTCGGAATAAAGATCGTCGACAGGCGCATCAAGAGCCTCTTCGGCAATGAATTCGGAACAACGGTTTCCTGTGTGCCGAACGAAATGACGCGTGTTACCATAAAAATCCCCCTGGAGGCCCATAAGGCATGATGCGCGCCCTTATCATAGATGATGAAATACACTCCCGCGAAGAGCTTGAGGCCATGCTGAAAGAAACCGGTGAATTCATCATCTCCGGGAAATGTGCCAACGCCGTCGAAGCGATTCAGGCAATAAAAAAGGAAAAGCCGGACGTCCTCTTCCTCGATGTCCAGATGCCGGTGATAAACGGCTTCGAGCTTCTCAGCATGATTGACGACAGCTTAATGCCGAACGTCGTCTTCGTCACCGCCTATGATGAATATGCCCTCAAAGCATTCGAGGAAAACACCCTCGACTATCTCCTCAAACCGGTGGAAAAAGGCAGACTGGCGAAGACTGTCCGGAAGCTCAAGAGGATGCTGAACGGGGGTGAGAAGCCGGTCTACACGGGACCGGATATCAAGAAAATACCGTGCGTCCTTTCTTCCAAGATAAAGCTTATCAATGCATCGGAAGTCGATTACGTAAAATCCAATGAGACAGGGGTATACGTGATCTGCCCGGCCGGTGAGTTCTATACCGACCTTACGCTCAAGGTGCTTGAAGACAGGACTGATCTTGTACGGTGCCATAAACAGTTTCTTGTCAATATTGAAGGCGTGGACGAGATCATTCTCCATGAAAACATGCTCGCCGAAATCAAAACAAAGTCCGGCCACCACGTGCCCGTCAGCAGGAGACACCTCAAGCTGCTCAGAGAACGATTGAATTTCTGAAGAGCCATCCCGCACATTATCCTCACAATATCGCTGAAAGCGCCATCGGCATTCACTGGATTTTGTGGTCATTTTCCCTTGACACACCAATCTCTTCTCCTTATACTTCGACAACAAAAAAAGTAACTATCATCAGATCAAATCATCAAAAAAAGCGAACCACTCAATGATGACTGAAGCAGAGATGATCATCAATCAAGAAGAAAATGTGCTACAGCACCATGCTGAACGAACACGAAGATTAATACTGCTTACGGCGGTTATGGTCACGCGGTCTGAAAATCAGATATCTCTTTTCCTTGATCAAGGCCATACCAAGAGCCTCAAGGAGGTCTATCCGGATTCGATAAATATCATCGGGCGGTAGGAAAAATGGTGAGGACGAAAACAAATATAGCGATAATAGTCATCTTGATATTCGCGATAGCGGGACCTGTAGCATTGTATATCTATAATTCGAAGCAGCAAAACGTTAAAATCGTCGGATCAGTCACGCTCGGTTTCGCTGTTACCGAAGCTGCGGCGGGGATATATATCGCAGATGAACTTGGCTTCTTTGCCGGTAACGGAGTAAATGTGACATTGCGTCCCTTTGAATCGGGTCTTGACTCGTACAACGCTATGCTCAAAAGGGAGGTCAATGTTTCGGGGCCAACCGAGTACGTGGTTGTAGGTGGTGTGTTCAGGCACGAGAAGGTACACATCATCTCCACTATTGTAAAGGGCGATTTTTTCCATATTATCGGAAGAAAGGATCATGGGATCGAGAAACCATCCGATCTTGCTGGTAAGAGGATCGGTCTCATGAGAAATACAATTGAGGAATTCTTCTTAGGCAGGTTCCTTGACTTGCGTGGTATGAGTATAAATGATGTCACCCTGGTTAACATGAATTTTTCCGCAGTTGTCGGATCCATCAAGGAAGGGGAGGTGGACGCTGTTGTCACCCTCCCGCCATATTACGATTCGATCAAGAGCTTCTTTGGCGCCGGCGTGGTCGACTGGTCCACACAACGCGGCCAGTGGCTTTTCGGGGTCCTTACCTGCCTGGATGATTGGATCGCCCAGAACCCCGACCTGGTGGTCCGGCTCTTGAAAGCGGTCGACCAGGCCAACATGTACATCGTCCAACATCCGAAAGAGGCCAAGGCGATCGTGCAGAAACGACTCAACTTAGACGCTGAATATGTCAACAGGATCTGGCAGCGGAACTATTACTCCCTCTCGCTAGACCAATCTCTCCTGCTCGCCATGGAAGATGAAGCACGGTGGATGATAAAGAACAAACTTACGACTGGAAAGAATGTCCCCGATTTTTTGGATTACATCTATCTGGATGGTATGAAAGCGGTGAAGCCTGAAGCGGTGAGTATAATACGGTGAGATAAGCGAGAAATGCGGAATAGAAGAAATGGGAAAGATATGAATGCGACAAATGGGGAATACCAAACTCTTCCCATTCCTAATTCCAACGGAAGGAAGACGTCATGAGACTCAAAACACAATTCATCATCACCATGCTTCTCTTCGGCATTGTCCTGGCCGTTATTGCGGCGTCGGCGATAATCACGAATCAACAGGCAGAGAAGGTAGGAGAACAGGAAAGGATCACCGTTGATATCGCCCAGGGCGCAAGCGAGCTCGGCTACCTGGCCAATGATTACCTGATCTACCGCGAAAGCCAGCAGCTCAAACGATGGCAATCCAGGTTTGCCTCGTTTTCTGAACAAGTGGCCAGCCTGCATGTAGATATGCCCGATCAGCAGGCGCTCGTCGCCAATATACAGGCAAATCAAAGCCGGATGAAGGAGGTGTTCGACAGTACAGTTTCCGCTGTAGGAAACTTATCCACAAAGCGGAACACAGCTCTTGACCAGGCGTTTCTTCAGGTCTCATGGAGCCGAATGGCGGTCCAGAGCCAGGGACTGATAGCAGATGCTTCTCGCTTGTCACAACTATTAAGCCAACAGGAGGACCAGCTAATAAATGCGAGAACTACACTTATATACGTCCTGGTAGGTTTGTTTGGTGTATTTCTTATAGTTAGCTATATGCTTACTTATCGCCGCATCCTGGAATCAATAGAGACGCTGCGGGCCGGTACTGCCGTCATCGGTTCAGGTAATCTTGATTTTATCATTGAAGAAAGGAAAAATGATGAAATCGGCGAGTTGTCTCGTGCCTTCAATCGGATGACCACTGACCTGAAGGCCATAACCGCATCCAAAACGGACCTTGAGAGGGAGATCACAGAGCGCAAGCAGGCAGAACAGGCTCTTGCGGAGTACACTCAGAAGCTGGAAGAAGCCAACAAAGAACTGGAGAGCTTCAGCTACTCCGTCTCTCATGACCTGCGAGCTCCGTTGCGTGCCGTTGACGGGTATGCGCGGATGATTCTCAAAAAGCAGGGTGATAAATTTGATGAAGATACCATTCGTAAATTTAATGACATAAGATTGAACACACAGATGATGGGCAGGCTGATAGATGATCTCCTGGCATTTTCCCGACTGAGTAGAAAAGATATGTCTACGTCGGAGCTGAATATGGTTGATCTCATCAGAGATGTATGGAAGGAGCTGAACAATATCAACCCCGACAGGAAGATGAATCTTATAGTCAAAAACACGCCCCTCGGTTATGGTGATGGGGCGCTGGTTAGACAGGTCTATTTCAACCTCCTCTCCAATGCTGTCAAATTCACAAAATTACAAGATTGTGCGCATATTGAAGTGGGAGGTTACAATGAAGGTAATGAGGATGCGTTCTATGTCAAGGACAACGGTGTCGGCTTCGACATGAAATACTACGATAAGCTTTTCGGCGTTTTTCAACGTCTGCACAACAACCCTGATTTCGAAGGCACAGGTGTGGGTCTTGCTATCGTCCAGCGCATCGTGCACAGGCACGGAGGCCGGGTCTGGGCGGAAGGAAAAATAGGCGAGGGAGCTACATTCTATTTTTTGCTGCCGCGGTCGTGACACAATACCTTTTGTCATCGTGAATTACTCAAGCCTGCCATGCTGAGCTTATCGAAGGGCCCAAGCATGAGCCTTCGATCATTCGGCAGGCTCGCGATATACAGCCCAGGATGACAGGCAAACAGCCCCGGGTGTCATGCGTATATGCTGACGATGTGCAGCGTAAGTCAATTCGCTTCAAGTCAGAGACATGGTTCAAGGCAGGGACCTGAACCAACCCGGAGGTTAGCGAGGTTACATTTTTCAGCAGGTTTATGAACAATGGGGGAAACATATGAATGATGCACAGAAAACGAAGAATCAACTCATCTCTGAACTAAACGAACTGCGCCGTCAAGTGGCTGTTACAAAAGAATCAGAGGAGGCTCTCAGAGAAAGGGAAGAGCGGTTTGAGACAGCCTTTCTAAAAAACTCAACCCCTATGGCTATTACTACCATCGAAGAGGGTCGCTATGTGGATGTGAATGAGGCCTTTGCAATAATCATGGGGATCAAACGGGAAGATATCATCGGTAATACCTCGACTGGTATTGGATACATCACAGCGGACCAAAGGGCGGCCTTTTTGAGCGAACTGAACACAAAGGGGCGTGTCGAAAACCTTGAGTTACAGACGAGAACAAAGGGGAACGAGTTGAGATATGGGTTATTTAACTCATCAAGGATTAGAATCCGTGGTGAAGATCACCTGTTGACGGTGGTGACGGACATCACCGATCGCAAGCGGGCAGAGGAGGAACTGTATGAAAGTGAGAAACGTTTTCGCCTTCTCGTTGAAAATGCCGAATTTCCGGTAGTGGTCACTTCCATTTCTGACGGGCGTGGTCTCTTCTTAAACGACCGGGCTGTGGATTTTTTCGAGGTTTCTGCTGAAGATATAACAGGTCTTCGCGCACATGATTATTGGGTTCGCCCTGACGACCGGGCTTACTTCATCGACGAATTGGCCAGGCATAAAAGGGTCACAGGTTACGAATGCGAATTGCAATCCAGGAAGGGATCCAAACGCTGGGTTCAGGTTTCAGCAAACATAATAGAATATGAAGGTATACCCGCTGCCTTCATTGTTTATAACGACATTACAACACGCAAGCGAGCAGAGGAAGCGTTGCGAGTCAGCAAGGAGCAATACCAGTTTGTTGTGGAGAACCTGAAGGAAGTTGTCTTCCGCACTGATGCAGAAGGGCACTGGACATTTCTGAACTCTGCTTGGGCTGAGGTAACGGGCTTTGCCGTGGAAGAGAGTCTTGGCAAGGTATTTTTAGAATACGTTTATCCTGAGGACCGACAGCTGAACCTCGAGATCTTCAGACCATTAATCGAGAGGAAGAAGGACTATTGCCGGCACGAGATTCGCTATATGAATAAAGACGGAGGTTTTCGCTGGATTGAGGTATGGGCACGACTAACGCTTGATGAGAAAGGTAATGCTACAGGGACAGCAGGTACGTTAACCGACATTACTCAGCGCAAGCAAGCGGAGGAGGCGCTCCGCGAAAGCGAAGAAAAGTATCGTATGGTGGTAGAAAACTCCGGCGAGGCGATTTTCATCGCCCAGGGAGGAGTTCTGACATTTGTCAACCGGGCAACGGTACAAATACTTGGTTACTCCGAAGAGGAGGTAAGGTCTTTGCCCTTTACGCATTTTATTTACCCTGAAGACAAGGAAATGGTTCTTGAGCGTCATATGAAGAGACTCAAAGGAGAAGAAATTCCTCCAGAGTATTCTTTCAGGATTGTGACAAAAGACGGAAGCGTCCGATGGATGGAAATTCACGCAGTTGTTATTCCGTGGAAAGACCAACCGGCCACGTTGAATTTCCTTAGTGACATTACCGAGCGCAAGCGAGTTGAAGGGGAGCAGAAGATCTTACAGGCGCGCCTCCAGCGAGCAGAGAAGATGGAGGCATTGGGGACGCTGGCTGGTGGAGTGGCGCATGACCTCAACAATGTTCTTGGTGTCCTGGTAGGGTATTCGGAGCTTCTTCTGCAAAACCTCCCGCAAGAGAATCCCCTTCGTAAGCATGCAATGCAGATTCTCAAAGGCGGTGAGCGTGCAGCGGCAATCATCCAGGATATGCTGACGCTTACCCGGAGAGGAGTGCTGGTTTCAGAGATAGTGGACCTGAACAGGATCATTTCGGATTTTTTGCAAACGCCGGAGTTCGAGGCTTTGAAGTCACATCATCCCGGCGTCACATTCAAAACGTCTCTGGATGCAGAGCTTTTGAATATAAAAGGTTCGCCCACACATCTGGGCAAGACGGTGATGAATTTGCTTTCGAACGCTGCAGAGGCTATAACCGGATCCGGAGAAGTACTGATCAGGACTGAGAACTGTTACGCGGACAGACCGATTTCCGGTTATGACGGCACGCGGGAGGGGGAGTATACTGTACTTACCATATCGGATACGGGATCAGGAATTTCGTCTGCGGACCTCGGTAGGATCTTCGAGCCTTTCTATACGAAGAAGGTAATGGGCAGAAGCGGCACAGGTCTCGGACTGGCAGTTGTGGAGGGCACCATCAAAGATCACGATGGGTACATCGATGTACAAAGCATAGAGGGTAAGGGGAGTGTCTTCACCCTATATTTTCCTGTAACCAGAGAAGGTATAACCAAGGCTGAACACTCTGTACCACGGAGTACATATCTTGGCCGGGGTGAACATATTCTGGTTATCGATGATGTAGAGGGCCAACGCCTTTTGGCGTCAGCCATGCTGGAAGGCATCGGTTACAAGGTGGATTCAGTAGCCGGCGGTTATGAGGCAGTAGAGTTTGTAAAAAATCAGCCTGTCGATTTGCTCATTCTGGATATGATCATGGATCCCGGTATTGACGGGTTCGAGACTTACAGGAGGATTCTCGAAATTCATAAGGACCAGAAGGCAATTATTGTCAGCGGTTTTGCCATGACTGAACGGGTCAGGCAGGCCCAGGAACTTGGAGCGGGTACTTACGTAAGGAAACCCTACCTTCTGGAGAAAATCGGGATTGCCGTGAGGCGGGAACTCGATAAATAAGATACTCTCCAATAAAGAAACATCTGAAGGAAACATGTTCGGACAGTCATATTTCCGAATAAACGAGATGGACGACACCTTACAGGGTGTATTTTAAACAGAATGAGCTATAATGAAGCTCAGAAAGGAGGGGCATCATGATTTATGTGATTGCCACTGTAGAGTTGGTTGAAGGAAAACGGGGAGAGTATCTAAGGGAATTGGGGAAAGTGATTCCTGATGTACGCGCCGAAGTCGGTTGTCTTGAATATGGCCCAGCGACCGATGTTGTCACTGATATACCTGTCCAAGAACCAGTGAATCAAAATGTTGTAACCATTATGGAACGGTGGACGGATATCCGGGCCCTAAAGGATCATCTCAAGACTCATCACATGAGGACTTATCGTGAAGCTACAAAATCTGCTGTGAAAGTTCTGAAGGTTCGCATTCTCGAACCACTATAATGACCATGAAAACGAGACACAGCTCGGACAATTCTATAGAGAGGTATCCGGTAGTAATCGAGATCCGCGTGGCGTGGGTAGAAAATGAAAAGGCGAAACTACCCGGAAGCCCGTCCGATCTGTACAATACAGGGGAATCAAGATTCGGGCTGGGATGAATGAAATTTATTTTTTATGGCTCTCTTAATTTGTTCAATACTGAAAGGCTTGGTGAAGCAGATATCGGCGCCTTCATTCTTAAGCTTTTTCAGGGAGTCAGGGTAGCCGCTTATACCGATGATGTAAGTATTGGGAGATAGCGACTTCACGAATTTGCAGACTTCCGTGCCGTTCATTTTAGGCATTATGGCATCTATGATAGCAACGTCGTATGAATTATTCCGAAGCCGCTCAACAGCCTCTATCCCGTCATGCGCATAATCCACTTCATAGCCGGATTCCTTGAGCGATATAGACAGTATATCCACAATACCCGGGTCGTCATCCACGACCAGCAGTTTCATTCAGGGCCTCCTCAGATTATTACTAAACCAAACATATCATAAATATTATGTCAGAAAAAATATTCTTATCTAAATTGCCGGCATTTCAGTCCAAGGATAGGAACCGGACGTTTATATTATCTATTATCGTCATTTCAAATAGATATATTAAATTTTTCAGTCTGCAAATTTTTCGGGGAAATTGGCTGCCATCCGCAGGTTAACTATTTATCAGGGAACGTCGAAGGTGTAAAGCAGAGTTATCAGTTTTACGGTATTGTAATAAATTCAATAAACATGTATCATATTAATAAACATCCCTGATTTGTAAAAAAGCAGATGGGGATATGTTTGATTAATAATTGTTGTATTTCATGCAAATGGAAGGCGTTAAAATAAACCCTCGAAAGATCGTCAAGGAGGTTAATTCCATGAAGAAAATAGCTGTAGCGATGCTTATTACCATCACTCTCATAATTTCTTCAGCACCCGCTTTCGGACATGATCAGGATATGGAGATAACCATGGATGTGCTGATCGTGAGACCTGCGGGTCTGGCTGCCATTGTGGTCGGCGCGGCAGTATTCATTGTCGCATTACCCATTGCTGTATCCAGCAGGAGTGTTGGCACTACGGCCCAGGCACTTGTGGTATCACCTTGTAAATATACCTTTGTAAGGCCTATTGGAGACTTCAGTGCAAAGTGGGATTCCGGCAATCCCGTTGGTAGGCAACCATAATCCCCGGATTTGGATAAGATTCCCGAAGCATGCAAGCCATCCGAATCGTGAAAGGCTTATATGATGTTTCGAATCGTAATCTATACATGTTCCTGATCAAGTCCGGGTGGTATCTTTTATTATCATGGTGTGGGCGTAGGAAAATTTGAGCAAGCAGCGCCGAAGAATGACGTCCCGTAATATCGGTTTTTCTGTTCAGCCAATCCATGCAACATTTGAATCTGTAATCAAAATACCGAGATGTCTAAAGGATAAGCGAAGAAAAATAATTTATGAGAATCATTTATCTGGCTGATATCCACGGAGACTTCGACAAGTTGAATGATCTCCTGCACGAAACATTTGCCGACGTGTATATCATTTCCGGTGATCTGATAGATATCCCCTTCTACAGCATGAATACCTCAATACGATACCACGAGCTGCAATCGTATTTCCATGGCTTAAGGAGGCAGATGTTGAAGGAAGATATGCTTATTGAAGATTTTGTCGATGAGCTTTTGGAAAAGCCCGACGTTTCCGATGAGATACAGGGACTGGGGACTCAATACCAGGCTTACACGGTCAGGGCCCGCAGGGTCATGCAGCAGAAGTACAGGGTACTGGGCAGCATGGTAGTGACGAAACAGCGGTCACGCGTATTCTGTCTTCCCGGGAATTACGACATGGATCTTAAATATACGGCTTTGCATGAACAGGACCTGCATCTGCACTGGTATCAGGTGGAGGATTTACGAATTTGCGGCTATGGGGGTGCTGATATCTGGACGCCTGGAATACCCGAGAGATATGTCGTTCACTCGCAGGAAAGGACGAGGCATCATGACAGGGACAACGAGATGTACCACTTCTTCCGTGCCATAGATCCTCATATCATCGTAACACATCAGCCCGCATACGGAATACATGATCAATTGACTTCAGGCGGCCCTATCGGATCTATGGCGCTTAGAACTTACTGTGAAGATAACTCAGTATTGATGTGTCTTACAGGCCATGTCCATCGACACTGGGGGGCCAAGCTTGACGAAGGCACCCTGTTCCTTAACCCGTCGAATTTCGGAGAGATAACATTGATATCGGGGGATGTAACAGAGGGAGGATTCTATTATTTCATCAGTGTCGAGGATCAGAAGGTTCAGGGAATAATATTCAAGAAATTCTATGACGGGAGAATTTATGATGTAGCCGACTATTCTATCAAGGAGGGCAAGCTGGTTGAAAAAATCCTGGACCCCGACAGATACGATGCGCTGAAGAAAGGGAAGAGCTATGATCTAAAAGTTGCCAAAGAATCACACATCCCTGAAATTACGTTGTACAACGAGATTAAAAAGTTTTACAGGTCGTTCCAGACTCCGGAAACGGAGGAAAGGCTTCACGTTCTGGAAGATGTAACTGATCTGATCGAAGATAAACTTCACGCCGATATTGCCATGGATGTTATGGGTTCTGTGAATTTCGGCATATCCATGTCGGGGTCGGACATTGACATGGTACTCTACTTGCGGTGTGAAGACAACCGCTTGGTGTGCCGCGGAAAATGTGTCGGCGGGAGCGAGGCTTGCACTTATCTGACAAATGCCGAGGAGATGATCAGGGAGATACTCAAGGATAAATATGCCTACCACATCCTCGACTATGTGGATCTTAACCGTGTTGAAGACGGCATAAGGGAGAAAAATTACGAGAGTGATTCTTTACTGCGTTTCGTGTTTTACAGGTCTATATGCCGTCCCATAAACTACCGGGCAATCGCACCGACAGAAGATATGCTTAACAGGGATATGACGTTCCGCAAGGAAGTTGAGGGGAGCCTCCAGGCATTTTTTAAAATAATTGCTGCGACCTCCCGGCACATAGGATCGTTCATGAAATACGAGCAGCGACTGTCTTCCCTGGGGATCAAGCTGCCGGACTGGATAAGGGATAAAGTGAAGATTTATTTGGGTGAACCAAAAGGGGCACATTTCAGTTCGCCGTGAGACGTACTTTTTTAAATGCTTGAGATGGAATAATTTTTCAACTCCGTGCCATATTTCAGATGCATATTTAAGCGCGGGAGAGAATGATTTTGGAAGCATAAGGCTGCATAATGTTGTATGCAATGCCTTGTCGGTTTTTTCTAGATTAGGAAGGAGAAAGATGTGAATATTATTGTTTGTGTAAAACAGGTCCCGAACACCGATACTACGATCAAGGTGAAGCCTGACGGATCGGGGATCGAGCAAGCCGGTATTGAATGGGTTATGAATCCCTATGACGAGTTCGGTGTTGAAGAAGCCTTGAGACTGAAAGAAAAATTTGGTGGAGAAGTCACGATCGTTTCACTGGGTCCGGCAAGGTCACTGGAGACCGTCAGAATAGCACTGGCCATGGGAGCCGATAGAGGGATATTTATCAATGACCCGGTCTTTGATAATGCAGATGCTTACGTGACGGCAGCAGCTTTGGCCGCTGCCATTAAATCTATCCCCTACGATATCATCTTATGCGGGCAGCGGGCCATTGATGACGACTCCGGTCAGGTCGGAGCGGTCCTTGCCGAGCTTTTGGGTATCCCACAGATGACGGTTGTTACAAAGGTCGATGTGGAAGGCAATTCCATCAAGGTGATAAGGCCCATCGAAGGCGCCCAGCTTCTTATAGAGAGTTCCTTGCCGTGTTTGGTAACAACCCAGAAGGGGTTGAATGAACCGCGCTATGCGTCACTTCCGGGAATTCTTAAAGCCAGGAAGAAGCCCGTTGATGTCAAGAACGCCGCAGGATTAGGAATTTCTATAGAAGTGAAAGCGAAAGTCACTAAGACATCGCCTCCTCCGGTCAGGTCTCCGGGAAAGATTGTCGGCGGTGATGACCCGGCGACCAAGGTCAGAGAGCTTGCTAGACTGCTTAGAGAAGAGGCGAAGGTGATTTAGTCCACGGATTATTCATAGAAAAAACCCTGAAAAAATTGAAGTACTGAGCGGGTTTGCATTTCTGAGGCGCTTAGAGGTATTTTTAAGGAGAAAAGCCCATGAGACGTTTCAAGCCAATTCTAGTCATTGCCGTCTTGTTCGGATTTTTGTTCTCTCCAGCACTGGCGGAAAGAGGTAATTTCATTTCACCGGACCAGGTGGATCTCGTAAAGATACTCGCACCTTCCCCAGCAAATGATTCACCTCAGACGCAGGCCGAAATTCAAGAACTCATCCGGATACAGGAGAAACGTACATGTCAGGAGGAGGCCGCCGCTAACGATGATGTCAAAATGACGATCTTTCAGGTCGCCGGTGATGTTCTGGGACCCGGATTCAGACCGGAGAATCTGCCGGTTGCGGCAAAATTTTTCGAACGTCTGGGACAGGATGAAGGCTCTATTGTTAGTCTCGCAAAGGATACCTGGAACAGGCCTCGCCCGTTTATGCTCAGCCAGAAAATCAAGCCCTGTGTAAGGCAATCCAGGAGCGGGGCATATCCCAGTGGACATGCAACCTATGGATACTTAAGCGGAATTGTTCTGGCAAACATGGTCCCTGAAAAAAAGGCAGAAATATTTGCCCGGGCAGCCCAATACAGCTATCATCGCATGGTAGGTGGGGTGCATTATCGAAGTGATATCGAAGCAGGACGTATCTCCGGGACGGTCATTGCGGCAATCATGATGCAAAACCCCAATTTTCAGGAAGAATTCTCAAAGGCTGGAAGCGAAGTCAGGAGAGTCCTGGAACTTCAATAATCTCATTGGCGCCTCTCTTGATATAAGTTAAGGTGGCGGCGCTCAGTCTTGTGCATTATAAGAATTTTCTTTGTCATCCATGAAAGAATATTCGCATGCGAAAAACAGAGAATGAGCAGGGACACCTTAAGATATTTCTCCAACCGGTTAACCCTAGTTATCAACCGCTCAAAACATTATTCGACCGCTTGAAAGTCCGCCGTTGCGCATAATCTCATAAAAAGGTATACTAATTCGCGCTTGACAGGTTTATATTCATACTTAATTTATTTTTAAAACCAAATTTTTTGAAACATTGAGTCAGGAGGTCTTAAATGAACGCGTTAACGTTAGTGTTTGTTTCATTGTGCGTTTTTGCGATCGCGTACAGGTTTTACGGCCTTTTCATCGCCAACAAGGTGTTGGAATTGAAAGCGGAACGGGCGACACCTGCCGTTAAAATGGCCGATGGTCACGATTATGTCAAAACCAACAAGTATGTCTTATTTGGTCATCACTTTGCCGCAATCGCTGCTGCGGGGCCACTGCTGGGCCCGGTGCTGGCCGCACAGTTTGGCTTTTTGCCGGGGGCGCTGTGGATCATTATAGGTTGCGTTCTGGCAGGAGCAGTGCATGACATGGTTGTGCTCTTTGCTTCCGTCAGACATAAGGGACAGAGTCTCGCGAAAATTGCGGAAAGTGAGATTGGAAAAACCGCGGGAACGGTCGCTTCCTTTGCGTTTCTTTTTATCCTCATCTTGACCCTCGCCGGCCTTTCCATCGCAGTCGTCAATGCCATGTTTGAAAGCGCCTGGGGAACTTTTACTGTTTTTTCCACACTGCCGATCGCCTTTCTGATGGGTATTTGGATGTATAAAATACGCCCCGGAGACGTTAAGGGGGGGAGCATTATAGGTGTTGGCCTTCTTGCCATAGCGATCATTGTCGGACCATATGTCGCGGCAAGTCCCACCTGGTCTCCGATATTCACCCTCTCGAAAAAACAGATATCCGTTTTTATACCCATATACGGATTCCTTGCTTCGGTCCTTCCCGTCTGGATGCTGCTATGCCCCCGTGATTATCTCTCTACGTACCTTAAAATAGGGACCATCGCGATGCTTGCCATAGGAATTTTCATTGTCCGTCCTGATTTCCAGATGGCTGCTCTTACACCCTTTATTTATGGCGGCGGCCCGATAATTCCCGGCCCGGTGTATCCCTTTGTCATGATCACCATCGCCTGCGGTGCACTATCCGGCTTCCACGCGATCATTGGATCAGGAACAACCCCGAAGATGATCGGAAGTGAACGGGATGTTCTATTTATCGGCTACGGAGCGATGCTCGTTGAAGGATTTGTGGCCATCATGGCCCTCGTTTCCGCCTGTGTTCTACTTCCCGCAGATTATTTCGCCATCAACGCGGCTCCGGCAGCTTACCAGAAACTGGGCATGGTTCCGGTTAACCTTCCGGATCTTGCCTTTCAGGTCCAGGAAAAGATTCAGGGCCGGCCGGGCGGCGCGGTCTCCCTTGCCGTGGGCATGGCGTATATCTTTGCATCTGTCCCTTTCATGAAGGGATTAATGTCGTACTGGTACCACTTCGCCATAATGTTTGAAGCAGTGTTTATTTTGACCGCTGTAGACACGGGCACAAGAGTCGGCAGGTTTTTCCTCCAGGAAATGGTCGGGAAGGTCATTCCGAAGTTTTTGGAAAAACGCTGGATGCCGGGCATCATCATAACCAGTTTCCTTTTCACAGGCGCCTGGGGTTATCTCGTGTATACCGGAGACATCACGACGATCTGGCCGCTGTTCGGCATGAGCAACCAGCTCCTCGCCTCCTGCGCCCTGATCATCGGAACAATCATGCTGATCAGGATGGGGAAA
The DNA here is from genome assembly GCA_963695875.1 of uncultured delta proteobacterium. Taxonomy (GTDB): domain Bacteria; phylum Desulfobacterota; class Syntrophia; order Syntrophales; family UBA2185; genus DATKLL01. The sequence goes on along the minus strand of CAVOID010000011.1, from coordinate 172,856 downwards.
TTGAAGTATGTCTGGATGACCGCCGTTCCCGGTATTATCATGGCCGTTACGACTTTGTATGCCGGATACCTGAATATCACACTCAATTATCTTCCGAAGCAAAATTATCTCCTTGCTACTCTCTCGGTCATCGTCATGGTATTGGTTCTGATAATATTTGTTGCAGCAGCTAAGCGTTGTTTTGATCTTCTTCAGATCCGGATACCGGTTAAAGATCCATACGGTGATCTTGTTCTCGAGGTCGTAGAAGAATAAGAATGGAATACTAACAACAAGGAGGTGTTATGGAAATCAAGAATATTCTCTTTGCGACAGATTTTTTAACAGGTTCTAAGCATGCAGCAGCATATGCCGCGGACCTGGCCTCGCGGTATGGAACAAAATTATATGTGGTCCACGTAATACAGGACGTGGGGAAACTAACTAGATGGTATGCCCCGAAAGTTAATCTAACCGAGCTCAAAAAGACCATGGAAGAGAAGTCCAAGCAGGAGCTGCAAAGCTGCTGCACGTTAGGACTTGGCGGCTACAAGAATGTCGAATACCGTTTGTTAACGGGAGAGCCCTCTGAAGAGATTGTGAAATTTCAAGAGGAAAATAATATAGGGTTAATCGTTATCGCAACAAATAGCCGGAAAGAAGCCGGCGCGAAAGTGGTCCTCGGCAGTACCGCTGACCGGGTGGTGAAATTTGCCACGTGCCCGGTATTGACCGTGGTGCCTACCGGAGAGGAACCACCGGAAAGCACAGACCCCAAATTATGCAGCGATGGGGAAATCCGATTCTAAACACGAGTTAGAGAAAAGACGCTGCACACGGGATAAAATAGGGACGGATGTCCCTATTTTATCCTTTGCCTACCCAGCTTACGATATATTCAGTCAGACTGTCCGGCTTTTTGACCTGTGGTTCCCTGACGTTCCATTTGCCTTTAAGGCCGGTCTCATTGGCCGTGAGCTCAAAGTGACTCATGGCAATCCCCATGTCCACACGCTGCAAATCGGCCAATCGCAAGAGTTTGAAGGTGAAGCTGTTGCCGTACCCTTTGGTTCGCTGCAGGTAAAAGTGCCAGGTATTCCCATCCTTGATGATTCGCCACGGCTGCTTGTTTGTCGCCGATGGCCCTATGCGCACCATTTCGAGTGGGACTGCATACGCCCCTGCATCGTCAGTAGAAAGAGGCTTGCCGAATTTATCCCGGAAGAACATGTTCTCCCAGGGCTGCCGGTTGTGTGCACCCACAAGCTTACGCATTGTGATCACGGATCGGCCCCCTTCTGCAATGTACCCTATGGATGCTACAGCAGGGACAGTCTCTCCACCCGCCGCTGAAATCTTCTTTGCAAAGCGGCTCCTGGTGAAAGTTCCTCCGAGCCAACACGTGCCCAGTCCGATATCTGTCGCATACAGAATAATACGTTCCATCAAATAGCCATAGTCTTCCAGGTTATTTTTGGACTGCCTCACTGCCCCTATGATAAACCCCGTTGCACCTCTGATAATTCCGTATGTCCCCAGGCCTTTCAGAGAGCTTCGATCCTGTTCTGTTGCGGCGACAAGTTTAATGCGCACGGGTGTGCCAAGCGGCCCCGTCCCGGTCGCTGTTATGAACTCGGTCAGCCTTTGCCTCTTATATTCTTCTATGGGCTTTTCAAAATATGTCCGGCAGGAAAAGCGCTGCCTGATGACCTCTGTAAGGGGTTTGCTGTAAAGCATGGTTTCAATGGCTCAAAAGATTTCTCCCGGGGTTCACCCTGAGTAAACCGCCGGTCAAAATGATAAATCTCTTATTTACCCGTCCATACGGGTTTACGTTTTTCAAGGAAGGCACGGATGCCCTCATTGGCGTCTTCTGCAAACAGATTGCCTACCATAACTTCATTGCCGATGTTATATGCCTGGGCATCACTCAAGTTGACCTGGGCATAAAAAGCCTGCTTGCCGATCCGGAGCGTCAGCGGACTTGCCTCAGCGATCTTCTCGGCCAGTGCTTTTGTTTCTTCCTCCAGCTTGTCGAACGGTACGACCTTGTTGACAAGACCATACTGCTCCGCTTCTCTTGCCGAAATCATGCGTCCCGTGAAGAGCATTTCCAGGGCGCGCTTTCTTCCCACGGCACGGACCAGGGGAATCGCCGGGGTCGTGCAGAAGATGCCGAGCCTGACACCGGGTGTGGCAAAACGTGTCCCTTCCTCCGCGACGGCAAGGTCACATGCAGCCACGAGTTGGCATCCCGCCGCCGTGGCTACACCGTGGACCTGGGCGACAAAAGGCTGCGGCATCTCCTGTATTTTCTGCATAAAGGTGCTGCATGTCTGGAAGACTTCCATGTAGTCCACGAGTCCTTCATTGACCATCTCCGAAAGGTCGTGACCGGAGGAAAAAATTTTGCCCGCCCCCTTGATAATGACAACTTTTATATCCGTGTTTTTTTTAAGGTTGTCTAAAAGATCGTTAAGCTCTTTGAGCATATCGAGGGAAAGGGCGTTCCTTTTTTCCGGATGATTCAGGGTTATCGTTCCAATGCCGCTCGTCTGATCAAAGGTTGTAAGTTCATATTTCATATGCTTCCTCCTTGGTTGACATGAGTATGGTAGACTAACTATCGGTTACTCTCCGGTTCACAGGCACGGCTACGAACATTCCACCCAGACACAGGGCGGCGGAGAAAAACATAACGCCGCGGTATCCCCATCCCTGGGCAATGAGGCCTCCTAGTATCGGCCCCACTGCGTTGCACAAATTCAGCGTAGACTGGAATATGCCTCCGGCCGTGCCCTTTTCTTTCCCGCCCCGCATGACAATAAGCAGCGCGCCTACATAGAGACAGGACCAGGCCACGCCCATAAGCGCCTGCACCATGATCAGGTAAAACCGGCCGGTAACAAAGATATAGGCAGTAAACACAAAAAGTGACAGCAGTTGACCGTAAAAAAACGTTTTAAATTCAGAAAAACGCTCCAGCTGGCGCATGACCACGAACTGCACAGCAAAGTTAGTCCCCCATAGAAGACCGATCCAGAAGTTATCGAGACCGATGGAAACCAGGTATAGCGGGAATATGATCCAGAAGGCACTGGCGCCCAGGTGTCGCAGGAATACCGCAAGGTAAATCCTGTAATCACGGCGCATCACATGCCACAGATTGGGTGGTTTGGAAAAAGTCACCGTCGGCACCTTCTTAAAAGCCAGGGAAATGAAAAAGGCCAGCAGGCAAAACAGAAAACTGAGCCAGAAAAGAAGGTCTATATCGCCCACGAGCGCCGACGCTATGGCGCCGAAAATCCAACCCAGGGATCCGTAAGAGCTGTACTTACCCATATTGGCGCCTGATTCAAACGCATAGGTGATTGTTGCTGCAACAGCAATGCCCAGAGCAAACCCCACAGCTCCCCGAACAATAATCAATACGAGAACACTATGGGCCAGAAGCTGGGCGGCGAAAGCTATGCTGCTTATCAATAGTCCCCACCGCACAAAAAGAAGCCTTCCCAGGTGATCGGATTTCCACCCTGAAAAAAGAGAAGAAAATAAAAAAGTTATTCCATAGACGCCCCCGATCAATCCGATTTCAAAATCAGACGCTCCAAATTCCGCACCCAGGAGGGGAAGAAAAATAAAAGAGCTCATGGCAGCGAAGCTGAGACAAAAGTTAACAAAACTGACCAGCCAGGGGTGTGACCATTCTTTTGCCGGATCTTCCCTTAAAATAATAGCATTTGGTTCCAACATGTTTGTATCTTACCACAAAAATATGGATGTCATCGTAAAAAATCCAAAAATAAACCCCGGAAGGATATCCGGGGCTTATTTCTTTAAACCACCAAGAACATGCTATTAACATTTTCTATGTGGGGTCTCTTGTGATGATCCTGCTCTTTATCTTCTCATAGAGATCGGCCGGTATAATTTTCTTTGTTTTGAGCTCTTCCTTATTTTTATACGGACGGTTGTCGATGATCTTTTGTGCAATAAAATCATTAATACCCGGCAGGGTCATAAGCGGATTCTTGGATGCCTTATTAATATTGACATATTGTTCCTGATCTGTTTGAGCTATATTTTTTGCATCCGCTGCAAAACAGATGGTACCGGCAAATGCCAGGGCAAGACCTATTATAAAAATCTTCAATAAAAGCTTTTTCATCATTTTGATTCTCCTTTTCAGATTTAATTTGCGACATTATACCACATTGTTTCATTAGCGCAAAAATAGATTTTATCCCTTGCTTCCCCTCTGCAAATCCTACTTTTAATTTTTCTTTTCCATATTTTTGTCTCCTTTAAAGGTAGTTTGATACGTTTTAGGGTCAAAATTTGGGACTTCCCAGTCGGCTCCTTTTACTATTAAGGGAAATCAACAGCAAAGGATATGCCAGACAGGAAATTTATGGGAAACCATCCTAAAACAGCAACTTAAGAAATTAAGGGGGAATACCGGCGTTTTCCTTATTGGGGAATTATGCACCAGCAAGTTGGAATTTTGCCCTCTTTGGAGGGGGCAGCAACCTATAAAAGGATGAATCCGGCAGCGAGTGCTTGCCCCGTAGCGTGCTGCGGGGTAAGCGAGCGAATGGGAAACATCATTATTCCTTGCGGATCGGATTCTCCGCAGTTTACTGCGGGGAGCTTCAAAAAACGGCGGAACTTTTAATTAAGATGTGGTACAAAACTAACAGGCAGGTAAGTCGGCCAAATATAGTTGGCAGGAGGTGAAATATGAAAAGCCCCGTTAAAGCTGCTTTATTATCGGGATTGGTGTTCCCGGGTCTGGGTCAGATTTATCTCAAACGATACATGCGAGGGCTAACCATTATCATACCTGTGATACTGGGACTGACGTTTATTATTGGAATGGCAACTGTTGGTGCTCTGGAGAGTCTAAAGAAAATTAAAATTGAAGGTGGGAACGCTGATATGGATACAATTGTGAATCTTGCCACTACATATTCGACACCCAATGCCATTTATTCCGACATCATATTCGTATTTATTGCATGCTGCTGGCTTTTTTCCGTGATAGACGCCTATAGAATTGGGAAAAGAAACTTTCTCAATGTGAGAGATGGAAAAGATGCCTGAACTGAACGCGACCTTTAGAGACATTAATAACAACTTTTCAACGGCTTCTATCTGAAGTCACAGATATTCGGGCTTCCTACAGACTGCCCCTTAATATTTTTTGTTGGCAGATCTTGGAAAGGATGGCAGAAGACCATTCTTTTTCAATTCCTCTACGACCTTCAATCCCTCATTTTTGTTTTCAAAAGGTCCAGCCGTTGCTCTATACCAGGTAACTGTTTGCGATACTTTCCTGCGGTACAATCTCAATATTTTTCCCCTTTAAACCTTTATAAAATTTCGTATCGGGCGGCATCTTGACGATTTGGAAAAGTTCCCAGGTATACCTTGCATGAACCATCTGAAGAATATCTGATCAATGACGAATCCGTAATTTCCGGTATCTTTATTTTCTGACTGACCAGGATAAGATCCGGGTTTGTTATTTCCGGGTTGACCTGCCAAATATGGTCAACGAGAGTCAGATTTGCCTCATTATAGTATTTAAGAGCCAATAAAGAGAGGGTTAACCCTTTCTTCACTTCGACGACCTTTTTTACAGGAATGTCAGTGCCGGGCTTGCTCAAATCAGCCGGAGATGATGCAGGGGTTTCCGTAGTTTTTAGCAGTAGGTTTCTGACAACGGCACTCGGCGCGGCTGCATCAGTTTTAGGAGCGCCACGATGTTTAGCTTCAGATTTAAAAGTTTCACCTTTATCCTTCAAGACCGGCTGTTGGATTAAATTTTTTGTCTCCTGTGTTCTAAAGATATTTTGCAGAAAGTCCTTGCTAAAGAATATAACCGTTGCAAAGATAGCCAGCGTCAGAAAGACATAGGAAATCCTTCTCAGTGGATTTCGTTTAAGTTCGGGAATCTTTGTTTGATCACTTTTCTGTGTTGAGATACCTTTTTCTCTTTGGACATTCTTCACAGTTGAAGCGGAAATCTTCTTCTCGGAAAGTCCATAACCGATCGATATGGCGTTACTGCAAAGCAAATTGATTGTATGGGGAATTCCTTTTGCATACCGGCAGATCAAAGATAGGGCCTCATCTGTGAAGACCTTGGAGCTGCTGCTTCCCGCAATTTTTAACCGGTGATTGATGTATTCCATGGATTCTTCTTCGGTCAGAGGACCTATCTCACGATTTATAACAATCCGCTGTCTGATCTGCCTTATAACTTCAGAACGGAGTTTTGCTTTGAGCTCCGGCTGACCTACAAGAACAATCTGAAGCAACTTTGATTTACTGGTCTCCAGGTTTGAGAGCAAGCGTAATTCTTCAATTGCCTCCAGACTTATTTCATGGGCATCGTCAATGATGATTACAACATTCTCATTCCGTTCCAGACTTTGAATCAGATAGTAATACAGCTCATGCATCATAGAGCCCTTGGCTCCCTCTCTCAATGGCAGATTTAATTTAACGAGGATTTCCTTTAACATTTGCTCGAAAGTGATGCGGCCGCGAGGGAAGTACACAGTTTTTACCCTGTAGCCTAACGTTTCAGTCACGCGGTCAATCATGGTGGTCTTGCCCAATAATCCAAAATACGGTGATTGGTGCAGATGATACATGGTGATCATTTTGTGAATCACGGCGGTTTTGCCGATTCCCTTTTCTCCCAGGATAAGGATAAATCCCTTTCTCTCGTTAATCCCATATAACAGGGCGGCTAAGGCTTCTTTATGGCTTTCCGCGGGAAAGAAGAATTTTGGATCCGTAGAAAGATTAAATGGGCTTGCTGAAAAGCCATAAAATTGTTTGTAATCGGTCATAGTGGTATCCTTTGTGATGAAAAACCATCATGAATGCTTTATTTTAATTTTAAACCGTATTACTTGCCATAGCAATCAGAAATTGACAGGGGGCACATCCCGCAAGCCCCGCCTTGTAGGCGGGGATAAGGGGTGCAATGTAAGCATGGTTTCCTTTCCGGGAAGCCCCGCCCTGGGGGCGGGGAGCTTCACAATCTCACTATCTGCAAATCAAGACGATGAGCCCGATCTCCTGACCTGCGCCTGTCGAGTGATTTGGTATGATGTTCATACCTCATAATATCGCTGTGTATATTTTTTCCTGCCCGCTGTCCGCTGGTATTTCTCATCGGGATACCCAAGGGCAATCACAGAATACACCTGCTCATCATCCGGGATACCTAAAAATCTCTTGATTGTAATGTCCTGCTTCATGGCCTCTACTGCAAAACCTATGAGGCAGGTACCCAATCCCATGCTGTGTGCAGCAAGCAAAATATTCTGCGAGGCAAGAAGGGCGTCTTCCCCCGGACAGGAAGCCCCCGGCTTTGATCCTATCACCATAGCCGCCGTTGCCCCATGAAACAGCTTGTCAATTCCGGAGTTATCCCATTTGGCGAGTGCCTCCTCCACGGAATCGTGATACCCACGGAAATATTCATCCAATTCCGGTTTGCCGATGAGTTTCAAAAAATGTCGCAGATATCTCTTTTCGGACATACGATTGAGTTTCTTGAAAAAGGTGGCGACACGCTCTCCGAGATTCAGGACAGCTTTCCGCGTGGGCAGCATGGTAAATGTCCATAACTGGCTGTTTGTTCCGGAGGGAGCCGTGATGCCGATCTTGACCAGATCGTCAAGTAGCGCGCGATTCACAGGTAAATCACGAAAATTGCGGCAGGAGCGCCTTGAACTCATAAGTCTGACGAGCTGCACCGTGTCATACTCACCGTGTGGCAGCCATGCATCATCCGCTGTGAAGGTGGCGAAGCCGGCTGACTCTTTGTCAATCGCGTTCACCCTGATCGCATCGGCGGGGCAGACTGCGGCGCAGTGCCCGCAGGACATTGATCTGACTCCGGACACAACAGCCTTTTCACCCTCCATGGAAATAGTTCCGTATGGGCAGACCTCCACGCACAAGCCGCAGCCAATACACTTCCCTGTATCTATGACTGTTGTAACGGTTCTGTTCATCTTATCCTCCTTGGATTGTCGTGGTGTTGGCGTTTATCAAGCTTCATGCCGAAATATAGATAAATAAAGATGGCACGTCAATCATCGGAACTATATAATAACATATCCTGTTGCGGTGGTCGACTGCAACAAGCAAAAATCCTTTTTCCACATAATAAATTCTTCCCTTTAAAAAGTGATCCAAGATGTAACGTAAAGCATTTTTATGGGTGGTATAAACACGATGGTGGTCAAAGGAGTTACACGTGGGTAAAGAGCACCCTCCAGTCGCAAGGATTGGTTCCCAAGGCGCCTAAGCGGGGAGCGCATCGTAAACGACGGGAACGATCTCCTATACCAGGCATGATGTTACATCAGGATGGAAGCACTCATGAATGGGTGCCAGGGAAGAAGTGGGACCTGATTGTAACCATGGACGATGCAACTAATGAGCATTCTTCGATGTCCTCTCTCCCCGAGGAAGGAACGAAGATCAGTGTTCGAGGGGTGAAGGAGATAATTCTTAAGGATGGTTTATTCAGCTCTCTTTATACCGACCGCGGGAGTCATTACTGGTATACGCCTGATGAGGGAGGTAAGGTAAGTAAAACCCAACTGACGCAATTTGGACGTGCCATGAGGCATTTGGGGATAGAGATGATCCCCTCCTATTCGCCGGAGCACGTGGGAGGATTGAAAGGGCTTTTCGCACATCAGGATTTTTACGTGTGGAGCGATCCATCCTGAATGGGGCATATCACGATCCCTCGCATTGGCCGGTTATGACAACCATCTCGACGGAAGGGGGAGCTTTATAACAGCCATTATTGAGTAAGATTTCCTGCTTCCCTCAAAAATTGCAATCCATAGCAGAAAGAATTCGGGAGATGGCGGAACTGTATGGCAGGGAATAATCTAATCAGGTTTAGTTGCAAAAAGGCATCAAGGATTCTAGGGTTCAATAGTTTTTTGAAGCACTTGAATCCTTGAATCCTTGACCATTCGACCGGAAGCGCAACCCGCAGACCCTGCCTTTCAGGCGGGGCAAGGGGGCGCAATGCAAAATAAATAATCTCCTTGCCGGGAAGCCCAGTCCTTTGGGCTGGAAGCTTCAATCCTTAAGATACTATCAACTTTTTCGTAGATTAACCTTCATCCTAGAATTTTACCTGCGGAGCGGCCTTTGCCGGCGCCGGTGCCTCGAAGAAGGTCGCACCATGGAAACCGAACATGCCCGCCAGTAAATTTGCCGGGAAGCTTCTGATCGCGACATTGTATGTCTTCACAGCGTCGTTATAACGTTTTCTCTCCACGGCGATCCGGTTTTCCGTCCCCGCCAGCTCATCCTGGAGGCGCATGAAATTCTGGTTGGACTTGAGGTCGGGATATCTTTCCACCACAACCAGGAGCCTGCTCAGGGCGCTGGACAATTCATTGTTGGCGCTGATCTTATCCGGCACACTCGTCGCACCGCCTACCTTTGCCCTGGCGTTTGTGACCTCGACAAGGACATCCTTCTCCTGTTTGGCGTATCCTTTCACCGTCTCCACAAGGTTGGGAATCAGGTCGTACCGTCGCTGGAGCTGGTTTTCCACCTGAGCCCATGATCCTTTTACCGCCTCATCCAAAGAAACAAAGTTGTTATAAGTTCCCTTGAAGAAGGAGTAGAGAGCAAAAATAACTACAAGTACAATTACAACCGCAATGATGAGAGTTTCTTTTCCCGCTGGTCATGCCGTACCTCCTGATATATTTCGTAACTTTTCAAATATGATCTACACACTCTATTAAAGTCAGGGTGTTTTCAAACGTTCATGCGATCAATCTCTTCGGATAGTTTTTCAATTTCTTTTACATAGTCTTTAAAGACGGATGCAATCTCAGACGCCGGAATACGGTCGATGTCTTCCTTGATATCGGCGCATTTCAGAAAAATATCCGCATCTATGGAATATGCCCCGGCGACGGATTTGATAATATCCCGCCGGCTGTGAGGTATGTCGATGCCTTTAAAGTATAAGAGGGCTTTAAATATGGAGATAAATGCGATGAAGGAGGATTGAATCAGTTCGCGAACCCGCTTTGCCCGTCCTTCCGCTTCCAGCAGGCCCCTTCGCAAATGGAGGATTTTTCCTTTCAGCTCCCTCTCAAACTGCAATCTGAGATGGCATGGATCGAAGGACAATCCGCCAAGAACATCCTCGCCGTAGACAAGGACATAATGTCTTTTCATACTGAGAAATTCAATGGGATATGAATCGAGGGAAGATAAAAGTTCTGCTTTTGTCATAAATATAGGTATTGCCGCTTTCCGTTTCCGCCACCGGGCAACGATACTGATGGCTTTGTCCAGATTGTCAATTCCTTCTTTCGAGAGGATTATAAAAAAATTGAGATCAGATTTCCCCGGAACGTAATGGCCGCTTGCTCCGCTTCCGTAGAGTATAATGGAAATGAGATCGCTGCCGAAGACCTTTTTGAAGTCATCTGTGATTTCTTCAAAAGTTTCTTCAGGATTTTTTGGTACTTTTGTCATGTCCTAACCCTCCTTCAGAAGTCACCGCTTGCTCCACCGCCCCCGCTTGCTCCGCCTCCAAAACCACCAAAGCCGCCGCCTCCAAAGCTTCCAAAACCTCCACCGCCGCCTCTGCCGCCGCTCCCGCTCAGCATCATGAGGAGCAGCCACGGGAGCATGCTCCTTCCCTGCCTCGTACCGAGGAGCGGAATCAAGATCAGAAGAAGAATGATCAGAGGCAATATGCCACTGCCCTGCCTAACTTTCTTCTCTCTCGGTTGACTGACAGGTGCGCCGCCTGTAAGAGAAACATTGGCAGCTTTCGCCACAATGGAAGCCACGGCGGTCATGGCATTGGAAAGACCCTTGCCATAATCGCCCTGTTTGAGATATGGAATTACGTATCTGTCACGAATTTCACCCACAAGTCCATCAGGAAGGATACCTTCAACACCGTATCCCGTTTCTATTCTGAATTTCCTTTCCTTCAAGGCAAGAAAAATCAGGACGCCCTTATCCTCCCCTTTTTTACCGATGCCCCATGCCTTGTATAAGTTATTTACATAATCATTCAGTTCGTTATCCCCGAGGCTTTGCACCGTGGCAACTACGATTGTCGTCCCCGTTTTTTCAAGTACCTCCCGTGCCAGACCCTCCATCCGGTTTTTGTAGTCTTGAGGGATCACACCTGCAAAATCATTGACAGCACCAACCGGTTTCGGAAACTTCTCTTCTGCTCCCACCGGGGCAGCACCAAAAAAAATAAAAACCAGACCCAGTGTCAGCGCGAGTTTCCCTGCCCGTCCAAGCACGCATTTAACCGCAATATTCTTTGAATTAGACGTATGAGTACCTATTATTTTAAAGGTTTCTGTACAGAGAGTTCTTCACAATATAATGGCGGACTGATTCAGGGACCAGATATTTGATGGAGCTACCCGTGTTTACCCTTTGCCTGATATCGCTGGATGAGATGTCCAGAAAGGTGACCCCCCGGAAATAAATAACGTGTCCGGTAGGACCTCTGAAGCCTTTTACCTTATCGTCATAAATGAATTGTGATGCGAAATCAGGAGGAAGAATTCCTTTCAGGCCCCTCTCCTCGTAACCGGGTCTGGTCATCACCACAAAATTACATAAGAGCAACAGCCGTTCCCAATCCTTCCACGTATGGATGGCATGAAAGGCATCCTGACCCAGGATGAAATACAACTCCAGATCCTCCATGTACTTCTTCAGGATGTGATCCACCGTTTCCACCGAATATGATTTATCTTCACGCCGCTTCTCCACGTCGGAATACGTGAATACCGGGTTGCCTTCGATGGCCAGCGTAATCATCTGTTCCCGATGATGAAAAGATGTGATATCGGCATCTATCTTATGCGGCGGCTTTGAAGCCGGAATAAAAAGAATCCTGTTCAGATTAAAAGTCTCCAGCACTTCCTCGGCACATCTCAGGTGGCCGATATGTATCGGATCAAATGTGCCCCCCAATAATCCCCATTTCATGTTCTCACCTGTCCATTTCCATAAATGATAAATTTTGTCGTTGTCAGCTCTTCCAGTCCCATAGGACCGAAGGCATGGAGTTTAGTCGTACTTATTCCTATTTCCGCACCGAGGCCCAGCTCAAACCCGTCGCTGAAACGGGTAGACGCATTGACCAGAACAGTGGAGGAGTTGACTTCATTTAAAAACCGCTGTGCATTCTGATAATTGCTGGTGATGATTGATTCCGTGTGAAGGGAACCGTATTTTTCGATATGGGCGATAGCCTCATCGAGGTCGTTCACGACGCGTATGGATAAAACGAGATCAAGGTACTCCTCATACCAGTCTTTCTCAACAGCTTTTTCAATATCCTTGAGGATCCGCCGTGTCCTTTCGCAGCCCTTCATGACAACGCCCGCTTCTTTGAAATGGCGCGCCACTACCGGCAGGAACTTGCCTGCGATATCCTGATGGACGAGGAGGGTCTCCATGGCATTGCATACCCCCGGGCGCTGGGTCTTTGCATTCATGCAGATCTTTACGGCCATATCAAAGTCGGCGCCGGCATCCACGAATATATGGCAGACGCCCTTGTAGTGCTTAATGACCGGGATCTTCGACTCATTCACGACAGCCCTGATCAGGTCTTCACCGCCCCGCGGGATGATCAGGTCTATATATTCCTCGAGCTGCAGCATCTCCCGGACTGCCTCCCTCTCGGTCATCGGGATGACCTGGATGGCATCCTCGGGGATCGGCCCTTTCCTCAAGACGCCCTGGAGGATGCGTGCGATGGCGATATTCGAGTTTATTGCCTCTGATCCGCCTCTCAAAATAACGGCGTTTCCGGATTTCAGACAGAGGGCTGCGGCGTCTACGGTTACGTTGGGACGGGATTCATAGATGATGCCGATAACCCCCAGAGGGATCCTCATTCGCCCGACGAGAAGCCCGTTTGGCCTTCGCCACATGGATGTCACTTTTCCGACCGGGTCCGGAAGGGCGGCAACTTCTTTCAAGCCTTCGGCTATGCCCTCAATCGTGCTTTTCTTCAACATAAGCCTGTCCATCATGGCTTCTGAGAGACCCATCTGCCTTGCCTTCTTGATATCCTTTGCATTTTCCTTTATCAGCGGGCCTGCTTGCCTGATGAGTACCTCCGCCATATCGAGGAGGGCCCTGTTTTTAGCCTCTGAAGATATGCGGGCAAGCGCGGTGGAGGCATATCTTGCTTTTTTCGCTATTTCAACTATCTGAGCCTTGATGTCCATATACGGCCTTTTTTAGATAAATTTCAACAATAGACATTGACAAAACTTGTCATGATTATGTATTAACCGCAATCTGAAAAGTATCGGGGAATTCCTTTTTAAGTGAGATACTTTACCGAACGTCCGGGACAGTGTCAAGGTCATTTGTGGTGATTCCCGGTAAGTTTCCGTCTATCTGGGAAAATTTCACCAGAAGTTGCAGGGGTTTAAAACGCAACGGTTGATAAAAATGAACAATATCTGTATCAAAGCGGGCAAGCGTGCGTATGAAATAATCCGGGATGGAGGTTTCCACTTCGATCGCGTATCAACATATTTTGGCCCGGCCACAGGACCCAGATGGCTGGTCACCAGCGGTTTCGATCTAACCCTGTTAAAGAATGGCCTCCTGGGGCGTTCCAGGGCGGTACACCTTGTCGGCTCTTCGGCGGGGGCATTCCGCTTTGCCGCCTGGCTGCAGCCTGAGCCGGAAAAGAGTTACCGCACTCTCATGGAATCCTACATCGGCATTATCTACAAAAGAACCGATACCCCCGCCACAGTTCTGGATTCCTTGATGGATACTGTAAATGCCTATATTGAAAACGATGCGCTGCCTTTCGCGCTTGCCAATAAAAATTACCGTCTTGCCATCATTACAGCCCGTTCAAGAAACGTCGTGGCTTCCGAAGTGCCGTGGTTGCTGAAGATGGGACTGGGGATTTGCTTCGCCTTTAATGCCGTTAAACGTTCATACATTCATAATTTCGCCGAGCGGGTTGTGTTCTACAACGGGCCCAAGCCGCCGCCGTTCTGTTTCAAGCCGGGCTTCCGGGGGCGCTATATCCCCCTGAATGAGATCAATTTTAAGTATGCCGTCGCGGCCTCCGGAGCGATACCGCTGGTTGTTTCCGGTGTCAGAGATATCTATGGGGCGCCTAAGGGCGTATATCGCGATGGCGGTCTGATCGATTATCATCTGACCCATAACTATGCACAGACAATGGAAGACATCGTGCTGTTCTTCAATCATCAGGAAAGGATCGTACCAGGATGGCTGGATAAACGGCTTTCCTACCGCCGGCCGCAGGAGGATATTCTGGATAATGTTTTGATGATTTATCCATCGGAAGCCTTTATTGCTCGACTTCCGGGAGGGAAGGTGCCTGAGAGGAGCGACTTTGGGACTTTCATCGACGACCCGGCTGCGCGCATCAAGAACTGGCGGCAGGCGGTTGAACAGGCGCAGCCCCTGGGAGAGGAATTTCTGGAGCTGGTGGAAAGCAAAAGAATCAAGGATGTTGTGGAAAAGATGGAAACGACACCAAAAAAAATCCCACTCTTTAAAAAATACTATAAGAATGTTATTTCCCACTTCCGAACGCCCCCTTTTGTAAAGGGGGATTGAGGGGGATTTTTCAAAGGGGTGAGCAAGAGATAAAATCTGTTTCTGTACTAAGCCAAAAGATAGAACAATTAAAACGAATCCTTAAAAAGTGCACACTCTGCCCCAGAAAATGCAGGGTCGACAGGACCACTGGAGAAGCAGGATTCTGCGGCCTTTCGGATGGCATCACGTTAAGCCGGGCCCTTACCCATTATGGCGAGGAGCCCCCCATCTCCGGCACACAGGGCGCGGGAACAATATTCCTCTCATCGTGCAACCTGAAGTGCATCTACTGCCAGAATTACCAAATAAGCCATCAGACATCAGGCGAACGGCTCGACAGCGAAGGACTTGCCGGCATCATGATGACGCTCCAGGAAAAGGGCTGTCACAACATCGAGCCCGTTACGCCCACTCCCCAGCTGCCTCAGATTATGGAGGCGCTAATGATAGCCCGCCGGAGAGGTTTGCATCTGCCCCTTGTTTACAATTGCGGCGGTTACGAAAATCCGGAAGTGTTAAAACTAGTGGAAGGAATGGTGGATATCTATCTGCCCGACTTCAAGTATGGCATTGAAGATGACGCCCTTGTTCTCTCCGGGGCAAAAGATTATCCTCAATATGTCCTCGAATCTATCCGCGAAATGGCGCGGCAGGTTGGCGATACTCTTGAAATGGAGGAACGCATAGCAAAGAGGGGTTTGCTCATCCGACATTTAGTTCTGCCGGGGCATATAAAGAACAGCCTCGAAGTATTCAGACTGATCAAAGAGCATATATCAGTTTCCGTGCCGCTCAGCATCATGTCCCAGTATACGCCCATGCCTTCCGTTAAAGATCATCCCCGACTGGGAAGAAGAATCACTCGCAACGAATATGAACTCGTCGTCAATCACGCCCTCGACATGGGCTTTGAAACCATCTATACCCAGAATGTCGACGACCGCGCGCTGGCTCCGGACTTTGCGCAAAAAACGCCGTTCAACTGGGCATCCCGTTGACTGCTATATAATTTCAAATGATTGCATTAAGACCGCATCGAAATTGCACCATAACGCTTCCTTCCTGTACTCGTTAAATCTATTTTATAAAGACATTCAAGATTTTGAACAAAAATCATCGATATCTAGAATCCGACTACCTTTGGGAGCCTTACATCAGCTGCAAAGATTCGTAAAGACCAATATCAATGAAGATGCATATAGGCAAATCTGCCCGAATGACTCTCCAAAATACCTTCTGACTGTACTACCCCGGAGCACAATATCAGGGTACTCTAAGCGACCATCCGACCTTTTGCATTCCTTGCCACCGGAACGCCTATCATACCTACCTAAGCTATGGTCATTTTTCTTGACATGTAATCACCACTCCCATATATAGAGTTGATTGCAAAAGGAATTTCTATCACATAATTTCGGGGCAATACGTGAAGCCATTTCTGCGTTGGGCGGGTAGCAAAGATCAGCTAATTGCGACCATCAAGAACTTTTGGCAGCCTCACTTCAAAACATATATTGACCCATTTGGGTTCAGCAGCCCTTTTTTTTTCTATTCAACCCCAGTGGGCTGTGCTCTCTATCTTAATATGAGTTAATCTGCAAATTGGCACAAATTCAAACTGCACCTGAAATAATATTTTAGGTTCTCTCTCGTATGCAAATAGTTATGAACGAAGCTTTTACAGGTACGAGCTCAAGATCCCGCACAGTTATCTCCAAATGAGAGAGCAGCACAATTCATTTACGCAATACTGTTTTTTTGATGGCCTTTACCGAACAAACCGGGAAGGCCGATTCAATGTACCTTATTGCAGCAAGCACAAATGGAAATTGCTTCACCCCCTAGAGTTAAGGGAAGCAAGTCGTATCCAAAATAACGCAATACTTGAAACTGTAGAGTTCCAATCGGTAGATCGCACTATCTTAGGAGATTTCATCTACCTTGATCCTCCTTATGCCACGGCTTCAATGAGAATCTTCAATGAATATGGAAAAGATCTGTTCACCACAAAGGATCTCATACGATTAACCGCTGCTTTAGATCGAGCTGCTAATCGCGGAGTACGATTTGTTCTAACTTAGCAGACGTTCCAGAGATACATGACTCAATACATTGGACAAACTGTGCAGTCCAGGCAAGAAGAAATATTGCTGGCTTTATGGCGCGCGTCGGAAAGTCAATGAAATTATCGTAACAAACTGCTAGGAAATAAACATGAGTGAAGGAAACTTTCGAGAAAGCAATGTTGACGCAATTGATCGGAACCGAGAGAATCCGCGAATTATCTTCCGACCAGCTGAAATGTCTCAGTTAATGGAATCGATTAGACGCCATGGCGTTCAAGTTCCAATTTCTGTTTTTCGCGATGGGAAACGGTTCGTACTGATTGATGGAGAAAGGCGCTGGCGTTGCTCGATCAAACTGAATCGTAAGACTATCCCTGCACTAATCCAGGATAAACCAGATCAGCTAACCAACCTTCTCTTAATGTTCAATATTCACGCTTTACGTGAACAATGGGATTTGTTGACCATTGCCGTCAAACTTCCGCGTGTTATCGAGTTACTGGAAAGAAATTTCCAAAGAGAACCAACAGAAAAAGAACTGTCTATGGAGACAGGTTTGGTTCTTGGTCTTCTGAGACGTTGCAAACTTCTCATGGCGTTACCGGATAAATACAAACAAGTAATTCTTAACGAGTTACAGAAGCCCAAACCTCAGCAAAAACTTACCGAAGATTTCTTTATAGAGATGGAGCGTGCCCTTAAGACAGTTGAGCGAAGCATGCCGAACATAGTCAAGAAATTGGGCAAAGAGAGTATGAGGGAAATTCTCATCTCAAAATACAAAGATGGAATAATTTCAAATCGAGTCGATTTCAGACAAGTTGCAAAAATTGCCAGAGCAGAGAGGGTTGGAGTTGATCGGCATGTAGCCGAACAATCTCTTGAGCATTTATTTAGTCAAAAGAATTACTCGATTGAACGTGCTATTCCAAGAGTCTGTCGGTTTTGCTTATGACGAACGTGAATTATTGACTTATAAGCGGACTCCGTCCCAGATTCACATTTTGAGCAACTGCAATGATAAGAAAAGTGAAGCCTTAGCTCATGGTTCAAGCTAGATAATCGTTCGCGTGTTGCCGTCGCTTTCCAGTCTGCTGATGCAACCGCACTCTATTTGTAAACCATCTGGAATTAGTCCGGAATTGAACTGGAGATAAACCCTGATGTAGTTCCAACCAAAGCCACATCGGTGCACCTTACAAACACATTATATCCGCGGAGATGCGAGATTCTTTCAAATGCATGATAGTCAACCGTTCGTTCTCGCCTGGAAAGAATCATGCTATTCCAGTCGATTTGATAATGCTGTAGCAAGGGGCCAGTTCGATCAAATAGATGTCAAGGCTATCAGGTTTGCTAGAGGAATGCGTTGCGATTGTTGAAATTCGCCCTCCAGACCACGGAACGCTGCTTACCTCAGCCCCACTATCACCGTCAGTTGGGGGCCTGCGTGCTTTTCGGATATCTGATTTTCCAAAAAGATTTTGGCAAATGTTCGAAATTCCAGTCGATACTTTCACGCAAGGTAACCCCGTGAAGCGTTGAGGAAATAATGATGCAATTTGTAAGGCCTCACCGTCGTATCGGTATCAAATGTGAACAATACACGCAAGGTTATGACGTAGGCCAGACTAAGACTAATACCAATATTGACATCTCATTGAATTTTTAAAAAACCAATGTAGAATTTGAGCGTGACAGTGTCCAAATCTGAAACACATTGTTTAATAGCATAGCTAGATTCCTTATTTCGGCTTTTAGTCAGGACATCAATCGTTCAACCGCATTGCTGTTCGTAAGAAATAAACAACTGACACTCATTTTTCCACCGAATTTCTCGACGGATGACTCCTCAATTCAATCTTGATGGTGTTAAAACCGCTTAATTTCGCGGTGAAACACTGAAAGGTCGTTAGCATGGTTAGATACAGATATTTAAAAATCGGCATAATTCGGACTGCAACATCACTACGCTGACATTGTGATCGATTGCTACGCGCTACAATCTTTCAAACTGTAATTCGCCGCGTTATGCTTTTGACAGAATCATGATTTTGCGGTGTTGCCGATCAGCGTTGAATCGACTAATAAAAACTTTCTTAAGAGATAAAGTGTCCGTTTGATTTCTTGGGCATCGGCAAGATTCTTATCTGGTAATCGCAGGCATAGATACTTAACTTGGTTCGGCCCCGATTGGTGGTTAGTAGGTGATAATTATTTTGGCTTCTGCAGCAATGTGGATTACTATAGCTATAAATACCAACAGTTCTGAGAGGTATTACCAGAACGATTCAGATGACTTTAGATGATGACCTGGTGGAAGCAGTTGATAGGTTGTCAAAAAACTCAAGACAACACGCTCTGCATTTCCCGAAAGCGTTGAAGGAGCTATTGGCAGGTACATATCAGCATGCTTGAAAAAAAGCATAAAAAGGGCTACGAGCGTTATTCTACCGGTAAAACAGAATTTAGCATTTGGGAACGAGAACAGGAATGGGGTGATTGGTGAAACGGGGTGAGGTCAGATGGTACAAGTTCAAAAGCCCTGATAAAAAACGTCCTGTGGTTATATTAACAAGAAATTCTACCCTGGAATATCTCGGTGAAGGTTACAGTCGCGCCAGTGACTTCAACAATTAGAGACATACCGAGCGAAGTGCTTTTGTCCCAAAAAGATGGTATGCGTAACAGGTGTGCAGTTAACTGTGACCACATACAGACGGTTTCAAAATCAAGAATCGGATCATTGATTACTACTTTATCCAGAGATAAGCTTAGTGAGATTCGTGACGCGATAGGTTTTGCGTTAAATCTTTAACTTAAAATAAAGGGACGACTGAAAGCATGGGGGCATTGTATGGCCGACTTTTCCGGCATCGGCAAGATTCTTATCATTATCGGCCTGGTAATCGCAGGCATAGGCGGCCTTATACTGCTGGGAGGAAAGATACCATGGATCGGGCGGCTTCCCGGTGACTTCTATTACAAAGGCAAGAACTTTACCTTCTATTTTCCCCTGGCCACAAGTATCATCATCAGCATTATCCTCACGATCATCCTGATCTTTGTCGGCCGCAAATAATCCCTCCGATTTATTGATACCGCTTCCGGAAATCATGCCCAGAGGACAAGGCCGGTTTCCTGCTTGGCTGCAAGATTCTTATGGTACGGCAGTACCCGGATACCATAAGAATGGGGGCCGTTATGCTTGACAATGTATTCCGCGGTATACGTGAGAATTCCATCCGATGTCTTGCCGGCTATCTTTAAAGGCACACAATCCGGAGAATCTGTAAATTCGTACCCATCTTTTTTCCCGATGATCAGTTCAACCAAAATTTCTTCAGGCTCCACCTTCCCCGGATCGATTCTCGCGCTTACAATCAACGGTTGATCAACGAAAACGGTATCCCCATGAATTCCCTCAATGCTGGCATCCAACAGTCGGAGTGAGGAAAAGCGCATGGGAATTTTACGTTTCCAGTCGGCAAGCTCTTGAGCCAGTTTATGTGCATACATGTAAAGTTCATGCTCCCGGTTGGCCGTGGGCAGATACATATTATGGTAGTATTCAAGAAGCATTCTGTTTGTGTTGAATCTGGGCATAAGGGTTTGCAGAGATCTTTTGATCATGCTGATCCATTTTTCCGGCAGTCCCGATATCTCTCTGCTGTAGAATGTCGGTATCACTGAATTCTCGAGTAATGTATACAGCGACTGGCTGTCTTCTTCGTCAGCATTCGGCCTTTCCGGATTATATCCTTTGCAAGGAGGTCCTATGGTCCAGCCGTTGGTTCCGTCGTATCCTTCACACCACCACCCATCGGCTACACTGAGATTTAGGACCCCGTTTGCGACAACCTTTTCACCGCTTGTACCGCTTGCTTCATAAGGTCTTCGAGGCGTGTTCAACCATACGTCGACACCCTGAAAAAGACGCCGGGCAATATTGATGTCATAGTCCTCGATAAAAAAGATCTTGCCTCTGAATCTTTCATCCCGACAGATGTCTATGACTTTCTTTATTATACTTTTTCCCATCCCGTCGTTCGGATGAGCTTTTCCTGCAATGATAATGTGAACTGGGCGTGTCGGATGGTTTAAAATTCTGTCCAGGCGGTCCAGGTCAGACATGAGCATATCGGCGCGTTTGTAAGGTGCAAACCTTCTTGCGAACCCGATCATCAGGGCTGCGGGATTGATTTTTGAGAAGAATTCTTCCCGCCATGTCTTTGTATAACCATACTTCACCCAGTGTTTGGAGAGATATTCCCTTAAGAAGTTAATAAGTCTTTGCTTTAGTTCGTATCTGGTATCCCACAGCAATGAATCGGGGATGTCTCGAATCTTTTCCCATGTTTCAGGGGACGTTATGTTATTCTCCCAGTCTCCAAGATATGTATCAAAGAGTGCCTGCATTCTCGGTGAAATGTAGGACTTGGTATGGGCGCCGTTCGTGATATGACCGATCGGGATATCCGAGATGTTATAACCCTTCCATACATCACGCCACATGCGTTT
Source organism: uncultured delta proteobacterium (assembly GCA_963695875.1). Lineage (GTDB taxonomy): Bacteria > Desulfobacterota > Syntrophia > Syntrophales > UBA2185 > DATKLL01. Next base: position 151,623 of record CAVOID010000011.1, on the reverse strand, counting down.
CGACACCTCTTCATGGACATGACTTACGGCATTACTCATATGCGCCATTCTTAAGGCAAAAATCGCCATATAAAATGTCTTTTCTTCGCTGCCCTCTTTTCGCCCCACTTCCCAGAATTGTGACCAGGGCATGCCCGTTCTTTTAATAAAGCTGGAGAAGTAATGTTCCATCAAATCCCTGGGGAACCTTTCAATGCCTGCTTCAACGGGAGTATGCGTTGTGAAAACAGTACTGCCGCGAACGATCTCCGTAGCTTCATCGAGGGAAAGTCCTTCCTCCGTCATAAGATCGGCGATACGTTCAAAGATCAGAAATGCAGAATGTCCTTCATTGATGTGGTAGACGCGCGGCCTGATGCCCAGCTTTTTGATCAGCCTCACACCGCCCATGCCTAAAAGGATTTCCTGTTCAATCCTTATCCTCTGATCCGCGTGATACAGTCGCTCCGTTATTTTTCGATCCTGAATGGTATTTCCCGGAACATCAGCATTTAACAGATACAATGAAACACGCCCCACTTTTACTTCCCAGATATTTGCATAAAGTGTCCTACCGGGCAGCTCAAGGGATATCTGAACTTCATTTCCAGTTTCGTCCCGGACATTCTGAATGGGCAGGACAGAGAAGTCGTTCTCAGGATATTCCTCTATCTGGATACCATTTTTATCAATAACCTGTTTAAAATAACCGTTCTTATAGAGAAGACCAATACCAATGAGCGGTATATTGAGGTCGCTGGAAGTTTTTAAGTGATCGCCGGAGAGTGTACCCAAGCCGCCTGAATAAATGGGAATGCTTTCATGAAGGCCATATTCTGCCGAGAAATAGGCAATCGGAGATGACCATTTGATTGCCGGAGAGACCTTAACCATTTCATGGGGGGCTCTATCGTTAATATATTCATCGAACTGCTGGACGATCTGTGTGTACATTGACATGTAGCTCGGGTTTTCCGATGCCTCCAAGAGTTTTTCCGGCGATATCGTCTCCAACATTTTTACAGGGTTATTGTGCATCTCCGGCCACACTTTTGGATCGAGGGAAATATACAGACTGCGGGCCTTGGGGTGCCATGTCCACCATAGATTATAGGCAAGTTCTCTTAGCCGCTCAATTTTGAGGGGAAGATTTACAACGGCTGTAAACGCCCGAAAATGGGGCTGAGTAGATACAGTGCCGGCAAACACATATTTCTTTTCCATCCTGTAGTCTATGGAGATGAGCTTTTCGGCACGCTCATGGGCAGCAGCGACAGCTTGATCATAGGCCCTTAGGTATAACTTGAAGAAATCTTTCCAGTTGGCCTGAAGTGCGACGTCCCGGGCACTCTTACGCCTCGCTTCAATTTCCTCATCACTCCAGGATAGAAAATTTTTGAAGATATTATATAAATTTTCTTCAATTAAATCGATTTTCTGTCCTTTACGATTTAAGAGGATAACCCCGCCATTCTCCAGCGCCATTAACTGAACCCAGTGTTCCGAAACCGGCCTGATCAGTCGTTATCGTCGGTACGGCGTGGGCGACACTTTCCAGGGGTGTATATCCCCAGGGTTCATAGTACGACGGGAAAACCCCCAGATCACATCCCGAAAGGGCTTCGTAATAGGTCATGTTGATCAGACCGTCATGGCCGTTCAGGTATGCCGGATCAAAGATGACGTAAACCCTGTTTTGTGGTGTGTTCATTAGTCCCAATCTGTTGCATGTCTGCAGAATGGGGTCAGGACGCCTCATTATGGAGTCTGTGGGTCGCAATGGGAGGATTGCCCGGTTCCGGTTTTGTATGATCGCTCTGAAGGGCAGGAATCAAATCCGTATGGCCGCGCAGGACGAAAAGATAAAGCGAGGACCACTTCATCTTTTGTCATATCTTTATCGAGCCGGCTGAAGGCATTCAGGGAAATATCGATACCCTTATTATGGAATTCGTAACGCCCGATATGACCACAATCTTTGTATTTGCAGGGAAAATCCTTTCTCAGAAACCGTGAAGCAGCACTAAGAAGTTTTTCCCTCGCACTTTAATGCAGGTGCTCTATCCGCTGCGAGATCAGGAATATGGTCCATGTCAAGCCCGTTGGGTGTTATAACATCAGGATATCTGCCGAGAAAATTTTTCGCTTCAGTAGCTGTTATTTCGCTGACTGTCGTAAAGCAATCTGCTTCCCTGGCCGATGTCACCTCCATGGAATATTTCGCCTTAATGTTATGGGCGCCCGCCTCTATTTGCGGTGAGAGATGATCCATCGCTGTATAGATATCCACACCTGAACCGGCAAGGGTTCTCCCTAAAATCGTGGCATGGGTGGTGAAGACAGTGCCCATTTCCGGGACCTTTTTTTTCAAAAACAGGAGTCCCGCGCCGCACATCCATTCATGAAACTGGGCAACGGCCTGCATACCATGAGGTCTGACCATCAAATTGTAGATTGTTTCGATGACCTCACCGCAGGCATAACTGAACATTACCGGTTCCACATAGTCCCATCCACCGGCTATCGAATCGACGCCATAATCCTCCCAGAGCCTGTAGAGCAGCTGCTCCTTGTCATATTTCTTTCCGAAATTGACGAGGATAACCTTTGGTTCACCGGGGATTTTCCACCTGCCGAAACGGCATGGGATTTCTTTGATGGCCGTACTTTCCCTGATCCTTACCCAGCAGTCTTCATCAGTTTCTTCAAAATCAGGATTGGTTTTGAGATCAGGTCCCAGGAGGAAATAACGTTCGCCATAATTATTAATGGCTTCCCTCATTTTGCTGGTAACAACGGTATATATGCCTCCGACCTTATTGCAGACCTCCCAGCTGACCTCAAAAAGATAGCCTTTGCTTTGTTTTTTCATTAATTACGCTCCTTTTTTCTTACCTAAGAAACCGGAAAAATCATCGATAATATTCATATAGTTGATATACGCATCATAGGGTGACCCATAGGGATTGGAATCTTTATGTACATCTCCATCGGCGGGCCATTCCGGTATGCATGTAATAGAAATGGTCAGATGCCTGAAGCATGCGCCATGCATTTAGAAACATGCCGTTCTTCCGGCTTCTAACTTTCGATTCCATGCCGTACAGTGTATTAGTGGCATCTTTCTGCAACGTATTTCCCAACCAGGTGCTTAAATCCCTTTCAACATCTGCCCGTGAGATAAGATTCGTTAAATCAAGTTGAGCAACAGGATCATAGTCTGCGGCAATCTCCGAAGGGGTCTGAAACCTGAAATCGGGATGTTTCAGGATTTCACGGGGAAGCTGTTGGATAAATTTAAAAATCCCCGTTTTCTCACTTTGATGTTCGCCAAATGTCTCATAATCCATGAAAAGGTTAACAACATCTCCGGCATCATTAACGCGGTGGACCCAGTGGGCATATTTATCGGCTGTGAGGGGATATTCAGACCACTTTGAGTCCGAAAAACGAACGGCGATATCATCAGACAGACGGTGATTTCTAAAGAGCAGTTTCAGTTTCTTACACCCTGCCGGCTGATAGACATAGTCGGGAGACCGCCACCCTAAGACTTTATCCGCACCCTTGGCCAGAAGGACATTGTATCCCATTTTCTCTATGATCCTTGCGAGATCGCTGTTATAGATCAGTTCGGTATGACGAAACGTCTTGGGTGTTTGACCGAACAGGGTCTTTATCTTCTTTTTATGCAGCATGACCTGCTCTTTAAATTCCCGGAGTGGAAAACAGAAAAGCAAGTGAATGGTGGTATGTCTCATTCACTGAACTCCACGCATCCCGTATCAGCAATCCTTTTAAAACCGTCAAGAACATCAACGCGGTGTTTTTCAAGTTGATCAAGGAGAATGCCCGTGATCGAAAAGGCAATCCGGAAATCTCCCTTATACTTTTTTATTAAGTTTAACATTATATCATTGGCCGGAATATAACATTTTTCGGACAATGCTTTGTTCAGGGCTGAAGATTTCTTTCCGTATCCTCGTAAACATGGTCATGATTAATATCGAAAAAGGTATAATGCCTCAACCAGCGTGGCTGATGGACATGAAAGTGCAAGACATACACTTGGCATTTTTCCACCCTTTCACTTCAATACGTGCCGGTAGACGTCGACGATCTTTTCTCGCGGCGTATTCCCAACGGACCTTGCGCAGTTCATCGCGTGACTTCTCGACAATCTCCGCAACCAGGCTCGGGTACCTTAAAATTGCTATGATCTTATTAGCAATCTCATCCACGTCCCAGAAATCCACCTGTCAACGCGTGATGAAGTATTTCCGATACCCCGGACTGCCTGGAAATAATGACCGGTATATCATATATCATTGCCTCAAGAGGCGAAATACCGAAAGGTTCAGATACACTGGGCATGACATAAAGGTCGCTCATCGTAAATATCTGTTCGACTTCGGTCTCCCTGCAGAAATCCGGTGAAGTGAAAATTTTTCCCTATGCCCAGTTCGGCGACCCGTTCTATCATGCGGGGCATCATGTCTCCTGCACCCGCCATAACAAACGTCACTTCCGGAAGTTTCTCCAGGACTTTTGCCGCTGCTTCGACGAAGTAGTCAGGGCCCTTCTGGAAGGTAATTCTGCCGAGAAAAAGAACAATCTTTTTATCGGGACTTCTTCTCGACATGGTAAATGTTTGGAGCCTCCGTGCGGGAAACGGCATTATGAACAACAGATATTTTATCGGGATCGATACCATATCGGCTGACAATCAAATTTTTTGTATAATGGCTGACAGCAATAATATGATCTGCCGAAACCATGCCGTACCGCTCGATATAAAAAATATCCCGATTGATATGTTCCCCGCTTCGATCAAATTCAAGGGAATGAATATGAAGAATTAAGGGGCTTCTTGCTGACTTCCTTGGCATAAAGACCGGCGAGGACCGTCATCCAGTCATGGGCGTGGATTACATCGAATGACTGACTTTTAGCGATGGCGCCGGCTACCTTCGCATATCTTACAACTTCGGCAATCAGATTTGGACCATAGTGCTCGAGAGATTTCCAGGACCAGGGACTCCCACGATTCGCTCCGGCCTCTTTTCGTGTGCGGGCAGCTTCACAACATGTCCCCGCAGTAAATCCTCATACTGACGTTCACTCAGATATGGTTTCAGGTATGAATCTATTAACCTGATATCAAGGCCCTTGAAGACTTTGAATCGCTTTACGATGCTTCTTTTTGACGGGAACTTCCGATGCTGAAATAAATTCCACGTGTGATTGTCCGACCTCACCCAACACTTTCGGAATTACGAAAATAATCTTGTGACCGAGGCCGGCCAGCGCCTTTGTGATACCGAAACAGGCAGTCCCGAGGCCGCCGCTGACATGGGGCGGAAATTCCCATCCAAACATGAGAATTCTCACGAGCTAATGGCCTCCTCGACCGGGAGCACATCCCGCAAGCCCCTCCTTGTAGGCGGGGATAAGGGGTGCAATGTGAGCATAGCTTCCTTTCCGGGAAGCCCCGTCCTGCGGGCGGGGAGCTTCACATTCAAAAATCTGTATTGGAATATTATTACAGAGGTGACTCTTGTAATACGAAATCACTAAAATAAACTTTCAGGATAATGACATAACGAACGGATAAAGTAAACGAGAAAAATCTCTTACATAATGCCCTTTTGACTTATCCGTTATTACGAAAATAGATTCCATATATTCCCCCTTTTGCAAAGGGGGACATATCAGGTATTCATCCTGGTTCACCGCCGGAGCCTGCCCTCGAATGCTTTTATCAGGGGTGGGAACAAGTTTCATACATGCCAAGCGCCCTACAGACCATGAGGGTTTTCTATTTAATCTGCATTCTCATTGAGCAATGTGTACAAGTCTGATCAATCCGGCTACGCTCCAGGCTTGAGAAATGCAGCCATTAGGGCGATGCGGAGGATCACCATCAAATATTTCAGATATGCAGCCTACACCGGCCTCCGGCATATGCTGACGGACAAATGATCGAACATAGTCGAAGAGAAACATCTTCGCTGCGGTCTTGTCTTTAGCAACCCTGATGTATGCCTCACCAAAATGCGCTATTAACCATGGCCATACGGTACCTTGATGGTAAGCCGCGTCTCTTGCAGGTCCATCGCCTTCGTACCTTCCCCTATAGTTTTTGTCTTCCGGCGAGAGGGTTCTTAATCCCACAGAGGTAAGCAGGTGCTGCCTGACTTTCTCAACTACTCCGGACCGTTGAGCGAGATTCCAACGGTGAATGGGGAAGCGAGACGGCCAGAATCTGATTCGGCCTTACGGTACGATCCAGATAGTCATCGCGAAAAACATCGCCGAGATACGCCTCGCTCTTCGATCCAGAAGGTATTCAACAAAGGACTTTTTATCCTCGGGAATCAGGATCATGGAAAAAAGATTCATGGTCATCAAAACGCTGCGCAAGTTCATGGGCAAAACAGATGGCATTGTACCAGAGGGCATTGATCTCCACGGCATATCCCCATCTCGGGGTGACAGGTTTGCCTTCAACGGTGGCATCCATCCATGTCAGTTGCGTATCTTTATCGCCTGCGTGAAGTAAACCGTTTTTCGCTCATATGGATATTGAATGCGGTTCCGTCCATATATCCCTTGCAGAATCTTCTTCATGACCGGCCATATCCGGCTTTCGATGATCTCCGATATCGCCCGTGTATTTCAGCATCTGCTGAACGGCCCAGAAATACCAGAGCGAGGTATCCACTGTATTGTAGGCATTTTCCGTCTCATCGTCGGAGAAATAATTAGGCAGGATGACCATTTTTTTCATGCGCACCGAGTGAAGCGAGGATGGCAATCCCCTCCGGGATACGGCCGACTGCAGAATGTCAGACCCGGCAGGGAAATGAGTGTATCCCGTCCCCAGTCACCGAACCAGTGATATCCCGCGATAATTGACGGTCGGCCCGACGGTGTTTTGATCAGGAACTGCTGACCCGACTGCAATCAGATTCCGGACATGAATTCTATCCTCTTCATTTTCAAAATTTTCTGCGATCTTTTCATCTCTTGATGCCTCATCGACCCGCCTTCTCATTTCGTCTGTCCATATCTCCTCTAGTCCTTCCTCGCAAAATCCAGCGATGCGGAAACGATGACGGTGCTTCCCTTTTTTACAGGAATCTCAAAAATGCCGGGACGAAAGAGATCCTCATGCCAATCAAATCCCCTTTCTTTTTCCACCCGATATTCAAAATTATTATGCCAGACAGGAGAAGGATGGAATTCGCGACTTTCACATTTGTGTGCATAAAAATATGCGGCATGCCATCATACGGCGTCATCTTGAATCCGTTCTCTATCGCGCATGTCTCTGTATGGAGATACATATTTTGTGTTGTCAGTGCATGAAATCCCCGATATGCGAGAAATGGTTTAACGCGGAAGATGCCGGGAAACCGGACAATGCTCAACATCGTACCTGATCAGGACGCGATCCTCGCCATGCACCATCATAATTGCCTTATGAAGGCGAAACCCATCTGCTTCATAGGTAAACTGGGGAGAATAAGCCAGACGAAATTCCTTGAGAAAATGTTTCTCCCGAGGGTGAAAGACGCCCGGATATTGACAGCATGACAGGAAGAACTCTTTCCCTTCAGAGAAATGGAGTCCTCAAGCCACGAAAGAAGGACGTGCCTGCCCTGAGGTATTTTGAGATTCGCTACCAAGAGGCCGTGGTACTTCCTTGTATTGCAGCTCAGTATCGTACTGGATGCATAACCCCCGAATCCATTGGTTTCCAGCCACTCTAAGCTCAATGCCTTCTCCAATATCCAGGCATGTCGTTTCATCGAATGTGATATCGTATCATTTGCTACCCTCCACAACAGAGCATCATAATCCATGAGAAACATACTGGATTACTTATCGCAAATTAAGCAAATTCGCATAAAAGACTTTGAGAAGTTTCCGGAGAGAGGCCTTGTTTGGTGCCGTTGAAAAAAACACTGTCATCAGCGTCAAAATGTCCAGATGCAAGGCGTGCAAGACCTGAGTCGTGAGGCGTACATAGACGTACGTCGAATGGCTAAGGGCGCAGCGCAACGCCGCAGATGGGCGGTTTTCAACAGCCTGTAAAGGTCTCATGGCATATTGAACACTTCCACCCCGGCCGGAGGCTTGAAGTGAAACAGCTTATCGGCAGAGGTTGTTGTTGATTTTTATATCCATGAGCCGTATACGGGTAATATTACCATACAAGTCCATAAAACTGCACTGGATAACCTGGAAATTATCCCTGTCTATGGTCAGATGTAATGTATCAATTCCCATATCGGATACTTTGGGAACAAGGGTAAGAAGATAATTTCCTTTCCCATCCACCGGCTCGGGCCTGGCATAGCCTATATGGAAATCCTCACCCAGCTTGCCTATACCGGAGAGAAACTTCACGGCCAAGTTTCGATTTATAGATATTTTCCGCTTCCTGAATGTAGACCACACGATCGTCCGGAATATATAACCAGGCCCTTTTAGGATTGATAATTAATTTTTTTGCTTTTGGCTTCGAATAGTTCCACAACATTCTCTTGGGATTTTTCACATAGAGAATCCCTTCTTCACGATCCGTTTTATTCATCGCCTTGATCGTCGACTTCCTGGATGAAACGTGCCTTAAGGTCTTCTGATTTTTCATATCTTTCCTGTGCCTTTGCAATTAACTCTTCGAGAGGCATAAGTTCCGCAGGGGTCTGCGTAACGGAAATAAAGAGCAGGCAGATTATAATGCCCGCCATTGTGATTAAATAACCGCATTGCTGCGCGATACTCTATTTTAATATTTTTTAATGTAAAAAAAGTGAAAAAATGGCACATTTTTTTCCAGAAGTTTATATCTTCCTAAAGAGAACTCAATAAGTAGCAGAAATCAAAGGAATGCTTACGTAACATACTGTAATTATTCATATTATTTGCTGCCTAAATCATATGCAATTAGGTATAAAATTGTCGCAATTGACAGACTTACGATTGTTATCAACATGTTCATCAACAGCCTTTTCCACATGCCTGTGGATTTAATTCCAAGTACATGTTTCAAGAGGCATATCATCAAACTTGAGAGTTTCTTAGTCCGATACCGGCATTCTCCAGCCAAACGGATCATCCTTTTCGCCGTATTGTATCTGCAGTATTTCATTGTATAATTTTTCTGTAAGAGTACCTGTTTCTTCCTTATTAATGATAATTGCCTTTCCCTTGTAAGAAATCTGTCCGATGGGGGAAACGATTGCCGCCGTTCCGGAGGCAAATGCCTCCTTCAGGCTCCCATTGGCAGATGAATCCATAATCTCGTCGATAGATATGGGTCTCTCCGAAACGCGAATGTTCCAGCTTCTGGCCATCTGAATTACGGAATTCTCGGGTACCCCGGGGAGGATGCTTCCCCCGAGGGGCGGTGTAATCAGCTCTTCCCCGATGAGGAAAAAGACATTGCTTGTCCCCACTTCTTCGATATACTTTCTCTCGATCTGCATCCAACCAAAGCACCTGTGTAAATCCCTTTTCCATGGCCAGCTTGCTCGCCCGGAGACTGGCCGCATAATTGCCGGCAGCTTTACAGTATCCTATACCTCCGCGCACAGCCCGGACATAGTCATCAGTCACATACATACTGGTTGGGCTGAAGCCCTGGGGATAGTAAACACCCACTGGGCCCACGACAATGAAAAAAAGGTATTCATTGGCAGTCATGCACACCCAGGGCCGCTTCCGTAGCAATCATCGTCGGCCTGATATAGAGAGATGCCCCTCGGGTTCGGGGAATCCAATCCTTCTCAATAAGGACGAGTTTCTTCAAGGGCGTCCATAAATAATTCCGGATCGACTTTGGGCATACAAAGCCTTTCCGCCGAGGCGTTCATACGATTAATATTTTCATAAGGCCTGAAGAGGTAGATTTGATCATCTTTCCCCCTGTACGCCTTCAGCCCTTCAAATATTTCCTGTCCGTAATGAAGACACATGGCGGTGGGTTCCAGCGATATAAGCCGGTATGGTTCTATCATGGCATCATACCAGCCGCGATCCGCATGGTACTTCATGGTAAAGAAATGGTCAGTGAATATTTTCCCGAATCCAAGTTTTGACTCATCGGCAGGTTTTGGCTTCATTTTTGTCGGTTCAGCTTTAACAATTCTGATTTCCATACGCTTATCTCCCTTTATGCATTAAACATCCAATTGGTACCGGTTCCTTATCACTAAATCATTTTTCTATCAAGATTTCTGTACTGAATGGCCTCGGCCACATGGTTGGAGAGCATTTATCTTCTTCTTCGATATCCGCGATGGTTCTGGCGACTTTAAGTACCTTTTCCCAATTTTTCCTAAGCCTTACCGTACCTCGTGTGTATGATCAACAAAATGGATATTCCGAATCTCCAAAATATTGGCGAGCAGATCCGTAAACGGAGAATGGATCCCAAACTTCGAAAAAGGGATTTAGCTGTTTCCTGTTTTAAGAGGATGAAGGGATTGAGCTTTCATGCGTTGGGAGAATTGATGGGGAGGGATCGACACAAGAATTATGGAGAGTTGTAAGCGAGAATTAGCTGGTTAACTGTTTATTGCCTGGCCGAACTCGATTTATTAACTTAAGCATGCCTTTTTCCAGTAGATCTACCACTTCTTTGTGGCCTCTTCTTGCCAGTTTTGAGTCAGGATATTCTTTCATATAATAAAAATGGTTCACATCGCTCCTGCCGTTTTTATCACACTTATAGATATGTGTTACATATTGCTGCGGGTGGAGAGAATTTATTTTTATACTTTTGTATATCGGATCTAACTTATCTTGCCATACCCGTATTGTCGATACACAGTAATAGTCCCAGGGCCACCACCGTGCTACGATTGTACAATCAACTTGCGGGAGTTCCGGCCAGAGAGTATCAAGCACCCAGCGTGCATTCATTATTTTCAAGGCCTCTTAATTAAATTAGCATCTAAAGTTTTATACAAAAAAGGCGCTCCCACACATGGTAAACCATACGAGGAGCGCCTCTTCCTTTCCGATCATGAACTTATAAGGGTTTCACGTTTTCCGCTGCCGGGCCTTTTGCACCCTGCGTAACATCAAAACTGACACGCTGGCCTTCATTTAACGTCTTAAAACCTTCAGCCTGAATGGCACTGTGATGAACAAATACATCACCACCGTCATCCTTTTCAATGAATCCGAAGCCTTTACGTTCATTAAACCATTTTACTTTACCTTCTGACATCGCTTTCATCCTCCTTTCTCAAAATTTTCTTAAGTCGGATTGCCACTATGACAGAAAGAAAAAGGCCACCGAGACTTGAAAAGCTTGGTGGCCATCTTTGCACTTCAAAATGTTATATCCAAACTTATATCTTGTTGCTAATATATGATGCCCTTTACCGGAAGTCAAGGATTATTCTTTAATTATTTCAATAATTATTTTCTACACTTGAAAGAGTAGAGTCCATCGAGGAAGCAGAACTTTTGTGGTACCTTCTCCTTGACACAGGATCATTTTGCCCTATACTTGCACCATCAAAAAAACAAGTGACTGGAAAAAGTTGGAAAATTCACAATATTAATCCGGCAAAGATATCAGGTCCTTGAGGGAAGGCGAATCATGAACGAAGACTTAACAGAGAAACTGTCACCCGAGTCGTGCGCGAGTAAAATATTTGAGATAAGCGGCACAAAATTTGATCCTGATGCTGCCGCTGACCTATGGCCGAGAATTTTGCAGCATAAATGGCTCATGTCTGAAAAACTGGGTCGGGATGTAGGTCTTGCGGGTCGCATGCATCGATTTCCTCGAAAATATAGAGCAAGCCAATGAGGAATACCTGGCCTATAAACGGAGGGACATCCTGAATGAGATGGGGGCTCAGACCAGCAGAAAAGAAATATGGGATACCATCTCCGATTCTCAGCCTCCAAAGCAGTTAGTTCAAAGGAAAATAATACTTCCCCTGACAGAGCGGGATCTTTCGAAAAAGCATGGTGTTGTTCCTCCCAAGACCATCATTTTCTTTGGACCTCCCGGTACAGGTAAAACTCATTTTGCCAGAGCAATAGCAGGAGTCCTTTCCTGGTGGTTCATTGAAATTGCTCCGAGCATGCTGATGGTTGACGGAACCGAAAGGGTGGGGGCTAATCTGCGCATGATAATGGAAAAGGCACGAAATCTGGAGGAAGCCGTCATCTTTATCGATGAGTTTGAAGAGATCGCGGGCAGTCGGGACGAGGCGAGCCGCATTGACAAGTCTATTACAAATGAATTTCTCAAGCAGGTCCCGCTTCTTAAAAATCAGGGTAACAACATACTCCTTATTTGCGCTACTAATTACATCAGGCAACTGGATACCGCGCTGCTTCGCCCGGGAAGATTTGATTGCATCATTCCGGTGGGCGGTTTGAATGAGGATGAGAGAAAAACGATACTGAGACACTACCTATCCAAGCTTCATACAGGCGAGATCGATCTTGACCGTATTATAAAGATGACGTCCCGATTTACTCCGGCCGATATGGAATATCTCTTCCAACAGGTCGCGCAGTTGGCCTTTGAACAGGAACTTGCCACTAAGCGGGATTATTGGGTGTCTACGGAAACTATTTTTGAGATCATGCCAAAAATCCGTCCGTCCCTGACTGACGAAATCATCGAAGAGTTTGAAAAAGACAGCGTTACCTATTCCCGTGTTTAGATGATGTATCTGCCTCACCATATTTCATGAAAGCGATCAACCCAATGACGATCGACCGTTGGGAGTCCGCTGAAAAGCGAGTACGATCAACGTATGCTGTGGGATCGGCGCGATTTCAATTGGGGTGAACCAACGAGAAACGGGAACTGAGAAAGATCCTTCCGTCCTCTCGCCGCGCCTGAAGCCGGCCGCGAAACCGGCGAAGAAGAACGGGCATGTCGTGCCGGAGAATTTGCCGGGACTTTCGTCAAGCTCGACCGCTTCCTGGAGTGCTGTGAGCGGTCGGATCCCTTACCGGCTTCCGGCGCTGGTATCGCGTAATTGAAATTATCCAATATCCGCCTTTCCAGCTTTTCACCAAGAACATTTTCGATGCTCCACACAAAAGCCCTGTCCGGGCGCGTCACAAAGGTGAACGCATCCCCGGTTCTGGCGGCCCTGCCAGTGCGTCCGATGCGGTGCGTGTAGGCATCGACCGTGTCGGGCATGTCATAATTGATCACGTGTGATATTTTGGAAACATCGATGCCGCGGGCGGCAATGTCGGTGGCCACGAGGACCTGGTATTTGCCGCTGCGAAAACCGTCCAGCGCCTCCTGTCGTTTATTCTGGGGCAGATCGCCCTGCAGCGAGGTCACAAGAAACCCGGATCTTTTCATCTGCTTCGCCAGGCGGGTCGCGCGGTCCTTGGTGCGCGTAAAGACGAGCACCGACGCCATGTCCGTGCATTCCAGAATCTTCATCAAAAGAGATGTCTTGAGGTGCGGATCAACCGGATAGATGGCATGGGAGACCGTGGATACCGGGACCGCATCACCGACCTGTACGATGACGGGATTGCGCAGGGTGCTCTCTGCCAGGTCTCGGACATCATCGGGCATAGTGGCCGAAAAAAGGAGCGTCTGCCGCTGAACGGGCAGGCGCTTCAGGATATTCCGGATATCCGGCAGAAAGCCCATGTCGAACATGCGGTCTGCTTCGTCCAGGACAAGGACTTCAATGCGCCTTAAATCGATCACGCCCTTATCCATAAGATCGATCAGACGTCCGGGGCAGGCCACAACAATCTCCGCTCCACTGCGGATCTTGCTGATCTGCGGATTCTGGTTCACGCCTCCATAGATTGTGACGCTCTTCAGTTTCGTATAGCGGCCCAGTTGACCGATGGCTTCATGCGTCTGCTCCACCAGTTCTCTCGTCGGCGCCATGATTAGCGCCCGGACACGCTTCCGCGGCCCGTCCATCAGGCGTTGCAGGATGGGAAGAACGAAGGCAGCGGTTTTTCCCGTTCCGGTCTGTGCCTGTCCCATGACATCCCGGTTCTGAAGAATGGGTGGTATAGCTTGTATTTGAATCGGCGTGGGCGCTGTATAACCGAGGTCCCTGATGCCTGATTCGATGTTGGGGTGTAGATTAAACGACTTAAAATTCATTGTTATTCCTTTTTCCTATGTATTCGCCCCAGTACAACTTTGGGGCGGATATTTAATTTCTGATTCCTCCTGTCTCCGACAGGAATCGGCCATACACTTTAAGTAAATCTTTTTTTCATCAAAAAAATCCCCAGCAGCCTTTAACAGGCTCTGAGGACATATGAACCAAAACCAGTTAACGTAATATAAACTTCTCTGGAGCTGATGTCAAGGATTAATCAGGAAGGGTATTTTGAACGAGTTAGCAGTCCTTTTCAGCTGCTAAAGCCGACAATTATCGATTAATATATTACCTAAATCCAGCGATAAGGAAAGAGTAGCTGAAAATCATCCGCCATCGCGGTGAGCCGAAGTCCCGAGCGGAGCGTGGGGAATCAGCGGGTGCGCGGTAATCTCATCAGAATAGATAGAATAATCATGAAATGACATACTTCTTTTTCATCAAATCATCTTTCTATCAAGGTTCCTGTACTGAATGGCTTCGGCCACATGGCTGGACAGTATCTACTTATCAATAATTTGTGTGATGAGATTATACCGACGATTACGATTTGAAATGCTCAATAAGAAAGGCAGTGCCATTCTGACCCTGCCTTTTGATTTGGTTGGGAATCTTTTTTACTGACACATCCTCTTCCTGATTCCTCAACGTATTTTGCCGGTCCTCTTTGCAGACGGCTTATATGCGTGTTCATCAGGCTCAGTTCGCCACAGCTTTCACTTCCCTATAGCGGCCTTTTCGATGAGCGCGGCCACGGCATTCGGCTGCGACACGTAGATCGCGTGACTGCCCGCGACCTCGACAACAGTTGAACCAGCGCGCTTGGACATAAAGCGCTGAGCCGCCGGTGGGATCATCTTATCGTCTGTGGCAACCAGGTACCAGCTCGGCTTGGTCTTCCAAGCCGGCTCGCTGATCGTGCCGCTGAGTGCGTCCACGCCCCATGGGACTTGGGAGTCTGCCATGAACGCGGCCCTTTCATTGTCCACGTCACCCGCGAATGAGGCGGGGAACTTCGCTTTGTCGAGTAATAGATATCCGTCCTGCGGCGGCAGTATCGGAGGCACAGGCGCGCCTGGCGGTGGATTCTTGATAAGAGTGGACACCGACTCGCCCCTGTCGGGGGCAAAGGCGGTGATATAGACGAGCGCCGCCACCTTTGGATCGTTGCCGGCTTCCGTGATCACTACTCCGCCATAGGAGTGGCCGACGAGAACCACTGGGCCATTCTGCGCGGCAATAATACGCTTGGTTGCAGCGACATCGCCGGCCAGAGATATCGTCGGATTCTGAACGACGCTGACCGAGTAGCCGCCCTTCGTCAGGATCTTATAGACGCTTTCCCAACCAGAGCCGTCCACGAAGCCACCGTGTACGAGAACGACGTTCGTTACTTTCAAACCTGGTATTTCAGCCATGATGATCTCCTTTCTCTGAATGAAGTGTTCATAGTTTATCCCTACGCCTTGAAGAACTCGGGTAATTAAAGTCCTCCTTGACTATTTTCTAATCCCACTACCTCATTTGATGATGTAAAAGAATAGGGATTGTTAAGTAGGGGAATGGTAGGTAAGAACTGATAACAAGGGATGATATTCAGCCTTAAGATATTACTTCTTGCGGCAAGAGTATATGAAGAACGGTCTCGTGTGTCGATGGAACATCAACAACAGATTACCGCTTGAAGTGTTGTATGATTGAGAAATCCATTGGGTCATTGATAACAGGAAGACATGCACTTTTTTCTTGAACGGAAAAATAAACAGTTCAGCCTTGCATGTTTGAACCTGTAATAAATGATCTGGTCAGATGGTCGGACATTACCCTTCGTATTTGATAAATTGGTTATCTTATCTTTGCTGTTTTTGTTTCGTTCAGGAAATATTCGCATGTTCGGAACAAATGTCGATCAGAACATCCTTCAGACCAGCACAATCCTTTTGACAACATCCCTGAAGAACTCCTTCGACCAAACTTGCAGAGCATCAGGGTTCTTCACGAAAGGTTCCACTTCCTTCTTGACCTGATTTATATCCAGTTTATCAATTGCGTTTGATGTCAGTAAGAAGAATTTCTCCTTGGTCAGGCGGTCCCCTTCCTTCGCGTGTCTACTCTGGATCATCCTCTGTTCGAGGTGGTCGAGATGTAGTTGCGGATGGTGCGAGGCATACCAGACGAGGTCGTACCAATCACGGCCCTTAACCCGACTCTTCCATTGCCTGCACAGAACGGCGTGCATTTTGCCGGCGAATAGGTCAGAAAGGACAAATGTTCTGACCGAGAAGGGGATCGGCTGAAGGAGAAACTTGTTTTCAGTGTCAAACCCCATTGGCGGGTCAGTATCGACCTCGATTCTAATTTTCATGACCTGTCCGCGGGGGATCTGCCTGGCAATGTCTTCTGCTGTTTCTATGACTAACAGGTGCTTCAGGGTGTCAGCTTTCAGAAAAGCCGACTGTACTGGACTTTCTGCATTCTTCTCTCTTACCGTCACACTCACCTCGAACCCAAACGACCGGACCTCACGCTCCAGGGCACTGATATATCGCGAAATATCGAAATCAGGCATTGGCTTGAGCAGCGAGAAATCGAGGTCTTCCGAATAACGGTCAATCCCGTAAAGAATCCTGAGAGCTGTGCCCCCGTAAAAGGCAGCCTTCTCAAAAAATTTGCTCCGCCAGAGGCCGAGCAGTGCAATCTCCTGCAGTATCTCCCGAAGGGCTCTCACATAGTCCTCCACACTTCTACTCTCGTACCGGTCGAGCATGCGGGCAATTACTTCATTCATTGTTCTTCCTCCCACCCAGCTTACGAAGCAAATCGCTTAGCAGCCGTATCTTCCGGGACCGGTAACGGTCGGCGATCAGAGAGAGCATGTCGGTGTTTAGCTTTTCCAGCCTTTCAGGATCAATCCGCAAGTTGTCCAGCAGATATGCCCTCATGTCCGTCTGGGTTCGAACACTCGTTCCCCGGTCATCATGGATCTTGTCGGACAGAGCCTTTTCCGGGACTGCAATTAAGAAAGTGCGCCCCCTATCGAGTACCACTTGATCAATGCCGATCTGATAGGCATTCATGGAAATACCACGGTACATGAAAAGACCGACGGGGGTGGAAAAGCGCCTGCCCCGGCTACAGGTGACCGATGTTACAGCCTCAACGCGTTCCGGAATCATGCCATAGTAATGCAAGGCATAATCGAGGGATATGTAAGAAGGTCCGTAGATCATGTTTGCCAAAACCTCTCTGGAAAAGGGTCGTCGTCTATATCTCTCTCCAAAAACATAGATACCCTTCTTTATACGTATAATGGCACCCTGCTTCAGCAAATCCGTGATCTTATCACGTGGTCGGTCATATTCCCGAAGGCAGTTCAGAAGGGCTTGATAGTCAAACTCTTCACTTGTTATCTTGTTCCGTAGTTCTTCAAACATTTCCGCCGCCTTTGACTTTTTCGATCATCTTGTTTGAACTATTATAGCATAATTCAGCATAGTATGTCGACAATTATTCGACATACTGGGTTCATATTATCAGCTAGCATGGCAATCTTGTCATGGCTTTTGATATAAAATTTTGATTTATCTTTTTCGAGATACCATCTTATAGTTCAATCTATGTGATCAAAACAAAATCTGCCTATCCGGATCATATGGCTGATGATGGAGGAACTATGAAGGTAGAAGAGATATCAAGAATAATAAGTGAGCATTGTCCTGTAAATAGTGATGCTTTTCAAGATGTATGGCTTCATCTCCTTGAAACTGATCCAGACGACATGCATCAGTTACATCAATCTATAAGAAAGGCCAAGAATAAAAAAATAACAGAATACTTCCATAAGAAGAAGGAAATCAGCCAATTTGACGAACATGGTGAAAATCTATTAGACAGGTATAAAGTCCCGATAGAATTCGAGCATAACAATGAATCAGACACAACTGTGGCGAGGGATTTTTATAAACAAATTGCGATTTATTTTTTAAAAGAATTTCTCTTGGAAAAGCAAAAGAATGGGGAACTTCGTAAAGAATTAGGTGACAAAAAGCTTGAAAATTCTCATAAATGGCGAGAGCTACGCCAAGATCAGCTGAATAAAAAATATGAGATGTTTGTGGAGAAAAAAAAGAGGTGGGAGTTTCGTAAAGAGGTGATTAATAAAAGGCTGGAAATTTCCCGCAAATGGCAGGAGCTACGCAAGGAGCAGTCGAATAAGAAATATGAGATGTTTCAGAAGAAATATGAACTGCGCAAAAGAAGATTAGATTTAGAAATGAATAAATCAGGGAAAAAACGACATAGAGCAAGATCATTGGAAAATACGTTATATAACCGTCTCGAAAAGATTGAAAAATCTCTTAAATTACAGCAGACCATTATTTTAGGTATAGTTGCCAAAGCTATGTTTCATATAATTGATTTATCAGAACCTTATAGATATATTTATCAGATGTTCGGGCACACCCATTACATTGCAAAAGTTACAGATGACGAGCTATATATCTTGTGCAAAAAAGAAACCCCCATCCCTATTATTAATAGACATGACCTACCGTCTAAAGGTAGGCCATCCTGTAGAGCATGCAACCGCGCTGCAGTAAAATAGTTGTATCAACTGGATAAACAGATGACGAAATAAAACGTTAAATAGCAGATGCGAACCATTCAGAAAGCAATGACTAAGTGCTGCGGTTCATAAATAAGGAGATTATCGAATTTGCAATCATGATATGGCGCACCTCTTTTATATCAAATCATCTTTCTATCAAGGTTTCTGTACTGAATGGCTTCGGCCACATGGCTGGATAGTATCTTATCTTCCTCTTCGAGATCTGCAATGGTTCTGGCCACTTTTAATATCTATCTCAGCTATGTGGTAGCGTGAAATAGAATGTGGCTCCCTCATTTACTTTTCCTTCCGCCCACACCCGCCCGCCATGCCTGTGTATGATGCGCTGGACAGTTGCCAAGCCGACGCCGGTTCCCTCGAACTCATCGGGGTTATGAAGACGCTGAAAAACGCCAAACAGTTTATCATAGTATGCCATATCGAAACCGACACCGTTGTCTTTTACATAATACACATCCTCATTTGCGTCGGTATAACCGCCAGCTTCAATATGGGCGGGATCCCGAAATTTACTGAATTTGGCCGAATTTGCCAGAAGATTGTAATACACTTGTTTGATGAGCGGCTTGTCTCCATAACCGAAAGGCATGCCGTTGACTGTAAGCAGCATATTCCTGTCAGGGTTGATGCTCCTCTGTTCCTTCCATACATCCCTGATGAGTTCCTCCATGTCCACTCGTGACATGGCTATTTGCTTTCGGCCCAGTCGAGAGAAAGCAAGGAGATCATCGATGAGCCGACCCATCATCTGTATGTTAAACCTTATGTCATTAAATTTACGTGTTGTATCTTCATCAAATTTATCGCCCTGCTTTTTGAGAATCATGCGTGCGTACCCGTCAATGGCGCGAAGGGGTGCGCGTAGGTCATGGGAAACGGAATAGCTGAAGCTCTCCAAATCCTTATTGGCAACCTCCAGCGCGGCAGTATGCTCCTTCAGGGCGTCTTCGGCTTTTTTGCGTTCGGTGATGTCGCGGGCAATGTGAACGGAACCGATCAGCCGTCCCTGCTCGTCTGTAAGAGGCGTGGCGCTGACCAGGAAATGACCGCCCAGGCCTTCTTCGTACACTTCGACAAGATGTTCCCGGCCGTCGGCCAGGGCGAGGGCGTGTGGGCAAAAAGACGGCGGGCAGTCCAGTCCATGCACCTGGGTATAGCAGATCTTTCCGATGCACTCATCCGGGTGCAGTCCCAGACGCTCGGCCATAGCCCTGTTAACACGCAGGATACGGTACTGGTCGTCCAGGATGGCAACGAGATCCGGCACGGCATCAAAGGTCCGCTCCCATTCCTGCTTTGCGCGTAACATCGCCTTTTCGACCAGCTTGCGCTCAACGGCATACACAAGACTTCGCCACAATAACCTGACATCTGTCTCTCCCTTTACCAGGTAGTCCTGAGCCCCGAGATGTACCGCTTTAACAGCGAGTGACTCATCAACAATGGATGTCATTATCACAACCGGCAGATGCTGGAACCTGGTCCGCATTTTGGTAAGTGTTTCCAATCCGCGGCTGTCAGGCAAGTTCATGTCCAGCAATACCACATCTATATTGTTAGACAGCAAAAACTCTAAGCCTTTGCCGAGCCTTTCTGCAACATTAAGAGTGAAATCGCCCGGGGCTTCTTTCAATATTTCCTGAACAAGCCGGATGTCACCAGGATTATCTTCAATCAGCAGGATTCTCATTACGTGCCTATCCTGGTGGGAGTTTGACAATGGTCAGCCAGAATTCCTCGATTGCCTTTGTCACTTCCATGAACTGATTGAAATCCAGAGGTTTAGTTATATAGCAGTTGGCGTGATAGTTATAGCACTTCACAATATCCTCTTCAGCCTTTGAGACGGTCAGTATCACCACCGGGATTCGCTTCAGGTTTTCATCATTCTTGATTTCCGCGAGTACCTCGCGTCCGCTTTTACGCGGCAAATTAAGGTCAAGCAGGATTAAATCAGGGCGGGGCTTATCGGCATATATGCCCTGTTGCCGGAGGAACGCCATAGCTTCAACTCCATCTGCAACAACAAACAACCGGTTCCTTACCTTGCTTTCTTTAAGGGCCTCCTGCGCCAGACGTACATCGCCCGGATTATCCTCAACAAGTAAGATGTCGATTACTCTTACCCGGGTATTCATCCATGGTAATAACTCCTTTGCTGTAGTAGGTATTCTGAAATAAAAGGTTGAGCCTTTGCCCGGTCTTGATTCAACCCATATCTTGCCTCCGTGCCGCTCCATGATTCTTTTGCAGATTGCCAAACCTAGACCTGTACCCGGATACTCCTTACTGGTATGCAGCCTCTGGAACAACAGGAAAAGCCTGTTGACATATTCCGGGGCAATGCCTATGCCATTATCCTGTACTGAACAAATACATTCACCTCCCTCAATTCTGGCTGAAACGTGGACTCCTGGGCGGCTTCATCACTACGGAATTTGATGGCGTTATCAATCAGGTTCTGGAAAACCTGTGTCAGCTGACCACTGTCTCCATATGCCATTGGCAAGGGGGCGTGGGTTATGACGGCGTGCTTTTCTTTGATAACCAGTTGCAGATTCTCCAAGGCCTGAGCTAAGACCGTATCGAGATTCACTTCTCCAAAGCTCTTCCCGCGGGTGCCGACACGTGAATAGGCAAGCAAATCATTAATCAGTCTCTGCATTCTCAGAGCCCCATCTGTAGCATATCCGATAAAGTCATCGGCATCCTGTTCCAGCTTCCCCTTATACCTCTTTGCCAGGAGCTGGACGTAGCTTGAGATCATTCGCAGAGGCTCCTGGAGGTCGTGAGAGGCTATGTAGGCGAATTGTTCCAGCTCGGCATTGGACCGTGCCAGCTCGGCGGTCCGTTCCCTGACGCGTTCTTCAAGGACATCGTGCGCCTTTTTCAGCTCTTCGTTGGACTCGTTCAAATCCTCCAGGATATTAAGAACGGCCCGCTGGGTATCATTCATTCGGAGCCTGTCTGCGTTGAAGTCCTCGAGGATATTGAAGGTGGCTTTCTGTGTCATTTCAAAATGACTTTTCTCCGTGTTGAAATCTTCCAGGATATTGAGGGTGGCTAACCGGAATTCTCTCAAGGATTCGATCTTTTCATCTGATATCTTTTCCATCTTCTTCTACTTCCAAGTCATGAGGCTTCACCGAGCCTTCTTTTTAATTCCTCGATTTCCTTTTTAAGCTCTATCATCTTCAGCTCCCGTCCGACTGTCAATTTCTGGAATCTTTCCAGTTCCGCCAGTCTTTCCAGCTCCTTCGTTCTTTGCTCAGCCACCTGCGCTTCAGCCTTTCTCTGGCCGGTGATATCGCGGGCGGCGGCGAAAACACCGAGGACGTCGCCGGCTACGTCTTTATACACGGAAGCGTTATACAGAACCTCCGTAAGATGTCCATCCCTGTGGCGGATGGTCAGGGGATAGTCCGTGACATAGCTCTTGGCCAGGACCTGTTTGTAGCCTTCCCGTGCCTTCTCGGGTTCGGTAAAGTAATTGGCGAAGTCGGTGCCGATGAGCTTCTCTCGGGAGATGCCGGTGACTTTGATGGTGGCTTCGTTGACGTCGGTAATCTTACCGTCGGCGCTGATGGTAACCAGAGGGTCGAGAGACGCTTCGATGAGGCTGCGTGCGTACTGGGAGGCTTGCTTCTGTGCCGTCACATCACGAGCGGCGGCAAAAACGCCGAGGACGTTGCCGGTTACGTCTTTGTACACGGAGGCATTGTACAAAACGTCTGTGAGCTTTCCATCATTATGACGGATGGTCAGTGGGTAGTCCGTGACGTACCCTTTGGCCAGCACCTGTTTGTAGCCTTCCCGCGCCTTCTCGGGTTCGGTAAAATAGTCGGCGAAGTCGGTGCCGATGAGTCTCTCACGGGAGATGCCGGTGACTTTGATGGTGGCTTCATTGACGTCGGTAATCTTGCCGTCGGGGCTGATGGTGACCAGGGGGTCGAGAGAAGCTTCAATCAGACTGCGGGCATACTGAGAGGCCTGCTTTTGCGCCGTCACATCACGGGCGGCGGCGAAAACGCCGAGGACGTTGCCTGCTACGTCTTTGTACACGGATGCGTTGTACAAAACGTCTGTGAGCTTTCCATCATAGTGACGGATGGTAAGAGGATAGTCCGTAACCGTTCCTTCGGAAAAAACCAGTTGATAGCCGTCGGCTGCTTTGTCAGGCTCTGTGAAATAACTGGAGAAGTCGGTCCCGATGAGTTTCTCCCGCGGGACGCCGGTTACTTTGACGGTGGCTTCGTTAACGTCTGTGACCTTGCCGTCCGGGCTGATGGTTACCAGCGGGTCAAGAGAAGCCTCAATGAGGCTGCGGGCGTACTGGGAGGCTTGTTTCTGGGCGGTGATATCCCTGTCGATTGCCGAAAGCCCTATCAGCTTTCCTTCCTCATCTCTCACCGGAGACACAGTGACCGAAACATCAACCAGCGAGCCGTCTTTCCGTTTACGCTCGGTTTCATAGCGTTCGACTGTTACCCCCCGCTTGACCCTTTCGATAATCTCTTTGAACTCATCGATACGGTCCGGCGTACCGATAATGGACATGGGTTTGCCCAGCGCTTCCTTCTCACTGTACCCGAACATTTTTTTCGCAGCCGGGTTCCAGCTTGTGATGGTCCCGTCGAGAGCTTCGCTGATGACGGCGTCTTCAGACGACTGGACGATGGCTGCCAGGCTGCGGGCATATCGGTCGGCTTTCTTCTGCAATGTGATGTCACGGTCGATTACCGAAAGGCCTATCAACTTTCCTTCTTCACTCATTACCGGAGACACAGTAACTGCAACATCAATCAGTGTCCCGTCTTTCCTTCTCCGCAAAGTGTCGTATCGTTCTACCTTTATCCCTTGTTTAACTTTTTCGATAATCTCTTTGAACTCGTCGACGCGGTCTGGTGGTCCGAGGATAGAGATGGGTCTGCCGAGCGCTTCCCTCTCGCTGTACCCGAACATTCTTTCCGCAGCCGGGTTCCAGCTTGTGATGGTGCCTTTGAGATCTTTGCCGATGACGGCGTCTTCAGATGACTGGACAATTGCCGCCAGAAAACGAAATTTCTCCTCAAGGGCATGTGTCGGCTTTGTCTCCGCACCCGGATTTAGTCTCTTAAGGTTCTTTCCCATAGGGCGACCTCCTGTTCAGGGGATGGAAGATACAATTGGTATTTTCTTATATGTTCCATATATAGAAGTCAACTTTTGATTTAGTTATTCCTCCCGACAAATAGAACTTTTCAAAGAGCACTTATCAGTATTTACGCGGCTTAGAGACCACATTTTTCATGGTGAACTGATAAATATGCTTTTCCTCCTCTAAGAAGTCCGAGGATAAAACGACAATCGGGATATTCTGAAGATCTGGTTGAAAATAAAATTCACAGACAAACTTGAAGACATTTAAGGATACGATAATGGAGAGTGAAACCATGGCAGAATTAGCGAAAACAATGGCTCAGAAGCAAGAATATTACCATCGGCTATGAATTTTCTGACTATTTCAAGGGCAGCTTAACAAAAATTGTTGACGAAAGTATGAAAATAAAGAGGCTCAATATGTTAAAGATTACCGAATTGGTGAAGATACCCATGATATAGATTTCACGCCGCTATACGGGGACTTCAGCGGCAGAGGCGTCATCCTTTCATTGAAATTAAAGACTGATAAATAGGGAAAGCTATTCCTATTTATCATGAATTTTGGATCGGATAAAACTCAAAATCCCCCGGCTTTGTCTATGCCGAACACGTCATGCTATGTTTGTCATAGTATCAGAGAATTATTTCTTTAAAACTGTTTAGTTTTAATTAGATTATCGAATTTGCAATCATGATATGACGCACCTCTTTTATATCAAATCATCTTTCTATCAAGGTTTCTATACTGAATGGCTTCGGCCACATGGCTGGATAGTATTTTATCTTCCTCTTCGAGATCAGCAATGGTTCTGGCCACTTTTAATATCTTGGTATAGGCCCGGGCTGAGAGCCCAAGTTTTTCTATGGCCATCTCAATAAGCTTCTGAGAATCCTCATCGATGTCACAAAACACTTTAATCAGCTTGTCGGACATCCGGGCATTGAATTGCGTGTCCTGGCCCTCAAGCCTCTTTTTTTGTATAAATCTTGCCCGTTCTATTCTTTCCTTGATAGCACCGGAGGATTCACCGGAAGACTTTCCCGTGAGATCTTTATACCTGACAGAGGGGACCTCGATGTGAATATCTATTCGATCTAAAAGAGGCCCCGATATCCTTGCCTGGTACTGTCGGATCTGTTGCGGTGTACATCGACATACCCTTGTCTGGTCGCTGTAATAGCCGCATGGACAGGGGTTCATTGCCGCCACGAGCATAAATCTTGACGGATAAGTGGCTGTTACGGAAGACCTCGTGATTGTTACATGTCCATCCTCCAGAGGTTGTCTTAATGCCTCGAGGGCATTTCTCTTGAATTCCGGCAGTTCATCGAGGAACAACACCCCATGATGAGCAAGGCTGATTTCCCCCGGTCTGGGGGTGTGACCTCCTCCCACAAGCCCGGCATCTGAAATCGTATGGTGAGGAGACCGAAACGGCCTTGTCCCTAGAATGGTGCCCCTTTTATTGAACAGCCCGGCCACGGAAAATATCTTCGTAACATCTATTGCTTCGGTGAAAGTCATTTCGGGAAGTATAGTCGAGAGTCGCTGGGCAAGCATTGTCTTCCCCGAACCCGGAGGACCGATCATGATAATATTATGGCCTCCGGCTGCGGCAACTTCTAAGGCTCTTTTTGCATGTTCCTGTCCTCGAATTTCGCTGAAGTCAAAAGGATATTTTAGACATTTGTCGAATATGTCAGCTACATCAAGCGTTAACGGCTCTATCGCCTTCCTGCCATTAAGAAATTCGACTACATCGGAAAGGGTATCGACAGGTATGACACTGATAAACTCCACCATGGCCGCTTCAGCGGCATTTTCTCTTGCCATAATGATACCTTTTCTCCCCATTTCGTTTGCCAGAAGGGCGGCTGAAAGGACACCATCAACTCCCTTGACGCTTCCATCCAAAGACAATTCTCCGATGAATGTGTAATCAAGAAGGTCTTCTGCCTCAATACAGGCTTCTCCTGTCAAAATACTTACCGCAATGGGAAGATCAAAGCCGGTACCTTCTTTTTTAATGTCGGCAGGCGCCAGATTTACGGTAACGTGGTTCCTGGGGAATCTGTAGCCGGAATTTTTTATCGCAGCCTTGATCCTGTCTTTACTTTCCTTGACTGCGGTATCAGGGAGTCCTACTATAGAAAATTGAGGAAGGCCCGGTGAGATATCCACTTCCACATCAACTGGATACGAATCTATGCCGATCACAGTGCTGCTTATTGTCTTTACAATCAAACAGTGCTCCTGAAAACTTTCTTAGCAGCTGTTGAAAAACGCTGATCCCCGCCTTTGCGGGGACGGCGTCTGCTGCGTTGCGCCACAAAACCTTATCACTCACCGTATTTCTATCTATATACGCCTCGTGATTCGGTTTTCCGCGCGCCTTACATCTAAGCATTTTTGAACAGCTTTTAAACAGGTGTTTTTCAACAACCTGTTAAAGTAATGGAAAAGGATATTTTCTGTGAGTGGGCGAAAATACTATAAAATAAGTCTTCTTATAGCAAGGAATTTCTTTCCTAAAAGTTTTGTTTAACGTTCTTGACTTAAGGAAAGGGGCTATGCTAATTTCGGCATAATTTCTCACGACCTGGTTCAGGAGTACGCATGACCAAATTTTCCCACATTGATGAAAAGGGCAAGGCCAGGATGGTTGATGTGACGGCAAAGAAGGCATCCTCAAGGGAAGCGGTTGCACAGGGGAAGGTTCTGATGAGCCGGGATACATTGTCTCTCATCGAGAAGGGAGAAATACCCAAGGGTGATGTTTTCGGTGTCGCAAAGATTGCAGGAATCATGGCAGCCAAGAAGACAAGCGAAATGATTCCTATGTGCCATCCTTTAGAACTGACCGGTGTTGACATCGCCTTTACAAGTAATGCAGATCTGGGTGAAATTACCATTGAAGCAAGAGTGAAAAATGTGGGCAGAACTGGCGTGGAGATGGAGGCTATGACGGCTGTCAGTGTGGCAGCCCTGACAATTTACGATATGTGTAAATCTGCAGATAAAAAAATCGTACTTACCGACATCAAATTAATCTCAAAGCATGGCGGTAAAAGCGGTTCCTTTGTCAGAGATGTATGAATGAGAGGCTGGCAGGTTAGTATTACACTGCCTTTAAAGCATAACATGTATCAAAACATTTATAAGATTAGAAGATCGTTTTTATTTTCTTTTTCTATTGATTTTATTCTTCTTTTTTTTCTTCTTCTACTTTCTTTCTACCTGAGAAGTTCTAATTTAGAAAAGATCGCGCTCTCCGTCATTTTTATACCTGTTCTTTGTGTTTTTTTTGAATCCCTGTCCCGGAAGGTGCTAACGGGAGATCAGGGCATTATGATCAGGAAATTCCTGCGAAATAAGGAACTCCGCTGGGAAGATATCACACATGTCGGCGCTTTGATCCTCCGAAAAAGAGTATATCTCCTGTTGACTACAGTAAAGGGATTCTATATCATTTCTAATGCATATGAAAAATTCTCCACTCTGGTCCGGGATGTTGCCGACCACATGGACAAGGAAAAAGTGGAAGAAGAAGTCAGGAAACAGATTGAACATCCTGTAAAAAATATATCAGATATCGTCATGACATGGTTTACAGCATTAGTCCTCGCAGGAATTATAGCTATTAAATTGTTTTCCTCTTAAGCACTCTTCACAATAAAGCATCAAGAAAGGGTTCCCGGCTATTATGAAACGCAAAAAACAAGAATCTATAGTTGTGGATGAACGAATTCAGGCAAAGCCGTCTTCCATTGTTGAAGAGACTATAGAAAAGAGGCTCAGAGACATTGCTACGCTCCTCTGTTCGGCCGGTGATGGAAAAAAAAGAAAAAGCAGATTATACGAAGACGTATTAGCCATGTTTGAAAGGAGTCTTTTCCGGATTGCCCTCGAACGTAACGGTAATGTGAAAAGTTCAGCAGCCAATTACCTCGGAATCAACAGAAATACATTCCAGAAAAAAATGGCCAAACTCGGCATCAAATGTGAAAACAAGAAATAATTTGTCAGATAAAGTGCTTGAACTGATGGAAAAGGGGGTCAATATTCCCAACCCTTTTTCTATAGACATCGGAGATGAAATAAACCTCGACAGAATTTCCAGTGCCGGTGTAAAACTTTATCCCGGAACCAGGATTTATGGGGCAAAAACCTTGATTTCTCAGGGGACAAACCTGGGATATGAAGCGCCGGCCACCATCGTTGATTGCCAGATTGGACCACATGTGGAACTGAAAGGGGGATTTTTCAAATCATCGGTCTTTCTTGAAAAGGCGAATGTGGCAAGTGGTGCGCAGGTCAGGGAAGGATGCATATTAGAAGAAGAGGCGAATGCAAATCATACAGTCGGACTAAAGCAAACCATCCTTTTCCCATTTGTGACGCTCGGCAGCCTCATTAACTTTTGT
Source organism: uncultured delta proteobacterium (assembly GCA_963695875.1). Taxonomy (GTDB): domain Bacteria; phylum Desulfobacterota; class Syntrophia; order Syntrophales; family UBA2185; genus DATKLL01. The sequence continues at coordinate 123,306 of CAVOID010000011.1, read as the reverse complement.
GACTGTTTAATGGCAGGCGGAACAAGCCGGAAAAATCACAGCGAAGTGGGCAGTTCATATATACATTTCAATTATACACCGCATCAGGATAAAGCCACACCTTCTCTTATCGGCGATGTCCCCAGAGGAGTCATGCTTAACCAACCGCCTATTTTTCTGGGAGGTCAGGGAGGCATGGTTGGCCCTGTCAGAATCGGCTATGGTACCGTCATTGCTGCGGGAACAGTTTGCCGGAGGGACTGTACTGAAATGGGGAGGCTTGTTGCCGAAAAAGAAGCTACCGCGAGTGAAAACTTCTTTCATGCAGGCTCTTACGGAAACATTAAGCACCGGGTCTATAACAACATCTGCTACCTTGCCAACCTCTTAGCCCTCAGACAGTGGTACTTCCATGTCCGACGAGCATTTTTCCAGATCCAGGATATGGGTTCCGAACTGTATGCCGGGGCAATGGATAAGCTGGAAATTGCCATTGAGGAGAGATTGAAAAGATTCAAAATCCTCTCTGAAAAAATGGAAATGTCCATTGAACTGGGTGTTAATGTTTTGAGGAAAGAAGGAAAGGAAAGTCTTTTCAGGCAAAAGAAGGAATTCAGAGAAAATTGGCCAAAGCTTGAGGCAACTTTTACCGAAGGCATGGAAAAGACCGTTGATCTGAAAAACCGGGATGAATTTGTCAGGATAATTCATGACAGAATCAAGGATAATAACGATTACATAAAAGTCATACAGGGCCTTGGACAAAGATGCATCAGTCCTGGGGACGGCCTGGCTGCAAAATATTGTGGATCATGTCACCAATGCAGCATTAGACCATATGCCATCTTTCAGATAACGGCGGCATAAGGAATTGAAAGGAACTATAAACCGTATATGAGTATGTTTAAACAGATGGTACTTAAGACCAATTAGTTATTTAAAGAAATGGAAGATATATATTGGGATCGATGTACATAAAGCGTCACCGTACTCGATTGTTTTCTTCCCCTTGATTCCTGATGTCAGTTTGCTGCGGGTTTGCCGGTATCCTGACCATAAAGGGGAGTGAAAAGAATGAGGGGCGTGATCTTATTGAAAAGCTTATCCGGCTCTTCAGGGAAATCAGGAACAATGGAATGAAGGCGCTGCTTTCCGGCGCCATCACACCGGCTCAGAGTCTGGGCGGTGATGAGTATTTGGTGGAGATGGAAGAAGCAATTCTTAAGTTAAAGACAGATATTGTCTTCCAGGACATTTTTTTCAATCCCCACAAGACCCTGCAACTTTCAGACTTTGCTGAAGAAATGAAGGCATTTTTTGGTGAAGAGGAAAAGTGCCTTGAAGAAAACGCCGGCAACTTTTCAACAGGCGACATGGAAACGATAAACAGCAGGCATATCCTGATGAAGGATATTATATGGGGTCTTGAAAAAGACATTCTCGATAATGTCGGCAGAATTGTAAGGTTGACGGGTGCAGGTGGAGTCGATGAAATATCCCCGGAGCTATTTAAGAAATATAAGAAGATCAATTTTCTCCTGAATTGTATCGACAGGCTGGAGGTCAGGGGACGGGATTCAGCCGGCATCCAGATATCATTTAACATTCCGTAACGGCGCTGCCCTTGAGGAGATTTTGAAGGTACTCAAAGAGAAAGGCCTGTACGAAGATTTTTCAAAGAGAATCAAGGCCTGTGATTTGCAGAACGGTTCTATCTGTATTTCCTCTGAAACCCGACTATCGAACAATTCGCAGGGCAAAGGAACTGCTCTGTCTTTTGTATATAAGACATCTTCCATCATCGGTGAACTGGGTCAAAATGTCCGGGACCTGAGGAAATTTATATCCCAGGATCGTATATTCTACGAATTTGCCGGACAAGAAGACGGATTTTGAGACATTCATATCCCATACAAGATGGGCATCGGTAGGTTCCATTACTGACGATAACTGCCATCCGGTCAATAATTTTACCCTTGGCAGAAATATCGCCCCTCAGGGCGCGACGTGGCCCGAAATCAAAAAACCCTACCCCTTTTACGGCGAGGGAAACTGGGTCATCAGCGTTGTTCTTAATGGGGACATCGATAATTATCAATCCCTTCGAAATGACCTTGAGAAAGGGGGAGACCTTATTGCTTCGCATATTACGACGGATACGAAGATCATTCCCCTGCAAATCGAAAAGCATCTGTTAGAGGGGCATGATCTGGCGGAGGCGTTCAGATTGGCCGTGAATGACTTTGAAGGCTCCCATGCCATTGCCATGGTCAGTAATACGGAGCCCGGGAAAATATTTCTTGCCCTCAAGGGGAGCGGCCAATCTATTTATGTAGGCATTGCCCCTGACCAGTATATATTTTCATCAGAACTCTACGGTCTTGTAGAAGGGACCCCGTTTTTTCTTAAAATGGACGGTGAAAAGACCAGCCACGCCTGATGCCCCTGAAACGTCAGGCCAGATCTTCATCCTTGACCAAGACTCGCAAGGGGGTGTTTCGGGGATTAAAGCCCTTTTCTATGACGGATCGGCGTTGAGTATGGGAGCTGATTCCGTAAAGAAAGCGGAAATCACCACCCGTGATATCGATCGGGGTGAGAATCCGCACTATTTCCTGAAAGAAATCTCCGAATCGACACTTTCAGTAAAAAAGACATTACGCGGCAAGTACAGAATCTTAAAAAAAGAAAATGGGAGATATTCAGTTATATTCAATCTTGGCGAGGACATTATACCGGAAAAATTCAGACATGCCCTCACCCACGGTGACATCAGGAAGATAATCGTCATAGGTCACGGCACCGCTGCTATTGCGGGTGAGGCGGTTACCGACGGCCTCACAAGATATCTTAAAGGAACGCACATCATAATTGAAGCCAAAGTTGCATCCGAGCTGAGCGGATTTTTTCTGGAGGATGACCTGAAAGATACCCTGGTAATCCCCATAACACAGTCTGGTACAACGACGGACACCAATCGTGCCGTAGCAATGGCCGCGGAAAGGGGCGCGACGGTCATCGCCATTGTCAACAGGAGGCAGTCCGACATAACCAGCAAGGCAAACGGTGTTTTTTACACGAGTGACGGCAGGGACATTGAGATGTCTGTGGCTTCAACCAAGGCTTTCTACTCCCAGGTCGTAGCCGGTCACGTCCTGGCATTGTGCTTGGCCCAGCTTCTTCAGAATGTCTCCGATGATGTTATCGCCGATGAACTTCTCAACCTGGAACAGGCGCCTAACATGATGAACAGGGTCATTGAGAAAAGAGGGCAGATCAGCCAATCCGTCGAGCGGCTGGCAAAGCAGAGGAAGTACTGGGCTGTCGTAGGAAGCGGGCCTAACAAGGCGGCAGCCGATGAAATCAGGATCAAGTTGAGCGAGCTCTGTTATAAGACGATATCATCGGATTTTATAGAAAACAAGAAGCACATTGACCTGTCTGCTGAACCCCTCATCATAGTCTGTGCTGCCGGTAGTCCGGAAACCGTAACAGGTGACATTGTAAAAGATGTGGCAATCTTCAAGGCCCACAGGGCAGGGGTCGTCGTTTTTGCCGATGAGGGAGATGATCGGTTCAACAGCGTTGCCGATGCGGTGATTGAGATACCCAGAGCACCAATGCCCCTGCCGGTAATCCTCAATACCCTGGCCGGGCATCTATGGGGTTATTATGCTGCCTGCAGTATTAACGAAGATGCCGTGTTTCTGAGGGAATTCAGAAGCCAGCTTAATCAGATAATGTCGGAGCATGAAAAGAAGAGCTATTCCATTTACGAAAGAATTGCTGACAGAAATTACCGGAGAATAGTCAGGGACTTTTCGACCGAGTTCAATCAAAAAAGGGGTGATGGAGCCTTCTCGTTCACCAGTGTGAATACGATATCCGATATAGTTCTTCTTCTTAAGTATGCCGCCGGGAAGCTGCCGCTCGAAGACTACTGGCGCGATTTCAAGAGAGAAGAGGGCCTTTCCTCTCCGATAGAGCTCCTTGACATTTCTATCGGCCATTCCATAGATGAACTTTCCAGACCGATTGATGCTATCAGACATCAGGCCAAAACAGTGACAGTCGGAACGAGCAGAAAGGATCAGCCTATCCGGGGTATTATCTTCAACCTCTTGCGGGAACTGGAATTTTCCATGAAATCCCTTGTCACCAAAAATGTATTGACTATAACGAGGATTCAACCGGCCATTGCCACCATAAGCGGTTATACACTCTATGATATAAATAACCTGGACGTTGAAGGAAATCCTGTGGATACCTCAACAATTAAGATCGGGAAACGTGGGGGCATTTCCCTTAAGATGAAATCAAGGGCTGAAAGCTCGAATTTTTTGATGGGAACCAAAAGGACAATTGTAAGTACCGGCCATATTTACGTAGGCCGGGGAAAATCTGACAGCGCTTCCATAATCATTATTCCCCTTCTTGGAGACAGGGGAGGCGTACAGAACCTGCTTCTGATCCATATAGAATTTAACGATGCACTTTCTGTGAAGGAAAAGAAAGAGGTCTTGGGCTACCAGTATAACGACATCCGCAATATCATAAACGAATACAATCTCCCATGGGATGACCTTTATCTGGAAACCATTTCTACCGGAGTTCTTTTAGGTGAACCGGCAGAGGTAATTGCCGGTCAGATAAGAAAATCTGTAGAAGAGGGCAGAAGCAACTCTCGTACGTAAAGTAAGGAAAAGTATAGAACCTCCCCCTGCACCCCCTCCAGAGGGGGACAATAAGGAGTAGCAATGAAGACAAAATTTATTTTTGTAACCGGTGGTGTTCTTTCTTCCCTCGGTAAAGGACTGGCGGCAGCCTCAATGGCAGCCCTTCTTGAATGCCGGGGTCTCAGGGTTACCAATCAAAAGCTGGATCCATACATTAATGTCGATCCGGGAACACTAAGCCCCTTTCAGCACGGCGAGGTCTTTGTGACCGATGACGGTGCGGAAACAGATCTGGATTTGGGGCACTATGAACGGTTTACCTCTACCCGGATGGGGAAATGCAACAACCTAACATCAGGTCAGGTATATTTTTCAGTGATTACAAAAGAAAGGAGGGGTGACTATCTGGGAAAGACGGTGCAGGTTATCCCTCATGTTACCGATGAAATCAAAGATTTTATCAAGAGCTGTGCCAGCGGCTTCGATGTTGCTATCATTGAAGTCGGTGGAACTGTCGGGGATATTGAGAGCCTGCCCTTCCTGGAAGCGATCAGACAATTTCGCAATGAAGCAGGAAAGGAAAACGCCATATTCATCCACCTGACTTGGGTCCCTTACATTAAGACTGCCGGGGAAGTTAAAACAAAACCGACCCAGCACAGTGTCAAGGCCCTGCGCGAAATCGGTATTCAGCCGGATATCCTGTTGTGCCGCACGGAAGATTTTCTCTCGGAAGATATCAAGGCTAAAATTGCTCTTTTCTGCAATGTAGAAGTCGCTGCCGTATTTACGGCAAAGGATGTAAGCTGCATCTACGAAGTGCCCCTCGTTTTTCATAAAGAGGGAGTGGATGAAAAGATTGTAGAACTCTTAAACATATGGACAGGCCGGCCCCACTTCGAGGCATGGGAGGAAGTGGTAAGTAAGATTAAGCATCCCACCAATGAAGTGCGCATCGCCATAGTGGGCAAGTATGTAAACCTGACTGATTCCTACAAGAGCCTGAATGAGGCTTTGGTGCATGGGGGCATCGCCAACAACTGCCGGGTAAACCTGCGTTTCGTCGATTCGGAAAAGATTGAAAAGGAAGGACTCGACCACCATCTGGACGGTGCCGACGGCATCCTTGTACCCGGCGGATTCGGAGAGAGGGGCATCGAGGGGATGATTACCGCTATTCAATATGCCCGTGAGCATCGCATCCCGTATTTCGGCATTTGTCTGGGGATGCAGCTTGCCGTTGTGGAATTTGCCCGGCATGTGTGCAACCTTGAAAAAGCAAACAGTTCCGAATTTGACCAGGAGACACCGTATCCGGTGATCGATTTTCTGCCCGAGCAGAGGAGTATTACGGAAATGGGCGCGTCCATGAGACTGGGGGCCTATAGCTGCCTTTTAGAGAATGAATCATTCGCCTTTGATGCTTACGGTATCAGTGAAATCAGTGAAAGACACAGACATCGCTATGAAGTAAACAACAAATTCAGGGATATCCTTGTGGAAAAGGGGCTCCATATTACAGGAACATCTCCCGATCGGCCGTCTGGTTGAGATTGTGGAGATCAAAGACCACCCGTGGTTTCTGGGATGCCAGTTTCATCCCGAATTTAAATCACGGCCGACTGACCCCCATCCGCTGTTCAGTAAATTTATTAACGCGGCATTGCAGCGTCACTTAAAGAAATAGACCGGGAAGGAAATTTTATTAACGTTCCTGCCGCTCGATTTCTTTTTTGAGTCTGGATAACGCGGGAGAGATTTTAACGGGATACGCGGGTTTTGTTTCCAGGGCCTTGAAATGCGAAGGCAAAGATTTCAATTGTGATCGGGTATACATTGCAATCTCTTTTAAACCCTTAGGCCAGGATATCCTCCGGCCGCCGCTCATTACCTTCTCAATAAGAGGGACACCCTCTGCCTCATCTCCTTCAGTAGTCAAAATATCCCTGATCATCATTTTATCTTTGAACTCGCGAAAGACCTGTTTGCGTCCCGGGATGGTGGCTTTTCCCTGTGATTTTTTGAATCTGGGCGTGCCCGCATACTCCATTAGTTTGTAGGCACATTCAAGGTATGGCGCGTCTTCGGAGGTGTCGAGCTTCGTGCCTACGCCAAAGCCGTTAATCGGCGCTCCCTGGGACATTAGATCGTAGATGAGGTATTCATCAAGATTGCCGCTGGCGAAGATACGGACGTCTGTCAAACCACCGCGGTCAAGGATCTGGCGGACATCCTTTGACAGGGCAAGCAAATCACCGCTATCGAGGCGCACAGCGCGAACATTTATTCCTCTTTCCTTTAGTTTTTTTGCCGCCTCAACTGCTTTTTCTGCACCTTTGTGGACATCGTACGTATCAATAAGAAGGGTTGTATTATTAGGATTTGACTCGCCGAAACTTAGAAACGCCTCCAATTCATTTTCATGAGCCTCAACATAGGAATGGGCCATCGTTCCGGATATCGGTATCCCAAAGAGGGATTCTGCCAATACGGTTGACGTCCCTGCAAATCCGGCAATGTATGAGGCACGGGCCGCCAGGAGGCCTGCTTCAGCACCATGCGCCCGTCGCAGTCCGAAATCAACCAGAATGGCCCTGTCGTCCGCTGCTAAGATGCAACGGGCCGCTTTGCTTGCAATAAGGATCTCGAAATGCAGGATGTTAATCAGGCGGGTCTCGATGAGTTGCGCCTCCGGCATGGAGGCGACAACGCGCACCACAGGTTCATTTTCAAAAAAAGACCGTCCCCTCCGGCATGGCGTAAACATCACCGCGGAAGCGGAATTTTGCCAGGTAATCCAAGAGGGCTTTCGAAAACCTGCCCGTACCTGCAATGTATTTTAGTTCCTCTTCAGAGAATCGCAAACCTTCCAGATATGTAAGCAGCGTTTCAAGACCGGCCGATACGAGGAAACCGCGGGCTTTTGGCAGGCTGCGGACATAAAACTCAAAGACCGCCTCTTCGTGCATACCCCTGTCCACATACCCCTGCATCATGGTCAACTGGTAAAGATCGGTCAAAAGCGGGCTGGTTAATAGGTTCATTTTCTTTCTCGAAGCTCTTCAGACGTTATAGTTTTCGCTCCCGCCCGAATCATTTCTTCCAGTGCTCTTTCCCCGTCACCCGGGTTTACATCCACGGCGCGGACCGCATCGGTTAGAACATAAACTTCGTAGCCTTCGGCCAGTGCATCCTTTACGGAATTCAGCACACAATAATCGGTAGCAAGACCGGCGATAAATATCCTCCTGATCCCTAATTTTTTCATTAGACCGTTCTCCGTATTGCCATCTGCATCCCGTCCCCCCAATGTTGAGTATTGCTCACTATCCTTCTCCGAGCCTTTCGATATGATGGTGGATCCTTTCGGAATATTCAGTTCGGAGGAAAAATCGGCGCCTGCTGTATTTTGAACGCAATGGGGAGGCCATGGCCCTCCCTGGTCTTTAAAGGAGCAATGATCGGGCGGATGCCAGTCCCGGGTGAAAAAAATCGGGAGGCTGTTTTTTTTAAATAACGCTACAGCACGATTCACATAAGGAATAATCTTGTCCCCATCAGGAACGCCAAGAGCCCCTCCCGGCAAAAAATCATTCTGCATATCCGTTACCGACAGGGCGTCTCCTTTTTGTAGATGGACAGTCTTGCCTTGCTTTGCCATAGGTCTTTCCTCTGCGTAATATTTCTTATTGCAACTATTTGAACTATTTTTAATACCTCGCCGAACCTACATGAAGAAAGGTGAATATCACATATAGGAATTCATGAATTAATTTTCAAGCAAAAAAAATAAATCATTTAATAAGTGTAACACAAATGTAACACAATTTCGTTGTCTTCAGTGTGGTAATAGACATTTATGTACTTTATTCTAATTTTTCATCCAATATAACAAAAGAAAAAAGCATAATATTATCTGATAGTTATTTTAAATATCAGTGATCATCCTTTATGGCATGTCTTTTGATTAACTACATATTAGAAGTGAGAATTATCTGGCACTGTTTTACGATGGAAATATTTTATATCTAGAAAGGAGCTAATAATGAAATTTGCAAAAATGGTGGTAATGAGTTTTTTATTATTGTTTCTGTTGTCCGGTATTGGACATACGACCCCTTCAACGACCTTCTGGACACCAATGACCCCGGACATCCAGCCTTTCGGTGTTCTTCATATAGGCGTGGACAACTACTTCACTGTTAACAAAAATACCGACGAAGGAAGCAACCCCCATTCCTTCCCGACGGACGCCGGGCTTACCATTGGAGTGCTTCCCTTTGAAAAAATTCAAATGGAGATAGGGGCAGACTATTTGCAGCCTTCCGATTTTCCATGGTTTTTTAATGCCAAGATCGGTGCTCCGGAAGATGCTCTATTTAAGGGTGCGCCAGCTCTACAAGTGGGAATCTTCAATGTCGGGACCAAGGCAAATGATGAAGGCCAAAGTAATGGCACCAACCAGAATATTGTGTATGGGGTGATCGGTAAGACTATACCCATTATCGGATGCAGGCTTTCCGCAGGACCATACATAGGGAACAGTTCAGTGCTGAAAAACAGCCTTACCGGAGATAATCAAAATGTTGGCTTTATGGTCGCATTCGATCGTGGATTTTGGTCGGTGAAGGACAAGGAAGGCAATGAGTTTAACAGGCTTGTCCTTGCGGCTGACTATGCTTCCGGCAATAATGCTATCGGAGGAGGAGGCGTTGGTCTTTATTACTATTTCACCAAAGACATATCCCTTCTGACCGGGCCAGTATGGTTTAATGACTCAAACCTCAACGGTGCATGGAAATGGACCATCCAGCTTGATATAAATACGCCGAAGCTGTTCGGTAAGAAGTAGTAGTAACCGCTTCGCTTTTTGACACCCCCCCGTCGCAGTCATAGAAATCTCTTCTTCCTTCGAGGTTATATGGCTGCGGCGGTTTTTTTTGTTCCAAAGATAATCTCGACCCACCATGTCATATCGACCCTTCGGTTTACTCAGGGTAAACTCCGGGAGAAATATTTATCAAGATTCATCCATACGATGAGTCTCCCCTCAGCGAATGCGAGGGCTCGAAATGGCAATACGAATCCTTTGCAGAGATATCATCTCTTGGTGACAAGTTCGGGAAAGTCTGTGAATATCCCGTCAACTCCCATTGCTTCCAATCGTGCGATATCGTCAGGGTGATTTACTGTATAGACAAACACTTTGAGACCACGCTGATGTGCGTCTGTTATGAATTCTGCAGTCACGAGATCAATGTGGGGGTGTACAGAATAGGTGGCCAATTGCCGGGTCAATTTTTTATATCGTCGGTGGCGACCGCCTATAATAATACCGATCTTTATGTAAGGATCGAGTTTCTTAACCTTTATTAACTCGCGGTGACTGAACGAGGATAAAATAAACTGTATCGTAATTCCAGCCCTTATGACTTACATACTCATCAATTAGAGAAACTGCCAAACCGGCTGTATCAGGGCCTTTCAGCTCAACATTTATTCCGACTCTGCGATCAACACAATCGAATACTTCGCGGAGGGTGGGAATGCGCTGGCCTTTGCCCGCATCAAGGGATCGAAGGTATGCCAATGTCTTATCCATCACGCAGCCGGTGCCGTTTGTCGTGCGTTCGAGCCTTTCATCGTGGATGACGATCAACTCACCTTCCACGGCATACACATCCACTTCGATCCAGTCAGCGCCCAGGACGATGGCTTTTTCTACTGCAAGTAATGTATTTTCCGGTTCATGACCTGACGCGCCGCGATGGGCAAAACAGAGTAATTTTTTCATAATGAGATAAGGCGTAATTGTCAATCCGGGTTGATATGCTTGATCATCTCTATTTAGTAAAAAATTTATACATCTTTTTAATCAGTCTTATTAGCTCTCCGCTTCAATGGGTCGCGCGGCGGTTAAATCTCACCTTATGCGCTTACATGTGCAATTTTCAAGTATAGGTCTTATTGCCTGCCAATCAGTCGTTTCATTCGCCGTATGCCAGAGATCGTAATTTCTCTGAAGGTTCAACCATAATTCAGGAGTAGTATCAAACGCTCTGGACAACCGCAAGGCAACATCCGTTGTCACAGCGCCACGTTCGTTCAATATTTTGGATACTGTTTTTCTCGACAATCTCAGATCCTTCGCAAGATCTGTAACGCTGATTCCTGACGGGTCCAAGTAATGAAGCTTGAGAATCGATCCCGGATGAGATGGCGGTCTTTTTCGTGTTCTCATAATAATCCTTTTCAATGATAATCTTCGACGGCTACATTATATGCAGCTCAAGGATTTTTTTCTTCCTCATCTCCACACATCTGTCAAAGCGACAACGATTCTGATTAACTGAGTTAATATAAAATTTCAAGTATTGGAACGAATAAACTGCGATGATTAAAACTTTGCTCGATGTATATTGCTGAATTAAGTTCCGGATGACTGCTCGGCTACACCTTGTGTTCTTATGGATTAATGAATGTTATAAACTACCCTGGGACGCCGGGGTAAAATGGGAGGAGTGAATCTGTGTTTCACCTGATGCCAGAGAGCATGGTTTGTAGAGTAGATCCTCTTCCCACTGCTTTGTTCAATAACTCGTACGGTATCATAAACCTTCTCAGATGGGAATGAGTTTGCACTTGCAAGGTTGATTCGAACGAAGCTATTTTACTGAAGGGTAATATTTATTTAAGAGGGGTATTTATATGTCAGTATCGGTTCTTGGGATAGATATTGCGAAACAGAAATTCGATGCCGCACTTCTTGTAGATGGGAAGACAAAACATAAGACCTGCAAGAATTCGGCAGAAGGTTTTGAGACGTTGAGGCTCTGGCTTGAGAAACAGGGAATTCAAAAGGTCCATGCCTGTCTGGAAGCCACGGGCAACTATGGAGAGGATCTGGCGATCTATCTTCATGAAGCCGGCCACATTGTCAGCATTGTCAATCCCGCCCGGATCAAGGGATTTGCTCAGAGTGAACTGATTCGCACCAAGACGGATAAGCTTGATGCCGCCTTGATTGCCCGGTTCTGTCTGGCTATGAAACCAGGTGCATGGATTCCACCTTCACCGGAGATCAGATCCCTGAGAGCTCTGGTCAGACGGGTTGATAGCCTGATCGACATGCGAAGCCAGGAGAAGAATCGGATCAGCACGGCACATGAATCTGTCATCTCTTTTGATCAAAGAACATATCGCTTATTTGGATCAGGAGATTGAAAAAATCAGAAAACAAATTGCCGATCTGATAGGACAAAATCCAAATCTTAAACGGAAAAAGGATTTGCTGGATTCTATTCCCGCTATTGGTAAGGTAACCATTCCTCACATCCTGGCAGAATTAGATGATCTGGAAAAATTCAACCATGTTCGTGAAATGGTGGCATTCATCGGACTCGCACCGAAGGAAACGCTCTCAGGATCATCTATTAAAGGCAAACCCAGATTATGCAAAATCGGACATGCACGGCTCAGGAAAGCCCTGTACATGCCGGCATTGGTATCGATTCAATGCAATCCTGTTATGATCGCTTTTTATAACCGCCTAAAAGATAAAGGCAAAAATGGGAAAGTGATTGTCTGTGCGATTATGCGGAAACTGGTTCACGTTATCTTTGGAGTCCTGAAATCCGGGAAAATGTATGATCCAAATTATAAGCCAATTTTCGCTTGACAAGAACGGTATCTACAAGTCCTTAATTCATGTGATGATATTCTACCGATGATTACGACTTGAAATACACGACTAAACTCATCGGCGGCTATGAGGCTGCCCGGTCGACTGCCTTGCTATAATGTGTTTGCTGCCTCATCTACTAACTTATTCAAATCCATTTTCGCATATTCTTCTATTGATGTTAATATTATTTCTACTATCTTTAACGGATTATTATTATGTCCCGTAAGCTCTGTTATATTTTTTGCTAATTTAGTAAACAGAGCATTATCGGAAAATGGTCTATCCCTGTCTAATATAACCTTGCACTCTGAATATTCAAGCTCAGCCTGGTTTAATTTGTCATAAAATTCTTTTTTCACACCTTCTTTCAAATCTTTTGGCCAATCCATTGTGTATGAATCAATTGCGGCGCCAACAATTACCGGCCCCATATATTCTCGCAATTTCTTTATTTGTGTTTCTGTAAATTTACCAAATGCTAATCTTAGTGTTAGATGTATGAAAAAATAAAGGTACTCATAAAATACCAACATTTCAGCAAGGTCTTTTTCTTTTTATCTTCAAAACCCAAGTCTGTTCTTAAAATCAGCTTACAATTTTCTGCTGCCTGCACAATTGACAAACAAATATCCTTGGCTGGCTTATAGGTGTGATCTATTTGTTTTTCTATTTCAACTAATTTTTTCTTAAGATTATATTTATCTTTATAGCTTAATATTTTATTAAAAATCTTCATAACTTAAACTGCTATTGTTTTTAATATATGGTGCGGCTACGGATCGCCAACCGAGATAGACGCCTAGATACTCTGGGAGGCCCCAAGCTCTCACAGAACCGAAAGTATAGATTTCTATAATTCATATCATAATAATTAATTAAACAACATGAACGATTACGGGTTGAAACCCTCCATCTTCATTTAGGTTGGCGATTCGTGAATAATAGGAAGGAAGCGGTAAAACGGGGGTTGTTGTTAGTTCACCTACCTATACGTAACATAATCTGTATTTCCTATTGATATTAATGTGTTAAGTTGTGTTTAAGATTTCATAGTTTTGTTCTTTCGTCAAGGATTATCTGGGTTGCCAGCCGTTCGTTGCATGATGACCTCCATGGCTTTGAAGTAATCCCTTCGTACTTTCGGGTTTGATATCCGGCAGTAACGTTGCGTTGTTCTGATGGAGTTGTGCCCCAGGAGATCCTGGATCGTAGAGAGATCGGTGTCGGCATTCAACATCTGTGTGGCCATCGTATGGCGAAGATGATGACAGGAGATTCTCAGGTTTGTTTTGCGGGCATAATATTCCATCCGTTTCTGGATGCCGCGAATGGATATAGGCTGTCCGGTAAGAGGCCCTTTCTCTACCAGAAAGACCTTTTTTACTTTATTTGCCGGTCTCACCCTGAGATATTCCAGGAGAGCAGGAAGGGCATCGTTGCTGATATAGACAATCCGATCCTTGGCGCCCTTGCCGTCCTGGATAAGCAGGATTCTGCGTTTAAGATCAATGTTGCCGAGGGAAAGATGGGCCACTTCTTCCACCCGTAATCCGCATCGGAGCATAATCATGAACATGGCTCGATCCCTTGGCCCTTTCAGATTCTTGAAGAGGATCTCTATCTGCTCGTCTTTCAGATGCTTGGGAAGTCCCCTGGGGAGCTTCATGATATTCGGCTTCTTCACCGGGTTGACGATCGGGACTTCCTCTTCTTCCGAGAGGTAGTGATAAAACTGACATACGCTGTTGAGATAACAGTTGATCGTCTTTGGCTTTAACCGTTTGCCGAGCGAGATAATCCATATACGCAATAATCTTCCGGTATGTGGCTTCCTCGATCGGCACATCAAGCCAGAGAACAAAATGTTTCAGGCCGTTCAAATAGTTCTTAACGGTATTCGGTGAGACGTTCCTTCTCTTCAAGAAACGCCTGTACCTGATGATCGCATCGGTAATGGCCATCAATCTCCCCCCTTTCTATAATCGTCATGGCTCTGAAGTACTCTTCCTCCCTGGTCTTGTCCGTGAGCCGGGCATAGCGCCGTGTCACATCCAGAGAGGTATGCCCCATCAACGGCTGAAGACACTCGATCCGCATGCCGGCATTGAGAAGCTCACTGGCAAAGGTATGCCGAAGCGCATGAAGGGAATACCCCTTATGGGTAAGACCGGCTTTCGTGAGATACTGTTCAAAGATAAGATGGGCCGTACTATAGGACATGCTTTTCCTGCCCTGTGGCGTAAAAGAGAAACTCCTTATGAGGCGTCTCTCATCTTGAGCCATGCCTTCAAAGCACTCATCGCATCATCACTGAGATAAACAACCCGTCCCTAGCCGGTTCTTTTCTCCCTCGTAAATATCAATCCTGCGATCCCTGAGGTGAAGATCCTGCATCTTGGTGTTGAGCAGCTCGCCGATTCTCATCCCCGTCCGTAAAAGAACCATGATCATGGCCCGGTCTCTCGGATTATCGATAACGGAGAGTAATTGCTTCACATCGTCCGGATCCATGGCCCGCGGCAATGTCTCGGGCTTTTTCAGGCGAATCCTTCTTGCCAGGACATCAGCGCTGACAACCCCTGCGTCAATCGCATAACCCAAAAAAGCATTGACGCAGTGCAGTTTCGTCCGCACCGTCGATAGCATCAAACCGCGATCCTGCTCATGTTCAATAAAAGCTTCAATGTCACGCTTGGTGATCTCTTCCAGACAGGTCTTTCCCGAATCCCTGACACCGGTGAGGAAGTCGTAAATAGCAGTCAGAGCACTGGCGTATGTCCTCGGTCGGAAGTTCCGCCGATACATGCTCCGAAAATATTCCTCAACATGCTCTTTGCCCGGCAATTCCCAGCCTGCAAGGCGATCCAATGCCCAGTGAAGAGCTTTTGCCTCCTGCGTGTACGCAGGATAAACTACCTTCCCTGATTTTCCTCTATAGATCTCGGGTAAAATAATGGATGGGAGAAACCCTGCCTGTCGATCATTGATTCCAAATTCCGGCAGGGATTCTTTCGCTGAAACGATACTGCAATTTTCTATGGCCATCTGGTCCATCACTATCTCCTTTCCTGTGATTCAATAGGAAATACAGATAGATGATGAACCTAATAAACCTAAGTTGCAATCACCATTTTGTTACGTATAGCACCTACAAAGTGTGAACATCACCATGAAGTGGATAATGAAGATTATCGATTGAAATGCTCTACATTGTGGATTGTTGGCGCGGTTTTGATTCACCCGCGGGATTGAGATAGATCATGAAGAATCATATGATCCATTTTGCAAATGTAAATATGTAAAGGATGTCCCTATTCCTGACCCGTTGATGATGCTCTTGAAACTATCCTCCGTGTTATTGTCAGGACTTCTTAGATGCCGGCATACCACTCGTATCCCTGGTCTTCCCAGTAACCCCCTTTCCCCCCGGCTATCCCGGAAAAATCTTCGACGATTTCAAGGCGCATGACATACTTCGCCATTTTGTAGCCAAGCTGCCGCTCCAATCGCAAGCGAAGCGGTGCGCCGTTCTGGATTGGCAATGGTTT
Source organism: uncultured delta proteobacterium (assembly GCA_963695875.1). Taxonomy (GTDB): domain Bacteria; phylum Desulfobacterota; class Syntrophia; order Syntrophales; family UBA2185; genus DATKLL01. Next base: position 107,419 of record CAVOID010000011.1, on the reverse strand, counting down.
GCCGTTCAGTTCATAAGCGAGTATCGTCTGCGGGTGAAAAGCGTCTTCCAGGTCGATGCTCTCGTAATAGGGGGAGCTGCCATCTTCTTCCATCGGGTCTGCGCAGTGGAAAACGACATAACGGGCATTGGGCTTCAGATGTACTGCTTCGAGCAGCGCGCTGAGGCGCGCCCCCTTCCACATGCCTATTGCGCTCCACCCCTCAACGCAATCATGGCGCGTTATCTGGGTGCGACTGGGAAACTTTCGAATGTCGGCAAGCGAAAAAGTCATGGGCCGTTCAACCAGACCGCCCACCTCGAGGCGATAGTCCGTAAATCCTTTGGCTGCCAGCGCCATGTATGTTGGATTATTCGGCATTGATGTCCCGTTGCTGCGGAATTGCGGTGACAGGTCGGTTTCTGTGAATTCCTGCGCCATCGCTTTGCGCGGCAGGACCAGCCTTTGAATTTTATACGTAGCCTTTTCGCCTAAACCCAACACCTTGGGAAACCAGGTGGTTTCCGAAAGTTTTTCGCAGCCGCTAAGCACCACTACGCTTGCGCCGGCAAGAAGGCGCGTCATGAGACTACGCCGGGTGAGCTTGTTGTCATCACTCATGATCCGCCTCCGATTCGATCCTGTAGTATCCTGTAATCATCGAGCGAAGGTTGTTCCAGAAGCCGCTGACGATTACCATAAACACGTGAATGATCACGAACAGCACCAGCGCCCAGGCGACAACGAAATGGATCGTCCTTACGGATTGTCGGCCGGAAAAGATATCCACCCAGCCGGGGAACAATGCGTCCAGCGCCGGCGACATACCCAGTCCCATCAGGATCATCAGGGGGAGAAGGAAAAAGATCACCACCAGATAGGCGCATTTCTGCAGTACGTTGTAGTGCTTGGCCGCCTCGCCTGTGGGATGTCGAAAGCGCAGATGATCGATAATCGATCTGCCTATCGAACGCCAATCCTGCCTCGTGGGAACAAGATCACGATGCAAATGCCTGCTCACAATGGAGTAGGTCACAAAGGTGATGCCGTTTACCACGAGCAGCCAGGCGATAAAAAAGTGCCAGCGCCGCGCCATGGCAAGCCATCGCTCAGTCGGGTATGGTAAGCCAGGATGGGAAGCCACGTTCGGTTAATTCTCCCGCCGCGTCTCTGGAGGCGCCGAGGAATCCGGTTGTATCGAATTCGTGGCCGAAGATGCGGGTGACGCCGGAGATTTCTCCTTCATCGTCTTCTTTGCCCCGCAACTCCAATACGGGGGGAACGCCGCTGTAAGACTGACTTGCCCCAGTAGAGCGCCGGATGGGCGTTGAAAATATTGAGACCGCTCATCAGGAGTATGGCAAGCAAAACAACATTGCTCCAGTGCATAATGCGCACCGGCAGCGAATGCCTGTAATACGGATATCCGCTGGAAACGACGCCGCTCAAGTCTTTTACAATTTTTCTCAGCCTGCCGTATATTGTTTTGGCTATTCGACTCATCACGAGTGTGGCACGCGAAACGGCATTGCTCAAGTGTATAATCGCTTGTTCCTTTTCCCTGCCAACAAACGACTTTATCTTCAACATCAATTCGCGTTTCCCGGCCAGCCACTTCATAAAAACGGGTCTCATTATTCGAGCTTCAGTGTGGTATCGCAGGTCTTGCTGTTTCTATATGTATATATTTTTCCCGTTGCTTTCTTACCCATGGCGCTTACGAACAGATTGATCTCCTGATCTCTTGGTAGCCAGAGATCGATAAAACCGTAATAGGGTGTTTTAATCGTCTTGTTGATCAGTACCTTGCCTTGGGCGGTTACGGCCTTGACCTTTACGGGTGTATTCTTCAGTTCTCCGTCGCACTTCGACATATAGTGCGTCGAACACGGGTGAGTCTTATTGATGTATGGAGCGATGGATACGACCATTTGATCCGCCGGCAGGGGTACTTCTTTCTCCGTTCCATCTTTGAACTTGAAATGGACTGCATCTGGGGTCACGAAACTCACAACATCGATATTCGTCTGCTTCCATTGATAAGCCAGTTCCATCGCCTGTTTTCCATTTTTGCCTTTCAGCTCATTCACCAACTGTTGATCTTGACCGCTGATGGCAGGAGCACTCTGCTGGGCAGTAGCAACAGCCACGGACAGAACAAAAAGCAGTATGACTGACCCCAAAAATATTTTCTTTACTTTCAAGTACATAATTTGCCTCCTTTCCTTTTTAAAGATAAAAGTAGATATCTAAAACGTGGTTTTGCATCTTCTCCAACAATCTGAATCGCACATTAAGGTGCGGATAATTCCACAATGTCATTCTTTTCTGCTTTACCGGAAATAACCTTTGCTTTTGCAAAGTGCTCATCAACAATTTCCGTGATCTTTACCTTTCCTGCATGTACTCTTTGGAACGTCGACCTAGCATGTGAGATTGTGATGATTTTGTAGACATCGAACTCCTGACCTACTTTTGCACCGTCTCTTGTACCAATGCAGAGGTACACACCATCGTCCGAGGTTTCTATGATGCTGCCTTTCATTAAATATTTATGATAAGCCTTGCCCATTGTCGCACAGGAAGTCAGCAGAATGATCATAAACATGACCGGCAATATGTAAACCAAACCGCTCATTTTCCCCATCTTGATACTAATCATCTTTTTACCCTCCTTATATTAGTGAGAACAAGATTAGAGCAAAATTCGGTATGGACAAAATATTTTGCTGTTACTTCTGCTTCATTTCGAATTGTTTCTCCAGCAGCTTGTCTAGCGACGAACAATTCCAACAGATGATCCGGCCTTCACCGTTGATCAGAACCACGACTGGCACGCTATAAACCCCGTATTTGAGAGAGAGTTTTCCATCTTCATCCAAAAGAGTTGGATAGGGGATGTCGTATTCTTTTGAAAAGTGCGCCACCTTTTTTCTTGATTCCATGATATCAATATTAAAAATAGCCAGACCTTTTGAATCATAGTGAGCATATATTTCCTTCATATGAGGGATCACCTTCCAGCAGTCGCGAATCCATGTAGTCATGAATAATAGAATGACCGTTCTCCCTTTATAATCGCTCAGACTGACGTCATTCCCATTCAAATCTTGCAGGGTAAAATCGTCAGCTTGGTCGCTCTCCACTACATTAGTGATCTGCTCTGCCCTCGCAGCATTCGGAAAAGAATAAATGAAGAGGAGACTGCATATCAGAAAAAAATGAACAAGCCACTTAAAGGTTGCTTTCATAAACGTTCCTTTCAGTAAAATATGACCCATAATATTTTATAAACATTCGCCGTGATATGACAATCGGGAATAATATGATTACAACCCTCGAAATATCTTAGAATCGTGAGTACCTCCTGCATAATGACGGTTAGCCTACCGGCATCTTTCATTGTGGAATAAATAATGTTTACCATATGAAATAATGAATATATTGGCTGAATTAGAAAAACAAGACTTCAGGAAGAACGAGATAAAAAGGATAGCATTTGCTACACCTACAAAGCAGTAACTTTCATTTTTGAAATTGGAGTGAAGATTACCATTTGAACTGTAGTCTCTGATAGCACTCCAGAATCCATAGTTCTGAATGCCGATTAATTAAAGCGAAACGTAAATTTATTTGTTGAGTATGCAGTCCCTTTTCCACAAACAATCGTTCTCACATGCATTTTTAGTCCGAAAACACGGTGAATTGCCTTCACTGATCTGAATATCACGGATTATATCCTGCTTGGTTCGACCAATGAGCGCATTAACACCCTGTGCCCTCGCAATCTCACGAATCTCTTGAATTTTCATTCCGTAAGCCTCCGTCTATTCTTTTATCATATCTTCTACATATTACTTTCAATTATGTTCTCATCTTTGATATTGACCCAATTTAAATATTCAACACATAATACCTCAGCCAGACATAAATCATGCTGATAATAACTGTCTGGATCATAAACGGCATCCCGTAGAGCATGAACTTCTTGAACGATATGGGATAGCCCATCCTCTCCGCCATGCCGACGACAATAACATTGGCGGAGGCTCCAATGGCCGTTCCGTTTCCGCCCAGACATGCGCCAAGTGCCAACGACCACCAGACAGGCATTAAATCCGGATGATGTAAAAGCTCAGTGCCGGAAAGATTCGGCCAGAGCTGTTTCGCCATATCGATGATCAACGGGTTCATGGTAGCCACATAGGGAATATTATCGACAATTGCCGAGGCAAATGCGGAAAACCACATGACGACCATGCTCGTAGCGAACATGTTTCCCTGGGTAATCTCCAATACCTGAATGGACAGCCACTTGATGAGGCCGACCTTGATGACTCCTCCGATGATAATGAACAGCCCTATGAAGAAAAAGAGAGTTCCCCACTCCGCCTCGGCAAGTATGTGATGAGGTTCTTTGATCCCGGAAACCAGGAGAAGTAGCCCAGCACCGACAAAGGCAATCGTTGCAGGCTGCAAATGGAGCATCCCATGGAAGACAAATCCCGTCATCGTCACCGCCAGGACAACAAGGGATTTTTTCAGGAGCACCGGATCTTTAATCGCTTCGTTTTCATCCATGGCCATGACACGCTGCCGCAAGTCCTCTCTTACTGTCAGTCTTTTTCCGAATATCAGCTTCAGGGTAATGATATATATGATCATGGTAATGATAATGACCGGCGTCAGATGGTAAATGAATGCCATAAAGTCCAGTTGGGCCTTCGAGGCGATCATGATGTTCGGCGGGTCGCCGATGAGGGTTGCCGTCCCGCCGATGTTGGAGGCAAGGCCTCCGTAATGAGAAATGGGACGACATCAAGCTCCAAGTGCCTGGCAGATGAGAAGCGTTACCGGAGCGATCAGGAGCACCGTCGTGACATTGTCCAAAAAAGCCGAGAGAACAGCCGTCACAACAGAAAATATCGCCATGATCATAAACGGTTTCCCCTTTGCCGCCTTGGCGCTCTTGATAGCGATGTACTCAAACACACCGGTAGGCTTCATGATATTGATAATGGTCATCATGCTTACGAGGAGAAAGATCACGTTCCAATCAACTCCCAGTTCGGTCGAATGGAATGCATCGTCCTGGGTTACAATGCCCAGAACAATCATCAGGGCCGCCCCGAAGATAGCAATGGTGGTCTTATGGATCTTCTCCAATACGATCAGGGCGTAAGCAAGAATAAAAATTGATGTCGCAATCCAGAACGCCGGTCCCATAACGATCTGATTTGAAGCAGCGACGACTTCCTGCGTCATTTTTCACCTCTGTTAATTCTCGTCTAACATCGCCTTTGTGACGGCAAAGAATATATCTCTCAAGTATATCATCCCGACAACTTTACCCTCTTTATTCAGAACAGGCATCCTTCTGACGTTGTTTTTCAATAAATGGTCCACGCACTCCATGAGAGGATCATCCTCGTGAACGGTAACCACAGGACTGGTCATGAGGTCTTTTACCTTTCTTTCCCCCGCTTGCCTGGCGAGGGACTCCAGCATTCCGTCCCATGTAAATTCACCTAAATTCATCATGGACATGTAGGAAGGGTAGACCGCCTTGAGAATGTCCGTCATGGAAAGCATCCCCACAAGCTTCCCCTTTTCGTCAAGTACGGATAAGCCCATAACGCCAAACTTATTTTTCCCCCGTATAGCGGTTCTGAGAAGATTGACAGCTTCCCTGATACTGTTGTCGGGCCTAAGATAATCATAAACAGGTACCATCAAATCTTTTGCTTTCATACACGATAATCTCCCCGCAATAAGTTATTAGGTTCAGTCATATTTTCTGTATTTATCTACTTGCATACGAATGAAGGTGAGAGGGTAAAAATGGCATAATATAAAAAAGCCGCCAACTGTTTTAAACAGTGGCGGCCCGACCAACTTACCGTATTCCTCCAGAGAATAGTCTCTGAACCCCAGATCAATATTTAATTTTTCAATTACATTATATGATTAGTTTACAAAAGTCAATTTTGTTGTCGAACAACTATAAACCGCAATATGATCCGTACCTCCTGTAATCAGCAATGTTTTAATCAGAAATGCGGGTGTTGACTTTTAGGAAGCACGTCTCAACACCCCAATGACAGTCTTGGTCAAATAAATCTGACGACCTGTCAGGATAATGGCATATTTGTGTGGGATTTTGTTGTAAATACCCTTCTGCTAAGTTATTATGTGGGAAAAGACCAAGGAGGGTTAGTATGGGAGAAGTTGTTCATACATCACGAATTAAAATCGTCAGGGAAAAAGGACCGACCCGGAGAGCGATGATTGAGGGATTTTCGGAACCGGTCTATTATGGTGTCCACGGTGGGATCATGAAGTTTTACAAAGTCGAGCCGGAAAAGGAGCATGCGGCAACACTTGATCATATTGTTGCAGCGACAGCAGGGTGAATGATGGGGACGCTGGCCACGGTGATGGCCGGAAAAAAGATTCCCACCCCGGAACCTCTTTACTGGGCCGATGTGGAAGGAGACATCGAGAATGTCAATGGAGTCCTTAAGATCACAACCATCCGTGTTAAATACCACCTGAAAGTAACTGAGGAAAAGATGGCCGATGCGAAAGAGTGCTTCTCAAACTATATCACTCGTTGCCCCGCCGCCCAGAGTGTCATCGGATGCATCAAGATTGAGGACGAATTGTTCTTCGAGAAATAAAATATAGATGTAAATGTAGAGAGACATCTTTATAATCTAACCCCCTTATACTGAGGAGATTTCGCATGAAGCACAAGAAATATTACCTTATGATCTGTATTTTCAGTGTAGTGTTACTGCTCATTGCGTCACAAACCATTTTTGCTGCTGAAAGAATTGTCAAGATAGTGGTCCCAGGATGCGAATGACCGGACACGGCTAGCAGGGTAGGTATTGCCCTGAAGGAAATCCCAGGGGTACTGCAATATGATGCGAACCAATTCACTCATGAAGTCATGGTAAAATTCGACGACACAAAAACCAGTATTGATAAGATTGCAGAGGATCTGGCCAAACACGACTCCCCGATCGAAGGGAAACCGAAGATCATCCAATAAACTTGAAGCGATGTGGGGTGATTAATACACGCTCAATACTACCTGAAAAGTGGTTATCATAATGTAATTGAGGATGTTATAGGAATTGATCCCTTCCGCAGGTGATCATTTCTGGATGAACGGGTGATAATTCTTATTGAAGTGACATTTACTGACAACAGGAAGATATCGAGGCTGTATTATATGCCTAGAAGAAGACTTGATGAAACATCAAAGTCGCTCAAGAGGCGGTTGGTAGCCGGAAAACCGAAATGGCGATTTAATCAATCAGCGGAGTAACTAGGAGAATGGAGCATCGAAAATCAGGTACATGCTTATTTACAAGACAGGTTTTATGGTGACGAATATAAAAATTTAAATCATTGAGGTAACAACCATGGCAGAGCAGATGAAAAAGATAGAGTGTCCCGCACCATGCAACTTCTCCGGGAAGAGCCATGACGAAAAAGAACTCGTTGCGATAGCCATTCAACATGCGAAGAAAAGCCACAATATGGCCATCACCGAGCAGAAAGTAAAAAAGATGATCAAGCCGGCCTGAGAACACAGCACCACGTAATGTCCACAGCATAAAGAGTCGGATCAGGTCTATGATTCTGCCGATATTGGAATTACGACTTGTACGTACAAGTGTGTACGGGGTTCATTTAAAGATTTGAGATCAATTGAAAAGAGGGTGTAAATAATGGTTGAAAATAAAATGCATCATTCAATTTTTATGCTTCTACTGCTCGTCTTTTTCCTAACGATGATTACTACAGAAGGTTCTAAAGCCATAGCACAGGAAGCAAATCCAGAAGCTTTTAAGATTATGAAAGAAAAGGCAATCAACCCAAAAACTGGATTACCGGAAACTCTTGATCCCAACCTTTTTAAAGGAAAGGCTAAAGAGGCTTACCAGATAGCAAAGGATATTCCTGAAATTCTCTCAAAGGTGCCTTGTTTCTGCGAATGTGAGTGCTTATGGTCATGAAAATCTTTTAGATTGTTTTATTGATAAGCATGGGGCGGGGTGAATGATATGTCAAGAGGAGGCCCTCTTAACAAAAAGATTACATGATAAAAATATTCCCCCTAACAAAATTAAAGAAGAAATTATAAAGAAATTTAAATAACTCTAGGGCATTCTCTTAAATAAAAAAAATACCGTTACCATATTAATTCCTCGAAAACAAAGGCCATCTCAACCCTAGGGTGCTCTGAGAAAGTCGCTCTTGGCTTCGACCATGCCGCCCTCCCAGCGTCAAGACAGCAATTTTCACTTCCCTCTACTTACTATATAGTACAATTAACGAAAACTCTTGCGCTGATTTGTGCTGAAGATTAGCCTGTAATCTGCAATGTTTTAATTACAAGCGCGGGTGTTGACTTCAGGAAAATAGGCACACTCTTCATGTACGGAGAATTTACTGTCAAGACTTTGCACCTTCATCCAGAATTCAATAAATTAGTCCCATTAGCAACTATGCACATTAGTATTTGCTATACGCACATCAATCTTCATCGCTGATTTATTGACTACAAGAAGCGTTCTGTCATTCAGTGACAAACTCTATTGGCAGCTCACGGCTCCTTAGTTGAGGGCTACGGATACCATGGTTGAAATACCCTGTTTTTGCATGGTAATGCCAAACAGATATTCGGCAACCTCCATGGTACGTTTGTTGTGGGTAACCATGATTATCTGAGAATCTGCCGAGATATCTTTAACAAGGTTATTGAAAAGAGATATGTTTGCATCGTCAAGAGCGGCATCTACCTCATCTAAGACTAAGAAGGGCACCGGTCGATATAACAGGATAGCAAAAATCAATGCAATGGCAGCGAGGGACTTTTCACCACCGGATAATAGACTTATACTCTGCGCACGTTTTCCGGGAATCAGAATATCGATGTCCACACCTGTTTCCAGCAGGTCTTCGCTATCTGTCAGTCTCAGTTCACCCTTGCCGCCTGGGAATATTCTGGTGAACACCTCCCTGAAACATTTATTGACCGCCTCAAAGGTCTCCGCAAACCGCTTTCGGGATTCATTATTTATTTTTGTTATTGTCCTCTGGAGTGCATCCATAGAAGCATTAAGATCTGAAACCTGACCCGTAAGAAAATCAAAACGCTCTTTCAACTGTTCATATTCACTGAGTGCCAACAGATTTACTTCACCGAAATTTTCCACGAATTGTCTGTTTTTATCGAGTTTGCTGCTTAATTCCTTTATGTCCGGTTCATCGAGTCGCTGAAATTCGGGGACCAATGCCTCCAAATCCATGTAGTATTTTCCCTCAATACCCTTTCTCAAGCTATCCATCTGGAAAGATAACTCGCGATATTCCATCTCCAGGTCACTGGATTCCTTGACTAGCTGGTCAAGGGCTTTTTTAACCTCTCTGAGATCCGTCTCCCGGTTTCTCAATAAATATTCCCTTTCCTGCTGTGATCTCTTCATCTCCGAGAGGATCCCTTCAATATCTTCATGATCCGAGGACAGCCGTTCAAGGAGGTCCTGTTCAGCCGAGATTTGATTGGTTATATCCTCAACTTCATTTTCACTCTGCATTAGATCCTTCATTCTAACATCGATTTCACGTACCGTATTTGTCCTGTCAGCTTCCAATCTATCTATAGCCTTGAGGTCGGCATTTCTCTTCTCTTCAAGGGATGCCAGATGAATCTTTTCCCTTGTAAGACATTCTTCCTGCTCCTCTACCTTCACCCTCAGTGTATCCCATTTTTCCTGGAGGGAAGATATAGCATGGTTGATTTTTTCTTCTTCACTTTCGGAAGAGACGATAGCTTCCTTCATCTTGTTGATTTCTTCTAAAGTACTCTCTTCTTCTGACTGAAGATTCTCACAACTGAAATCGATGATTTTTATCCTCTGCTCAATCCCTTTTATTTCAGACTCATATCTCTCAACATCTTTTCGCATGCCGTTGACTCGAAGCTCAAGATCACGGATTTCCGATCTCAGCTGGAGCAATTCTTCTTCCCATTGCTGTATAAGCGATGCTGCTTCTTTTTTCTTTTCAGCTTCCTCCTCAAGCAATGCATTTAACTGATTAACCTCATCTTCCAGTTCGGCGATCTCCCGCTTAATACGGAGAAGACTTTTCTCTCCGTTCGTTCTGCTTCCACCTGTTAACACTCCGTGTGGATTTATGACGTCTCCTTCCGATGTAACGAACGTACCCCTGAAGCCGTTTCGCTCCCAGAGGGAAATGCCGCTCACAAGGTTCGGTATTAATAAGACATCCCCCAGCAGATAATCGGCTATTTTTTCGAAGCCTTGATGAACATTGACCATGTCAATGAGCCTGACTGCTCCCTTGAGATGCTCTGCCTCAGAGCCCAGAACCTGATTTCTGACTTCAAGGGGGACAAAGCTCCCCCTGCCTAAGGAAGAACTCTTCAGATAGTCGATTGCTTTTACACCGTCTTTCTGACTTTTAACCACTATATACTGGAGCTTCTCCCCCAGGACAGCCTCAACAGCTGTTTCGTAATCCTTTGGAACATCGAGAACATCTGCAACTAACCCCAGGAAAGTTTCGCGGGGCAGTATTTCGAGGTTATTGACCTTCTCTGCTTTCATAATGGACTTTGTACCTTCACTGCACCAGGCATAGTTTTCCTGTAACTCTCTCAAGGACGAAAGCCGCGACGATTTTCTTCCCGCCGCTTCCTTTTTTTCTGAGATGTTTTCGTCAATCATCTGCAGATCATATTTCGCTTGTTCAAGCTCATCGGAGACAGTATTTCCTTTATCCCCTAGACGGTCGAGTGTTTCCTCATCCGTTTTTAACCCTGATCTCAAATGATCGAGATTTTTATGAGTAGCAGCAAGTCTTTCCTTGTTTTCATTTATTTCCCTGATGTCCCTCTCTATTCTTTTCCTTATATCATCAATTCCCTTTGTGAAACCGGTCAGAGTATTTCTTAACCTCGCCTTTTCCGTAACAATTTCGATAAACGCTACCTTCTTTGCCTCAAGTTCCACGTGAATGGATTTGGCCATTACCCTGTGTTCTTCAAGTGCCGTCTGGTTTTGCAGGACACTATTTCTTACATTTTGAATCTCCTCACCGGATTTACCCGCCAATACGCTTAGGGTTTCCGCCTCTTTACTCAAGTTCTCCTGCCTAAAACGGAGTGATTCTACTTCTGAGTGGTTTTTCAGTTTTTGTGAGGCTATATCTTTTATTTTATCTTTAAGATGTTCTATCCCCTGTTCCTTGATGTTGATCGAGTTTCTGATGTCATAGAGTTTTTCCTGGCATTCTGAAACGGACGTTTCATTTTCGAGGACCTCTGCCTTTATCCCTTCGATTGAAGCCTCAAGCTCATTCAGGTCCGTCCTCACTTCCATATCTCTTTTGCTAAGATCGTCACGCGTTTGCCCAAGTGCTTCCTTCTGCCCTGATAATTCCACATACGTCTGAAGTGCCAGTGTCAGTTCCGCCTCTTTGATCTCCTTCTTTAGTGCTTTGTACTGTTCCGCCCTTTTGGCCTGCCGTGACACCGCATTGAGTTGAGATTTTACCTCTCTGATAATATCATTCAAGCGGACTATGTTTTGCCTTGTTGCTTCCATCTTCCGGGAAGCCGCTTCTTTTCTGACTTTATATTTCGATATGCCCGCAGCATCTTCAATAAACTGCCTTCTCTCTTCAGGTTTCGCCTCAACGAGATTGGCAACGCTGTTCTGTTCCACGAGAGAGTATGTTCTTACTCCGGTTCCTGTACTCATGAAGAAGTCCCTGACATCGATCAGCCTGCAGGGCACTTTATTTATCGTGTATTCGCTTTCACCTTCCCGGAAGAGCCTCCTCGAAATCATAACCTCGCTGCATTCGTCATACGTCCCGGGGAACTTACGACCGTTACTGTCCAAGATCATCGTTACATCTGTCATACTAACGGGGGCTGCATTTTCAGCACCGTGAAAGATGACATCATCCATCTTTTTCCCGCGCAACGTTTTGACCCTCTGTTCGCCCATCACCCAGCGGATTGCATCAACGATATTGCTCTTGCCACATCCGTTAGGGCCTACGACAGCAGATATCCCTTTAGAAAAATCTATGATAATCTTATCCCGGAAAGATTTAAACCCGGTTATTTCCAGTCTCTTCAGCCTCATTTTTTACTATCCAGTGGAAATTAAATTTTATGAATACTAACAAAATATATGTGCCTTGTAAAGAAAAAATACAACTAAATGTATCTTTAAATTGTTGACCACAATATATGGTATCGATCAATCAACTTTTGATATTTTGTCCATATTGGCAAAAGTGGTATAAAAATATGGTTTATCTCTGAAAAATTGCTGGTATATTCAGGGTTACAAAATTTAAATATCTGACAAAAATTATAAGAGTTGGGTTATATTAATATTGGCAATTGAAGGAAGTATGGTAAAATCTGGGAGAAGCGGAAAGGTTATCAATGCATTTATAAAGTGACTGGAAAGCGAGTACTTGAACCCTCTTTGCAACTGAATTGGAGAAGAACCAAATTGGATATAGCCATGAATGAGGAAAAATGGGAAGTAGTATATAGAGCATCGGGCATGACCAATGCAAACATTGTTGTAGGAAGACTGGAAACAGAAGGCATCCCCACTAGATTGAAATATGAAGCTGTCGGAGCTATTTACGCAATCACGATTGATGGCCTTGGTGAAGTGAAGGTGATGGTTCCTGAAAGCTTACGGGATAAGGCCCATGAAGTCCTGTCACGGTCGTATGACGACAACGACATGGATTGGGAGGATTCCTGCTGAATCGGGGGACGCATCTCTATAGACCATGAAGAACTTCTTCTAAGAAAGATACCATGCATCCAGAACAGTAATGTTCACTTTTCCACTATCTGATAAAGCTTTTTTTCATACAGCGTATCTACCGCCTTAGATTCTATAAATGACTTTCCGCTGTACATGAAAATATCAGATTCGGGGTAACACGGCTTAAACGAGACACCAGAAGACTGCACCTTTTTAGAATATTCCGTCAAGCGGGGTATTGCACCGGGGGCAGTTTGTTCCTTTCAGATTAAGCCTTTCGATGTAAAAACCGTAGCGGTCTATGAGGTGCTCACCGCAGCTTGAACATCTGGTATCTTCACCTTCATCTCCCGGGATATTGCCGCTGTATATGTATTTCAATCCACTCGCCTTCCCTATTTCAACGGCCTTGTGGATTGCTGCTGCGGGCGTCAATGGTATCTCGGTTAGTTGATACTGGGGATGAAAACGACTTATATGCCACGGGGTTTCCGCACCCAGTGAGTAAATGAATTCAGCGATCTGCCGGAGCTCGTCATCACCATCATTTAGGGTGGGAATCAAAAGAGTGGTTATCTCCACCCAGATACCCAGCGATTTCATCTTTTTCAAACTATCAAGAACCGGCTGGAGACGCGCCCCACATCTCTTCTTGTAAAAATCATCACTGAATGATTTCAGGTCGACATTTGCCGCATGGAGATATGGCGATATCGTCTCGAGAGCCTCTTGCGTCATGAATCCGTTTGTTACAAAGACATTTTTCAGTCCTTTCGCGGTGGCAATCATTGCAATTTCATAAGCAAATTCAAAATATATAGTCGGCTCTGTGTAGGTATATGAAATGGTTCTTGATCCTGTATCCAGGGCTCTCTCCACAACATCGGCAGGGGTAGTGTCCCTTCCCATGATTCTCCCGTTTTCCCTCGGTATCTGGGAGATTTCATGGTTCTGACAGAATATGCAGCGAAAATTGCAGCCTACCGTCGCGATGGAAAATGACTTTGATCCCGGATATACGTGAAAGAGGGGTTTCTTTTCGACAGGATCTACATTTTCTGCGATCAGCTTCCCATAGACGAGGCTGTAAAGAATTCCGCTTCTGTTCTCCCTGACCCCGCAAATGCCCCGCTTATCCTGTTTAATCCTGCAATGGTGCGCACAGAGGTAACATCTTACCTGATTGTCTTCTATTTTTTCATAAAGCATTGCTTCCCGCGTCATTTCCTTATCTCCCTCACAATGCCGGGGGCCGGCTGTCTTCTCTGCGGCTCCATTTTGAATGGTTCCCTGATAACATCCTGAAGTGCCCTGTAGGTAAAGGTCACAGGAAATGACATGCCTAAAAAGGCACCAAAGGGATTTTTCATAATGGGGATCATCTCCTCAATACCGGTCGCAAATGAATACCATCGATAGGGCAGGAAGATCACGCTCCCCCACTGGGTACGGACACCCTGAAGCTGGTTCCTGACCATGCCGATTAACTGGCCGATATGGAAAAACCGGGCGCTTTTATATAAGGATTGACAGACCAGCTGGTCATACTTCCAGCGTGTCCCTACTACGGACAATCTGTTTGTCCCACCCAGGAAGATCCTTCCCCGGCATACCCTGATAGCTTCACATATCGCCTTCTGAGGATCATCCAAGAATTCGAGGGAACTGATCAAGGTAACGATATCGAATTCATTATCGGAGAAAGGCAATTCTTCAGCTTTTCCCATGTAAAGATCCGCTCTACTTCCCAGCTTCTTTTTAGCAATATCCAACATATAGGGTGATGGCTCAACTCCTGTGATGTCACAGCCTTTTTTCATGAAAAGGAGTAGGTGTTCACCCGTTCCACATCCCACATCTAAAACTTTTTCACCTACTCTGGGTGCGATAAGGTCAAGAATCAGACTCTTTTCTCTCCCGTCAATATATCGACCAATGGGTGATTTAAGCCAGTCATCGTAGGATCCGGCGATTGCTTCATCGTTGAAGACCATCAAATACCCCCCATTTCATATCAACCTCCGATGTAAGACATGTCCGTCATGCACTTCTTTCTATGACCTTCATCACAGGAAATATCATGCTGTAATGGTTTTTGGCTTATTGCCGTTTTTATGAGATCTGTCAGGTCCGCGTCACTGCAACCACTCCGCAGCGGTCTTTGCAGATCGACTTCTTCGTCTGACAGCAGACATATCCTGAGGCGCCCATCCGCTGTAAGCCGGAGTCGATTGCATGCATGACAGAATTTGTGACTTAAGGGACTTATAAAACCTATCTCTCCTGCACCCTCAGCAATCTTGTATATCTGCGCCGGCCCATCCATGGCATTCCTTTTGCCATTGACGGCTTCTAGATGGTAGCGCCGGTTGATGATTTCCCTGATGACCGCATTGGATAAATACTGATTACCAGAATCGAGGGCAGCATGTCCTATGGTCATAAATTCGATAAATCTGATCTGGTAGGGTTTAAGGAAACTGAGTTTTGCGAAGTCTAGTATTTCATCTTCGTTGAAGCCTTTTATGGCCACAGTATTGATTTTAATCGGCGCGAAACCCAGTCTGTGGACTTCTGCGATACCAGCCAGCACATTGCTTAGGTCACCGCCTCTTGTTATATGGGCGTATTTCTCCGGGTTGAGAGAATCGAGGCTGATGTTGATCCTTTTCATGCCTGCAGCAAAGAGTTTGGCGGCAAAAGCTTCTAAAAGTGTCCCGTTGGTTGTCAGGCTGATATCACTCAGACCTTTCAGGGATGCGAGTGAAGAAATAAAATCAACGACACCGCGCCTCACCAGAGGCTCGCCGCCGGTTATTCTGACCTTACTGATTCCCATACCAACGGCGACACGAACGATCCTCAATATTTCTTCATACCTCAGGATATCGTCATGTCCGATTTGAGATATTCCTTCCCTCGGCATACAGTAGTTGCACCGAAGGTTGCATCTGTCTGTGATAGAAACTCTCAGGTAGTTAATCTCTCTATTATGCCCGTCAAGCATAGGACGTATCATCTGCCGATAAATTTTAATATACTCATTAAAGAATTATATTTTAGCATACTTATGAAGGCATAGCAAGACATTCACAAATCCGCTGACGCACTTGGTAAATCTCTCTTGACACCGGCTGATTTCTTTATTAGAAGTCATTTTTCGTTATTACAGGATGGCGCCGGCACAAGGAGAAATTATGAAAAAAATACCTATTACGAAATCAGGATTTGAGAAGCTTAAGAAGGAGCTGGAATATATTAAAACGGTCTCTTTACCGGAAAATATACGGGATATTGAAGTAGCAAGAGCACACGGGGATATAACTGAGAATGCGGAGTATCAAGCCGCCAAAGAGAGGCAATCATTTTTACAAGGAAGGATTAAGGAACTCGAAAATAATCTTTCCATGTCATATATTGTAAGTCTCGATGGTCTAACGTGCGACAAGGTGGTCTTCGGATCAACAGTCACTATTGAAGATATCAACACCGGAAGCGGCATTAAGTATCAGCTTGTCGGACCGTTTGAATCAGATGTGAATGAGAATAGGATTTCTGTCACATCGCCCATCGGTAAGGCATTGATCGGAAAATGCGTTGGTGATGAAGTGAGCGTAAGAACTCCGGGAGGTACACGGGACTTTGAGGTCGTAGATATCAGCGTTGCATGTAACGAAGGAATAAAGACAGGCTATTATAGAAATAAAAAAGCCAGGAGTGAAAAGAGATATTCATTTCTCAACTCCTGGCTTTCTTGCGTTTGATCTATTCGCGTCCTTATGACTTTTCCGCTACATTGATCCTTGTGATTGCCCTTGTCAAGGGCTGCCCTTATGATTTCAAATTCTACATCATCCTTGGACATCTTGGCTAGTTTCGCTTCCGCGTTTTCTTTTGCGATCTTTGCCCGTTCCTTATCGATCAAATCCGCCCTTTCCGCGGTTTCAACCAGGATTGTCACTTTATCGGCCGTAACTTCCGCATAGCCGGTATTCAATGCGTAATGCGTCTTCTTATTATCCTTGGTGATAATTCAACTCACCGACATCGACCGAGCTGAGAAGCGCTGCGTGCCCCCTCAGTACTCCGAACTCACCCTCGGTACCGGGTATCGTTACTTCTTCTACTTTACCGCTGAAAGCCATTTTTTCCGGGGTAACAATTTCCAACATCAATTCATCAGCCATGGTGAATCCTCCGGCCTCATTACTCTGACAGTTTCTTCGCTGCCTCTACAACCATATCGATACCGCCGACCATGTAGAAAGCCTGCTCGGGCAGTATCGTCATGTTTCCCTTCCAGGATTTCCTTGAACCCTCTTACCGTTTCGGCAACAGACACGAATTGTCCCTCCCTGCCGGTAAACTGAGCGGCCACGAAGAAGGGCTGGGACAGGAATCTCTGGATCTTCCTCGCCCTGCTAACCGTTAATTTGTCTTCTTCGGAAAGTTCGTCCATACCCAAGATGGCGATGATGTCCTGGAGGTCCTTATATTTCTGTAAGGTCACCTGCACCTGCCGGGCAACCTGATAATGTTCTACGCCTAAGACAATCGGATCGAGAATGCGGGATGTTGAATCGAGGGGATCCACGGCAGGATAAATTCCGAGTTCTGTAAGTGGTCTCGACAAAACGACTGTTCCGTCAAGATGCGCAAAGGTCGTTGCCGGTGCCGGGTCTGTAAGGTCGTCCGCGGGCACGTATACGCACTGAACGGCGGTAATTGACCCTTTCGTGGTGGAAGTAATACGTTCCTGAAGTGCGCCCAGGTCCGTAGCCAGTGTCGGCTGGTAACCCACCGCCGAAGGCATGCGGCCGAGGAGAGCCGAAACCTCTGAACCGGCCTGGGTGAACCGGAATATGTTGTCGACGAAGAGGAGAACGTCCTGTCCTTCTACATCTCTGAAGTATTCTGCCGCAGTCAGAGCGGTAAGAGCTACCCTCGCTCTTGCTCCCGGCGGTTCCGTCATCTGGCCGTAGATCAAGGCGGCCTGTTTGATAACGCCCGACTGCTTCATTTCCAGGTAGAGGTCATTTCCCTCGCGTGTTCTTTCACCGACGCCGGCAAACACGGAGATACCGCCATGGTGCATGGCGATGTTATTGATCATCTCCATCATGACGACGGTTTTGCCGACTCCTGCCCCTCCAAACATCCCCATCTTTCCGCCTCTGGGGAAGGGAACGAGAAGATCGATAACCTTGACACCCGTTTCCAGAACGTGAACCGATGTATCCTGTTCAATAAATGCCGGGGCTTCCCGGTGGATCGGTGAGTAATTTTTTGCCACCACCGGTCCCAGACCGTCGACGGGCCTGCCGACAACATTCAGAATCCTGCCCAGACATTCCGGACCAACGGGGGCCATTATGGGTGTGCCTATATCCTTCGCCTTCATACCCCTGACAAGACCATCCGTGATGTCCATGGCGATGCATCTGACGACGTTGTCACCCAAATGCTGGGCAACCTCAATAATCAGATTATCTTCCGTGTCATCAATCGTGGGGTTGGTGATAGCGATAGCGTTTAAGATCTCTGGAAGCTTTCCTTCATCAAACGCCACGTCGACCACCGGTCCTATTACCTGCACAACCGTTCCTATATTCATACCTGTCTCCTTAATCTATAGTGCTTAACTTTTTTAACTCTTTGCCAGGGCCTCTGTACCGCCGACAATATCCATCAGCTCAGCCGTAATGGCAGACTGTCTTGCTTTATTCATTCTTAATGTAAGGTTCTGGATCATTTCCTCGCAATTCTTTGTGGCGTTATCCATCGCAACCATTCGTGCGCCGTTTTCTCCGGCGGATGTTTCCAAGAGAGCTCTGAAGACCAGAACATGAACATACATGGGAAGGAGCTTTTCCAGCAAAATTTCATCAGAAGGTTCATATATGTATTCTATTCTCTTGTTTGGATCCACATCTTCGTCCTTCCCGATCGGAGGCAAAGGGAACAGCCTCACGACTGAGGGCCTTTGTACTGCTATGTTTCTGAATTCGTTGTATATAACGTACAATTCATCATACTCCTCCCGTACAAAAGAAGGTATGATTTCATCGGAAATTTTTACGGCAAGGGTTATGTCGAACTTTCCGAAGACATCCGACCACTGGTTAATGAGTTTCTGCTTTTTTCTGAAATAGTCTCTCCCTTTCCTCCCTACGGCAATTAATTCAACCTCTTTACCTTCCCTGGCCTTGTCCCGAATGAATCTCTCTGTTGCCTTAATCAAATTGGTATTGAAACCTCCGCACAGACCCCTGTCGGAGGTCATACAGATTACCCTGATTCTTTTCGGTTCCCGGACGGCTAAGAGGGGGTGCGTTTCCGCGTCCACACGTAGCGCCAGGCTGCTGAGTACATCCATGAATTTAATCGCATAGGGACGAAAATTCTCCATCCTCAACTGAGCAGCTTTCAGTTTCGAGGCGGCCACCATATTCATGGCTCTGGTGATCTGCTTTGTTTTTTTTACTCCAACTATTTTTCTTCTAATGTCCTTTAGTGCGGCCATTAATACTTCCTTCTTTAAGTATGTGATCTATTTATCAGAATGCTCTCAATTCCTTACCCGGTGACGAACACGGAATCAAACTCCGTCAGTGCCGAACTAATCTTCTTTTCGAGGTCCGGGCTGATCTCCCTTTTCTCATCAATCTCGCGGTTGATCTCGGGGTACTTGCTGGCAATAAAACTAAGAAGCTGGGGCTCATACTCCTTCAGCTTTTCGACTGGGTATTTGTCAAGGAAACCTCTTGTACCGGCAAACAGGATGGCGACCTGCTGTGATAGAGACCTTGGCTCGAACTGGGGCTGCTTCAAAATTTCCACCAGACGTGACACCTCGCTCCAGCTGCGCCTGCGTTGCCTTGTCCAGGTCGCTCCCGAACTGGGCAAAGGCTGCCAATTCCCGGTACTGGGCAAGCTCAAGTTTCAGTTTCCCCGCCACCTGCTTCATGGCCTTTACCTGGGCGGCGCCACCGACTCGCGAAACCGACAAGCCCACGTTGATCGCCGGTCGGATACCGGAGAAGAATAAGCTCGGTTCGAGATAAACCTGACCGTCGGTGATGGAAATAACGTTTGTCGGAATGTAGGCGGATACGTCACCTGCCTGGGTCTCGATGATGGGCAGGGCCGTGAGGGATCCGCCCCCGAGGTCGTCGCTCACACGGGCGGCACGTTCCAGCAAGCGGGAATGGTTGTAGAAAATATCCCCGGGGAAGGCTTCCCGTCCGGGGGGTCTTCTCAAGAGCAGAGAAATCTGCCGGTAAGCTACCGCCTGCTTGGAAAGATCATCGTAGATGATCAGGGCATCCTGTTTCCTGTCCCGGAAATATTCACCGATACTGCATCCGGAATAGGCCGCGATGTATTGGAGAGTTGCCGGGTCACTGGCGCATGCCGCGACGACACAGGTATAAGACATGGCGCCATTCTTTCGCAGGTTTTCCACCACCTGGGCCACCGTCGATTTCTTCTGGCCGATGGCAACGTAAATACACTTAACACCCGTATCCTTCTGTCTGATAATGGCGTCTACACAAATTGCGGTTTTTCCGATCTGCCGGTCACCAATGATAAGTTCCCGCTGACCCTCTGCCGATCGGCGTCATGGCGTCGATCGCCTTGATGCCGGTGTACATCGGGGTGTTAACGGGTTGACGTTTAACAACACCCGGGGCGATCATCTCTATTCTTCTGAACTCGGTCGTCTCAATGGGACCTTTGCCGTCAATCGGTGCACCAGTTCCATCAATGACTCGACCAAGTACGGCCTCTCCCACAGGGACCTGGGCGATCCTGCCCGTTCTTTTTACAATATCCCCTTCCTTGATATGGGTAACCTCCCCGAGAACGGCAACACCCACATTGTCTGTTTCCAAATTAAGAACCATGCCCAGTATCCCGCCCGGGAACTCCAACAATTCCATGGCCATCGCATTTTCCACGCCGTAAACCCTGGCGATACCATCTCCCACTGACAGGACCGTTCCGACTTCACTTACGTCCAGTTTTTTCTCATAGTCTCTAATTTGTTTGGAGATGATTTCGCTTATTTCTTCTGCCCTGATTTTCTCCATGCTCTATATTTCCTCCCCTAAGAGATTCCTAATATTATGCAGTTGAGTTTTTATACTTCCATCGTATAGCGTATCCCCTACACCGACGACAATACCACCCAACAATGAGGCATCTTCTGAAACTGCCATTTCTACTTTTCTGCCGGTTAATTCTTCCATGCGTTTCTGAAGTTTTGCGGATAATTCGGCGGACAATGGGAAAGCTGTCTTGACATCAACCCTGATTTTTCTCAGAGCATCGTCCATTAATTTCCGGTAACAACTTTCTATATCGGGCAGAATACCAATTCTTCGTTTATCAACCAGCAGTCTTAAAAAATTTGCCGTTATATTTGATATATCAACCTTTTTCAGAAGCGAATCTACAACGGCTCTTTTTTCGGCCTGATCAAAAACAGGATTTAATAATAAATCCTTGAGATCTTTGTTTTCCTTGACAATGGAAGAAAATAGCGTCAATTCATGGTAATACTTTTCATAGAGTCCATCTTCCCTGGCTATCTCAAAAAATGCCCGGGCATAACGCTTTGCAATATTGCTGCTGATCAATGTTTTTTCACCACCTTATCTAAATAGTCTTTCACCATATAATCGTGATGTTCCGGAGTTATATTTTTCTTCAGAAGCTCTTCAGCCATCTCCACGGAAAGCTGAGCAGCTTCTGCCCTTAATTGATTTCTTGCGGCTTTGAGTTCCTGTTCCATTCGCGCCTGCGCGTCTTCTTTCATCTTTTCGGCTGCAATTTTGGCGTCTTCAATGATCTTTTCCTTCTCTACCAAGCCCTGGGCTTTTATCATTTCGAAGATGTTGTTTATTTCCTCAGTGGCCTTATCCAGCTTTGCAGAGTATTCCTTGAACTTCTTTTCTGTCTCTTCTTTTTCAGCTATGGTCTCTTCGATGTTAGCCTTTATATTTTGACGTCTTTCGAAGAAAAACTCCTTGATTTTTTTTGCTGCGACCCAGTAAAGGAACCAGACCAGGATGGCAAAATTAAGCATCCTCCAGCCAAAATCAATCAAAGTTTTCGTATGAGACTCTTCCCCTCCGGCTTCCGATGCATAAGTAACCGCACAGGTCAGAATAATCAGCAGGACAGATAAAAGAAAATAACGTAAATGACGAGCGTTTGAATAGCTTCTTCGAAAACCATTTTATCATGTGGAGACTCCTTCCCAACAATTTCTCGGCAATCTCGACAGATATTACTCCGGGACTGATCGGTCAGAATGCGTCTTGGCCTCGTTAACTTCCTTATTTATCTCCCCATGAAACTTTTCCATCATACCGGGAATCTCGCCTTTGGCTGCATCGATGAAGCTTTTTGCCTGTTCGGCCCCTTCCTTCATGATTTCAAGTTTTTTCTCTAAAGCCTCCATCTTTGCCAGGCGCAGCTTCTCTTCATAGGCCGCCATTCTTTCTCCAACCATCTGATTGAGGCGCTTGATTTCTTCTTCGGTATCCTGTATCTGTTTCTTTCTTTTATCTATTATGCCTAAAATTGGCTTGTAGAGGAGAAGATTTAAAATAAAAATCAAGACAAGGAAATTAGCCATCTGGATCCAATATTGTATAATCAATGCTGATCACTATTATACCTCACACTAAAGTTACCTTGAAATTCAAAAAAAACCGAGTGGAAGAACAGAATTCATCCACCCGGTTCCGTCCTATTTAAAGCGATTTTTTGATCACAAAAAGCTTCTGAAGAGTCTTTTTTTGAGAAATATCCATGAAATTCTGTGATATGAACTTTGTACACGAGCAACCTCAAGAACCCCAAAGTATGAGTTTAAAAATCGCGGCCTTCTAATCACAACTCTCGGTTAATGTCAAGTATTTTTTGGCTGAATGTGGTTTTATCGTGTTCGTTCATACATCTCTTTTTTTAATAACAGTCTGGATTTACTATCAACTTTAATATTTTTCTGATTTGCTATCGTCCATCTTGGAAGTTCCTTCAAAAATGGCCCCCTCTTTTACTATGAAAATAGGTGTTTTTATATTTCCCAAGACTCGTCCTGGCGGATAAATTTCAATCCTTCCATTAGCTTCGATCTGTCCATGCACGTCTCCACTGACCACGAATGCTTTCAACGTTTATATCAGCTTCAACATGTGCGCCTTCACCTACCACTAAGGTCCCCCCGCCAAATATCTCACCATTGAAGTCACCGTCAATGCGGACAGTTCCTTTAAATATTAATTTCCCGGTGAATTCTGCTCCTTTTCCAAGAAAGGCCTTAACTTCTTCATCTTTTTTCTTGTTTGACATTATCGAGCCCCCTGGTGCTCTGCATCTTTAGTTATTAATATAATGCGTTCTTCTCCTATTCGGTCGTAAAAAGGATTCTGCGGGTTCAAGTGTTTGAACCATTCCACTTGATCCTTCTACGACCTTACCCCTTGAATCCTGAAAATACTGGCAACTTTTTCGGAGATGATTCTAATAATAATTATGGGTGAAGAATAAACCTCCTCATGCTGACATTCAGCAACAATCCCATGGCTGTCATCAAGACAACCATTGAAGAACCTCCGTAACTTAAGAATGGCAGAGGAATGCCTACGACAGGAAGCATACCCAATACCATCCCGATATTTATGAATACCTCCCAGAAGATTAGCATTGTCACGCCAAAGGATATCAGCATTCCCAAAAGATCCCTCGAATGTAATGCAATTTTCAAACACCACAATATCAGTACGAGAAACATAATCATCAGAATTAGTCCCCCCAGAAACCCCCACTCTTCAGCAAAAACAGAGAACACAAAATCTGTTTGCTGTACCGGCAAAAATTTCAATTGTGTCTGTGTTCCCTTCAAATAACCTTTACCAAAGATGCCTCCTGAACCGACGGCAATTATGGACTGAATAATATGATATCCTGAACCGAGTGGATCACTCTCCGGGTCTGAAAAAGGTCATGATCCTTTCCTTTTGATAATCTTTTAAAAGAAGCCAGGAAATGGGAACCAGCACAGCCGCCACTGCAAAAGCCAAGAACAGCGATCTCCATTGTATACCAATAAAAAAAGTTATGGATAAAACAATTAAAAGAAGCATTAAGCAGTGCCAAGATCGGGTTGCTTCAAGATAAACAGAACAGGGATCAATACGATAAAAAAAGGTATAAACAGCTCTCTTAGCCTGTAACTTCTTTCTATCATGTGGTCGTCAAAATATTTTGCCAGTGCGATGATGATTGTCAATTTTACCAACTCTGATGGCTGGAAAAAAAATCCTCCTATGACAATCCAGCGTTGAGACCCGTGGGTAGTATACCCGTAGAATGAAACCACTAGCAGCAGTATGATAGAGATCGCATAGAAGACATAGGCGAATCGAGAGATGAATCGATAATCAATACAAATGACAATCCCCATTAATATAAGGCCAATAATTATCCATTGAGTCTGTTTGATATAAAGGGTTTCCTGCCTGTAATTATCCAGGCTGTAACCCGTACTGTAAATGTTCAACAGACCGATGAAACTGATAGCCAGTACGAGAACGAGCAGGGTCCAATCAAAATTGAAGAATAACCGGCGATCAAATTTCATCTGTAAACACCTGCTTGCGATCTTGGGCTGACTGCCACAAGTGGCTGACTTTTTTTATGTTCTGAATTTTTACGTTCAAAGTAGGCATCTATAATCTTTCTTGCTATAGGAGCAGCCGCAGACCCCCCATGACCGGCATTTTCAGCGATAACAGCGATTGCTATTTCCGGGTTTTTGTACGGTGCGAAGCACACAAATAGGGCGTGATCTCTGAATTTCGCGGAAATTATTTTCCTCTTGCGGGCTTTGTCATCGTCCGGCAGACCGACAACCTGGGCGGTACCCGTTTTTCCACAGACATCCTCCTCTTTTCTCTTCAGAGCATAACCTGTCCCTCCCTTTTCATTAACCACACCCCAGAAGGCATAACTTAAAATATCTATGTTCTTCTGACTGATAGGGATCCTGCTTTTTTGTTCAGGTTCAAATGATCTTTAAAACCCGGCCATCTGCCATTTCGATCCTCTTGACAATCCGGGGTTTGTAAATAGTTCCTCCATTGGCTAATGCAGAGTACGCATTCACCAGTTGTATCGGAGTAACAAGATCGAACCCTTGCCCGATGGAAATCGAAATAGTTTCACCCATCTGCCATGCCTCTCCGAATTTTGACTGTTTCCACTCTTTAGTCGGGATAAGGCCGCTCTTTTCCCGGGGAAGATCAATTCCCGTTAGCTGTCCCAACCCAAAGCCTCGGGCATACTCGGCTAACTTGTCAACGCCGACTAACTTGCCGACATTGTAGAAATATACATCACAGGATTCAACAATAGCTCGATGAAGATTGACACGACCATGACCATGTTTTTGCCAGCATTTGTAGGTTCTGTTACCGAGTTCGAAAGCCCCATTACAGTTGAAAGATGTATCTGGAGTAATTAATCCTTCTTCAAGGGCAGCTGCTGCCACAACGAGTTTGTATGTAGAACCAGGGGGGTATTGACCAGAGATAGCCCTGTTTCCCATTGGATGTGACGGATTATTCGACAAATTGTCCCAATCTTCAAAAGAAATCCCTCCGTTGAAGAGGTTTGGATCAAAGGATGGTGAGCTGACGAGTGCAAGAATGGCACCGTCACGGGGATCCATAACAACAACGGAACCAGGCTTTATCTTTTAGGGCATCCCAGGCGATCTTCTGCAGAAATGAATCGATGGTAAGAACCACATTATATCCGGAAACTGGATCGATTTTGCCAATAATTTTAACTTCTTTGCCGAGAACATTGACTTCGACCTGTTCCGCTCCACTTTTACCCTTGAGGTATTGATCCAAATATTTCTCCAAGCCGTCTTTGCCTATAATGTCACCGACGCTTAAACTGCCGTTGGCGTCTTTTTTTAATTCCTCCGGACTAATCTCACCAGTATAACCAATAACGTGAGCCAACATTTCTCCACGAATGTATTGTCTGATGGGAACCACCTCGACGGTTACACCTGGCAGATCAGGAGCATGGGTTTCAACGATAGCCAGTTTTTCCATACTAATGTTTTTTTCAAGTTTTACCGGTGGGAACCACCTTCTCTTTCCCAAAGGAGCTATGTCCGTCGAAAGTTCCATGTCTCTTGCAGCTAATAGAGTCTTTAATTTGTATGCCACATCATTGATGTTTTTGGCACGATTCGGCACAAACATAATGTCAAAGGATGGCTGGTTATCCACAAGAACGTGGCCGTTGGTGTCCAGAACCAACCCCCTCAATGGTTTAATTTTTCTCAGGCGTACGCTGTTATTTTCTGATCTCTGCCTTAATTCATCCCCCCTGATGACCTGAAGATGCCACATTCTCATAATTAGAAAAGATAGCATAATAGACACGACGGCAAATGCTATCTTGAACCTTTTCCTGAATTCGCCAGGTTCATATCCGTTTAACTGGCCGTTCATGTCTGCCATTCAATACTACCTCGATCCGATTGAAAGCCCTGAATAATATTGGGCTAAGGCCACTGACAATCAATGCCTGTGGTATATAAAACAGTAAAGTATGGGGTGATATGTCTGCCCCATATAATAAAGGATAAAATAAAGCAATTATTATGCCTTCAAACAACGCACACATCAAGGTAAAAATCATGATGAATGCTGGCTTTCCAGGAGGAATCCTGTAAGAAGCAAGCATTGAAATTAAAAATATAATTACATACAGCAGGGTATAAAGTCCGGAAATTGAAAAGGTTATACAGTCGCGTAAAAAGCCGATGATTAAGCTTAAGATTCCTCCTCTTATTATATCGAGTCGAAATCCTATATATACTACCAATATTAGGGATAGCTCCACCCCTATTTTCCCAAAGAGCATGATATCAGAGACCATCATCTGGAAAACTATCAGATATTAATGAAAAAAGAGGTACCAAAATATAATTGATCAACTTTCATCATCCTTATTCAATACAATCACCATCACTTCTTCAAGCCTGGCAAAATCAACGAATGGTGCGACATCAACCTTCTGAAATAATCCGCTATCGGTTTTATCCACACTTTTCACGGAGCCAAGGAGCAAACCCTTAGGGAAGAGACCGGAAAGACCTGAAGAAATGACAATATTTCCAACATTAACAGTTTCCGTTTTTGAAACGTATTTCAAAGAACACCCCAGTGAGCCAGCGCCTTGCAGAATTCCCTGGATTCTGTTCTCCTGAACAAGCGCATCTATATTACTGCTTTCATCTATGAGAAGTAAAATTTTTGACACATGCGAGGATGCTTCAACAATCCTTCCCACTAAGCCCTTGGTCAGCTAAAACCGGCAAATCGACTCTCAGACCATGGGAAGTTCCCTTATTAATTAATATTGTCTTGATTATAGATGTCTGGTCTCTGGCAATGACCCTCGCGGTAATTGTAGGATAGTTGACTCTTTCTTTGAGTGTGAGGAGCTTTTGTAAGCGTATTCCTTCAAGATACCCTTCCCGATACTGAATTGTTTCCTGTGTCAACAATGCATTTCCCTTTTTCAGGCGCCTGTTTTCCTCTTCCAGTCCTACAAGAAATATATACCTGTTCCATGCCTCTTTAAGCCCTTCGAAGGAAACGGTTATTATATTTGCTAACGGAGCTGCAGTTTCCAGCACCAGCCTTCTGAAAAAACCGACTTTGGACGGCTGTCTAACACTATAGGATAATAAGATGAGAGAGATAACGACCAAGAGACATGCTATCATAACTGATCGATATTTTTTAGGGAATAACATCTGTCTCCTGAAAGGATATAGACGGTGACTCCAACCGGGAGATCATCCCACAAGTCCGTCCTCTATGTAAGATACATAAATTTTCGGGAAATTTGCAAGATCTCTCCCCATAGACATAAATGCCAACTCGTACTTGATCATATTTTTTAAAAATAAGATATTCTGAAAGGGCGTAAAACTATACCTGAAATGTAACCTCTTTCAATACATCTAAATGATCCAAGGCCATGCCAGCGCCTCTTGCTACTACCGAGAGTGGATCATCGGCAATGGTAATGGGCAGTCCCGTTTCTTCCTTTATGAGAATGTCGAGATTTGTCAATAGAGCTCCACCACCGGTTAAGACAATACCTCTGTCAACAATATCTCCGGCTAATTCCGGGGGGGAATTATCCAAGGCATCTTTAATTGCATCTATAATAATACTCACCGGCTCCATAATGGCTTCCCGTACCTCTTCGGAATTGATCTCAACTATCTTCGGAATACCTGATATAAGGTTCCTCCCTTTGACATCCAGTTTTCGCAATTCTCCATCCGGATAAGCACACCCAATGGTCATTTTTATGATCTCCGCCGATCGTTCCCCTATGAGGAGGTTGAATTTTCTCTTCATATACTGGACGATCTCCTCATCCATTCTATCACCTGCGACCCTGACAGATTTTGAATAGACAATTCCTGCCAGGGATATCACGGCAACCTCAGTGGTACCTCCGCCGATATCCACTACCATAGAGCTTGTCGGTTCCATAATGGGCAAGCCGGCTCCAATGGCTGCCGCCATTGGCTCTTCAATAAAGTACATTTCCCTGGCACCCGCTGATTCCACGGTTTCCCTGACGGCCCGCCTTTCCACCTGTGTTATGCCGGAGGGAATTGATACAATTATTCTCGGGCGTACCAAAGCCCTGCGATTGTGAACACGGTGTATGAAATGCTTCAACATGGCTTCTGTAATGTCGAAATCAGCGATCACACCTTCCCTCATGGGTCTGATAGCTACGATATTTCCGGGGGTTCTTCCCAACATTTTCTTCGCTTCCAGGCCGACAGCAAGAACTTTTTTTGTACCCCGTGCATCTTTATGGACGGCAACCACCGAAGGTTCATTCAACACAATCCCCTTACCCTTCATGTAAACTAATGTATTTGCCGTTCCGAGATCTATAGCAAGATCGTTGGAAAATTTTCCCAAAATATAATCGAAAAGCAAGATCTTTCCTCCTTGTTCTCTTAGATTGTTTCAGTAATCATAGTTGTCATTGTGTCATAAGGATATAATTTATACAGTATTTCATTTGCACAATCAATGACTTTTTAAAAAGTTATTGCATTTTACAGGGGGCTGTACTACAAGTTTTTGCCTAAAATACAAGTGAGGAAATATAGAATGCTTGAACTAATGCGGAAGCACGCCAGACATTGGCTGATGATTGTATTGCTAGGAATGATTATTTTTGTTTTCGTCTTGTATTTTGGCACAACACGTGGAAGACATCAGGCTGAAACCATCGCCATTATTGATGGTAAGGCCATTCCATACATTGAGTTTCAAAGGAAATACCAGAATCTTGTTGAAATCTATCGGCAGCAATACGGGGGTGTCCTTACCGATGATATTCTTAAGAGCCTCGATCTTAAGCAACAGGCATACGATGACGTCATTAATCAGGCCGTTATCCTTCAAAATGCAAAGGAACTTAATATACAGGTTACCGAGGATGAAGTTAAGGCGTCTATCCTTGCTAACCCTGCTTTTCAAAGAGCAGGTGTTTTTGACGAAAAGATTTATAACCAGGTCTTGCGTTACAACAAGATGACTCCAGCTGATTTTGAAGATGCTCAAAGAATGATGTTGACCATGGCAAAACTGGAAGATCTAATCCAGGGAGCCGTTAAGGTCTCAGATAAAGAAGTTTATGATCTGTACCGATTTCAGAACGAGAAAATAAACATAAGCTATCTGAGCCTTTCGCCAAAGAATTGTAAAAGCATGGTCAGTCCGCGCCTTGCTGACCTGGAATCATACCTGAAAGAACATGGAGATGATTTCCGCGTTCCGGAACAGATTCAGATAAAGTATATATCCTTTTCAGGGCAGCATTTTTTGTCCTCCGTGAAGGTATCTGACACAGATGTGGTCGAATACTATGACCGTCGCAAAGATAACTTCATGAAAAAGGGGGGGAAAGCGGCTGCCTTATCCGAAGTAAAAGATAAGATCATCGCCGAATTAAAGCAGGCTCGCAGCAGGCAAATTGCCGCCGAAGAAGCAAAGAAAGCCCATGACGAAATTTATCAAAAAGAAAATTTTGACGATTACGCCAGACAAAACGGATTTAAGATCAACACTACGAGTCTATTCAATTCAAAAAATATCCCTCAGGAATTCAGCCAGGTCAAAGACTTTGCCAGAGTTGCCTTCAGCCTTCAAACGGATGAACTCAGTTCTGTCCTTTCAGACGACAAATCGTACTACGTTCTGAAACTCATTGCCAGAAAACCTTCTTACATCCCGGGCTTAAATGAAATTGAAAAGGAGGTTGAAAAGCAATTTATAGAAGGAGAGTCCATGCGCCTGTGCAAAAAGGACGCTGAAGTCATCCTTGAGCGTCTTAAGAAGGGGGAGACACTGCAAAAAATGTCTCAGGAAAAAGGGCTTAAGATAGAAGAAACAGGGCTCTTTCTACCCGGTTACACCATACCGAAAATCGGCTTTTCCAAGGATATGAGTAATGCCCTCTTACAAATTTCTGAAAAGAACCCTAATCCGGATAACGTCTATTATGTCAATGGGAGCTTCATAATAGTGAAGTTTAAGGAAAGAGGGAAATTGGATTCCCATGACTTCGATGCAAAAAAGGCAGCCTTGGCAAATTTGCTGCTGAAGATGAAGAAAAGCGAATACATGATTTCATGGATAGAAAAAAACAAGGAATCCATGATCAAAAATGGGAGATTAAAATTGACGAAAGATGTCAAAGAGATCTAACAGTAGATTCTTGTCTGTTATCCATCCCGATATAGACATATCGAGACGGATTTAACGGATTCTCCAACTTCAAGGATTAGGAATTTATATAATCGTCTTCATTAGTTATCAAAAACGAAATACTGTATCTTGCCCTTTTTTTCTTTTGACTCAACATTTCATACTAACTATAATCAACCTGCAAAAAATAAAAGCGCTTAATAAAAACAGTCTTCGGTGATTAATGGAAGAGACTCTTGGTCAGTATTTGAAAAGAAAGAGGGAATCACGCCTTATATCACTACAAGAGATTTCTCACTCCACAGGCATCAGCATTCCTTCGATTTTAGCTTTGGAAGATGATAATTTCAGTTCATTTCCTCATCCAAAGATTATTGCAGAATATTTAAGAAAGTATGCCGCATATTTGAGGCTAAATGAAAAGCATGTTCTGAGGCGCTATCAAACTCAATCCGGTCAAAATCATCAAACGGAGCATTGGCCCCAGTTATCCCTTTTCTCGGGGGGAAATGCATCTTTTGAACAAACAGCCGGGGAAAAGCAACTTTTAAAAAAGCGCACTATCCGAGGCATTTTTGGGCTAAGCATTGTCATTGGGGTTATTGCCGTTCTTTCTCTCTGCATCCTCGTGCTGCCACCAAAAGAAGAAGCTACCGAAGGTCAGAAAATATCCACATCCAAGTATACAGGGAAGGAAGTTCCTTATGGAAGAAACGACCGCATGTCTTCGGTTGTTGTAGTAAAAACGGAGCCTTCACCGATATGGGCTCCCGGCAGTTCAGGGGATAGTCCTATACCCACACCATCCGGTAGTTTTGTATCGGTAGAGCGTGACAATAGTACGAAAGAATCAGGGACCCAAGCCCGGAATGACCCCCATTCACCGGGAAAAGCAAAGGTAATTGGAAACCGGGACAGCAAGCGATATCACCTGCCTGGTATGAAGTATTACGACAGAGTCAAGTCTTATCACCGCATCTCATTTAATTCGGAAGCAGAGGCCCTCAAGGCGGGTTATAGTAAGGCTCATGAATAAACTGCTGCTTCCTAAATCCCCACTCATCCTCATTTACCCCTTCTGTAGAAACCTTTGGCAGAGGATGAATTTCAATATTCTTTGCAACGGACCACTATAATGAGATTTTGATAAAACTAAAGAAATGAAGATTGGGGAAAGAACATGACTGCTGCTATTATGAGTTAATTGACTTCCGTAAACTTGCCGTTCTTCCATTCGCCCGCATATTTTTCGCCGGTGGGAAGTATTAATGTCCCCTGCCCGTGATAATCATCATTCTTAAACTGACCCGCATATTTCGTCCCGTTAGTAAAAGTCATCGTACCTTGTCCATTTTTCTTTCCGTTCTTAAACTGGCCCACGTATTGACCGTCGGGCCTGGTCATTGTTCCTTGTCCATGAGGCATACCGTTCTCAAACTGTCCTATATACTCCCCACCATCCGGATATGTCATCGTCCCCTGTCCATCAAACATACTGTTTTTCCACTGACCTACATACGATTTACCGTCTGGAAATTTGGCAAGTCCCTGTCCTTCCAAAACTCCATCCTTAAATTGTCCGGTATATTTTCTTCCGTCGGAAAAAGTTAACATCCCATGTCCATTCATTTTACCATCTTTGAATTGGCCTTCATATGTTTTGCCGTCTGAAAACTTTATCGTGCCCTTTCCTTCCATCATATCGTTCTTCCATTCACAGACGTATTCAGTGCCATCGGACAGGGTTAAATTCCCTTTTCCATTCTTTTTGCCATCTTTAAAATGCCCTACATATTTTTTGCCGCTGGGATTTGTAAGAGTTCCAGCTCCATTTAACTCATCATTTCTGAACTGCCCGGTATATGTTCTACCGTCCTGGGAGGTCAAAACTCCCCGCCCTTCTCTCTTATTATCCTTCCATTCCCCGACATAATGTGTGCCATCATCACCAGACATCGTGCCATGCCCATGAAAGAGATTATTCTTAAACTGTCCCACATAGGTCTTGCCATCGGGGAAGGTTATGGTTCCCTGTCCATCTAATTCACCATTCTTAAACTGACCTATATATTGTGCACCGTCATGAAACGCCATGGTACCATGACCATTAGGCTCACCATCTTTCCACTCACCTGTATATTTTTTCCCGCTGGAAAACATCATGGCCCCCTGTCCGCTGAACTCACCGTTCTTAAATTGACCGGTATATTGTGCACCGTCAGGGAAGGTCATAGTTCCTTGACCATCCATTTTGTTGTTCTTCCATTCCCCCGCATAACGCAATCCACCCGGATAGCTCAGTGTACCCTGCCCATCCCACTTGCCGTTTTTCCATTCTCCCACATAATTCATACCTCCCGGGTAGGACATCGTCCCTTGCCCATCCATCATAATCTTCTTGTCCGGACCTATATTCTTTGCAGGCTTTTTTTTGTAAAGATTCCTGAAAAATTTATTGAAAAAAGCGGGCATTTCTTGTCCTCACTTTCATGGAAACGAAAAGACACCTTTTAGACGATCTCTCATCCAAAAGACGCTTGGCAATTTATTTTTGACAGGATCTAGTTTTTCTTTTTGGGAAGTGTAAGGAAAAGTATGTTGCGTGTCAAGGGAAAATGGCCGCGAAATCGCCAGCATTTAAAGCGCTCTGTCGGAATTTTCTACAAAGGCTTCGGAAATCATCCGGAACATCATCTCCTATGAAGACGGTCCACACGTAATACACGTCCGGGATTCTTCATCTCGTCGAGTCAACCTCTTATTTATCTTATCTACCTATGACGATCCTCTCGTTTTGATAGTCTACTGTTACTCTAAAATCTCCTAAAAAGCTAAGACCGAGCAGACCATCGAAGCCGCTGAGGGAATAATTGTTGGAAGTAACAACGGACCGGACATTTTCTTTCTGTGCGCTTCCCAGTTCAATTTTATTAATTACAAAAGACCGACCTTCGACTTCTCCACAGTTGGTGTAAAGTTTTACGACCTTATCCCCGGGGGATGCATCTTGATGCAATTTTTTTGATATGTCCTCGGTTATAACGACAAGGTTGGCCCCTGTATCAAAAACCAGTCTCACTTTCACGTCGCCATTCAGTACAGCATTGACTACTACCAGCCCCGATGCTGTTCTTTCAAAAGGGATTATTGTTTGTCTGCCCGTTTCCTGCAGTTCCGTTACGATTTCAAAATCGCGCTGGTATGTAGTGGATTCATCATCAAGGTTGTCTGACAAGTGTATTGTACCACTCGAGTCTATCCACCTGTAGGTTACGGCTGAGGAATCAGAAGGATGAAATGCCACAATCAGGAAAATAGAGAGGAAGTATATTCTGAACCGGGTCAGGAATAGACCTCTTTGTTTATTTGCAGCCATTTGAAACCTCCTTACATACAATAGCACTTTATCCACAAGATCCGATTGGTTCTTTTCTCCGCATTAATTACACCGGGTAAAGAGTTATTATCAAAGTGAATCCGCGGCAGCCGGTTCTTCTATGACAACTCTGCCGCTTGATTCATTTTGCTCATCTTTAAGTTTGCCGGCTTCATTTCGAGAGTGCGGAGATAATCTCACGGCAAAAGAAAGGCAGATCTTCGGGTTTGCGCGAAGTTATGATCCGGCCGTCACAGACGACAGGTTCATCCAGCCAGATTGCTCCGGCGTTGATCATATCATCCTTTATGCTGTAGAAGCTGGTAACCCGCTTACCTCGAACGATGCCAGCCGAAGCCAGCATCCAACCGGCATGACAGATAGCCGCCACCACTTTACCCTGATCATATGCATCCCTCACGAGTGCGACCATCGCAGGATTGCGCCGCATTAAATCGGGGGCATATCCACCCGGAACAATTATCGCATCATATTCCTGAATCCCGATGCTGCGAGCAGAAGCATCGGCTGTGATTTCATAGCCCTGACCGCTTTTGTAAACACTCCCACCCTCCGGGCCCGCCACTGTCACCTCGGCTCCGGCCTCCCGGAGCCTGATCAGCGGGTACCACAGTTCCAAAACCTGATAGCGGTCTTCTACCAGTAAGACAATTCGTTTCCCTTCGATTTCCATATCTTCCTCCCCATTATAATTAAGACTCTAAGCTCTAAGAATCCATTGTCCTACTAAAGTGATGACACCCGCGTATATTTAGATGTTTAATAGAAATTCACTTTTATGTTCGTGAATATAAGTGCAGAGTAATGCGCTGATCTACAGAAGGCAATGAGGATAAAATAGAAGAACAATGATAGGTATATGCTACCTATGAAGACTGGCATCCTATAACAGACTCAGGACAACTTCCGGGACAGATGGGAGGGTCAACCTCATACAAACAATGGTACATGTATAAATTGTGTTACATCAACCAGTCCTTTATCTGTAATTTTCAACGCCGGGATGACAGGCAATGCCAGGAAGGAAAGGGCCATAAAAGGTTCTTTTAAATGACAACCTAAATACCTCGAGACATGTATCATTTCCTTCCGGTTATGAGCTACTTGCTTGAGAGGCAACTCAGACATGAGTCCGGCAATCGGAAGCGGAAGCCTTGCCAGAACCTCTCCGTCTTTGACGGCGGCAAGGCCTCCTCCCATAGTTTCCACGGTCTTGACTGCTTTATACATATCCGGATCATTGCATCCCACAGATATGATGTTATGGGAGTCATGGGCAATAGATGAAGCAAGGGCGCCTTGCTTTAAACCGAATCCATGAACCATACCGAGCCCGATGTTTCCCGTGTTATGATGACGCTCAATAACAGCAATTTTGATTAAATCCTTTTGGATATCTGATACCACGACCCCGTTTTCTATGGGGGCCTTTGTAACAGCGCTCTTTGTGATTATCTGGTCTTTGATCATGCCGATTACACGAATAAACTCACCTTTTTCAGGTATGACGAATGAATCCGGACCATAAGGCTTGATGTTCATGGCAGTCAGGTAATCCATCGGGGATTGTTGTCGTATAGGAGCGGTATAGTGTCCACCTTCGCAGACGATATGCCCATTCTTTATGACGGTCTGTACTTCCACTGGTCTGAGTGACGACAGTATCAGCAGATCGGCCTGATAGCCAGGGGCCACGGCACCGAGATCCTTTAAGCCGAAGAAACGGGCCGTGCTGAGTGTAACCATAATGACGGCAAGGATGGGATCGATGCCATAATTTATGGCCATGTCGACCAGATGATTCAAATGGCCCCTGTGCAAGAGATCATGGGGATGGAGGTCATCGGAAACCATTGAACATTGCCCCACTGTGGCCGGTGAAACAAGTGGCAGAAGAGCTTTCAAATTTTTTTCCTGGGTTCCCTCCCTGAGCATGATATGCATACCCAGCCTCATTTTTTCCCTGGCTTCCGAAAGCCCGGTACATTCATGATCCGAACGAAGCCCGGCGGTAATATAGGCATTGAGGTCTTTGCCGGTAAGAAGGGGGGCATGACCATCCTTAACCATATCGCAGAAGGCTGTAATCTTTTCCAACACGTCGTTTACACCTGTTATAACCCCGGGGTAATTCATCATTTCCGCAAGGCCCAGAACACGCCGCTCGCCCGTGAAAGTTATCAGATCTTCACGGGATAAATGAGCTCCGGAAGTTTCCAGATGGGTTGCAGGAACACATGAAGGCAGCATGATATAAAAATCTACAGGAAGACCTCGGCTGCTCTCCATGATGTACCGGATGCCTTTCTTTCCCAGTACGTTGGCAATCTCATGCGGATCGGCAACTGATTGCGGTGGTTCCGCGGGGAAGGACTGCCTTGGCAAGTTCAGGCGGTGAAAGCATGGTACTTTCAATGTGGAAATGCCCATCGATAAAGCCGGGGCAGATGTACTGTCCTTTTACGTCGACGGTCCTGGCTCCTTCGTATGCTCCGAGTCCCACGATGACACCATCATAGATGGCCACATCTGCCTCTATGACCTCGTGAGAAAATACATTGATTACCATGCCGCCCTTCAAGATCAGATCAGGCTCGATTTCCCCCCGCGCTGCCTGAATGCGATTCTTGATGACGTCGACCACACTTCTGTCTTGTTCTGTTTTCATTTCATGTCCGGCAGATACTCCATATAAAAGCGGTAAAATGCCGCAATGACCAGGGCATGGGTAATCATTCCCTCTCTAATCAGCCGGGGAATCTCTGAAAGTGGACGGAGAACCACTTCGATGTCCTCGCGTTCATCCTGATTCTGTTGTCCCATGGGGAGTACATTCCTGGCAAGGAATGTATAGCAAAGATTATTTTGAATAGCCGGGTTAGGATGTATAGCGCCAAGCGGGATAAGCGTTTCTTCGCGGTAACCTGTTTCTTCCCACAGTTCACGGCGGGCTGCCTCTTCGGGTGAGTCGGAGTCTTCAACAAGTCCGCCGGGAATCTCCAGAGTAATATCTCGAATGCCAAGGCGGTACTGATGGATTAATACAACATCGTTCTCTGGTGTCAGGGGGATGATGTTGACCCATGGCGGAGACTCCAGAACATAAAAATCATGCGTCTGGTTTGTGCGTGGCGAACAGGCACGATCGGCGCGCAGGTTGAAAACCCGGTAAGATTTGTCAACGCGGCTTGAAATAATAGTCCAGGGTTTGAGAAGCATAGGAGACCTCAAAAAATCCCCCATCCTCCCTTCAGCAAAGTGGAGGCAGGAAGGATTTCAATATTTTTTGTGACGGCACTCCATCACGTATGTTTCAAAGAGTCATTTGTTGAACAGGTCGAATTATATATCATGATGCCAGGTAAAAATGAAGGGAAACGATCATTGCGCTTGTGGTATAGAAATTCTTTACAAAATGTGTTTATTAGTGCTAACTTTAATTACAATAGACAGCATTACTTACCGTCAATATACAGGAGACGAAAATGATAAAAATAAGATTTTCAGATGGTCTCGGAGGTATTGATTCCGAATTTCGACGAAGTTTCGATGAGATGTTCCGGTTGCTTAACTCAACTTTTGCCGTTTATCAAAATGTATGGAGGCCTCAGGTGGATATTTATGAATCTCCTGATGAGATCATGATATTGGTCGATATTGCAGGTGCCCGAAGGGAGGATCTGTTTTTGGAGATTGATCAGAGGGTGCTGAGAATTTATGGAAAGCGGGAAAAGCCGGTTACGGGAAATACAAGATATCACCTGGCTGAAATCACATACGGATATTTTGAAAGAAAACTTACTCTTCCCTATCCCGTTGATACCGATTCGGTTAAAGCAACGTATACGGATGGGCTTCTGCAAATCTGGATGGCTAAGTTGCCTTTGGATAAAGTCCGTAGGATACCTATTCTGGAAGACTAATCACACTATATGATTCATTTAATATAGTTCAACCAGTAAATCCATTTTGGAGGTTTATATGCCGGATCAGAAACCGCCCGAGGAATTAAAAACTCTTAACATACCGGATATCTTGCCTATCATGCCTTTATTTAACATTGTAGTCTTTCCGAATATGGTATTTCCGCTGGAGGTTATCGGTGAGCATTCTATTACCCTCGTCGATGAGGCGATGGCTGCGGATCGTATCATCGGACTCGTCATGTCCAAGAAACCGCCATTAGAGGTCAAAGACAGACATGAGGATTTTTATAACGTGGGGACGATTGTTGTGATCCTGAGGATGGCAAAAGTAGGGGACAGTGGGGCAAATCTTCTTGTTCAGGGTATCAGCAGATGTAAAATTGTAGAATTTGTAGAGGGCAAGTCATATTCTCAGGCACGGGTGGAGGTTGTGGAAGATGTAGTGGAAAAGGATATAGAGGTAGAGGCGCTTATGACAAATCTTACCGGGCTGTTTGAAAAGATGGTCAAGCTGTCACCGGTTTTGCCTCAAGAGTTCGGTACTATGGCCAAGTCTATCACTTCTCCCGGTGTATTGGCTGACGTAATTGCATCCATCATAAATGCCACGGCGGAAGAAAAACAGAATATCCTGGAAATAATCGACGTTAAACAGCGTCTGAGAGAAGTCACTCGCCTCATAAATCACCAGGTGGAGATTCTTGAATTGGGCAGCAAGATCCAGTCCCAGATAAAGGATGATATAGATAAAACTCAGCGTGAATACTACCTCCGTCAACAGCTCAAAGCGATAAAGCAGGAATTGGGAGAGACGGATGAAACAAAGGTTGAAGTCGACGAATACCGCGCCAAGATAGAGAAAAAAAATCTTCCGGAAGAAGCAAAAAAAGAAGCTCTTCGCGAGCTGGAGCGCCTGTCCCGTATGCATCCGTCTTCCGCTGAATACACAGTGTCGTCCACTTACCTGGACTGGATGACAGCCCTTCCATGGACTGAAAGTACGGAAGATATTCTTGATATCAAAAAGGCGAGAAAAACACTGGATGAAGACCATTTCGGGCTAGAAAAACCCAAAAAGCGTATCGTGGAGTACCTTGCCGTGCGGAAGCTGAAGCCCGATTCAAAAGGACCGATCCTGTGTTTTGCAGGACCTCCCGGCACAGGTAAGACTTCCCTGGCCCTTTCCA
Source organism: uncultured delta proteobacterium (assembly GCA_963695875.1). Classification (GTDB taxonomy): domain Bacteria; phylum Desulfobacterota; class Syntrophia; order Syntrophales; family UBA2185; genus DATKLL01. Next base: position 68,230 of record CAVOID010000011.1, on the reverse strand, counting down.
TCGCCCATGCCCTGGGCCGTAAATTTGTGCGCATTGCTCTCGGAGGTGTGAGGGACGAAGCAGAAATCCGCGGGCACCGCCGCACATACGTGGGAGCCCTTCCGGGCCGCATTATTCAAGGCATCAGAAGGGCGGAATCTAATAATCCTGTATTTGTCCTGGATGAAATAGACAAGGTCGGCAGCGATTTCCGGGGAGACCCATCCTCAGCGCTCCTTGAAGTACTCGATCCGGAGCAGAATTATTCTTTTATGGATCATTATCTGGATGTACCGTTTGATCTCTCCCACGTCATATTCATTACCACTGCGAATATCCTGGATACGATCCCTCCGGCACTGCGTGACAGGATGGAAGTTATCGAGCTTCCCGGCTACACACAGGATGAGAAGGTCAAGATTGCCGAGCGGTATCTTATCCCCAGACAGATATCGGCCAACGGTCTTTCTTCAGAACAGATAAGCTTTACGAGAGCGGCAATCAATCAGATCATTTCAGGATATACGCGGGAAGCCGGCCTGAGAAATCTTGAACGGGAGATCGGCACCGTATGCCGGGGAGTAGCGAGCATGGTGGCCGAAGGGGATCTGAAAAATGCTTTCATCAAGGTTAAGGATCTGCACAAATATCTGGGCCCCATCCGCATTATTTCGGAAGTCAGCGCAAGAACATCCAAACCGGGTGTGGCGACAGGCCTTGCCTGGACACCGACAGGCGGCGATATCCTCTTTGTCGAAGCTACGGCCATGAAAGGGAAAAAAGCTCTGACATTGACGGGGCAGCTCGGGCGAAGTAATGAAGGAATCGGCAGCAGCTGCCTTAAGTTTTATCCGGTCAAATGCAGGAGATATCGGTATCAACGTCGATTTTTTTGAAGAGAATGATATTCATATCCATGTACCGGCCGGTGCTATTCCCAAGGACGGACCATCGGCAGGTGTCACCATGCTCACGGCCCTGGCGTCGCTTCTTACCGGGAGGAAGGTCAAGGACGACCTCGCCATGACCGGTGAAATTACTTTGCGTGGGCTTGTGCTTCCTGTCGGGGGTATTAAGGAAAAGGTTCTGGCGGCCCACCGCGCCGGCATTAAAACATTAATCCTGCCTAAATGGAACAAGAAGGATTTAGTGGACATTCCCCATAAGGTCCAGAAGGACATTCAATTTTACTTTGTCGATGAAATGCTTGAGGTCTTGAAGATTGCCCTGGAGAAATAATATCAGGTATGATCACGAATGTGTCGGCTGAAAGCATGAATAGTTCGGGGTTCCACATTCGGGGGAACTTCGCCGGCAGTGGTAATGATGGCAACCCCATGTTCGAGCATATCAGAGATTGTCCTGACTGCAACGTCGTTGCCGCTTGTAAGGAGTCCCGGAGAGATGGCCCGGCCTGTTAACCCTGTGAATGCCGGGTTCTTCGCGACTGTTGTCCGGTCGGATTGGAATACGATGGCTGTAGGGTTCAACTCTTCGATCCCGGATTGAGCCGCTTCCTCATCCGGCGGCGCCTGCCTGATCAACATCACCGCCAATTCATAGAAGGTAAGGAGATTGAAAATCGCCCGGAGAGTCCGGCAGTGACCGGCGGAGAAATCCGTTGTATTAATCATGCCCTCATCGATGAAAACCGCAGTAAAGATGTTTGCCTCGCCCAGGTGACGTATGAGGGAAAATACGGTATCACGACACCGCTCGAACCATGCAGTTTCTGTTAGTGAAGCCGGCCGGACAATCGCCCGGCTCAAGTTTCCCGGTCCCGGTATATACGAGAAAAGCCCGACTGCAGGTTCGATGATCCGGCTGAGTCCTCGATAAGCCTCCAGCATGACCTCAAAATCACTCCGAGGTTCATTCATCTTCAATGGATGCGAACAGATGATCCGTTCCGCGGACAGGTCGATGCAAATTGCGTTCAGGGCGAAGAGTTGCTGTGTCCGTCGGAGGGCCATGCACAGCCGTACCGGATTTTCGAAGATCTCAGGTGTCGGTCGCTGCTCTAACCGGCCGAGGTAGCTGCCCCAGCGGGGTATGAAGAGTGGACCATGGGCGATCAAGTCTTGGAAGCGGGTTTTCCCCATCGTTCTTGTTTCCTGTGGGATGGTTCTTAGAGACGCATGATCAGCCTGTTGGGTGAGGCATCGGGCCAGTTACCGTAAAAGCCTAGCATGTCCGCCGGCGGTTTGAGGGTGCTCCAGTCTTTCATAAACTCCTCGAAGGACATCCCCCGTGCCAGGCGGGCCTGCCGCTCCTCCTCCCGCAGCCGTGCGGTTTGTTTCTGATCGACGAGGCCGGTTTTTCCGTCGATGGCAACCCGGTAAACATTCTCGGCTGACCAGCGGGACACGCGGCTGGAGCGGACATCTGCGGCGACCAATTCGGGATCCCTTTCAAGCACGTCGCCGTAGCCGCTGCCGCCGGAACCGATGGCGGTGATCAGGTCGCCCTTGGAGAGCATGCGGCTCGGACGCGCCGTCCGCTCAAAGCTGTATGTCCCCGCGATGCTGCATCTAGCTGCCAGTTCCCTGCTGTCCCGGGGTAGTTCCGCTCCTGCTTTCATCAGTTCCAGGGTATTGCTCCCTGCCACCTGTATGCCGGGCACGATATCCGGCGGATAGCCGCCGAAGAGACCCTGACCCACCGCGACCCGGGTCGTGATGCCCATGGTGCTTACGGCTACGCGTGGTGTGTGGTAGAGCAGGAGCATGGTCTGGACTGCCGTACCGCCCCGGAACTTGCCGATCCCGCCGCTGTCGGACAAGATGTTCTGAAAGAGGTGGAGAAACATCGTCTCGTTTTCCACATCCTCCACGTCCGGCCCACGGCCATAGTGGGCGTAAGGAAAGCCGTAGCAGTCCACGCCATCCATATCGGACCTGGCCCCGCCTCCCTCGGCGTTGAAAGGGTAAGCCAGCAAGTCGGCTACCCTTGCCCCGTACTGGTTGATGCCCGCGTAAATGAAGGGTACGGTATGGTTATTGCCGGCTCCGGCCGTCACCAGATTCCGTTGTGCGCTCGCATACATCATCTTGCTGAAGACGATCGGTGCCAGCACGGTGACCTGGTAGCAGGCATAGACCGATTGGGAGATGGCCGCCTCCGGACTGGCGTTGAGGAGTGACCCTGCAGGCACGATGAACTTCAGCGGGGCAAAGGTGCCGGAGCTGATCGGCAGATCATGGAAGGCATATGCGTACAGATAGATGGCCATGTGTGCCGCGGTGATGTGGGCAAAAGCGTTGACGGGCCCTTCGTTTTCCGGGGAAGTCCCGGTGAAGTCGAAGGTCAGCTCTTCACCCTGTTTAATTATGGCGAGCATTGTCCTGATCAGCGATTCCACCGTCCCGAGAGTATCAGCGAATGAGACGGCCCGGTAGGTACCGTCACACCAGCCGCGAATTCGCTTGCGGGCTCCTTCCTCGGAGTTGATGAGCATCTGGCGGAACAGGCCGGTAAGCAGGCGGGCGCCCGCTGTAGCCGCCAGTTCCTGAGTCCGAACCCTTATCCGGTCGGCAGCGGTTACCCGCGCACGTACGTCGATGACCTGCATCCGCGGGGCCCGGGAGATCATGTTCTCCATCATCTCCATCAGGTCCGCCCGCAGCTGGTAGTTCTCGCCGATCCTGATAGGTGAGAGCTTCATGCCCTCATGGTGACGGCTCTTTGCCGATGCAGGCATGCCGCCTGGTTCGGTTGCCCCGGTCTCCGGCTGGTGGACGGCGGCACAGGACCAGGCAATCAGCACGTTCTCAAAGAAGATGGGCATAATGGCGATCTGGTCCGGGTTATGAATGCCTCCATAAAGCCCGTCGTTGCAGTAGAAAATATCGCCCTCGCGGATGCCCACGCTGGGCTCGTTACGGAAGGCGTGGAGGATATACTTGATCGGCAACTGGGCAGTTACGGCGTGGAGATAAGTGCCGCACGAAGCGGCAACCATGTCGCCCGCGGCGGTGTAAAGACCCACCACCAGGTCGCCGGAATGAAGCATGGAGGAAACACCGGTCTTAACGAATACCTCCGCCGCTTCATCAAGGATCATGTTCAGTTTCTCGGAGTAAATTTCATAATCACCGGGCTTCAGGGCCCGGAGGCAATCGAGTTCCTCAACGGTCGGTTTTTCCGGCTTGATCCAGTCGAGCAGTTGCTGTCGGCTGACAGGCATGGCGGGATTCTCCTTTTACTCTTTCTTAATGATTCCGGCCCGGAACTCATTCATGGTATAGTTCCATCCGTGCGGGACGACCGTGGTCGTATCGGGGGCCTCGATAATTGCCGGCCCTGCAATGACATTGCCCGGCTCCAGTGAACCGTCCTCGTAGATCGGTGTTTCCCGGAAATCGCCAAATTCGGGCCAATAGACCGGCCGGGGTTTTTTGACCGCAGTTATATACGGTGTTTGTCTGTGCAGCCGGTACCTTGGCAGATCCGGTTTCGGCCGGGGAACGATGGCGTGGAGGATGAAGTTGTGGATTTCCACACCACCCGCCGGAAAAACAGAGATGGGGCTGTAGGCGCGGGAGTAGGCGGAGACAAACTTCTCATAAAGAGCCTTGACATCGTCATCTGACTGCAGGACGAGCCGGGGCGAGACGGTCCGTTTGATGTTGAGCTGACCGCCGAACTTTATATCGAGTTCAAGCTCATAGAGGGCCCGGTCGACAGGCAATCCCTCACCGCGAATGTCCCGCTGGGCCAGTTCCCGGAGACGCTCGATAACCCTGTTGAAGGACGGGTAATCCTTCAGCCACTGTTTTCCGCCCGCTTCTAGGATCTGAATGCGGCAGGACTGTTCGTAGACATGCCTTATATCCATGGTCGAGGAGCCGAAGGCACAGAAAACGGGCGAGAAGGGAAAGGTAATAATGTGCGATAAGCGGGCTTCCGCTCCAAAGCCGCAACAGTGTGCCGGTCCGGCGCCTCCGCAGGCAAACAGGGTCAGCTGCCGCGTGTCGTAACCGCGGAGCGCAGTTTCCTTGAAGAGGGTTGCTCCCATCCGGGCGTCGAGAACCTTCCTGATGAGGACGGCAGCTTCCTCAACCGATAGTCCAAGCGGTCCGGCAATCCGCTCCTGGATAACCGACCGGACCCTCTTCAGGTTGATCGGTATCCGGCCACCGTGGAAATAATCCGGGTTGAGATAGCCGAGGACGAAATCGGCGTCAGTAACCGTTGCTTCCGAGCCGCCCTGATCGTAGGCCGCAGGCCCGGGTATGGACCCCGCCGATTGCGGGCCGACTTCAAGACGGCGGCCAGCTGATTCATCGATCCAGGCTATCGAGCCGCCTCCCGCACCAATGGACTTAGTTTCCACCATGGCCATCCCGACCTGCCAGCGGTCGATGAGCGGCTGGGCCACGTGGCTGCCGGGGCGGCCCTGCTCGACCAGGCTTACGTCAAAGCTCGTTCCGCCCATATCGGCGACGACGACGGTTTCAAAACCCATCTGCCCTGCCAGGAAGGATGCTCCCATGCATCCGGCCACCGGCCCGCCGTTGTAGGTCTGGACCGCCGAGGTTTTAAACGCGGTGGCCATGCCGCCGCTGTTATGCACCAGATAGAGCGAACGCCCATACCCCTTGGCTCGTACCTCCTCGCTCATAACCAGGGTTTCCTCCCAGAGTGACTGGTGCAGGTAAGCGTTGAGGATGGTCGTCATCGTCCTGGTATACTCAAACCGCTTGGGCAGGACCTCGCTCGAGAGGAAGACCGGCGTGCTTCCCAGGTAACAGTCCGGGAAGAGCTCCCGGATGATCTCGCGGATGCGGCGCTCATGGACAGGGTTGAGATATGACCATAGCAGGGCTACTACCATTCCCTGAGCGCCGCGATCCACCAGGCTGAGAACCTTCTGCCGCACATTCTCCTCGTCGAGAGGGGCGACAATCGCACCCTTCGAATCGACGCGTTCTTTAACCCCCTCGATCATGTCGCGTGAGATAAGCGGTTCGGGACGCACCGCCCGGGCGACATTGCGGCGTTCACGGACCGGCAGCCCATCCGCCCACTGAGCCCCCTTGCCGACCAGGATGGTGTCCTCAAATCCCCGGGTAGTGAGCAAACCGAGGCGGGGGCCTTTCCGTTCCAGCAGTTTATTCATAGCAACAGTCGTGGAGTAGCGGATCATCTCCGTTTCCGTAAGCAGGCTCTTTGCATCTATGCCGAGAACTTCGGCCGATTCCTGCAAGGCCCGCATAAATCCGACCGCAAGGTTGTAGCCGGTTGTCGGCGTCTTGACCGCTACCGTCTTGCCCCTCCAGGAAACCAGGGCATCGGTGAAGGTCCCGCCGATGTCAACATCGATGTTCGCCGCCGCGTCACGCCTGACCATAGTTCACCCTTTTTTTCAGAGCATCGATATCAATCTCGATGTCGTGGGATGGCGGATGCCCCGGGGGCAACACTTCCGTCTCTATGAGCGTACCGCAGCCGGGACAGTAGAACTCTACGAAAATGCAGACCGATTTATCTGGAGCGAAGCTGTAGCGTTCCCCCTTTATCTGTGGATCATAGACCGTCGCCGGATCGCGGGGATAGACCAGGCAGCCCTCCTTGTAGTTCCGCCGAACGGATATGAGACTATGGCCACACTTCCGGCAGTGCCACATCTCCATAGAGAGATCTATTTCCAGATACTCAGTGACAGCAATCCTTTTCATGCCGGTCCCCTTTCCATAATCCCATGGCCTGCGGCATCGATGCGGTAGCACCAGCCACGAGGTACCAGGATCGTGGTGTATGCATGCTCGATGATGAGCGGTCCTTGCAAAGATGTTCCCGCCGGGAGCGACTCTCCCCGGTATATGGGTGTGTTCTCTGTGGCATCCGACCAGAAAACGGAACGTTCACCCATGGGTGCAGGCTGAGTTTCAGTCTTGATCATCGACGGAAATACTTCCAATAATGGCGTTGCCGCCGGGATGATCGCCTTGAGCCTCGCCATGATTACCGCCCCATTCGTCTCCGAAGCGCCGGGCGAGTCGAGCGATTCCTGGTTTTGGGTGACATCTGTCTCGAACACAGACGTTATACCCTTGTTATCAGCCACCTCTATTTGCAGCCTGAAACGAAGATGCTCCGTACCCAGGGCTTCGCCAACGATGTCCTTTCTGGCATGGTCAAGGAGTTCTCCAAACCATCCACCGAGCGCGAGCCTTCCTTTTGTGAGATGCGCCTGACCGGCAAGGCAGTATTCATAGACATGTACGACCTCCAGGAGGGAGGAACCGAAAGCGGAAAAGACCGACCCAACCGGGAAGGTATAAACTTGCCTAATGCCCAGAGTTTCCGCGAGCATTGCCGTATAGAGGCCCCCTGCCCCGCCAAAAGCGAAAAGGGTCCAGTCCGCCGGATTTTCATTCTTGAGCTGGCTTGTAATAGCCGCAGCCAGGGTGTCTTTGAGGCAATCAACGACACGACGGGCCAAGTACGGCAGGGATTCGGACGGGGTACGGCGAAGCGTCTCCAGGGCCTGTTTCGCCCGCTCCGGGCGCAAGCGACGGCTGCCGCCGAAGAAGTAATCCGGATCAAGAAATCCTGTTACCAGGAAGGCATCGGTCACAGTGGGTTCCAGCCCGCCGAGATCAAAGCAGGCAGGTCCGGGTAGGGCACCGGCAGAGTCCGGTCCAACTGTTATCCTATCTCCGTTCCTGCGTGCGATGGAACCGCCACCGCCACCCAAGCTCTCGATTCTGCAGGCCGTTATGCCCGCATCGAGACCGGCGATCCGTTGCTGTGTTGCAAGATGTACGATTCCATTTCTGATCAGGCTGATCTCGGTGCTAGTCCCGCCGATGTCCAGGGCGATAACCCGCAGGAGCGATAGCCGCCGGGCCATGCCGGCCGCCCCATGCATAGCTGCCGCCGGTCCGGAGTTGACCGTGTCGAGCGCCCTTGTCTGGCTCACCCGGGCGCTGCCAGCATTGCCGTGGACAATAAAAAGAGGCCGCCGGAAGCCTTGCTGCCTGATAATGTCTTCCGTCCGGTAGAGCGACCGACCCAGTTCCCCATGCAGGTAGGCGTTAAGCATCCCCGCAGTCGTCCGCAGTGCGTCCTCCGGTCTTCGGGAAACCTGGTGCGAAAGAAGCACCGGCACATATCCCAGGTAGTGAGGCGGATATTCAAGATCCAGCATCTGCCGGACCCGCTTTTCGTTTGCCGGATTGTATGACGACCGCCGCAGGGAAACCACGATCATCCGCACACCCTGTGCCAGCAGATGGCGGGTTTTAATGACTACTTCGGTCTCATTCGGTTCGCTGATGACGCGGCCGTCAGCAGCCGTCTCTTCGTCTATGCCGACGACGCAGGATGGCTCGATCAGAAAATCGAAGGGGGTGACACCTTCGCGGGGGGTATTACTGTAAAGCATCCGCTCATGACCGGCGGTGACTATCAAACCAAGCCGCGGACCCTTTCGCTGAATCAGCAGGTTGTTGCACAGGGTCGTCGAGAAACGGATTGTGTCCGTCTCGCGGAGCAGTTCCTTCATTCCGGAAAGAGCTAGCTGCTTTGCCCCCAGCTCGATACACTCCAGAAAGCCCATGGTCAGGTCGTGCGGCGTGGTATCCACCTTGACCGCCGCAAACCGCTGCCCATCGCTGAAGAAACCGTCGGTATAGGTTCCGCCGGTATCAATGTCGATTGTATAGCCCACTGTGCCTTTGATTTTATTTTGATAAGGAATCCCTACTGTGGGGTTCCAGGGGAGTAGAGTATAAGTAATAAGGCACCAATATGTCAAGAAAAAGGGTTATAAAATTTTGTCTCTGCTGCAAGGCAGCACAAAGGCAGGAGGGAAATTTTCACTGGAAACATCCCTGTGTTGACTAGAAGTCATTCCTAACACGCCGGCTGATTATATAGGTTACTTGCCGATGAGTTCCCTTGCCGCATCAAGCGGGCGGCAAACTCCCTGAGAATATGAAAGCTCATCACTGTTTTTCAATTAAATAGAGATGCGATATGCCTCCAAGGAGCGACTCAGAACGAACAACCCGGAACCCTCGATCTCTCATCATGCCCTCCAATACTTTTGGAGCTGGAAATCCCACCACTGAATCCCTCAAATATCGGTAGGCATCATAATCCCCGGAAATGAGACCGCCGATGACCGGCAGCACAAATGTCAAGTATGCCATATATATCCATTTGAAAAGAAATCTTTCCGGCACGGAAAACTCAAGTACAGAAAAACGTCCATGCGTATTCAGTACCCGGTGCATCTCATTCAGAAAGGCCTCCAGATTCTCCATGTTTCTGATCCCGAACGCCACCATTGCGCTGTTGAAGGACTCACTGCGGAATGGCATAGAAAGGGCGTCACCCTGCACAACAGTGTAATGAATGCCGAGGCTCTTCTTCTGAATCTTGATAACGGCACATGAAAGCATCTGCTTGGAAAGGTCAATGCCTGTAATCTTGCCCCCTTGGTATGCGGCAAGAAGCGCCATTTCCCCTGTACCGGTGGCTATATCCAGAACCATATCCCCAGTATGTATCTCCAGAAACTTTATGGCTGCTCTTCTCCAGGCCTTATCGAAGGAAAAGGATAGAATGGTGTTGAGTCGATCATAAGTGGGGGCTATTCTGTCAAACATCCTCCCTATAATTGACGGTCTTTTATCCATAAATATGCCCCCATTTCGGGGAATCATGTTTTTTGATCATATTTCTTTTCACAAACTGATGTCATATTTTCCCTGTCTATACTAATTTAATATCCCCTGTTGCAACAAAAAATCCGCTATTGCCTAACATGATCCATCTAGCACCGATGCCATTTACTGCTTGGGTTTCTGGATTTTTCAATGAATTCACAGATGAAAATTGAGAACCATATTCACAAATGATAGATACAGTACTGCCACCATGAATCCCGAAATAAATCAGTGTGACCCAAACCTAACCCTCTCGCCATACTACACAATATTCACCAAATATTAACCTGTTTCCGCGAATACTTCTCTCCTTTTTTATAGTAGTGTTAGACTACCATTCTACTTATATTAAACAACTATTGTATATTTTGTCTTTTCCGTTTAAATAAAAGAAAAAAGATAATAGTTTTATCAAGTACCTGAAGTAAATTCATTTTTTATCTTGACAAGAAGTAGAACGTTAACTAAAGTTTTTAAACTCGAAATCGGGTGGGTCAAAACAATAAGACTAAGGAGGAAAGTATGAGAAAGGTAGCAGTATGGATTGTAGTAGTAGCAGCGACTTTAATGTTGAATATGATGTTTGCGCAAACATCATTTGCTCAGAAATCACAGTCGGCAGGGCCCGTAGCAAGGGGTGCCTGGACTTTAGGAACTCCAGGACTTGATGCCGAGACGTCATTTACGGGGATGGAAGCAATAGTGGTCGAATCCGGTAAGGTGACCAAAGTAGAGAAGATGGCCGGTGTGAAAGACGGTCTGCAGATGAGATTCGTTACGGATCAGGGCAATGCATACAAAGTCTATATGGGACCCAAGTGGTTCATTGAGAATCAGAAGGTCAAATTTATGGCTGGCGACAAGGTTGAAGTAAGAGGTAAGAAGTATGGTAACGCGATCATTGCCTCGGAAGTAAGCAAGGGCGATATGACCATGAAACTTCGCAACGAGGAAGATGGTATGCCGAGCTGGGAATGCTGTTTCCCTCGTTCAGTAAAAAAATAGTTAAGGACCGGCGACCCACGACCCACCCAATTTTTGAGCTGGCTCAAATGTATCGCAATTAAATTTGGATTTCTATGAGTTAATTAGTGAGTGTTAGTGAAGTAACTGTATGACATATATACCGAGAAGGATGTGATAAGGTTGACGATGCGACGGTTACTAGAAGCTCTGTTTCTTTCTCTGCTATTCGTCGTACTGAGTCAGCTGATTGTGCCGGTTGTATTTTCTGCAGCTGATAATGTTCCAAGAATTACAGTGCAGGAACTGAAAGCTAAGATGGATAAAGGTGAGGACGTAGTGATTCTTGATGTCCGCGCAGGACGAGAATATAAAGATAGCAAGATCAGGATAAAAGGGGACATCAGGATTCCCATTGTTCAACTGGAAGCCAGGAGCAACGAACTGCCGAGGGACAAGGAGATCATTACATACTGTACCTGACACGATGAAGCGACAAGCGCCCGTGCGGCAGAGATATTATTGGACAATGGCTTTAAAGGGGTAAGCGCCCTCAAGGGTGGCTTTCATGCCTGGACGGATGCGGGGTATCCAACCGAACCTAAATAACGTAATTTTATCGCAGCTCTAACCTACCTCTATCCTGTTTCTATATAATCTTACTCAAACGATAGGAAAATGTGGAAGATTGTGAAATTTTAACTTCTACTTCGTTTTCACTTCAAACTGGTTTTCCAGCAGCTTATCAAGGGAGCGGCAGTTCCAGCAAATGATCCGACCATTCCGGTCAATTAAAGCCGTAAGCGGCACGCCGAAAACACCATAGCTCTGGTAGACTTTTCCTTCTCCATCCAGAAGCGTAGGGAAGGGAAGACTGTATTTCTTTGAAAAGGCTGATGCTTTCTCCCGGGATTCCATGACATCGATAGTCAGAAGAACCAGACCCTTGGCATTATATAAGGAATAGATTTCTTTCAGATGGGGAATTGTGGTACGACACTCGGGGCACCATGTAGCCATGAAATACAGTAAGATTGTCTTTCCTTTATAATCACTCAGCCTGACATTCCGGCCGTCCAAATCGTTTAAGGTAAAATCTAAGGCGCGATTATCATCCCGTGTTTTAGCAATTTCCTCCCCGTTTGCGACATTTGTGATTAGAAAAAATATGATGATATTACATACCAAGACGAAACTAACGAGCCATCGAAGAGACTTTTTCATAATTAGGTCCTTTTTAAAGCCATTTATTGTGAATTGATAGTACCTCGCTTTTTCTCTATAAAAATATAGAGCGGCTGTGATTGCGTGTCAAGAAAAAATGAACGGGGAATATGGGTGTGCTGACAATTATTTCCGGTTATTGTCCTGAAAAAGTCTGCGCGAGGTCATTGTCAACCACATAGATACAGACCTCTTTTGCCCCCTCTTGAGTGTATCCGTACTTCTTTTTTAAGTTCTGCATGAGAAGGTTCACGTCTTCTCTTATCCGTTTATCGTATGACTTGAAAGCTTCTGTGGCATAATCCTTATGGCGCTTCTGAAGTTGTCATTCTATTCAGATACCTAACAGAACTCTCTTCAGCCATTTATAATATACTGTTAACTCTTTTCTTTTGACACATAAGGACACTTCTACTATATTTAATACTCCAAAAAATCTTAAAGGGTGGAGCTTTAGAGGCAGGAGAATATGTTGCAGCACTTAGTCAGGGGGTCATCCGGCAAAGAACAGTACAAAGTTAAATGGGAGGATGATCCATATAACGGACAGGGGACTTTTACCTGGCCTGATGGCAGTCAATATACTGGTGCATGGATGGATGGTCTCCCCCATGGAACGGGAGCATACGCATTGCCGGACGGCAGCAGGTACGAAGGCGAATGGCAATACGGGCTTCCTGACGGAAGGGGAGAATTTATATATCCTGATGGAACGAAATATTATGGTGAATGGAAAATCGGCAGCAGAGAAGAGGATGCCAGATCGGCGGCAGAGTTGAAGACAAAAGAAGAAAAGGAAGCGAAAACTGCGAAAAAGACGTTAGAGGAAGGTAGGGCTGAAAAAGAAGCTCGCTTGGCGGAAGAGGCGAAGGTATGGGAGGACGCGGAAAGGAAGGCAAAGGAGGAAGCAGCGGCCAAGAAGAAGGTGGAAGCGGAACAGAAGGCTAGAGCGGATGCGGAAGCAAGGCTCAGGGTGGAAGAGGCAGCCAGACTCAAGGCAGAGATGGAAGCCAGGGCTAAAGGGGAAGAGGTTGACCGGCTGGTAGCCGAGCTGAAGGCAAGAGAGGGTGCGGAAGCGGAAGCAAAAACGAAAGCGGAAGAGGCGGCCAGATTGGCAGCAGAATTGAAGGCACGGCAAGAAGCAGAAGCGAAGGCCAGGGTGGAGGCGGAAGCAAGGCTCAGGGTGGAAGAAGAAGGCAGGCTCAAGGCAGAGACGGAAGCGAGAGCTAAAGCGGCAGCGTTTGACCGGCTGGTGGCCGAACTGGAGGCAAAAGAAGAAGCGGAGGCGGAAGCAAAAACGAAAGCGGAGGCAAGGCTAAGGGAGGAAGAGGCAGCCAGACTCAAGGCAGAGATGGAAGCCAGCGGTAAAGCAGAAGAGATGGACCGCCTGGCATCTAAGTTGAAGGCAAAAGAGGAAGCAAAGGCGGAAGCGAAAACCAGAGCGAAAGAGGCCACCCGATTGGCAGAGGAATTGAAGGATCGGGAAGAAGCGGAAGCGAAGACCAGAACGGAGGCGGAGGCAAGGCTCAGGAAGGAAGAGGCAGCCAGATTCAAGGCTGAGACGGAGGCCAGAGCTAAAGGGGAAGAGGTTGACCGGCTGGTGGCCGAGTTGAAGGCAAAAGAAGGTGTGGAAGCGGAAGCAAAGACGAGGGCGGAAGAGGCAGCCAGATTGGCCGCAGAATTGAAGGATCGGGAAGAAGCGGGAGCGACAGCCAGGGCGGAGGCGGAAGAAAGGCTCAGGGAAGAAGAAAAAGCCAGGCTCAAGGCAGAGACAGAGGCCAGGACAAAAGCGGAAGAGGTAGACCGGCTAGTGAGCGAGTTGAAGGCAAAAGCAGAATCAGAAGCAAAGGCAAAGGCTGAAGTGGAAATTCTACTGGCAGGAGAGGAGAAAGCAAGGAAAGAAGCTGAAAGGAGAGCAAAGGCGGAGGAGGAAGCAAGACTCAAGGCAGAGATGGAAGCCAGAGGTAAAGCAGAAGAGATAGAACGGTTGGCAGCCGAACTACAGGCAAGAGAAGAGGCGGTAGCTAAGGTGAGGGCCGTAGTAGATTCACAGTTGGCAGACGATGCAAAGGCCATGATTCTGGTGAGGAGAAGAGAGGAGGCGGAGGCGAGGAAAAAGGCGCAAGAAGACGCCAGACTCGAGGCGGAGATGGAAGAGGCCTGGGTTAAAGCGGAAGAAGGAGAACGATTGCCGGCAGAATTGGAAGAAAAGAAAGAGAAAGAGAAAGAGAAAGAGCAGAAGCAAAAGAGGAAGCAGAGGATAAAATCCTAATAGAACAGAAACCTTCATCTACCGAAACAAAGACGGATATTTCTGACGGACAATGGTCCGTGACCTATGATGATGGCCGAAGTTATGTTGGCGAGCTGAAGGATAATCTTCCCCACGGGCATGGTACCATGACCTTCCCTGATGGCGGAGAGTATGTAGGTGAGTGGAATGCCGGGGAAAGGAATGGGCAGGGTATCTTCACTTTCACGGACGGTTCCGTCTATGTCGGTCAATGGAAAAAAGACTGTGATGGAAGGTGAAGGATTCCTTACTTTGCACGGTGGGGGGAAGTATCACAGGCACATGGAAGAATAATTTGTACCACGGAGAAGGGGTCGAGATCCATCCTGATGGGAAAAAATATGAGGGCCAGTTCAAGGAAGGGAAGTATGACGGGAATGGTACCTTGATCCTGGCCAATGGAACAAAATATGTTGGAGAGTTTAAAGATGGTTTATCAAACGGGAAAGGTGTTCTGACGTATCCTAACGGGGACAGATATGAAGGTGAGTTCAAAAACAACAAGTATCATGGACGCGGGACACTCACCATGACCGACGGAAGAAAATACACCGGCGAACTGGAAAATGGTCTCCCTCACGGACGGGGAATGATGACATTTCCGGATGGCAGAAAATACGTCGGCCAATTCAAGGATGGCAAGTTTATTGGATAGTGAGATTGCTGATGCGCCGGACTGGTGAAGGACATTGAAAAAGCTGACAATAAAAATCTCTAATAAGAGAAAAGTTGAGTTTGAATGGCAGGATGATTCTTATAGCAGTAAAGGAATTTATACCCACCCGGATGGGAGCAGGTTTGATGGCCAGTTTAAGGAAGGACGTTTCCATGGAAAAGGAACTTTCAAATGGCCTGATGGGAGCAAGTATGAGGGTGAGTGGGAGAACGGCCTTCCGTCCGGACAGGGGATTATGGTCCTTCTGGATGGCGGTCAGTACAAAGGTGGATGGAAGGAAGGGGTTATCGAGGGAAAGGGGACTTTGACCCTGCCGGACGGAAGCAGGTACAATGGACAGTGGAAGGGTGGCATCAAGGCAGGGAGGGGAATTATAACTCTTCCGGACGGTAAAAGGTATGACGGTGAATGGGAGAATGATAAGTTCCACGGAAAGGGGATTTTGACATTCCCGGACGGCTCCAGGTATGAAGGGGAGTGGAGAGAAGACAAGTATTACGGAAAGGGATTTTTAACTCTTCCCGACGGTTCGAAACACGAAGGCAAATGGGATGGTGATAAATTTAGATTCATCTTTAAGAAAGATGCAAGACATGTGTAACTTGAAAAATGTCGCCGAATGATAATCATAGAAAAGGGGAGATGTTCTTTACCTTGACACATAATCCTTTTTCCCTATACTGACTAATACGCTTATATATAAGTTGACAATATTTTTTAGAATTTTCGGTACGACGTCCTCTCCAGAAAAGTACGATGATTGTAAAGCATAAAACAATTGAATACTTTCGAACCTTCTTCGATGTGAGTCAGGCGATTTTCTCATCGCAGTCTTTGGAGGATATTCTCAAACTCCTGATTAAGAGAACTGTCAGGGCCCTGAACGCCAAGGCGGGAAGCCTGAGGCTCGTGAACGAACAGTCTCGCCGCCTGGAGTTGGCAGCGTCGTATCTGCTGAGCAAAAAGTATCTGGACAAAGGCTCCTTGAGTTCTGATCGAAGCATCCCGGAAGTATTGGAGGGAAAGGTCACCGTTATCAAGGACGCTTTCAAGGATCCAAGAATTCAGTATAAAGCCGAGAAGCTCGAAGAGGGCATCAATACCATTCTATCAGTTCCGGTGGTTGCCGGTGATAAAGTCATCGGGGTACTCAGGCTTTACTCAGGAGAGCCCCGCGACTTCAGCGACGAGGAAATAGAGTTCGTCTCAGCTCTTGCCGAAATCGGCGGTCTGGCTATTGCCAATGCAAAGATCTACGAAGATGAAGGAATCAAACTGTCTTCCCTCCTCAAGGAGGTGGGTGTTGAACTTCCGGAGGAACCCAAGAGGCCTACTCAGAAATTAAAGTCATTCGCCCTGGAACCGATTGATCCATCAAGGAGCCTGGAATATTTCAGAGGACTCCATACGATCGCAAAGGCCATCTTATCTACACTGGATTCCCGGCAGGTGATAGACCTGGTGATCGAAATAGTACTTGCGATAATGAAAGTAAAGGCATGCTCACTTCGCCTTATAAACGAGACAACCAGGGAACTGGAAATGGTCGCATCCAAGGGATTGAGCGAGGGTTATCTGAAAAAGGGGCCGCTTCATATAGACAAGAGCATCCGCGAGACCCTGGCAGGTACCCCTGTTTTGATCGCGGATGCCAGAACCGATCCGCGGATCGAGTACCTCCCTGAAAAAGCCCAGGAAGGAATTGTTTCCATACTGTCACTCCCGATTATTGCGAGGAAGCGTGTGATAGGGATATTGCGCTTGTATTCCAAGGAACTGAGACGGTATAGCCGGGAAGAGGTGGCCTTTCTTTCTGCAATAGCGGAGATGGCAGGGATTGCGATCATAAATGCACGGCTGTACGAAAGAACTAAGTATGATCTGTCTTTCTGGAAGACGACCCTGGGATACCTCGATTTAAGGCGTAATAAAAAATAAACAGTTGAGGACGTAAAGAGGCATACCACTTTAAATCTTCACAGTCCATGGTTCTTTTTAATATACTGCTTTATCGCGATTTTGCTCCGGCAGCCTGCGTCTATCCTGAAAACCCCGGACTGTTCATTTATACCGTCATTTGTAATAATCGAAAAAATATGTTAGTAATGCTTCCATGGTGAAGCCTCCTCTTGCTTCCACGTTCAGCAAGGATTATATTAAAAACACGGAGTAGCTCTAAAGAACTAATTTTGAAAAAGAGTATGAAATGAAATATATAGATGAATACAGAGATCGGTCTCTTGTCAAGGACCTTATAGCCGCCATAGAAAAGCGTGCACGCAAAATAAACAAAGATGTCACTTTAATGGAAATCTGCGGAACCCATACGCATGTGATCGGCCGCTTCGGAATCAAGAAGCTGTTGCCTGCAAATATCAGGCTCGTTTCGGGACCAGGCTGCCCGGTTTGTGTCACATCGATTAACGATGTGGACAAGGCCCTCTATCTGGCCGAGCTGAAGAATGTGATCTTTGCCACTTTCGGCGATATGCTCAGGGTGCCGGGTACGAATCGCACAAGCCTGCAAAAATCACGGGCGGAGGGCGCAGACATCCGGGTTGTGGCATCAGCCGCAGACTGTATCGATATCGCGGAGAAGAACAAAGGCAAGGAAGTGATCATGATGGGAATCGGTTTTGAAACAACCGCTCCTACGATAGCTGCTGCCGTGGATCTGAGCCGGAAAAAGGGGATCAAAAACTTTTCCATTTTCTGTGTGCACAAAATCGTGCCCCCTGCCCTAAAGGCCCTTATCGATGACCCTTCCCTTAACATTGATGGCTTCATCTGTCCGGGGCATGTAAGCACCATCATCGGCACCGATCCATATAGGATAATTACGGAAGCAGGAAGGGCTGCCGTAATTACGGGTTTTGAGCCTGTCGATATCCTGGAAGGAATTCTGATGATCCTCGGCCAGATTGCGGAAGGTAAAAAAGAGATTGCCATACAGTACACAAGGGGAGTCAAGAAGGAAGGGAACCCCCGTGCGCGGGAGATGATGTACAAGGTCTTCCGGACGGGAGATGCCGAATGGCGAGGACTTGGCAAAATACCTGGAAGTGGTCTTTCGCTCCGCGATGAATATAAGATGTACGATGCACTTGAAAGATTTGAAATTCCCCCGATCCACTCAGTAGAGATCAAGGGTTGCGGCTGCGGGGACGTCCTTAAAGGAATCATGCTGCCCCAGCAGTGTTCCTTATTCAGAAAGACCTGCACCCCCACCAATCCCATAGGTCCCTGCATGGTCTCTTACGAGGGCACCTGTGCGGCTTATTACAAGTACCATCTTGATTCATAAAACCTCCTATTCCTTTATGGATGGGAAAACCAAGTGAAGTTTTAAATGACGGAGTATGGGAGCATAAAAAGTGACGTGATTAAGAGGGTACGCTACCATTTCTCCGGCATTGTCCAGGGCGTGGGATTTCGTCCCTTCATCTATCGAATAGCAGCAAGACATTCGCTGATCGGGTTTCGTTCAGAACCGCTCTGATGGGGTCATTGCGGAGGTGGAAGGCTCCGGAAGAATCAATTCTTTCCTTCATATCCGGAGTAAATAAAGAACTCCCCCCACTTGCCGATGTTTCTCATCTTTCCCGCGAAGAGATAGAAATCAAGCACGATAAGGTATTCCGGATAATTGAAAGTGAAACCGGCGGACTCGGAAAAGTGTATATTACACCGGATATCGCTACGTGCGGTGAATGCTATGAAGAACTTTTTGACGTCAAAGATCGAAGATTCCGTTATCCCTTTATCAACTGCACAAACTGCGGCCCGCGGCTGACGATTATCAAAGATGTCCCCTACGACCGGATAAACACGTCCATGTTCTGTTTTCCCATGTGTCCCTCGTGCCGGGAGGAATATGAAAATCCGGCGGACCGCCGTTTCCACGCGGAACCTAATGCCTGTCCTGACTGCGGGCCGTCACTTACACTGCTTGATGAAGCCGGTAATACGCTGCCGGAAAAAGACCCCCTCCGGAAGACCGTGGAACTTGCTTCTCGAAGGATACGTGGTCGCCATAAAAGGCCTGGGGGGTTTTCACCTTGCCGTTGATGCTGCCAATGATGAAGCCATAAAGAGATTGAGATCGACGGAAATTCAGGGAAGAAAAACCTCTGGCCATCATGGTAAAGGACATCGATGTCGGCTGCACGCATTTCCCGGATAGGAAAGGAGGAAGAGGCGCTACTGTCTGTCTCCCCAGCGGCCGATAGTCCTTGCCGGGAAGAAGGGAAACAGATACGATCTCCCCTGCTGTTGCCCCCGGCGTATCCGATCTGGGGATCATGCTCCCGTACACCCCGCTTGCATCATATGCTTCTGGAGAAGCATTTTCAGGCCCTCGATCATGACAAGTGCCAACCAGGTGGATGAACCCATCTGCATTGCAAACAGGGAAGCCATAAAGCGCTTAAAAGGCATAGCGGATTACTTCCTCGTCCATAACAGGGATATCCTCGTGCGGTGTGATGATTCCATCGCTCACGGTATCGGCGGGAAAGAAAAGAATGCTCCGACGGTCGAGGGGATTTGCCCCGAAGCCTATCACCCTGAAAAAATCTTATCCCGAAATTCTTGCCCTGGGACCGCAGATGAAAACGACCCTCTGCATTTTGAAAGGGACACTTGCATTCTGTAAGCCCCCACATCGGCGATATGGAAACGCCGGAGGCGCGGGACTTTCATCAGGAGAGCCTCACCCTCATGCAGAAAATTGCAGAGTGCAAGCCCGACATCATTGCGTGTGATCTCCATCCGGCCTATTACACCACTAAGCTCGCCGAAGAGCTTCCCGCTTCCCGCATTATCAAGGTCCAGCATCACCATGCGCATATCGTGAGCGCCATGGCGGAACACGGCATCGAGGGAGAGGTCATCGGCGTGGCCATGGACGGAACCGGATACGGTCTGGACGGCACCGTGTGGGGCGGGGAATTCCTCGTTGCCGAAGAAGCGGCCTTCACGCGCATCGGCCATATCATGAATTATCTCCTTCCCGGCGGGGAGAAGGCCATCCGGGAGCCGTGGCGCATTGCGGTGAGTCTCCTGAGAGAAGCATACGGCGATAACTGGCAGGAAGCAGCGGAGGAATTACAGATCGTTCCGGAGAACAGTTATTATGAAACGATGAACAGAATCATGGCGCAAAAGTTTAATTCCCCGTTGACATCGAGCCTGGGGAGGCTCTTTGACGGTGTTGCCGCCCTTCTGGGAGTCCGTCAAGACGGTAACCTTTGAAGGACAGGCCGCGATGGAACTCGAAGCAATGGCGAAGGGAAAGACGGATGTCTTGTTACCGTTTGATATACGCGAGACGGGAAATGTTTTCTGTCTGGACTTTTCGCCTATGATCCGGAAAATTGTGGATGAGATAATGGCAGGGAGGAGCAGAGCGGAAATTGCTTACGCCTTCCATATGACCCTGTCGGTTGTCTTTCGCGGTATGGCGGAAGCGATACGGAGGCGCACGGGAATCGACCGGGTTGTCCTCAGCGGAGGGTGCTTTCAAAACCGCATCCTCACGGAGGGAACGATTGCGGAACTTGAGAAAGCCGGCTTCGATGTATTTTTTCATGATGTATTGCCGACCAATGACGGCTGCATCTCCCTCGGCCAGGCCGTCTGCGCGGGTGCGCAGGTAATGCGGTAATCCCCATGCACCGGTGGGAGCACCATAAAGTGAAGCTCCCCGCCCACAGGCCGGGGCTTCCCGGAAAGGAAACTATGCTTGCATTGCACCCCTTATCCCCGCCTACAAGGCGGGGCTTGCGGGTTGTGCTCCCGGTCATGAAAATGTATCGTCATACTGAGCTGTCAAAGCATGGCCCTTCGATAAACTCAGGGTGACAGCTATCTTATTATTAAATAACATCATTGGTCCAAGTCTTTGTCTTGAACCAATATGACATGCATGGTTTTCCCTCTCCGGTCTGTACAGAGGATTAAGGGGAGGGGGAAATATCAAGGTTCTCTTTTGATGGTTCAAATCTCTTTCTTGAACCAGCGAGATGCTTATGGGACGGCTGGAGGTGCGATATGAATTTTGCATTTCTGATTTTTCCGGGACTGGAAGAGCTTGACCTGGTCGGGCCATGGGAAATGGTCTCTCTCTGGAGCAGACTTGCCCAGGGGCCTGAGAGATGCTTTATGGTCGCAGAGAAACCGGAGCCCGTGATCTGCGCCAAGGGCATGTCGATTAATCCCCACATAACCTTTTCGGAGTGTCCCACACTGGATTACCTCCTGGTACCGGGCGGTGAAGGTACCCGCAAGGAGGTGGATAATAATATCCTGGTTAATTTCGTCGGTGCGCAGGCGAAAAATTGTCAGGCAGTGCTATCCGTCTGCACGGGCGCCTTCATTCTTCATCGTGCGGGACTGCTCTCGGGCCGACGCGCCACCACCCATTGGGCTTCGCTCCCACGGTTACGTGAATTAGGTGACGTTGTAGTGATTGAGGATCGTATTGTCCGTGACGGAAATATCTGGACATCCGCGGGTGTTTCCGCCGGCATCGACCTGGCATTAGCGTTTATCGAAAGTATCGCAGGCGAAAAAACGGCAGGCAAGATTCAATTTGGCGCTGAATATTATCCCTCCGGCAAGTCGTATGGCGGATTTCATATGCTTGAGCAGGCGCCTCAGTATGTGAAGATGATAACCTGATTCCTATACGGCTTTCTTTTTATATATAGTATTTTCTAAAGACGGGATGACGCTGGGCGGCAAGGTTGACGATATGGCTGATCATCTGCTCCATGTGAGTAGCCTGCAAATTCGGCAGCGCACGCCGTACTGGCTTCGGCACTGATGTCAGAATTGGGGTTAACATCCAGGATGTAAAAAATACCATCCCGGAGCCTGATGTCGAGCCGGGCGTAGTCACGACAACCAATAGTTCTGTATGCCAGAATACTGGTCTGCCTCAACCGTTCATGCTCATCTTCATTCAGAGGCGCTGGCAATTGCAGGCCGATCTTCATATAATGGGATGAGCCTGGCTTGAATTTTGAATCGTATGTGCAAAGACGGTCACGTACATTGTCAAAGGCAACAAAATCCATTTCGGCCGGCGGCAGCATCTCAATGAAACCGTTACCCCAGAGAGAAACATGAAATTCCCGCCCATCAATAAAATCCTCAACAAGAACGGGTTGACGGAAGACATCAAGTATGTAAAGAATCCGATCCTTCAGTTCATCTGGCGACATAACTACGGCATCGGTAGTCACCCCATAACTACAGTGTTCGCGTGATGGTTTCACAATGGCCGGAAAGCAACGCCAATTATCGATGTCGGGAGAATCATAAATACGCCAATGCGGTGTCGGCACATCAGCTTTTTCCAGCAGGTGTTTTACTTCCTGTTTATCCCAGCATGAATGTAACGCAGTGGGTGTTGAACCTGTATAAGTAAAATTATACTGCTCCAGTATCCTGGCGGCAAGTGCTTCGCTGTGCGGTATACCGGGAATATCTTCACACCAGTTGAAGACTATATATTGGTCAGGATCGTAACAACTAAGACACGCGCCAAGATCAGTATTGCAAACGGGGATATTGTTGACTGGATGTCCCTCTGATTGAAGGGCTGACTCAAGCTTTGCAGCTTCCTGGAGTGCGAGATATATATCGGCCGGATCCCATGTTTGATCGATATTATGAAGTAACAGGACCGGCAGATCGGTGCGTCTTCTGGTTAAAGACATGTTGCACTACCCCCTCACGTACTGCTCCTGGAGCAGTTGATAATAACCTACATATTTTTAGAAGCCGGACCGAACCCCGCTCAAATCGGGATATGGTCATCGCTCCAGGAAGTTGACAGTGCAACTATGGTATCTCCTAACAGCTCCGCAGAAACATAATATTCTGGGTACGGAATTTAGTAGTATGACCTGTCAGGATGCCTTTTTTATTTCCCCTCACTTTTATTTTATATGCGAATTTTTTATAGCTAATTTCATTAAATTAATCAAGCAATTTTTTTTATTTTTTCAATTTTTTTTCGGAAACACTGATATTGTCATTTTATAATTTCTAAAAAACGTTCCAGTTTCCCTTTTTCCTTTAACACCTTCATTCCCATTTTCTGAGATGTAGCAGGTATGTCCGGTTGCTCGCTGCGCCTCACTAAGATCATGGCTTTCGCCGGACATGCAGAAACACAGAGTCCGCAGCCTATACACCTTTCTATATCGACTACTGCCAAGTTATTCTTTAATTCAACAGCACGCATAGGACACCGCTCATCCGCGCAGATACCGCATCCGGTGCAGGAGATCGCTGTCAACCTGAGGCTGGAAGCCGCTCATCAGCAAAGCCATGCGCTAAATTGAGCCTGGTGCGGCATGTCAGGATTATGCAGCAACAGGGACAGCAATTACAGATGAAGCTCGGTTTATCCGCGCTGTTGCTGCTGGTATGTACCAGCCCCGCCTCTTCCGCGCTATCCAGGACACGAAGTGCTTCCTCCCGGCTCTATCTCACGGGCGTAGCGGCGCTCCACCAGAAAGCGCGCCGGTCCATCAAAAAAGAAACATACCTCCATGGGAGCATGACATGCGCCGACGCTGGCACGACAGGCACAGCGGCCGAGCGCGATATATTCCGCCTTCTCGATTAACTTCGATACCTCTTCGTATGGATGGATGTGGACAGTGGCATCTACAGCGCGCCCGACGGGCACAACGCGCGCCACCGGAGTGGGTTGACCCGCGAAGGATTCACTAAGACCATCTTTGCGGTATTTCGTCCAGAGCTTCCCTAATCTTTCATGAAGAGGTGTGCCCTTGCCCCGCATCAGGGGATACTCAAACAAACCGGGAATGGTCGGGAGCAGACCATAAAACAGTTTGCCGTCTTTCTCGCGGGAAAAAATAACTGCCTTATCGCCATGGACTCCAGTAGTGTACTCTGCTTCATCTGCGGGAATACCGGCGGCGGACGCAATGTCATCAACCGGTTTGGGTGCAAAGCTCATGTGTACGGCAATCTCCGCCTCCTCGGGTGTAAAGAGAAAACGAAGGATTTCGTCAAAGGCCTTTGACTTTGGCGCGCCGGAAGGATGGGCATCAAGAATTTCGCGCAGCCTTTCGTAAACGTCCATCGGTGATCCCTTTCTTCATTATTTGATAGAACGCATATAGGTGTTGATTTCATCCGCGAGCCAGCGGGTCCACTTCTCTATGCCCTCTCCCGTTTTGCATGATACCTCGATTATCTTGATTTTGGGATTAAGCTTGAGTGACTCGTTCTTTCAAAGCATTCATATCAAAATCAGCAATACCCATATAATCTATTTTATTGACTACCAGAATATCGCATACGCTGAACATCAGGGGGTACTTGAGGGGCTTGTCATCACCTTCCGGGACACTCAGGATCATGGCCTGCTTATTGGCGCCCGTGTCAAATTCCGCGGGGCAGACAAGGTTCCCGATATTTTCGATCATGACAAGATCGAGATTCTTCAGATCCATCTCATCCAGGGCCATCTTGATCATAGATGCATCCAGATGACAAAATCCTCCCGTCTTTAGCTGAACCGCCGGGATGCCCTCCTTGACGACCGTCTCGGCGTCGACCACGGAGTCTATATCACCTTCGATTACACCGATCCTGAATTTGTCTTTCATGCTTCGGATCGTATTGACGATAAGGCTTGTCTTCCCCCCGCCCGGCGAGGCCATAAGGTTCAGCATGAAAACCTTATGCCTGCGGAGGTTCACTCTGATCTCATCAGCAAGATCCTTGTTATCGGACAGGATATCCTCCTTGATTTCTATCAAACGAATGTCTGCCATTATATCACCTCTATTTTGCCGACTTTGTAAAAAGCACATATGCTGTGTTGCGCTGCATCCTTTTACGAAGCCGCCATTGTTGTGAATCAAATTTACTCTATTCTATGAGATTGTTATATCCTTGATATAAAACTCCCTGCCGGATGTCAGTCTAACCTTCACCCCATGGCACTCAGGACATGTAAAATCTTTTGTCTCACTAAGTGAAACCTGAAAGGTGTTCTTACATTCAGTGCATTCAAATATAATCGGCGATCTCTCAATATCAAGCGTTGCCCCCTCTGCGATGGTGCCCTTGCTGAGATAATCAAAGTAGTGCTGAATACATTCACCGACAAGTTCACTGAGTTCTCCTATCCTAAGACCTATGGTGAGAACTTTTTCCGCCTTGTTTGTCTGGGCGTGTTTCAGGACAATATTAAGGATACTTTCTGTTACAGACAGTTCATGCATTTTAGTGGAGTTACTGTATCGTTAATCATTAAAAATATTTTCAGCATCCATAGAGGTTTCTCAAACGTTTATTACATGAACAGCATACAAAATAGCAATCTAAAAATGCCCATAAAAGAGATACATGGCATCAATTGAAATTCTATTCTTCTTTGTTATTGACAAAATGGCACCTCTCTTATACTAATCAATTAATACACTATGAACGGCGGACGCGATTTCCCAAAAGTAATATGGACCTGATTCTCTATTTCGTTGATTTCTTTGTTCACCTCGACCGGCATCTTGCTGCGATCATTCAGAGCTTTGGCGGCTGGACCTATTTTATTTTTTTTCTTGTAATATTTTGTGAAACCGGCCTTGTCGTTACTCCTTTTCTGCCCGGGGATTCCCTCCTCTTCGGACTTGGCGCCTTTGCCGCCCTCGGTGTGCTCCAGATCGAATGGCTGCTGGTTCTCCTCTCCATAGCCGCTGTCGCCGGCAATACTGTGAACTATGCGATAGGAAAGTTTGTCGGTCCGAAAGTATTTCACGAGGAAAATGTCCGTTTTCTCAACAGGCAGTATCTTGATCGAACCCACAACTTTTATGAAAAGCACGGAGGTAAAACGATAGTCATAGCGAGATTCATCCCGATCATCCGAACCTTTGCGCCCTTTGTGGCGGGGATTGGGAAAATGACGTACTCCGCGCTTTACCTGTTACAATGTCCTCGGCAGTGTCGCATGGATCACAATTTTTATAATGGGAGGCTACTATTTCGGCAACCTGCCGGTCGTAAAGAGAAACTTCACCCTCGTCATTTTTGCGATCATCATAATATCAGTACTTCCGATCTTAGTTGAATACCTTCGCCAGCGCGGCCGAACGGCGAGAGGGGAACCATGCAGAAAAGTAACAATTATTTGCAGATTCATGACTTTCAGTCCTTGAATGGAGAAAAGGTATGAAAAAAAATTCGCTACTTCTATTGATTCTGGTTACAGGCTTATTTCTCTGTTCAGCTGCAACAGTCAGAGCGGACAGTGCAAACATCGTAAAAATCGGCAGCAATGTGACAATCGAGGAAGGAACGAAGGTTCGCAATGTCCTGGCGATCGGCGGGCAAATTACCGTAGATGGTGTTGTTGAAAACAATGTTGTGTCCATTGGGGGATCCATAGTTCTGACAAGGACAGCCGTGGTCGGCGGGAATGTTTTTTCTCTCGGAGGAATCATTGTCAGGGGAAGAGGTGCGGAAGTCTATGGTAACCCTCACCGAGATCAATACAGATGATATCTCTGCAGCTATAACGAACGCCCTGAGTGAAGAATGGGAGGGATGGTCCTGGATTTTTGCCATTGTCTCTTTATCCATTTTTCTCGGTGTCCTTCTTGTAACCATCCTGACCGTATTCCTGATTCCGAAACCCGTACGTCTTATTTCGTCAGCCATCAAGGAAAAGCCTTTCAAGGTTACTACCTGGGGCCTTACCGGACTGGTATTGGTTGTCCCGCTGGCGGTGCTCCTTGCTGTTTCAGTTATCGGTATTGTGTTGATTCCTTTGGAAATGGCCATTGTTCTGTTTGCAGTTCTCCTGGGTTTCATAGCAGTGTCGCAGCTTGTCGGCCGGAAATTGTTTACTGTTTTGAAAAGACATGATCAAAGCTTGATGCGTGAGACGATCTGGGGACTCATCATTCTATGGCTGATCGGATGGATACCTTATGTGGGCTGGATGGTCAAGATGTGTGCCATTGTCATCGGCCTGGGAGGAGTTCTTCTGACACGCTTCGGTACCAACCCGCATGTATAATCATCAGCCGCTTTATCCCTGTTGCAAAATTGTCCTGATTGTTGTAAAAATCCTTGTTAAGGAGGTCCTCTTTGGGAAAACTTTTTGGTACGGACGGCATACGAGGCATCGCCAATGAATATCCCATGACGGCCGAAATGGCCTTGAACATCGGCCGGGCTACCGCCCATCTCTTCAAGAAGAAAGGTCATGTTCCAAAAATCATTATCGGCAAGGATACCCGTATTTCGGGTTATATGTTTGAGAGTGCCCTTGTTTCGGGGATCTGTTCCATGGGGGTGAATGCCATCATGGTCGGTGTCATGCCTACGCCCGGTATCGCATTTCTCACGAGCAGCATGAGGGCAGACGCCGGTATTGTTATATCCGCATCTCACAACCCCCTTCAGGATAACGGCATCAAGATCTTCTCAAGTGAAGGATTCAAGCTTCCTGATGAAAAGGAGCTTGCCATGGAAGAGTTCATCTTTGCAAACAACTCGCATAAACATCGCCCTTCACCGGGAGACCTGGGTAAGGTGTATCGACTGGATGATGCAAGGGGGAGGTATACGGTGTTTTTAAAACACACCTTTCCCAAGGAATTCACCCTGGAGGGAATGAGAATCGTCCTCGATTGCGCAAATGGGGCAACCTATAGAATAGCCCCGGATACTTTTTTCGAGCTGGGAGCTGAGGTGACTACATTGTTTAATCATCCCGACGGCGTAAACATTAACGTTGCTTGCGGATCCCAGTACCCGGAAAAACTCGCTGAAGAAGTAATGAAGAGAAAGGCAGATGTCGGATTTGCCTTCGATGGTGACGGTGACCGTCTGATAGCCGTTGATGAAAAAGGTGCAGTTTTAACAGGGGACCAGATACTGGCCGTCTGCGCAGGCATGATGAAAAAAGAAGGTACGCTCAACAATAATCTGGTTGTAAGAACCGTGATGAGTAACATCGGTCTCACCGTTGCCTTTGAAAAACTGGGTATTAATTCTGTGATTACCAAGGTTGGGGACAGATATGTTTTGGAAGAAATGATAAACAGAGGGGCAATGATTGGCGGTGAAGACTCAGGCCATTTGCTTTTTTTGCAGCATCATACAACGGGAGACGGCATTATAACGGCATTACAGGTGCTCACTGCGATGAAGAGAGAAGGCAAACGTCTTTCTGAGCTTGCAAAGATAATGGCAGTCTTTCCCCAGGTACTTATTAACATAGATGTAAAAACACGGCCTGAGTTATCTACCGTTCCGGAAATCTCAAAGGCGATCAAAGATGTGGAGAAGGCTCTGGGAAACAGGGGCCGTGTTCTCGTTCGCTATTCGGGAACACAGAAGATGTGCCGCGTCATGGTGGAAGGCCCTACCCACGAAGAAACGAAGAAATATTGCCAGCGAATTGCCGAGGTAGTGAAAAAAAAGCTGACCTGAAGAAAAAATCTAATACATACAGAACTCTTTCCCGATACTTTACTTTATAGACAGTGCCGGATTAAATCCTGCCTCGCCTCTTCCTCCTGCGAGTTTCAGAGGCGGATAGGCAGACTCACCTTCGAGCAACGAGAAGCGGTATGACGGCTCGCTTCCTATTTCATTTTCTGCCGTACTGTCTTGATTTTCTTTACCCTTGAATCGGTAAGCTCACGAAAACGTATCGCCATTTCGGGCCCTTTGGCCTCTTCCTCATGTTTAAAAAAAACGAAAGCCAGCTCCCATTTCTGTGAAAGGATTCTCTCCATCCATTGTGACAGATCGGCATCTGTATAATCGGAACGGCGCAAGCGCATGTATCCCCATGACGCCGTACTGATGATCTCATCTGTCGGATGCTCATCAACATCAGCTATGCACAGGCTGCATCTCTTTTCACGAAGGAGATCCAGAATTTCAACATCGAGCCAGGATGGGCTGCGGAACTCGAATGCGCAGGACATATTGCCGGGAATCAGAGAGAGAAAATCTTCCAGCGCAGGGTGGTCTGCATGAAAACTCTTGGGAAACTGAAAAAGGACCGGCCCCAGTTTCCTGTCCAGAACTGATAGCGACCTGAAGAGGTACTCGGTCTCCGCACCCACATTTCTCAACCGCTTCAGATGCGTTATGACCTGAGGCGCTTTGAGCGCGAAGACAAAATCGTCGGGGACCTGTTCCGCCCAGGATGCGAGAACGTCCTTTTTGGGCATATGATAAAAAGTATTATTGATCTCTACCGCGCCGAGGCGTTCCGAATAGAAGCGAAGCATTTCCTTGGGCGAGATCTTCTCAGGATAGAATTTTCCTTTCCATTCCTTGTACCCATACCCGCTTGTGCCGACATAGATTTTCATATTCTACGGTCCTTCACCACCAAGCGGTCATCCCAATAAAACTGAACCGCGACAGGTCCATCTGCCAAGTCACAGAGTTCGACAAGGTACTAAAGCCCGGTCGGTGTGCTTTCGGCTTCTTTCTCACTTTGCCGGTACACCCAGACCCTGCAAGATCTCACGCATGTGGTTGACATGAAATTTAAAATGAGACTCTTCCGAGCCCCCGAGCAGGCCGATCCAGGTTCCCAGTGTCGGATATTCTCCAAACGGCGAGTCTTTGAGCATGGGAATATTCGCCTTCCGGTCGAGCTGTTCCCCAGATAAGCCTGCCGCAAATTTAGAGATACGGTCGTACTCCCTTTCGACCTCTGCGAGGAGTTGAGCAAAGGTCATCCGGGCACGCTTCTCAGAGAAAAAAGGGTTCTCGGGTTCAATGTCGATCCTCGGAGTCTCCCGGTCGAGAAAGGCCTGAAGCATCGGTAGGTGGCCGGATCCTTCGGGCCCCAAAAGGTGGGAAAGGATTTCTTTGGGAGACCATCGTCCCTCAGGCGCACGAGAAGCTATACTCTCATCAAGCCCTTCGCATACTTTCTTCAATTCTTCGATCCTCCGGCGGATGCTTTGAGCCAATTGAATTCCTGTTGAAGTTGCCATATCTTCTTCCCTCCGTTCTCACTTTTTCTTCATTTGTCATTTCATGCATTAAACGACATATAAGTTATTTTACGATGTTAATGCAGTTCCTACCATAAGAGATTCCCTGAAATCGGGCATCGAAATATCTGAAGTTACTGCGGCGAAACCGGACATAGCTCCGCCTGCTTCGTCATCTAATCTTTTTGATTACTGATTGGAACGTTGTAAGGTTGGGTAAAGATCAAATAGAAATTAAGTATACCGTTGAGATTTTGTTATTCTAAACCAAGCTATATTTCTTCTTCCTGTTCTTTTTTCAATTTCGAGATTGCAATCTCCCATCTTGGGCAAAATCGTCCGCCTACTGATTCCATTGGATACACTCTGCAGCCCTCCGGCCTCGCAGGATAAATCTCACAAAAATATCTGCCATCAGTGCCTTTTAAAAAAGGACATGGAATCCTTTTCCTGTCATTCGATTCCCATTTAGAATCGTCTGCTGATAATTTCCCATAATATTTTTCGATAACTTGTTTTTCGGAAATATTTAGATACGTAGATATATTTAAGAGTGACTCTGGGTCACAAGGTAAACCGAGTTCAAGACAACATTTCCCGCATCTTTGACATTCGAAATATTTCCACAACTTATTAATAAAGACCCCCTGTTATAAAATTATAACGACGCACGATAAAGGCCAGAGATTGAGGAGCATTTTCCGGTAAAGACCCCACATTTTATTCACCCCTACGTTGGTTTGATATTAGCCCTCGCCCATTCAATAAGTTCCGATATGGAGGTTCCTATGGGGAAGAATTCAACTACCCCCATCTCCCTTACCTTAGGGATTTTATCGTGCTCTAAATAGCCGCCGGCGGTAACCTTGATATGTGATGAATCCTCCTTCTTCAGAAGTTCTACAACTCTGGCGAGGTCTTCGATATTGGCTCCTGGCAATGTCGTTATCCCGATATGGTCGACACATTCCTGGATTGCTGAAGCGACGATGGCCTCAGGCCTCTGGATATCCGTGTATACCACTTCGTACCCGGCATCCCGGAAAGCCAAGGTGAGAGTCTTCAGAGCTGCCACGTACCCCTCGCCAAGTTTAGCCATTAAAATCCTTACCAGTTTGGTTCTCATGGCACCCCTCACGTTTTGGAAATTCAAGGTTCTTCAAATGCTTCAATCAGTTTTCAACTTATATATACATTTTAAGTCAGAGCTCTTTGGGTTTCAATACATAAATGCCGCATTGGGGTGACTTTTTTTGATTAGCGATTGAAAAGTTATATGGATGATTTGAATCAGCAACGAAGATTACAAGAGGTCTTTCACCTTTTTCCATGAACGGAGTAATAACCTGTTCCGGCATCGCATCTTTTAGCTGGAATTCAATGAACTGACCCGGTAGTAATCAGAACCGATGACTTGCATTTGAAACAGTGGATATTGCTCTGTATGCAGTTTTCATTGATAACAGGAAGTTAGTTACGAAGGTTAGGGGATTAAGAAAAGTAGTTATGCTATTAAGAGGGGTGTAAAATACTCAAAATAAAGGTCCGTCATTGAGCCTTTCATACACTCTTAAGTACGCGTCAACCATAGTGTCTAAATCATACTTCTGTCTGGCCTCTCTCATGATCCTTTTGAGTTGCTTTTCCCTTATTTCAGGGGATTTTCTGTGAAACTGCAAACTCTTGGATAACCCGTACCACAAACCACCGGGATCATAATTCTGAAAAAGAAATCCATTTCCCCCATCCCCGGAAGCGCCATCATCCTTTAACTGTAATTCCTGTATCTTGTCATGATAGCCGCCTGTGTCCCGGTTCGTTGCCGTGGCGCCGAAAAGATTCCCGATCTGATCTATCTGGCCGCACGGCTCATAGAAAGAAGCGCCGAAGACATCACTGGCCGCAGCATAACCGAGCACGGAAAGCGGTTCACTGAAGCGCTGGTACGTTATCTTCCCGCCGGATGCACACGCGATTCTTCCCAGAATCTCCTCATGGCGGCGATCACCCTCCACACCATTCCCTACAAGAGCAATCTGTACATCTTCATGTTCAATCACAAATTTCAGTGCGATGTCCTCTAAGAGCTCAACGCCCTTTTGCGTGTCGTCCAGCCGGGACGGCCAGTATAGGAGAACCGCTCCGGGATTGACGACGAGGCCTGTCCTTTTCTGAAATTCTACTAAGTTATCCCTTTTTGCCGTCATGACGTCGTTACCATGATCGTACCTTCTGACGAGGTGCTCGCAGTTCTCCGGATACATCCTCGGCGACGCCGCATTCATAATGGAAAGCGCCGCGCCATGCTGATACTTCGCCTTGACCTCCTGCCTGACGTTGGGAGGTATGAATGATCTGTCCAGAAAATAATCCTCGATGATCTCTCTTAAGAACGTCTCCCCCACGAAATTGACCAGGGTGGCGCTCTTAATGGCCGTAGCCTGAGAATCGATGCACTTCTTTCCATGCTCCTCGGAAAAGTAGATATTCCTGGCGAGACTGTCCACATCAACACCGAAAAGCATATCTACCGGTATATAGCCCGTATGAACGTTGTGTACGGTGTGCAATACGGGGCAACCCCTCGATTTCGCATAGGCTGTGATCGTGCCGCCTGCCATCCAGTCATGACTGTGGAGAATCAATCTGCCGCCGTTCTTAGCACGCACTGTTTTGATGATGTTGTTGACCACCTGCTTCTGAAATTCCGCGGCATTCAAAAGCGGGTTTCCTGCGTACGCGCAGGAAAGACCGGCAAAAATGGAGGAACTCACTAAATGCACCTTGTCAGGATCAACCGTGTATCTGATCTTACGCCACGTCGGTTCATCTATGTTGCTCTCCTGTTGGAACCGCTTCTTCAAATTCAGCGTTGTCAGATGGCAATCGATCCCCCTTGCCAGGAGCCCCTCGCATAAAGCGGACACCACCTCTCCCATGCCTCCTGCCTTGCCGGAAATGTACCGGGCAAGATTCCCCATCTTCTCGGGTAATCTTCCCGTCTCCGGAGACACCAGCAATACCGCCGTCTTCTCCGCCTTCTTCAGGATTTCAAATGTTTTCACATTTCTCAACCCTTTCGACGGATAGTGCACCTGACTTCGAAGATTTCGATTTCTGACGTAAGTCCCGGGCAGTTTATTAATTTTGTAATTGACGCGTAAATTCATCTGTTGTTTGTGCAGTCTTTCTTCCAGAGACAATTATTCCCGCATGTTTCCTTTGTATGATAACATGGAAAGTTTCCTTCACTTATCTGGATATCGCGGATGATATCCTGCTTCGTGCGGCCAATTCCCGCATCGACACCCCATGTCTTTGCAATCTGACGAATCTCCTGAAATTTCATTTCATAAATCTCCTTCTAATTGATTTTGCACCCTACCCACTACGGATATTTTTTTTCGATGGTAGACTAATCCTCGGCTTTGACGACCTGAGATGATCCCAACCCAAGAAAGAATTGAGAACTCTGGCTCTGATTAAGGAATTCCTCTTCTGTGCCAAACATTTGCCGAGTCCAGTCTTGCAATTTGTTAATTCGCCAGCGCAATTCGGCGAGTTCTTGTACTATTTGATGTTTCGTAATCCCTTTATCTGCCATTCCCGTAAACCTCAAAAAACCTTCTAAAATATATCGACTTGCAAGCCATTTACGTAATTGATGGATTCCACAAGTGTAGTGACTTTTCAAGAATTATTCGTAAAATACCTGATAACGGTATCATAGAGGACAAAATCATCTCTCTTCAGGTTACAATAGGCTTCCGAATTTCCCTTGAAAAATTTCATATGGGCAGAAAGAATCGATGTTTCTAAAGCTCCCAAAGTCTCCGTTTTTTTTCTAAATTCTGTTTTGTCCATATTATTGCCCCCTGCGATAGTTTTTTCTAGGAGTGTTGAACTACTCTCCATCTGATGATGGAAATTCTTACAGTTTTGTTTGGTGTCATGGTGCTGCTTAGTTAATAGAAAATCTCAGTGGGATATGCAATAGGAATAGATTACATGGATAATCCAGGGGAAAAACCTGCATTATGATAGTGTCAAAAGATAGGTTCTCAAATTGTCTTTTTTATTTTTAAGATTAAGTTTAATCCTGATATTTTCCCTGTGAAATTCAACCGTCCCCGGCGAAACATTCAACAATCCAGCGATCTCCTTGGTCGTCTTGCCTTCCTTAATAAGGTTGGCTATTTGAATTTCCTTGGGAGTAAGATTCAGGTATTGTGAGGACAGCTTGCTTGAGAATGGAGAGATAATGTTTTTCAGATTTGATTCAAGGATACTTACATAGTCTGTTTCTTTGGCATCTAGGCCGCTCTTTTTCAACTTTTCAATATAAGGCATAGCGACTTGCTTGACATTAAGCAGTATCTTCTCTTCGAGTTCGTATTTGTCTTTTTCCCTCTGCCTCAAGAGGACTTTCAGGGCAGCATTGAGTTCCTCGAGATTATGGGATTTAACCTTCAAGTCTCTTTCTCTTTTTTTTAGTGCCTTTTCGGCCAATTTCCTTCCCGTGATATCACGGATAGACTCAATGGCACCTACCATGTTGCCCCTACTGTCATACAACGGCCCTGCTTTCCCCCAAAGTACGCTGGGTACCCCCCTTACAGATACGTTTGTCTCTGCTAAAAGAACACTTCCCTCTTCCTTGACAAAGTGATATTTCTTAATGATATCTGCATCGGAGATGAATACAAGATCAATCAGTATCGGCCTCCGAATCCCATAAAACGAAAGGGCATATTCATAATCTCCTTTCCCCAGCATGTTTTCGGCCTTAACCCCGGTCATCTCTTCGATGGCCCGGTTCCATGCGATGACCTTACCATTGAGGTCGATAGCGAATGTTGCATCAGGCAAGAAATCAATGATATCGGATAATCGCCGTTCTGATTCCCGTAGCGCCTCCTGCATCTTTTTGTTCTCAGTAATATCATCCACCATTTCTATGGCCGCAATAACGTTGCCGTTCATGTCTTTAACTGGTGACGAAATTATCCTGTAGTTTTTGATCTTATTCCCCGCAGATGTTTCCGTAACGGATTCATGCACCTGTCCGTCTTGAAGTGTCTTGTACGTAAGACAATAGGAGCAGACGGCCTCTCTTGGAGGATCATTAAAAGCCTTATAGCAGATGGGTCTTTTTGTAGCATCGATATCGGGAAACCATTTTTTCATCTGATTATTCAGGGTCAGTATTTCCATATTTGGGCTTATTAGAGATACGCCAATACCGATATTTTCGACAACGCTTCTGTACTTTTCTTCCGACTCTTTTAAAGACTCCTCGGCTTGTCTGTGCTTTTCTATCTCTTCGTTCAGTTCCCGGTTTATCATTAAAAGCTCAGAAGTTCGCTCCTCTATCATTCGTTCCAAATTACTGTGGGCTTGCTGGAGCGCCTCCTCGGCCTGCTTGCGCTTGGTGATGTCCAAAATCATTGCCTGTTTGGAGATCGTTCCATCCTCGTTGCATACAGGTGCGTTTACGATGTAATACCACCGGTTGTCTTTGGGACTCTTTACTTCCCACCGTACTGTTTCTCCCTTAAAGACACGGTCATTGACGCACCACGAACAGATCGAATCCCGGTCATGCAAAACTTTGTAACACAGTTCCCCGGTACCATCATAACCAGTCCGCTTGATGAGATGTTCGTTCATAAACTCGATACTGTAATCCTGGGAACAAACGTAAATTAACCCATCAAAAGCTTTTATCATGGCGCTCAACCGCGCGTTCATTTTGTGGATTGTATGCTCTGATTGCTGATGCTCGGTTTCTGAATTGGCAATTCGCTGACGCATTTCTTCCAACTCTTTTATAAGTTGCACTTTTGTCTTACTTTTGTTGCTCATATTACATGCCTCGAAGAATATTGATTACCGGTTGATATATACAATATTCTTTGAAATATTGCTTCTGAAGACGTCAGGAAGAACTGGATAAAAAGGATAGTATTTGTTTCACCTACTACTGCGCACTCTGGATAGATTTTAAAGGAAACGATTACTGGGAGAAATGTTCCACTACTTTATTATTTGTCTTCAAATGTTTTTTGATTTTTTTTCCTGATGAAAAATTATGAACGTAATCATTAAAGAATGACGACGCATCACGTTGTAGTTCATCAAATTTGTTCAAAAGCGCTCTTGCTTCGGCGGTTAAACTCATTCCTTTGCCGTGTGCTTGCAAACAAGTCAATTTCACGCCCAGTCGCTCTTCTGAGGTCTTTAGTTTTCCCCATGCTGCCCGATAAGACATATTTAATTTCTTTGCAGCCGCACTGAGGCTTTGTAACTCATCAATGGAGCGCAATAGTTCTTGACGGCCTTTACAGAAAATAGTTTTCCCGTTTTTTTCCAGCCATACTTTATGTCTTATTTTCATTCAAAAGCCTCTAAAAACCTCAGATCTTTTAAGTTTCACACGCATTTCGTCGCAAGAATTAGCATAACCTCATCACGATTTAAAGAAGAATGGTAATTCAAGACATTTGTTATAAATGATATGCATGTGCAAGCGATCCTATGAGATTAATTTATCTCCGTTATGGGGTAGCGTGAAATAGAATATCGATCCCTCATTTATTTTTCCTTCCGCCCATACACGTCCGCCATGCCTGTGGACGATACGTTTGACAAGCGCAAGGCCGATCCCGGTACCTTCGAAATCATCGGTACTGTGGAGACGCTGAAAGACACCAAACAGTTTGTCATAATATGTCATATCGAAGCCGACGCCGTTATCCCTGACATAGTATATAACCTCATTCCCGTCGGTGTAGCCGCCCACTTCAATCCGGGCAGCATCCCGATTCCTTGTGAACTTAACGGAATTCGAAAGAAGATTGGCATATACCTGTCTCATGAGCGTCCGGTCACCATGACAGGAAGGCAGGCTGCTCATTGTCAGTGTTATTTCCCTTTCCGGGTTGATGACTGTGAGTTCTTTCCATACATCCCCGATAAGGGCATTCATGTCCAGATTTGCAGTGGACATGTGCTTCCTGCCTAGGCGGGAGAATGTTAGGAGATCGTCGATGAGCTGGCCCATCATATGTGCATTTAACCTTATTTCATTAAATTTTCTCAGGGTCTCTTCATCAAATGTATCCCCCTGTTTTTTAAGTATCATGCGTGCATACCCATCGATAGCACGTAGGGGGGCCCGCAAGTCATGGGAAACGGAGTAGCTGAAGCTCTCCAGATCTTTATTTGCGGCCTCGAGTTCTGACAAATGCTTTTTCAGAACTTCCTCTATCTTCTTGCGCTCGGTAATGTCGCGTGAAAAAATCGATAAACCTTTCTGCGAAGGATAGGCATGGGTCTCAAACCAGACCCCGGGGAAAATATCGGAAGCGCCTTCAAAATGAACAGGCACCTGGGCCTCCATGGCGATGTGATAATGCTTATAGAAATCATTATTGACGGCCTGAGGAAATAAATCCCAAAAAACCTTCCCTAGAAGATTTCCCCTTTTTACCTTAATTATTTTTTCCGCTTCCGAGTTCATTTCGATGATGCGCCAATTGCAGTCAAGGACGAGGTAAATATCTGTCATACTTTCGAGGATGGTCTGGATCTCCTGCCTTGATGCTAAGAGAGATTTCTCTGCCTGTCTGCGATCAGTGATATCATGGCCAAACCCATGGAACTCGATGAATCGGCTACTCGGGCTATAAATTGCCCGGACCGTCCAGAGATGCCAGCGCATATTACCGTTTGGCATCATAACTCTCTGTTCAATATCGGCGACGGGGTTTTGACGAGTGAGTGAGGAAAGGAATTTCAAGAATGCTTCACGGTCCTCATCAGAAATAAAGTCTATAACTTTTTTCCCGAGAAACTCCTTACGACTCATACTGAAATGATGCCACAAAGCCCGATTGACAAATGTTATTGTACCATCGACCTTCGCGCGGCCAATAAATTCCACGCCGTCTTCCACGATGTGACGATAGCGCTGCTCGCTTTCCCGCAGGGCCTCTTCCATTCTTGCGATATCCCTGATGTCGGTGAACGAACAACGCCAGTGATCCAACTTACCTTTGGTATTTACAACTGCTACGGTATCGATCAGGGCCTCAAACGGGTATCTATATTTGCCAAGAAGCTTCATTCTGCACTTCTGCTTTTTTTTTGTTAAGATGGCCTGCTGGAGATGTTCCTGAAATACTGCCACGAACCCGGAAGAGATAAACTGGAGGAAAGTCTGGCCGGGTATAGCCCGCTTCGTGCCCCCTAATAGGGAAGCGCCTATTACATTCGTTTCAATGATCTCTAAACGCCTGTTTAATGTCAAATACCCGACTGGCGCGAAGTCATAAAGGTTGCTGTACTTACGGTGCAGATCTGCAAACTCGATCTGTGACTTTCGCAATGCCTCATTCTGTGTCTGCAGTTCTACCTGGCGGACCTGCAGTTCATCAATGACTTTTTTCATTTGAACGGGAGATTTATCCGCGATGTTTTCCGCGGACTTAGGCATGTCTGTTTCCACCCTTCTACGGTTACCGGCATTCTTTTTCGATTTGGGCTCGGTTTTCTTCATGGCTAGTCACTTTCTCCGCAGAGACCTGAGGGATAAGCAACCGTCGTGATTTCAATGAATATCTACTTATTCATATATCAGATGGAAGAAAATGTTATTTAGCAGAAAGGTTTATAGTTTGCAATATATCTTCTCTTATTGATAACAGTCAATGAGGATTACCGTTTGAAAGATAGTATGCAAGTCAAAATTGCCTGACACCTGACTTCAGGAAGAACTGAGCGCATGGTAATCATTGATTACGAAACAGGCCACACGCAATGGCCCGCCCTAAATGTCCCGCGTCAAACATGCCCAAAGTTGAGGTGCCAAGAAATTGGTATATGTTCTCCATTCGTTGTGCTTGCATTTGGCTTAACGATGCGGCTCACGCCCGTAATATTACCGCGTTGCCATGCAGTCGCTTGTTAACCACTAATTATTTCAATTAGCCCTTCAATAATTAAATCGATCTCTTCAGGAGATATTTTGGTCATCCTTTTACCGAGGCGTGTAGTTGAAAGAGTACGAATTTGGCTGATTTTAACTCAGGACTTTTTGGGTAGTCGTGGCTTTGATAGTTCGAAGGTTAAAGGGAGTCCTGCTTTCTGGGGTTGACTCGTCAGCGCCATGGCTATAATGGTGCCAGATCGCTCATTAAACACATTGTAACTGAGTATTAATACAGGGCGTTACCGGATTGTTCATATATTCGAGAATGAAACATTGACGCTTCTTTTTCGGAGAAAAAATGCTCAGATTTGCATGTTTCAATGTTATGCGGTTTTGCCTTGCAAAGGGCCACGGCTCATTGAATTAAACACCAAGGTAGGCTGTCTTGACATGTTCATTGTTTAGCAACTCTGCACCTGTCCCCTGAAGGGCTATTCTTCCGTTTTCCAGGACATAAACCCTGTCGGCTATGGCGAGTGTTTGCTTAACATTCTGTTCCACGATCAGTACTGTTGTTCCTTCTGCTTTTATTCTCTTTATGACATTAAATATATCCTTCACAAGGATAGGAGAAAGACCGAGGGACGGTTCGTCAAACATCTGCAGTTTTGGCTTGGACATGAGTCCCCTTCCCATGGCAAGCATTTGCTGCTCGCCTCCGCTTAAGGTTCCTGCAAGTTGTCTCCTTCTTTCCAGAAGTCTGGGAAACAGTTCGAACACTAACTGTTTCGTTATTTCACGCTCCTTTTTTGCTTCCCCTTTTAAAGAACCCATGTCGAGATTTTCTTCCACGGACATTTCTACAAAAAGCCTTCTTGCTTCCGGCACATGGGCAATTCCGAGTTCGATTAACCTGTAAGGCTCCACCTTATGAATCGGTATATCATTAAAGAGTATTTCACCATTCCTGGGTCTCAGGATGCCGGATATTGTTTTCAGGGTTGTTGACTTCCCTGCCCCGTTCGCACCGATGAGAGCGACAATCTCGCCCTGTTTTACTTCGAAGGAAATATCCCAGATGACCTGGACATCGCCATAAAAGACATCAATGTTCTTGATCTCAAGCACTGGTTTCCTCTCCCAGGTAAGCTTCAATCACGGCGGGATTGTGACCAATTTCTGAAGGCGTACCCTCTGCTATTTTCTGGCCATAATTCAGCACGACAATCCTATCGGAGACAGCCATGATCACCCTCATATGATGCTCGATAATCAGAATGGTGATCCCCCTTTCCGTCCTGATCTTATTTACGATCTCGATCTGCTCGTTAATCTCTGTCGGGTTAAGTCCGGCAAAAGCTTCATCGAGTAAGATGATTTCCGGTTGTGTGGCAAGGGCGCGGGCAATCTCGAGCCTTTTTCTTTTACCGAGGGGCAGGCCTTTGGAGAGAACGTTGATGTCGTCATGAAGGTTGGTGAACTTCAATACTTCAAGGGACAATTTTTCCGCTTCCGCTTTGCTCTTGGTCCTTATAAAAGCAGAAGCAATCACATTATCGAGAGTGGTCATTCTCTGCAGCGGCCTTACCACCTGAAAAGTTCTTGCCACACCCAGCTTGCACAATACATGGGGTCTCAGGTTTGTAACCTTTTTCCCTTTTAAGTACACATCGCCTTTCGTAGGATGGTAAAATCCGTTGATCACATTGAACAAAGTTGTCTTTCCCGCGCCGTTCGGGCCGATGAGACCAAGGATCTCACCTTTGTTCAGTACAAAGGAAACGTCTGCGACGGCGGCAAGTCCGCCAAATCGCATGGTAACATCTTTCACCTCGATGAGACTCATGATGACGCTACCTTCTTGCTTTTGAACGGCTTCAGCATTTTACGATAATCACCGACAATGCCGTTTGGCAGGAACAGTATAATCAGTATGAGAATGACGCCGAAGATGGTCATGTGGGCCGCCCCTATATACGGGATAGAGCGTATTTCCTCGGCAAGGAAAACCATGATGACGGCGCCCACAATGGGGCCCCAGTAAGTGGCGGCGCCGCCGACCATGACGACCATCACTATTGTTATGGAAATGTCATAGAGGGGAAATACAACGCCGGGATCGATATATCCCATGTAGTTCATGAAAAAGGCGCCCGCGATACCGGTGAGGACACCGCTTAAGCAGAGAGAGATTGTTTTATAAAAGGTTGTGTCAATTCCAAGGGACTCCGCGGCATCCTGATCTTCCCTGATTGCCACAAAATAATATCCGAGCTTGGATTCCATTACTACCTTAATCAGGACATATGTTCCCGCGGCAATGAGGAGTATAATATAGAAGTACCAGGTCTTATCAACCCATGTCCTTTCCCTTATCATTATTCCAAGATTCCCCTGGGTGAAATCGACAAGGTTTTCTGTGGTCACCCGGCATATCTCACCGAGGGCAAGGGTGGCAAGGGCGAAGTAAGCGCCCCGAAGCCGCAAACAGATATATCCGACAACAAGGGAAAGCGCTGTGAGTACGATTACGCACGCCGGTATGCCCCACCAGGCCGATATCTCCAAATGGTAATAAAGAATCCCGGCCGTGTATGCGCCAAAGCCGAAGAAGGCGGCATGTCCAAAGGAAACCTGGCCTGTATATCCGCCCAGGATGTTCCATGCCATGCCAATTACCGACCACATTAAAACAAGGATGAGGATGTGCATGACGTATGAGCTGAGATCCATGAGCGGGACAGCGCAAAGGGCGGCGAAGATTATCAGAGGCAGGAATTTTTTCATTTTCCCAACCTCCTCTTCCTGAGGATTGATGCAACCCCTCCGGGCAGGAATACGAGGGCTGCCACGAAAATTGCGAATCTTCCCGCAGGCGCCCATCCCATCCCGATATAGGTGGCTGTCATGGACTCAAAGATACCGAGGATTAACCCTCCGATAATAGCCCCGTCTGTTGAACCCATGCCGCCGATGACCGTAATAACGAACCCGACGTTCGTAAATTGTCTCCCCAGCGCCGGGTAGAGATAATAGATAGGGATGAAAAGACAGCCGGCAGCGGCAACCAAGATCATGCCGATACCGAAGGTCACCATCCTGACGCGGTTTACATTGACGCCCATAAGGAGCGCCGCATCGAGGTCCTGCGATGTGGCTCTGATGGATTTCCCCGTATCCGTCTTGGTGAGGAATATCCATAGGGCTATTGTGATAATAACCGCAATGACAAACGACAATGTCCACGGCATGGAAAGGGACAGTTCTATGGGAGAATCCGGCCAGTAATCCGTCAGATACCAGGCATTCGAAGCATAGCTTACCGGTGTTGACCGATAGTCGCCGGTGAAAAAACACGGTTGCGAGATTGGAAAACACCATAGCCAGACCCACGGTGAGTATCACCAGGTTATGGGGCAGTATGGATTCCACCTTCATGACGGGGGTTAACAGGTACTTTTGAATGGCAAGCCCGAACAAAAAGAGTGCCGGGGCGGCAACGAACACAGAGAGATAGGGGTCTATCTCAAAAAGGGTAAAGAGCCAGTAGGCGATATACATGGCAATCATCATGAAATCGCCGTGGGCAAGGTTGATGACCCTCATGACACCCATAATAAGCGCCATGCCAAGGGCAATCAGCCCGTAAAGCCCGCCTAACAGGAACCCGGCTATCAGGGTCTGTAAAAAGAGTTCAAGATCAGGCATTCCATTTCCCCTTGGTTACCTTCTGTTCTCTCCATTTCGGTATAGGATAGACGTATTGTGCGCTTGCATATTTTTGCGGCCAGATAGTTTCATGCTTGCCTTTAATGACCTGCATCACGAGGGTATCCATGAAGTTCTGGTTCGTGTAACCTGCTTTATCCTCAAATTTTATCGGGCCGAAGGCAGTCATCATATTTGTTGCTTTGAAGGCGGCACGGATGTCATTTGCCTTCCAGGATTTTGCCCGTTCCAGCACATCCTTTATAATATAGAGGGCGGAGTACGCCTCTGCGCCATGATAAGAGGGGTAATCTTTATAGAGTCTCTTGTACTTTTCCGCAAACTGCTTTGCCCCCGGATACGCTATCTGGGGACTCCAGAGGGTGGCTGTCATCACAAGCTCTGAAGCCTCTTTTGCATTTTGTACAAATTCCGGGATGGCAAATCCGGCAGCGCCGCCGGCATAGAGTTTGGCGTCAATCCTCAATTCTTTTATCTGTCTCATGAGAAGTGCCGCATCCATAACATACGACACCATGTAAATAACATCAGGTCTTGCCGCTTTTACTTTCGATAAAATCGGCCTGAAATCCACCGCACCCTTTTCATACTGTTCCTTTATGAGAACCTGCATACCGGCTTTCTTCGCCTGATTTACCATATCCTCCGCACCTGAGGTGCCGAAATCCGAGCTTTCATAAAGAATGGCGATCGTCTTTGGTTTCACGACTGTATTCAGGAATGACATCAATCCTGTTGCATAGTATGCATTCGTCGGGTTCATGCGGAATACGTATTTGTATTTCTGCTGAGTAATATCATCCGTCGCACCCGTAACGACCAGATACGGGACTTTTCTTTCTTCAGCCACCGCCGCGATTGCCTTGGAGCAGGAGGAGCTGTACTCGCCAAAGACCACTGGCTGTTTTTTTACATCTACCAGTCTCTCAACGATAGAACGCGCTACTTCCGGTTTGCCCTGAGAGTCTTCAAATTCCAAAACCACCTTCTTACCCTTGATGCCGCCCTTGGCATTTATTTCATCCTTAGCGATCTCATAGGATTTCTTTTCTATTTCTCCGAATTTTGCGTTGGTACCGGTAAGCGGTAAGGGGATGCCCAACTTAAGTACGTCCTGGGCATAAACATTTAGTGAGGAAAGACAAATGACAAACATCAGTGTGACGAAAAGTGACAATCGTTTCATATTACCCTCCTTTTTGAAGAGAGCTATAGCACATATCAGTATGACGCTATAACAGGTTTGGATCGATGCTGTTTTTTAAAAGAATTTTTTGAACAAGTCAAACAAAAAAACGTTTTCGGAATTTTTTTGCCTGTCAAAGACAAAAATCTAATGGCAGAGATTATTCGATATACACAGGATAAGTAGATAAATAAACTGTAACATGGAGGGCTGAAAGAACACTTTTCAGGGATTAGACAGAGACAGGCTTCATTCTTATTTTTTCTTGATAGGAAACATCAGACTAGCTCCCAGCCAGCCGGTGAGAGACACCAGCGGGACAAAGGACAGGGTAACTAAGAAGTAAAGGATTCTCGCAATTCCTTGAGAGTCCAGGATCCCGGGATTCATAATCCTCCAGACAAGAGCGCAGGCGGAAGCGATAAGAAGAGTACTGGAAAATACTATCTTGAGCGCCACCTTTTTCATTGGCCTCGCCAGGTAATTCAGCCACCACGTAAAGAATCCTGTTAGCATGGTCACGGGCAGGAAGAGAATCCCGCCAATCAAGCAGTGTAATGCTGTACTCTCAAGCGGGCGTATGTTTGTAATGAGATAAAGAAGATTGAAAAATGGGGCTGATAACATAAATACAATAGGAAAATGAACCGTCATGGGATGGGGATGCCGTTCCAGGGAGGGAAAACGGTCAATCAGAGATGCCAGGAATACCGGCATGGGTCTCAAAGGCGTTTTGCTTTGCTTCAGAATCCCCACCTGGGGGTACCTTTCAAAGACCTCCTCCCCGTGAGGCGCTTCATTAAACTCCGCACT
Source organism: uncultured delta proteobacterium (assembly GCA_963695875.1). Lineage (GTDB taxonomy): Bacteria > Desulfobacterota > Syntrophia > Syntrophales > UBA2185 > DATKLL01. Next base: position 23,732 of record CAVOID010000011.1, on the reverse strand, counting down.
GAGTTCATGAGCCGCGTAGTGGCTGTTCATATGAAGGCCGCCTTCCCACAATATGCTTTTACTGACATCGAAGACCTTCCCCTGGTATGCGATATACAAAGGTTTGCCGTTCTTTCCGTTAAATTCCGCCAGAGATTCCGGATCCATTTCTTTCATTCAAAAATCCTCGATACCTAATAAAATAAGTATATAGCATCCAGGAAGAAAAATATCCACCCGCTTACTGTCGCGACTCCAAGATAGAAAAGAGGCTTCTTTTTCGTTAGGGCAGAGATGGAAGACAGCATGATGGCTATCTGCAGGAAAATAAGCCCATACCCAAAATTCCCTGCCCGCGTCTGAGCGTCTTCCTTGGATTTTGCAATAGCCTCCGCCTGGGTCTTGATTTCCGACTTCTCTACTTCATAGCGTTTAATCTGCTTGTCATAATCGTTGATAAGTTTGGAATATTTTTCCGTGACCGCTTTCGGCTTTCCCGCCGTCTGCATCATTTCCAGTTCCAGTTCTTGTTTCTGTACTTCATAAATGTAAGACTTGATGCTTTTTGATTGATAATAAGCCCATTGATTTGTTTCCTGTCCCTGATTCAAAATGGCCCGGGACGAGTACTTCCCCAGATACAGTGTTGTCATTGCGGCAAAGACCGCCATGATCGCCGTCGCCAGGGCGACCCATGAAATCCATTTGTCGGGTTTAGTTTCAGACATACGGCGAAACCTCCTGAAATAAAAATATAGGCATTCTTCAATATCTCCTGATATTAAAAAAGGGTTAACCAATATAAGCTAACCCTCAAATATTTTCTGGTGGAGCTGACGAGGATCGAACTCGTGACCTCTTGAATGCCATTCAAGCGCTCTCCCAGCTGAGCTACAGCCCCACTCCAAGCACATCCTCAATAGGAACAAAGCCTTAGCACACGGTTTCTTGGCTTGTCAATACATTTTTCTTGACATTTGATAAGCCCTTATATAATCACCACACAATGCCGGAGTGGTGAAATTGGTAGACGCAGGGGACTCAAAATCCCCCGCTCGCAAGAGCATCCCGGTTCGACCCCGGGCTCCGGCACCAAAAAAATAAGAGGTTAGTCATTTCTGACGAACCTCTTAAAGTCTTCAAAAGTACCTGATCAAATTCCTGTCGATTTATTTCTTAGCCGTTTTCTTGTCTATCGCAGCGTTGAATTTTTCGGCATTTATAACAAATCTTTCATGTGTTGCCCCGGAGATTTTTTCCACGTCATCGTATGCTTCCAGTGAAAACGTCAATTTACGTCCCTCTACCTTTTCCAATTTTCCCTTTACGGTAATTGTCATTCCTGCCGGGGTTGCCGCGGTATGGCTCATATTCATGCCGATACCAACCGTCTGCTCATTAGGCCAGTCGAGATGGGGATTGAGCGCTTTGATACATGAAAACTCATACAGCCCTAAGAGAAATCCCGTAGCAAAAACCTTCGGCATTACCTGCCCTTCACCAAATTCCGGATAAAGATACGGTACAGTCTTGTTTTCCGGTACCTTGTACTTAAACTCAACAGTCAGTCCGGGCTGCAAGGAATCTTTCATGGTATACCTCCATTTATGAAATTTGATCTGTATCTGAAGCAATAAAGCTAACTTTTCGAAATAAGTCAAACATAAAGATTGTCTCGAATTGCCTCAAATTAAATGTTACCCAAGAGGTGTTTAAAAAAGGATCGTTGACTCATAAATAGGTGTTACCGAACACCGACTCCAAAAAGGAGGATAATCTATGAGTCCACGATCGAAAAAAGAGTACACTAAGGCAATCCATTTACGCTATAAAAATGCTTCCCGCTATGAAAAAACAATTATCCTGAACGAGTTCTGCACAACGTGCGGATACCATAGAAAACATGCCATACGCCTTCTCAGGAGATTTAAACGCTTCACGAAGCCAAGACCGAAGAAACGAGGGAAGCCTCCCGTTTATCAAAATGAGGAGATTCTGAAGCCCTTAAAACAGATATGGCTGGCAGCAAATCTCCCCTGTTCAAAGCGTCTAAAAGCCATTTTACCTATCTGGTTGCCAGGATATATTCAACTCTACGGTGAACTCCTTCCACCGATCACAGAAGCTCTGGTAAAAATCTCACCAGCTACCATAGATAGACTTCTTAAACCCACCCGCATCCACTATAAAAAACGCGGCAGATCTACAACAAAACCGGGAACTCTCTTAAGGAAACAAATACCTATACAAACAAACCAATGGGATGAATCAAAACCGGGATTCCTTGAAGCCGATACCGTAGCCCATTGTGGAGAGTCATTGCTGGGAATGTACGCATATACCATAGACTGCGTGGACATTGCCACGGGATGGACGGAACAAAGAGCTGTGTGGGGTAAAGGAGAAACAGGCGTCCTCAAACAAATCAAAAACATAGAAAAAATGCTCCCCTTTCCACTCCTTGGCTTCGATTGCGATAACGGATCAGAGTTCTTAAATTATCACCTCGTGAGACATTTTACCCGACGAAAACACCCCGTAAAATTTACCCGCAGCAGACCGTACCACAAAGATGATAACGCACATGTAGAACAGAAAAACTGGACGCACGTACGCCAATGGCTCGGTTACCAGAGATTAGATAATCCCAGGGTCATCGCCCTTCTTAATAACCTCTACCGCAATGAATGGAGACTCTTCCACAACTTCTTCTGCCCGTCCGTGAAACTCATTGCCAAAGAACGCATCGGTTCTAAAACCACCAAACAACATGACTCGCCGAAAACCCCTTGTCAGAGAGTCATGGAATCTCCCCATATATCTGAATCAGTAAAACTCTCGCTCTCCAAACAGCTTGAAAACCGTAACCCATTTCTGCTAAGAAATGCTATGGAAACAAAACTTAAAAAAATCTTCTCCCGCTGAGTAACATGTTTTATGAGTCAACGATCCTTACTTACTTCTATCCTTCGGTAACATTTATTTATGAGTCAACAGGGCTTTGCGACATTCAGTTGAATGATTACCTGCTCAAAAACGAAAACCACTCCGCGCTGATAAACAAAAATGACAGAACTCCGGGTTAAATTATGATAGTATGCGGTGCAGATCAACAGTACCCAATAGAATTATGAGAATCTCTTATGGATGATCACACCGCCTTAAGTCAACTTGAGGGATTGGCTGACAAGCTCGGAATACAAATACGGTATGACAAAATCGTCGAAGAAGAGTTAACGAGCACGGGTGGTCTCTGTCGATTGAAAGGAGAATGCTTCATCATTGTCAATTCCAAGACAACCACAAAAGATAAAATTCGAGCACTGGTTAAGGCCCTGAAAAATTTTGATCTCGATGACGTCTATATTCGACCTGCTTTAAGAGAATTATTAGAAAGATTTGAATAGATTGAAGTCAATGGCAGTTTGCTTCCCGGTCAGGACATATCAGGTGGGGTAATGTTGTCTGTTACCAATGGGGATTACAGATTTCGGTATAGAGTTGTTCTTCAAATGACCCGGGGTAGATATGGTACCATTCCGCATCAGGGGTTTGACTTGATTTTAAAAGCATTTCTCTTTTATTAAAATAATATGTGACGACAACCCTTGCCAGTTTTTCGCCGCAGTCTATATCATAAAGTTCCTGCTTATGATGCCAATTTTTCACAGGTTGATCAGCCTTGGGCATTTCCGCTTTCTTTCCATCCGCCAGGAGTATCTTTTTCGGCTGGACCGGTTTGTTAACGGACGTCTTTTGATTTTCTTTATCATCTGTTTTCAGTCGTGACGGATTGTTATTTACAGTTACTGTTTGGCTTCCATTGTTATTTTGCGCCCGTACCTTTCGTGAGCTTTTTTTCTTCAGCCTTTTTTTTATTTCAGTGCCCTGGCTGGTTTCATTGTTCAGGATTTTTGATTCCCGATTGAGGTTGGGAGATGAGTTTCCTTCATTTTTAGTCGAGACCTGCTTCGTATCCGCACCGGGGTTTGAAGATGAATCCCCCTCGGTCTTAGTCGAGGCCTTTCCCGTTTCCGCATTGAGGTCAGGGGATGAATTTCCTGCAACCTTAGTCGAGATCTTTCCTGCCCCCATATCGGGGTTGGGGGACGAGTTCCCCCCTATCTTAGCCCAGATCTGCCCTGTATTCATGGAAGGGTATCGGATAGACTGCCTGTCGTATGTCTGCATAGCCTCTGCGGCATACACAAATGATGGTAAAGTGAACATACCGATTATCATGCAAAGAAACGACCTTGCGAGTCCCGTATGGAATCTCTTCTTTATAGATGCTGCTATTTTCATTATTGGATAGGTCTCGACTGCACTTTCTGATATTGTGGGTCTGATAATTATCTTCCTCTAATTCCTTATTTTTTTAGCGGTTTTCAATTATATTTATAAACAGAGTTATATTCTGTATATCGGAAATTTTTTTGTAAAACTTTAAGAATAAATGGGTCATCAATCTTCGCCATACTTTTTTCTGTTGATTTCAAATAACCCATATATATGATTAACAATCATGGTTCTAATAAAGAAATATGGAGGTATTGAGAAAGACAGTGTCTCAACATTCACCTGGAGTTTTCGGTTCCCGATATGACAAGGATTCACGGAATTTTGTAAGGAATTTCCTGTTTGGCGACTCCGACATTCATCATAGCGACAGATGCATCGAATCTAACCTTTTGATGGATTCGCGGACTGAAGGATGGATTGGGATTCCCCATGGGGGCATAGGTATGGGAGCGATCATGGAACTTGTCATGATGCTTGATAACTATCCGGCAACCAGTGAGCTTCTTTACCCCTTATCGGCAGACTTTCGTATGGGAGGATCACGTGTACTGACAGGAGATAAGGTACATGTAAAAGTTTCTCCCGGAGAGGGTGGCGGGGGGGGAACAATCATGGTTAATCAGGAGGCCGCCCCGTATGTCTCGGCTTCAATTAGATTCAGAAATAACGAACTTTCCAAGAAAGATCATTTCATTACATATATGCTGGGGAATTTTTCAGATTTAGAGAATAAGCTTTTTCCGCTACCTTATTATAAAAGTTGCTTTGTTTGCGGTATTGAACGCTCTCATCCCGGCCTTAGAAGGCGTTTTTACCTTTTAAACACAAACCAGCCAGGGAAAATAATTGTTTCCACCGCGGGATTTGATGGCTGGGACAGTGAATCCTTTTATCTTTTCCAAAGAGATAATATCATTCATCCCGTCGCCTTCCTCGCTTTCTTAGATGAGGTGATGGGATGGAGTGGTTTCATGATTTCCGCCAGTGGCGCAGTGACTGTTCGTGCGGATTACACCTTTTACAGAGATGTCCAAGTCAGGGAACGGATTGTCGTATTCGGGCGCGGCGAGAAAGTGAGGGGAAACGCCGGCTCCAGGCTCATGTTCTGGGCTTCCGGCGGAGTTGCCGTTGTAAATGACAATGGTAGTCTTGAACCTGTCATTGCTGCTTCAGGGCAATGGCTTGGGGTGTCGGAGCTTACCAGCCAGATGAAAAGAGAACTCATTCCGGAAGATCTTACCCGCAGGGCTTTCATTCTTGCCGGCGCCCCAATATAGGGACATCTGTTCCTACCTTATTCTCTTCATTAAGTCGTTTTCTTCTTGAGGATGCGCACGCTATCGGCGATTTCCCCGGGAGTGACGCTTTTCCTGATCTGTTCCATGCGCTCCATGACCTGCTGGAAGCGAAGGCCTTCCGCGGCGCTGATCCACTCCAGCCCCAGCCTTTGAGTGCGCAGTCCCAGCTTTTCCATCTTCTTCCATATCCTTTTCACGCGCCGTTCCGTCCATTGATTGGCATTGATATAATGGCAATCGCCGATATGGCACCCGGAAACAAGGACTGCCGGAGCCCCCCTTTCGAAGGCACGCCAGATAAACTTTTCATGCACCCTGCCCGAGCACATGGTCCGTATCAGGCGGGTATTCGGCGGGTAGTGGAGCCGTGAGACGCCGGCGAAGTCTGCGCCCGCATAGGAACACCAGTTGCATGCGAAGACAAGGATTCGTTTGGCTGCGTCTTTCTCCAGAATAGCATCGATCTGCGCCTCGATCTGCGCGTCGGTGAAGTGATTCATTGAAATGGCGAGCACAGGGCATTCCGCGGCGCAAGTTCCGCAGCCCGCGCATGCCGCTTCAACAACCTCTGCTGCCGTCTTTGCCTTTGTATCCACGCTCATGGCATGATACGGGCATACCTTTGCACACAAGCCGCAAGAGGTGCAGAGTTCCGGATCCACCTCCGCAGTGATCGCCTCCACTGTGAGCGTACCGGGATTCATGAGACGCATGGCCCTGGCAACGGCAGCAGACGCCTGGGTAACCGAATCTTTTATGTCCTTGGGCCCTTCGGCACAACCGGCAAAGAAGATCCCACGGGTAGCCGAGTCTACGGGCTGCAGCTTAGGATGGGCCTCAAGATAAAAGCCATCCGATGTCGTCTGCAGGGCCAGCATCTCCTGTATCACCTTCATGTCCGAAGTCGGTTCAAGTCCAACGGCAAGGACGACCATTTCAGCACGATGGGTATCCAGCTTATTCGTTGCCGTGTTTTCCACTGTCAGTATCAGGTTCCCGCTTGAGGTATCCTGCTTTATGTCACCCGGAAGGCCCCGAATGTAGCGGACACCCATACCTTTACTCCTCCGGAACAGGTCTTCGAACCCCTTGCCGAAAGCCCGGATATCGATATAAAATACCTTGATCTCCATGTCCGGATAATGCTCTTTCAGCATGATCGTGCTCTTCACCGTATTCATGCAGCATATGTTAGAGCAGTAAGGCCGTCCCCGCCTCAGTGAACGGGAGCCCACACACTGGATGAAGGCAACGGATTTAGGGGGCTTACCATCCGTCAGGCGGATGACCTTGCCGCCGGTGGGTCCGCCGGCATTGATCATGCGCTCCAGCTCCATACTCGTAAGCACGTTCTCAAAGCGTGCGTATCCGTACTCATCGAGGATGCGTGGATCATAGGTTTCCATCCCCGTGGCTACGATGATCGTACCTACGTCGAATTCCAGTTCCTCATCATTCATATCGAAGTCAATGCAACGCTTCTTGCACGCCTCAATGCATTTCCCGCAAATTATGGGATTATGGCCGAGGCACTTGGTAATATCCACGGCAAAGGCTGAAGGGACTGCCTGGGGAAACGGCGAATAGATGGCCCTCCGGGAGCTCAGGCCCATGTTGAACTCATCGGGAACGATCACCGGACACACAGGGACGCAATCCCCGCAGGCCGTGCACTCCTTCTCATTCACGTACCTCGCCCTTTTCAGGATGCGTACGTGGAAGTTCCCCACGAAGCCCGTGATCTCCTTGACTTCACTCATCGTCAGCAGCGTAATGTTGGGATGCCGACCGGCATCCGTCATCTTCGGCCCGAGTATTCAGATGGAACAGTCCATGGTGGGAAACGTCTTGTCCAATCTGGCCATGATACCACCGATGCTGGGCTGTTTCTCGACGAGTATTACCTTGTACCCTGCATCCGCAAGATCGAGGGCGGCCTGGATACCAGCCACACCGCCTCCTACAACCAAAGTTGCCGGAGTAACCTGGACATCCATTTCCGTTTGTGCGTTGAGCAGGCGCACGCGCGCCACGGCCGAGCGTACCAGGTCCCTGGCCTTGGCTGTAGCTTCCCTAGCGTCATGGCTGTGAACCCACGAGCATTGTTCGCGGATGTTTGCCATCTCCAACAAGTAGGGATTGAGTCCCGCCTTGCTGACACACTGCCGGAATGTCGCCTCATGGAGCCGCGGTGAGCACGATGCAACCACTACCCGGTTAAGACCGTATTCCCTGATATCGCTCTTGATCTGGTTCTGACCCGGCTCGGAGCATGTATAGCCCTGATTGCGGCAAATCACCACGCCCGGCAATTTTTCCGCATACTTCGCTACGACGGCGCAATCTACCACACCGGCGATGTTCGATCCGCACTGGCATACATAAACACCGATTCTGACATTCTCGCTTGCTTCTATATCCTTCATTCCTCTCCTTCTTAAGAAATAACTTATCCTCACCGACAGAACAGACAAAACGCCTGCCCTGCTGAATTAATTGTTTTTCCTATCCTACCCGCTATACTCGATCTGGTCGGCAAGGACAGATACCAGATCCCTTATCTCCATTTTTATTTTTTTGCCATGCCTCAGCGGATCCCTGATGGTGCAGGTAAGGTGAATCATGCATTTGGGACACGCGGTAACGAGAAGGTCGGCGCCGGTCGCCCGGGCCTCCTGAAGCCTCTGCACCTGAATCTGCTTGGAATAGGCATCGCAATTGATGAAGCCGCAGTTTCCGCAACAAGTTGCACTCCTGCCTGATTTTTCCATCTCCAGAAGCTCCACTTCCGGAATAAGGCCGAGCAATTCCCTGGGACCGGAATAGCGGTTCAGCATACGCCCCAGCCTGCATGGATCCTGGAACGTTGCCTTCATTTTCAGCGGTCGAAAGGCTATTCCGCCAATACGCATTTCCCTCTGCAGAAGATCCAGAAGCAGTGTGACTTTCACATCAAATCCGGGTATGATCCGCGGCATTTGTTCACTAAGGACGTGAAAGCACTCCGGACACGTAACGATGATCTCCTTGACCCCTGCCTCCTTGAAGGTGGCATAGTTCAACCTGCAGAGGGCTTTAAAGTTTTCTGTATCCCCCGACCACAGCAGGTCGTGACCACAACACCGCTCGTTCGGCAAAAGGACCGGCTTGATGTCGAGGAAGTTCAACAGCCTTATGCTGTCTCTTGCAATGGAGAGTGTATCAACATCGATGCCGGCAAAGAAGACATTGAAATAGGGTGCACATCCCGTGAAGAATGCTATGTCACCGGACGAAGCGACCTGAATGCCCGGATCCAGCCAGTCGAGACGGTTCTGCTCGAGACCCGGAGAGGTCATCATCCGCATCCAGGAATGGATGGCACCGTCATGTGCCCGGTAACCCTTCAGGCTTTTTGTTTCAGCCAGGAGAGTACGCATCTCCAGAATGAAATTGTTGAAATCGACACCTGAAGGACAGCGTTCACGACACATGCCGCAGGTCAGACATTCCCAGACTGCATTTTCGATGTAGGCTTCGTCTTCCCGCTCAACAATCACCTTATGCGCCAGAAGCCGGGGGGAATATTCCTTGCCCGAAAGCCTTCGCGGACACGATGCTGTGCACTTGCCGCATTCCAGGCACTGATAAAGCGACATGTCCACAATCATCTTGTCGATTCTCGGGTCGTTCACCTCTTCAACTCCTCCATTTTCCTGTTGTTTTCTTCCATAAAGGGGCCCAACGCCTTTATGTCCTCTGTGAACTTCCACAGGGTCCGGACCAGCTCATCTTTATCATGGGCGCCGAAAGTGCACTCCACTAACCGCTCCTGACGAATGCCTAGGAGGTGAAGGATCCTGCGGACGCGGTGTACGTTCTCATGCCCCACCTCCGGGCCCGGACCATAACGGCAGTCCTCATCCTTGCACTCCAGGAGGATTACACCATCCGCCCCGAACTCAAAGGACCTGAGGATCAGGGCCTGATTGATGCGGCCGATACACATTACCCGCACCAGCTGGAAGTTCGGCGGCATTTTCATTCCTGTCATCCCGGCCGCATTATAGCAGGCGAAAGGGCTCCAGTTACAGCATATCCCCAGAATGCGGACCTGTTCCACGTCATTTCTCTCCGGCCAGTGTTCCTGCCACGATCTCTTCGAGGAGGCAATTGGTAAAGTACGGCATATCCATGGCCGTCACGGGGCAGCGTCCCACGCAGCCGCCGCATCCGACACAGTTGTAGCGCAGCACCTGCGCCGTATAAAAGCCGCGCTCATTGGCAACCAGCGTCACTGCATCGAAAGGACAGATCTCGACACAGCGTCCGCAACCGCGGCATCGCTCCTTATTGACCCTGGGGCTGAGCTCATGATCTTTCAGAAAGGCTTCGGCCGCCGTCGTTGCCACATGTGACGCCAGGGCAGCCCCTGCCTGGAAGGCCGTCACTCTCTTGAGCGTTCTGGGCATCACTCTGTACACGCCGATCTGAGGGCTATGGAAGAATTTGAAGTTGTAACGGTAAAACTTCTTGAGGCCGAACATCCCCTCGGGAATGGCCAGAGCTAGGACATTCAGGTCGGCAAGGCACACAATATCCGCATGAAAATGCTTGCGGACGCCATCCCTGCGGAACGTCACGGTAAAATCACCCAAGTGACCTTTGATCCCCTCAATGACGGCTTCGTCAACGTGTGTGATGAACTCGCCTGCAATGCGGCTTATAGGTCTTCCCCGAATTTCTTTCGGCAGATCACGGTCATCTTTCAGACTGCATCGATGAACCAGGCGCACTTTGAACCCCTGCATGTTCAGATTAAGGGCACAGCTTAAGCCCACTTCAGACCCCCCCAGAATCAGGATCCGGTTTCCGATCTTTGTAACACTCTGGCGGAGGGGCCCCATGAACCGGGCCCGGATGAAGGCCTCCTTCAGGAAATCGCGCATTCTAGCTACGAGCATATCCTCAGACGGATCGGCGGTGCCAAGATGATCCTTGATGTTAATCGTTTCGAACCGGCACCTGTCGAGGCCAAGCCTGTCAAACAGATGGATACGGGCGCGGTTTCGCTGATCATTACACGAGATACACTGGAACTCCAGGGGACAGCACACGCAGGATGCCAGCACGACCCTGTTTAGCTTGTGCCTTCGTACAACCGCGGCAATCCGGTCGGCCCCACGGGGATGGCAGGCTGAAAAGATCAGTTCACTGTGTATCACTCCGGGCATCTGTCGTCCCATTTCCCTTATGCGCTCGAGGGTGCGCGCCGGCGCCAGGGTTTCATTGCAGGTACAGATGAACACACCGAAACGTAAGTCCTGATCGAGTTCAACGGACATCGGCTGGCCGGGAGGACCGGTGATCCTTAGCGGCGCACATTCCGCCATGGCCTGGCCGGCCGATGCGCTGCCGGCTATCAATACATTCACGATGTCGGTAGAATTCCGGAAGTCTCCCACATGATAGACACCATCTTGATCTGCCAAATCCAGGTGGGCTACCTCTTCATCGCTCGCAACGATTACTGTGGGACTTGATATGGTCATGATCTGCGGGTTCCTGAAATGATCAATAGCTCCGATTTCACTGCATACACTTTCGCAGAGGCGGCATTCACAGCAGGAGCTGCACTGAGTACAGCGCGATGCTTCTGCAATCGCCTGTTCCATGGTGAAGCCAAGTCCCACCTCGTCGAAGTCCCGTCTTCTTACCTTTGGCTTTCTCAGGGACACCTCCGGCCGCCATCGGCGCGGCGTGTCCTCGGAAATCTCCACGTGTTCCCCCGCACCTCTTGACTCATCCGGACGAAGGCCCCACGGGGGAGACACCCCTGTAAGATATTCGACAACCCTGGCCGCAGCCTGCCGTCCCTGAGCCATGGAACCTACGACGGTATCAGGTCCTGTAACCGCATCACCGGCGGCAAAAACACCCTGCTGCGATGTAGAAAGCCTTTCGTCAACATTAACCCGTCCGCTCCGCCCCAGAAAAAATTGACCGCCCAGTCCTTCTTCCTCAAGGTGGGACTGCTGCCCAGTGGCAACAATAACAGTATCGGCATGTCGGAAAAAATCCGAACCCGCAACCGGTTCCGGTTTTCTCCGTCCGCTTTCATCGAGGGCGCCGAGTTTCATGCGGACCATTTTGAGGCCGAACACTTTTCCTTTCCGCTCGGCAATACGGACTGGCGCCACGAGATATTCAATCTTTACCCCTTCTTGCGTGGCTGCCTTGATCTCGGAGTCGTGAGCCGGCATATCTTTGCGCTTCCGTCGGTAGCAGATGGTAACTGTCTTGGCTCCCAGCCGCACGGCGGAACGGGCGGCGTCGATTGCAGAGTTCCCGCCGCCAATGACGACAACATGCCCATGAACGTTCGGATCTCTGCCTGTATTAAGGTTTTTCAACATCTCAAGAGCGCCAAAGACACCGTTTGTATCTTCACCGGGTATATTAAGCCGAAGGTCCCGGTGAGCCCCAGTGCACACGAGCACAGCCCGGAATCCCTTGCCAAAAAAGTCTTTGACGGAGTGGACCTTTATATTTGTTCGAATCTTCACACCGGCATCAGCAATTGCCTGTATCTCCGCATCCAATACGGAACGGGGAAGCCTGAAGGCATTGATTCCGATGCGCAGTATTCCTCCGGCCTCTTGATGAGCCTCGAATACCGTTACACTGAAACCCTCCCTATTGAGGAAATAGGCAGCAGCAAGACCGGCCGGGCCGCCTCCTACTATCGCCACTTTTTCCGGCCTTACAGATTTTTTAGCACCAGGCAGCTTAGGCCGGCCCTTAGCCATTTCCTGATCGGCAAGAAAACGCTTGACACTGCAGATGGCCACTGCCTCATCCAGAGAGCCGCGGCGGCAGGCGTCCTCGCACGGGTGGTGACAGACGCGCCCGCAGATGCCCGGCAGGGGATTGTCTTCCCGGATGATATTGAGGGCCTCTTCGAATCTGGAAGCTGCGGTCAGCGCCATATAAGCCTGAACATTCACGCCCAGAGGGCAACTCGTCCGGCAGGGAGAGAGCTTGCGCTTTTCTAAATCCAGAGCCCGTGAAGGGCAGTAGGCCGGAGTTCTTCTCAGAGGAGGATGGACCTTATCATTAAGTGGACAGACCTCCATACAGCGCCCACAACCTGTGCAAAGATCGTAGTCCACATACATGGGATCCTGAACGATGACAGCCCTATAACCATCGGGGCCGCGTTTGATGGCTTCAACCCTTGCATGCGTCATGGCTGTCACCAGCGGATGGCGTGTAACCTGAAGGTAGAGGGGGCGGAACTGGAAGTCCAAATCCTCAGGCCATTCGGTAAAGTGTTCCACACCACCAGGCAGTTCCAGAAAGTGAACGGCCTTGGTAACCCAGACCAGCGGCAGGCCGGATTGTGAGAGGTCCTGCGCTACCTTTAAGGCGCCGTAACCGGAGCCAATCAGCAGTATAGCCTTTTTCTGGTTATTGGATGAAGTGCGCTTACGCATAATCAATCCTTGAGCTTATCCTTCTTTGCCCGGCTTTTGAGAATAGCTTCGCCATACTCAAGGCCCCGATTGAAAGCCTGTGCGTTAATTTTCCTTGTTGCCTCCGGGACGGATGCCTGAACGGCTTCACGCATCGCCTTGATGCTCACAAGATTATACGCCGCTGATAGAAAGCCAAGCATCACGATGTTGGCCATCATTTTGCTGCCAAGCTCTTCGGCAAAACGGGTTGCCGGTACTTGGTATGCAGTAACGCCGGGATCAGGGTTATTTGTGTGTACAAGGTCTGTGTCCACGATCAGAATACCGCCGTTGCGGAGGTTACCGATATTTTTGGAATACCCTTCCTGGCTCAGACAGATCAAAACCTGCGGCTCCTTCACGTAAGGAAAAAGTATTTCTTCCGTGCCGATGATGACCTGGGCTGAGCAGGCGCCGCCGCGGGCCTCGGGTCCGTATGCCTGCGTCATAGTGGCAAACTTACGATCATAAAGGGTAGCGGCTTTTCCCAGGATGTCACCGGCCATTATGATCCCCTGTCCGCCGAAACCGGTTATGAGAACATGCTTTTCGTGCTTCAAGAACATAGCCATTACCGTGTAGCCTGACTTTCCGGCATAGCCGTTCCATCAAAATCCGGCCAGTCCCCAATCTCACTTTTACACACGAACTGATAGTTGTCCATGAATGTCGGCCTTTCCGTGTCCACAAATTTTCCCACCACTATTTTACTGCCGAAATCCACTGGTGCGTCTTTCGGATCGATATCATTAAGAATGACGGAGCGCTCATGATAAAACTTTAAAGTCTCCAAGGCTGTTCCCATTTTGTTGCGGCGTCCGAATGATGTGGGACAAGGGGTCAGTATCTCGACGAAGGTGAACCCTCTTTTTTGCATTGCTTCGGTGATGGAGTTCGTGATTCTGCGGGTATGTAAAGTCGTCCATCTTGCCACATATACGGAACCGCAAGCAGAGGCGAGGTAACAGAAGTTAAAAGGTTCTTCTGGGCAGCCGGAGACGCTGCTGGCGGTCTTCGCCCCGAAAGGCGTACTCGGGGCCAACTGGCCGCCTGTCATTCCATAGTTCAGATTGTTCACGCAGATGACGGTGATGTCGATGTTACGCCGGGCCGCGTGGATGAAATGGTTGCCGCCGATAGCCAGCAGGTCGCCGTCACCCGAGATGACCAGCACCTTTATTTCCGGTCTGGCCAGCTTCAAGCCTGTGGCGAACGCAATGGCACGGCCATGGGTGGTATGAAAGGAATCCAAACGGATGTACCCGGCCATTCGCGCCGTACAGCCGATGCCGGAAACGACGGCAGTCTTATCCGGATCATAGCCGGATTTCTGAACGGCTGCTATCACGGAACTCAATACGGTTCCAATCCCGCAGCCCGCACACCATATATGCGGGAGCCGCTCGCTCCGAAGCAATGATTCCATGGGATGCGGCGGCAGGGTCTTTTTTGCCTTTTTGTTTGTCATCGTTTTCTCCTATCAGAACGGCGGGACGCCCGTCTTGCCGGCGCTTTTTTATTTTTCACATAACCTCCTGAGACTGCATTTTCAATGGCGTCAAGGATGGTCCTGGGATGGATGATGGAACCGCCGAAGTGGGATACCAATTGCACGGGACATGCACCCCCGGCACACCGCTGCAATTCAAGGACCATCTGGCCGGCATTGATCTCAGGCATAATGAGGGCGCGCACACGAGCCGCTACATCCCGGATCAGCTTTTCAGGAAACGGCCAGACCGTTTCCAGTTTGATGAGACCTGCACGCAAGCCGCCGGCCCGGGCCTCTCGAACGGCTTGCTTGGCCGAACGTGCACTTATCCCGTAAGCTACAACCACGACCTCAGCATCATCCATGTAAATGTTTTCCGTCCTGATAATGTCATCCGTGTTGCTTACGATTTTCTGAATCAGGCGATTGACCATTTGTGCCTGTGTCTCCTCGTCCATTCCCGGATAGCCGCGCTCATCATGCGTCAGGCCTGTGACGTGGATCCGGTAACCATCCCCGCAGTTTGCCATAGGGGCAACCCAATCCCGATCCGGACGATAGGGCAGGTAGTCGCCTGGAGGCACCTTGGGTTTGCGCCGCTCGACAAGCATGATTTCCTTCTCCGGTGGAATCATTACCCGCTCAGTCATATGGCCGACTACTTCATCAGCCATGATAATTACAGGTATACGGTACTTCTCGCTCAGGTTAAAAGCACGGATTGTAAAGTCAAACATCTCCTGCGGGCTCGAAGGAGCAAGCGCGATGATCTCATAATGGCCATGCGACCCCCAGCGTGCCTGCATCATATCTCCCTGGCCGACCAAAGTCGGGAGGCCCGTGCTCGGTCCGGCCCTCTGTACATTACAGACGACACAGGGTGTTTCTGTACAGATGCCCAGCCCTATATTCTCCATCATCAGGGAAAAGCCCGGACCAGATGTGCTGGTCATGGACTTTACGCCTCCCCAGCTTGCCCCCAGAACTGCCGCCATGGATCCAAGCTCATCTTCCATCTGGATGTATATACCGCCGAGTTCAGGGAGCCTGCGTGACATGCGTTCTGCAATCTCTGTTGCGGGGGTGATCGGATATCCTGCGAAAAATCGGCAACCAGCAGCAAGAGCACCCTCACAGCAGGCATAGTCGCCATTCATAAAATACGTTCCTGTCAGTACGGCATTAGCAGCCACGCAGCCCTCCTCGCAAAATAGACAATTCCATCAGTAACATAACAATAAGCCCCCTATGCCTGCCTCACTTATCCTTTTCTCGAGCCCGACCGGGTTTATCCTCTGTCATCTCATCTGTCTCTATGGAGTATATTGCAAATTCCGGGCACAGGGCTTCACAGAAATGACAATTGACGCATTTTGACTCATCGATCACCGCAGGTGTATGATAACCTTTTACGTTGAATGCCGGTGACATGCAAAGAACATCCCGCGGACAGTATTCAACGCAGAAGCCGCAACCTTTGCATCGGTCCTCAATAATAATCACCTTCCCCCTGCTCGCTTTTATATTCTCCAGATCAAGGGGTTTTCTCCAGTATTTCATGCGGAATACCTCTTTCTCAGTTCATTACTTTAAGATAATTTAGGAAAAGAATTATATTATGAGAAATGAGTATTTATGTCAATAGTGTTCTGACCTCCCCAAAAGGCATGAGGTCTCAGGAATATATCAGCTTTTCAGATCAACCTGTTTTATCTTCTTAATAGATGCAATCGGATAGCCGGTTGTTGCAACCCAGATATAAAATCATACGAACCGACCAACTCCCCCTTTTCGTCCATCAGAGAGAAACAGAACGATGCGATATGCTTTTCCTTGACAGGAGATGTATTTTACGTCATTTCCTGTATGACCATAACAAGTATTTACCATTGGAAAGGAGGGTTGCCATGGACAGTTATGACATTTATATTGGCGGTTCTTTTCAAAAAACCAATAAAATCTTAAAAGTTACCAACCCATATAACAATGAGACCTTTGCGGAAACATATTTAGGTGGAGAAACTGAACTGGAAACTGCCATTTTGAAAGCCCAGTCAGTCGAAAATGTAATGAAAGGGCTGAGTTCTTTCCAACGATTTGAGATTCTCCGGTACATCGCGAATACTCTAAGCCAAAGGAAAGACCATTTGTCAAAGGTGCTGGCACAGGAGTCAGGGAAACCTTTGATATATGCGGGAGGCGAAATCGACCGTTCAAGCCAGACCTTTCTCATCGCTGCAGAAGAGGCAAAAAGGCTCCCCAGGGAATATATAGGTCTCGACTGGACCCCCGGCCGGCAAGGACAAGGAAGGCATCGTAAAATATTTTCCCATTGGTCTGGTGGCAGGCATCTCCCCGTTTAATTTTCCGATGAACCTCGCCGCGCATAAGATCGCCCCGGCAATAGCGGCAGGTTGTCCCATAATAGTGAAACCGGCATCCGCAACACCACTGTCGACACTGGAGCTCGCAAAAATTATCGATGAGACTTCATTGCCCAAGGGGGCGCTGTCGGTCATTCCGATGGATCGGCAAACGGGAATGAAGCTTGTTACAGATGAGAGGTTCAAACTCCTCACCTTTACCGGTTCGCCGGATGTGGGATGGCGGATGAAGAAAGAGGCGGGCAAGAAAAAGGTGGTGCTCGAACTCGGCGGGAATGCCGGCGTCATTGTAACCGGAAGCGCCGACATTGACTTTGCCGTGAAAAGGTGCATTTTTGGTGGTTTTGCCTATTCGGGACAGGTCTGCATTCACGCCCAGCGGATCTTTGTGGAGAAAGTCTGTCTTTGATGAATTCCTGAAGAAATTCGTGGAAAACACACACAAATTAAAATGTGGCGACGCCCTTCATCCCGAAACACAGTTCTGCGTTATGATTGATGAACCCAATGCAAAGCGGGTTGAAGATTGGGTAAGTGAGGCAGTAGAAAGAGGCGCGAAGCTGCACTGTGGAGGGAAAAGACAGGGCGCATTCTTTGAGCCCACTGTTCTGACAAACACAAAAAAATCGATGAAGGTCAATTGCCTGGAAGTCTTCGGACCTGTCGTCACCATAGAAGTCTATACAACCTTCCAAGACGCAGTCCATATGGTGAACGATACGAACTTTGGCCTGCAGGCGGGAGTCTTTACCCATGATATGAATGAAATAAACTATGCATTCAATAACCTGGAAGTTGGGGGTGTCATTATTAATGATGTCCCCACATTCCGTGTGGATCACATGCCGTACGGGGGAATAAAAGATTCCGGTCTGGGAAGGGAAGGCATTAAATATGCCATCCTGGATATGATGGAGCCGAAGATCATGGTAACGGATAGCCGTTAATGTAATAAACTCCTTCGCTCCGAGTCTGCATCAATTATTTTTTTAATGGAAACGACCGAAGGGGGTGTGCTAATCTCTATATACATGATGAAAGAGATTGCCTCGGTCGTTTCGCTTCCTAATCAATGACCTTGCTATACAGCTCCTGAAACCCCCTCCCAATAATCCCCTCCCGCAAGGGGAGGGAAGTTTGTATGAGGGGGAGATATTGTGTGGTTTGCTGTTACGCTATTTATTATTTAGCTGACACCTTGTAGCGCTCTTCCATCATCTTCGCCAGATCCAGGCCTGTCAGCGTCTTCATCTGCTCAAAGAAGGAGTTCACCGACCCGGCCAGGTTTCCCACGAGGTGCGGGAGACCTCCGCCACTGCCGCTCCCGCTGCCGCCGTCGACCACGGTCAGTCTTTCCACATTGAGATTGGATGCGATGACCTTGGACACATGTCCTACCAGTTCCGGCAGGAGCTGGATCATGAACAGGTCCTTGCTGTTCGGATGTTCCCACTGTTCGCGGAGCAGCTTCAGGGCATCCGCCTTGGCCTTGCCCTCTTCAAAGGTAAAGGCGGCTTCTCCGATGGCCTTCATCTGCTGGGCTTCCTTCTCCGCTTCCGCGGGGATGACGACCTCGGCCTGGTACTTCAGCTTGTTGGTCTCGACCCGTTTTCCCTCAAGGGTCTTCGTTTCCTCCATACGGGAGATTTCACCGGCCATCTTGGCCTTCTCCTCGGCGCGGTTCGCCTCCGCCTTCCACGTCGCCTGCTGCACCCGGAAGTTCATGTCCGACTGCACGATCGACTGCCTGGCCTCAATGTCCGCAATCTCCGCAACCTTCTTCCCCTCCGCTTCCTTCTTGCTCGCCTCGGCATTGGATTCCGCCTCAACGATCCTGGCATCACGATGAACCTCGGCGTTTTTCTTCCGTGGCGATCGCCTCCAGATAACCCTTGTCATCCTTGATCTCCTGGATCTTGAACGTATCCAGGACAAGCCCCAGCCTCTGCATATCCTCCCGCGCCTCTTTGGCCACCTGCTGGGCCAGTGCTATCCGGTTGGCATTGGCTTCTTCCGGCTGCATCGTCGCCAGTATGCCGCGCAATGTGCCTTCCAGGATCTCCCGGGCCGTCGTGGCAATGGCCGTAGCGCTCTTCCCGAGGAATCTCTCGATGGCATTCCCCAGACCGTCTTCCATCGTGCCGGCGATCTTGACATTCGCCATGGCCTTCACATTTACGGGAATCGTCCCTCTCGTGAGGGCGCCTGTTACATCCATCTCGATGGGCATCGTATTCAACGATATGGTCCTTACCGTCTCAATCAGGGGAATCTTTAACCCTCTTCCTCCCTTGATCACACGGTACCACCACTTCCTTGTCCTTGTCCTTGAACTGCCGCCCGGAAAAGATCATCACCTCGTTGGGCTCGCAGATCTTCATGTTGGCCTTGATGTAAATAATAATTGCCATGATGACCAACGCAGCGATAAAAATACCTACCATTCCGATATCCATGTCCATAACCTCCTGATTTATAATACCTGGTTTAAAACTGTTATTCTTTGTGGCTCTAGCGTTTAGTTGCAAGGAGGGTTCCAGGGGTCAAGGAAATTTCGGGACTCGAATCCTTGAACCCTCGAACCCCTCGAATCCTTCTTTTTATTTAAATGTCATAGTACAGCGCAAACTCATAAGGATGGGGACGCAGTCTGATCATGTCGTCCTCTCTTTTCCGTTTGTATTCTATCCACATCTGGATCAGGTCTTCGGTGAAGACGTCACCTTTCAGCAGGTACTTGTGTTCCCTCTCCAGGGCGTCCAGAACCTCGGAAAGTGACCCCGGCGTCGCCTTGATGTGGCTCTTCTCCTCATGGGAAAGTTCATAGATGTCCTCATCGATCGGTGGAGGCGGCTCGATCTCATTCTCGATCCCGTCCAGGCCCGCCATGAGCATCGCCGAAAGCGCCAGGTAGGGGTTACAGGAACAGTCAGGACATCGGAACTCGATCCTCTTGGCCTTCTCGCTCGGTGAATACATGGGAATCCGGACGCAGGCGCTCCGGTTCCGCTGTGAGTACACAAGATTGATCGGCGCCTCGTAGCCGGGAACGAGTCTCCGGTAGGAGTTTGTCGTGGGAGACGTAAAGGCCAGAAGCGACGGCGCGTGGTGCAGGAGGCCCCCGATATAATGTCTGCAGAGCTTGCTGATCCCCCCGTAGCCGCCGGTATCGTAAAAGAGGTTCCTCCCGCTCTTCCAGAGGCTCTGATGAACGTGCATCCCGGAACCGTTGTCCATGAAGAGCGGCTTCGGCATGAAGGTAACCGTCTTCCCGTGGGCTAAAGCGACGTTCTTCACCACATACTTGTACTTCATAAGCATGTCCCCCGTGTCCACAAGGGTATTGATCCTGACCCCGATCTCGCACTGACCTGCCGTCGCCACTTCATGGTGGTGGAGGATGACCGGGATGCCGACCTCCGTCATCACCTTGCACATCTTCGCCCTTAAGTTCTGCAGGCTGTCCGTGGGCGGCACCGGAAAGTAGCCCTCCTTGTACCGGGGTTTGTATCCCAGGTTCGGCCCTTCGTCTCTTGCCGTATTCCAGAATCCCTCCTTGGAATCGACCCGGTAAAATCCCGTGTTGTATGTCTGTTCAAAACGGACATCATCAAAAATATAGAACTCGGGCTCCGGACCGAAAAAAACCTGATCCGCTATCCCACAGACGGAAAGGTATCGCTCCGCCTTCTGACCCACATTCCGCGGGTCGCGTGAATACGGTATCTGGGTCAGGGGATCCTTGACGTTACAGATCATGCTCAGTGTGGGGTCCGCAGCAAACGGATCGATGAATGCCGTCTCCGGGTCAGGCTTGATCAGCATGTCGCTCTCGTTGATGGGCTGGAATCCCCGGATGCTGGAACCGTCGAACCCGATGCCGTGGATGACCAGGTCCTCGTCCAGCTGATTGATCGGTATCGTGATATGCTGCCACAAACCCGGGATATCCGTGAATTTAAGATCGATGAATTCCAGATGCTTATCCTTGGAATATTTGATTAGCTCTTTCAGGTTCATATTACTCACACCCCTCCCTTTATCCTATGGCCTTGCCGCCGCGCTCGCCGGTGCGGATGCGGATGACTTCAGTAAAGATCCAAAACGAAGATCTTTCCGTCTCCGATCTCGCCCGTCCGGGCTCCCTTGATGATGGCCTGTATCGTCGGCTCCACAAAATCCTCGTTCACGGCGATCTCCAGCTTGATCTTCTTCAAAAGGCTCCCCACTTCCTTGGCCCCCCGGTATACTTCCGTAAGCCCCTTCTGCCTGCCACGCCCGAGGACGTTGGATACGGTCACTAAATTTACCTCCACATCCTCCAGCGTCTTCATCACCTCGTCCAGCTTGTGCGGCTGGATAATCGCAACGATATATTTCATCTTCGTTACCTCCTTATTCGACAACGGTGTAAGCCGCTTCACTCTGCTGGGTCAGATCAAGGCCGATGATCTCATCCTTTTTCTCAACCCTCATGCCGACCAGAGCATCGACAAATTTGTAGATGATCCAGGTCATCACGGCTGCGAAGACGGGCGCTACCACCATAAGGAGCACCTGCACCAGAAACTGATGGGCATCGCCGAAGAATAGACCGTTCGCGCCGGCTTCATTGACTGCCTTTTCTGCAAAAAGACCCGTTGCAATCGTTCCCCAGATCCCGCCGACGCCATGGATGCCGAAGACATCAAGGGCATCGTCATATCCGAATGCCGCCTTTATCTTGGCAATGGCGATATAGCAGAATACACTGACGAGAATTCCGATGAATATGGCATTCATGGGATTGACAAACCCGCAGGCAGGTGTGATCGCGACCAGCCCCGCGACGGCGCCCGTTGCTGCACCCAGGACGGTCGGAGCGCCATGCTGCTGCCACTCAATCAGTGCCCAGGTCAGCCCGGCCGCCGCCGTTGCGGTATTGGTCGTAACAAAGGCATTAGCCGCCAGTTCATTTGCTGCCAGGGCGCTGCCCGCGTTGAATCCGAACCAGCCAAACCAGAGCAGAGCGGCTCCCAGAACGGTAAAGGGCAGGTTATGCGGTCGGTAAGGTCGCTCCATTCCAACCGACCCTTTTACCGATAAGCAGGGCCAATACCAGGGCGGATACGCCGGAACTGGTATGCACGACAATGCCGCCCGCAAAATCGAGGGCGCCGATGGTCTCAGCCAGCCGCCTGTCCCCCATACCCAGTGTCCCAAAGGATCATAGACAAGTGTCGCCCAGAGAATCGTAAAAATGAGAAAGGCGGAGAATTTCATCCGCTCCGCAAATGCGCCGATATCAACGCCGGAGTGATGACGGCAAACATGCATTGAAAGATCATGAAAGCCGAATGGGGAATTGTGGCGGCATAATCGGCATTCGGCTGTCCCCCTACGCCCCTCAGACCAACCCAGTCAAGCTTCCGATGATGCCCTGTATCGGGACCAAAGGTCAACGAATAGCCATATAAAATCCATTGCAGACTGATAACGCACACGATGATGAAACATTGCATCAAAACGGAAAGAACATTTTTCCTCCGCACGAGGCCGCCGTAAAAAAAGGCCAATCCCGGTATTGTCATGAGAAGAACCAGCGCTGACAGATGTACCAGTACCCATGCTGTATCTCCTGTATTCATAATACATACCTCCTGATTCTTGAAATAACTTTATCAATGTTGCTATAAAAGCAATTCTGGTGCCATGCATATAACTAATTGATTCTTATGATTATTAATTGATATAAGCATCAGGTTAAATAAAATAATGTAACAATTATGTATCAAAACAACATATGATGAACAAAATTGTAACCCCTCGCGTACTTATCTATGATTGAGTTTTTTCGTTTGACACACAGGTCACAACTCGCTCATAATGTCAGCACTGTCTCCAATATATGGGGCCGTCATGGCAAGGGCTGATGAATGCCATTTCTGCTAAGGTATGAAAATGTGGCTGACTACAGAGATGGTGAAGTGTGGATATTGGACAGGAGAGCCTATCCGCTGAAAGAAGAAGTCGTACGGTGCACCGACTACCGCGAGGTCGCAAAGGCGATTGCAGATATGGTAACACAGAGTGGAGGGCCCTGGCTAGCGGCCGCCCTGGGAATGGTAAGTGCAGCAAAAGGGGTACGTAGTCTTTCTGCAGAAAAGGCAAAGGAAGAACTTGAGAACACGGCCAGAAGTGCTAATTCACGCCCGTCCCACCACGTCCGCAAACATGAGAGCCCATATTCGACGAATTCTCAAAGTAGCCAAGGATGCCATAGACCGAGGGGAGGATGCAGAAGCTGTCACAATCCCTTCGTGCAGAAGAACCTGGAAGACCGCTACCGGAATTCGCGTCAGATGGCAATGTACACCGTCGACTTGCTGCCGGACAACGTAACCATACTCACCCAGTGTTACGCGGAAACCCTGATCGGTTTTATACTGTTCATTCTCAGGAAAGAGGCAAGAGGGTATACTTGATCTGCCCGGAGACCAGACCTTATCTCCAGGGCGCGCGACTAACTGCCAGCGTCGCCTGTGACATGGGTGTGCCCGTAACCGTAATTACTGACAATATGCCGGCATACATTCTGTCAAAAGGAATGGCACAAGTGTTCATTTCGGCCGCCGACGTGATCACGCTGGATGGCTATGTTGTCAATAAGATCGGCACATTCCAGATAGCCCTGGCTGCTCACTTTCACGGTGTGCCCTATTACGCTCTGGGAACACCATCCGCAGGCTGTCCTTCTTTATCGTCAGTAGAGATTGAGGAAAGAAATGCGGAAGAGACAGTT
>CAVOID010000010.1:0-213860 GCA_963695875.1 uncultured delta proteobacterium | reverse complement strand
GACACTAATATCAGGCATTAATTTCCATATTGTTGGAATAATTAAGTAATTTTACTGCTTAAAATTTGCGCAAAGAGCTCAAAATCATCAGGAGTAAAGGTTTTCAATAATCATCAACATAGTTATCAACAGCTTTATTCACGTATCAGTTAATTTCTCTTGCATGAACCCCCTGAAGGCTCATCCTTGCTCGTTTCCCACGTCGGATTTTCTGCGATGCCCGTCATTAATAGAAATTATCGCCCCTCTTCTTCTTGTGGAAGGCTGCCCGTAACTTTCAGAACAGTGATATTGTGGGATTCGATTCCTGCAAGGCCCTAAAGCACCATCATAGGTAAAACCCTTATGAGCCGCGGCATTTGTTTACTTCAGCTTGTTATAAGGTATTCGAGACAAATTGAATAGAAAATCTTTAAACAAACTTCGCTTGATCTTCAATTTTAACTGGTGGAGCTGCACCCATACGAGGTTCAAAATATATTCATGAACGAGGTGGGTGATGAACAAAGGGTTGGAAAACGTCGGTGATATTTTAAGACGTTCATTCCAACATTGGCAAGTACCATCCCAACGAAGTTAAAATCCAACATAAGAGAAGTTCACAACGAAATATATCATATCTACCAACCGTCATGACACGTCTGAGTCCATTCTTTCCTGTAAACAAACGTCAGATGAAGATTGACACCATCACTGAACCTATCATCACTGAGAATCCATGGGGTAAAATAATAATCAGAAATAGAAAGCTCTCAATATATGATGAAACAGTCCTGTTGAGTCTGCTTATGCTGTTGAAGAAATATAGCAGCAACACCTTTCAGACAACATTGTACGAACTCTGCAAGCTCATGAATGTTAAACCAGCAAAGGATACATACAATGCAATCATGAAGAGTCTTCATCGAATGTCTGAAGCTCATATCACTATCGAAAAAAGGGTATCCAGAAGTAACAGTCACAGTGCACAGACAGAAATGGATGGCTCTATCATAACTGGTATTACCAAAAGTAAAGAATCCAGAAAAATGATTTTGGAACTGAACTCATACTTACTTTCTTCCTTCAGAGATCGGTTTATAACACGCATAGATATTAAATTGAGATCAAAACTGCGGGGTGATATTTCTAAGGCGTTATATCGGTTTTATGAGGGTCAACGTTTGAAATCTATACCATCAGCATTTTGAAGCTGTCCCAGGTTATCAACATTAGTTGTGATGAGAAGATGTTCTGTTTAAGGTGGAAATTGAGAAGAGCTATGCGTGAACTGGAAGTGGGAGGATACTTGAGACGTTTTATTCTACCTGATAGAGGTGAGGTAGTGGCAGTCTTTAAATCAAGAAACAGGTTATTAAATAATTATATTTTGAATTTTAAATAAATGATTATGGGAATGATATAGAATCAATGGAGAGAGTATTATATAATGGAACATGTCATTTCATATCACTTCCTATATTGAGTACTATTTCAACAATGGAAGGCTCAAAGAGAGTGAAGGAAGGAGGGGACAAGGTTTGAAATTGTGTAAAAGATGTTTCAAAGAATTCGATGAGGATGAGAGTATGGACTACAGTCCTGCAAGAAAAGTGGGGGATATATTCATATCAAATGTTGGCAATGTCGAAGTAGAAGATCTATGTCCTGAGTGCAGGGAGGGACTTGGTGTAATGAACTTATTGGGGTTTAGGTCATAGTCTGTGCTTAGGTGTGAACTTCTTCCTGAAAGTGTCGGGTTGACTCAATTCATTAATACAGTAGATTTCTTATGCAATTAGTGTTATTAAATTCTCGTTATTCATGAGAACTAGTTTGCAAGGAGAAACATATGGCCCTGACAGGATTCAAGAAGCTAAAGGGATTCAGGTAATAACTGGTGATGAAATATCTAGGGGTAGATATAGTAACAATGTGTTTATATCACATACTCCGGAGGAATTTTGTACAGATTGGATGCTAAACAGTCCCAATGGCATTCATATGATTGCGCGCATAATGGTTAGTCCTGCTCACATGAAAAGAATTGCATCTGCCATGATGGATAACATAAGTAAGTATGAGGCTAAATTTGGGGAGATTAAGGTCACGACACCTGATGGTCAAGTATATCAATAGTTACTCTATGACGGATTTGGATGGTGATATCCGCATTCCTAATCTGAACTTATTCTGTTGGTAATGAATTGAGAGTATTGACTTGACAAACCCAAAATCATATATAAACATTATACTATTGGATCGGTTCTTATTTACTCACTTACAATGACGGTAAAAAGTCTGTCATAGCTACTTGGATCATCTTCTGAGTTACTTCATCTGGAAGGAAAAGGAGATTCCATCCACTAAATATGAAAGTCATTTCGTTTCAGATTGTCATAGAGTTCGAACTTGATGAACAGATAATTCTTTCACTTCGGCCCGCAGCTGAAAGAACTACAAGAAATATTAAACGGAAGACTCAACATACTGAACACCCCTCCTTTTGCACCTCCACCCGCACCAAGGGCATTAATCAAGACCACAGATACGCTACTTACTATAAGTCTGGATCGATTTGAAATTAGGACGACACCACTTCAACACATCATGCATAATTATGGAGTCCAGCGTTAAATTTGTCAAATCAAGAATTGAATCAATTTTCAGAAATGCTTCGAATCGAAGACTTAAAATACAAATCCATTGGAGCTATTTCAAATATCCATTATCCTTCTATCAAACAAGATATTCCCGTTATTAAAGCCATGGAGCCCATATTCGATCGTCTTATTAATATACCACGGAATGAGCGAGATCTAGCATCCTTTGGATTGCATTTTGGGTTTACGGAAAATAATCTTTTTATAAATTATAATATTTCAGGTTATGAGATTAGGAACATTCAGATCATCGCAACACCCCAGCAAGAGCAGAAGATCATCACCATTGATGCAACAAAATATCCCGTAACGGAATCAGGCATTGAGGTAAAAATTGATATTAACAATAAAAGGCGTAAGGATAATAAGGACCCGATTGAAGATCTAAATTTAATTCTAGATGAAAGTGTTAATAAACACTATTCTCTCGGAAAAGAATTGAATCTGGAGGATTTTTTAAAATGATTCCTGCACAAACAAAATCAACTCAAACATCAACAGGCGAAATAAAACTTTTCCCCGGAATGAGATTGGTTGACGGTTCGACTCGCAGTTTCTTCTCCGAAGATGTAATATCTAAGTTACTGTCTGAACCAGAATTCGAAGAAAAGCTTAAGGACTTAGTCGAAGGATATATCGCTGACTACCTCTTGAATCTAAACCTCCTGTCACAGTCCATTATCGACGATCCCTTTGATGCCGTATACATAGCGGACTTACAACCGGATAGTACACATATAAGTACCACTAATGAATTGAATTCGCTAAAAAATATCGTAGACCTGTCTGAATCAATCTCCTTTAACGATGGATTGGATGATTAGACGATGTATTATATTGAGGATGAAACGTTCGAACCGAATTCTTTAATGCAGGGCGACATCCTATCAAATATTCATCTGCTTGGTGCTATTCATTTTGGTATAATACAATATATAACTGCTACTTCCGATGATAAAAGAGGGTGGCTCGTAGCAAAAGCACCAGAATATGCAGATGCCATGGTATTATCACATTCATGTGAAATCTCTTTAGAAAACAAGACAAAGCTTACAAGTATAATATTAAGTCCGATTAGAGACATAAATTCTGCAACTTCCGCTGACAAAATAGAAGAACTAAAAAGGACAAATTTAATAGATCCAATCAGTGATAGAAGTTATTTGAAATACTTTTATCTAGAGCCTAACGACAAACTCCAATATAAGACAGGTGGAGTTGCTGATTTTTCTAAATGTTTCAGCGTCAGGAAGAATTCTTACGATTTTCTATTAAAGAAGAAAATACTACAAATTAAACCGGAAATCAGAAATAAAATGTCATTAAAGCTTGCATTATATTTCCATCGCTGATTTATTTATTTAATATCTCCTTTTTCCCAAACTCGGCAACGTCTTTTTTTAAAGTATTTGGAGAATAGGCATGCCATTAACTGATTATAATGGGACTACCTTCGTTGCGTTTGTTGATATCTCAGGCTTTAAGAAGATGAACCGCGATAAAGCATATCAGGCTTTAGATGACTTTTATTTATCTCTCAAAACCACTGACATTGTCAGTGGTGGGGCGTGGGGGCGGAGGCCCCACACCTTAAGTGAACCAACAATGTTGGTGAACAATATTTTAGAGTAGTCGTTTCAACCCTTATCAGACAAGGCGAAGGACATTGTCCGTAGACTTGCCGCATTTTCAAGGCCACCGACAAGGTCGGTGGTAGTTTACCAAATTGGATACGATTTATTACGCTTGAAAGAGAACCAAGAAGGTGAAAACAGAGTCGATGGTTTATTCGTTTCGGACTGTGGAATATTATTTTCACGTCTTGTTTATAGCGAAGATCAAGATGTGAAGTAAAGCGCTCTTCGCAAGATGCTTTATGTTATTGAAGAGATCGCAAAACAAATGATTGATAAAGGCATAATGCTTAAAGCTTCAATCGCATATGGAAGTTTTGATTATGTTGAAAGAAGCGAATATTATGGAATTAACAAAAATCTTCTACATGGAAAGGCTTATATAAATGCCTATCTAGACACCGATGTTGAGAAGCCTAAATTAGAACCGGGGATATGCCGTATAATTATGGAATCTGAAGATAAAAACTTTTGGAATACTGTCTGCAGATCAGAAAATGATCACTTTTTCTCTAGAATAAGAAAGAGACGAGGAGACCAAAAACATCTATATTTTTATTGGATGGTGCCGAATAACACTGAAATTAATAACTTCGATAAGCAGTATAAGAAAGCAAGTGATGATATTTACAAGGCTATGTTGCTGGTATTAAAGAAGTACGTAAAGTTTTCTCCACCTAAAAGCCCTAAGTCAAGCGATGTGTGGACTGCGTGGAGTGCAAAAAAATGAAATTGCAGAGAAATAAGGATTTGATTTTTCAACCAATAAAGTTTGCATCTGTGTTTTATGAACCTCGTTTCTTTAACTATTCTTTAACCTAAAGACAAAACACCAATATAAGTATCAGATATTATAGATTATTTATAAATAGCAGGTGGGTTCGATTCCCATGCACTTCCGCCATATAAATTTCAATAAGTTAGACAGCAAAATTAAAATCAAAAAAAATCCCCCGGCCGCTTCAGCAACCGGGGGATTTCGTTTTTTATATTAACAACCTAACTGTTTATAGAAATCATTTCCCTTGTCATCCACCAGGATAAACGCCGGGAAGTCTACGACCTCAATCTTCCAGACCGCCTCCATACCGAGTTCGGGGAAGTCGATGCATTCGACCTTCTTGATGTTCTCCTCAGCCAGAAGTGCGGCCGGGCCGCCGATGGAACCGAGGTAGAAGCCGCCGTACTTCTTGCAGGCGTCCGTCACCTGCTGGCTCCGGTTTCCCTTGGCGATCATGATCAGTGAGGCGCCCTTGGACTGGAGCAGATCGACGTAGGAGTCCATGCGGCCGGCCGTGGTCGGGCCGAAGGAGCCGGAAGGCTTGCCCTTCGGCGGCTTGGCCGGGCCGGCATAGTAGATCGGGTGTTTGAGGAGATATTCGGGGACCGGCTTGCCGGCGTCGATGATCTCCTTGAACTTGGCGTGGGCGATGTCGCGGCCGACGACGATGGTGCCGGTCAGCATGAGCAGTGTGGAGACCGGGTGCTTGGTCAGTTCGGCCAGGATCTCCTTCATCGGCCGGTTGAGGTCGATCTTCACGCCATCTTCGTGCTTGCGGCGGTATGCTCGGGAATCAGACGACCCGGATTGCGGTCCAGTTCCTCGATCCAGAGACCGTCCTTGTTGATCTTTGCCTTGATGTTGCGGTCGGCCGAGCAGGAAACCCCCATCCCGACCGGGCAGGAGGCGCCGTGGCGCGGCAGGCGGATGACGCGGACGTCGTGGGCGAAGTACTTGCCGCCGAACTGGGCGCCGATGCCGAGCTTCTGGGCTGCTTCAAGGAGTTTCTTCTCCAGCTCGACATCGCGGAAGGCCTGGCCGTGCTCGTTCCCTTTGGTGGGCAGGTCGTCATAGTACTTGGTTGAGGCCAGCTTGACGGTCTTCAGGCATCCTTCGGCGGTGGTGCCGCCGATGACGAAGGCGATGTGGTAGGGCGGGCAGGCGGCGGTGCCGAGGGACTTCATCTTGTCGACCAGGTACTTGAACAGATTGTCCGGGGTAAGCAGCGCCTTGGTCTCCTGATAGAGCATGGTCTTGTTGGCGGAGCCGCCGCCTTTGGTGACGAAGAGGAACTTGTACTCCATCCCGTCGGTGGCGTAGATGTCGATCTGGGCCGGCAGGTTGGTGCCGGTGTTGATCTCCTCGTACATGTCCAGCGCCACGGTCTGGGAATAGCGCAGGTTCTCCTCGGTGTAGGTCTTGTAGACCCCTTTGGAGAGGTACTCCTCGTCCTTCACGCCGGTCCAGACCTGCTGCCCTTTCTTGCCGACGATGGTGGCGGTGCCGGTGTCCTGGCAGAGGGGAAGCTCGAACTTGGCGGAAACTTCGGCGTTGCGCAGCATGGCGATGGCAACCCCCTTGTCGTTCATGGAAGCCTCCGGGTCGGTGAGGATCTTGGCGACCTGCTCGTTATGCTCGGGGCGCAGCAGGAACGAAACATCCCGCATGGCCTGGTTGGCGAGGTTGGTGAGGGCAGCCGGGTTGACTTTTAATATTTCCTTCCCCTCGAAGGTAGCGACCGATACGCCTTCCTTGGTGAGGAGGCGGTACTTGGTGCTGTCGGGGCCGAGTGGGAACGGATCCTGGTACTTGAATTCAGGTGTAGCCATAATATTATTCTCCTTTCATTGCCGATCTCAGGAAAAGTCCATCTGCGGGATTATGCCGTAAGCCGCAATACTCAAAGAATTACTCCGTATGCCTGGGCAACGGCCTTCGCACACATGTCAATCGGAATCTTTCCCTGTGCCGGTTTTATGTGGGGGGACTGTATGCAAAAAGTACGGTGTGTGTCAAGAAAAACTTGAAAATTATATAAGTTTCTTTGAAATGATAAAGATCAGTCAGCATATGAATCTATGTATATATAGATTTCCACCCCTCCTTCTTACCGCAATTCGATTATCATCAGATCAGGAAATTTACGATTATATCGGGATCGATGATCTTTCCATTGATCGATAGCTCTCTAGATTTCTATCGAAACCTGAATATCATTTTCAGAGTTAATTATTTCCTACCAAAAATTCATTGTGGGGCGTTAAAACCACCTTGGGTGGGTTCGATTCCCATGCTGTTCCGTCAGTTATATCAATAATGTGGATTGCCATTTTCTTCTAATACCAAGTTTTTTAAAAAGAAAAAAGTAAATAAAATATTGACAGTATTTAATAACTCCGTTATAAAATAAGAAAGATCAGCGGCCAAGGTAATCGTAATCGAATTCAGGTTGACATTCCGGGAAATAACTTAGGAGGTGAGACCAATGACAGTCAAAATTCTGATCAAGAGAAAGGTATCCGCGGACAAAGGTAGCAAAATTAAAGGATCTAATCATGCAGCTCAGGGCACTTAGTATAAAACAACCCGGTTATGTATCAGGGGAGTCTTTAAAGAGTGTAGCGAGGCCGGATGAGTATCTGGTTATCAGTACGTGGGAAAGCGCTAATGCTTGGAAAGCCTGGCTCGGAAGTAAAGAGAGGGCTACGATTCAGAATCAGATTGACACGTTGCTGGGCGCAAAAACGGAATACGAGGTTTATGAATACCGTCCATAATGTAATAAAGAAGAGATAAGTTCGATAATATTATGACTGAGACCTTTGGATAATGGAAAATATACAGTTATTCAAAGGTCTTAGTTGTATATACCGGTCTGCCTTACCTCCCGAATAAGTCATAAGCTCCATTCTTATGAGCATGGTTATTTAACACGAATAGTCTTTCGTGTTAACAGGTTTAGTGTCGCATTTCCCTTCTGGGATTATTTTTTACCACCTTTTATCAGATCATTAATAGATAAGGAGCAAACCCTTATAAATTCTCAATTATGAGGTCTCCGGAAAAATTTACAGAAAATTTACAGAAAAAAGTTGACAGAAACATTTTTGGGTGATATGAAGCGCACCCTGATCAAGTATTCCACAAAACTTTCATCAAACTCTCATAACTAAGAGAAAGGCAGTAGAAATATTCGCAGTGGTCAGAGATTTCCCGGGAGAAATTAAATTTCATGTAGGTGTTTAGAGTACCTATACAGGGATTTGTATTTCTCTGGTTTCTGGCCGCTTATCAAGTATTATTTAGAAATTTCAAAAAGTTAATTTACTATATAAACTAATAAGGATTGGAGGTTCATAATGAAGATTCACGAATATCAGGCTAAAAGTCTCTTGCGTGCATACAATGTTCCGGTACCCAATGGTGAAGTCGCTGACACACCTGAAAAAGCTCGAGAAATTGCCAAATCCCTTAACAAGACGTCTATTGTAAAGGCCCAGATCCACGCCGGCGGGCGAGGAAAAGGCGGTGGTGTTAAAGTCGCCAAAACACCTGATGAAGCTTACGAGGCAGCGAAGAAAATCCTCGGAATGCAGTTGATTACCCACCAGACCGGTCCGGAAGGAATAAAAGTGCAGAAGGTCCTGGTTGAAGAAACATCGAATATCAAGAAAGAGCTCTATCTTGGTATGGTGGTGGATCGCGCGCGGGATAAGGAATGTGTTGTTTTCATGGCTTCGGAAGCTGGCGGTATGGAGATTGAAGAGGTAGCCAAGGCCACTCCTGAAAAAATCATCAAGTGTGCAGTTCCCCCCGCAGTGGGATTCAGCCCGTTTGAGGCAAGAAAACTCGCCTATGGATTGGGATTAGGCGATAAATCACTAAGTGCTCAATTTGCAAACATCACCAAGGGGTTATACGAACTATTTGTAGCTAAGGATGCTTCTCTCGTAGAGATCAACCCCCTCGTACTCACAACAGAGGGTAACCTCATCGCCGTCGATGCCAAGATAAACTTTGATGATGACGGGCTGTTCCGCAATCCGGACATCAAGCAACTGAGAGATGAAAATGAAGAAGATCCCCTGGAAGTCATTGCTAAGAATGCAGGGGTCAATTACATCAAACTCGATGGTAATATAGCATGTATGGTCAATGGGGCAGGTCTTGCCATGACAACGATGGACCTCATCAAAATGGCAGGTGGCGAACCGGCCAACTTCCTCGATGTCGGTGGTGGCGCTAATCCTGATCAGATCGAAAAGGCCTTCAAAATCCTTACCTCTGACCCCAACGTAAAAGCAATTCTGGTCAATATTTTTGGTGGTATACTCCGGTGTGATCGTGTAGCAAATGGAATCATCCAGGCTGCTAAAAATATCGATATGAAACTGCCCATGGTAATCAGACTCCAGGGAACCAATGTGGAAGAAGGCAAGAAAATCCTTAAAGAATCGGGTTTGAAATTCACCGTAGCTGACGGTCTCTATGAAGCGGCTGAAAAGGTTGTTGCATTGCTTAAATAACATATTAGAATATAAATTTTAAAGAAAGGGTGAGTTGAACATGGCAATACTTTTAGATAAAAATTCTCGTGTTGTGGTTCAGGGAATTACCGGTTCGGAGGGGACCTTTCATACTCGTGAATCGGTGAAATTCGGGACGAAAGTCGTCGCCGGGGTTACCCCGGGCAAAGGAGGCATGGACGTTGATGGTATCCCCGTATATAACCGAGTGGCCGATGCGGTCGAAAAACAGGGTGCTAATGTTGCTGCCTTGTATACTCCCGCAGCATTCTCTGCTGATGCTATCATTGAATCGATAGAAGCAGGGATCGGGCTTGTTGTATGTATGACCGAAGGTATCCCCGTAACAGACATGATCAAGGTCAAACAGGTACTTAAAGACATCGAAAGCCACGGATGATTGGCTGCAACTGTCCGGGAATCACCACTCCCGGTGTAGGTAAGATCGGTTTTATGCCGAGCTTCATCCATAAAAAAGGAAACGTAGGCGTCATCTCCAGAAGTGGAACGTTGACTTACGAAGCTATCTGGCAGCTTACCAATCTCGGGATCGGTCAGATCTACCTCTATCGGTATCGGTGGTGATCCCATACCCGGGTCCGGTTTTGTTGATATGTTGGCACTGTACGAGAAAGATCCCGACACAGTAGCTCTCGTTATGATCGGAGAGATCGGTGGAACCGCTGAAGAAGAAGCGGCTGAATTCATCAAATCCAATCTGACAAAGCCGGTTGTCTCTTTCATCGCCGGTCGAACTGCTCCTCCAGGGAGAAGAATGGGCCATGCTGGTGCGATCATTTCGGGTGGAAAAGGCACCGCAGATGAAAAATTCAAGGCCTTGGGAGCGGCAGGTGTAATTGTTGAGAAAAACCCGGCTGAAATAGGAAAAAGAGTTCAGGAGATTCTAGCGAAAAAGAAAAAGAAGAAGTAAGTAAGGAATACATCATTAATACCAGCCGATATTTTATGCGGCTAAGAGTAATTAGCGGTGGGACCTTCAAAATAAACGAAACACTTAAAACAGAATGGGGAGGTCATTATGAAGATAGTAAAAGTAGACCATATCGGTGTTGCAGTAAACAGTATTGAAGCGGCCCTGAAGTTTTTCAAGGATACATTGGGGTTGAAACTGGAAGGCAGTGAAACTGTAGCCGAGCAGAAGGTAACGACGGCCTTTCTCCCCGTAGGTGATACGGAGGTGGAACTTCTGCAGTCGACTGCACCGGATGGACCTATCGCGGGCTTCATCGAAAAGAAGGGAGAAGGCGTCCAGCACGTTGCATTCGTGGTGGACAACATTGAAGAGGCTCTGAAAGAACTGGAAGCCAAAGGCATTCGTCTGATTGACAAAGTACCCCGTATGGGAGCTGGCGGGAAGAAGATCGCCTTCGTTCATCCCAAGGACACATTCGGTGTTCTCGTGGAACTGTGTCAGAAAATATAACAATCTAGATAAGAAAAGGGGAGAGACGTAATGAGTGAAAAACCTCCAAAAATTAAGGAATTAGAAAGACGTGAAGCCATTGCCATGGCCCAGGGCGGGCCGAAGGCAATTGCGAAGCAGCACGAAGGCGGAAAGCTCACGGCAAGAGAGAGGATAGGTCTCCTGTTTGATCCCGGTACTTTTGTGGAAACAGACCTGTTCATGCGTCACCGGTGTACCGACTTTGGTATGGACAAAGTGGAAGTGCCGGCGGAAGCCGTCATCACCGGATACGGCAAGGTTAACGGCCGGACGGTATTCGCCTTTTCCCAGGATTTTACGGCCCGTGCGGGCTCACTGGGAGAGATGCACTCAAAAAAGATCTGCAAGGTCATGGACCTGGCAGTAAAGACAGGGGCGCCCTGCGTTGGCTTTAATGACTCGGGTGGCGCACGAATTCAGGAAGCCGTGGATTCCCTGGCAGGTTACGGTCAGATTTTCTACCGCAACTCCTGCGCCTCAGGCACGATTCCCCAGATTTCAGCCATCATGGGGCCGACCGCTGGGGGCGCTGTGTATTCACCCGCCATGACAGACTGGATATTCATGACAAAGAACACCAGTTATATGTTTATTACCGGACCCGAGGTTATCAAAGCGGTCACCGGAGAGATCATTGATTTCGAAGGTCTCGGTGGAGCGATGACCCATAACACCAAAAGCGGTGTTGCCCACTTTGCCTGTGAGAGCGATGAGGATAACATCAATCAAATCAAGAGACTTCTCAGTTTCCTGCCCCAGAATAATATGGAAGATCCTCCCTATGTTGAAACGGGAGACGACCCGAATCGGCTTGATTACAGCCTGGACACGCTCGTGCCGGATTCCCCAAGGCAGAATTATGACATGAAGATACTGATCGGAACACTGTGCGACAATGGCGATTTTATGGAACCCCATATGTACTTCGCCCGGAATATGCTCGTGGCATTCGGTCGTATGGGAGGCCATACGGTTGGTTTCATCGCCAACCAGCCAGCCTGGCTCGCAGGGTGTCTCGATGTCGATGCCTCGGATAAGGCGACAAAATTCATTCGTTTCTGCGACGCCTTCAACATTCCCATGATTACGATTGCGGACGTTCCCGGATATTTGCCTGGAACAGACCAGGAATGGAGGGGTATCATCCGTCATGGTGCGAAGCTGCTGTGGTGTTACTCGGAAGCGACCGTGCCAAAGATCACCCTGGCAACCCGGAAGGACTACGGCGGATCATATCTGGCCATGTGCAGCCGCGATCTTGGTGCGGACCTGGTCATTGCCTGGCCGACGGCGGAAATGGCGGTTATGGGAGCTGAAGGAGCATGCAATATCATCTTCCGGAATGAGATTAAGGCAGCGGCGGACCCGGCAGCTATGCGGGCAGCGAAAATCAAGGAATACGAGGATGCCTTCTGTAATCCCTATGCGGCAGCAAGCAGAGGATATGTGGATGCGGTGATCCGGCCCCATGAAACCCGTCGCTTTATCATTAGGGCCCTTGACATGCTGAGGTCCAAGCGGGAAACCAGGCCACCGAAGAAACACGGCAACATCCCAATGTAGGAATACGATTACTTAAGAAAAGGAAATTAAGTATGCAGTCAATAGATCCAAAAGTGATGGCAGCCATATCAGCAGCGATAGGCGCCTATCTGGAAGAAGAAGCAGCGGCCGCAATGGCAATGCAGCAGGCAGCCACTGCCGCTCCGCCATTTGCAACTGTTAATCTTTGGGCAATAGCCGGACGGATGGACTCGATGTTGCAGCGACGGTCGTGGCAGATGCGGATGTATTAGACCATTTATCAGATTGAGCAAAGGCAGTTACGGCCGGATTGCTGATATAGTGGTAATGAAGTCAAGTTAATTGAAATATAATATAAAAAGAATAATAATTTCAGGAAAGGGAGTTTAAACTTATGGCAGAGAAGAAAAAGAAAACAGCAACAAATCCTCTGAAGATCACGGATACGACTTTCCGCGATGGTCATCAGTCTTCGCTGGCGACCAGAATGAGAACGGAGGATATGGTTCCCTTAGCAGAAGCGATGAATGAAATCGGGTGGTACTGCATGGAGGTATGGGGCGGCGCCACGTTTGACGTGCCCACGCGGTTTTTAGGTGAGGATCCATGGGATCGTCTCAGAACAATGAGAAAGTTGATTGCCCGATACCAAACTGATGATGCTCCTTCGCGGTCAGAACATCGTTGGTTACCGAAACTACGCGGATGACGTCGTCAGAGAATTTGTCCTGTACACGGCCGAGTGCGGTCTGGATGTCTTCCGGGTGTTTGACGCCGTGAACGACACGAGAAACTTCGAAGCCCCCTTCCGGGCCATCAAGAAAGCGGGAAAGCACATCCAGGGCAGCGTCTGCTACTCCCTGACCCAGAGGCGGATGGGCGGCGAGGTGTATGACCTCGATTTCTATGTAAAGAAGGCGAAGATTATCGAACAGATGGGGGCCGACTCCTTCTGTATCAAGGATATGGCGGGATTGATATCCCCCTATGACGCCTATGACCTGGTAAAAGCACTGAAGGCAGCCATCAAGATTCCCGTAGAGCTCCATACCCACTACACCAGCGGCCAGGGTTCCATGGCATATCTGAAGGCCGCGGAAGCCGGCGTGGATATCGTCGATACGGCCCTGTCTCCCTTTGCGCTCCGTTCCTCACAGCCCGCTATTGAGCCGATCCTCGTTGCCCTCGAAGGCACGGACAGAGATATAGGCCTGGATCTGAGGAAAATGGTCGAAATCGGGAATAACCTTGAACTGATCGCTCCGAAGTACCGCCAGTTCCTCGACACCACAAGAATGGCCGTCATCGATGCCGGCGTGCTCCTCCATCAGGTACCCGGCGGGATGCAGACCAACCTCGTGGCGAATTTGAAGGAGGCCAATGCGCTTCACAGAATCAATGAGGTGTATGATGAGCTTCCCCAGACGAGAAAAGAACTGGGATATCCTCCGCTTGTTACCCCCACCAGCCAGATCGTGGGAATCCAGGCGGTCATGAATGTTCTCATGGGCCGCTACAAGATGATCTCGGGGGAGATTAAAGATTACTGTTACGGTCTCTATGGTGCGCCTCCTGCACCCATTGATAAAGAGATTCAGAAGATGTGCCTCAAAGGGTATAAGCGGGGCGAGACCCCCATGACAAACCGTGCCGCAGATGCCTTAGAGCCGGAAATGGAAAAGGCGAGAGAGGCTACGAAAGATATCGCGAAGAATCAAGGGCGATATGCTGATCTATGCCATCTATCCGCAGACCGGATTGAGATTCCTGAAGTGGAAGTACGGTCTCGAGCCCATTCCCAAAGAAGTCGTGGCAAAGACCATTGAAGAGGTAAAGAAGGAAGACGAGCTGATCAAGAAGGCCCTGTGCCGGGAAGCTTATGGAAAAACCCGCAAAAGGTAGCTCCCGAAAAAGGCGCCGGTATCAGGAAGTTCAACGTCTTTGTGGATGACGCGTACTATGCAGTGGAAGTGGAATCCGAAGGCGGCGCAATGATTGCCGCTCCTGTGGTAACGCAGGTTGCCGCTGCTCCGAAACCGGCAGCACCGGCAGCAGCACCCAAACCGGCAGCAGCAGCCCAAAACCGGCAGCAGCACCAGCCGCGGCCCCGGCAGCAGGAGGTGCAGGAGCGATTAAAGCGCCCATGCCCGGTCTCATTGTTGATGTAACCTGCAAGGTCGGAGACAAGGTAAAGGCAGGGCAGCAGGTGGTAGTCCTGGAAGCCATGAAAATGCAGAATCCTCTCAATTCTCCGATGGACGGAGAGGTAAAGGCTATCTTTGTGAAACAGGGTGACTCCGTAGCGGTTGGTCAGGTTCTTGTTGACATTGGATAAGACGAGGAGAATTTTCTCGTATAATCCATTAATGATACGAAGGTAAATAGCCTTTATATCGCGAATGTTAAGAAATTTATGGAGAGAGTGATCGAGAATCACTCTCTCTCGTTTACTCTTAACAACTGTTATAAAGCGATGAATGCTTTATACAACCGAAACAATTGGGATGGTAGGAAACTATGAAAACAAATGGAGTAGAAACAGTTACACATGATGTCTTGATTTTTGGTACCGGGTTGGCCGGTCTTCGGGCAGCAGTAGAGATTGCCCGGAAATCAAAAGACACGATTAACATGGCCCTTGTATCGAAGGTTCAGATACAGCGTCCCCATTCGGTATGTGCTGAAGGAGGTTCTGCTGCCGTGATGACGAGAGGAAGATGGAGACAGCTTAGAGCTTCATGCGTGGGACACCGATCAAAGGCGCCGATTTCCTGGCCGATCAGGACGTAGTTGACGAGTTCGTGGAAACGTGCAGCCCTAAAGAGATCCTCCTGCTTGATCACTGGGGGATGCCATGGTCTCGGTACCCTGATGGCAGGACTGATGCAGCGTCCCTTTGGAGGACACACCTATCACGAGATGCTGCAATGGCGGCAGGATAAAACCGGTTTCTTCGAAGTGCAGACCCTTTATGACACGACTGATGCAGTACAAGAATTTCGACCGCTACGATGAATTTTTTGCTACATCGATTCTTTATAATGACGGCACAGTTCGCCGGTATCACCGGTATTGACATGGCCAGCGGGAAATTTATGGTTCTCCGAGGAAAGGCCATGCTCATTGCCTCCGGCGGTCTCGGGACCCTCTATGGATTCACCACCTATTCCCAGACCGTCAGCGGTGACGGGCATGCCATCGCCTATCGGGCGGGGTTGAACCTTGAGGATCCTGAATTTCTGCAGTTTCATCCCACGGGTCTGATTCCGTCAGGAATTCTCATGACGGAGGCGTGCCGGGGCGAAGGCGGATACCTGAGAAATAACAAGGGCGAACGCCTGATGGAGAAGTATGCCCCGAAGATGCATGGAACTGGCGCCGCGTGACATCGTGTCCCGTTCCGAGATTACGGAAATCAAAGAAGGAAGAGGGTTTGCGGGCCCTGAAGGCCTTGATTACATCCACCTCGACCTGACGCACCTAGGCGCTGATAAGATCAACAAGGCCCTCCCGCTGATCAGGGAAGTCTGCATTAAGTATCGTCGGCCTTGATCCGATTCTCGAACCCATTCCGGTTCGTGCCGTCGCCCACTACGCCATGGGTGGAGTTGAGGCGGATATTAACGGCGCCACCTAAATGAGAGGGGATCTGGGCAGCCGGTGAAGTTGCCTGCCACTCGCTGCACGGTGCCAATCGTCTTGGTTGTAATTCCACGGCTGAATGTCGTCGTCTGGGGAGGAATCACGGGAGAAGAGATTGTGAAGTTTATAGTCAATCCAGTCCTCCTTTGATAAAAGTTCCCGATGAACAGGTCAAAGCAGAGACCAGAGGCGGATTTTTGAAGATCTCCTCCAGAAGAAGGGTAAAGAAAACCTGTATGATCTAAAGAAGGAACTGCGGGCAGGCGATGGATCAACATGCCGGTGTGTACCGCACTGGTGAAGAAATGAAGGCAGGCCTGAAGAAGATCCAGGATCTGAAAGTGCGCTTCAAGGATATCTACATTACAGATAAGGGTTCCGTCTATAACACCAACTTGATGAATGCCATGGAGATAGGGAATCTCCTTGATCTTGCCGAGATGCTGCTTACGGCAGCCGTGGTAAGGGAAGAGTCCCGGGGCGGACATGCCCGCTATGATTTCCCTACGCGTGATGATGAAAAATGGCTGAAGCATACACTGGTCTCTTACACCAAAGAAGGACCTAAACTTTCTTATAAACCGGTAACAATAACCAAGTGGAAACCGGTCGAGCGTAAATATTAGGGGGAAGAAATATGGCAAACAAACAATTCGATAACCATTTGGGAATAGTTGGGTGGCTCGGCGGCGGGCGCTGGGGTGTAGAGAGATACCTTTACATATTACACCGTCTCACAGGGCTTGGACTCCTTTCTTCTTCCTGCTGCATATATTTGCGAGCTCCGTCAGGATGTCCGGTCCGGAAAGCTGGGCTGCCGCCATGGTGATTTTGAAAAATCCTATTTTAAAGCTTGGTGAATTTTGCGTATTCATGGCTT
Source organism: uncultured delta proteobacterium (assembly GCA_963695875.1). Taxonomy (GTDB): domain Bacteria; phylum Desulfobacterota; class Syntrophia; order Syntrophales; family UBA2185; genus DATKLL01. The sequence goes on along the minus strand of CAVOID010000010.1, from coordinate 196,766 downwards.
TTTGCGTTTCATGCTCTGAATGGGATTCGGCTTATTTTCATTGAACTGGGTCTGGCCGTGGGTAAAGCAGAAGAGCCAGTATATCCTTATAAGTCGTCTATTAACAATCAGAAACCCTTGATGGTGATAGCAATGGTACTTGTGCGCCATTCTCATCGTTGCCGGAGGGTACAATACATTTTTTGGAAGTCATTAGGGAGGTCGTCATGAGAGAAACCGCATACTGGACGTGGTTTATTATTGCAGGAATCGTAATTCTTGTCATAGCCGGATTGCATATGGTGGTTATGCATCTGCCGATGTTTGGAGTTCTTAATCCAGAAGGTGGTGCAGTTACAAACTGGGGGAATGTTGCCTTCCGAAGTCAGAATCAGTTCCTTGCCTTTACCTATATAATCCTGCTGGGTGCAGCTATTATACCATGGGTTTTATGGGTTAAGGACAATAGTGTTTGAACTTGGGCCCAAGAAATCCTTTCAGGATGGGTTCACTGTTATATTGTGGATAGTTGGGCTTATTCTTTTCGGCATCGGCACATATTCAGCTGTCGCGGCAAAAGCACTGGAAACAGCACTATAGGAAGGGTGAGAAAATGGAAAAAGGAACTGATAAAAAATATAATTTGGCCGTATATATTCGTCGCTTTGACCCGGATAAGGATACAGCTCCCAGGCAGCAGCAATATGCACTTCAGGTGGAAAGAGGGATGACGGTCCTTGACGGATTGCACATGATCAAACAAACCCAGGACCCCACCATTGGCTTCCGCTTTTCGTGCCGCATGGGTGTGTGCGGCTCCTGCGGGATGATGATCAACGGGGTACCCGGACTGGCCTGCAACACACAGATTCTTGACGTCACGACAGAGCGCTTTGACGGTTGCGCCATTGCCCAACTTCAAGCTTGTCAGGGACTTGGTGTCTGATCTCGTTCCCATGTTTGGCGTTTTTAAGGGCCTGCAACTATATATCCAGAGAAGTGATGTGGAAGAGATGGAAAATCCGACTATGGAATACTTCCAGACGCCGCACCAGCTGGAGGAGTTCCTCCAGTTCACTTACTGTATAAAGTGTGGTTGCTGCATGGCGGGATGTCCTACTATGGCCACTGACAGGGAGTATCTGGGGCCGGCACCGCTCACCCAGGCATACCGTTACAATACCGATTCACGGGACGATGCTGGCGATGCCCGCAGGAACCTCGTTGCTGCAAGCCACGGCATTTTCAACTGCCACTATGCCGGGGAATGTTCGAAGGTATGTCCCAAAGGTGTTGACCCCGCACGTGCAATTCAGTTGATGAAAAAAGATCTCGTTCTCGGTTATTTCAGTTTGGCAAAGCATGGGAAGTGTGCACATCTTCATAAGAAACCCGATAAGGCCTCGTGGAAGGCAAAGATTGAGGTGCCTGCTCATACGGTAGGAAAATAAGGAAGCGCTATTTCAGGAACGTGGCGAGTCGTAAGTTTACTTATTTTGATATTTGAAAAATAGGAGGATATAGTTATGGGTCGTAAGAAGATTACAATTATAGGAGCGGGAAATGTGGGAGCAACTGCCGCTCACTGGGCAGCCATCAAAGAGCTGGGTGATGTTGTTCTGATGGACATTATTGAAGGCATGCCCCAGGGAAAGGCTTTGGACCTGATGGAAGCTGCTCCGATGGAGGGTTTTGATGCCAATGTTATCGGAACCAATGGTTATGAAGAAACCAAAAATTCCGACGTGGTCATCATTACATCGGGCATTGCCAGGAAACCAGGCATGAGCCGGGAAGATTTGCTGAAAATCAACTCGGATATCGTCGGTTCCGTGGTGGAAAATGTCGTAAAGGCGTCACCCAATTGCTGCCTCATCATCGTGAGCAACCCGCTGGATACGATGACGTATCTTGCCCTGAAGACCAGCAAATTCCCCAGAAACAGGGTTATTGGGCAGGCAGGCGCTCTTGATTGCTCACGATTCCAGTGCTTCTTAGGCATGGAGTTAAACATCTCTATTGAGGATATCAAGGTGATACTTCTGGGCGGACACGGCGATGATATGGTTCCCATGCCGAGATTCTCCACCGTCAATGGAATTCCGGTCACCGAATTTATTTCCAAGGAGAAACTGGACAAGATCGTGGATAGGACGAAAAAAGCGGGCGGCGAAATCGTTGCCCTGTTAAAAACGGGAAGTGCTTTCTATTCGCCTTCTCTGGGCGCAGTAATTATGGCCGAGGCCATATTGAAAGACAAGAGGAGGCTCATTCCGAGCTGTGTTTATCTGGATGGTGAATATGGTCTGAAGGATATCTGCTTCGGTGTGCCGACAATTCTCGGGGCAAATGGCATAGAGAAGATTATTGAGCTCAAACTAAATGCTGAAGAACAGGCAGCACTCAAAAAGTCCGCTGAGAGCGTTAAGGCTACAATCAATGAAATGAAGAAAATGAAGGGTATTTCCTGATCGAAAACGAGCTTGATGACACCCTGAAACCCCCTCTCTGAACGGGAGGGGGTTTTTTTATTTGTCTCATTTGCGGAAAAGTTGCCGGCGTCCTATCTTAAGGATTCAAGGGTTTCGAGTGAACGGGAAGCTGCTTTGAGTGTATTGACAAGCAACATGGCGATTGTCATAGGGCCTACGCCACCTGGTACGGGTGTAATATAGGAAGCTTTTTTAAGCACTTCAGAAAACGCCACATCCCCCACAAGACGACCATCATCAAACCTGTTTACACCCACATCGATTACGACAGCGCCGTCTTTAACCATATCGGCCCCTATCATTTCAGGCTTTCCCGCTGCTGCTATCAGAATCTCTGCGCGCCTTGTCACTGCCGGAAGCTCTCGTGTCTTTGTATGGCATACGGTTACCGTGGCGTGGCGGTTGAGGAGTAACAAAGCAAGCGGCTTTCCCACAATATTGCTTCTTCCCACGATGACTGCTTCTTTTCCCTCTACCGTGATTGCATGTTCCGATCCATAAGTTCCAGAATGCCCTTGGGTGTGCAGGCTACGTGATGGGGGTTGCCGGTAAAGAGCCGCCCTAAATTGTAAGGATGAAACCCGTCGACGTCTTTCCTGGGATCGATTGCCTCTATAATTGTCGCGGCGTTGATATGACCGGGAAGGGGTAGCTGTACCAGAATGCCATGAATGCTTTTATCATTATTGAGCCCGTGGATGATAGTGAGAAGCTCATCTTCGCGTGTATTCCGCGGCAGTCTAAATTCCTGCGATAAAAAGCCTGCTTCCTTGCGGGCATTCTCCTTGTGCTTCAGATAAATCTTTGATGCCGGATCATCTCCGACAAGGACGACAGCAAGCCCCGGTATTATCCCGGTTACTTCCCTAAGGCGTAGGGCTTCCGCCTTCACTTCATTCCTTATATCCTGTGCTATCTTCTTTCCGTCTATGATTACAGCCATTGTAGAAAAGTACCTATTGTTGCAACACACGTATGCAGGAGAAATCAGGCTTATTTTACCTGATACTCTTTAATTATTTTAATCAACTTGGCGACTTCTTCTTGGGGTAGCCTGCCGTTATAAATGTAACGGCAAATTCTGTATTTATCCAGGACGACCAAATTGGAGGTGTGGTTTTTCAATCCCCAGAGATTCATGATGTAGTAGTTATCATCCAGAAGAATGGTCGCACCCGTTTCCCGCTGTTTGCTTTTTATGGCTCTGGCGATAATAAAATCGGGTACTATGCTTGCTTTCATGTTGGCAATTCCAAACCCGACGTAGCTACTTTTCCTATCAATTCCGGGATCTCCTTTGAGAGAATCGTCGACATGTTTGTTCATGTCTTTAGAACTAATGTCTGAGTAGTTTATGTAGACGACCCTTCCATAAAATTCCGGTGAATTAAGGGTAAACTCCCTGCCCAGTGAATCTTTCAATATGAAGTCAGCCGCCTTGTCACCCACCTTTAATTCAGCCGAGGCGAAACATACGTTCCACAACAATGCCAGAAAAACAAAGAAAACAATTCTTCTCATCATTTCCCCTTTTGTCCTATGATTTAGACAATTTTCGAATCGGATTATAGGTGAAACAAATCGTGCAATCAAGGGAAAAACGATGACTGAGAGAGTTCTGCTTGAAAAAACAAATCATCCTGTGCTAACAATGTAAAAAAATCGGGAGATGGTATATCAGTATGAGTCTTGGTCAGATGCTTGAAGAAAGTTGCCGTCGTCATGCAGACAACGTGTGTATTGTCTATGATAGAACATATTTGACCTACGAGGCATTGAACAGGGCTGTGAATGCCTTGGGGAATGGGCTGAGGGGCATGGGTATACAAAAAGGGGATAAAGTTGCCATCATGCTTCCCAATTGTCCTGAATTTGTAATGTCCTACTTCGCGGTTCAGAAGATCGGTGCCGTAGCCGTTACATTAAATGTCCTGTCCACTTCCTATGAACTTCGCCATCTCCTGGGAAACAGTGATGCAAAATGTTTGATTACAGAAACGCCGCTAGCAAAAAGGTATGAGGAAATCAGACAGGATGTCCCGCTTTGTAGTAATATTATAACCACCAGTGGCACTGGAATCAGATTCACCTTTCCGTGATATAATCAAGGGAGGCCCCTTTGATCTCGAAATGCCTGAGATAGCTGATAACGATCCTGCTGTCATGATCTATACGGCCGGTCTTACCGGGAAACCTCTTGGCGCAGTACTTACCAATGGCAATCTGCTATCCCAATCCGATCTTCTCTGGAGCTGTATATCATGCCACAGATAAGGACCGGGGGCTTGCTGTTATTCCTCTGTTTCATGCCTTCGGTGCTGTGGCCAATATGTTAGCTGCCATCCGAATTGGTGCCAGTATCGTATCTGCTTGGATCGGATTACCATGGATGCCATTTTCAGTACTATCGAGAAGGAAAAAGTCACCTATATTGCCGCTGTACCCAGGCTTTTTTTGGGCATGATCATGCATAACGATGCGGAAAAATATGATGTCAGTTCAATAGATTTTTGCATTACCGGTGGTTCAACGATGCCGCCTGAATTTATTCCGGTGTTCGAGCAGAAATTTAACGTCATCTTGAGAGAAGGCTATGGTCTTACAGAAGCATCCCCTGTATGTTCTGTGGGCAGACGGGATATGGTGCACAAGCCGGGATCAATCGGAACTGTTATTCCCGGTGTTGAGGCAAAGGTATTTGACGACCAGGATAATGAGGTTCCAAGCAGCGAGATCGGAGAGCTTGTCATCAGGGGTGAGAATGTGATGAAGGGTTACTACAAGGATGAGGAGGCAACCGCTCGTGTCATCAGGAACGGCTGGCTCCATACAAGTGATCTGGCGAGGATTGACGAGGCTGGATACATATTCCTCACCGGGCGTAAAAAAAGGATGATTATAACAAGCGGTTTCAATGTCTATCCGCGGGAGGTTGAGATGGTTCTGGAACTTCATCCTGCGGTTAAGGCCGCCATGGTTGTCAGCAAACCCGATCTGTTAAGGGGAGAAATTGTAAAGGCCCTGATTGTTCGGAATCCGGATGTGCCGGCAGAAGAAAGGGATATTACAAGACATTGCAGGACCTATCTATCCTCCTATAAAGTGCCGCGGGAAGTAGAATTTGTAGAATCGCTTGATGCGAAGAGTCCTTCATAGCGATTAGCAGATTATTCTTTGAAAGCAAATTAAGCGTAATGCTTTATTAATTTAAGGAGGATTTAAGATGAGAGAAGTTGTGATTGTGAGTGGTGCAAGAACTGCCGTTGGCAGTTTCGGATGTGCACTGAATGGAGTGAGGACGGTTGATCTTGGTGCGCTCGTTATCAAGGAGGCCGTCAAGAGAGCAGGACTGCGGCCGGCTATCAGTGAATTTGTGAAATCCAGCCGCCCTGATGTCTTCGGAGACTTTGACATGACCGACATCAATAAAAAATATTACGATTATGACAAGGGTTTGAAGTCGGTCTATTTTGATGAATGCATCATGGGAAACGTGATCCAGGCGGCTCTTGGACAGAATCCGGCGCGACAGGCGAGCATTTATGCCGGCTTGCCGGAGGAGACCAACGCGTTTACAGTCAATAAGGTGTGTGCGTCGGGTATGAAGGCCATAACGCTGGCGACGCAGATCATCAAGAGCGGAGATGCAGATGCAATTGTTGCGGGGGCATGGAAAACATGAGCAATGCACCGTTCGGCCTACCAGACGCCCGCTGGGGATATCGCATGGGTATGCCCTTCGGGCAGATTACGGACATCATGGTGTTTGACGGTCTTTATGAAATATTCAACGGCTATCATATGGGCTTTACTGCGGAGAACATCGCGGCAAAATACGGGATCACGAGACAGGAACAGGATGAACTTGCCCTTATGAGTCATCAAAGGGCAAGGGCTGCTATCGCCAACGGAACGTATGCCGAAGAGATTGTGCCGGTTGTTATTCCTCAGAAAAAAGGTGATCCCAAAGTGTTTAAAGTTGATGAAAGGCCCATGGACACTTCCTTCGAGAAGATGGCCAAACTGCCCACTGCCTTCAAGAAGGATGGGGGAACCGTAACGGCCGGGAACTCATCCGGCATCAATGACGGTGCCGCAGCTGTGGTGGTCATGAGTGCGGAAAAAGCGAAGGAACTGGGTCTGAAGCCTCTGGCGAAGATCAAAGGATTTGCCGCTGGTGGTGTTGACCCCGCTTACATGGGTCTTGGACCCATCCCGGCGACGCGGAAGATTTTCAAGAAACTTGGACTCACCATGAAAGACATCGATCTGATTGAACTGAATGAGGCCTTTGCTGTTCAGGCAATAGCATGCATCAGAGAACTGAAGATCGATTTGGACAAATGTAATATCAATGGCAGTGGTATTTCCCTTGGTCATCCTATCGGTTGTACGGGTGCCAGAATCACCTATACCCTGGCCATGCAGATGAAAAAGAAAAACCTGAATCTCGGTCTGGCTACCCTGTGTATCGGTGGAGGGCAGGGTATGGCGATAGTGCTGGAAAGAGTGTGAGGTGCTATGACAGCTTCGTGAATGGTCCCCCTGCCGAAGTTTACCCCGCGTATGCGGGGGCCAGGCAGGCTCTTGCTGCGTTGCTCTGCATACTGTCCTTCGACAAGTTCAGGACAGGCTTTATTTACAGTCATGGTGAGCCAATCGAACCATGCGCGGCTTGAACCTTACTCTTTTTACGAAGCTGTTCATTGTCATATAAATTCTTAAATTTTTTGAGGTGCTGCTTATGGATCCGGAATTCATTGATAAGCCTGGTGGTAAAAAATGACACAAAGATTATTTTTCTCATCATGGATGGCCTTGGCGGTCTGCCGATGGGTGGGCAGGGATCAGACGGAACTGGAAGCAGCAAAGACGCCCAACATGGATGCTCTGGCTAAAAGATCCATATGTGGTCTTTTGGATCCAGTTGGATATGGAATAACACCAGGAAGCGGTCCTGCCCATTTTGCCCTCTTTGGCTATGACCCCGTGAAAAACAACATCGGAAGGGGAATATTGGAGGCAGCCGGGATCGATTACCCCATGACTGAGCGCGATCTTGCTGATCAGAATCAACTTTGCCACAATCGATAAGGCTGGTGTTGTCATCGATCGGCGAGCCGGCCGGATTGACAACGATACCAATAAGCGAATCTGCAGGAAGCTTCAGGAGAATATCCGGAAAATATCGGATGTGGAGGTTATCTTTGAACCAGTCAGGGAACACCGTGCACTCTTAGTCCTCAGGGGAGACAGGCTCTGTGAGAATATCCAGGAAACAGACCCTCAGAAGACCGGTCTTTCAGCCTTACCTCCGAAAGCCCTGGTTCCGGAAGCAGAGGAAACAGCAATCATTCTTCAGAGTCTGATTGATAAAGCCAGGGGAGTACTTGCCGATGAAAGTAAGGCGAATATGATGCTTCTCCGGGGTTATTCCCGCTACCGCAGGTATCCATACATAAGCGAACGCTTTGGTCTTAACGCCCTGGCCATTGCCGGTTATCCCATGTACCGCGGCATTGCCCGGCTTCTGGGAATGGTTATAGGTCCGCAGCCCGTGACAATTGAAGAGGAAATCTCGGCTCTCCGTAAAAATTACGAGAAATACGATTTCTTCTTCGTTCATGTGAAGCCAACCGATTCAAGAGGTGAGGACGGGAATTTCGATGCCAAAGTGAAGGTGATCGAAGAAGTGGATTCCCTGATTCCTCTGGTTACGGAACTAAATCCTGATGTCTTAGTGGTGACGGGTGATCATTCAACGCCGGCAGCCCTTGCCTCCCATAGCTGGCATCCATTGCCGGTACTGCTATATTCAGCGACATGCAGGCCGGATCGGGTGGAAAAATTTGGTGAGAGGGACTGTATCTGCGGCGGGCTGGGAAGAATGCCGATGGTTCATCTCATGGGACTTGCCTTGGCGCATGCCAGAAGGCTGGAGAAGTTTGGGGCATAAAATAAATCCCCCATCTCCCGTTGATCAAAGGGGGATGGGGGATTTTCCAAGCACGACTACCTATTACGTACACTAACTACTTTTTTCGTTTCTCCATTTCCTCGGCCTTAAGCTGCTTGCGAAGGATCTTACCCACGTTTGTTTTTGGAAGTTCCTTGCGGAATTCAATCTCCGTCGGAAGCTTGTAGGTTGCAAGCCTTGTTTTGCAGAATTCTATGAGTTCTTCCTTTGTTGCTGTCATCACCTTCCTTGAGAACGACGAATACCTTCACATTTTCCCCTCTTTTCGGATCCGGAATTCCGATGGAACACGCTTCCTGCACCTTGGGGTGCTGGTAAAATACCTCATCAATATCCCGTGGGTAGATATTGAAGCCGCCGGAGATAATCATGTCCTTCTTCCGGTCCACGATGTAAAAGTATCCGTCCTGATCCATCGTAGCGATATCCCCCGTATATAACCAGCCATCCCGAAGGGTGTTCGCCGTTTCTTCCGGCATGTCCTTGTAGCCCTTCATGACCTGCGGTCCCTTGATGATCAGCTTCCCCAGGCTCTCCCAAAGGCACGTCTGTCACGCCGTCATCAAGACTGACAATGCGGCACTGAGTGTCTGAAATAGGGATACCGATGCTGCCCACCTTGCGGACACCGCCGAAAGGATTGATATGGGTCACAGGTGTAGTTTCCGTCAGTCCGAATCCCTCGACAATTATGGCCCCTGTCATTTTCTCAAAGTCATGGATGACTTCCACGGGCAGGGGAGCGCTTCCGGAGAAGGCTCCCCTGATGCAGCTCATATCTGTTTTTTTCAGATCGGGGTGATTGAGCATTCCGATATACATGGTCGGCACCAGCGGAGCGAACGTCGGCCTGAATTTTCTGATGGCTTCGAGCAAAGGTTGAGGCTGGGGCCTGGGAATCAATATCTGTGTCCATCCCTGATAGACAGATAAATTCATCGCATGTGGACAAGCCGAAAGAATGGAAATAGGGAAGAGCTCCCAGCATGATCTCGGTTCCCCTGTCAAATCCGGGAAACCAGGCCTCTATCTGCTGCACCTGTTTGCTCAGGTTGGCGTGGGTGAGCATTACGCCTTTGGATACCCCTGTTGTTCCTCCCGTGTACTGATACATGGCCACATCCTCAAAACCCAACTGAACGGCTGGCGGGTTCGGTTGGTATCTGGCGATGCACTCCTTCCATGCAAACACATCCGTCGACGGTTTGACATCGGCAGCGAGCTTTTTCTTCTTGGCCACGAGCGGGAAAAGGAGATTTTTGGGGAAGGGAAGATAATCACCGATCGATGTATACACGATTTGCTTGATCTTGGTTTTTGGCCGGAGATCAATCATGCGGTTTGCCAGAAGATCAAGGGTGATCAGCGCCTTGGACCCGGAATCATTGAACTGATGATCGAGCTCGTGGTTGGTATAGAGGGGATTGTTCATGACCGCGATCGCACCGACCTTCAGTATGGCAAGATAGGCAATAACGCAGGGGATCAAATTGGGCAAGAAGGATCGCTACGGCATCCCTTGGCTTGATACCGAAATCAGTAAGGCATGTCGCAAATCGGTCCACCATTTCTTTAGACTGCCTGAACGTCAGCTTGTAACCCTGAAAGATCAGGGCTGTCTTATCGGGAAAGGCCTGCGCCGTCGCTGTCCATGAAAGTCCGGCATACAAAGCTCTTTGTAATTAATCGTTGCCGGTACACCCTTTTCGTAGGATTTCAGCCATGGTTTGTCCATATACTTAATCTCTCCGTCCATATTCATGCACCCTCCTTTCTCTTGTGGTGGTGGGACATGTTGAAAAACATCCATCTGCGGCATTGCGCTGGGCCCTTAGTCGTTCAACGTACGTCTATGTACGCCTCACGACTCGGGTCTTGCGCGCCTTGCAGCTGAATGTTTTTCAACAGCCTGCTAAAAAGCGTGCTTTAAACACATCTCTTGGTTCAGGTTTAGAATACTGACATTACTAACGATACCATCATTATATTGATTATAATTCTTAAAACAATATTGTTTAAATTGCCACAAAAAAGCCCCGAACTCCAGCAGTCAGGGGCCTTTTAAAGAGCAGCTATTCTTTCTCGGTAAGTATTCTATTTAGTGGGTGCACACACATCTACAGGCGGTTTTTCTTCTTCAAGACCCATGGCACGCCAGACAATCTCGGCAATGTCTAATGAAGCCATCTTTTCTTCCTTTTCCCTGGCTTTGATTCCGTCACTCATCATGGTCAGACAGAACGGGCATGCCACGGCGATATTACCGGCATTTGTGGCAATAGCCTGATCGGTCCTCATGTTATTGATTCTTTCACCGTCATGCTCTTCCATCCACATCCTCGCCCCGCCTGCGCCGCAGCAGAAGCTCTTATCGAGTTTCCGCTCCATTTCTGCCAGCTTCATGCCGGGAACGGCAGTTAGAATCTTTCGGGGCTGATCGTAGATGTCGTTGTATCTGCCGAGGAAACAGGAATCGTGATAGGTGAATAGGCCTTCAACGGGTTTTTTAAAGGTGATCTTCCCGGCAGCAATCAGCTGAGAGATGATCTCCGTATGGTGATAAACCTCGTAGTTTCCACCGAAGTGGGGATAGTCCTTTTTCAGGGTATTAAAACCGTGAGGACATGTACAGATTATTTTCTTAACACCATAGCCGTTCATGACCTCGATATTAGCCTGCATAAGGGCCTGTGAGAGATATTCATTTCCACCCCGCATAGCTGAATCGCCACAGCAGCCCTCTTCAGTACCGAGAATACCAAAGCTTACACCGGCTGCCTTCAGGATCTTTGCAAATGCCGCAGATACCTTCTTTCCCCGGTCATCAAATGATCCGGCACATCCTACATAGAAGAGATACTCAACATCTGGATCCTCAGCAAGTGTCTTGATACCTAAATCCTTTGCCCAGTCGGCTCGAATGTGAGAACCGACACCCCAGGGGTTAGAATTATTCTCCATGTTCCTGAAGGTCAACTGAAGTTCGGGGGCAAAATCCGCTTCCGTCAGAACCTTGTACTGTCTCATATTTACGATCTTCGGAACATGCTCGATTGAGGACGAACAATGTTCCATGCAGTACATGCAGTTTGTGCAGGCCCACAGTTCGTGCAGATCTATCACTTCTCCCACCATTGTTTTTCCCGGGGCCGGTATTTCGGGTACCGCGCCTTCTCCTGTCTTACTTCCGGCCTTCTTCGCTGCTGACACCAATGGAGCCCTCTCAAGCCAGTAAGTTTTCAAATCCTGTACTACTTTCTTTGGCGACAGAGGTTTCCCGGACAGATAGGCCGGGCAACCATCCTGGCACCGCCCGCAGCGCGTACATGCATCGGAATCAAATATCTGTTTCCAGGTAAAATCTTCGAGTTGTCCCGCACCAAAGGATTCTGCCGTTTCAAAATCGCGTATCGGTTCAATGTTTCCTACTGGTTTTAACGAAGCCATGAAATGATTGGCAGGAGTGGTGATGATATGCAGCAGCCTTGAGTAAGGGATGTAGGCGATGAAACCCAGAGCGATGAAGGTGTGAGTCCACCACATCACCTTGTGAACTATTCTTGCCGTGCCATGATCGATGCCTGAAAATGCCTTTGCCAGGGTGTAACCGACAAAAGACCAGACCTCCCACGGAGGATCAGTGACGTGAATTCTTAACGCTTCAATGATAAATCCTGTAATAATTATGCCTCCGAGCAGAATGAGGACGATTGCGTCATCAGGTGTATTGTCGGACTTCTCCTTGTACCCAAGACGATCAGGCTTTGTAATATATCTCCTTTCCGCAGCTATAAAAATCCCTATAAGAACAAATAAACCGAATACTTCCATAAGAAAAGAAAATATAAGATAGAATTTTCCTATCAAGAAGGGAGCGCCAAACGGCTCGCCAACATGAAATTCCGTAGCATCAAATGCAGCACCGAATATCAGGCCTAGGAACCCGAAAAAGATCAAGCCGTGCATAACGCCTGGATAGGCGTCTCTGAATGTCTTAATCTGAAACAGACCATTAAGGAGGAGCAGTTTAATTCGTTCCTTAATGTTATCATTTCTGACCTCCGGTTTGCCGAGGGCAGTCCACATCTGCCACCTTTTGTAAATCCCGTAAGCAAAAATGGCCAGCGCGACAGCCGTAAAGACAAAAAGAAGCCCCTCAAAATTCTCAGCATTCCAGAAGACCTCTCTACCCTCGTTGCCAACTGAAAACTTTGACAGTTCCATAACACCTCTTTTTTTCAAAAAAAGGGGGCGTCACACACGCCCCCGTATTATTATAACCTCTTTGCGCAAGTGGTCCTGAGCGGGTAATCAAATGTTTTTTCTCTCTGATGGGTATTTATAAAACCATCCATTTTAATTGGTTTGTTAAATTTCATCATGAAACGCGAAAAAAGATTTAGAGCCACGCTGAGCGCCTCGCACAAAGCTCTTAATTAAGCCAGCAGTTTCTTAACCTCTTTTGTAAGTTCCGGGACAACCTTAAAGAGATCATCTACGATTCCGTAATCAGCCCGCGCGAAGATCGGAGCATCCGGGTCCTTATTAATTGCTACGATGTATTTAGAAGTACCCATGCCGGCCAAATGCTGGATTGCACCGGATATGCCGCAGGCTACATAAAGATTGGGGGAAACGATCTTTCCAGTCTGCCCAACCTGATCCTTCTGGGGCCTCCAACCCGCATCCACCGCTGCTCTGGATGCCCCGACCGTTGCTCCCAGAACATCTGCCAGTTCTTCCAATATTACGTAATTTTCCGGTCCTTTCATCCCGCGTCCGCCGGATACAATGATATTAGCCTCGGTCAGGTCAACCTTCCCTGCCGTGTCCTTCTGTACTTCAAGTACCTTCGTTTTCAACTGGCTTGGATCAAGGCCGGGGTCGAATTTGATTACTTCCGGCGTCTTAGAATTTTCAACGGCGGGAAATACATTAGGCCGCAAAGAAGCCATCTGGGGGAAAGACGACGTTAAGACTTCACCATAACATTTACCGGCATACATGGGCCTTAAAGCGAGCAATTTGCCGTCCACTATCTTCACATCAACACAATCTGTTGCCATTCCTGTCGCCAGCTTGCCCACAAGGCGGGCAGAAAGATCCTTGCCTTGAGCGGAAGCGCCGAAAAGCAGAATAGAGGGATTATTTTCCTTCACCAGCCGGGCAACTGCCGCAGCGTGGGCATCAGTAGTATAGGGTTCTAAAAGGGCATTGTCAGCTACATATACTTTATCGACTCCGTATTTCCCTAACTCACCGGCCAATGCCTCAATCCCGGAACCAAGCAGAATAGCACCAACTTCTTCTCCAAGCTGGTCCGCAAGTTTCCTGGCCGTACTGGCCAGTTCAAAACTGATTTTCCGGTAGGCTCCGTATCTCTGTTCTGCAACGATCCATACACCTTTAGCCATTTTTTACACCTCCATAGTCGATAATTATATAACTTTTGCCTCTTCCCTGAGCAGTCTGGCCAGTTCTCTGGCCTTTTCTGCCGGTTCCTCGCCGCAGATAATCTTTCCTGGAGGCCTGGCCGGGGGTGGAAGGGTTCTAGCGATCTTTGCCTTTACGTCGACGGACACACCCAGCCCTGTGGCGACCTTGGTATCAACTGGTTTCTTCTTGGCCTTCATGATACCCGGAAGGGATGCATAACGAGGCTCATTCAAACCTTTCTGGGCTGTTATCACACATGGCAGGGGACTCTCTATAAGAAGCTGGGCACCTTCGATAGGTCTTATCACCTTGACGGATTTGCCTTCGACATCGACCTTTGTGACAACGACTACCTGAGGGATACCCAAAAGTTCAGCCAAGATAGCTCCAACCTGACCGGAGTCGTCGTCAATCGCCCGCTGTCCGCAAAAGATAATGTCATGTGGAATACCTTTGATGGCTGCTGCCAGGGCCGCTGCTACAGTATAGGCATCTACATTATCAAAAACCGGGTCATTGACATATATTCCCTTGTCAGCGCCCATGGCAAGGGCGGTTCTGAGTGCCTCGAGTGCCCTCGCTGGACCAAGTGTTACTATCGTGACATCGCCACCATACTTTTCCTTCAATCTCAGGGCCTCTTCGACACCAAACTCGTCATAAGGGTTCATGACCCATTTAATACCAGTCTCATCAATCCCCGATCCATCAGGTTTCACCTTGATCAGGGTTTCCGTGTCCGGAACCTGCTTTACGCATGCAACAATGTTCACGTCTTCCTCCTTCCTTAGATATTTTATAGCACCCTGTTCTTCACGATATCGTCAACGACGGAAGGATCGGCCAGGGTAGTAGTATCTCCCAGTTCACTGATCTCATTCGCCGCTACCTTCCTTAATATCCTCCTCATGATCTTACCGCTGCGGGTCTTCGGCAAGCCATCGGCCCACTGAAGCTTCTCCGGTGTAGCAATGGGCCCGATCAGAGTCCTGACATGCGCCACCAGCTCCTTCTTCAATGCGTCTGACTTCTCCACTCCCGTCTTCAGGGTCACATAGGCATAGATGGACTGACCCTTGAGATCATGGGGATACCCGACCACGGCAGCCTCAGCCACCTTCTCATGGGCAACCAGGGCGCTCTCGATCTCCGCAGTCCCCAATCTGTGCCCGGATACGTTGATGACATCATCAATCCGGCCCATGAGCTGATAATAGCCGTCTTCATCCCTGGTAGCACCGTCACCGGTATAATAGAATCCGGGACGCTGTATAAAGTAATTCTCCTGGAACCGCAGGGGATCGCCATAAACACTCCGCATGATCCCCGGCCAGGGCTTCTTGATGCACAGCGGCCCGCTCGCAACAGTCTCTGTGATCTCCTCACCATTCTCATCGATAATGGCAGGCCATACCCCCATAAAGGGGACCGTAGCCTTGCCGGGCTTGAGATCAATGGCGCCCGGGAGCGGCGTGATCAGAATGCCCCCCGTCTCCGTCTGCCACCATGTATCAACTATGGGTAACTCGTCCCGTCCGATATTGTGATGGTACCAGTTCCATGCCTCCGGATTGATGGGCTCGCCCACCGTACCCAAGATACGCAGGGTGGATAGATCCGCCTTCTTTACCCAGTCGCTTCCCTCCTTTGCAATGGCACGGATGGCCGTAGGGGCGGTGTAGAAGATCGTTACCTTATATTTTTCCACAACCTTCCAGAAACGGCTTACATCAGGGTAGTTCGGCACTCCCTCAAACATCACCGAGGTGGCGCCGTTGCAAAGCGGCCCGTAAATAATGTAGCTGTGTCCCGTCACCCAGCCGATGTCGGCAGTGCACCAGAAAATGTCTTCCTCATGGTAGTCGAATATCATCTTGTGAGTATATGCTACAAACACAAGATACCCGCCGGTTGTGTGCATGACACCCTTCGGCTTTCCCGTGGAGCCTGATGTATACAGAATATAAAGGGGATCTTCAGCGTCCATCGACTCCGGCTTACACTCGTCGCTCGCCTTCGCCATCTCCTCGTGCCACCACAGGTCTCTGCCTTTCTGCATGCTGCATGCTATCTTCTCACCCACCCTCTTCACCACGATGACTTTCTCGATGGAAGGACATGTCTTCACCGCCTCGTCGGCATTTGTCTTCTGGGGAACGGCCTTGGCGCCACGGAATGTCCCGTCACAGGTCACCAGTACCTTGGAGCCGCTGTCCTGAATCCTGTCCCGTAGAGAATCTGCGCTGAATCCACCAAACACCGCACCGTGTATCGCGCCAATACGGGTACAGGCCAGCATCCCGATGGGAAGCTCCGGGATCATGGGAAGAAAGAAACAGACCCTGTCCCCCTTCTTCACACCCAGGGATTTAAGGACGTTGGCAAACTTGCATACCTCCCTATGGAGTTCCTTGTATGTATATGCCCTGTCCTCTCCCGGATCATTCCCCTCCCACTGAATGGCTATCTTGTCACCCCTCGTCTTCAGATGCCTGTCCAAACAGTTGTAGGAGACGTTGAGCTTGCCTCCCTCAAAATACTTGACGTAAATGGGACCCTTGTTCACATCAAAGTTAAAGTCTTCTACCTTGTCCCACTTCTTGAACCACTCCACGTACTCAGAGGCAATCTCCGACCAGAAGCCGTTAGGATCTTCTATGGAACGCTTCCACAGCTTCTCATATTCGTCTCGTGATTTGATGTAGGCCTGCTTGCGAACCCAACCGGGAACAGGATATACTTCCTTCAGTTCAATCTTTTCCGCTTCTCCCATGTTTATATATAACCTCCCTTTTCTGTATCTTTACATATTGACATTGAATCAAATTTCTCTATATGCATGCTGCATAAATCTTGTAAAAACGGGAATCCACGTTTGTCAGTGTGGTTCTGGAATCTCCCTATTCGGGAATGATGGTGCTCAGGTTTTGCCCATGATGCGGAAACTTACATCAGGAAATTGGCATATATCAATATTAAAAGATTTATAAATAATATTAAGATTATCTAAATATTTTGAATCTAAATAAATTATTGTTTTACGTATCATGAAATTAATCCTTAGACAAGACATCTTTCCGTATCATAATAATTATTATTTAGAAACTATCAAGTATATATTTTTCATGATGACTAAGAGTCATTATATGACTATCAGTCATGTCGTTGTTATGTGAATTACAGGATTAATTGATTGATGTCAAGATAATTTTTTTATATTTTATAGATGGATGATAAGAAAGGATCTTTAAGGGCAATCACAATTTACCAAACATTTTTGAAATCGGCAGATAGCAATCCTGCGGCGGTTGGCAAAATTCCATTATTCTGCCGATAACACCGGTCACTTTCACACCGGAGGCCTCCTCTATGGCCAGTATGTTTTCTGCGACCATTTCCGGCGGCGTTTCTTTTTTCGCCGCATCGATTAAAACGACTCCTAAAGGTGCAAGTCCTCTGCGAGTCAGGGCTTCAATGGTAAGAAGTGTATGGTTGATAGTTCCCAATCCCGCCCGTGCGGCAATAACCGGCTCTGGCATTTGTTAGCATCGGTAAGTCAGCCACAAAAGTACCTCCGACCACCGGGACGAGGACACCGCCCGCTCCTTCAATAATAAGAGGCGAGTAAGAGCTGGCCTTTTCAACTACTGCTTTTATTATAACCGATAAGTCTATTGCTTTGCCTTCATCACGGGCGGCAAAAATGGGGGCCTTAGGATTCTTAAAACAATAGATTACGGAATCAGCCGGGTCCTTATCTTTTAACTGCCCAACGTAACGGTAAATAAACCTTGCGTCACTGTCGACGTCATTTGGATCCTTGCATCCGGTCTGCACTGGCTTCAGATAAAAAGGGTTATATCCCCGAGAAAAAAAGAATTTCATCAAGAGAAGAGAAAGCACGGTCTTCCCCACCCCTGTATCAGTCCCCACCACAAATAGATTGTCCATTTTTAGTTCTTTTCCAATTTAGTTTCTAAAAGGATTCAAGATTCAGGATTTTTCGAACTCTCTATTGGTTTCCTTCAAGTGAGCAATGAACGATTTGACGTCTTCTTCTTCCAGCAGTGCCGTGAGGCTTATTCTCAATATGGCATGACCGAGAGGAACTGTCGGGTACCGGGCCGGAAGGACGAATATATCGTTTTCCAGGAGCCGCCGGGAAAGCCTCACCGCTTTTTCCTCATCCCCGACCATGAGCGCCAGAATGTGGGCATCACCGGTAACTTGAAACCCCTCGCGACGCAAGCCTTCCCTCATAAATTGACTGATTCCTCTCAAGTCTTTTCTCCTGTCTTCACTTCGTTCCATGATTCCCAGGATGTCCAGAGCAGTGGCGGCATGTGCTTCCGGGAGTGTTGTGGTATAAATGAGAGGGGAAGAGAAATTAAAGAGGTATTCCTTAAACCCTTCGGGAAGAAGCGCAAAGGCGCCGAAAAAGCCGAAGGCCTTCCCGAATGTGCCCACGGCAATATCCGCGACGGAACCGGCGAAGCCCCGTCCCTCGAAACCTGCGGCGCCAAAAGCGTGCGCCTCATCGACGATTGTCAGAAAGCCGTAATGATTTTTTAAATTGTTTAAGCCGGCGGCATCAAGAACATCTCCATCCATGCTGAAGATGGATTCCGTTAAAACTGCGACCTGTCCATTGCTGTGTGCTTTTAGTCTTTTTTCAAGATGGGACATGGAATTGTGATTATAGCCGTAAAAATCAGCGCCGCTCATGGTCATTCCTTTGACGGAGCTGGCATGGATGTGCTTGTCGAATATAACTGTGTCTCCCCGTTCCAGGAAGGTGGAGAGTACTCCCATGTTTGCCTGGTAACCGCTCGGGAAAAATAAAGTGTCGTAATACCCGAAATATAATGCGTATGCTTTTTCCGCTTCGTTGATTACCGAGTAGTTGCCGGATACTAAACGCGAGGAGGAAGATGATGTACCGTACTTTTGGAAATTCCGGGCCGCCTTCTGCCGCATTTCCCCGGAGACGCTAAGTCCCAGATAGTCATTGGAGGCGAAATTGAGAACCCTGCTACTCCCCATGAGGAGATATTTCCCCTCCTTCGTACTCACCTCCGGCGGATTACGGTAAAGACCAGTGGTCTTTTGAATCATCAACCTGTTTTTATATCTTTCTGCAAACATGAAAATACCTTTGTGTAGTGGTGACGCAAATTTTCACTCTGGAAATTATGATCGTAGTCAACTGCGGCATAGAGAAATTCCCCCTCTACGATCGTTCTATTCTCTTTTTCCGCCTTCAGGTGACAAAGAAAGGAAGCTTCGCTCTGATGGCGAAGGTTTCCGGAGAGCAGATGTTCTCCATCCATAACTTTTCCACGAGGGAGACTGCAGTATGAGATTTTAATCAGAAAGACGTGTCTGGAAAAACCTGTGAGATAACGGATATGATACGCACCAAGCTGGGCGAGTGATTCCAGACCCAAAAAGACTGGGTCATCTGAAAATGATCGGACACCGACAATTTGGGAAGTGCTGACTTCCAAAACCCGGTCGAGTATTACAAAACCCTTCAGTCCTGTATCAATTACAATTTCCACATCCATATGATATTTTCGATAGATGTCATTTCAATAGCCAGATTATGACGTAATCATCTTTTTTGGTCATTGTGAGCGACCCTCAAGGAGCGTAGCAATCTCCTTGTTTCTAATGCATTGGGAGATTGCTTCGGTTGTTTCACTCCCTGGCAACTACGTTATGGCAAGGGCCTGCTTTCATATGCAGGACTAAAGTCCTGCGCAAGAAAGTTCATTGCTCCGTTTTACAACCAATACGCTGTTCTGCCCGCCAAAACCGAAATTTTCAATGGTGCACGTACCAAAAGAAAAGCTTCCTCCCTCCCGCACAAAGTTGATTTCCCTGTGGCAGGGCTCCTGCAGGTTCCTGATCTCGGGAAGGTAATTCTCCTGCATGCATATCAAAGAGATCGCAAGCTCCATGGTGCCACAGGCGGCCGCGGTATGCCCGATCCAGGACTTCAGGGCCATTACCCGGGGGCTACAGCCTGCATAGATATCCCCGATGAGATCGGCCTCCCTGGCATCGTTTAGAAATGTTCCCGTTCCGTGTGTGGAAATCACGTCGATCTGCGAGGGGGACATTTCCGCTTCCCGCAAGGCAGAAAGCACGGCAATCCTTCCCCACTTCCCTTCCCTTTCCGGGGCCGTCATGTTGTAAGCATCCAGGGAACTCGCGTAACCGCAGATTTCGCCGTATATCCGCGCCCCCCGCTTTTTGGCCCTTTCCAATTCTTCCAGAAGGAAAAAGGCGCCTCCCTCACCGGGCACAAAGCCCTTTCGGTTGCAATCAAAGGGCCGGCTTGCCTTTTCGGGATCACTGTTGCCGGCATATAGGGCGCCCGCCTTCTTGTAGGCCAGAATCCCTCCGGGACTCAGGCGTGAATCTCCTCCCCCGGCAATAGCAAAATCTAGATATCCTGCTTTTATTTTGCGAAAGGCTTCACCGATCGCCTGCAGGGACGCCGAACAGGCGGTAGATACCGTCAGGTTCTCTCCATGGATCCCCGCCAGTTTGGCGATAATGGATGCGGCGGTGTTGGGAAGAAATTTCAGAATCCACAAGGCCTGGAGGTCTTCCCGGTCAATGTTTCCTCCATGGACATCCGGGAATTCGCCGCCGATATCGAGGTTCGGGCCTGTGCCGACGAAAAGCCCCCCTTCTGCCAGATCCTCCTTTTTGTAACCTGAATTTTTTATTGCCGCCATCGCGGCGGCAACGGCAAACTTAGCACCCCGGCTAAGATAGCGGCCGTCCTTGAAACGTCCCGTATGATCCCGGATATTGAAGTTCGCCACAGGCGCGATAACGACGTCATTATCAAAGACGGGCCTGGCAAAATTAACTTTTCCCTCTTTGAGATTTTGTATAATCTCAGCATGCTGATGGCCGAGGGAGGAGATAATCCCCACTGAAGTAATGACAATTCTTCTCTTCAATTCAGATTTCCCTGTAGATTTCATTAAAATCTTTTCTTTTGATGTAATCCGGTTCTTCATCGGGATATCCCGTGGTCACAAAGCACTTGATCTCTATTCCTTTCAAAGGAAAAATCGTTTCCGGCTCCTCGATGAAAATCAGAGGGGCGGTAAGAATGCAGGAACCGAGACCCAGATCTTCCCCCTTTAACAGATATCCTTTCAGCGCCAGACCCACAGCGATATCTACATCCCTGTGTTTTTTGTGTCCCTGTTCTCTCATGCCGGCCCGGAAGAGCCTTTCCGAAAGACTGACGAAGGTCGCGGTTGTACCCACGGCAAAAAGAATGGGTGCATGGAACATGAATTCCGAGAACCTAAAGTAGGCGGTGATCCAATTTCTTAATCTTTTGGAACTGGGGGCATCTTTAACAGTCTCTAGTAAACACTCCCTTCCGTGTTCCATGGCTTGGCGCAACTGTTCCTTTAATTCCGGGGTGAGTATACGGATAAACCGCACAGGCTGACTGTTTGTCGGCGATGGCGCTTTCATTGCCGTCATGATCATCTTTTTTATCCATTCTTCTGGAGGAATATCCGGCCTATATTTCCGGATGCTTCTTCTTCCTTGAATCAGTTTGTCCAGAGGCGTCTCCATATAAGTTTTCAAACCGCCTGTAACTGACACGTTATGTAGCTGATCAGATCCTTGATTTGCAATTGAGGTCCTTCACCGATGTGTGCGACGATTTTGGTAATCCGGTCTTCCGTAAGATGTGGGTATTTCCCGGCAAGATAAGAGACGATTTCTTTTCCCTGCTGTGTAGCTTCGGTTATATGCAGGCGGAAACGTGTCAGAAAAATAGCCTCATCCCTTACGGCGATTTTGAAGCGACTGTTTATGGCGACCGCAAGCTCCAGAAGATCGATGGATTCGGCGCCCAACTCCTTTATCAAAAAGGTCTCCGGCATAATCTCCCCGCCTTCAAGATCAAGGAGTTCTACTAGTATCTTCTTTATCTCTGCAAAAGTATCCATGTAACCCTCAAAGCTATTTCCCTCATTTCCTATATGATAAACCGCCGTCCATGGTAATTTCCGTGGCGTTCATGCCGGCGGCGCTGTCGGAAAGAAGGAAAAGAATAGTTTCCGCAATCTCATTTCGTGTTATCGCCCTCTTTATCGGCACCGTCTCGAGGATTTTCCCGTCCTGTTCCTGAAGATATTCTTTTCCCCTTCCGGCATCGACATATCCGGGGCGCAGAATTACCGTGGTGATACCGCGTTTCCCCAGTTCCAGTCCCATATTCCGGTAAAGGGCCTCGGAAGCCAGTTTTGCAGCGGCATAAAATCCCTGACCAGGGTTGGGCTTTGGGGCTGCCGTTGATGAAATAAAGACGAGCCTCCCTTTCCTTTTCTTCAGCATGACCCTCCCTGCCATTTTCAAAACCTCCGCACGAAAGGAGACATTCTCGCTAAAATATCGATACACACTATCCCTATCCGCCTGCGCGATGAGGCTTTCATAGTTTCCTTGGGCAAAATCAACCACAAAATCAAGATCGTCACCAATATAAGAGAAGAGTAAGTCCAGCGAATCGCGGTCGCCGAAGTCCAGATAACGGGTGTCGTATTTTCCTTCCATGTGCGGCAGGGCTTTTTTGATGACGTTTTGTCCTTTGTCGTTCCTGTATGTCAGGATCGGAAAAAGAGAGGTACTCGATCATGAAGCTAGCCAGGGTAAGGGCAAGTTCGCAGGTACCCCCCAAAAGCAGGGCGCGCATCCCGGAAAATTTCAAATTCATTGTCCCAAGGCTCCTGTAACCAGTTTCTTCGGACCGCGATAAATCAGGCAGCTCAACCGGTCCTCCTGACGTTCTATACGAAATGAATAACGACCGGGGGTGAGAAACTCCCGGAAGCGGAAATTTTCCAGTGAGCGACACTCTTCCGTGATGCCGGCCTCTGCTGCCGCTTGCAGGAAGGCATGGACGATCAGGCTTCCCGGGACGACCGGATAACCGGGGAAATGATCCCGGTAGATGCTGTCATCGGGAGAAAAATAAAATACACCCTCCCAGGTATCCTTGTTAGTTCCTTCGATGTTCATCGGTCAGTACTCTGCCTGATACTGATTTCATTCGTTATAGACAGGTAAGACGCCCGTCTTACAGCCGTGCAGTTTAGCGCGATGTTTGTCCTGCCGCTTGGTATGCTGGGCGTCTCGGACGTCACGATTTTCCCCGCCCCTCAGTGACAACCCGGATCGACTCGTATACCGCGTCACAGAGCTGATCGATCTCCCCTGCAGAAATGCTGAGCGGCGGCATCAGGACGATTACATCCCCCAGGGGACGGATGATCACGCCCCTTTTTCTTGCTTCCATAATGACTCTATGACCGGTTCTCTTCTCAATGGGGAAAAGTTCCTTTGTCTTTCTATCCGCAACAAGCTCGATACCCACCATGAATCCGCACTGGCGCACCTCGCCGACGTGGGCGAGTTCGGTAAATGGCTTTAGTCTTTTTCTTAAGATGGACAATTTTCTTCTGGAGGTTATCCATGGTACGCTCCTCTTCGAAGACCTCAAGATTGGCAAGGGCGACTGCACAGGCCAGGGGATTTCCCGTAAAGGTATGTCCGTGGAAGAAGGTTTTGAACTCTTCGAACTCTCCCAGGAATCCCTCGTAGATCTCTTCCGTCACGAGTGTGGCCGCAAGCGGCAGATATCCTCCCGCAATCCCCTTGGCCAGGGCCATGATATCCGGTACAACATCTTCATGTTCACAGGCGAACATCTTCCCCGTCTTGCCAAAACCGACGGCCACTTCATCGGCGATCATGAAGATTTTGTAGCGAGTGCAGAGTTCTCTCACCTTTTTCAAGTATCCCGGCGGCTGGACAAGGATTCCCCCCGCCCCCTGGACGACCGGCTCTATCACCAGGGCTGCAATCTCCCGGTTGTGACCCTTCATGATCTCTTCCAATGGTGTCAGGCAATACAGATCACAGGAAGGATATGATTTCCCGAAGGCGCAGCGGTAACAGTAGGGGGCATCCACCCTGTACGAGGGGAAAAGGAGGTCCTTATACATGGAGTGGAAAAGATCGATACCTCCGATACTCACAGACCCTATCGTATCTCCGTGGTAGGCATTGGAAAGGCGAATGAATTTTTTCTTGTTGCGATTACCCGTTGGAGCCTGCTGGTGGTACTGGAAGGCCATCTTCAGGGCTATTTCATTGGCGGTGGAACCGTTATCGGAGTAAAATACCTTTGTCAACCCTTTGGGAGCAATGTCGATTAATTTTTTGGCCAGTCTTATTGCCGGTACATTGGAGAGCCCCAGCAGGGTGGAATGGGCAATCTTGTCAACCTGTTCTTTCAGGGCACGGTCAAGTTGCTCCTTTCTGTGCCCATGAACATTTGTCCAGAGAGAAGAAACACCGTCGATATAACAATTGCCCTCAATGTCCTTTAGGATGCATCCTTCCCCTTCCTCAATGATCAGGGCCTTTTCCTTCATGTAACCCCGCATCTGGGTAAAGGGATGCCAGATGTATTTTTTATCGTCATTTTCCAGTCTTTTCTGGCGATTCCTTGCCATTGATGATTTCTCCTTCCTGTCTAAACTCCAGTGGGACATACTTTGGTCCGAATGACACACAATATAAGGAACGCTTCACCCATTATTCAAGTAAGGTGACGTCTCCGGAAATTATCCTCTCAAGCGCGCCTCCCTGTTCTTTGAGGATCAGGAAGCCGTCTTTATCTACATCGAGAACTTCTCCGACGCGCACACGGTCGATCATATCCACACTAACCCGATGTCCGATTATATCAGCAAGGCTCTTCCAGCGATTCATGACAGGTTCAAAGCCCTTGGTCTTGAATGTTTCATAATATATTTCCAGCCACTCCAGATATGCACGCAGCAGGGCAATTCTGGGGAAGGGTTTGCCTGTTTCCATGAAAACGGAAGTTGCTATGTCCCGGATATCGGGGGGCAGGCTTTTGCGAGGTGTATTTACATTGATGCCTACGCCAATGACTATATAATCAATTCTATCCATTTCCATGCTTATTTCCGTCAGGATGCCGGCAATCTTCCTGCCTTTGACGAGGATGTCATTGGGCCATTTGATATTTATATCTAGTGATGTCATGGAAAGTAAGGCTTCCGCAACTGCAACCGATGCCATCAAGGTCAGCTTGGGTGCTTCATTCGGGGATATGGAAGGTCTCAGAATGATGGAGGTATAGATACCCTCTCCCGAGGGTGAAAACCAGCTTCTCCCCCTTCGGCCCCTTCCCCGTGTTTGACTCTCCGCGACAACCACTGTTCCCTCAGGTGCGCCGTCACTCGCCAAAAATTTCGCCCTCAAATTGGTTGAGTCTGTTTCCTTGAAATAAGCAATGTCCCTCTTGCCGAAAACACTGGTGTTCAGCCCTTCCTGGATTTCATTTACAAGAAGCAGGTCCGAAGCCTGCCGGAGGAGATATCCCTTTTTCGGTGATGATTCGATCACATAGCCATCTTCTTTCAAGTTACGGACATGTTTCCATATGGCCGTGCGGGAAATAGCCATTTTATGGGCCAGTGATTCCCCGGAGACCCAGGTTCCCTTACCCTCTTTTAAATAGATGAGTAATTGCTGCTTTGTGGACATGGCGTCGCTCTTATCATCCCACTCGGTTAATTGTCAACCTAAATTATAATTAGGTTGACTTATAATTTCCTCTTCTTATGCTGATCGGTGAATTGTCTTGCAATGCTGGGCTGACATACTTAGAAAATCGTTGCATAGTCGTCGCGAGTCATCACGAGGTGATAGCGACGTAGCGATCTCATTATATCAATTGATTACGAGATATCTTCGCTTCACTCGCAATGACTGCTCTGGATTATGCTAAGCTTTTATTAAAATGGATATGGACATGATAAAAAATTATCAAATCATGTTGTAAAAATTCAAGCTAATCAATTTATTGTGTGTTCTTTTTGACACACTCCTGGTTCACGTTTGAGGATTTTGAATAGTTGCACACCAGGTCATTGCGAGGAGTGAAGCGACGTGGCAATATTTAGTATTGTCAATAGCTTATAATATTTCTCCCTTTGGTCGAAATGACAATTGATTGGTCGCAATGGCATCAGATGCAGCTTCTCAAAATTCTCATACATAATCTTCTTTTTCCCCTGCGGCTGAACTTTTTTAGGTATTTTCCCTTTTATTTTCAGTTCATTACAGGTATTGAAACTCTTCCGGAAGGAATGGATCTTCTTGTTGGTACACGGATTGCTAGGCAAAACAAGACCGGGGGCGATTATTAGACCAGCTCCCGTGGGAAATCCCCCCATCCCCCCTTTAGCAAAGGGGGGTCAAGAGTGGATTTTTTTAAATGCCGGCAAAAATTCTTGACAATGAATTTTGGCGGTGTTAGAAAATTTCAAGAATTAGGAACTTCAAAGAAAGGAGGTGATAAAGGGTTCAATGAAGAGGCCTCGGGAAACCCCGCAGGCCGGAAAAGTAGTTTGAGAAAAGGATGATCTTTCATTCTACATGCCCGGAAAGATCGATTTAACAAACAGTAAACAGGAGGAAAAAAATGAGAAAGTTTTGGATAGTTTTACTATCAGTTGGGCTGATCATGGCCTTCACCATGCCCGTATTGGGCGCTGACGTGAAGTTCAGCGGCACGTATATCGTACAGGGTTATTACGACAGCAACCGCGCCCTGTCAAGATGATGATACTGGCTACAGTCGAGCTCCCGTGAGGGTGCATCCATATCCGATATGTGGCAGAGGTTAAGGCTTCAGACGGACTTCCAGGTAGCGGAAGGCCTGAAACTGGTGACCAGGGCCGATATCATGGAAAGGGTATGGGGCGTTGGCCATACAACATCGTACCATAGACGAATCAACCCTTTTAGTGCCACTGGTACGGCTCAGCAGGAAGCCTATAACCAGGAAGCTGGAAAACATCAGGTTCAACAATGTGTATGTGACCGCCAATATCCTCGGCGGCCGTGTGAGGGTTGGTTACCAGACGCAGACCGCATGGGGCACCTACATTCGGTGATTCCGGCGACCTCGTTTTCGGTCCCAGGATCAGATACGATTACTTCACCGGTCCCTGGACACTTATAGCCCTGCTATGACTGGTACGAGGGAACGAAACCCAGTCCCCTTCAATCAGTCCCAGTAATGCCGGTGCGCAGGTAGATGCGCAGGAGGATGCCCCCGCGGCCGCCTTCGTCTACACCTGGGCCAAGGGGAATGCCGGTCTCCTCGTCAAGTACGTGTGGAATGACTACCACCAGCGGTGCGACCTACTGCTCCGGTCGGACAACGGGTACAAAACGAAGTACTGGCTGTTCCTGCCCTACTGGAAGGCGCAGTTTGGTCCCGTCTATACAGAGGGTGAGGTCATTTACCGTTACGGCAAGACAGTCGCTTATGAAAGCGATGCCGTTCAACACTACACGGTGATGTCACACTCAATGGCTGGTCCGGTTATGCCATGGCCAGCGTAGATATCAAACCGGCCTATGTCGGCGCTACGTTCGTCTATGTAGAGGGTGACAGCCCGGCAGTCTCCGGCTCGCCCAACACAACCAATACGGCCGGTCAGCCTGGCGGCACTGACTTCAACCCCTGCCTGATGCTCTTCAACTACGATTCGATGAGATGGAACGGCGGTCTGGGTTGATGCCCGTTATGCCGACTGCAGTTGGCCCCCGACAATAACTCGTCAACGGGCGCCGCCGGTATCAGCAATGCCTATATCGTGCAGGTATTCGTAGGCATCAAGCCTATACCCAAACTGGATGTAAAGGCTGGCCGTCACCTGGGCAAAAGCGGATAAACCCGTGACACAACGGCTGGATTTCTAAAGACTACGGCTGGGAAGGTGATCTTACGGCAACGTACAAGATCTATGACAACCTGAGCTACATGGTCGGGTTCGGCTACCTCTGGGCAGGTGACTTCTGGAAAGGCACCCAGGCCGCAGCTACTGTCAATAACGACTATCTCTTGACGCACAAGCTGACCCTCAGCTTCTAATCCGGTCGTTATTGGACGTTTAACCACAAAGAGCCCCGGGGGGATAACCCTCCGGGGTTTTTTCATGACCAAAATCCCCCTTGACCCGCAAATTACTGTATGTTAATTTTAATTAAAATCTTAGATCTCTTTACAAGATTGTCATTTCGACCGCAGGGAGAAATCTTGATAACATAAGAAGACAAGATTTCTCGCTTTGCTCGTAATGACAAAGTGAGTCGCTTGAAATTAAAGTATCTCAATGTGAATTGAGAATCATATTTAGAATTATGACATTTGATCAAAACGTAGTGAGTTTTACATGCCGATCTATGAATTTGAATGCAGTACCTGCAAGCATATCTTTGAACGTCTTATGAAAGTCGGGGAAGGTCAGGAAGGTCTCGCCTGTCCCGCATGCGGGGCTCTTAATCCGAAGAAGTTGATAGGGCGCACCAGTTTCCACAGCCGGGAAAGATATGAGGAACGCCTGGCCAGGAGAATGGCGGCACGGGCGGCTGAAAGCAAGGGGGCCGGCAATCGATAGAGTCTATGGCAACCTGACCGGTCTCGGGGCGGAACAGATCAGAAGGATCGATCAGCTCTACCGGAGGAAAGTACCTCCGGAACGCATCGTTACCCACGAACTGGCGAGATCACTTACCTCTCTTTCCCGGGAAATCAACCGTCAGATCGGCATCCTGATCAGCCGCAGAGGCGAGATCGCCTACGTGATAGTCGGTTCACACAAGGAAATCATGATCCCCGGCCTCGACGGGTTTCGTTCTTCTTCCACCCGCTTCAAGGGACTTCGCCTGATCCATACCCATCTAAACGGCGAGGGTCTCACCACCGATGACCTGACGGACCTGGCGCTCCTGCGCCTCGATCTCGTCTGTGCCGTTGAGGCGGAGGAGGATGGACTGCCCGGGTATGCCCACACGGCCCATCTGATCCCGGAAAACCCGGAAGGGAGATACTGGTTTATCATGGAGAAGGACCGGCCGTCGGAGATGCACCTCGACTTTGCCGCCTTCATCCAGACCCTGGAGAGCGAATTTGCAAGAAAGCAGAAGACCCGGAAAGTAGATTCCGTCGACCGTGCCATTCTAATCCGCGTGGAGACGAATCCCCTTGCTGACAGCCAGGCCTCTCTCAACGAGCTGAAGGAACTTGCCCGGTCATGCGGGGTTGAGGTCTTCGATACAGTCATCCAGTACCGTGAGCAGATAGATCCCCGATACATCCTCGGCAGGGGAAAAATCTCGGAGCTTGTCATCCGGGCCTTGCAGATAGGCGCCAATCTCCTCATCTTCGACCATGAACTGACACCGGCGCAGATCCGATCGATTGCCGATTTTACGGAGATGAAAGTCATCGACCGCACCCAGGTAATTCTCGATATCTTTGCCCGGCGCGCCCACAGCATGGAAGGCAAACTCCAGGTAGAGCTCGCCCAGTTGAAGTACCTGCTTCCCAGGCTGGTTACGAAAAACACGGCCATGTCAAGGCTTACGGGAGGCATCGGGGGAAGGGGGCCCGGAGAGACAAAGCTTGAGATCAACCGGCGCCGTGTCAGGGATCGAATCCACCGCCTCGAACGGGAGCTCCAGGCAGATTGAAAAGGCAAGGGGACAGCGCCGGATCAAACGGGAGAGGATGCGACTTCCCGTCATCTCCATTGTCGGCTACACAAATGCAGGCAAATCCACTCTCCTGAATACACTTACAAAAAGCGACGTTTTTACAGAGGACCGCCTGTTTGCGACACTTGATCCCAAAAGCTCGCGACTCCGCTTCCCGCGGGATACGGAAGCCATCATAACCGACACGGTGGGATTCATCCGGGATCTTCCCCGGGATCTTTTCGCTGCCTTCCGAGCGACCCTCGATGAACTCCAGGAAGCCGATGTCCTGCTTCATGTAATTGACGTCAGCAACCCGAATTTTGAGAGTCACATAGCGGCAGTCGAGAAGATACTTGAGGAACTCGACATAATTAGAAAACCGACCATCCGCGTTTTTAACAAAGAGGATCGCTTTCCCGACAAAGCAATCCTTAAAAATCTCTGCCGGATGTTTGACGCCTTAGCAATATCTGCTCTCCATCCTGAATCACTTCCACCTCTCGTTGAGAAGATGGAGACACTTATCAATCAGACCCGGAAGACCCGGCCGGGGGTGAATCCCATCGAATCAAGGTTGTCCTCCCAGTGACTGATAAAATACATGACAATCGACTCGCGTTATTCATATGTCTTTTTCTGGCGGTAGTTACCTTTGCAGTTTTCTGGCAGGTTACGAATGATGGCTTTATCACCTTCGATGACCCTGAATATGTTACGGAGAACTACCATGTCCGGAATGGATTGACCGTCGACGGCGTGGCGTGGGCTTTCACGTCTGTGCATGCGTTCAACTGGCATCCGTTGACATCGTTGTCCCATATGATGGACGTCCAGCTATTCGGTCTGAAACCTGGGGGCCATCATCTGATCAATCTTGTATTCCACATTGCGAATACCCTCTTATTATTTCTGGTTTTCAGGCGGATGACGGGAGCGATATGGCAGAGCGCCTTCGTTGCAGCGCTCTTCGCCATCCACCCACTCCACGTAGAGTCCGTGGCGTGGATATCAGAACGAAAGGATGTCCTCAGCACCCTTTTCTTATTCCTTACCATATTCTGTTACGTCCGCTATGTGGAAAATCCTAAAGCAGGCCGATATTTGCCGGTCGTTCTTTTTTTTGCCCTGGGTCTCATGGCAAAACAAATGCTGGTTACCCTGCCCTTTATACTCCTGCTTCTTGATTACTGGCCTCTCGGCCGATTAGATATGCAAAAATCAGGCATATCCAGCCGTCCCGACAAATCCGAAACGCAAAGGCGTGCGGACAAGAAAAAGAAACATCAAAAGGTTATAGTAAGGAATGAGGTCCAGACTCAGAAAGCACCAACTTCTGTTTATAAATGGTCCCTTCTTATCCCTCTGGTCAAAGAAAAATTGCCTCTTTTTGTCATGGCGGCAGGGGCAAGTATTGTGGTCCTGATCGTCCAGTCACGGACAGGAGTCGTGAAATCCATAGAACAGTATTCACTTCAAGCCCGGATAGAAAATGCCTTGGTATCTTATGCCGCATACATAGGAAAGATGCTCTGGCCTACAAACCTGGCCATCTTTTATCCTCATCCGGGAGACGCCCTGGCCGTATGGCAGGTTGCCGGAGCCGGGTTGCTGCTCGTATCCATTACTATACTTCTTCTATATGTGCTAAAAAAACCTTATCTGATTGTGGGATGGCTGTGGTACTTGGGAACGCTGGTACCGGTGATCGGATTGGTGCAGGTGGGACTGCAATCCATGGCTGATCGATATACCTACGTGTCTTACATCGGTCTCTTTATCATGATTGCCTGGGGTGTTCCCGATCTCCTGGCTAAATGGCCCTATCGCAGGAATGCGCTCGTTTTGCTCGCTTCAACATCCCTTTCCATCCTGATAATTGTTACGTGGGTTCAGGTCCGATATTGGCGGGACGATATTGCCCTCTATGAGCATGCTGTAAAAGTTACTGCGAATAATTACTGGGCGCACTACAACCTAGGGCTAGCCCTCGTGCACATTGGAAATCTTGATCAGGCTAATTCGCAATTTCTGGAGGCGATCCGGATAAAGCCTTCCGACGCGAAAACGAACCTCAACCTTGGTGTAAATGCCGCGATGCGCGGAAATCATGATCTGGCTATGACCTATTTCTATAAGGCGCTGCAGGCCAAGCCTGACTATGCAGAAGCGCACAAAAATTTGGGCATTGCCCTGATGCAGAAGGGGAATCTCGATGATGCTGTTTCACAGTTACGTGAGGCACTCAAGATTCTCCCTTCTGATCCGGAGATACCGTATCTGTTGGGAAGGGTATTGGCCAAACAAGGAAATCATGATGAGGCCGGGAAATATTTTACGATGGCCTTGGAGATAAAGCCTGATTATGCGGAAGCGCACAACAATCTAGGAATTGCCTTGGCTCGCAAGGGTAAAGTGACTGAGGCTATTGCCCATTTTCGGGAGGCGCTATGGATAAGGCCGGACTATAAGGAGGCGTACAACAACCTTCAAGTTGCCCTTACTCAAAATACAAAGACCCGATAAGGTTTCCCAAAATTTACCTGTTGACATAGACCGTCATTTATTCTATGTTCGCGAAAAATTGTTACAGAGTGTTCCTGAAAATGACAAGCAGTATAAAAAGAAGAGAGTTTAACAGATTGAGTGAAGATCGCTTGTATCTCCTCGCTCTTCTTTTGCCGGGTCAATTCCCGGCGCCCGTCGTTTTTAGGAAAAGATAATAAACATTCATATATCATCCTAAGGGCCATGGGTAAAAATTCCATGGCCTTTTTTTATTCTTTACGACTTCGTAAAAAAGTCCATATGCTGCGTTGTGCTTCATCCGGAGCCTGTTCCGAGCAAAGCGAGGAATCTCCGAGTTTACTTCGGCTGTGCCTCGCAACTATTACAGCGTACGTCTTTGTACGCCTCATTCCTCAGGCGTGCGCCTTGCCTCTGGAGCTTTTTACAAAGCAGTCTGTCATTAGACCGGGTTGTTTTTTTGAGATCGTCAATTCTTGAAGGGCAGGTAATATGCACGAAGTGATATGGCATGGCAGGGGCGGTCAGGGTGTTGTGATCGCGGCCCAGATTCTGGCTGAAGCAGCTTATTTTCAAGGATTCAAGGGGGTCACCTCTGCGCCGACCTTCGGCCCGGAAAGAAGAGGCGCCCCGCTGACGGCTTCAACCAGGATATCATCGGATCCTATCCGGATGGTCTCGCAAATCGAACATGCAGATATCTCCGTCGTTTTGGATCCATCTTTAATTTCTGTAGTAAACATCCTGGGAACGCTCAAGGAAGGGGGACTGATCATCATTAACACCCCGTTGAAGCCCGATGACATGCAACTAAACGCAAAAATCAGTATTGCCACAGTTAATGCCGGAGGCGTTGCTCTGAAACACCGCTTGATTAGGGAGGGGAAACCGATCGTCAATACCCCGATGCTGGGGGCCTTTGCCAGGGCATCAGGCCTGGTATCCCTGGAGGCAATGGAAAAAGGACTGAAATGTAAGTTGTCCAGCGCGGTTTCTGCCGCCAATGTCGCGGCCCTGCGGGATGCATTTGAACAGACTTTAATGAAAGCCATCATGTGAGGATAACATTTGTGAAGAAGAAAGACGAAAATATTTCCGCCATGGCCACACCGGCCGTCGGAGAGGCCGGTAAAACAGGGGACTGGCGGGACATGAGACCGGTTCATGATCCTTCCAAGTGCATCCCCTGCATCAAGAAAAAGGCCGCATGTTTCCTCTGCTGGCTCTATTGTCCGGAAGGGGTGATCAAAGCGACGATTCCCCTGGAGATCAACCTGGAATACTGCAAAGGCTGCGGCATCTGCGCAGAGGAATGTCCCGGAAAAGCGATCACCATGGTGAATGAGGTTAAGTAAGATGGCTGAAGTACAGATCATGACGGGCAATCAAGCCGCGGCCCTGGGGGCGAAACTCAGCCAGGTTCAGGTCGTTGCCGCCTATCCTATTACACCGCAAACCTCTGTGACGGAGATCCTTTCTCAGTTTATTGAGGGCGGAGAACTCAAGGCTGAATATATCCGCGTCGAATCCGAGCACTCGGCGCTCACGGTCTGCATATCGGCATCCACCGTGGGCGCACGTGTCTTTACCTCTACCAGTTCCCAGGGACTTCTTTACATGCATGAGCAGATCCACTGGGCTGCCGGCTCCAGGCTGCCCATTGTGATGTGCTGCGTAAACCGGGGAGTGGGCGCACCCTGGACAATTTTCAATGATCAGCAGGATTCAATCGCACAGCGCGATACAGGCTGGATTCAGATTTACTGCCGTGACAATCAGGAAATCATCGACTCCATCATCCAAGGATACCGGATTGCCGAGTCTGTTTATGTTCCTGTCATGATCTGTTATGATGGTTTTGTTATGTCCCATACGATGATGCCCGTGGAGATCCCTGATGCTGAGCTAGTATCTGATTTCCTGCCCCCTTATAAGCCCCACACAATACTGTCGCCGGAGACCCCCATGAATATCAACCCTGTCCTTTTTCCATGGCGCCGGGCCAATGCCGATGGTGTACTGTGCGATGGTTACATGGAGATGCGATACAAGCTCCAGAAGATCCTTGAAGAATCCCGTGATGTGATTGTTACCACCGGCCATACATTCGCCGAGACTTTCGGGAGAGATCATGGTGGGATGTTATGGCAATACAAGACGGATGATGCCGAGGTGGTTTTGACGGGGATGGGCTCTGTAGCCAACGAGGCTACTGCGGCAGCGGATATGCTGAGGGAAGAGGGCATCAGGGCAGGCGTTGTCGGAATCAGGATCTTCAGGCCTTTCCCGAAAGAAGAAGTCAGAAAGGCTTTCAGGAAGACAAAGGCTATTGTTGTCTTCGAAAAGGGGATCAGTTACGGATATGAAGGAGCGCTGTGTTCCGAACTCAAGGCGGCCTTTTACGGGACGGATATCCGTCTGCCTATCCATAACTATATTGTCGGACTTGGTGGCCGGGACGTCAAGGCGAGGGAGCTTGCCGAAGCTGTCCGGTCGTCACGAGATGCCATTGCCTCAGGGGATAACGAACCTGGACCGAAATGGTTAAACTGTTTTACGGAGTGAAAATATGCCGGAGAACCTGTTCAAGGTAAATATTGAAGAGTATATGCTCCCGGGGCAGAGGGCTTGCCAGGGTTGCGGCTTGTCCCTGGCTTATCGCTACGTCCTGAAGGCGTTACGTGAAAATACGATTCTGACTTTTCCGGCCTGCTGCCTGACTGTTCTCCACGGCCTGTATCCGACAACATCCGTAACCATTCCTGCTCTGAATTGCACATTCGCCAGTACGGCAGCCTCAGCAGCAGGTATAGTCGCCGGCCTGAATGCCCTGAACCGCACGGACATCACGGCCGTGGCGATTGCCGGGGATGGAGGAACCTTCGATATGGGCATCCAGGCCCTGAGCGGGGCAGCCGAAAGAGGTACGGACTTCATTTACGTCTGTTACGACAACGAAGGGTATATGAATACGGGTACTCAGCGTTCCAGCGCCACGCCAATAGGTGCACTGACTACCACCACGCCGGTGCTGACCAAACAGCAGCCGAAGAAGGATATGCTGCGAATCATGGAAGCCCATGACCTGCCTTATCTCGCCACCACTTCACCAGCTTATCCTATTGACCTGTATGATAAATTTGTCAAGGCTAAGCGCATCAAGGGATCGCGGTACATGCAGATCGCCGTCCCCTGCCCGCCTGGATGGGGCTATGCACCTAAGGACACCGTGCGTATCGGGAGACTTGCCGTGGAAACCGGTATCGTCGTTCTCTTCGAGATTGAGGACGGTAAATTTCGTTTCACCGGCAGAAGCAAGACCTTGGCGGAAAAGGGGAACAAACTGCCTGTCATCAATTACGTGGAAAGACAGGGACGATTCAAAAAGATGAGCATCGAACAGTTGAGACAACTGCAAAGGTGGGTCGACACCAAGTGGAATGAATACCTGAAGAGGGCCGAAGGGTAGCGATTAGAGGCTAACATCATTTTATTAGCACCATTCGACCGCAGGAGAAATCTTTTTCAACATTGATGATTTCTCAGTCACTACGCTCCTTCGAAATGACACACTTGATGATATTAGGATTTAGGAGTCCTGAGTTAAGCATTGGATGCTATGTGCCGCCTGATCATTCCTGCGTATCGTTGAGCGGCACCCATATTTGCGGACACAATCTTGCGCCCATCCTCTCCTTTCTTGGAGAGTGCATCAGGATCAGCCATGAGCCTCAAAATACCACCCAATAATTCTTCACCGTTTCTAACCATTATCCCAGCACCGGTCTTTTCTAAAAGATCTTCTTCGTCTCTGAAGTCTTCCATGTAAGGTCCATAAAAGATGACCTTGCCCCATGCAGCGGGTTCGAGGATGTTCTGCCCACCTTTTGGCACAAGGGAGCCTCCGCAAAAGACAGTGGTAGCTAGACTATATACCTTGAAAAGTTCGCCAATGACATCGATGATGATGACGCGTTCTGTGGCCCGCTGTTTTCCACTGTTGATTTCTGTCATTGTTATGCAATCGTTAACTCCAGCCTCTTTAGCCATGGCAAGGACTGACTGCCCTCTATCGGGATGCCGGGGGATAATAATCAATTTGAAGTCGGGGTATGTCTTGAGGAGTTTTCCGTAAACGTTCAGGATGATTTTTTCCTCACCATCGTGAGTACTTCCCGCTACAAAGACCCTGTCGTCTTTTGCAAGATTCAACTTTCTCTCCATCTCTTCCTGAATCTCCGGAGATGCATTCGCTGCCAGACTGTCGTACTTTGCGTTTCCCAATATGTGAATTCTCGATGGCAACATGCCGAGCTGACTAAGCCTCTCGGCATCAATCTCTGAAATCACACCCGCTTCATCGATCGCGTTCAAGATGCTTTTCCAGAAAAAAACCGTCATGGCATATTTCTTAAAAGAGCGGGGCGAGATGCGTCCATTGACCATAATGACCTTCACGCCTCGTTCTTTGCATGTCCTGATAAAATTGGGCCAGAGTTCCGTTTCTGTCAGGATGAAGATATCGGGGTTCACCTGGCTGATAACCTTTCTGACTACGAAGGGAATGTCAAGGGGATAATATATGAAAGACGTGGCTGCGGTTACAATCCTGCGAGCCATCTCCTGGCCTGTTTCTGTGCTGGTTGATAGTATGATGCAGGCTTCAGGAAAATGTTCTCTGAGGGAAGCAACAATAGGGGCAGCAGCCGTCACCTCACCGACCGATACGGCGTGCATCCATATCCTGGGACTGCCTTTCATATTAGTAAAAGATTCAGGTCTGATGAAGCCGAACTTTGGCCCGATGCTTTTTCTGTACTTTCCCGTCAGCATCATCTTTAATGCATAATAGGGGAAAGCAAAAAGGGCTGCTATCAATAGCAGGATGTTATACAGTGTGTACATCGATTATCAGTAGTGTGGTTTAGACTCGCCAGGAATCATTTTAAATATGGCCGGGCTCATGGGCTTTCTTGACTATTCTGTCAAGCGTCTTACTAAGGAAGGCTATCTTGGACAAGTAATATAGATTCAAAATTTAAAAATCCACCATGCCCACTTTACTATTAAGGAGACAGTGCCACAATTCTTATTTGTCATTGTCAGCGACCAAAGGGAGCGTTGCAATCTTTTTATCTCTAGCTCGTTACGAGATTGCTTCGATCGTTTCACGCCTCATAATGACATTGTGACACAGTCTCAAAGGGGCACGGGGGATTCTTTGTACAGCTACCGCGCCTGTAGAATTCTGCCTATGGTCATGATCTCGGCTTCCTTGGTTCCTTCGTAAAGCTCAAGAATCTTCGCATCTCGGTACCATTTCTGGACGTTGTACTCGTCAATATAGCCATACCCGCCGTGAAGTTCGACTGCATAATTAGCACAGAACACGGCTGTCTGCCCACCGAAGTATTTTGCCATTGCGGCCAATGTATAGTCAGGACGGCCCTCATCGACCAGCCAGGCCGCTTTGTAGATAAGCCCTCGTAGCGCCTCTATCTTAATTGCCATTTCGGTAAGTTTCATCTGAGTTAATTGGAAGGAACCCAAGGGGGCGCCAAATGCCGTTCTCTCCTTTACATACTTAATGCTTGTCTCCAGACATGCTTCAGAAAGTCCAAGTGCCTGGGCCGAAACCATCACCCTGGTTGTATCAAAAAAGTGCATCAACTGGCGGAAACCGTTGCCTGCCTTGCCGACCAAATTGGACTGCGGAACCCTCACATCCTCAAAAGCGATTTCTGCCGTGTCACTGGACCGGATGCCCATCTTCCCATGGATCTTGTTTCGGGTTATCCCCTTGGTATCAGAGGGAACTATAATGAGACTGAAACTGTTGTGCTTCTTTTCTTCCGGGTTGGTAATACACTGGGCAACCATGAAATCGCAGACACTCCCGTTAGTGATGAACATCTTGTTTCCAGTAATGATATAGTCACTTCCGTCTTTCAGAGCCTTTGCTCTGTATCCTGCGACGTCGGTACCAGCATTAGGTTCTGTAAAGGCCCCGGCACTGACCTGCTCCCCTCTGCATACAGGAGGGAGATATTTCTTTTTTTGTTGTTCCGAGCCGAAGTGCAATATAGATTCACAGCCAAATGTAGCAGCGACAACATTTAATCCAATTCCCATGTCCACCTTGGACAGTTCTTCGGTTATGATGGCATTGCCTAAAAAACCTGCACCCGCGCCACCATATGCTTCGGGAATCCAGGCTCCGACAAGACCATTTTCTGCTGCTTTCTTACGGATCTCCGGAGTATATTTCTCGTCCTCATCGCATTCATGAGATGCTTCCGAAAACTCGGCCAAGGCAAATTTATATGCCATCTCCTTCAACATCTTCAGTTCATCGGTCAATTCAAAATCCATTTCTCGTCCTCCTATCCATATAATTTTCTCAGTTGAATTTTATTAATCTTACCTACACTGGTCTTGGGAATCCCATCAACGATGAGGTAGCGATCAGGCACACCATACTTCGGGATTTTGCCCTCTTTTGCAAATTTCGCCATGAATTTCTGCAAGTCTTCATTGCTGACCTTGTCTTTGTATTCAGGTCTCAGGACAACGATCAATAAAGGTCGCTCCCCCCATTTGTCATCAGGGATACCGATCGCTGCCGCTTCCGACACGGCCTCATGCTGGCTGATCAGATTCTCCAGTTCGAGAGAAGAAATCCATTCCCCTCCTGTCTTGATAACATCTTTGGTCCTATCCGTAATCTGAATGTACCCAGCCGGGTCAATATTAGCTACATCGCCCGTGTAAAGCCATCCACCCTTCCATAAATCCTTGGTCCTTTCAGGATCGTTGAAATAAGTTTCTGTCAGCCACGGTGCTCTTAAAATTAGCTCGCCTGTCGATTCGCCATTATGCGGCACATCTTTTCCTGAATGATCTACAATTCTCGCGTACACAAATGGTATCGGGAGTCCCGTCATGATCAATTTATCTATCTGATTCTCCTTGTTCCAATCAAGCATGTGCGGCTTAAGATTTGCCAGCGAGATCACCGGGCAGGTCTCTGACATCCCGTAACCGGAAAAAATCTGAATTCCCAGATCCATTGTTGCCTTAGCCAGTCCCTTAGGAAGCCTCGAACCACCGATAATCACCTTCCATTTGGACAAGTCCAGTTTCTTGACTGCGGGACTGCTCACAAGCATATGAAGAATCGTCGGAACACAGTGGGAGAAAGTGACCTTCTCTGTCAAGATAAGCTTCATGAGCATCTCTGGCTCGTATCTGCCGGGGTAGACCTGCTTCACACCCAGCAAGGTTGCAATATAGGGGATTCCCCAGGCGTGGACATGAAACATGGGGGTAATCGGCATGTAAACATCATTTGACCGGAATCTGGCAACCGATTCATAGGCGCCTAACCCGATTAGGCCTGCCTGTGTATGAAGCACAAGTTGCCTGTGGGAAAAATAAACACCCTTTGGGGCTCCTGTTGTTCCAGTGGTATAAAATGTTGTCGCCCTCGTATATTCATCTAAATCAGGAAAATCATAATGTCTGGATGCTCCCCGCAGCATCTCTTCATACTCTATATCGATATTTAGCTTTGTAGCCGGTCTTTGATCATCATCGGTGATCAGGACAACCTTTTTGACGGTGGTTAGTTTATCCTTTATCGCCTCCAGAATGGGTAAAAAATCGGAATGGATCAGGACAACATCATCCTCCGCGTGATTCATTGTGTAGAGGATCTGTTCCGGAGATAACCGCCAGTTCTGAGTATGAAGAACCGCTCCCATCATAGGTATGGCAAAGAAACACTCCAGATAACGATGGCTGTCATAATCAAACACACAAACCGTATCACCCATCTTGACACCCAGTAATTTTAGAGCATTGGCCAATCTGTGGATGCGCTCATTAAACATTCTGTATGTGAGACGAACTTTATCTCTGTAAACGATCTGCTGATCTGGGGCAAAGAAAAGGGGGGTCTCAAGCAAATGTTTGAGGATTAGTTGATACTTGTAACATTCTCCCGGCTGATAGATTTTCTCTGGCATATCGCCCCTCCTTGTATTTTAAAAGTTACTCGAAGTTGAAGGTTTTATGTAGATATTAAAACGGTTAATGATCATTTAAATCTTAGCTAAGCCATGGTAGTATTATATTATTAATACTCTCTTGCAGGAGATTATTATGGTAGGGATTGACCTGTAAAGAACCTTCTAATATAAAAACGAGTAAAAAATAGCAGAAGCATAGTACTGAGGTCAAGTAAAAACCGGAATTGCACGGATAATAAATTATGTCGAGTGGGATGCCCAAGCTTTTCTATAGTAGGAAAAGTGTCTCACCTTTCTGGATGAAATAAAATTGGTATGAACTATAATGCATATTATTATCGACGGGTATAACCTGATAAGACAATCCGATTGCACTGAGGCGGTATGAGAGATTCAGCCTAGAAGAAGGCCGAAAGGCTCTGATACGCTTCATAGCAGTGTATAGGAAGCAAAAGGGACATAAGGTGACTGTTGTCTTTGACGGCTGGGAAAGCGGCCCTGCCGAGGAAGAGCGAGATCGACAGGAGGGCATTGACATCATTTATTCTCGGAGGGGTGAGAAGGCAGATGATGTCATCAAGCGAAGGGTTGAAAAAATGGGAGAAGAAATCGTTGTCGTCACATCGGACAGGGATATTGCCAATTTTGTCATTCGAAGAGGAGGGACTGCAATATCTTCCCAGGAGTTCGAAGAGCTTATCAGCAGGCTTAAAACCGGTCTGCCTGATCCATCCTCCTATACTGAAGAAAGATGTGACAGGGATAAGGAGGATGAAACTACGGCAAATGTAAAGAAGAAAGGACCATCAAGGAGACTTTCCCGGAAAAAAAAGGCGGCAAGAGTAAGAATCCGGAAGCTTTAATCTATACAGGCTGTTGAAAAATGCCCATCTGTTATATTGCACTGCGCCCATTCCTGGATCAAGTCCGGGGCAGGTTTATTCAACATACTTCTGTGTACCTGTCATTCCTCGGGTGAGTTTATCCTGAGCATGTCGAAGGGAGTGCCTTGATCCATACATTTTTGAACAGCCTGGAAAAAGCATGATTTTTAAACCACTCTTTAGTGTTTATGTGCATACATTAATGATAAAGCGCTCCAGCAGAAACCGTGGGTCTTTCGTTGTTGTCTTGAAGGCGATATCCATATCGACGAGGTCTTCAAGATATTTTACCAGGTGTTCATATGAGAATCGATATGAATTTTTCAGGGCATTATAAACAACATAGGGATGTTGAGAACCTAGATCCCCTCTGCTCCCTTTCTTCCCTGTATTGCCGATCAATTCCTGGATGACCGGATAATCGGACTTTTGGAAAAGGTCGTAGTCCATGTTCGGATGAAAGGAGCTAAGCTTCCCCGATCTAATAAACGTCTTGGCATGGAGGAGAAATCTGATTTCCCTCGCTATCATCGACAGTATTAATAAGTGGTTAACACCCTGATCGAAAAGGTCTTTCAAGTTTGAAGAGGGCCATGTTAAGATCTTTATCGACGAGTGCTCTTGTTAAATCGAATACGGTATTTTCCTTTGTCTTTCCCACAACCTCTTCGACATCTGAATCCTCAATCAACATCCTCTCACCCGTGTAAGCGATTAACTTTTCCAGGGCTCCCATAGAATCAGCGAGATTAAAACCTGTTTTTTTGCCGATCGCGATCCACGCATCCTGCGTAAGTTTTTTCCCGGTTTTAGCCAAAAGATCCTTAGCCGTACCTATCAAGGCATTCTTCTGCCTGGTCTCACCTCTCACCTGAGAAAAATGAAGGATTACACCGATCTCGGATATGATCCTGAAAAGTCTCTTTCTTTTATCCACCGTTTCCGCAGTCATGATCAGGTGATTTCCTTCTGGGATGCCTCTTTTCCAGGATATCTTCGAGGCGATCCGTATCATCCTTAATTTGACTCACATCCATCCCGCGGCTGACACAAACCTCTATTATTCCGGGAAGCCAGGTTTCTCGATCATGTCCATCATCCCCTTCAACAGTTTTTTGCCAGTCTTCGTCTGTTATTTTCTTCCAACCGTCATTTCTTAGGTCATCGAGGTTCCAGCCCGTTATCTTTAGAAAGTGCATAAAGTACTTTGCTGCCGTGTCGGGATCCTTTTCAAAATGGCTGCGCATTTTTTGTATTATTTCTGGGAGGATTTTTCTGGATTGGAATAGACGGGTATTTCTTAATACGACAATTTTTTTCCCCGGAATGAGAGGAGGTGTCAGAATCGTTTCGCACAGGATGTCTATGTCTTCGTTTTCTCCATCCATGAAAAAGAGATTCAGGTCTCTGTCGCTTGCAGGAAGGATAGTCGCTATGATTCTATTCAGGGCATCTTTGACAAGATATTCTTCTTCACCGTAGAGGAAATAACAAGGCGAAGGGGATTTACTCCCTTTCTTAAGATCCGTCAGTATCTTTTCAACATCAATCATGCTGACCGCAGCTCTTTTTAGCCAGGGTTAATTGTATCTTGGTTATAGCGTGTCAGATTAAATGCCACAGAGTTTTTAGAGAATGACAAATTTCTTAATATGTTTGACTATTTCGTCAGGATCATCAATGACGTGTATAATTTCGAGATCACAAGGTTCAATTTTGTCGTTTTGAAGCATAGTGTTTCTTATCCAGTCAATTAAACCCTTCCAGTAGTCACTTCCCATCAAAATGACAGGAAAGCATTTTATTCTTTTTGTCTGAATCAGAGTCATGGCCTCAAAAAGCTCATCCATGGTCCCAAACCCCCCCGGCAGGATCACATAAGCTACGGCATATTTGACAAACATCACTTTACGAATGAAGAAATATTTATATTCGATAATTGTATTGGCATATGGGTTTGGTTTCTGTTCATAGGGGAGTCGGATATTCATTCCTACCGATTTGCCGCCAGCCTCTGCGGCACCCTTGTTGGCCGCTTCCATGATGCCGGGACCACCTCCCGTAATCACACTAAAGCCATTCTCCGCAAGCTTCCCTGCAAGATACTCTGCCTTCTTATAGTATGGATCGTCGGGAAGAACCCTTGCTGATCCAAAAATAGTGACAGCGTGCTTCACCTGGGAAAGAGTTTCAATGGCTTCCACAAATTCAGCCATGATGCGGAATATCCGCCAAGACTCCTCGATGGATAAAGCGTCAACCAGATATTGTTTTTCATCCATACTGAGCACGTTCCGGGACTAGTAGCATTGGCCAGGAATCCCCGCTTTCGTTAAATTATGATGCTGTCGCATAAAAGTTCTGTTGTCAGTAACTTCTACGCCGCTGAACCTTGGCATAACGCCTGCGTGCTTCGATGGCTTTGCGCTTCCTCTTTACTGAGGGCTTTTCATAGGCTCTGCGCAATTTAAGTTCCTTGAACAACCCACTTTTTGAAAGTTTGTTCTTAAGGATTTTCAAGGCTTTTTCTATGTCATTGTCGTATACTTTTACTTCCAAAACAACCCTTCCTTTCTTTATCTTTTATAATAAAATAATTCATTATTTGTTACACTTAATGTACATATGTCAATTAAAGATATTGAAAAAACAAAAAAAGGGCAGTACGGCGCCAGACATAATAATACATGAACCTTGCCGTATACTACCCTGTGCTGTTACTTATATTAAACCACACTCCTTACTTAAATAAGGATTTTCCTTAATGCCTTTAGAAATTCTTCATTTTCTTCGCGGTTTCCCACGGTTACTCTCATACAATTTTTCAAGATTCCAGGACCGTTCAAATTCTTTATAAGAATTCCATTCTGAATTAGCGATCTATATACTCTATCTGTATCAAAGTCGCAACTAAAAAAAATAAAATTCGCATCAGACGGATAGGGATGAATGCCCTCAATTTTTCTTAAAGCTTCCAAGAGTTGTTCCCGTCTTACAATAACCTCTGCAGTCTGGCTTAAAAAAATGTCAATGTGATTTAGATAAAAACCGGCTGCAACTTGTGAAAGGGTATTGATATTATAGGGGAGCCTAACTTTATCAAGTTCATTAACGAGGGAAGAAGGACCGATCAAGAAGCCTATTCTCATGGCGGCAAGTCCTACCTTGGAAAGGGTTTTCAAAATGACCACATTGTCGTACTGCTTCAATAGAGGTAATAAGGTTTTCCCCGAGAAGCTGCCATATGCCTCATCAACTACCACAATGCCTGCCGATGCTCTTATAATAGCTTCTACAATCCTTTCGTTGAAGCAATTGCCGGTAGGACTGTTGGGATAACTCAAGAATACCAACACAGGAGATTTTGCGGAAACCCGATCAAGCATCGTGCCCTGATCCAAATCAAATGAGGCATCGAGGGGCACCTCCTCAACTGCATGACATGTATTCAAAGCAATAATCCTGTACATGACGAAAGTGGGCACCGGTACCATGACGAATGAAGATGAATCCACTAAAGCGCTGC
The DNA here is from genome assembly GCA_963695875.1 of uncultured delta proteobacterium. Lineage (GTDB taxonomy): Bacteria > Desulfobacterota > Syntrophia > Syntrophales > UBA2185 > DATKLL01. The sequence goes on along the minus strand of CAVOID010000010.1, from coordinate 152,280 downwards.
ACAGGATCTGAATAAGTTCATCAGATCCGTTACCAATCATAATCATGTCTTCGTCTACACCGTAGTGTTCGGCAAATCGTTTTCTGATAAGAAGGGCACCGGGTTCCGGATACCGGTTCAGGGAGACCTTTTTCATCTCCTCGAATAAATTCTCCTTGAGGGAGGGCGGAATAGTGAAAGGATTTTCATTTGCATCCAGTTTAACATGACAGGATGTGAAATCGGCGCGGTAGCCTTCCTGCTTCAGCACCTCCTTTCTAATTAGAGTATTTATATCCACTTATGGCACCCTTGCCTTCCAAATTCCATTTGTCATTCATATATTTATCACGCATCAGCTGTGTCTTAAGAATCTCCTCTTCGGGAGTCATCTCTTTCTGAACCAATTCAACTCCTAATTTTTTCTCAAAATTTTTTCTCAAAGCATGGCAGATCATTGCTACATTCACTGTGGGGCCGATGTGTTCATAGATTGATGTAACAGATTCTCGCAACTGCTTGACATGCCTTTCGCGATCACTGTGGCGCGACAGCAGGACAGCGCAGGTTTTGACGGGATCAAAATCAAGCAGAATTGAACCATGTTGAAGGAAAACACCACGTGACCTCACCTGTGCACTGCCGCATATTTTTCGCTTCTTAACCAGGAGCTCATACCGGGATGGTGATGAAAAACAGGAGGCCTTTAATAGTTCATCTTGAGATGCTCTTCCGTCATCTGCCATCTCAGCTTTGATACCAAGCTCTGACAGAGCATCTGATATACACCCACTAATGACTCTATATGTTCCGAGAATGTCCGGCGGGAAGAGGGGATTATTCTCTTTTGCGACAACTGCATAGGTCAGGTCATGCTCATGAAGGACAGCCTTTCCCCCCGTTGGACGCCGAACAATATCTATGTGATAACGTCTGCACTCTTCAACATCGACTTCTTTTGAAGTTTCCTGAAAATATCCCAAGGATATGGATGGCGGAGACCAGCTGTAAAATCTTAAAGTCGGTGCTGCATCTATCAGTTGATTTTCCCGAAATATGGCCTCATCAATGGCCATATTTTCAAAGGCACTCAACTTCTTGTAAGGAATGAATCTCCATATCATGAATAAGAGTCAGCCACCTTCCGCTTCCTTAAGTACAAAATCATGATATTCCCTGGAATCCAGAAGATCGTCAAGCTCTTCCAAATCCTTCATACCTATAACGATCATCCATCCTGTATCATGAGGATCACTGTTGATAATGCCAATGTCGTCCAATATATCTTCATTGACACTTATTACCTCGCCGCTAACCGGTGAAATAAGTTCGAAAACACCCTTCGCAGATTCTATGGTTCCAAAGGGCTCATCCCGTTCCACATAAGAATCTATTTCGGGTAGTTCAACAGCAAGGATCTCTCCCAGGTTCTCCTGGGCATAATCCGTAATACCGACGGTAGCTAATTCGCCTTCAACCCTTACCCATGTGTGTTCCCGATTGTAAAGAAGATCATCCGGAAATACCTTCATATCACAACACCCTAATATATGAATTTATTAATTTTTGTAATCAGTGCAGTATCGTGAGGTCCTTTGGTACTTTTGTCAAGACCTCACCACCCCCTTCTTTAACTAAAACCATATCCTCAATACGGATGCCCCATAGGTCAGGGATGTAGACGCCGGGTTCTATGGTTACAACCATTCCCGCTTCAAGGATATTTACTGATTTGTCTGCTATCCGTGGTGCCTCATGAACGTCAAGACCAACACCATGTCCTGTGCCATGTGTAAAAAATTTCCCCAGATTTCCAACCTCAATACAAGATCTTGCGATGTGGTCAATTTCTCCGCACGCTATGCCTGGTTTGATCGCTTGCAGTGCCTTGTCGTGTGCTTTCTTGACAAGTGAGTATACCTCTTTTTGTTTTTTACCCGCATGTCCAACAACGAATGTACAAGTTTCGTCAGAATGATAACCAAAATATACAGCCCCGTAATCAATCATGACGATATCTCCATTTTCAATCTCGCGCGATCCTGGGGCTGCATGCGGTTGTGCTGAGTTCGCTCCCGTTGCAACAATGGTAGGAAAGGATACCAATTCTGCACCACATTTCCTTATACGAAATTCCAACTCTATAGCAATATCCTTCTCTTTGACGCCTGGCTTTATAAGGTTGCAAACAGCGGTAAGGGCTTGAAATGATATCTCTGCTGCCTTCCTGATACAGGCTATTTCTTCCTCATCTTTGATAGCCCTGATGGCATCTATTTCGTTAGACATCGGCTTTAACGCAACAGCTCTTAGCTTCTCCTTCAGTTTCATATAAGTGCTGACGTTCATCGCCGTTGATTCAAACCCAATAGATTTTAATCTGCCATCTGAAAGAACGGCCTCAATTCCATCTACCTTTTCCCGATATTCAACAACTTCCACGTCCTCGACTTCTTTTTTCGCTTGATTTATATAACGGCCATCGACCAGGAGTAGCTTGTGCTTTTCGCATATCATAAGTGCCCCGTCACTGCCTGCGAAACCCGTCAAATAGCGGATATTCTTTATATCAAGAAAAAGTAACGCATCCACATCAAGGGCTTTGAGTTTCAGCCGAATCTTAGATATCCTCTCAGGAGGTACCGGAGAGTTATGGTGCATAGCTCTTTAACCTGTCAACGTTCTTAAGCCACCTTGTAAGTTCTTGAATAACCTCCTCGTTTTGCGATATACGTAAATGCGTTTCTTCTCTCATCCTGTCATTTTGCATTGCTTTTATATCTCTTAACCTAGCTGCAACCAGTTCATTTTCCGGTTCTCTTCTGAGGATCTCACTGAGAACATCAGCAGCCATGTCAATATGACCTCGCGTCATATAAAGTTCCTCGAGGGTTGTGGTGTAGAAATCAGATGGGACATGATCAATATTGTCATATATATTTTCATTGATCCTGGTGGATGCATCTACAATTGATATGAGTGCATTGATTTTCTCCGATACATCTTTTGTAACTGGCGAGTCTGGGTTAAGAGAGACAAACTTCTGATAAAACTTTATCGCCTCTCGGGTCAGTCCACCTTTCAGGCAGAGATCTCCGATGCGATTATATATGCGGGATAACTGAAGTACCGTATTCTCTACATCATCGAGAATCTCGTTTACCTTTTCGAGATTTCCCATCCTCAGCAATGCATGACAGCGAATAATATGTGCATCAGCGTCAATCGGGAAACGCCTGAGCCATGATTCAGCTATATGCAGCGCCTCTTTATAAAGACTCTGATCTATATAGGCTTCCGCTCTAGAAAGAAACTCTTCTCTTTCTTTAATGGCACTGTTGTCCATATGCTCATGTATCTTAAATCTTGACGATTTTTCCCACAGAAGTCCTAAGCCGCTGAGAGCTGTAACACAGCACCCATAGTGTGTCAAGCAAGAAATCCACACTTTTTAAGCTGAAATAATCACCGATAAATGAGACTAATTTCAAGGTGAATTTTACTTATAATTGGTGAAATTTACCTATTTTTCATTAACTATGTGAGAAAATTTCCTGCAACTCGATATGTATTAAAATATCTAATTTATCGGTATCAAAAGCGATAGGGCTCCCTCTTTCGTAGGAGTCGCATATCGTCAATATCTGGTATGTTAATTGCTTCTATAAAGTCTGATATAGTTTGATTTTAATATTCAAAATATGATTAAATTTATTTAAAGATTTTCTTATTTTTCCCGATATACCATATTGAGGGATCAATAAATATCTTGAAATAGAGCTAGAAATTCTTTGAAAATATAAAGTCTTGAAAAAGGCAAACTGTCTGAAAGGACGGGACGTAAAGCTACTGACCTAAGTCCATGATGTGGATATGGTAGCAGGGCTGCCGGACTATTGAAATTACCTTCTATGACGGCGCAGCTTAAGGCATCTTTATTAAAGGCCACCAATATACCGTGTGAAACCCTGCCAGCCGTAACAACATGCCATTTAGACTTTATAAGGGATCGATTTTCTTGATTTCCTGCTTTGAGTGTGAGATATAGAAGCGCTTCTATGAAATGTTAGCAGGGAGGATGTTTTGATAAAAAAGGGTTTATTTCTTGCTGTAATAAGCCTATCTTGGGCTTTGCTTTTTTCACCTATTTATTCAGGATATGTTATTGCTTCTGAAGGAGACAACAGCAAGGATAAGAACGGGTGTATCGGTCTCGGCAATCAAGGGATTAAAGACGTTCTGATGAAACTCAATGCCTCCGACGCAAAGGTATTGAGCATCACAGAGAGTCCCATTAAGGGGTTTTGTGAAATAGCCATCGATAATATGGGACGTTTGGGGATTTTTTATCTCGGCTTAGATAAAAAGTTCCTGATCCTTGGTTCTTTGATAGAAGTTGCCAATATGTCTGATAAGAGGCAGGAGAGCCTCCGGAGGCTTCAAGATAAGAAAAGGATCGATATAGCGAAAGTACCGCTGGATAATGCCCTCATCCTGGGCGAGAGCGGCGCTTCCAAGAAAGTAGTCGTCTTTACAGATCCGGATTGTCCCTTTTGCGGCCAACTGCATCAAACCATGAAACAGATTGTCGCAAAAAGGAAGGACGTATCCTTTTATATCAAGTTCTTCCCTTTAAATTTTCATAAGGATGCTTATTGGAAGGCAAAAAGCATAGTTTGCAATAAATCCCTGAAGATGCTTGAGGACAACTTCGAAAAGAAGGAGATACCCAAGACAGAGTGTGCAACCGACGAGATTGACAGCTCCATGAAGCTTGCCGCATCTTTCGGTATATCGGGAACTCCCGCACTGATACTGCCCGATGGACGGCTCAGAGAAGGGGCTATGCCCGAGGCTGAACTGACAAATCTCATCGACGGAAAGAAGTGATATGCAACGCTGTAAAGGATTTTCACTCATTGAGCTGCTCGTTGTCGTTATTTTAATTGGAATCATTTGCGCTGTTGCAGGATTAAATTTGGTCAACTACACGATAAACAAAAATCTGAGGTCGGCGGCAAGGGATGTTGCATCTGATTTTGCTATCTGTAAGGAAAGGGCGATTTCTGAAAGCACAACATATCGAATCACTTTTGTCAATGGCGGAAATAGTTATACTATACAGAATGTAGGCAACCCTCCTGGTCCGGTTGTTCCCAAGCTTCTCTCAGAATTCGGTAAGGATATTGTAATCCAAAATGCCGATTTCGGCGGGGGGCCGCAGGTTGATTTTTTTGCAAGAGGTGCCGTATCAGCATTAGGTGAGGATAACGTTGTACTTGAGAACAGCAGACATTCTACTGCCAAAATTACTGTCAGTATGACGGGAAGAACCTATGTTAAGTTTGATATCAAATAAACGAGGTATCGGCCTGATCGAGGTGGTCATTGCCATATTTCTGGTTGCCTTCGGCGTTTTGACCATTTTGTCAATGCAGCCGTCGGCGTGGAAATTGGTCGGAAAGTCGGATTATCTGGGCAGGGCTGCGGGGATATTACATAAAGAGCTTGAGAAAAGAGAGACATGCGTAATGAATAGCTGCATTCCCCTGGCTACCTGTCAAAATTCATTACCAAACTACCCAGCAAACTACCAAGTGTATGCCAGTGGCGTAGCTGCAGGAGTTCCGGATGCAGGGGACGCGCAATATACGGTCACAACCGTAATAAATGACACGACTCTCCCCGATCCTCCTGGCGCCACAGTCACAAATGTTAAAGTGTATCGGGTCCAGGTCACAGTTACGTGGCGTGACCCGATGGTACCTGGTCTCAGGAATCTTGTTGAAAGCGCTATCGTGTCACTGCAGGGTCCTTACAGCTACGATCCTGCGTATGATATAAATAGACCCCGGAGCTGTGTGAGTGTAAGATGAAAAACACAAAAGGCTTTACACTTATTGAACTTTTGGTTGCAGCGGCGGTTTCGCTGATTTTAGTGTTCGCAATAGGCATGGCGATCGAGTCGGCGCTGAGATCGTCCGGCGGCATAGAGAGAAAGGTTATGGCCCAACAGGATGTGCGAGGCACCCTGGAGATTATGGCCATGGAGATCAGGATGGCATCCTATAACCCGCTTTTTGGACAGGAACCCGTAACAGGTAACGTCGACAGATTTTGGCGCGGCGCAGGTTGCGGTGCTACACTGTGCTGCGACCAAAACTCCTGCCCACTACCTTTGGACACCAGATGCCAGCGGCGCGGCATTCAGGAAGCGACAACGACGTCGATCACCGTACAGATGGACATTTCCGATAGATTGGATGGTTATAATCTGCCAGATGGTAACGGACAGATTATGGGTGGTCCTGCCGAAACCAACGAGATTATCAGGTATAACTATGTGACAGCCGGTGGAGATCGGTACATCACGAGAGAAACAAACTGCGGGGGGGCTCAATCTTTTCTTGGTGACAGTGTTGCAAGCCTGCATCCCCTCACGGTAAGGGTCATCAATGCTGACCTCAATCCGGTAATTCCGATTTTCCGTTACTTCGACGCGGTTGGGAATCCTGTTGTCCCCGGCGCTGGCGGCAATTTGACTGACAATCAAATTCATGATCTGAGAATGATAGAGATTACCCTGGCTGTTGAGACGGAAGAAATCAATCCGGACACAAAACAGAGGCGAAGGATGATTTATTCCAGCCGCGAGACCCTGAAAAACCATATTTTTTACAAATATTAGATTTCGAGGGAACATGCATAAAAATATTCAGATAGCCTTGCGATTGAAGAATTCCCAGGCGGGATTTGCCCTCGTCGCGGCTATAATGGCCTCTTTGATCCTCCTGGCCCTGGGATTGCTGGTTTTTTCTCTGTCGACCCAGGACATCAGGGTAAGCGCAAAAATTGTCGGTGACAAGAGGGCGCTTATTGCCGCAGAGGAAGGCATTCATGCCATTCAACAGACGTTTAATATCAATACAGTTACCATTGCAGCGCAGGTGGACCAAAACAGGGCAGACGGCATGTCTAATTATTCCATTTTGTATCCTGCAAAGTTTCCTACAGCGCCTCCCGAATGTGTCCCCGATCCAAGAGGAGGGTCCGATATAAAAAAGGGCAGTTTGAAGCTGAAGAGGTATGATCTCGATGTGATCGGGAGGAACACGGCATATAATACGCAGGTAAGGATAAAAACGGAGATCGGCTACGGTCCTGTTCAATGTGATTAAGTGTAGAGTTGCTGACGGCTCATTCGTTTTCTTTTATGTCTTGCCTCGATTGATGCGGCTTTGTATAGTTCCCCGCTCTTTGCCTTTGCGGGTAACGGCGGCTGGTCCTCGACCGAGCCTGCTCTCAAATACTGTTATCAGGGCAGGTATGACTTGAGGGATATGGTTTTTTTAAACGGTACTCTATGAGGAGGCCTTATGAGAAACAGGAAGATTCACTCATTTTTTATATGCATTATTACTACTATATGTGTCTTATCCTTTACAGGTGTTTCGTCAGCCCAGACCACCTGTACAACAGGTGTGAGCGGCGAGGAAGAGCTGTTTACCGCAAACGTGAGCCCTGATGCCCTGATCCTCCTGGACTTGTCAGGGAGTATGTTTTGGCCGCCGCCAGGTGGTGATTTGTACATAAGTAGCTCCCGTAATTGCGGAGATGACACTGCATATTACGCAAGTAGTGGTGCGGGCCATACCAAGCCCTGTGCTAATATCGATCCTTACGGTGGGAGTTCAGTGCCGAGATACTCCAATACTTCTTGCTCGGGGCCGTTTTATAGAACTTCTTCGCACGCTGGATTTGGCACCAAATGCAGCCGTGTGGAGATCGCCAAGCGGGCCATCTTCGGTATCCTCGATGCCGATAGCAGCGGCACTATCGACGATAATGACTATTGCGCCCTCGCCGTCAGGATAGGATTCATGAGATTCAAGAACGGTAATGATACAGGAGGGGATTACAACAGCGGAAATATACAACTCGTATGGCCGATCAGTACCGCGAGTGGTTCCGTTACAAAATACCAGCAGATATACTGTAATAACTCCACCAGTTGTGCTTCTACGGTGACGTCCTGTTCAGGTACCAAGGAGTGTGTCGTGGGCGAAACTCCTAATAGCGGGACTCCCCTGGCGTCATCGCTTAATGAGGCAAAAGTTTATCTCGACTATCACAAGGGTGTAGACACTTTCGCGGCCTGTCGCAATAAATTTGTCATCCTGATCACAGATGGTGAGGATACCTATGCATGCGGCGGGGACGGTACCGGTAGCGATTCCCGAAGCGATATGTACGTGCCCAGGCGGGAATCCGTGGCTAAGGCCAAGGCATTAGCTGATGCGGGATACAAGGTCTTCGTTATCGGATTAGGCGCGGGTATGCCTCACTACCTCATTAATACCCTCAACTGGATGGCGTATTACGGCGGGACGATAAACCCCAGTGAGGCGCCGTCAGGCAGCACTACCGGCTATGTTCCCTCTGGAACCAGCTGTAATACTTCAGGGACGGTGACCGCCACATGCAATGATTCAGACGGTGATACAGGGGCTGGTCACTGTGCAACGTCCAATGACCCTGCGACTAATAAACTTAGAGGATATGCCTTTGTTGCCGCCGATGCTGATGCACTTGATGCGGCGCTGCGCCAGGCCATGCAGGTTATCAGCGCGGCGACCTATTCCTTTACCCAGGCATCTGTTCAGTCGTCCCGTACCCAGGACGAAAATTTTATGTATGAAGCTTCCTTCGAACCCATAGAGGGTGAACCCTTCTGGCACGGGCACCTGAAAAAGTTCGCGATCAATGACAATGGCTCCATCGGTTGCTGCACCTCCGCTTCGGGAGCCCACCCCGCCTGCACCACACCGTGTGATGCCGGGGTAGTTCTCCAGAATACAGTTGCTGCCAACCGACAAATATGGACATGTACGGCCGGCAGCTGTACCTTCACTCCCCCAAATTTCATTACGGCAATCATCACCCCGGCGATTCTGGGCGTTGCAGATAATGCGCATAGAGACAATGTCGTCGGTTACATCCGGGGAGACTCAGTCTTTAATCCTGATTACACAGTTGGCGGAGGGGGTACCAAAAATGTCTTCAAGCTGGGTGATGTGTTCCGGGCGGCACCGATCACTGTGGGATCGCCGAATCCTTATTTCGATGACCTCCGCGATGGAAATCGCGCCTTTGGCATGTTCCGGGCAAGTCATTGCCGCACATCCGCCGACCCCTGTCTTAATAATAAGCGGATAGTCGCGGTTGGAGCAAATGACGGCCAGGTTCACGCCTTCCATGCCGATGGTCTTTCAGAGGCATGGAGTTTCATTCCGCCGAACCTTCTGCCCAATTTGAAGATGATCTCTCATATGACAAACCCTACGACGGAGACTCACCAGTACTTTGTCGATGGGTCGTTGACGGCAGATAACGTCTGGCTCGGCTCCGGTGACGGGACAGCCAAGAATCCAGCTGATTGGCATACAATCCTGGTCTTTGGAGAAGGCAGAGGCGGCTCCTCGTCCGCCCCCACTTCCACCTTATGGAGTTCAGTTTCCTCCTGTGATTCGAACTTTAGTCCAGTTTATTATAATACTACAACAGGCATAACATATCCGTATAACTGCGGTTATTACGCACTTGACATCACTGAAACCCTGGCTCCGACCTTTATGTGGCATCTGGGCGGCAGCAACCCCATTAACACAACCCTGGATGCCCCCTATCTGGGAGACCCCTGGAGTGAAGTGATGATTGGCAGGGTCCGGATCGGCGGCAACGAGAGATGGGTCGGATTTATCGGTGGAGGCTACAACATTGTAGACTGCTCCGGGGGAGGCGCTTGCAGTGACACCAGGGGAAAGGGATTTTTTGCCTTTGACTTGAGGGATGGAACAATCCTCTGGAGATATACGAATCCGAATATAAAATCGGCCGTACCGGCCGCTACCGCTATCGTGGACTTGGACGGCGATGGGTTTATCGATACGGCCTATATAGGAGACCTGGGGGGGAACATTTGGCGCTTTACGTTCTGCAAAGCGATGGATGGGGCGACCTGCGGCATCGGCAATTGGAAAGGAGGGCGTCTCTTCAGTGGTTCTTCATCAGATCCTGTATTCACGGTTCCATCCGTAACCTGGGACGGGGCGCAGAATCTCTGGGTGTTCTGGGGTACGGGAGATAAAACAGATCCAAGAAGTACAGCCAAGGGGGGTAAATTATTTGCCCTTATGGACAATGACCGTACCAACCAGCAACCGAATTACAGTATCGGTAATCTGACCGCAGTAACGCAAAGCACACCGTGCGATAGTAACTGCATCAATAATACGAACGGGTATTATATCAGCTTGCCACATGCGGGTGAGAAGGTTTTAGCCGATCCCGCCATCTTTAGCGGCATAGTATATTTCACGACATTCGTACCGACAACTGCTACTGGCTGCGACCAGAACCAGGGTGGAGATGCATACCTCTATGAGATAAAGTACACGTCAGGGGCCGGTGCTTTTTCCGGTGGGACGATGAGTACGAAGATCGGTGAGGGGATAGCCGCCGCCCCCACTATTTCGCTGTCGCCACCGCAACCGGGAAAGACTGTCGATGTTGATCTCTATATTACAGTAAGCGGTGGTGTGACTGGTATTGGTGGTGTTGCTGGTGGTGGTGCTAGTGGTGCTGGCAGTAATACGGGTGGCGGTTCTGTTGGTGGAGTCGTCAACCCGGTCAACATCCTTTTCTGGAAAGACCGGCGGATACAGTGAAAAACTGATTACCTCGCAAAAAGCCGAATTGAAGTTAAACAAATTGGGGTCAGGCCTAAGACGGCCTGACCCCTTAGTATTTTCCTTAACGAATGTCCTGACGAATAGCCTTAACGAATAGAATCGAGGCTTTTTCTGGCTGCCTTTCCCAAATCCGATTCCGGCGAAATTTTAATAACGGCCTTAAACTCTGCCTTTGCCTTTTCCCGGATCACGCATTTTGATATAAGACTGTCCTAACCAGTACCGGGATTGGGCCTCCAGAAATGCGGGGGCTCCATTCAGTGATGCCTCGAAATATTGAACCGCCTTTTCCGAATCCCCCTGGTCATAACAGTTTATCCCCATATAGAAGTCTATCACAGAGTCGGGGATCGTATGAGGTGTCCTGTTTTTTGCCTCCTTATACGCATTCAGGGCCTTCTGGTATTCTCCCTTTCCATGATAAGCCAATCCCATGTTGAAGAATGCTTTATCAGGAGTTTCATAGAGCATGTTGGAAAGTGCACTTTTAAACGAATCTATGGCATCATCCCATAACCTCATGTCCAGATAGATTGTTCCCAGATTATTGTAAGCTTCCGAATAGTCAGGCTTTAGGGACAATGTCTTCTTAAATTCAGCGATAGCCTTGTCATTAAGTTTTTTCCCGCGATACGTGATACCTAAATAATAGTGGACTTGAGGGTCGCGCGGCGAGAATTTTTCCGCCTCTAAGAATTCCTTTAATGCATCGTTGTAGCGGTCTGATCCCAAATAGGCAACCCCGATATTCATGTGAGAATCTGCCTGTTCCTGCTTCCATGGACTGGTTGCACATGCAATCATAGTAATAAGATATACTGTGATTATAGCACATTTTATTATCTTTAAATTGATCATTTTTCTACTTTCAAAATTTTTAATTTAAGAAGACTTGGCCTTTTTCGTTAAAATTCCAGAGAAAAAGGATTTAGTCGAATTGTCCCTAAGCTTGTTGAGACGAGTCGAAGGGGTCTAAGGTTTAATTTATCGCAGCTATCTATGTGAAAGTGCCGCCAGTGCTTGTCACCGGGGACTGCAGAGATCTTTGTTAATGGTCTTCATCTCGTGACAAAATTTTAGACCTTTGCACATTTAATGCAAAGGTCTAATTTTGTTTAGAGCAGCACAAAGAAGCGAGACACTTTATCCCCCTTTTGGTTTTTCAGGTTTTTCTCCCAGAGCTTCTCCCTTTATGATCTTCGGGGTGATAAATACCATGAGCTGTTTTCGGTTTTTGCTCAGGTTTTCTGTTTTGAATAACCAGCCTAGGATCGGTATCTTCTGAAACCAGGGAACACCGGTCACGCCGCTTTGATCGTTTGTTATTAATATTCCTCCGAGGACAATAGTATCTCCATCCTGAACAACAACTTTAGACTCAACTTCGTTTTTATTGATCGGAGGGTTACCGCCTAAAAGTGCGGCCTGGGTGTAATCTGCGGCATCATTTGATGCCTTGATCTCCATGGATATAGTGCCGTCGGGTGTGACCTTCGGTTTGACGTCAAGCTTCAGAACTGCCTCTTTGAAGGTTATACTCCTGTTTCCATCTTTGTCGATCGTAATGTAGGGAATCTCCTGCCCCTGTTTTATCGTTGCCTTGACATTATCCATTGTAGTAACTTTTGGTGACGAAACAATTTTGATCATATTGTTTGATTCGAGAGCAGCAATCTGGGCCTCAAGCACGGCATTCATCCCTCCGATAACGAGACCGAATGTCGGCGATGCAATTGTCGCTGGATAATTGAGGGCAGCGGTCTGTATTGGCTTGTCCAGTAGTTACATCTGTAAATGGGATAGCCGCCGGATACGACCATGTCCTGGTTCGAGCCGATGTGGGGTTTGTCCCAGCCGTCAAGGCGTAGGAATAGTCACCGATCCTGTTATAGGACACACCTCCCCACTGTACGCCGAGGTTTCTGACGAAAGTGTCATTGGCCTCCACAATTTTTGCCTCTATGGCTACCTGTCTCAGTCTTCCTCTTTCTTCCAGGCGTTCCTGCTCTGCCTTTTTGGCGATGGCCTCGGCTTTGAGACGATCTTCTTCAGCTGCCTTTCGGTCTGCCTGGTCTTTTTTCACTCTTTCGACGGTCATGACGGTGATCACATCATCCGTCTGCTTTTTAATAAGACCTTGAACGTCTAAAATGCTATTGAGTGCCAGATCCCAGGGGACCTTTTTCATGCTCAGGGTCACATTTCCCTTGACATCATCCCCGGAGACAATAGTGACTCCTCCCTCCTCAGCCAATAACCGCAGTACTGCCTTTATGCTTGCATCCTGAAAATCAAGGGATATCCTACGGCTTGCAGACCTCTTCGCTTCTTTGTCCTTGTCGGTTCTGCCTTTCAGCAGGCTTCACCTCTTTCTTGGCTGTTTCTTTGGGAGCCTCCGCTGCTTTTTGCTGAGCTTCAGGCAGTTTACTCTCCAGGCTGCTTACATTGAAATCAATAAAAATATTCTTACCTGCCTGACTGACACTATAGGGGACCCGCTCTCTAAGGGCTATCGTGATTTGGGCCCATTGCTGGCCATCGGATGTCTTTTGGGCAGGAACAACGTTGATTACATTGGCAAGCTTTCCCTCACCTAAGGGCTGCTTGAGCTCCTCGGGCACAAATGTTTTTGCCATTTTTACAAGAACGCCATTACCGGCCAGGGCTTCGACATCAACACCGGACTGTTTGGATGCAACAATGGTAATGCGCTCTTTGCCGTTCATCTTTTCAAATGTTACACTTTCAAGATATCCAAAATCTGCCGTCTGTTCCTTAGTGCGCGGAAACCTGCGGGGTATTTGCCGCCTCAGGCGGTGCACTCCTTGCGAATTCGGCATTACCAATAAATATTACAAAAGCAGTCAAAAATACAATCCATGGTATATTTTTTTTCATGGTTTTCCCTCACCTTCTTCTTTGTGAAGCTTCATCGTAATCCTACTTGTCTTCGTCTTTTTGGCCTCTAATTTGACCTTTTCTTCGACGATGACACGATCTGCCAGTATCTGTACTACTCTACCACTGTTCAGGCCAATATAGGTTCCCAAAAAGATGGGATAAAATTTCCCCTTAAAATCCTGGACCATGGCTATTTTGGAGTGGTCATCACCTCCGATGCCTACCACCCTGAATTGATCGACACTCACCCTTTGCAGTGGTGAAATCGGGAGGGCTTTTGGGTGTTCCAGCTTTTTCTTGAGATCGATTTCCAGATCTATAAAGGGTTTAAAAGGATCCGGTTTTCCGATAGGATTGTATCTGTATTCAGGGGCTGGTTTGAGATCGGCTACCTTCGTTTCAACTGCTTGTACATCAGTCCCTTTTGTATCTGCTGCTTTTGGTTCAGCCGCGATAGACGAGGATGCCCACATCACGACAATCAAAGACAGAAACATTTTTGTTATGCAAGCTGCGGTTCTATTTTTTTTCATCGACTTTTTTTTCATCCCGTTTTTCCACGAACATGTAAGTTTTTATCACACAAGACGTATTTATAGGCCGTCCCAAACCCTTTATCTCCTTCCCTGGATACATGGTTATATCTTCAATATTGATAATCCTGGGAAGCTTCGCAACCTTTTCAAAAAAGACAACGGTACTATGAAAATCTACCGCTAACCGTCACCTTAACGGGTATTTCCTCATAAAATTGATCTTCAGGTTGTTTCGCTGGAGCACCTTTAGTGTCGGCTGCTTTTTTATCGGCAGGTTTCACCCCCGCCTGCTGTGTGTCCTGGGGTTTTTTCTCAGATTGTTTTGGTTCGAACAAGAGAAAATCGATACCGGCATCTTTTCCCGCCTGTGCTACAGCGTATAAGAGACCCGGAATCTCACGCTGATCGGGTAGTTTTGTCAGGGCAAGCTTTAATGTTTCTCTAAGCGCATCAACTTCCTTGGCATATTTTTCCTTTTGGGCTGCTATGCGGTCCTGCTCTACGACCTTTGCCTCAATATCGGATAACTTTGCCTCGAGAGTCCCTTTTTGCTGTATTGATGGTTGCATGATTATGGAAAAATATGCCCCACCTATAAGCAAGATATATTATAAAGACAATCAATGCCTTACGCTTTGGGGGCATTCTTTTGATATCATCCAGGGTGATAGCCATACAATTATTATCCCTTCTTCTTCACGCACGATATAACAAACTGCTGCAATTTGATGCCGGATATCTCTTTTTCCTTTGTGGATACTAAATCGACAGATTTGATAAAGGTGGATCCAGCCATGTTTTTCATAAAGTGTGCAACGGCGATATTATTTCTGGCCATACCTTCAAAAGTAGTATCTGTTCCCTTCTCGGTTAATTTCTCAAGCCAGACATCATGTATGGGAACCAGCGTTGTTAACTCGTCCAGCATACGAACGGGCGCCAGACGATTTTCTTCGAGGTTATTGATAATGGCGAGTTTTTTCTCCAGAAGCGCCTTGTCTTTCTTATAAGTTTCTATATCAACAACGATCTTATTCAGACGAGCAAGAGTTTCTTCCTTGATTTTTATGTTTTTTTCGAGAGAGCTGATACTCATACTGAGATAAAGTTGTAAAGAGCCGATCGCGAGGAGAAAGACTATGAAAGTGATGGCAATGATCACAATCTGCCGTGTTAGGTCCTCTTTTTTTCCCTTTTCCCGATAAGGAAGAAGATTAATCCTGATCATTTGTCACCTACTTTTCTTAATGCCAGCCCGACTCCTACTGTGGCGATTGGTTTAATCTCTTCGATTGTTGCTGGATCAAGGGTCTTTATATTGTATCCTATTTTTTTAAAGGGATTGGCAATTTCTGCTTCAACGCTAAGTCTTTGAGTCAGGTCATTTACTATACCTGGGATTTTTGCACTTCCGCCGGAAAGGAGAACGTGCTTTATATATTCTCCGCCGTAGGTTGACCTGAAATAATCGACAGACCTCTCAATTTCTGAACAGATAGGTTCAGCATAATGAGAGGAGACTTTGCTGGAATTCTCTTTCTGCCGATTCATTGCCGCCGGGACCTTCGATTTTTATTCTTTCCGCCTCTTCAAACGTCACGCCTAACTTCTTCTGAATTGCTTCAGTTATGGAATTTCCCGCCAGAGTAAAATCTCTGGTAAAGATCGACGCGCCGCCTTTAAGGACGTTTATGTTCGTGATACTTGCCCCTATATTAATGAGAACGGCCATTTCGTTGTCTTCAAATTCATAATTCTCTTCATACATGGTTTCGAGTGCAAAGGAATCTACATCCATGATCACGGGTAAATACCCCGCTCGTTGAATGGCATCAGTATAACCGGAGACAATATCTTTCTTTGCTGCGACGATAATAACATCCATCTGATTAGGATTGAATTCATTTTCGCCGAGGATTTGAAAATCGTAGCTCACTGCCTCCATATTATCGAACGGCAGATATTTGCCTGCTTCATCTTTTATCAGATCACGCAACTCATTCTTCATCCATGAGTGGGAAAGTTTACTTTTTTTACTAATGACGGAATGTCCAGAAAGAGAGATTACAACACCTTTCTTCTTACAACCGGATTGTTTGAATAGTTCCTTAATTTTCATGGCTAATTCCTGCGGTTCCACAGGTATGCCATCTACGATTACACCCTTTTCCAAAGGCATTTGGGAAAACCGGTTAAGAATGTACCCCTTTGGGGTTTCTTGTATTTCAGCAAGTTTTATAGAACTTGATCCTATGTCAAGCCCAACCAGTTGCTTACTGCCTCGGCGAACAGATCGATCTTAAAGATATCTTTTTGCCTCGGATAATAAGATTTTTAATATTTAACATAAGATCACCGTCGTAGATTATTATAATCGAGATTCATTTTGAATATCGATAAATAAGATCTCCCTTCCTGACCATTCCGAGTTCGTTTCGTGCTACCATTTCTATATATTGAAGATCACTTTTGAGCAGCACGACCTTTCTACTCAATTCCATGTTCTCAAGGGCAATATCATGATTTGTTTTCTTTAAGAGCCATTAATCGTTCCTTCATCGCGTAGTTGTCAATGAGCCCCCTTTTTCCGAAAGTAATGAGCATACTCATCAAGAAAACAAACACAATAAGATATCTGCCTATTTTCATTCGATACCGATCATTTCCATTCAAGCTGTTAAAAAGTATATAAATTATGTATAAATATCTGTCATGCTGCTCACAAAAAAACATCTTCATATTTTTTTTGCAATGCTTTTGCGACCTTTCAATTCGGAATACTTTCGTGTTGGTAAATCCTTTTCCATTTTTGTTACGGTTTGAGGCGCTAAACCTGCTCTTCTCGCAAGTTCGGCAATGCTTAGAGGAATAGCTTCACGAAGCTGTTTAACTTTATTTCTTCTCATACTCATTCCGTTTGAAAAGTATTGCCTTAGTTAGAACTTATACACTAACTATAACTTATGTCAAGCGATAAATGATCATTCATGATTACAATATATTTTAAAATTGATTAATATTGATCAAAGTTGTCTTTATGTAAGCTTATTTTCGCCAACTTAATCGGTAAAACTTTAAAATAAATTTACATTATTTATGTATACAACATTATAAACTGTTTATTATCTAAAAAAGTTGCAAAGATATTGAATACGAGATGGTTCATTGTTTCAGAAACTCGGAAGAGAAGGTACCTCCTTCATACGGGCTCATGGTAAACTCACTTGAGACATGAAGCAAGCGTAATGTGTGTTGTTATGCTGAAGGATGAAGAAGAAGGCGGTGGAAGGCTATCCCTGCCTCCGCCTTCAGGGGATAATCCCGGCAGGTGGACTTTTAACGAAACTATTGTGGACTATTGAGTTACGGAAGGAAGTAACTGCTGTGGTTGACCGAGAAGAAATTCTCCCCGTTCGATCCACTCTTTGAGAATATGGGCAATTTCTTTTGCTTTATAATAACTGGATAAAGAAGCGGTAATAATCTTGTTACCGTTTAATGTTATCGACACCCGAGAAGAGTTCCTTATAATTTACCTCGCCAAGGCTTTTTAGAGCACCACCTTTCGGATAATTCATGCTATAATCATAAACCTGCGTATAGATATCCTCATTTTTAACAGAGGTGTAACGTACCATCTCTTCGTTCAAGATGGGGATCGGAATGCCTATCCCGACGTAAAGGGAAACTCCATATCCTAACATACTCGCACCTACAAGCCATTCAGGACTCATCTCTTTGAGATTTCCTATTGTTGCAATAGTTCCTGCGCCCTCTTTCGGGACACCATTTTTACCTCTAACAACGTTCGGGGTTATGCTGCGTACCTTGCCAGGATACATAGCCTTGGCATCCTCCCAAAAAGATTCTCGTCCCGATACCAATTGTCATGTAATAGGGATCATTAAATAGTGGGCTTAACTGTCCCGATGTAGCATAATTGGCGTTAGCCATGCGGGGTCTCAGAACTCCCATATAAGTATAAATTGTTTTGTCAGACATGTTAACAGCGCAACTATAATTCTGATAGGCATTTCGCGGGTTGAAGAGAATAGCGTCTCTTAAATCATTAATAGTAATATTTTTTTCGTATTTCCGTCGCAGGATAGCAATCAGTTCCATAGCCTTCTGCACGCAATCTGATTACATTACCGGCGACCAAATCCTCGATGACATGTCCGCCTCCGTAATTGAATTCCCCAGGATAGACACTGTTGAGGGGGTCTCCTTCGACAACCTCAGTTGCGCCTATATAGCAGTCCACCGCGGCGATACCACCATAGGCAAATACATCATTGAGCCATATCTTTGAGGCCTTTATCCTTGGAGAGGTATGGCCAAAATTTAGAAATGCACCTGATGAACACATGGGAGCGAATGTACCAGTTGTGACGACGTCTATCTTTCGGGCTGCATCAACATGACCATGTCTCTCAACTATATCGATCATCTCTTCAGCAGTTACAACAACGGCCTTTCCCTGTTTGATCTTCTCATTGATCTCTTTATACGTTTTATTTACTCTGAGTTTTTTCATGAGATGCCCATCCTCATTTACTTGGTATGACCAAATCCTCCGTTCCCTCTTGATGTTGTATCAAGCTGCTGACACGCTATCCATGAAACCCTACAAACCCGATGTACTATCATCTGCGCTATACGATCACCCCTCCTGATAATAAAAGGATTTTCCCCATGATTAATCATGATTATTCCGATCTCACCACGGTAATCTGCATCAATAGTTCCAGGAGAATTAACCAGCGTCACACCATTTTTTACAGCAAGACCACTGCGAGGCCTTATTTCAGCTTCATAACCTGCCGGCAGCGCAATCGCGATTCCTGTGGGGATCACCTTTCTCTGACCCGGAAGTATTGTCTCATCTGCTTCCACCGCTGCAAAGATATCCATACCTGCCGAAAATTCGGTCATATATCTTGGAAAGTATATGTCTTCACAGTCCGACAAATTTTGAATTGGTATTGTGATTTCTTCCATCATAAGAACTCAAATGTCATTCTTAAAACTCTTTTCCTTTATGGTAGCCAGAGAAATATCCTTTTCTGAAATCATTCCCATGGCAACCAGGGAGATGATGTCAGGATTGAAGATTTCAAAAGCCAGATTCCTAACATCTTCTGCAGAAACAGCATCTACAGAGGCCATAATATCTTCCGGAGGAATAAACCGTCCAAAAAATATTTCATTCTTGGCCAACTTGATCATACGATTATCAGTGCTCTCCATAGAGAGCAGAAAGTTTCCCTTGATCAGTTCCTTGGCTTGTGTCATTTCTTTCTCAGTTAAGGGATCATCACGTAACCGCTTCAATTCTTCAAGAATCAGACTGATAACAACCTGAATCCTGTCCTCACCAGTTCCCGCATATACACCTAGAAAACCTGTATCCATATACGGGTTAAGATAGGAATGGATTGCATAAGCAAGCCCTCTTTTTTCTCTGATTTCCTGAAACAGTCTCGAGCTCATGCTACCCCCAAGAACTGCATTTAATATAAAGCTCGAGTATCTTTTTGGATTTATCGCAGAAGGGGCAATAGTGCCGATTATCACATGCACTTGTTCCAGATCTTTTTTGAGGATGGCTGCCCTTGATGATACCACTGGTTCGCTCGTTTGAGACTTGAGAGATTTTCCCGGTATAGATCCGAAGGACTGATTTACCAGATCAACCAATTCATCATGTTTCAGATTACCCGCAGCAGCCAGTACCAGATTATCACCAGTATATCGTTCATTGAAGAATGTGAGAAGAGTTTCTCTATTTAATGTCGTTATTAAGTCCTTTGTTCCCAAAACTGGAAGACCTAAGGGGTGGCCATTCCAGAATACACTTTCAAAAAAATCATGAATATAATCATCGGGTGAATCCTCGACCATTTTTATTTCTTGAAGGATCACCGATTGTTCTTTTCTGATTTCTTCCTCATCAAAACGTGAGTTTATGAAGATATCGGCAAGAAGGTCTATTGCCATAGTGAGATGATAGTCCGGTATCTTTATATAAAATGAGGTCAGTTCCTTGCCAGTGAAGGCATTCATCATCCCACCGACAGAATCAATCGCTGAAGCAATATCAAATGCAGACCTGTTCTTAGTCCCTTTAAAGAGCATGTGCTCGATAAAATGAGCTGTTCCGTTTGTGGCAGAGTCTTCGTAACGGGAACCGCTCTGCACCCAGACCCCTATGGATATTGACCTGACATGATTGATCTCTTCGGAAATGACCCTGACACCGTTAGGAAGAACGGTCTTATTGCGCATTGGCACCCAGTGCATCCTTCCTGCTAAGCCGAATCTTCCCCTGCTTATCGATCTCAAGTACCTTAACCGTTACTTCTTCCCCTTCCTGGAGGATGTCGGTTACTTTCTTAACCCTTTCCTTGGATAGCTGTGATATGTGTACCAAGCCTTCAGTGCCCGGCAATATTTCGACAAAGGCCCCAAAATCTACAATTTTCTTGACGATGCCACGATAAGTCTTTCCCACCTCTGCGTCTTCGGTCAACCACTTAACCATAGCCACGGCTCTCGATGCCGCTTCTGCATCATTCGATGCAATGGTCACAGTACCGTCATCTTCCACGTCGATGGTAACACCTGTTTCATTGATGATCTGCCTGATATTCTTCCCGCCGGAGCCGATCACATCCCTCACCTTTTCCGGTCTTACCTTGAGGGTTGTAATCCGAGGAGCATATTGAGATATGTCTTCCCTCGGTTCTGGAATTGTATCCCTGAGTTTTTCGATGATAAAAAAACGCCCCTCCTTCGCCTGGTATAAAGCGCTTCTTAATATATCTTCATTCAGCCCGCCAATTTTGATGTCCATCTGCAAGGCCGTGATTCCCTTCTTCGTTCCGCATACTTTGAGATCCATGTCGCCTGCATGGTCTTCATCACCTATGATATCGGAAAGGATTGCAACCTTATCATCTTCCTTTAATAACCCCATGGCGATTCCGGCAACGAAGTCCCTTACCGGTACGCCCGCATCCATGAGGGAAAGCAAGCTGCCGCAGACTGTGGCCATTGATGATGAACCATTGGAAGACAGGATCTCAGAGACAATTCTTATCGTGTAGGGGAAAACTTCTACGGAGGGCAAAATAGGTAATAAAGCCTTTCTGGCGAGGGCACCATGACCGATTTCTCTTCTCCCCGGGTTCCTTAAGGGCTTTGCTTCTCCTACACAGTAAGGGGGAAAATTGTAGTGCAAAATAAAAGTTCTCATTTCTTCCCCACTTACGTAATCCAGCCTCTGTTCGTCCGAAGATGTACCGAGTGTGAGGGCTGCAAGGGCCTGGGTCTCACCCCTGGTAAAGAGCGCTGATCCGTGCGCTCTGGGTAGAATTCCCACTTCGGAACTGATCGGTCTGATATCCATAGTAGATCTTCCATCACTCCTCTTTTTCTCATGTAAAATCATGTTTCTAACTATTTGCCGTTCCAGGTCCGATATGATGTTTCTTATTTGGTGACCGATCTTGTCATCCTCAGCATTTAATTCTTTGATTATCTTTTCTCTTATCCAATCAAGTTTTTTGTGCCGGTCGAGCTTTCTCGATATGGTATAGGCTTCTTTCAGGCTGTCTGTGGCAGCTTCAGTAACCTTTGCATAAAAGGGCTTCGTCTACGGTAATTTTCTCTACAGCTCTTTTTTCATTCCCTATTGTTTGGCGTATATGATCCTGAAGTTCAATTACTGGCCGTATTGATTCCAGGCCAAAATTGATAGCATTGACAATTACGTCCTCTTCTATCTCAAGAGCTTCACCTTCAAGCATCACCAGATTAATATCAAATTCCTTACCTCCGGAACCGGGTGATACTTTTCTTCCAACGATAAAGAGATTGAGATCACTTTTCTCCAGGATATCTGATGAAGGGTTACATATAAATGAGCCGTCACTACGACCAACTCGTACACCGGCAATAGGTCCGTTGAAAGGGATATCCGAGATTTCAAGCGCCGCAGAGGCACCAAGCAAGGCTGTCACGACAGAATCATTTTCATTATCCACGGACAGTACTGTTGCCACGATCTGCGTTTCGAAGAAATAGCCTTTCGGGAAAAGGGGCCTGATCGATCTGTCAATAATACGTGATGTTAATATTTCCCTTTCATTGGGGCGCCCCTCCCGCTTAAAAAAACCTCCCGGGATCTTTCCAGCCGCAAACGTCATCTCCTGATAATCGACTGTCAGGGGTAGGAAATCAACGCCCTCTCTTTTATTCTTAAGTGAAACTGCGGTTACAATGACGACCGTATCACCATAGGTTACGAGGACCGATCCATCGGCCTGACCCGCCATGTAGTTTGTTTTAATGGAAATGCTTCTTCCTGCGAAATCTATTTTAAACGTGTTATTCATGTACTTTTCCTCTCATCATTATAATTCATGGCTGTATATATTTTCCTTATATTTGCGGATACAGTAACAAACTAGGGACGAACCAGCAATCGAAATACATCTTTTTCTCTTCATGCTTTTCCGTCAACAAAATTGGGTCCGGGATTATTTTCTTAGACCCAGACGCTGAATCACACTCCTGTATCTCTCCAAGTCCTTTTTCTTAAGATAATCCAGAATACGCCTTCTCTTCCCGACGAGTTTCAAGAGACCTCTGCGAGAATGATGATCCTTTTTATGCATTTTGAAATGTTCCGTCAGGTACTCTATTCTGGCGCTGAGGAGAGCTATCTGGACTTCAGGAGATCCAGTGTCCACTTCATGCAATTGGAAATTGTTAATGACTTCCTTTCTCTTTTCAGAATCTAACACCGCTTTATATCCTCCCCAAAATTTAGTTGTTTGTGACTATTGGCAAATGATAATTTTGCATCTGTCCTGAATGTCTCTTTGTCGTTATTAAAAATTCTTAAAATTTTAACAAATTGTATCATGCCATCCAGTTTATTGATCTGGTCAGATGCATAAAGCAATTTCGCAATGGAGACAAGATTATTATCTTTATCCATAAATTTTATCATATCTCCGGCTGCAAGGGAAGGGATATGATATGTGTTGAAAGATTCAGCAATTGGTTGATAACCTGTCCCTCAATTTCTTAGCAAATGCTTCATCGACATAAATTACCGGAATATTCGGCAGGGCATCAATCAGGGGTATAATGTGCTCTGATAGTCTTTCCCCCGTTGCTTCATCAATACTTTCAAGTGATACTGCAGATGCCTCAAAAAAAATGCCACTCCTTGTTCTTCGCAAACTCGCGAGACATGCGCCACATCCCAATATATCACCGATATCGGAACACAGGGACCTGACATAAGTACCCTTTGAACATGAAACTGAAAAGGTTACATAGGGCAATTTCAGTTCGTCGATCACGATGTTGTAATATTTCCACAATTCTTGGTGGGGGTTCGATAGTCAATACCTTTCCTCGTCCATTTATAGAGAGATTTACCTTTAAATTTTATAGCTGAATACCGGGGAGGTACCTGTTCTATTTTCCCGATAAAGCGATTAAAAACATTTTCTATGTCGTGTAAGTCCGACATATGGGTCATTACGAGCGATAATCTTACCTTCTATATCCTGGGTGTCTGTTTTGACACCCAGTAACATGGTCGCCCTGTAGTCTTTCGTGTCCATTGAAAAGAATTGTACTAACTTCGTTGCCTCGTTTATACAAACAGGCAGGACACCTGTTGCCATTGGATCCAGGGTACCTGTATGTCCGGCCTTTCTAACTGAGAGGGCCTTTTTGACATCCTCGACGACATCATAAGACGTTTTACCGGAAGGTTTGTCGGTCACAACGATACCATTCATGGATTTAATGAAAGGTCCTTAATTGCGTTTAAAACTCGATATAAAACGGTGCTGAAATTTCCATTTATATGGCAAGCGGCGGCATTAGTATGCCCACCTCCCCCAAATGTGCTGGCAACACGTTCTACATTGACCTTTCCTTTAGATCGGAGGCTTAACTTAAATTCATGCTCCGATAATTCAGTAAAAAGGATAGACACTTCGACTCCCTGAATGGAACGGGGTATGTCAACAAAGCCTTCAGTATGTTCATCACGTGCTCCCGCATCTTCGATGTCCTTACGGGAGACAACCATGTAACCAACCTTTCCATTCCAGTCAAAGGCAAGTGTTTCTAGTGCTTTTGTCAAGAGTCTGATCTTGGAAAGGGGGTTGTTTTCATATATATTTTCTGAAATCCACTGGGGATCAGCGCCTCTTTCCACGAGGATTCCTGCTGCAATCAGTGTATTCTTTTTTGTATTTCCGTAACAAAAGCCTCCCGTATCAGTGAGAATAGCTGCGTATAGATTGATTGCTATATCCTTTGTGATATCAATATTCATCTCCATCATAAGCCTGTAAAGAAGCTCTGCCGTGGAACTTGCCTGGTGGTCAGTAAAGACTATGTTACCAAAATTACCGTTTGAGATATGGTGGTCAATATTTATGATTCGCTCCATATTACCAATGCGAGAAGCTTCATCTCCGATCCTATTCAAGGTCGCTGCAATCGAAGATGAAGACCACCTCATAATTTTCAATTGCAGGAAGTTTGTGAATAATTTTATCGTTGCCGGGAAGAAAACAGTAATTGTCCGGTGTTTCGTCCTGATTGTAAACCACAACCTCCTTGCCTTTATCTAAGAGCATTTGATACAGGGCCAGTTCCGATCCCAAGGCATCACCGTCAAGTCTTACATGTGACGTAATAAGAAAAGATCTGTACCGATTTATCATGTTGATGATACTATTCAATACTCGATTCCTCTGTCTTTTGTATTTCTGCCAGCAATCTGTCAATTCGACTCCCGTATGCGAATGATTCGTCAGACACGAAAATTATATCCGGCACGTAGCGCAGTTTCAGTCTTTTCCCGAGTTCTCTTTTTAAGAAACCCGTTGCTTTTTGGAGTGCTGCTTTGGTTTGAGGATCGAATGTATCCTTACCCATCTCAACAAAAAATACTTTAGCCAAACGGAGATCATCTGTTAATTTGACTCCTGTAATAGTGACAGATTTAATCCGCGGGTCCCTGATCTCTCTTAACAGAATATCCGAAATATCAGCCATAATGAGATCTGCTACACGTGTTGCCCTTTTAAAATTCATTATATTTATCCTCATTATATTCGAAGTGATCCATCGAATCGGGGATATTGGTGATTTCAATTTTTGTGTTAAGCACTTCAGCGAGGTGAAGATTGTCAACAAATTTTAAGATGTGGTCAATCTTTCCATTTATATAACGCCTGTCATTTCCTACGACACTGAACCCGATCTTTGCTCTTTTCCAGTGATCATTATCGCCAATTTCTGCAATAGAAATATTGAACTCGTTTTGAGTCCGTTTTAATATTCTATTCAGGACCCCTCTTTTTTCTTTCAGAGACCTGCTCTCAACGATCCATAAGTCTATTATACCTGATCCGATAACCATCTCGAATAAACTCTAAATACTAATATCCGGTCCTTCTCCCATTCAGTTGCAAAAAGGGTTCAAGGGTTTATTTTCATCTGAAGATGCCGGCAACTTTTTCGGAGATAAATTATAAATTGTAGGCTATTTTACAATTTTCTCTCTACCTCTTCGCTAATATAAGCCTCAATGATATCGCCTATTCTGATATCATTAAAGCCCTCTATTCCAATGCCACATTCAAAACCAGCACTCACTTCTTTGACATCGTCCTTAAATCGCCTGAGGGAGAGTGACCTTGCTGTTGTAGATCAATACACCATCTCTTACCAATCTGAGATTGGCATTTCTTGTAATCTTGCCGTCAGTCACATAGCTTCCGGCAATGGTTCCTAGCTTGGGGACTTTAAATAGTTCCCGTACCTCAGCTCGACCGATGTCTGTTTCTTTATAGATAGGTTCGAGAAGTCCTTCCATGGCAGCTTTCATGTCTGCAATAACGTTATATATGATGTCATATAGTTTAATTTCGACACCCTCTTGTTCTGCGATGTCAACTACTCTGCTGTCCGGTCTGACGTTAAATCCGATAATTATGGCATTGGATGCCGATGCTAGCATGACGTCTGTTTCTGTTATAGTACCTGTTGAACTGTGAATAATTTTTACTTTTATATCCGCCGTGCTCAGCTTGTTCAATGCCTCGGTCAAAGCCTCTATGGAACCCTGGACATCTCCCTTTATAATGACATTCAGTTCCTTAACCCCCTCTTTAATTTTTTGATATAACTGCTCAAGGGTAATTTTTGACGATTTGGAAAGTTCCCGTTCCCGCTCTTTTCTGATCCAGTATTCGCCGATGCTGCGTGCCTTTTTTTCATCTTCCACACCTATAAATTCTGTACTCACCTGGGGGACTTTTGAAAAACCGATCACCTCTACCGGCATAGACGGTCCTGCCTCTTTGACTCGCTGCTCCCTGATCGTTAATCAAGGCCCTGACCTTACCAAATTCCGTTTTAGACACAAAGGCATCCCCTTCTTTCAGGGTACCTTCCTGAATCAGCACTGTTGCCACCGGACCACGTCCACGATCAAGTTTCGCTTCGATAATAACGCCGCGAGCAGGTCGGATCTGGATCGGCCTTTAAATCCATAACATCCGCCTGCAGAAGGATCATTTCCAGGAGTTCTTCTATTCCCTCCTTCTTTCTTAGCCGATACTTCACAGTATATGGTATCTCCACCCCATTCTTCCGACATAAGGTTGTAATCGGTGAGGACTTGTTTGATTTTTCCCGGGTCAGCACCAGGTTTATCTATCTTATTGATGGCAACGATAATGGGGACTCCTGCCACCCTTGCATGGTTAATGGCCTCTATGGTTTGGTCCTTTACACCATCATCAGCTGCGACGACCAGTATAACAATATCTGTCACATGAGCTCCCCTTGCCCTCATGGCAGTGAATGCTTCATGACCGGGAGTATCAAGAAATACGATATCTCTGTCTTTAATGTGGACATGATATGCTCCGATAGCCTGAGTAATACCCCCCACCTCACCTGCTATCACATTCGTCTGTCTTATTGCGTCCAGAAGAGACGTTTTCCCATGGTCAACATGTCCCATTATGGTAACAACGGGCGCCCTCGCTTTCAGGTTTTCGGAAGACGGCGTCAACTTTTTGAAGGGATTCATCATATTCAGTTCCAACCGATTCTACCTGATATCCAAATTCGCCGGCAATAAGAGTCGCAGCATCACACTCTATAGCCTGATTTATGGTAACCATCAAGCCGAGTCCGATGAGTTTATTAATTACTTCGCTTGCCTTAACTCCCATTTTTTTAGCAAGCTCACCGACGGTTATTACCTCACCCACCTTTATTCTTCTTTTTATTGCTTTTGGGACAGTAATTACCGTTTTTTTCATTTTTGCAGTGACCTGCTTTTTACCATCCTTCCATTTAATAATCCTTTCTTCTCTATCTAAATCCTCACGCCTGTCTTTTTTATCGACGAGCTTCTTAATAAAAGCCTTTTTCCGTGCCGATGGCAGCTCTTCCATCACCACTTCAACGGGTTTTTTCCCTTTTATTTTTGGCTTTTCCGGCTTCCCACTTGGCTGGTTTTTCCACTACCTTGGGAGGCGTAATTTCTTTTACAATCTTAAGATCGGTTTCTTAGGGAGCTCTTTCTTGATCTCAGGAGGTTCTTTTGGTATCTGACGGGATATTGCCTCTTTCTTTTCGTCTTTCTTTCGGGGCCTCTTTTACTTCCGGAGGCGCCGGCTTCTTTTCAACGACTTCAATTTTCTTTTTTGGCTTCTTTGGAATTTCTTCAACTTCATCCGCTGCCGGCTTTTTCTGGATTTCTACCTTCTTTTCAACTACTGGTTCCTCCGGTTTTGCGGCTTCGATGTGGATTTTACTTCTTCAGGAACGGCAGTTTTAGGCACCACTTCGACCGGGGTGGCAATTTTTGGTTTGTGTTCTTTGGGAACAGTTTTTCTTTTTTAACTTCTTTTGGTACTGTTTTATCGATCTTTTCTTTTTCAGGTTTTATCGAAATATCCGCGCTCGACAGGTTCCGGTTTAACTTCCTCGACAACTGGACGCACAGCCCGTCTTCTGATAACTGTAGATTTAATTCTTTGCTCAACCATTTCATGTGGTTCATTGAATAGTAACTCTGCCTGTATTTTCTCCAGATCGGTGTCCTCGAGTGTGCTCTGATGCGGCTTTTACAGCGATGCCGAGTTTTTCCAAGCGAGAGATTAGTTCCTTGCTGTCAATACCTAACTCTTTGGCTAACTCGTAAACTCTTTTCTTCGTCATTCTTGAAATCCTCGCATATAATTGAAACAATGGTAATATCAAAAGACCTTTGCGAAAAGTCTCTCTTTGAGGGAACTCTCCTTAGACTCTCTTCTATTTACGGGTTCTTCGTTCCACTTGTCTCTTGATCGATGATTCTGACTGCTTCTTCAATCCATTGCGATGCGCTTGTTTTCACCTACCCCCTGAATGAGTTGACAGCATATCGGGATCGATTGTTGCAATCATGGCGATACTTTTAAACCCTTCACTATACAGTTTCTCCGCCATAGCCTCGTCTATACCAGGAATTTTCATAAGAGATTTAAATCCCTCTTCTTCTTGCGATGCGGCCATGGATTCACTCTTAACGTCGATCTTCCATCCCGTCAATTTGACGGCCAGCCTGACGTTCTGTCCATTTTTCCCTATTGCTAAAGATAACTGATCATCCGGAACTATCACTTCCATGGAACGATTCTCATCATCCATAATGACCCGGTTAACCTTGGCCGGCGAAAGTGCACTGCAAACATAATTAGCGTTATCGACAGAATAAGGGACGATATCAATTTTTTCTCCCCTCAATTCCTGCACTACGCTCTGTACGCGGGAACCTCTCATACCAACACAGGCACCTACCGGATCAATATCTTTATCTTTTGTTCTCACGGAGATTTTGGCACGTTTTCCTGGTTCTCTTGCCACATTTACAATATCAATTAGCCCCTCAGATATCTCAGGTACTTCCACTTCAAACAGGGCTTTGAGAAAGCCCGGGTGCGTTCTGGAAAGGATGATCTGAGGACCTTTAGATATCCTTTTTACATCGCACACATATGCACGAATTCGATCTCCTCGCTTGTAAGTCTCCCGATAAATCTGCTCAGATGTAGGTATCACACCTTCAGCACGACCAAGGTTAACGATAATATTCCCGCCGTCAAATCTTTGAACAAAACCACTCACCAGTTCACCTTTTTTATCTTTGTATTCATCATAGACATTATCCCGCTCCGCATCCTTAACCTTTTGAATGATTATCTGCTTGGCCGTCTGAACGGCAATCCTGCCGAAGGTACTTGTCTCTATTTTCATTCCGAGACTATCTCCCCGTTGTGCCTCTTCATCTAAATTTCGTCTGGCCTCTTCTAACGAAACCTGCATATCCGGATCTAGTACTTTATCCACCACGGTTTTGAACTGAAATACCTCAATTTCACCTGCTTCCTCATTATAGTGGGCCTCGATATCTACCTGGGGACCCAATTTTTTTCGTGCAGCGGTTAACATAGCCGATTCCAGTGCCTCTATAATGACACCTTTGTCTATACCTCTATCCTTACCCATCTGCTCTATCAGACGTTTAAGTTCTGGTAACATTTAGAATCCTCCGTATTTATATATCAGAACTAATATCCTATTAAAAATCGTAACTATTCAAGAATGAACGAGTCGTTGTCATAATTCATACTCGATATGCGCCTTAACTACCAAATCCCTCGGTATGTGATAAATATGTCCGGAAACATCTACCAACAAAGTCTTCTTACCGTTTTCATCCAGATAATCGATTAACTTTCCCTGAAAATTTTTTATACCTTCAAGCTTTTCGCCCACCCTCACGCGGACCTTATGCCCGATGTATTTGATAAAATCCTTGTCACGGGTAAGCGGTCGATCCAGGCCCGGCGAGGAAACCTCCAAAGTATAAGGACCGGGAGGTACATTATGAACATCAAGGATGTCCCCTGCCTGTTTGCTGATCTCAGAACAGTCAGCAATAGTAACTCCACCAGCCTTATCAATGTAAATTCTCACCAGCCAGCGGGATTTCATCTTCAGGCATTCGATATCAACCATTTCCATATTTTCAGATTCAAGAACGGGCTCAATGAGCTGCCTTATCTCTTCTCTGTATGTATGCATAATATCAGTCATTTTTATAAAATTCTTACGCCTTCTCGGAAAAAAAAAGTGGGCAATTGCCCACTCATCACGTACGTACAAGATGATTTTCGGGGAATTTCTAACACAGAAAAAAGCCGATTGCAAGAGAAAATTAGGATTTATAGGGAAAGGCAATATAAAGGTTGGAGCGGGCGATGGGAGTTGAACCCACGACGTTCAGCTTGGGAAGCTGACATTCTACCGCTGAATTACGCCCGCTCAGAAGAGGTTGTCAGAAAGCAGATAAACATTGGAGCAGCACGGAGCATCTTAAACATCAGGGATTTTTTGTCAAGATTTTTTTCGCGATAGCCTTTTTTCAATAGACCTGCCGTGCGCCTCAAGTCCCTCCATTTCAGCAAAGCGTGCGGCTTGCTTCCCGTATCTTTGAAGAGCTTCCTTGGAGAAAGAGAGTATACTGCTACGCTTCACAAAGTCATAGACCCCCAGAGGGGAAGAAAATCTTGCCGTTCCCCCCGTAGGAAGGATGTGGCAGGGTCCGGCTATATAATCTCCAAGGGCTTCCGGAGTGTTGTGTCCAAGAAAAATGGCGCCGGCATGTTTTATTTTAGGGAGTATGGCACGAGGATTTTTGACCATCAATTCTAAATGCTCCGGGGCGAACCGATTGGCTTCTTCAATGGCCTGATCGATGTCTCTGGTTACGATGACGGCTCCGAAATTGTTTAAGGCACGTTCGGCAATTGATTTTCTCTGCAGGCTTGTCAATTGAATCTCAACCTCTGAGGCTACCTTCTTGGCCAAATTTTCATCCGGGGTTAGACAAATAGCGCTCGCCATTTCATCATGTTCCGCCTGTGCAAGCAGATCAGCGGCCACAAGAGAAGGATCGGCCGATCTGTCAGCTATGATGAGAACCTCGCTTGGGCCAGCGGCCATGTCGATTCCGCACCGACCCATTTCGTATACAATCAGTTTTGCTGCCGTCACATAAGCGTTGCCGGGACCAACGATCTTATCCACCCGTGGTATTGATTTCGTACCGGATGCGAGAGCTGCTATGGCCTGGGCACCGCCAATTTTGAATATTTGTTTAACACCGCTCAGTTTTGCAGCCGCGGCAATGAGGGGATTTACTTTTCCACCCTTCGAAGGTGTTACCAGGGCAATTTCGGGAACACCGGCAATTCTCGCCGGAACTGCGGCCATAATAACCGTGGAAGGATAACAGGCAAGACCTCCGGGGGCATAGATGCCGACCCGTTCCAGCGGCTCTATGCGCTGACCGAGTTCAATGCCTTCCTCGTCGGAATAGGACCAATCTCCAATGCGGTTTTTTTCGTGAAACATCTTGACTCGCTCGACGGCCAGTCTTAGAACCGCTAAGTCCTCAGCTCGAACTTGTTTGACGGCATTTTCCATTTCTTCAGGAGATACAGCCACAGAATCAGCGGTCAGTTCATACCCATCCAACATTCTTGTATATTTAAAGAGTTCCTGATCCTTCCTTTCAGGATTCTTCCTTTTATCCATGATATTCTTCACGATCTCTTTGACAATATCCCAGCATTCGTCAGGAAACAATCCGCGGTTCTCAATCTTCTTCAACAAATGCTTGTAATATACTGTATCTGTGCGAATGATTTTCATCTCAATATCTTTTATCCGGACACTCTTTTTATGTCGGCGCCGAGGGCCAAAAATTTCTTCTCGATTTCCTGGTATCCCCTGTCTATATGATAAACTCTCGATAGTTCAGTCTTTCCTTCTGCAGCTAATCCCGCGATAATCAGCGAAGCCGAGGCCCTGAGGTCCGTAGCCATAACCTGAGCCCCCTTGAGTTTTGGAATCCCCTTCACCATGGCGCTATTTCCATGAATCAGGATGTCCGCTCCCATCCTTATCAATTCGCTTACGTGCATGAACCTGTTTTCAAAAACTGTTTCCGTTATGACGCTGAGGCCGCTTGCCACAGCCAGTAAGGCCATGATTTGAGCCTGCAGGTCTGTAGGAAATCCCGGGTAAGGGAGCGTTTTTATGTCCACACTCTTAATTTTCTTTCTGGCCGTGGCCCTGATTCCACCGTCAATTATGGTGATTTCCATACCTGCATCTCTTAGCTTCAGGATTAAAGCATCAAGGTGAGAGGGATCGCAGCCAAGAATTCTGACATCTCCCCCTGTAATCCCGGCAGCAATCATAAAAGTACCTGCCTCGATACGGTCAGGTATAACGGACGCTTCAATGGGATGCAATTGATCGACACCATCTATCCTGACTATGTCCGT
This sequence comes from uncultured delta proteobacterium, assembly GCA_963695875.1. GTDB lineage: Bacteria > Desulfobacterota > Syntrophia > Syntrophales > UBA2185 > DATKLL01. Next base: position 119,652 of record CAVOID010000010.1, on the reverse strand, counting down.
ACCTGCGCCGATAATCTTTGCTCCCATGGCATTCAGGACATCGGCAAGATTGACAACTTCAGGCTCCTTAGCTGCATTTTTCAGGAGTGTCGTTCCTTCAGCCAGACATGCAGCCATCATGATATTTTCCGTTCCCGTTACCGTGGAAATGTCGAAATAAATGGTTGTACCCTTCAATCTCTTAGCTTTGGCCTCCACATAACCATCCTTCAACTCCACTTCTGCCCCTAAATCTTGAAGGGCTTTTATATGAAGATTAACCGGCCTGGCTCCTATGGCGCATCCTCCCGGAAGAGAAACTCTGGCTACTCCCATCCTCGCTACAAGGGGTCCCAGTACCAGGACGGAGGCCCTCATGGTTTTGACAAGGTCATACGGGGCTTCACAATTTATAATATTTTCCGCATTGATTTTTACAGTCGATTCTCCTTCTATTTTAACACCTAAATTTCTGAGGAGTTTCTTGATCGTCTTGATATCCACTAGATCGGGAATGTTATGAAATGTACTTACCCCTGGTGTCAAAAGTGCGGAAACCATGATGGGAAGAGCGGCATTCTTGGCTCCACTGATGTGGACATCGCCGTGTAGTTTTTTACCGCCAACGATGATAATTTTATCCACCTGTCACAACTCTCCTTGCCATAGCAACCCGGACGATGCCTGCATAGTCGTCTCTGAAGGCAATATTGTCATAAAGGTGAGATTCCTTCAACATATTTTCTACCCGGTCTTTCTGTCCGGCTCCAATTTCCATGAGAAGCCAGCCTCCTTTCTTTAAGTAGATGGCCCCTTTTCGGATGATTTCTCCGTGAAATTCAGTTCCCTCAGTTCCGGCAAGAAGTGCCGATTCCGGCTCAAATCCCCGCACGTCCAGAGGCAGACGGCCATATTCTTCTTGCGATATGTAGGGAGGATTGGAAACAATGATATTAAATTTACCGGATACGCGTTCAAATAAATCGCCGACAAGAAAAGATATCTTGTTGGCGACGCCGTTGTTTTCTGCATTTCTGGAAGCGACAGCCACGGCTTCTGGCGAACTGTCTATCGCCACTATTTGTGCATTCTTCAATTCAGATGCCAGGGCAACGCTTATTGCTCCGCTGCCTGTACCAATTTCCAGAATACTGGGATTATCTCTTCTTTCCCCTTTGCACACCTTCAGGACCTCTTCCACAAGAATTTCTGTTTCCGGTCTGGGCACGAGAACGTGTCTGTTGACCTCGAAAGTGAGCGACCAGAATTCCTTCTTTCCAGTTATATAAGCAATCGGTTCACCACGTCTCCGCCTTTCCACAAATTGACGAAATTCCTCAAGTTCTTTTTCTGTAAGTGATTGTTCGGGATGTGTGAAAAGGCTCGTACGATCTCTTCTTAAACAAGAGGACAATAGAACCTCGGCATCAAGTATGGGATTTGCGAGACCACGACTTTCCAGTACAGTTACTGCTTCTTTAAGTACGTTTAAGATATTCACTTGGCTGCTTCCAGTAAGGTCATTGCAAATATAAAGTTTACGACTACCGTCATCGCGAGGGTAAGCCGAAGCCCTGGGCAACGCGAAGGCGAAGTGACGCGGCAATCTTATTATTTATCAAGGGATTATAAGATTTCTCCCTTCACTCGAACTGACAAAGTGGAAAATTCTCAAATTTTATCTATAAAATAGGAATTAGCTGATGGATCGTTTCAGTGCCTCGGCCTGAAAATGCGTGGCGAGGGCATCTAACATACCCTGAATGTCGCCGTTGAGAAAGGCTTCCAGGTTATATAGCGTTATGCCGATGCGGTGATCCGTAACCCTTGCTTGGGGAAAATTGTATGTCCTGATCCGTTCGCTCCGGTCCCCGCTGCCGACCTGAGTTTTTCTTGATTCGGAGATTTCCGTATTCTGCTTCTGTACCATTATATCCAGAAGCCTTGCCCTGAGAACCTTAATGGCTTTTGCCTTATTTTTGTGCTGGGATTTTTCATCTTGACAGGTTACAACAAGACCGGTGGGCAAATGGGTGATCCTGACTGCGGAATCTGTCGTATTTACACTCTGTCCGCCGTGGCCACTGGAACGATAAACATCAACCCGCAGATCATTAGGATCGATGTTAACCTCCACTTCTTCTGCCTCCGGGAGGATGGCCACAGTAACTGCGGAGGTATGGATTCGTCCCTGGGACTCCGTCACGGGAACTCTTTGGACGCGATGTACACCGCTTTCATATTTCAACTTGCTGTATGCGCCTTTTCCTTCAATAAGAGCGATAATTTCCTTGAATCCACCCATGCCACCTGCCGGACTGCTGCTCATCACTTCCACCTTCCAGCGGCACTTCTCCGCATACTGGGCATACATGCGGAAGAGATCACCTGCGAAGAGCCCGGCCTCGTCACCGCCGGTGCCGGCCCTGATTTCCAGAAATACGTTCTTGTCATCATTCGGATCTTTTGGAAGGAGAAGAAGTTTAAGTTTATCCTCTAAAAGCGCAAGATGTTCCTTGAGTTGTGGCAGTTCTTCTTTGACGATTTCTTTCAATTCATCGTCATCTCCCCGAAGTAACATCTGATCTTCTTCGATGCGGGCGCTTGTTTTTTCATATTCCCTGTAGGTTTCGACAAGGTCATGAAGATCGGCATGCTCTTTTGCATATTTTTGATAGACGTTATGCTTGCCGACTAGATCGAGACTGCTTAAAAGCCCTTCCAGGTCTTTATATCTTGTTTCAATATCTTTCAGTTTTCTGAACATAATTTCCTTATCACATTATAAATTAAAGACTTTCCGTTTTGTCATTTCGCGTTAAGGGAGAAATCTTATATCTATTTATAAGAATAAGATTGCCACGTCGCTCCTTGCAATGACAGAGCGTGTAGATTTTCTAAGACCTAATCTAGAGAAATTGCCTTTGCGAAGGAATACCGGACAACGATGCCCTTATCAGCACAAAGGGCTCATCGGTGGGAGGGGGAATTACTCCGGATGTGTTACGCTGTAATGTGTATCTTTGATATATAATCACTTAAATTCAGGCAGATTTACCCTTATTGACTTTTGCTGATTCACCGGCATATTTTTTCTTGAATCTTTCTACCCGGCCTGCCGTATCCATGATCTTTTGTTTGCCCGTCATGAAGGGATGACACTGAGAACATATCTCAATTCTTATGTCCTTTTTGGTGGACTTGGTTTCAATCACATTTCCACACGCGCAGGTGATCGTCGTTATTGTATATTCTGGGTGAATACCTTCTTTCATCTTATAATTATAATCCTCCTCACATATTTATTATATATTATAATCATTTGCACCGTAAATGCAAGTATAAATGCACTTCAAAAAGCCCCGGGTTATTTGGAGAGCCTTACTGATTCATGGAATTTAAAAAGGCTTGGTTTGTTTCTGTTTTACGTATCTTGTCGACGATAAAATCCATGGCCTCTATGGGGTTCATCTCCTGGAGAAGTCGCCTTAATATCCAGATTTTGTTAAGATTACTTTTGGGTATCAGGAGTTCTTCCTTCCTTGTACCGGAGCGAATGAGGTCGAAAGCAGGGAATACCCTTCTGTCCGCAATCCTGCGGTCCAGGTGTAGTTCCATATTACCCGTACCTTTAAATTCTTCAAAAATCACTTCATCCATCCTGCTTCCAGTATCAATGAGGGCTGTGGAAATGATGGTCAGACTACCGCCATTTTCTATATTTCTGGCGGCGCCAAAGAACCGTTTCGGTTTATGGAGGGCATTGGAATCAACACCGCCGGATAGGACTTTACCACTGGGAGGAACCACAGTGTTGTATGCCCGGGCGAGCCTGGTGATGCTGTCAAGAAGAATGACTACATCCTTTTTATGCTCGACGAGACGCTTCGCCTTCTCAATCACCATTTCCGCTACCTGGACGTGCCGTGTGGCCGGTTCATCGAAGGTCGATGATATTACCTCTCCGTTTACACTGCGCTGCATGTCGGTTACTTCTTCCGGCCGCTCATCAATCAAAAGAACCATGAGTATGACTTCTTCATGGTTGGTAGATATGCTATGGGCAATGTCCTTAAGGAGTACCGTCTTTCCTGCTCTCGGCGGTGATACAATTAATGCCCTTTGCCCCTTTCCGATAGGTGTGAAAAGATCCATAATCCTCGTCGAATAATTTTCCGGATCAGCCTCGAGATTCAATTTATCCTCAGGGTAGAGGGGCGTGAGATTATCGAACAGTATCTTGTCTCTGGCCCCCTCGGGACCTTCAAAATTAACCATGTCCACTTTAAGGAGGGCAAAATATTTTTCACCGTCCTTGGGAGGTCTGACCTCACCCGAAACTGTATCACCGGTCCTCAAACTAAATCTCCGGATTTGTGACGGCGAGATATAGATATCATCTGGACTTGGGAGATAGTTGTAATCGACAGCTCTTAGGAAACCAAAACTGTCAGGGAGGATTTCCAGAACCCCAGAACCCGTTATGCTCTCGTTCTTCTCGGCCTGGGTTTGCAGTATGGCAAAGATAAGATCCTGTCTTCTCATGCCGCTCGCGCCGGCAACACTCAAATCTTTTGCCATATTTGTAAGCTCACTAATTGGTAATCTTTTGATTTCTTCGATGTTCATAATCAGTTCTCTTGTACGTACCTCTTTCTATGTAATTTAATAAATACCCATTAAGGTTCCCGATTCTTAATCCCGGGCCACATTCATCAATGAAAGTATGGCAGATTTAACATAAAGCGAAATTATAAAGAATAACGTGGATTACTAATGAGTTGTAAAAATGGGTTATTGAGACAATCCAAAAGGAAGGACTTTATTTAAGCCTTTCTATGATTTTTTTGCAATTTATAACAACCCATTAACTATGTCAAGTATTTTTTAAGTAACGGATTATTTCAAAACAACCCTTTGCATTTTGCCTCTGGTAAACTCCCCGATATAGTGATTACGGGCTTTTCGTGCATACTCAGGGTTAACTCCGCAATAAATCCATTAATTGGAAATGTTATAAAGGCATTTTCTTTCAGGACAGCATGGGACTAACTAAGCTGCTAGCATTATGAAATTGAGTTGTCTTCCCGTATTTCCCCCTTCACGTCTGTGGGAGAAAAATATGCCTGTATTGCAGGAAGTGCAATAGTCGGTTGTGTATACATTTGTCGGGAGAATGCCGCTACTGATAATCTGGAGCCTGTTGGCAAGGGGTAGATCAAGCATCCAGCGTCCTTGCATACAACAGGGACTAAGAAAAGACTCCCGGTCTTTGTCTCCTTTCATTGAGTTAAAAACAACCTCATCCACTTGATAGCAACAAGGGCCGATGGCTGGGCCGATAACCGCTATTATATCATCTGCACGACACAATAATTTTTTCACAAAGGTATCAACAACCTTTGCGGCAATGCTCAAAGAGGTTCCCTTCCACCCGGCGTGAGCAACCCCAACGATTCGCTTTATCTTATCTAGAAACAAAATGGGTACACAATCTGCTGTTTTGATGCCGATTGCCAGTCCTGGCTGATTGGTTATAATGGCATCGCACTGATAAGGCTGATGACTTATAAAATCCCCAGCATTATGGTCGATTATCAGAATCCTGTCTCCGTGAACTTGATTGACTACAAAAAACTGTTCCATCTCAAGATTGAATGCTGTGGCGAGGATTTTCCAATTCTGTCGGACATTCTCAATGCTGTCTCCTTCTCGTGAACTGAAATTCAAGCTGAAAAATTTGCCTTCGCTTATTCCGCCTCGCCGAGTACAAAAGGCATGAGTCAGAAAATCGAACTCACTAAATGCAGTTGCTTCTAAATACTCTACAGTACCTTTTTTCGAGAACCGGAACATAAGTAACTATTAATTGTAAAATTGAAGCTCCCCGCCCACAGGGCGGGGCTTCCCGGAAAGGAAACTATGCTTACATTGCACCCCTTCTCCCCGCCTACAAGGCGGGACTTGCGGGATGCGCTCCCAGTCAAAATCTGAGTTGACGGACAGTTCGTTGAAAGGAATCTCGACGCCACCTTATTTAAATTTAAACATTTCTTCCCTGAACAGTTTTATGCAAACATCTACCACTTCCGGATCATAGAGGATACCGCTGTGTTGAGATATCTCCTTCAATGCTTTATCTATACCCAGCGCCGGTCTGTAAGGCCGATGAGTGCATATTGCCTCAACAACGTCGGCCACCGCCAGGATTCTCGCCTCCAGAAGGATTTCTTCTCCCCTGATACCCTGCGGATAGCCGCTACCATTCATCCGTTCATGATGTTGATATACGATTAGAGCGACAGGACTGGAAAAGTCTATATCCTTCAATATCTGGTAACCTATCTCCGGGTGAGTTTTTACAATACTATATTCAACATTATTGAGGTATCGAGGTAGTCCAAGTATTTCCGCCGGTATCGATATTTTTCCCAAATCATGGATTAAGCTTGCCATACGGATGCCGTCAATAATTTCCGCAGATAACTTCATCTCCGTTGCAATAGATCGGGCGAGATCCGTAACCCTTTTTTGATGTCCGGACGTATAAGGATCTCTTGTCTCCACAGCCATTACTATGACGTCAATGATAAACCTTGTCGCTCTCCTTAACTTTTCAAGGTTATACGAGAGGGTTTCCTCGGCTCGCTTAAGCTCAGTTTCCGCCTCTTCCAGCTCAGCAATTCGATTCTTTAAATCGCTAATTTCTTTAATCAGCAGCTCTTCGGTTTTCTCTCGATCTTCCATATTTATACTTTCCCGACAAGGATTTTGTCATGATATTTTGAAATGGAGAAGTCTATTTTACAAAATGTGGCCGGGCTTACCATCCTTATTTCTTTATTCTATTTCCTATTATTTATCGGAGGTGCATAAAGAATACTTTAGTACCATATCATCCGTATTCAGTGTACAGCCCTTACTGAAAGGTTATTCTGCCCGTCTCAATTGCTGCATGTAATTCGTCCTATTCTCCAGAAATTCTTTATAAATCCGGTAGTGTTCCGTCTCTTCGTATCGGACCTCTTTTATGGGGCTGTAATCAAAACTATATATCGATGCGCGGGGACATGCCAGAAGTATCGGAGAGTGTGTTGCAACAATGAATTGAGCACGATCAGTACCATCTGTATCCATCAATAATTCAAGTAATGCAAGCTGACTGCGCGGAGAAAGTGCCGTTTCCGGTTCGTCCAATAAATAGAGACCTTTAATTTGGTAACGTGATCTGAAAAATGACATCAGGGACTCGCCATGAGACTGCGTCATCAATGATTTGCCGCCAAAATACATGAGTTGACCGGGATCTGCTGCCGCCCACTCGTCAAGGATCTGTGTAAAGTGATGGAAGATGTCTGAGCCAAAAAAAGATCCCGGCACACTGCCATCCGTCCATTGAATCGTAAGGTAATCGCAGAATTTGTCTTCATATTGATTGCGATTGAAGCGCGTTCTTTCAGGTTCCTGCCATATGTGGATACCACATGAACGGGACATAGCCTTTAATAATGTTGATTTTCCCGATCCGTTTTCGCCAACAAAAAATGACACTTGGGCATCAAAGGTTATATGTTTCGTTTGTTGAAAGACGGATAAATTAAAAGGATAAATATCCTTTGTTGGATATTTCAATTGATGAAAGGTCACACTCTTGAGATGCATGAGCTATTTCTTTTTGTATTCCTTGAGAAAGTTACATAACTCCGCCATATCATCCGGCAAGGGAGATGAAAAGGCCATATCCTGATGGGTGATGGGATGGACGAAACTGATATGCGCCGCATGGAGGGCCTGCCTTTTCATTGCTTTCAGCTTTGCTCTTAAAAAGGTGTCACCAATTGCGTTTGCACGCTTAGGGTTTCCGTACATGCTGTCTCCCACCACAGGATAATTCAAGGCTGTCAGGTGTACCCTGATCTGGTGTGTTCTTCCCGTTACAATTTCCACATTTAACAGGGTTACCACTCCGTATCGCTCAAGGACCCGCCAGTGCGTAAGTGCATCCTTGCCTCGCCGGCTCTTTGTGGACATCTTCTTTCGATCCACTGGATGCCTGCCCACAGGCGCATCGATTATGTCCTCATCCTTCTTGGGATTTCCATATACCACGGCTTTGTATGTCTTACGAACCTCGTGCTGCTTGAACTGACCGGCCAATCCCTGGTGCGCCTCATCCGATTTGGCCACCACCAGCAACCCGGATGTCCCTTTATCCAGTCGATGAACAATTCCAGGCCTTAGTACACCGCCGATGCCGGAAAGGTCTTTGCAGTGATGAAGGATGGCATTGACCAAAGTGTCTTGAGAATGCCCTGCCGAAGGATGCACGACCATTCCTGCCGGTTTATCAACTACAAGAATAGAAGGATCTTCATATACAATGCAGAGCGGAATGTCCTGTGGTAGCGCGTGATAGACGGTCGGCTCACGTATGCTGATTTGAATAATGTCCCCACACTTTAATCTGTAGCTGACCTTGGTATTTGCATGATTCACCCGGACCAAGCCATCATCCACGGACTTCTTGATCTGAGAGCGGGATAAGCCTATATCCTTCCGGGAAAGATAAATATCAAGCCTTAAACCTGCTTCGTATAAAGCAACGATGAATTCATAGATTTTTCCTCTCTGAGAATCCATCGGTTCATCCTTTATGATGAGGCGATTCTTTTTAGGCCGTCCCTTACGTATGTGAATTCTTCCTCCTCAATAGTTCTCAGGTCAAAGAGAACTTCATCTTCCGCAATGCGCGCAATTATCGGAATGTCAAGGCACCTTAAGCAGTCTTCAATGCTGCTTGGTGACATGCGCTTTGATACGACACTGAGTAACATTGTAGGAATCTCCTGGGTGGGAAGGGATCCCCCTCCCGACATGGAAAATCCTTTTTTCAAAGACAGCAGAAATCCTTCAAGATGTTCCTTTCGTAACAGAGACAGGAGCTTCTTTGCCCGTTTATTAACATCTGTAAGCGGTTCAGTCAATGCCTTCAGAACCCTGAGACTACTGACGGCTCTTTCCGGCTGGAGGTATTGCATCATTGTTGCCTCTAAAGCAGCCAGGGTCAATTTGTCGATACGGAGTGCCCGGTTGAGGGGATTTTTCTTGATTTTCTGCAGAATGTCATTCTTTCCGAGAATAATGCCCGCCTGCGGGCCACCCAAGAGCTTGTCACCACTGAAGGTGATTACATCTACACCTGTTTTTAACACATCACCGACGGTTGGTTCCCTCTCCAGACCGTAACGATTTAATTCAGTGATGCAGCCGCTCCCCAGATCATACATCACGGGTATGCCGTGGTTTTTACCCAGGGCAACGAGTGAGGTGAGATCTGTATCTTCTGTAAAACCGACGATTCTAAAATTACTTGTGTGTACCTTCAGAATAAGCCCAGTTTCCGGACCAATTACCTTTTTATAATCCGTAATGCGTGTTCGGTTCGTTGTTCCCACTTCCCGGAGGCGTGCACCGCTTTTCTCCATGACTTCCGGAATTCGGAATTCACCTCCAATTTCGACAAGCTCCCCTCTTGATACAATCACCTCTCTCCCTTCAGCTAGGGTGTTGAGAGCGAGCAGCACGGCTGCGGCATTATTATTTACGACTAACGTATCTTCCGCACCGGATAGCTCACATAGAATCTTCTGAACATGATCATATCGGAGTCCTCTCTCCCCTTTCTTAAGATCATATTCCAGATTTGAATAACCTCCGGCTATTTCAACAAGCCTTTGCAGTGCATCGGTACAGAGAGGCGCTCTACCCAGGTTGGTGTGCAAAATTACTCCTGTTGCGTTTACTACCTTGCGCAGGTGGTACCGATGAAGGCTCTCTATTATTTCTGTTACCTTATCAGCAACCTGTACGGCCTTAGGCAGTCGTATGTTTTTTGCCTCCTTATTCGTTCTCAGGATCTCCTGCCTCAGTTCCTCCACCACGGAGCGGCAAACAGATTTGACAATATTTCTGGGGGTTCTTGCAAAGAAATCATGTTTCTCCAGAGAAAGCATTACCTCGTCTATCTTCGGCAAGTCCCTCAACAATGTCTTTCTGTGGTCATCCATTTTTTGTTTTTTCATATTTCTTTTACCTTGACCTGCAAAAATCACGGAAATTATTAACTGCTATAAAAAACTCCCTCATCATGATCACCCAATGATAGCATCCTCGCTTTGTCAGAAGAAAATAAGGTGAGCGATACTGTAAAGCACCTGCGAGGATAAATGCAAGTATATTGAACCACTGAGCCCGATAAAAAATTCCCCCGTACTTTTTTTTCAATGACGGAATATCCATTTTCATACCGAATAGTTTCATGAGGAAATCATAGCGCAACTGATCTTTAAGAAGGAAATTACGGAATGCCATTATGGGCATTTCACCCCGCTTAATCCGGGTGATGTATTCCACTATATTAAAGGTATTAGCGTAACATGTGCCGTTTAAATATCCGATAGAACCACTTCCGAGGCCGGCGTATTCATCGTAGTCAACAATATACTCATCGATCATGGCGGCTTTTTTTGAGAAGCACCATGCTGACGAGTGCCGGTATGTTGGGACCAGCCGCTCCACAATCCGGTGGTAAAACTGTTCCTCTTTGCTGTAATCGACATGCCCGAATTTTTCGCTAACTGTCTGCCGTGTCAAATCTGAAACCATCAGGGGGTAGTATGTAATCTGATCTATCCCTATTTCCATCAACATATTCAGGTCTCTGTCCAGCATGGTCATGGTCTGGGATGGAAAATTGAACATCATATCCGCGTTTAGGGTATCAAAATATCCCAGAGTCTGCGATAGTTGCTTTGCTATAAGTTCACCACTCCCGTACTTTTCGTATCGATCCATGTTTCTGAGAAGATTGTCGTCAAAGCTTTGTACTCCCACGGAAAGGCGGTTAACACCAATGCGTTTGAGCACTCTAATATTTCTGTCCGTCAGATGATTCGGATTAGTTTCGACAGAGATTTGGCGGATTGAGAAACATTCTCTTGCCAGTTCAAGCGTTTTTTCAAGTTCTTCCATCAGGATAGTGGGCGTTCCTCCTCCCACGTAAATGCCGCTGAAATCATATCCTTTATTTTTATACAACATGATCTCGCCCCTGAGGGCGACAAAATAGTCACGGCAAAGGGTGCCGTCAAACACAACACGGTGGAATGAACAGTAAGGACAAAGTTTTTCGCAGAAGGGGATATGGATATACAGAAGAGGTAATTTCGCCGTGTTGCCAGGATTTATTCCTGGTAACCCTCCATTTTCAAATTGCATAAGTCTGGCAAATTCTTGCCTCGTCTTTCTGGTGATGATGGTGTTTATCAAGGTGATACTCGTATTTATGTGTTTTCCTGCGTTAAAGCAACGCCGAAAAACTAACAGACATCCATTCATTTAGCAAGGATATTTGAAAATCGGTAGTTCCTTGAAATAATGGACCGGAGATGTTATATTAGTCAATAAAACAAACATTATCGAGGGAAAGTCATGTCCAAGGGAAAAATTTTAACAGTGTGGAACAATGACGGAATAAATGAAGGAGAGATGCTCGTCCTGAGGAACCCTTGTGCAGATATAGCGGCTCCCTTTGACGAAGCAAGAAAAAGGGACATTAAAAAACTCATCGATGCCTTCCTTGCGTTGGATGAAGCCGCAGGTCTGGCGGCTCCGCAAATAGGTATAAGTAAAAAAATAATTATCTTCAGAAACAAAAGTTTTAACGAGAAAGACTGGTCAAAGAGCGAAAGTGACTATGATGTTTTAGTCAATCCCAGGATAACCCAGACCCGGGGAGAATTGGTAACGATGGCAGAGGGATGTCTCTCATGTCCGGAAATCCAGGTCGAGGTAAGCAGATTTCCCGAAATAAAAATCCGGGCATATGATAAGAGTGGGCGTAAAATAAGCAAGCGCTATACGGATTACCTCGCCCGCGTTGCACAACATGAAATTGATCATCTGGAGGGTAAGCTGATCATTGACTACGAAGGTGCAATGTACATTCCGAAGCAGAGGCAAGATTTCTTTGCCAGGATTTTCAAACAGCAAGAACCAGTCATCGACGACGCAGTTGCCAGTAAACTTTAGCACTTTACCTTTTTTCAAAATGCATCGCTGTATGGGTGGATGATAATAGGGGAGAAGCCAATCATATGTTGATGGGCGAGGCATTTATGTCTTGAAATATCGGATGGACCGTGCTACTAATCCTACCGTATTTATCCGTAAAGTCGTAATCTCATTGAATTGAAATGAACAACCTGCAGATGTCTTGTCGCAGGATCAAAATATTGTTACAAATACGAACATTTTTTCCGTCGCAGTATTTTTATCACAATCCGGTCTCTCGTTTATAAGTAGTTTATGTAAATCAGAAACGGTCCCTTCTATTGAGCGAGCTAAGAAAATAGACTTGCTAGATAACAACCTTCTAACGTTCCAACGGAGACTTATCCATGAAAAAAACCCCCCTGTATGATCGTCATCTCACACTTGGTGGAAAGATTATTGATTTCGGCGGATGGGCGATGCCGGTTCAATACAGCAATGTCATTGAAGAGCACCACGCAACGCGGATGAAAGCTGGACTATTTGACATCTGTCATATGGGAGAGATTGATGTCAAAGGCCCCGGGGCATTTGAGTTGCTGCAATGGATATTGAGCAGAAATATAGAGGGGCAGGCGATCGGGCAGCTCAAACTGAGTGTTATAACGAATGAAAATGGTGGCATCATTGACGATCTGACTATTTATAAATTTGACCAGGACCACTACATGATCGTGACGAATGCAGGAACGAAAGACAAAGATTTCTCATGGATCGAAAAACAAAAAAAGGAAAAAGGTTTTCCCGATGTAAAAATTACCGATATCAGCGATCAAACAGGTAAACTGGATATACAGGGACCTCTGTCGCCCATGATTCTGCAAAAACTTGCTGCAAATGATTTAAACACTTTAAGATACTACCATTCTATGAACACTAAAGTCATGAATATTCCTGCGCTTGTATCACGCAGCGGTTATACCGGTGAGGATGGGTTTGAAATCTATACAGACAGTCGGAAAATTGGAGAGATCTGGGATGAACTACTGAAAATCGGCACGGGCTTTGGATTGAAACCCGCGGGCCTGGGTGCGAGGGACACGCTCCGTTTGGAAGCGGGGATGATGTTATACGGCAATGATATGGATGAAACGATCACTCCTTTGGAGGTTGTCTACGGATGGATAACGAACCTTGAAAAAGACTTCGTTGGAAGCAATGCTTTGAGACAATTAAAGGAAAAGGGTCTGAACAGGAAACTGGTCGGTTTCGAGATGGCAGATAGGGGAATTGCCAGGCATGGGTATAAGGTATTCAAGGAAGGCAGAGAAATAGGAATAGTGACGTCAGGAACATTTACCCCTACCTTGCAGAAAGCAGTGGGGTTTGCCTTCGTCCCCACAGCATGCAGTGAGCAGGGTACAGAGATTTCTATCCAGATCCGTGATCATCAAGCAAAAGCTCGGATTGTGGGGTTGCCTTTTTACAGGAGGAAGAAATAATAATTTCTGAGAGAGTTATAAAAATAGATTGAGGGGGAAAGCATGTCAAAACCAAATCCAGCGGATAGAAAGTATACAAAAGAACATGAATGGGCGAAAGATAACGGAGACGGGACGATTACGATGGGGATAACCGATCATGCCCAGGAGTTACTTACTGACATTGTCTTTGTCGAACTCCCCGCAATCGGGAAAAGAGTAAAACAGATGGAACAGTTAGCAGTGGTGGAATCCGTCAAGTCCGTTTCAGACGTTTATGCACCGGTAAGCGGAGAAGTTAAAGAAGTCAATCAGGTACTTGAGAACCATCCGGAACTTGTTAATCAGGATGCCTTTGGAGAAGGCTGGATGGCGAAACTTAAAATGGATAATCCTGCTGAGTTGAATAGCCTTATGGATGCCGCCGGTTACTCGGAGATGATAAAGGAAGAAAAACATTAATCCTGAAATGACAGTGTAGGTATTCAGCCACAATAACGCCTTGCCTTGAACATTAACCTCATAAGAGAAAGGTATGCATTATGGATTATGTCCCCCACACCCCGGAAGATCAAAGACAGATGATGGAGACTATCGGCATCAAGTCTATCGCAGAACTTTTTGTCGATATTCCCGAGAAGTATCAGATCAAGAAACTGATGGACTTACCTCCCGCCCTTTCCGAACAGGAAGTCTTTACACTGATGAAAGGCATTGGTTCTAAGAACGCAGTTTCCCCGATCACATTGATGGGAGCAGGGGCTTATAACCATTATATCCCTGCCGTTGTGGGTACATGTCCTTTCCCGGTCGGAGTTTTACACGGCATACACCCCCTACCAGGCGGAGATCAGTCAGGGAATCCTCCAGGCAATTTACGAATACCAGACCATGATCGCCAAGCTCACGGGCATGCAGGTCGCCAATGCCTCCATGTATGACGGCGCCTCCGCCATGGCCGAGGCGGCAGTACTGGCTGCCAAGACCCTGAACCGGACGAAGATCGTTATCATAAGCTCCGTACATCCCGAATACCGGCAGGTGGTCGGTACATACGCCTGGTCAAACGGATATGAAGTGGCAGAAGTTCCTTACGGCAAATCCGGTCAGCTTGATCGGGATGCCCTGCTGAAGGCGATAGATGAAAATACCGCTGCCGTCCTCGTGCAGAGTCCTAACTTCTTCGGGATCATTGAGGACATCTCCCTGATTGAATCCGCAGTGCACGCGAAGGGCGCGCTTCTTGTCTCCGGATTTACGGAAGCGACGTCTTTGGGTATTCTTAAACCCGCAGGTGCTATGGGGGCCGATTTTGTCGTCGGGGAAGGGCAGGGTTTCGGAAACCCCATGAACTACGGAGGCCCCTATCTGGGAATCTTTGCCAGCACCGATAAATTCCTGAGAAAGATCCCCGGCAGGCTTGCCGGAGCCACTGTGGACAGAGAAGGGAAGAGAGGCTTCGTCCTCACCCTCCAGACCCGTGAACAGCACATCAGGCGGGAAAGGGCGACATCGAATATCTGCTCCAATGAAGCCCTCTGCGCCCTGGCGGCCGGTGTTTACCTGGTCAGTCTGGGGAAAAACCTCAAAAAATTAGCAGAACTCAACATACAGAAGGCACACTATTTAAAGCAGAAACTCTCCGGACTCAAAGGTTGGGAAGTTGTCTTCCCGGCTCCTGTTTATAATGAATTCGTCATCAGATGCCCTAACCCCAAAAAAGTTAATCAGAAACTGAAGGCGAAAGGGATCATCGGCGGCTATGAAGTGGCAAAAAGATTATCCCGAACTAAAAAACACCCTTCTCTTCTGCGCTACGGAAATGCTCACGAAAGATGATATTGACAGGATTGTTTCGTTTGTTGCTTAATAAAGATATATAACTGGAGGGAACTGATGGAACTGATATTTGAAAAAAGCCGGGCAGGCAGAGTGGCCACGAGTATCCCGATATGTGATGTACCGGAGGTCGCGGTTGAAAGTATCATTAGCAAGGGCCTGCTCAGGGATGATGTGGATCTTCCCGAAGTGGCGGAGGTTGACCTGATCAGGCACTATACACAGTTATCGAAACGAAATTTCGGTGTCGATGTGGGCTTTTATCCCCTTGGTTCATGCACGATGAAATATAATCCCAAAGTCAACGAAGAAGTGGCAAAACTTCCCGGATTTACCAGCCTCCATCCATATGCGCCCGTCGAATTTTCCCAGGGATCACTGCAGCTCATGCATGAACTGCGGCAGTATTTGAGTGAAATCTTCGGCATGGCTGATTTTGCCCTCCAGCCTGCCGCAGGCGCCCACGGAGAGTTGACCGGCGTCATGGTCATCAAAAAATACTTCGAGAAAAAGGGGGAAAAACGGACGCACATATTAATTCCCGATACAGCCCACGGCACTAATCCCGCCTCGGGGGCGCTGTGCGGATACCAGGTGGTCACGGTGCGTTCCAATGCCGAGGGAGGCGTAGATATCGATCACTTACGTGAATTGATGACAGAGAATGTTGCCGGCCTGATGTTAACGAATCCCAATACCCTGGGTCTCTTTGAAAGGAATACAGAAAAAGTTGCTCAAATTATTCATGGTAAGGAGGGCCTTTTATACTGTGACGGCGCCAATGCCAATGCGTTTATGGGAATCACAAAACCGGGCGACCTGGGCTTTGATGTAATACAGCTTAATCTCCACAAGACGTTCTCTACCCCGCATGGCAGCGGCGGTCCTGGAAGCGGCCCCGTCGGAGTCGGGAAGAACCTGGTACCGTATCTGCCCGATACCGAGGGTCGTGAAAAATGGAGATCGTTATGATTGGGACTATGATTATCCAGACAGTGTTGGACGGGTAAAGGCCTTTTATGGTAACTTTAACGTAATGGTAAAGGCTTACACGTATATCCGTTCCCTCGGGCCGCACGGCCTGAAGAGGGCAAGTGAAATGGCTGTCCTGAATGCCAATTACGTGAAAGAACGATTAAGGGATCATTATGACCTTGCTTATGACCGGATCTGTATGCATGAATGTGTCTTTTCAGGAAGACGGCAGGTCAAGGAGAGTGGTGTCCATACCTCGGATATCGCCAAACGTCTCCTGGATTATGGTTATCATCCGCCGACTATATACTTTCCCTTGATTGTACCCGAGGCCATCATGATCGAGCCTAACGAGACAGAAAGCAAGGAAACCTTGGATGCCTTCTGTGACACTATGATTACCATAGCAACAGAGGTAAAGGAAAATCCGGACATGGTCAAGTCTGCTCCTCTGACTACTCCGGTAAAGCGCCTGGATGATGTCAAAGCGGCCAGGGAACCTGATGTATGCTGGATGGGAAAGTGTTAGGGGGCAATCTACGCGCAGGATGAATCTGCACAAAGAAGGATCATATGGAGAGAGACAGAATAATCAGAAAACTGAAAGATGTAAAAGATCCGAAAGAGAGAGACAGGCTTATATGGGCTCTTGCAGGGAAGGAAAAGGAGGAGTTGAGCGGGAGGCCGTCTGCGGTGAAACCAAAAATAACTGCTCCGGCTGCATCCCCGGAACAGATGAAAAGACTTCCCCAAGTACCTGTGAACGCCCGTAAACTTCTTAATTATGTGGTGCCGGGGTTTTTTCTCTTTTTCGGTCTTGTGAATCTTGTACAGGCAATAATGCAGTATCACTTTACAGGGCAGCTTGATGCAGCCATTCCTCAGCTCATCATGGGAACAATATTTTTGCTGTTCGGCATAATTGGTATATTCAAGGCGAAGAAGCGGGTTCAGAGCTCAGATGCAAATCAAACGGAAACCTGAATGGCTGAAAGTAAGACTCCCTTCGTCACAGGAATTCAAGCATGTTAAGGGTATCCTGTCCAATTTACATCTCCACTCCATCTGCCAGGAGGCGCACTGTCCCAACGTAACCGAATGTTTTAATTCCGGGACGGCCACTTTTCTAATTCTGGGTAATATCTGCACCCGCAACTGCCTCTATTGCAATGTCCAACATGGGAAACCCGACGGAGTGGATGAAAGTGAACCGGATCGGCTTGCCAAGGCTGTTAAAGAACTGGGACTTCAGTATATTGTTATAACATCGGTCACACGGGATGATCTGCCCGATGGAGGGGCGGAGATATTTGCCCGATGCGTGGAAAGATTGTATCGGGTGGTGCCGGGATGCAAGGTAGAAGTCCTTATTCCGGATCTTCGGGGCAATTGGGATGCCCTGAGATGCATCATCGAAAGCAATCCCCATGTGGTTAACCACAATATGGAAGTTGTTCCCGCATTCTTTGGCAATCTTCGACCCCAGGGAAACTATCGCACGTCTCTGGAAGTGCTTCAGCGGGTGCATCGGTACGGTGAAAATAAAATCATAACCAAATCGGGATTTATGGTGGGTTTTGGAGAGGACTGGGGCGACATTCTGGGGCTGCTCTATGACCTGGTATCGGTTAACTGTGAAAGGATAACCATTGGACAGTACCAGCAGCCGACGCGCGATCACTGGCCTGTCATGAAATATTATCACCCTGATGAATTTGAAATGATCAAGGGGATGGCGTATGAAATGGGATTGAAACATGTTGAAGCCGGTCCCCTTGTCCGTAGTTCCTATCATGCCGCAGAAAACCTGATGAAAGAACGTTGGTAAATTTCCAATTTGTCATTTCGACCAAGGGGGAGTAAAGGGGTATTATATCACTGATAAACAAAAAGATTGCCGCGCTCCTTTCGGTCGCTCGCAATGACAAGTTGAGTATTTTACAGAGAGAAAATCGAATAGATAAGGGTTCATGATGTCCGAAACATACAATCTCATTGTTATTGGTGCCGGTCCTGGCGGCCATGCGGCGGCTGAATAT
Source organism: uncultured delta proteobacterium (assembly GCA_963695875.1). Classification (GTDB taxonomy): domain Bacteria; phylum Desulfobacterota; class Syntrophia; order Syntrophales; family UBA2185; genus DATKLL01. The sequence continues at coordinate 101,288 of CAVOID010000010.1, read as the reverse complement.
GTTGCCAGAAGGGGAACGAAGGTTGCCATTATTGAGAAGAATCAATGGGGCGGCACATGTACCCATCGGGGCTGCGTTCCTACAAAAGCGCTATTGGCGTGCAGTAAGCAATACAAGAATATCAAGAAACTGAAGCGCCTCGGTATTTCTACCGGGGAAGTCTCAGTTGATTATACCGCAGTTAAGCGTCACCAACGGCAGATGGTTACCACTTCATCCTTGGGTGTACAGAAATCTTTAAAGGACGCCGGAGTTGAGCTTATATACGGCGAGGGAAAGATCGCAAATCCGGGAGAAGTGATATGGGTCTCGCCACAGGGTGATGCACAACGCATTATTGCTGATAATATAATTATCGCCTGGGGTTCGGAGCCGCTGCTCCCGCCGCATATCAAACCTTCTCAGCGCGTTTTAACATCTGACAGCTTCCTCGCTTTGGAGACTTTGCCGGAGTCTGTCATCATTGTCGGGGGAAGTATTATCGGTGTGGAGTTTGCGACTTTTCTTGCAGAGCTGGGTGTTAAAGTGACCATTGTTGAACTCTTAGACCAAATAATTCCCTGTGAGGATGAGGAGGCCGCTGGTTTCTTACGACAGGAACTAACCGGCTTGGGCATTGCTATCCACACATCGGCCAGGATGGAAACCCTCCGGGAGATTCCCAATGCAGTGCATCTGAAAGCGACTCAAAACACACAAGCACTCGAATTAACCGCCGATTATGCCCTGGTGTGTACCGGCAGAAAGCCAGCTTTATTCATTGATGAATTGAATCGGTGTGGCATCGAGTACGATCAAAGGGGCATAATTGTTAATGAGAATCAAAGAACAAGCAGAGAAGGCATATATGCCGTTGGTGATGTCACCGGAGGTATAATGCTTGCGCACCGGGCTATTCAACAGGGAAGGGCTGTTGCCAGTTATATCAATGGTGATCCTTCAATTAAATACAGGGAGGAAGCAATACCTTCCGTGGTATATACTCATCCCAGTGTGGCCCGTGTCGGGCTTACCGAAAGGCAGGCATCGGAAAAGGGTTTAAAGGTGGAAACAAGGAGGGTGGAATATGCATCCAATATCATGGCCAGGACGGAGCTCAAAGGGAATGGGTTTGTGAAAGCGGTCTTTAGCGAAGACAGGTTAATCGGTGTGACCATCATCGGGGACGACGCTGGTGAGCTTATTGCTTCGATGAGTCTGGCTGTGGCAAATGGAATGGGCAAAAAGGAATTGAAAAAGTGGATCATTCCCCATCCGACTCTCAGTGAAATGTTACATCTTCTATAATTTCTTATGAAAAAAGTAATGACATTAATAATAGTATTAACGGTCTCTTCCATCTTTTTCATAACAGATCTGCATGGGAAGAAAGGCATCAGAGAAGAATTCATACGTGAGCCCATATTCAACAGCAAAGTCTATTTTTACGAATCCGGCAAAGGACATGCTATAAGTGTTGTACTGATACATGGCATCGGAGATGAAGGTGCCGGTATCTGGAAAAATCTGATACCTGAGCTTGAGAATAAATATCATGTTGTCGCCTTCGATCTCCCCGGATTTGCCCGTTCAAGCAAGGAAAACGATCTGTATTCCCCCCAAAACTACGCCGCCTTTGTCAACTGGATCGTAAAGAAATACACAAAAGGACCTCTATACATCATCGGACATTCACTGGGCGGGGCGATCGCGCTTTATTATGCGGGGACATATCCGGAAAACCTGGAGCGCCTTATCATTATAGATTCAGCAGGAATACTTAACCGTTCAGCATTCATTAAAAACTTTATCAATATAGAGCCTAATAAATTTCTGGATGTAATGAATATACCGGTATCGGCAGTACAGAACTTTATAATCGCAAACCTCGAGAGCATGGATAAAGGGTTCAAGGAGGAAAGCGGCGGCAGTTCACTGAGTTCTGAATTATTGAAAAAGAAGCTGTATAGCGGTGATCCCGCGAAGACAGCCGGGATGGTTTTACTCAACACCGATTTCAGCAAGATCGTCGATAAAACAAAAGTTCCCTCCCTCATAGTCTGGGGAGAGAAAGATCCCGTATCACCATTGCGGACCGGTCGGCTTCTGGAATGGATGCTTCCGGAGTCTGATTTGAGGATAATGCCGGGACTCGGTCACTGCCCGATGATTGACCGCCCGGGTGATTTTAATAAGATAGTCATAGACTGGCTTTCAGTTCCGGTTAAGAAAAAGGAGATCAAAACGCCTTCATTCACAAGCAATAAGGCATTTATATGCGAGGGCAAAGACTGTGTGATATCCGACGGCGACTATGATCGAATAGAAGTTAAAAACAGTAATGATACGCGGATTGTCAGTGTAACTGCAAAGTACATTTACATTGAAAGATCAATTGTATCTATTGAAAGCAGCTATATAAAATCCGGGGACGTAGGTGTAAAGGCGATAGATTCAGTCGTGAATTTGAGCGGATGCAGCATCGATTCTGACGTCGCAATACTTACCTCCAACAGCAGCGTGGACCTCGCCGGGGTCAAGCTCACGGGCAAGAGTGCAGCCGTGAAGGAAATGGTGCTGAAATCCGAAGACAGATCCACTGTAATTTTCTCAGTCAGTAAAATAAAAAGTCCGTTCAACGATGGCTACAAGCATGAGATAAAGCTGGTGACGGACAAAAATCCATATTGATTTATTTGAATTGATCATTTAACACGAGATAGTTTTTCTCCCTCTTGATCTTGCAATGCCATACACAACAAGCTGTTATTTCAGGTACATTAAGCAATCCGTATGATGAATATCATACGGATATCGAATACATGGATTAAGTCGCAGGCAAAAAATGAATCTCGTGTGGGATCTTTGCCCGGAAGCGTTATTCCCACGATGAATCATTTCACACGTCATGCCTTCCCGATGTCATGCTCTGGCCTCACAATTTTTGTTGCTTCAAATCTGAAAATCTGTAAAGGTATGTCTAACAAAACCTGCTAAAAGTTTGAAACAGATCTCTGAGATTATATATGAGAAGCGAAACAAAAATTAAGCCGCAAAAAACACAGTTTGATTTGATCGTTCCAAAAATCCCATTTTTGGCCTGCCTTTCCGAAACAGAATTAGCCGAATTCCAGAACGTCGTCATTGAAAAACAATTCTCAAAAAATCAGGTCATCCTGTACGAAGAAGATACACCAAATTATTTCTATTTTGTTTATTCCGGCAAGGTGAAGGCCATACAACTCAGTGCTGATGGCCAGGAGAGGATTCTCGCGATTCGTAAAAGGGGTGATTTCTTCGGAGAAATGGCCATTCTTGATGGAATGACTGCGCCAGCCACAGTTGTCGCTATGGAGGACACTAAAGTCGGATTTGTCTCCAAGAAAGATTTTGAGAACCATTTATTGCAGAACAGAAAGGCCCTTATGGAGATTATTACCATGCTCTGCTCGAGGTTAAGAGACGCATGGTTAATGCTGAGGGTATTAAGCTTTGCGGATGCCGAGCAGCGCATAAGAGTGGTCCTAAGAAATATCGGCAACCAGTTCGGGGTTAAAGATCAGAGGGGGATAATTATCAATTTAAGACTGACGCACAAGGACATTGCAGAGCATGCAACTACCGCGAGAGAAACAGTAACCCGCTTTATCAAACGGTTTATTCAATCAGGTGAGATTGAAATGTTGGAAAATAAATATATCCTTCTCAAACCTGCCTTTCTTGAAAGAATTGACATCTAGTTTTGCTGCGCTTTCAGCTCTCCCGGTTTGAGCATCGCGTAAGCAAACTGCATTACCGGCGTGGGTACCTTGTACTGCTTGCCCATGCGTACAACAACTCCTATCATTGATTCCAGTTCGGAGCGTTTCCCGGATTCCACATCACGCTGCATCGAGGGCTTTATGCCCGGTGCGCTGCCGTCAATAAACGCTACTGTTTTGGCGACTACGTCTGCATCAAGCGATACACCTTTGGCTTTAGCCACTGCTGCCACTTCGCTGAGGGCATCGATCAGCACGGCGCGTGCTTCCGGCACGCTTCGGTACTCACCGAACGTCACGCGTGTCAGGCTTCCCATCGCCATGACGGGTGCGATAAATACGAATTTTGTCCACAGGACTTTTAAGATATTATCGCTTGTTTCAACCGTTGCACCCGTCGCCTGTAGAGCATCATAAACGGCCTTAAGGCGCCTTGTCGTCTGGCCGTTGAACTCACCCAGCACGATGCGGCGGAACTGGCTGTACTGGCCGATCACGCCGGGCGCTTCAATCGCTGCCGAAAGCCACGTCGCACCGCCCAGCATGTGTTCCATACCCACAACCGCACCGATGCGATCTGCTGCGTCTATGCCATTCTGGAGCGAAACCACCGCTGTGTCCCTACCGACAATGGGTTTTATTAACTTTGCCGCTTCGTCGGTCTGGTACGTCTTTGTCGCAAATAGTATGACATCAACCGGTCCGATTTGAGAAGGTTTATCGGTTGCCTTAGCCGGCGAGACAGTAAAATCGCCGTGGACACTCTTTACTTGAAGACCCTTATCACGTATGGCCTGAAGACTGTGGCCCGCGCACGATGAACGTCACATCCTGCCCTGCCTGTGCAAGCAATCCCCCATAATATCCTCCAACCCCGCCGGTTCCCATGACTGCGATTTTCATATGTACCTCCTGAATGACACTATGGTCGGTTGTGATATAATTGAACTTACTGCATGCCCAAGTGGTCACCATGCTTCAAAACTTCATCAAACCTGCAGCAACCTTAAAATGTTGTGACAGACAACATTTTCAAAATCCCGTTTTCCTAAGTTCAGCCGGATTACTTCCTGAAGCTCGTTGCCGGGATTGCCAAAAGGAAAGTCACTCCCAAAAAGGAGCCTGTCACTTCCGTACTTCTCTAAGAATGTCATGATTTCCTGTCCTGTGGCAAGTGCAGTGTCGGCGAAGATATTATCATCATCCCAGGTCCCTGATCTGAATAGCGCAGAAAAGCTGCCGTTCAATCCACCCATATGAGGAATGATGATGGGGGTTCTGCCATTGACTCTCTTAATGAAAGACCGGGTGTTCTCGAAAGATTCTTCAAGGACAATGGGAAGCTTCAAACGGTAAACTTCCTGCAGGAATGCTTCACAGAGGGGATCGTTGTAGTGGTAGACCGGTTCATATTCATGGCGGTGCCACTTGACTGCCCTGTAGCCTCTCTTAAGCTCATCCTTCCTGAAGTCGTTCCACACAAAGTAGTAGGAAAAGATATGTTCATGGGTCTGCTGGATATCTAAGAGATAATTGTTAGCCCGCTGTCTGCAGGTCATCCATGCGGTATTATCTTCAAAGTCATAGTCATAACGGTCATAGATATCCTCAACAGGAGCAAAGAGGCATGCTCCCTGGATGCCTGCTGCATCCAGATATTTTTTTATGACTTCGAAAGGCAGATTTACATTCTGAATACCGCAGTGCATATGTGAATCTATAATCTTCATCTCCATTATTTCTCATGAACCTCATTCTAGGGGAGACTAAATATAAATGCCTGTGGCGTAATCAACATTTTATATTTACCGGGGACAAACCATTAGGTTTACTTTATCAGAAGTAATGTGAAAGGAGCAAGAACAATGAGGTACCATTGTCCAAATTACCTATACAGTTCCTCGCGGAGTGGGTATCATGAAAAACAAAACCCCGCTCTTCTGTAAGTGCGAGAAGCGGGGTTTTACAGGACACTAAGAAATTACAATCGCTCTACTTAATCTTGACTACTTCTTGGCTTTAGCTGCAGGCTTTTTGACAGCTTTTTTTGCAGAGGCTTTCACCTTCTTTGCTTTAACAGCAGCAGCCTTGCCCTTCACCATGGGCTTTTTCTTGCAACAAACAATCTCGCCAACGGCGCAGCCGCACGCCTCATCGACGGCAACTACAAGACCGCATACCTCACAAGTCAACAAATCTCCTTTTCTTAAACTTGCCATGCTCCTTTCCCTCCTAAAAATATTTTTTCACTTTGCCTCTATGAGACTCATACATTAACCTTATAATAATATATTTACATGACAAGGTATGATTTATCAAGAAATTATACAATGTTTTTTTATTTTTTTAAAAGTATTGCATGCAGATTGCAATTTTATACAGACAGGCAAAGACTCTTAGTCTTTTATAACGGTATACTCCTGAAGAAATCTCCGATAATCGCCACGACTTTTGACGGCTGTTCCATGGGGATAAGATGTCCGGCATCTGCAACAATTATGTGAGATGCTTTTGGTAACACAGCAACAGCGCGTTCCATGTCAATATAATTTTTGCTGTCGGTGCTCTCTCCTTCGATGACGAGAACAGGACAGGAAACCTTTGAGAGAAGCGGCCATATGTTGTATTGCACACCGCCGAGAAACAGGGCGGCTTCTGTTTTGGGAGAGCAGACTAATTCGAGTCCGCCCTCTTTTGACTCTTTCATTCCATATGTAATATATAGTTCCAGCATTTCCTGTGTCCAGTTCTTAAAGAGTGATTTCGATTTGAGATAGCCCATAGCCTCAGATGGATTCTTCCAGCGATTTTTTCGTTTCAAGGCTTTGGAAGCCAGCGGATGATCATTTACAGTGAAATGAAGGCTGTAGAAATCATCACGCAGGAAGATAGGTTCTATTAGAATCATGGCCCTCGCCTTCACGCCATACAGGGCATGTACAATCATAGAAACTGTCGCCCCCATGGAATGCCCCACCAGAAAAGGGTTCTCGATACTGTTCTTTCTGCAAAGAGCGGCAATATCGTTGGCGACTGTCATCCAGTGGAGCCCCCCCTTTTCAGGATCTGCTTTCCGATAGTCGCAGATGTAGGGGGCGATGATTCTGTATGATGGGGATAGCGCTGTGGCAATCGGGTGCCATAACCAGGGCAAGAATCCTGTTGCATGCAGGAGGATCAAGGTTGGCCCATGGCCGTCATACAAGAGATACGGTAGATCGGCATCGCCAACATTCTGAGTCATTAATACGGGCTTTGCGAGGCCATCTTTTTCGACAGGCATATCAGCTTCCTCCCATTCTAAGCCGGGTGAACATGAATGCAGACAGTATATAGAGCACGACAGCCATCAGAATAATAGATTTAAAGCCGCACGTTATGGCAATGAGCACTGTTGTCGAACTTCCTATGACGGAGAAGAACCCGTTTATGCTCCAAGCCCAGGGAATGAGGCCCTCCCTCCCCGCGGATAATTCGCTGAGTCCCGAGGGGAATGGGATACCCATGGGAATGGCAAGTGGTGCTATGATCAAGCTGCATGAAAGCATTCTGAGCCACAGAGGTAATCCGGAGAGGATGCTCTGAAGCCAACGGTCAGAAGTCAGGAAAATGAAGCCGGTAATGCCAATTATAAGGACGGACCAGAATATGTGTTTCGATTTGAACGGACTGACTTTTCCGGCAATCAGGCTTCCTATCCCTGAATAGACGAGGAATGAGCCGATCACAACACTTGCGGAGAAGATGGGGTCAAACAGGTAGCGGATGAACTGCTGTAGTAGGGATATTTCTAAAAACATATAAGCCATTCCCAAAGAACCGAAATAAATGAGTATGGAAAAGAGTCCCTTTTGGGAAGGAAGTAGGAATGGCATGGGAGCCAGGATGAGAGTCATGCCCATAAGAAAAAGAATGCATGCCGCTATCCATACCAGAATATATCCCCAGTCCAGGAAAGGAATCAGGACGCGGTCGGATGATTTGAGATATTGTTTCATCATGTCAATTTTAAAAAAATGAGAGAAGAAGGGCCTGTCATCTGTGGCCGGTTTAACATAAAATGGATATGTTTCGTAGAACTTTTCTCTTTCAGGTGATAGCAGTTTGATCGCTGCGGAATAAAAAATGTCTTCATCAAACTTATTGAAGATATTAGTTTCACTTTTCTTAACTCTCGGATGATAGGAAATATCGATAAGGCGGCTTTTACAAAATTCCCTGACGGCTGCCATGTCTCTATCGTCAAAGTCGCCGTTTTTTACCAGGAGAGTGGCTGTTTGCCAGCTCCTGACCATGATTATCGATTGAGAAGGGACATTTTTCTTTTGTCCTTCTATGGCCTCAATTGCCGTGGCAAGGAGCTTGATGTTATCCCTTGGAGGATTCTTAATCCATGTGGAGATGCTCAGTATGCCTCCCGGCGTGAGACGTTCCAGGCAAACCGCTATTGCTTCCGTGGTAAAAAGATAATTTTCATTAAGGGAGTAAACACCGGCGGAAGCCGTCCCCATAGACTCGAGCAGGCTTATATCGATAAGATCAAAATGCTGTTTTGTCCTCTGCAGGTATCCCCGTCCTTCTTCAATAAGGACATTTGTATTTACATGATTATATATGTCTCCACTATATGTTCCGTAAGGTTTCTGCATAAGATGAGCAATGTCGGCATTCATTTCCACAACGGAGATGCTCTTGGCTGCATGGTAACCGGCATTGAGTATTTCTGTTCCGGAGCCGCCGCCGATAATCAGTACAGCGGGGTGATATAAAAGCTTGTATGCAAGAGAGTTCGTCCGGTAATCCATAAAATGAATATTATTTAAATCACCAGTGAACTCATTGATGGGGCCGACAGTGTTTCCATCCAGGAAGAGTCCCTTCTGTCGCGGTAAGGGGTAGGGACAGTTTAAGCTCAAGTCGGGGAGATAGTGGTAAGCGGGGCTGGACAGTACGGTAACCAGACCGAGTGGGCCGAAGACTTCCATTTCTTTTTTCGTATCCATGAGATGCTCGGCCTGGACAAGATCTTTGAAACTGCTCATGGGGAGCGGCATGAGGCGGAACAGGAAAACATAGAGAAGTATCACTGCAACTCCGGCAACACAGGTGATTCCCTTCCTGATACGACTCGTACTTGCACTCAGGGCCGCACAGATTGTGATCATCGAAATGAAAAGCATGATTCCATGAGGTCTGATATGGAATAAGGTTAAAAGAACGATCAGGCTCCCCATACCTGAACCCGCTAAGTTGGCAAAGTAGATCCTATGAATGTAATCGGAAGCGGCTATAAAACTAAGCCCGATACAAAGTGCACCTAAAAAAAAAGGGACTAAGATGGAAAGGCTTAATATAAGGAGACGAATGATTTCGTATTTGTTCCAGATAATCATCAGTGGATTGAAAGCAATTTCCCGGTTCAGGTAGATGTTCATCCAGATCGACGATGCGAGGAGAAGGGGACAGAAGAAAAGGACCGACGGAAAATGATCCTTTAACTGTCTTTTAAAAAGAAAAATAAAAGTACCGCTCGCCCCGAAACCTAAAAGGGCTATGCTGATGATAAGATAAGCAAAATGGTACCAGTACTGTATGGAAAACATCTTGATCAGGAGTATCTGATAGGAGATGAGGGCCGCAGAAATCAGAAAGACAGAAATCTGGATGCGTTTTAACGAGAGGCAGGCGTCCATATATTAATCGCGACTTCCGGTAAGGGGAACGAATCGCACCGGTATCAGATTTCTGGTTGTTATATTGCCATCCCCATCCTTACTGATCAGGATGAGATTCTGAACTGTGAAGGAACCTCCTACCGGTATGACCATTCTGCCATTATTTTTGAGCTGTTCCAGCAGGGGCGGTGGAATGTGTCCGGCTGCCGCAGTGACAATGATCGCATCAAAGGGGGCGTATTTATTCCAGCCATAATAGCCATCACCGATTGCGACTTCGACATTATCATAGCCTAAATCTTTCAGGCGAATAGCTGCTGATTTTGCCAGTTCAGAAATGATCTCAATCGTATAGACCTGCTTGACAATAGGGGAGAGTATTGCCGCCTGGTAGCCAGATCCGGTACCTACTTCTAAAACCGTACTGGTCTTTCTCAGATTCAAAACTTCCGTCATGTACGCTACAATGTACGGCTGAGAAATGGTTTGTCCGTATCCGATGGGTAGTGGGTTGTCGTCGTAAGCGCTGGTGATATACTTATCAGGAACAAATTTATGGCGTGGAACGGACTTCATCGCCCCGATCACGTGGGGATCATTAACGCCCCTTTCCACAATCTGGGTTTTTACCATCGATATTCTTTGCTCGAGGAAGGTAGTATCATCGGACTTCTGAGCAAAGACCGAGGGTTCCGTTGATTGGATTAATAGAATAGTGAGGGAGATGACAATAAATAGAGAAGTGTGTAGGATCTCAGCGGTCTTTTTTATGAATACACTTATCATTTGATTATCGCGTAAAAAGAAATAAACCGGAGAAAAGGGACGGCCTTTTCTAAATTTGTTCCCGCCCATCCTCAGCTACATTTTCGACTTTTTACGAGTTCATCAACAATAAATCAGAAAACGAATACTGCAGCAGCAACGACGGTAGTGTATCCTCCATTCTTAACAATTGCAGACTGCGTCACATTGCGCGTTCTGACGATCTTCCCGCTGATTTTGAAGATCTCTTTTTTCTCATCCCAGCTTTCATCGACATTAAAATCGATGCCCAGTGTTGATGCCAACATGGCGGCAGCGAGATCTTCGGCATAGTCCCCGGCCTGTTTCTCCGTCTGACCGTATGCATGGTGTTCGCTAATATATCCGTAGGATTTTGTATCTGCCGGGATGGCACATCCGACAGAAGCGGCCAGAAGTCGCTTCGGTTCATTACTGCAGCAGCGGCTCAAGACACAGAAGGTCAATCCACCAGGCACCATTTCTTTCAGCCCCTGTGTTTTTGAGACCATTTTGCAATGCGGCGGGAAGATACTCGATACCTGAACAAGGTTAAACATCTCTATATCTGCGTCTCTCAGTGCTCGCTCGAATGAGTGGAGTTCATCCTTATGTGTACCGACACCCTTTGTAAAAAAAATCTTTGTGGGAACAAGATGTTTCATTTCCCCCTCCTAGAATTCATTGTCCCCTTTCGCGATGTGAGCGGCGATATTATCGGAATGACACTAACGGCATATACAAGGGCATGGTTGGCTCATTATCAGCTTGTTTGTTTTATGTCAATACAAAGGATGATTATTTCGTTACCCCTTTCTTTAACGTTACGAAGAAGGTCATCTCTCCCCTCTTGATTAAAAGTAATACCGTTCCCCCCTCATTATTTTTCTTAATTTCATTTAGAAAATCTTTAACGGAAGAAATTCTTACCTTATTGACCTGGAGAATAATATCCTGAATCTTCAAGCCGGCATCATCAGCAGGACTTCCCTCCTGTATCTGGGCGATGATAACCCCGGTTTGATCGGCCAGTCCAAAATGTCTTGCTAATTCCGGCGTAATTTCTTGAACTGCCATGCCGTAAATCTCGCCGATCTTGCCTTTGCTTGCGATTTCCCGCTCTTCTCTTCTTTCGCCGATAGTCACCTGAAGTATCTTCTCCTGGCCATCGCGTACAATTTTGATCTTAACTTTTTCCCCAACCGTCTGAGCAGCAACAATTCTCATCAGTTCATGCGTGTCCTGAATTTTCGTACCGACGATTTCGATAATGATATCTCCTGTCTTAATACCGGCCTTGTCTGCGGGATCACCCTCAAAAACATGACCTACAAGGGCGCCATTGGTATCCTTCAGCTTCAAATTTTCAGCAATATCCTCTGTAATATCCTGTATGGAAATTCCTAACCAGCCGCGGGTAACACTTCCCTTGGTCTTGAGATCGGCGAGAATACTTTTTGCCGTGTTAATCGGTATGGCAAAACCAATCCCATGTCCTTGGGCGACAATAGCGGCGTTGATGCCGATAACTTCTCCGTCAAGGTTGAAGAGAGGACCACCGCTGTTACCGGGATTTATGGAAGCATCCGTCTGGATAAAATTGTCATACGGCCCTGAACCTATGACACGTCCCTTGGCACTGACTATTCCTGCTGTGACCGTGTGTTCCAGACCGAAAGGGTTGCCGATGGCAAAAACCCAGTCGCCTGTCCGTAATTTGTCAGAATCACCAAACTTTACGACAGGAAGACTATTTTCCGGGTTTATCTTTATCAGGGCTATATCGGTTGTCGGATCTTTGCCTTTGACTTCCGCATCGTATTCCTTGCCGGTGGAAAGTTTGACCTTTATCTTATTGGCTTTTTCAACAACATGATTATTGGTAAATATGTAGCCGTCACTGGAAATGATGAATCCTGATCCAAGGCTTCGCTGCTTAAATTCCCGTTCAGGCGCATCTTCAAAAAACCTTCTGAAAAAGTCATCCTTACCGAAAAACCTTTGAAAAGGCATTTCGTTTCCCAAGGGATTACCCTGTCGGCCTTTTACAATGGTCGTTGTACTGATATTTACGACAGTTGGTCTCCATTTTTCCACGAGGTCAGCAAAAGAAACAGGTGTTCCTGCCACCTTTCCAGCAGTAGCGGCAAAGGCCTGACCCAGAATCGATTCCCGGGAAGATAAAGGATAATCTGCAAGGGGGAATAACGTTAAAGAAACCAGAAAAATAATTAAGAAAAACCTTAGGGGTTTACTAAGCATGCTTGTCTATTGAACCTCCCTGATATTTTAAATTTTTCTATTAGACCAAAATGAACTACCCCATAGCATGTCCTGCCATGAGGTATCAGATCCGTGTATCATACACGAAGTTTTTAGTTGGTTATCCGGTTTGATATGCTTTATTGCTGTATTAATAATATAAGCTGAGGGACATTGTCCCCCAGTTTGTCAGAATAATGTCGGGAAGCCGATTACCTATCGGCCATCATACACCTCAGGAACCCCCATAGCCGACAGTTACTTTACCATTCTCCATGATGACCGGAACCTGCCGAACGCCGCCGGAGAGCTTGAGCATCTCCTGCAACTTTGCGCCATCGGATTTCACATCAACATACTTTGCCTTTTTTCCGTAAGCCGCCCGGGCCTGGTCTGTAAACGGTCAACCCCCCTTGCCGTAAATTATGATCTCTTCTGCCATGACTACTCTCCTCCATCACATCTCAGAAAGAACAGAAAGTCCTCTCTCACCAACCAGTATAATCTCGGTATGGGTAAGACGGGTGGCTATTACTTTCGCAGTGGCATGCATGAATTTAAAACCCAGGGCTTTGTCTGCAGTTAGAACTTCCCTCAATTTCGCAGAGTCAATATTAATTAGTCTCGAATCGTCGATACAGCGAGCCCCCAGGGTATAGACGTAAGGTTCAACCACTGCCGACCATCCCATGGCTTCACCCTTCGTGACAATATCAACGGTAACCTGCATCGGGGGTCTTTGGGGTCCTACATAAGTTTCCAATGTCATGAGGACCTTTCCCTCTTCCAGCAGGGAGAGGTTCTTTGCCGGCTCTCCCTTTTTGTAAATCTGGACACCGGCTTTATAAGTCTCTTCAGTAGCGATATCCGCGAATTTCTTTAACTCACCATCACTGAACCCTTTGAAAAAACCAAAATTCTTGAGCAGATCTACCGAAACCATGTGTCATTCCCTCCTTTCTGAATAAAAGATGTATGTTTTGTGATATTATAATACCAATCTTTTATAGGGAATGCCATAAAAATATCTATCGAAAGGCTTTGATCAGAGGTCAGCAAATGGTGCATAAAAGTATTGCATCTATTGGAAAAAATGCCTAATATGTAAAAATAATATGATGGTTTGAAGCACCGTTATCTATGAGATTTAATAATATCCCTATATTCTTTATCCTTATTTTTCTCTTATATGCATGTGCAGGAGTTCCTGAAACGATCAGAGACATCCGGGATCTCAAACAGGACCACATGTATTATATTGATAAATCTGTTTCCGATCGTGAGCTGATAACTGCCGTTTACCAAAAAAAGATGGATGCCAATTATGATGCCCTGTATTTTTCTCCCTGGCATCGGGAGAAACCCTTCTATCAGCTGGACATAGTTGAATCGGGATTTAAAAAATACGGGAATAGTTTAGGTTATGGAGAAAATAGAAGAAAACATGAGAAGTCGTGGATAAAAGATTTAGCTGCCAATGCCCATCTGGAGGCTTATCCGAATAGCGGTTTCTTAGCCATCACCATCGATAATACTGATTTGAGAGTTCTTCCTACCCATAAGCCCCATTTTTATGATTCAGATAATTCATATCGCGGATATCCCTTTGATAACCTTCAAGAGTCATCTATTGCCGCCAATACCCCCGTTTTTATATCCCATATGACTAAGGATAAGGCCTGGGTTTTGGCTGAAACACCATATGCTGTGGGATGGATGTCGGTAAGAAGTGTGGCCTCTGTGGATGAAAATTTCGTAAGAACCTGGGAAAGGGGCAATTACGCGGTTATTATAAGGGATAAAATCCCGGTATATGATGGAGAAGGACGTTTTCTTTTTAAAGCTCCATTAGGATCGGTGTTTCCAAAAATCGAGGAAGATACAAAAAGCATCAAGCTGCTCGTGGCCGTGGCGGATGAAAATGGCAAGGCATTTATGAAAAGCGCCGTTGTTTCGAAAGAAGACGCAGCTTCAAAACCCCTGAGATTGACGACCTTTAATATTGCTAATCTGGCCAATGGACTGATCAATGAACCTTATGGCTGGGGGGGCTTGTATCAGAACAGAGACTGTTCGGCTATGATCAAGGACCTGTTTACACCCTTCGGGCTGTGGTTACCGAGGAATTCGGCGGATCAGGCAAGAGAGGGTGGCACATTCATAGACCTACGGAAACTTTCTCCGGCAGAGAAGGAAATGGATGATCCTGAAACAGGGGGTGCCTTATCTCACCTTGATTTGGCGCAGAGGACATATTATGTTGTACATCGGAGGCTATCAGGGCAAGGCCCTCATATTTCATAATTTCTGGGGAGTCAGAACGAAGGATTTACTGGGCAGGGAAAGCAGAAGAATAGTCGGCCACGCAGCCATAACCACGATTCATCCGGGTCTCGAACTCCATGATGGCGGCACTCCCGAGAGCGATCTGATGAGTGGTGTTCTGGGTATGACCGTGCTGATAAGCCCTAAAAATGAGGAAATAATTAACAAAGGAAGGTAGTGGGAAAATGAACGGTCTTGATGCTATTTTTTCGCCGGAATCAGTTGCTATTATAGGCGCCTCTAACACGCCCGGAAAAGTGGGACATGATATTTTTGCCAACATCTTGAGTGGCCGCTACCAGGGTACACTGTATCCTGTCAATCCCAAGGCCAAGTCAATTCTGAGTGTCAAAGCCTACCCTTCGATCACTGACATACCCGATCGTGTGGATCTTGGAATAATAATTCTTCCCCCCCAGGTTTCTCTCGCTGCAGTAGAAGAAGGCATTAAAAAGGGAATAAAGGGGTTCGTTATTGTTTCTTCAGGTTTTCGGGAAGTCGGGGGTGAAGGGCTTGAGATCGAAGAAAGGATAGTCTCCGTCTGCAGAGCCGCGGGAGTTCGACTCGTTGGTCCCAACTGTCTCGGAGTCATAAATCCTATTCCTACCGTCAGTTTGAATGCCAGTTTCTCAGCTCGTATGCCGTCGCCCGGCAATATTTCTTTTATATCCCAGAGTGGAGCCCTATGTACGGCAGTCCTCGATTTCGCGGCAGACAGGGACATCGGGTTTTCCAAGTTTATTTCCATAGGCAATAAGGCGGATGTCGATGAGCTGGATCTTTTGCAGTACTTTCACGAAGATCCTGATACTGCGGTTGTCATGCTATACATAGAAGCACTTCGCAAGGGGGCCGAATTCATATCAGCCGTAAAAGAGATTACATCGGGGGCGAGACCTACACCGGTTTTGGCCATTAAGTCAGGAAGGACAAAGGCAGGCGCCCTGGCAGCGGCGTCTCATACAGGCGCCCTGGCTGGACGTGATGCTGTATACGATGCTATTTTCAAGCAGGCAGGCATAATCCGGGCTGACTCCATCGATGAGCTTTTTGATTATGCAAATGTATTTTCCTATAAGCAGGAGAGCAAACTGGGAAAGCGCACAAGGATACTGCCAAAAGGAAATCGTGTTGCCATTGTTACCAATGCGGGTGGACCGGGGATACTGGCAACGGACATGACAGTGTCATCCGACCTGGTACTTGCTGAATTCCAGAAAGATACGATTGAGGATCTGGCGAGCCACCTGCCTTTGACAGCTAATATTCACAACCCAATCGATGTCATCGGCGATGCCTCTTACGACCGCTATGAGAATGCCCTCAGAGCAGTGATCAGGGACAAAGGGGTCGATGGAGCCCTTGTTATTCTGACACCTCAATCCATGACAAATGCCTTGGGCACAGCACAGGCCATTGTGCGGGTTGCGAGAGGAGCGCAGAAACCGATCATATGCTGCTTTATGGGTATTGTCGACGTTTCCGCGGGCGTGAAATATCTCCAGGAGAATGGTTTTCCTGTTTACAGATTTCCGGAAAATGCAGCAAAGGCCTTCGGAGTGCTCTACCGGTACTCCCATTGGTTGAACAGAGAACATCTCCCACAGTTTGCGTTAAAGCATGACAGAGAAGGGGCGGCAGCCATAATTGCAAGAAGTCTTGCCCAAGGAGAGACCCATCTGTGTGAATCGGATTGTGTCGGACTCCTGAAGTGTTACGGTTTTAATGTGCTGCCGTCACAGCTTGCGAGAAGTGAAAATGAGGCTGCGGATATTGCAGATGGTATGACATTCCCGGTGGTCATGAAGATTGTTTCCGGGCAGATTCTCCACAAGACAGAAGTACAAGGGGTTATCGTAGGAATTAAAAACAGAGCGGAAGCACAGACGGCCTTTCGTGAGATAATAGAGAATGCGAAGAAGTTCAGACCTGATGCTGAAATTGATGGGGTCATGATCCAGAAAATGGCCATGCAGGGAGAAGAGGTAATTATTGGGATGAATCGAACTAATTTCGGTCCCCTCTTAATGTTCGGTCTCGGCGGAATATTTGTTGAGGTTTTTCAGGATGTGGTGTTTCGTCTCGCTCCGATATTGAGGAATGAAGCCCATAGAATGGTCCAGCAGATCAAGGGCTATAGACTCCTCATGGGATTTAGAGGGCGGCCGAAGTCGGATATTGAAGCACTCGAAAAAGCTGTAGTAAGTTTATCGAATATGGTCGTCAACCACCCTGAAATCAAAGAAATGGATATAAATCCGCTGATGGCTTACAGAGAAGGACAGGGAACTACCGTAGCTGACTGCAGAATAATCCTTGAAGCAACCGGTGATCCAAAAAAATAAAAATGCTTATTTCCCTATTTAACTTTTAGAGACGAGGAGGTAGAAGATGGCGAGAGTGGGCGTAGTTCTATCAGGTTGTGGAGTATTCGATGGTGCTGAAATTCATGAGGCAACCCTCACGCTGCTTTTCCTGGATCGGGCAGGCGCCGAGATAGTCTGCATGGCTCCTGATATAGATCAGATGCATGCAGTGAATCATATAAAGGGGGAGCCCACGGGTGAAAAGCGGAATGTTCTGGTCGAATCTTCCCGTATTGCCAGAGGGGTTATCAAGGACATCAAAGATGTGAAAGCTGCTGATCTCGATGCGCTGGTTTTTCCCGGTGGATTCGGCGCGGCTAAAAATTTATGTGACTTTGCCGTGAAGGGTGCGGACTGCGCCGTCAATCCGCAAGTTGAGAGATTGATAAAAGAAATGCATGCGGCGAAAAGACCCATAGGATTTGTCTGTATCGCCCCGGTTATTGCGGCGAAGGTGCTGGGTTCATGTAATCCGGAGTTAACAATCGGTAACGACAAAGACACAGCGGAAGCCATTGAGAAGATGGGAGGCAAACATGTCGGTTCTCCTGTTGAAAATGTCGTAGTTGACCGGAAAAACAAGATCGTTACTACTCCCGCGTATATGCTGGGCCCAACCATTTCCAAGGTTGCCCTGGGGATTGAGAAGTTAATCAATGAAGTGTTGAAGATGGCACGCTGATATTCGGGCACAACTCTAATTCGAGCTACGAAGCAATCTCATAAGCCTTGA
The DNA here is from genome assembly GCA_963695875.1 of uncultured delta proteobacterium. Lineage (GTDB taxonomy): Bacteria > Desulfobacterota > Syntrophia > Syntrophales > UBA2185 > DATKLL01. Next base: position 83,404 of record CAVOID010000010.1, on the reverse strand, counting down.
ATTCATAGATGCCACGCCATCTCCCCAATCATTGTCAGTTGCGGGATACCCGACCTGCTAAATGGCAGGAAAGGCGTCCGCCTGCCCCCTTTCCTCTTTGCGGAGAGGAGGGGATTTCTTTTTGAATAATGTATAAATATAAAATCACCCTTGAATACGATGGGACCAGTTACAGAGGCTGGCAGACACAGAAGAATGCAAGGAGCGTTCAGGACACCTTGATCAATGCGGCGGAGAAACTGTTCGGAGAATCTGTTGAAATTCAGGGAGCAGGCCGCACCGATGCCGGAGTACATGCTCTCGGCCAGGTTGCCCACCTGGGTACGACAAAGACAATGCCTCCTCGAAAGATCATGGAAGGTCTGAACGACCTGCTTCCAGCCAATATCAACATCCTCCGTATTGAGGAGGTTCCCATCAGCTTTCATGCCCGTCATTATGCCATCTCCAGAAGCTATCTTTATATTATCTCAAAACACCGGACCGCCTTCGGGAAGAGGTATGTATGGTGGGTGAGGGATGCATTGGACATTGAGAAGATGCGATCAGCTTGCAACCTGTTTACGGGATTTCACGATTTCACATCCTTTGTAGACAAACGTCTGGATAAAGACGCGTCCACAAAGGTCAAGCTGGATGTTGCAGACATTGGGGAGATGGGCGATCTGATTGTCCTGCGGTTTGTCGGCTCTCACTTCCTGTGGAAGATGGTCCGCAGAATGGTGGGGATCATTGTGGAAGCGGGGAGGGGAAACCTGACTTCACGTGATGTCAAAAACATGCTTGAACACCCTTCAGACCTCCCGGCGAAGAGCACAGCTCCTCCGTCGGGCCTTTTCCTGGAGCGGGTTTTGTACGAAGGCGATGCTGAGGAACCGGCAAAACCGGGTGGGTTATTTTTCCCTTGCTTCACGTCTCGCTGATTCGCAGTACGGGCTTGATCGTGTCGCCGCGTCTGGAATCGGCTATGGCCTTATTAATCTCGCTGAAGTCATAGAATTTCAAGAGACGGTCATACGGGAACTGTCCTGCCTGGTAAAGTGCGATTAGCTTAGGGATAAAGCGCTGTGGCACGGCGTCGCCCTGGATTATGCTGAGGGTTGTCCGCCTTTCCGGCAGAGAGTCCGGGCCGCTTATGCCGGTGAGAAAGGCCGTGGTGCCATGGGGATTCAACATATCCATGGACAGTCGGTACATCTTCGAATCACCGGTGGTTTCCACCACGTAATCAACCCCACTGCCGGTGATATCGGTGATGCGTGAGTCTGCTTTGTCACGGCGATTGTCTATCACGTGGGTGGCGCCCAATTCCAGGGCGAGTTCGAGACGCCTGGGTTTAATGTCGACACCTATGATCGGGTTGGCCCCGGCAATGCGCGCCGCCATGACTGCCGCAAGGCCGACTGCTCCCGTACCGAAGATAGCGATGCTTGCTCCTTTCGGGACCGCCAGCGAATTTAACACGGTGCCGGCTCCCGTTTGCAGGCCGCAACCCAGCGGAGCCAGGACCTCCAGATTTAATTTTTTGGGAACCTTGACAATATTGCGTTCTGTTGCCAGGACGTGGGTGGCAAATGATGACTGACCGAAGAAATGCCCGCGCACGCCGCTGCGCTTGAGTGCGTTGCTGCCGTCCAGGCGTGCGAAACCGAAGTTCGCCTCGTAGAAATTTTCGCAATCCGCAGGGTGTCCGCTCCGGCATTTACGGCAGCGGCCGCAGGATTGGTAGGAGAGCACGACATGATCGCCGCGCCTGACACTCTTCACGCTTTTGCCGACCTGCTCCACTACACCCGCACCCTCATGCCCCAGCACTATCGGGCCGTCGGTCTCGTCCCAACCGTCCACGAAGCTTATATCGGTATGGCAGATGCCTGAGGCAACGATGCGCACCAGGACCTCGTCATCCCGCGGACCCTCCATTTCGAGGGATTCAATCTTCAAAGGGCCGCCCCTCCTGCGCAATACTGCCGCCTGAATCTTATGCATTTGCGTATCGGAATGGTGAGCCATTGATCAGATCCTTTCCGGCTTGCCATTTTCTCTCATTGCCGGTGCTTCTTCAGATACTCTCTCCAGGGCGCCCAATAATAGATTTCCCAGCCGTGGCTAACGCCCGCGAAGTCATGATCCGCTACGTTGACGTGAACCAGTTCTATCCGCGTACCTCGCCTTTCCGGCCAAAATGATAGGACCAGAGTTGAGTCAAGGTCATTAGCCTTCCAGTGCTTTGCTCTCCAGGACTGTACGATCAGTCGTTTAGGAACCACCTGAAGGATTGTTCCCTGAATCATTCCGTTGAAGGCAAGAAACTTCGCCCCGGCTTTTGCTCCAATGGAAACAGGCGCACCGGTGATTGCGGAATGTAATTCCGGATCGAGATACATGTCGTAGAGTTTATCTGGGGGGGCCGGCAGGGCAGCTGCCATATGAATTGTTCGTGGCATAATCATCTCCTCCTTTATTTCATTTACCAAACAAAGGGAATAAGTCTATATTTTACTAGGGTCAGACTCACTCCATGGTTGGGTTGTGTTCTTTGTTCCTGATATGTCTTGTGGCGTACCTGGCGGCGCCGTATGTGGCCACGCAATACGGCACGCAGTAGGTAAGAGCGAGCTTGACCCAGTCCAGTGTGCCCATGTTGCCGTGCAGAAAGATGCGGTCGCCATAGTTGATCAGTGCGAGGATTGATCCGACAACCAGGGCGACCCTGGCTGACGTGACCACGGTTCCTCTTTCAGTAGCGGCGACAAAAAATGTCTTCATTCATAACCAACCTTGTGATGCGTCATTTATACTTTCCCTTTTAAATACCGTTGCCTTAAATCTTCCGGGAACCTCTCAATAGCATACCGGAGCATCGTTCGCGGCATAAGCTTGTAGTGTGCCCTTAGAAAGACTTCCTCTGATATGTGATCACGTTTGCCGATCTCCCGGAGCATCCAACCAACTGCTTTGTGAATCAAGTCTTCTGTATCGCTGAGCAACATACCCGCAATATGCAATGTCTCGGCAAACTCGTCATGCTTAATATAGTGAAATGTTGCCATTACTGCAATCCTGCGTTCCCACAACAGGTTCGATGCTGCCAGGGCATGGAGCGGCGCCTTGCTTAGATATCTCAAATGAGAACCGACAATATGTTCAGCCGAGATATCCACCAAGTCCCAGTTATTGATGAACCGAGTGTTCTGAAGATACAGATTATAAATCTTCTCTTGAAGAGAAGCATCTCCTTTGGCGTAGGCACGAACCAGAATCAAGAGTGCCAGCGCTCTTGATTCATGGATGGAGGAGTGAAGTAATTTTACCGTCTCTGAAAGGGAAAGTGCCTGGTATTCTTTGGCTAGCTTTCTTATCTCCGGAGCACGGATACCGACAAATACATCTCCCTCCCCGTATTCTCCTGGTCCTGTTTTGAAGTATCGCTGCAGCACCTCTGCTCTTTTTGGATCACCAAGCAACTGTAATCTTGCATGGATCCCTTGAACATTCATGAAGGATAACGATTTTGAAGCATCCATATTTCTCCATGCTCTAGTATAGATTGCTGGCCCAACAAGTCTGCAGAAAAAGTCGCCTTGACGACGCCTTTCTCAAAGTCATTGCTCCCTTTCGTGAGGATATTGTCGTTGCCGTGGAATGCATCTTTACCTGGTCCTGGATAAGTGAACCCTTTCTTCGTTCAGGGATACATTTATCTATTGACATCAGGAGGCCTGATAGGTGTTATGAAGAGGCTAATCACTAGGTGGTAAAATAGTTTAAGCTACTTGGTAAATCGCCGGACGATAGTGAGGCTTCGGGATGGTTTTTTTATTTGCATGAGCTGATTCAAGCCAGGATCTTTTTGCTTTTAAAACCTCTGAAAGAGCTTCGTCCGGAGTTTTACCAAAGGCCGAGCAATGACGCAGGTCAGGAATATCTGCAATATAACCGTCATCATCATCGCTGTAAAAAATATTAATATGATAATCTTTCATTACTGATCCTCCATTTGAAGGTTGTGTTGTTCTATAATGCTTAGAAGCTGTTTTAATTGATACGGTTTTACTTTACCCTTGACATCCTGCAAATTAATTAACTCTGGAATGTTCGGATGTACAAAAATATGGTGACTGCCGTTGATACGATCCAGCCTAAAGCCAAACGCCTCTGCAAGGGCGGTTGCTTCGGCGAATCGAATATTTTTAGAACCCGCGAGTATTTTTTCAAGTAGTTTTCGTTTTTTCATTAACTTGTTTTTAGATTTTGCTATTTTCTAATAATAGATATTATGGGCTGAATTATCAATCATATTTTTCATTCATAACGTAAAGATCACCAGTGCGAGGAATAAGCGGATTTATAGATTAGATGACCTAATTTTTTTCTGCAAGCAATCGTATCTTAGGAGTATATTTTTGTGGCCGAAATTGGCAATTTTAAGGCTAAATATAGATCGTTTTTTAACCCTATTCTTTATGATACCTACTACTTATTTGGTCCGACCCCAATTTCAATTCCTTGAACATTCATGAAGGATAACGATTTTGAAGCAGTACATATTATCTCCGTGCTTTGAGTATAGATTGAATCCGGCAGCGAGCGCATTCCCCGCAGCTTGCTGCGGGGTAAGCGAGCGAATGGGGAACATTATTATTCCTTATGGATCGAAGATTCTCCGCAGTTTACTGCGGAGAGCTTCAATTAGGGAAAGCTACCCGATTCGCTTCAGCGATATACGTTACTGCGATGTCCAACTTTTACGACCCACACAGTAAGGTCATTATCTTGTACAGAGTAAACAATTCGGTATCGACCTTGCCGCAAACGATATCTGTCTTGACCGGTCAACTTTTCACATTCGGTGGGCCTGGGATTTTTTTTAAGATTCTCGATGCGTTGAAGAATTCGTTTTAAATCCTTTTTCGAAATTCCTTCAAAGTCTTTCCAAACCGAACGCTTGAAATAGATTCTATATTCGGCCATCTTTTTTTAAGCCTCTTGATCATTTCCTCGTAGCTTATTAGAGGTTCGCGCGCCCTTTCGTCAAACGATTTGAGATCCTCAGCATCCTCAGCAAGGGCTTCTTTAACGGCCTCGTTTACAAGCTCGGACACAGATCGAGAGGTTTCAACAGATTTAAGCCGCAGAGCTTTGTGTAGGTCGGTGTCAAAGTATATCGTGGCTCGCTTCGCCAATGTCGCCATAATATTACCTCCTAATTATAATAAAAGCATTATAACGGCATAACGTCTAAACGTCAATATTTATGATTTATAAGCGAACGAAAAAATCACTGGTGCGAGGAACAAGCGTCCTACGGATTTATAGGTTTTTTCTGCAAGCAATCATTCTTAGGAGTATATTTTTGTGGCCAAAATCGGCAGTTTAAGGCTAAATATAGACCGTTTTTAAACCCTATTCTTTGTGATACCTACTACTTATCTTGGTCCGACCCCATTAATGTGCCATTTATTGTCTCCTTTTAATATTCATTTTAGGCCAACGCGGAGTTGAGCCGGAGCGTAAGCGATCGGTTCCAACGCTTTGTTATGCAGCTTAAACAAAAGTTAGTTGCCCGTAATAAGCCGGAACATCTCTTCGGAAATGTTCAGCGTAGTGCTCAGGCAAAAAGATCCGGCGAACATCAGATATATCAAATTGAAGATTACCAATCATCCTCCATTCACGCTCCATATAATAATTCTCAGGATCGTCCTCAGATTTAGAGCTGTCAAAAAACTTTAAATAGCTAAATATGTGGAAATCTAGAAACCTTTCCAGTTCAAACAGTTGGTCCTGAAATTTTCTGATTTTATCCTGAAGTACCTTTGAAGCAATAACTTCGGCTGACTGATAAAAAAGGTCTTTGAAATATATCATGAGCTCTTTAACGAGGTCTTGATAATTATCGATCATCGTGTCAAACAATTCAGAACGATGTATTTTTAAAAAATTATTTGGTTCGTCAACACTAGGCCAATATCTCACTTTGGAATCCTTAGAAATATAAAAAACTGGATTGACACCTTTTTCAATTAAAAATGATTTTCTAAAAGCGAGACCAACGTGGCTATACTTTGTAACATGCAGTCCAATGTCATCAAGGGGAATATCGCAAAAGCAAATGACTTCTGGGGAATACATTAGATTTTCGCTTATTTTTAAGTGCCGGCTTAGAGCTAAACCACCGGAATTTCTGTCAGTGTGTTCATGAGGAGGATGAGTCAGCCATCCTGAATTAAGAATATTGACCAACAGGTTGTATTGATCACTTTCACTAGAAAGGCTTTTTCCAACAAAATGTGTCAATTCATCAGATATATATCTTTGAATTTTAAGCATAAGACCCCATTGAAATAAATATCTTTAAGGCATAACGAAAAAATCAGCCGGAGCGTAGCGATCGGCTGTATTGACTGGTTATGTTTTATCTATTTTTGAATACGCTGTGAATTAATAAATTCAACAACTTCATCATGTACTATCTGCAAAGCAGTTGACTCAACTAATAGGGATACCGGACTGAGAGAAACAGCAACAAAACCCATTAAAAACCAATTTGCGGCTGCGAGAGCTATTGCCCACCAAAAGCCTCTAAATAGTCCAATGATGGCAATTATAATCCCAGCGAATTGACTCGTAGCCGCACTTGCACTGAAATCCTTTGAAGCAAATGGCATCGCGAAGTAGTGGCCGTAATGCTGCAAAAGGTCATTTGCTTCTGGTGATAAGTCTGGGAGATATTTAAATCTATATTTTTGCTTTGCAGCCCATAAGTTTATACAGATAACGAGGTCTGCGAGAACTATTGGAATCCATGCCCCTGCAGGATGAACTATGAAAGATATAACGAGGGATACTACGGCTATAAGGATAGTCACCATTTGAATCATGATAAATCCTCCTTGAACATAACGAAAAAATCAGCCGGAGCGTAGTGATCGGCTGGATTGACTTTGTTAGGGCTAACCTTCTTCAAAGTCTGGGCGCGAACATATCAAGTATACCAGTGGCAACTCTTAAAGAGGAATCTAAATCAATGCCAAGTGCTTCATTTGCGAGGCCAACTAATATCGTACGATGTTTCTCTGATAAACGGCCTGACATATATCCAATAAGATAACTAAAATCCTTGCCGTGGCCAACAAGGTGTTGATAATCATTTCTGTTAATCCACTGGATATTATACTTCATTCGACAATCTACATAAGGTGTATCAAGAGGATTGTTGCTTTTCCAAACACTGGTTTCTTTGCCATACCAATAAAAAAACATCAAACCGACGAAGGCCTCATACCTCGAAACATTCAATGGATTGATAGTAAGCCGCCATTTCTTTGTGCATTCTTCATCCAGATCAAGATATGGTGAATAATATGAGGATTTCAACTTCTTCTTCGTAGCTTTGGAAATATACCCACCTCTTGCATTCCTTTCAAAATATGCAGAGTGAACGATTGAGTTTCTCAATATTTTTAACTCATTCCCAGAGTTCAAAACTTCCATGCTCTTTAGTGAACTTCTCAACTGTTTGTTCAAATAAGTCTTCTGTCTTTGCCGGCTCGACTATATCTTTCTCATTGAGTTTAACTTTAATGATGCTTTCCAAAGCAATCATTATCAAAGCATAAGCGATTTGTGAATGTTCCCCTTCATTAATCGAACGTCTACCCTTACTATTTGGTTCATTATTAAATGCCAAAAGCAAGTGTATAATAGCTTCACCAATAAATGGCTGTCCTGGATACACGTAAAAAGCATTTTCTGACATATTTCTTAACTCGGCCTAACGAAAAGCTAAGCCGGAGCGGCCCAGCGGGCCGCGATCGGCTTGAGCGGCTTGTTCGCAGTTCATTTTATTTTTTGTGCTGTTTTTTTATCTTCGTCATACTCCCAAAACTCTACATCACTAGGTATCAAGTGGTCGTTAATTCTGAGATAGTAAGCTGCTAAAGTTTGTTTATGCTTTTTGCTATAATGCTTAAGAGCAAAGAAAATCTTCCTGTAACCGCGTGGCGCTGCAAAGAAATAATACATTGCTTGATTCCATGATGTCATTTTCGCGCTGGGTATATTTTCTGTTTCAGTCCAAGTATGAGATTTACATTCTACTATGATTTTATCCGCCGAATTACCGAGATCAAATTTATGTGCTTTTTTCTTGCCTTCAATACCTATTTCAATTGATATATTTTTTTCAAGCATAACACCCTGTGTAGCAAAAAACGATTTAGCCTTAGCCTCGAATTCATTGCCAACATGCGTATTGCTTATAGCCCCATTTCGTTGAAAGTTAACCATAATAACTCCTGCGAACGGCCATGCTTACCGGCTGATGCGGAGCGGCAGCGTAGCACCAGTCCGAGTAAAGCATGAGGTTAGAGGTTGTTATCGATAGCACCTATTTCAAAACGAAACTGTTCTTCCATTTTTTTCATTAACGGTGGCAATTTGTCCCGTACTTTATTAAAGGATTGTATCCAAAGCCCCGTGTTGTCTGGTTTGTATTCTTCGTTTCCCATTTGGGCGGTATCAAACTCTACGAATGCATCTCTCATAGCTTCAAGAACTGCATCTACGTTCTCAGCAATTTCCTCAGGCAGAAAGATCCTACGTTCGTGAAAATATGAGTTTGCCTGATTATATGCCTCAGCAGTTACTTTCCTTTTTTCGATAAGGGATTGCCCACCGGGCTGAAAAATAGCGACTAACTCTCCAAGCCGCGCCTTTGCGCGTGCAAGACAAGCATACAGTTCTGAAATCACTTCAGCTCGCTTTTGGTGAATCAGGGAGAATCGTGTCTGCTGTTCAAATTGCTTGGCATCTAACTCTCTCTTATAACGTTCAAGATCTCGCTGTAGTCCACTACTGAACAAGGATTTTAAAATCCAGGCCAGTGCAGCTACTGATAACGTGGGCGTAAGTATAATTGCTATAAGCTGTTGCCAATAGTCCATTTGAACCTCTAACAGTGTAATAAGTGGAAAATTGTCCGCCATATAATCACATATAGGCGGACGGATTTTCCACTTATTTTATATTATAACATAAAACATGGAAAAACGGTCATATTTCTTTCCACTTATCGCAAATCGCTTGCCATATTTCACTTATTAAGATTAAGATGGTAAACATGGAAAATAAACCGAAGTTCCACCCAAGATGAAAGCAAAAAAAGCCACCGATATGTCTGCCATCGATTTCAATCCCCAGTTCCAGCGTGCCCTGGATTTCATGGAGAAGACTCACAGGAATGTCTTTATCACAGGTCGGGCGGGAACGGGGAAGTCTACTCTGCTCACTTACTTTTGCGAACATACGGACAAAAAGGCGGTTGTCCTGGCGCCGACGGGCGTGGCCGCTGTCAATGTGCGGGGGCAGACGATTCATTCCTTCTTTGGCTTCAAGCCCGATGTGACCCTGCGGGCAATTCGTAAAAAAATTCGTGATGAGAAAAAAAATGTTTACAGGAAGCTGGAGACGATCGTCATCGATGAGATCTCCATGGTGCGGGCGGATCTTTTAGATTGCATGGATAAATTCCTGCGCCTCAACGGCCCTGACGAGAAACTTCCCTTCGGCGGCGTCCAGATGATCTTCATCGGCGACCTCTATCAGCTTCCGCCCGTCGTGACGGGTCATGAAAGGGAAATCTTCCGGGAACATTACACGACCCCATACTTTTTCAGCGCGAGGGCCTTTCAGGGTCTGGACTGGGAATTCGTTGAACTGGAAAAAATCTACCGTCAGAAGGACGACGAGTTTATCCGCCTCCTGAACACCATCCGCAACCGCACCGTAACCGATAATGATCTCGTTCAGCTCAATCAGCGCTTTCGCTCCCAGCTTCGTAGCCCCTCCTGACGATTTTTACATTTATCTCACTACCACAAACGAGATGGCCGATCGTCTCAATGAGGAGGAGCTTGCAAAATTGCCCGGCAGGACCCGGTCGGTCTATGGCATCGTTGAAGGCGACTTTGGCGAGCAATACCTGCCGACGGCTCTGGAGCTCAAGCTAAAGAAGGGAGCCCAGATCATGCTCCTCAACAACGATTCATCGGGACGATGGGTGAACGGTACTGTGGGAAAAATGGTAGGCATCAATAAGGATGAAGAAGGACAGGATATCATCATTGCCAGACTGGATAACGGTAAGAAGGTGGAAATTGAACCCTATACGTGGGAGATATTTCATTTTTATCTCAAGAACGGTGAGCTTACCTCCAAATCTGTAGGATCGTTTACCCAGTTTCCTGTAAGGCTTGCCTTTGCCGTCACGATCCACAAAAGCCAGGGGAAGACCTTTGAGAGGGCTATCATTGACGTAGGCAAAGGTACCTTCGCCCACGGCCAGATGTATGTGGCCCTGTCCCGCTGCACTACTCTGGACGGCATTGTCCTGATGAAGCCGCTGCAGAAGAAACACATCCTGATGGACTGGCAGGTGGTGAAATTCCTGACACGCTGTCAGTACGACCGGGCTGAACGGCAGTTGCCCAGGGAAAAGAAAATGCAGCTTCTCGAGAAGGCCATCATGAAAAAACAGACCCTGGAAATCGTGTATCTCAAGGCCAAGGATGAGAAGTCCCGACGCCTTATCAGGCCCCTGGTCGTCGGCGACATGGAATACAATGGCCATCCTTTTGTCGGCCTGGAGGCTCTCTGTATGACGCGCCGGGAAAAGCGGGTCTTCAATGTGGATAAGATTCTGGAAATCGCTGAATCCTCATAATGTCATATGAAATACAGGCTGGTTCAAGACATAGACCCGAAACAACCCGGTTCCCTTTCCCTCGATGAGAGAGGGGAAGTTTGTTGGGAGAGATACGAAGAAATATGATGGGATTGCCACGGCATTTCATGCCTCGCAATGACAAAAAAAGGAATGCCGTTCATGAAAAATTACCTGGTTAGGGTCATCAGTGAAAAATTGAATGTATTGGGACTGGCCTGCGTGACCACCAACCTTGTAAATGACGCTTGTCATCTGCACGGCACTTCACCTACAGCCTGTGCTGCGCTGGGACGCGCCCTGACCGGGGGTGTAATGATGGCGGCCCTATTGAAGGATGATCAACGGCTGGCCCTCAAGTTTGAGGCGGACGGCCCCCTCAGGAAGATAATCGTGGAAGCGGATAGCAGCGGAGCAGTACGGGGCTTTGTGGCAGTGCCCGATGCCGACGTGCCGTTGAAGGAAGGGAAGCTGGATGTGTCCAGGGTGCTGGGCCAAAAGGGATTTCTCACCGTAATGAAAGACATAGGCTTGGGGGAACCGTATAAAGGCATCGTAGAGTTACGTACCGGCGGGATCGCAGAGGATATTGCCTTTTATTTTGCTGAATCGGAGCAGATCCCCTCAGCCGTTGGGCTTGGTGTCTTTGTCGAACCGACAGGAGTAGTGAGCGCTTCCGGCGGCTTCCTGATTCAGTCACTTCCGCCGTCTGACGAAGAGATTGTCGGCAAATTAATCACACGCCTCGAAAACTTGCCGCCGGTCACACAGATACTGCGCTCCGGCAAGACCCCGGAAGATATGCTGGAAATCATTTTCGAGGGGATTCCCTATCACACCCTGGACAATAGAGAGCTTATCCTGAAGTGCACATGCAACCGGGAAAGGATAGAGCGTGTCCTGATATCCCTTGGAAGCAAAGACATAGCCGCCCTGATTGCCGAACAGGGAGAAGCCGAGGTGACTTGTGAATTCTGCCGCAGGAGGTATCAGTTTAACCGGGAGGAGCTTGAACTACTCTTGAAGGAAATTGGAGAGCCGGCTGCGAGCGACAAGCATTAAGTGCGGATGGACCAGGCATCAAAGAGGGAAAGATAGCGGAGGATAAAGACCTGGCCGTCGGTGGTTCTTACCTTGAAATAGTCTATTTCCGGTCGGGTCGGATCAAGACCCCCCTCATACCAGCGATCGATAATTTCTTTCACTTCCCGGCGACGTCCCTGATAGGTAAACGCTACGGGCCGTTCGTTGGCTTTGTAGCCGCTATGGCATTCGACTTGAACTCGTTCATCAATCATAGATTTAATCTCCCGCGCTCAAGCATCTAATCAGGATAACATTTCGTTCCTTCAAAGATTCAACACCAATTTCCTTCATGCACAGAAGAGTCACGGTTTTTTCAGAAAATCGAGGACCTTCCTATTAACTATCTCAGCCTGCACAATTGTCAAGTCATGACCGGCATTGGGAATAATCTCTGCTTTTATAAGGGGCGCTACCTTATTCAGGCGCTGTGCGGCTTTCTGCGCGGAATAGAGTTTTTCGTTTTCACCGACCAAAAAAAGCGTCGGTACCTTGATGCTCTGTAATTCCTCGTCCTTCAAAACTGTCGGATATACCATACGCTTCGGCTTAAAACACCGCATAGCCATGAACGCATCATCCGCCATTTCTTCTGCCATTATACGACCGGCTTCATCTTTATGCACTAAATCCTCCGCCAGCCAGCACATGAAACTCCTGGCAAAGCGGCGATAGGGCAATGAACCGACGATTGCGCGTATGATCCACTTTAACCGCACGCGTAACACAGTAAAGGCCGGCGCCAATAGGACTATTTTATCAAGGCGATGGGGAAAGCGGAGGGCGTATAGGCTTGTCAGCCAGCCCCCATAAGACAGGCCCATAAGATTGATATTGACTCCAAGCTCAAGCACGTTGAACAGCGCATCAAGCCAGTTCACAAAGTCATCCGGATTCTTGATGGGTCGCGTGTATACACTCCGCCCATAGTCATAGATATTGTCCACAGCATAGGTTTTAAAAAATCCGGATAATTCTTTTATGTTCGGTATCCACTGTAGTGAATTGCCGCTGCCTCCATGCAATAGCACCAGTGGCGGGGCATCAACGGGCCCGCTGATCCGAATAAATGTTTGTCCGTAAGAAGTATCCACCATCCCGGTCTCGGAAGGGACAGGCCACTTCTTCGCCCTCATATCATACAGACGCAGATATTGCTCTTTTGCCTTTGTTGATCGAAAGGGATGAAATGGCGGTATTTCCATGATGCATCATCCTGAAGCACTCTGAAAAACTCAGCAGCAAATCCATCTCGGTTTTATTATGTGCAACTGATTAGAGTCGTACCCGCGGGGCGGTGTGAATGGCTCTTTAACCCATGATCCTGCTCAGAACAGGGTAAGATGTGTTATTGCCATTACTCTGATTACAAAATAGATCATCATTCCGACATATATGAGGGTCGCTATGGCATGCCTCAAGAAATAACGGGAAAAGACTATGTGTTCGGAATAGCATCTCCAGGTGTAAAGTATACCCACCTGCAAGAGATATAGCGCGTAGCCCAGTATGGCCAGGATCTTAGCTGCAAGTCCCCAGTTACCGAAAAAGGTGAAGATTGCGGCCAGTGAGAAGGCGAGGTGGGCAAACCCTACTTCGTACTGGTAGTAAGGAGTCGATGATTCCCAGCCCAGCCGTCGGGCATCACTCTTGTGAAATATGAGATGGCCGACGAAGCTCAGGAGCCCGACGATCCCAACCGCAGTTACGGTGATAATATCCAGTGCAGCTTCCAGATCATTGTCGAAAAACTCATAGTAGCCGAAGAAGAGGCCAACTGTACCTGTGATGATACGCAATATTGCTATGACATGTGCCACCATAGCTCTCCCTCGGTCAGACGCACTGTACACATCTATCGTTTTGCAAGGTATGGCAGGGCTAATAAAAGAAACTATAACATTTCGGTTGAGATGGCGCTCGCCGCAGGCAGATATGAACAGTGGGCATAATCTATAACCATACGATCCGCACTGAAGCGCCAACCGAGACTTTTCATTGCATGTTTCATCCTCTCTACCCAGTGATGAGGGATTCCACTTGCGTCTCTCTCGTAGTAGAGAGGGATCACTTCTTTTTCGAGTGTCTCATAAAGGTATTCGGCGTCCCTCTTGTATTGCACGCTCTCGTCATTGTTCATTCCGCCATGACCGATGGCAAAACCATTCTTGCCGTCATACGCTTCATTCCACCAGCCATCGAGAACCGAAAGGTTCAGTCCTCCGTTAAGAACTACCTTCTGGCCGCTGGTGCCGCATGCCTCTAAGGGCCGGCGGGGCGTGTTCAACCACACATCTACTCCCTGCACAAGGTGGCGGGCCAGGTTGTAATCGTAGTTTTCCACGAAAACGATTCTCCTTCTGTTGGAGGGGTTATAGCTGTATTGGGCAATTCGCTGCAGTAGACGCTTTCCATCATCATCCCGCGGGTGGGCTTTCCCGGCAAAAATTATCTGTATTGGTCGATCCTTGTCTGTAACTAATTTGGCCAGGCGTTCGGCCTGGGACAAAATCAGGTCTCCCCGCTTATAGGTTGCGAACCTGCGGGCGCAGCCGATTGTGAGAACATCAGGATCAAGAATCTGATCGATTTCTTTGATTGTCCCGCGGTGGCCCAGACGCTCTGCCTGTAGTTGCAGGCGCCGGCGGACAAAGCGAATGAGTCGCATCTTCAGACTCTGATGCGTTTCCCACATCTCTCCATCATCAATGTCGTCCACTTTTTCCCAGATGTCCGGGTGTACCAGCCGTGTGGGCCAATCCTGCCCAAGGCGTGTTTCAAACAATTGGTACATCTGTGGCGCCAGCCACGATAAAACATGCACCCCATTGGTAATGTGGCCGATTGGAACTTCTGCCTCGGGCCGCGTCGGCCAGAGAGGATGCCACATCAGACGGCTGACAGTGCCATGAATCGCCGAGACGCCGTTTGCCCGGCATGAGGACTTTAAAGCAAGAACTGTCATGCAAAAGGGCTCCGACTTGTCATACGGATTGATACGTCCCAGGGCCATAAAATCGTCATGGGACAGCCCCAAATTTTCCCTGAATACGCCGAGATTTTCTTCGACCAGCTCCGGTGAGAACCGGTCATGGCCGGCGGCTACAGGAGTATGCGTGGTAAAAACCGTACGCAATGAAACACGCCGGAGAGCGCGGTGGAACGGAATCTGGTCATACTCCATGGTGCGGCGGATCTCTTCGAGGATGGCAAAGGCGCTGTGCCCCTCGTTTAAATGCAGCACCCCAGGGAAAATATTCAGCGCTTGTAAGATTCGCGCACCACCAATCCCAAGCAGCAGTTCCTGTCGAATGCGCAACCTGATGTCGCCGCCGTAGAGTCGCGAAGTCAATTGGCGATCTTCGGCCGAGTTGCCCTCGACATTGGAATCAAGCAGCAACAGACGAACCCGTCCCACCTGAACCTGCCAGACACGGGCGCTGAGTGGATTATGCCTGGTATCAACCCGCACGATTAATGGCTGTCCGCTCGAATCCATAACGGCTTGCAGAGGTAAGGTTGTTGACATCAAGGTTGACGTAATCTTCTTCCTGCCAACCGTCCTTGTTCAGGCGCTGACTGAAATAACCTTGCTGGTATAGAAGCCCGATTCCGATCAAAGGCACTCCCAGATCAGAGGCGCTTTTCAGGTGATCTCCTGACAGGATACCTAACCCGCCGGAGTATATCGGCAGCGATTCATGCAGGCCGAACTCGGCGGAAAAATAGACTACCGGACGGTTGTTTAGATTGCCGCAGTGCATGACTCCCCATGTCCTGTCCTTCGTGATATATTCATGGAGCCGCCGGAAGGCGTAGTTTATGCGGCTGTGGAGTACCAGTTCAGAGGCTCGTTCCTCTACTTGTTCAGGTGTGATCTGATTCAGGAATGCAATCGGGTTATGGTCGACCTGGCGCCAAAGATGTGGGTCCAAGTCAGTGAAAAGGCTGATGACCTCCGGGTGCCATGTCCACCAAAGGTTCATAGCCAGTGAACGAAGACGGTCGTGAAGATTGATGTTCGGACTTGTCATTAGTAAGGCTCCTTATTTTAGTTGAGTATTTAAAATAATTCATGCAATGAACGTTTCAGGTTTTGCTATAAATGATCTCAATAGTCATTCCCACGAAATCAGACTTTTTAATGTCTTTCCCGCTTTACCTGATGTGTCATTTCCGTGGAGGCTGGAATCTAGTATTTATCGTATAGTTTCCCGCCTTAGCGGGGGATAAACTTCATGAGAATTATAGAAAAGATACATTTTTCAAAGGTCTTTCCATTAAAAAGATAGGAAATTTCGCTTATTATATAGCATAAAAAATTGAGAACAGAAAGCGGGAAAATATTTTATTTAAAATTATAAGGCATCAGAAAACTCATCCTTTGATTTCCGATAAGACAAGTAGCTGTGCAAGAACCACCCGAGAATAAACCCGATAACCAATAAAAGAAATATCAACAGTGCGCGCGACATTGAAACGCTCCAGAATAGAAAGCTAACTTCCACAACAGCAACATTTTGGGTAATGAATGTCACAACAAGACTTGTAAGGATGATAATCAATATTAGTTTGAAATTCATCTTTCAACCCTCTAATCAGATCGCAGTAATTAAAAAATTAATATTTTGCTGCCGGATATAGGCCAACGAGGCCTGAAGCCGGAAATATAGACGGTATATGTCATGCCTATCTCTTTCTGAGTGTCACACGAAACAGCTTTCGGGGAAGTTCCCCTTCTTCAAACTCATCGATACCGACAATCTCATAGCCTTTTGCGAGGCGTTCCACTTTGTCCCTGCTGAAAAAATGAACGATGAATCCGCCGTATTCATACATATCCTCACCTCGGTGAATGCCCTTTCCATAGTGAGGGTCTTTGGTATGTCTGACTGTATAGACATGCAGGCCGTTTGGACGCAGAACCCTTCTCACCTCCTGGGAGAGAAACTCAAGCTCCGAAGTCGTCAGTGCCATACAATAAAGCATGTGCGAAAAGCAGCCATCCATGGTTTCATCATCGAAGGGAAGCCGTTCTCTGACATCATGCCTCAGCGTGGTGAGATAACCGGATAAACCAAGTTTACGCGCCTTATCAGCAATTGTCTTAACCGCGCTGTCGGAGTAATCGAGCACTGCGATCTCGAAACCATTCCCGGCAAAGAAGAGTGTATCCCGTCCCTGCCCGCCGCCAAGTTCGAGAATCCTGGTTTTGCCTTCTTTCTTGAACAGCTCCGCTGAAGCCCTGGCGGGTTCGCTCGGTTCAAGGCCAAACATATCAGGATTCCGGACCAAAGTTTCCTGCCAATACTGGCGCTGGGCGTCCAATATTTCCTTCACCCTGGTTCACTCCGTTTAGTCTTTTCCAGGTCAAACCTATAGTTATGCAAATTTAGTAACAAAGTCATTCGCGGATATTACCTTTGCATAAGGCACAGCCAGTGCCGCCATGAATGCCGCCTGAACCTTGCTTGCCTCTACTAATATCCCTTTATATTCGAGATTGCGTGTGGCGCAGGCATCTTCAATAACAGTACACCGGAATCCAAAATCAAATGCCGCGCGTGTTGTCGCATCGACACACATGTGAGTCATTGCTCCGCAAATTACAACTTCATCCACCCCTGATCTCTTAATAGCCCCCAATAAATCAGTATCTCTGAAGGCATTTGGGTAGTACTTTTCAATGATGACTTCATCAGGCTGTGGAGCCACTGATTTGTGTATCTCAACACCATTTGTGTTTGGCAGGAAGAATGTCGCCCCGGGACGCTTTGAAACATGCTGAATATGAAAGACAGCGAATTGCTTTTCCCTGAACTTCTTAAGCAGCAACACTGCATTTTGCGCAGCCCGTTCCATCGCGACGAGTTCCATATTCCCGCCGGGGAAATAATCATTCTGAATATCGATTAAAATTAATCCAGTTTTCATTTTACACCTCAGAATAGAATCATAGTTTATCGTACCAGATAAATTAAAGCGACAAAGATGCCAATCGCAACGACGATCCAGCGTAACACGACGGGTCGAATCCAGCCCGCCAGTCGGCCGCCCAGTGCTCCACCCGCCAGCGCGCCTACAGCCATCACCAGCATTACCGGCCATAATACCTGTCCCGAGAACAGGAAGTAGATGGCGGCCGCGATATTGACGCTGAAGGCGATGGCCTGTTTCAACGCGTTGAGCCGCGTCAGCGTGTCATCCAGCACGAGACCGAGCACTGCGAGCACGATCACGCTCATCCCTGCGCCAAAATAACCCCCATAGACAGCAGCTGAGATAAGCGCCAGTGTCGACCACTTCTGGTGGGCCGCTGCTGATTCCTCCCGCTCGACACGACGCGCGATCCAGGTACGCAAGGGATCCTGTACAGCAAGCAGCCCCGCGGCGAGCAAAATGAGGTACGGAACCAGCGCGCTAAACAACTGCTCACCTGTGTTCAAGAGTAAAATGCCGCCTACAATTCCACCCAGCATACAAATCGGCAGGAAAAACCACAGACGACTCTCCTGCCCACGCAGGTCCTTCATCTGTGCGAAGGTCCCTCCCAGGTAGCCAGGGCAGAGCGCTACTGTATTAGTTACGTTGGCGGCTACTGCCGGCACACCTACCGCAATCAGCGTCGGAAATGTGATGAGTGTGCCGCCGCCGGCAAGGGCATTCACCGCGCCTCCTGCGATAGCGGCAAGTCCTACGAGAACGAACTCAAAGCCGCTCATCAGCTGCTCCGTCTTCCTTTATACGCACTCTTCTTATGTACAGGGTTTTTACCACATGCGCTACTTTCTCTCCTGCCTCATTCACAATATCAACCGAAAACTCAGGAAAATATTTTTTACCACCCGAAGTGCTATCAATTATGTCTTCGATTTGTTCCTCTTTTATCAAGAATCTCGCGGTGACCGTGCCTGCACTTGGTTTGACAAAATCAATATGAGCTGCTTTATCCCAAACAACAAACTCCTTTCCTAAAATGTGTATCAACATTAACATAAAGAAGGGATCTGTCATTGCATATAAAGATCCGCCGAAATGAGTTTTAACATAATTACGGTTGTACCACCTCATTTTCATCTGCACGCATATTTCTCTATAGTCCGGAGAAATACTCTTAACGGTAATCCCCGTCCCCAAATAGGGTGGGTATAAATTTATTAAAAGCTTCAAGTATTTGTGATTCATTTACATTTCTTAAACAAGAGGATGCATTCCCGCTGGAACGGTAATGCCATGACAATCATAGACCTATTTCAAAGGCCCTTTAAGCAAAGATATATTATCAACCCACACAGTCCCCTGGCCGTTGATTACGACATTCAACTTAACCAACTCCGGTTTCTGTCCTTTTTGTAAAAAGAATGGTGTTTCCTGTGTTGTCCAGTCAAGAGTTCCTGACAAAGGACTCTGCAGAGAACGAGAGAAATATTCTCCCATTCCGGGGAAGACACACCACATCTCGAGATACGCTTGCCCCTTAATATTCTCTGTTTTAAGTCGAGCCCTGTAAATAAGCCGAGCGTTCTCGACGTTTATATCCCTTACCTCATATAGTCTTATGGTTGTCGGCTGGGACACATCGATTCTTAAAGAGCCATTTCCATCGCTCGAAACACTCTTGTCGAAGGTTACATCTGATCGGGTTATAACCCCATCGATGCTGTTGATCGGGAACTCCTTTATCTTTTCCGGATCAATACTCGCTTTCTGACATCCGGCAAATAATGGAAGGAGAAATATTAACCCCAATACGAAATAACGCTTTAACATGTTCACCTCCTATAAGTTGTTAAGCATCAGACTACATAAATAACATGGCGCTCACCGGTTTATCCGTTTCAAACCTCCTTCAATGCCCGGTTAAGGAGTGACATAAGCTGTGGCAGTCAGGCCAATAAGCTGACCTCTTTGTACCGGAAACAATCCACGAGGTGATCATTGACCATTCCCACTGCTTGCATGAAGGCATAGCAGATTGTTGGACCCACGAACTTAAACCCGTATCGCCGCAAATCTTTACTCAGCGCATCGGATTCAGGTGTCTGAGCGGGAACATCTTCAGGTGATCGCCAATTGTTCTGCTTAGGCCGACCACCGACGAATCTCCAGACGTACTCGTTGAAGCTGCCGAACTCCTTCTGAACAGCGAGTAGCGATTTGGCATTCTGGATGGCGGCCTCAATCTTCAACCGATTGCGTATGATACCCTCATTCGCAAGCAACTCCCTAACCTTGCTTTGCTTATAAGCCGCAATGGCAGTGGCGTCAAAGTAATCGAATGCAGCACGGTAGCTCTCGCGCTTTTTCAAGATAGTCTCCCAGCTCAGACCTGCCTGCATACCCTCCAAGATGAGGAACTCGAAGAGGGGTCGATCGTCATGAATCGGTACACCCCATTCAAGATCATGATAGGCTATCAGGATCTGCAGTGCTAGCCCACTCACAACGGCGCATTTCACAACATCCTCTATAATCTTACGGATTACTCGCTGCTTGACTTGATAAACTACTTTTAAGTAAAATACATTTGTTTGTCAAGAATGAATCATATTGAGCAGTTAAACCAATTAATGTTTTGGATATGTGATTTGCATTAATGTCGTCGGTAAGAAGGACGTGGGGCTGAAAACCCCTCTTGATATGCGAGACATGTAGAGGTCCAATAGAATACGAATTTATGAAGAAATCGTCCGGTGAAAGGAGAACATAACCGTGAAGGCAATGATCTTAAATGGCATTTCCAGTTTCCGGGATAATAAGACGCCCCTGGAGTTGGTCGATCTGCCGGAGCCTGTTCCGAAAGAAGGGGAAATCCTCGTGCAGGTTTCCGCCTGCGGGGTCTGTCATACGGAGTTAGATGAGATCGAAGGGAGGACACCGCCGCCGGCATTCCCCATCATTCTGGGCCATCAGGCAGTTGGCAGGGTGGCAGGAGCGGGAAAAAAGGCGACGAAGTTTCAAACCGGTGAGCGTGTTGGTGTCGGCTGGATATTTTCCGCCTGCGGACGCTGCTCTGCCTGTCTCGCAGGAGATGAAAACGTCTGTGAACAATTCAGGGCTACGGGCAGGGATGCCAATGGAGGGTATGCCCGGTTCATGACCGTGCCGGAGAATTTCGCGTACCCTATTCCTGATATCTTTTCCGATGCAGAGGCCGCACCCCTCCTATGCGCAGGCGCTATCGGCTACCGATCCCTGAGGCTGACAAATCTGAAGGACGGCCAGAACCTGGGGCTTACCGGCTTTGGGGCCTCGGCACACCTGGTTCTCAAGATGACACGCCATAAATATCCTCATACCAGTGTTTATGTTTTTGCCCGGAGTCAGAAGGAGCAGGACTTTGCACGGGAGTTGGGGGCCGTCTGGGCTGGGAATACGGAAGATGAACCGCCGGAAAAGCTCCATTCTATTATTGACACAACACCGGCCTGGAGGCCCATAGTGGAGGCCCTGAAAAACCTTGTCTGCGGTGGGAGGCTGGTGATTAATGCCATCAGGAAAGAAGATACCGACAAAGACTGCCTTCTGAAACTGAATTATCCCACTCATCTGTGGCTGGAGAAGGAGATCAAGACTGTGGCAAACGTGGCGCGCAGGGACATCAGCGAATTCCTCCAGCTGGCTGCAGAAATTCCCATCAAACCTGAGGTACAGGAGTTTTCATTGGAAGAGGCCAACAAAGCCCTGGTCGAACTTAGGGAGGCAAAGATCCGGGGGGCAAAGGTTCTGCGCATGGATTGACAGAAAAAATGGATGCCGTCCGTGAAATACAGGTATGGATTTATGATGCGAATCGTGGTATTAAATGTCCGCATAATGTCATCAACTAAGATACGCAAAACCTTCAATCTTGACTGAGGGATGCCATGCGCCGACTAACGAAGCCCCGTTTTCTCGTGATGAGAGCGGGGTTTTGCGCTTGAAGGAGAAAATGATGAAGAAAACAATCCCCTCTTGATTATATTGTGAAAGTTCTGTTTAACAGAAATAAAAACCCTTGAGATAATGAAAATATAAATGGGAGTAGTCATCATGAAAGGACGACAGTCTCAAAAAAATACCCTTAAGAAAAAGTCGAAACCATCCAAGGTACAATACGCAACGGTACAGACCACCCAGCGTACTTTGAATGCTCTGAAAGAGATGCGAAATGAGACGTTGAAAGGTGGAGGCGTTGATCTGATCGAGGAGCAGCACCGCAGGGGGAAGCTTACTGCGCGGGAACGCATAGAGCTGCTGCTGGATGAGGACTCCTTTGAGGAGTTCGATCTGCTGAAAACAGGCAGGGGCGGTGCCTTCGGAAGGGAAAAGACTTATCCGGGAGACGGTGTCGTGACGGGACACGGTACGGTTGACGGCCGGGAAGTGTTCATATTCAGTCAGGACTTCACGGTGCGCGGCGGGTCGCTGGGTGAAGCCCACTCCCAGAAGATCAGCAAGGTGATGGATCATGCCGTGAGAGTCGGGGCTCCTATCATAGGGCTCAATGACTCAGGAGGCGCGCGGATACAGGAAGGGGTGGACGCGCTCGCTTCCTACGGGGATATTTTTAAAAGAAACGCCCTGGCAAGCGGGATTATTCCACAAATTTCCTGCATTATGGGGCCCTGCGCGGGAGGTGCTGCTTACAGCCCGGCCCTCACCGATTTTATCTTCATGGTCGAAGATACGTCATACATGTACGTGACAGGTCCGAACGTCGTGGAAACGGTCACACATACAGCTATTTCTCATGAGGATCTCGGCGGTGCAAGGGTTCACGCGGAAAAGAGCGGGGTGGCTCATTTTGTGCTGCCCAACGATATCCTTTGCCTGCGGGAAGTGAGGCGATTGATCAACTACCTTCCTTCCAACAATAAACAGAGGGCGCCGATACTGGACCTCAGCGATCCGGCAGGCCGCACCGACCCGGCGCTGGATTATCTTGTGCCTGAGAATCCGAATCAGAGTTATGACATGAAAGTGCTGATTAACAGTATTCTTGACGGGGCCGAGTTTTTGGAAGTTCATCCTAATTTCGCAAGAAACATAATTTGCGGATTCGGGCGCTTGGGAGGACAGACGATAGGAATAGTGGCAAATCAGCCTGCCGTCCTGGCGGGGGTGCTGGATAACAACGCATCAATCAAAGCGGCACGGTTTGTCCGGTTTTGTGACGCCTTCAACATCCCTCTCATATGCCTTGTGGACGTGCCCGGTTTTATGCCGGGACCGGAACAGGAGCAGGGGGGGATAATCCGCCACGGCGCCAAACTGCTTTACGCCTTTATAGAGGCTACCGTCCCGCGTATCACTGTCATCGTTCGCAAGGCCTATGGTGGGGCATATGTTGTCATGAACTCCAAACACATCGGCAGCGACATTAATTATGCCTGGCCGACGGCGGAGATTGCCGTGATGGGCCCGAAAGGAGCGGCAGAAGTGATATACCGTAAGGAGATCACATCAGCGCTGGATCCGGAAGCAGTACTATCGTTGCGGACGGAAGAATACCGGAAGACGTATACGAATCCTTTCCTGTCTGCCCAGAGGGGGTATATCGATGATGTTATTTTCCCCAGGGATACGCGGCACCGGATCATAAGGAGTCTCCAGTTTATGGAAGGGAAAAAAAGAGAAAAACCGGAACGGTTGCATGGGAATATTCCTCTTTAAGGAGGTAGGATGTTCAAGAAGATATTGGTTGCGAATCGGGGCGAAATAGCAGTCCGCATCATCAAAACGTGCAAACGCATGGGAATCAGGACCGTATCGGTATATTCACAAGTGGGTTCCCGTTCTCTACACGTCAGAGAAGCGGATGAGAGTGCTTTTTTAGGGGGATCCAGTCCTGAAGAATCATATCTGGCCAAGGAAAAAATCATAGAAGCTGCCCATTCCCACGGATGCCAGGCAATCCATCCCGGTTACGGTTTTCTCTCTGAAAATCCGGAATTTGCCGACATGGTCGCCAAATCGGGACTGACGTTTATCGGCCCGCCCGCCTCTGTTATCGCTACGCTTGGCGACAAATTAGCCGCTAAGGCCTTTGCCGAAAAGCTGGGCATACCCGTAAAGCCGGGACACAAGGAACGTATATCCTCATTTGCGGAAGCTGTCAGCATTGGGGGGAAGATCGGATATCCTCTGATGATACGGCCTGCACGCGCCGGAGGAGGAAGAGGGATACGGGTGGTGTCGAACAAAGCGGATTTGCGCTCAGCCGTCGAGTCCTGCCAGAATGAGTCCAGAAAGGCCTTTGGAAGTGACGAATTCTTTATGGAGCGCTACATCCCAAGGATCCGCCATATTGAAATACAGATCCTCGCTGATCAATACGGCAATGTGGTTCACCTGGGGGAAAGGGAGTGTTCCATTCAGCGGAGGTATCAGAAGATCATAGAGGAGACACCTTCGATGGCTGTTGATGACAGCCTGCGACAGCGCATGGGGGAGATGTCATGCAAGCTTGCCAAGAAGGCAGGTTATACGAACGCCGGTACCGTTGAGTTTATTCTGGACGATTCGGACGGGAGCGTCTACTTCCTGGAAATGAATACAAGACTTCAGGTAGAGCACCCTGTGACGGAGATGGTCACAGGTCTCGATCTTGTGGAATTACAGCTTCGCATCGCTGCGGGAGAAAAACTTCCCATCCGGCAGAAGGATGTCATCAGCAACGGATGGGCAATAGAAGCGCGAATATGCGCGGAGGATCCCGCCCGGAACTTTCTGCCTGTAACGGGTATGATTACCCGTTACGCAACCGCTCGAATAAAGAACGTACGGATTGACAGCAGTATTGAGGCCGGAAGTTTTATCAGCACGTATTACGATTCATTGCTGGCCAAGGTAATCGCCTGGGGTGCAACGAGGAGAGAGGCGATTGAATCCCTCGTCCAGGCGCTGAACGCATATCACATCGAGGGGTTGATCACCAATGTGGATTTTGTGAATGCCGTACTCAATCACCCGTCGTTCATAAAAGGGGAGCTGTCGACGGATTTCATCGATGAGCACTTTGAGCACGGCCAGATGAAGCTGCCGCCTCCGGAAGAGTGGCTGCAATATATGGCGATAGCCGTAACCCTTATTTATCACAACCGACAATCTCTGGTTCATGAATCACTTAAGCCTATGATGGCTAAAGTGGGTGGCCCGCACCAGTCAAAAAACCAATTTACCTATACAGTAAAAGGAGAAGATGCTTTTTTTGAATTGCGTCTTGTTAAGAATCCGGCTCCTCGCAGCTGGACTGTAATGGTAGATGGACGTAAGTATCAGGTCGTTACCCCCGAATTCGAATTTTACCGGCGTAGAATCAAACTCAGGATTGATGGGAAGACGCAATTCTTCCATACTAAGTACAGGGAAAATAACATATGGGTAGCCCACCGTGGTGTTACTCGTGTTCTGGGAATCTACAGTCCCCTGGAATGGAAACTTTTTTATCACATGCCGAAGCCGAAAGCAGTGCCTACTGAGGATGTCGTTCGCTGTCCCATGCCGGGAATAGTTGTTTCCATCCCGGTAAAAAAAGGGGAACGTATCTTCCGAGGACAAGATCTCGTGAGCATAGAATCCATGAAGATGGAGACCTTTGTCGCGTCTCCTAGTGACGGGGTGATAGAAAATATCCATGTTGCTCCAGGTCAGACTGTCGAGACCGGAGACATTCTTATAAAACTCAAAATTGATGCTATCCCCTCCGCCGAGGAGTTGGATATTTTCTATGGATAGGGTGTAAATAGAGACAAATGTCTCCCTGGCCCTATCTTTTGCCAACTAACTTCGGAAGAATAAAAGGGCTTGATAAATAATATATGCCGGTTTAATCTTACGACGTTAAATAACCGGAGTAAGAGAAAGGAGCTCACGTATGCAGCCACCAGTTAAGATATACACGTTAAGTACATGCAGTCACTGTAAATCAACCAAGAGATTTCTCGACGAGTGTCGTGTACAGTATGAATTCACGGATGTGGATTTGCTCTCGGCTGAAGAGAAGAAGCTGATTATGGAAGACATCAGAAGATTGAATCCGGACTGCACATTTCCCACGATTATCATCGGTGACAAAGTAATAGTGGGGTTTGAAGAAAACAAAATCAAGAAGGCACTCGGGATATGACGGAAGTCGAAAAGCTTTATGAGATGCTAAAGAAACTGCAGGAGCCCAAGGGCTATTTTTTCAGTAGGGACGAGGCGTGGGTGCTGGATATTCTAAGGGGTCTCCTGACGAACAAGGAGCGTTATGGTTACATGTCATGTCCGTGCCGCCTGGCATCGGGGAATCGAGAAAAGGATAAAGACATTATCTGTCCCTGCATCTACAGGACTCCCGATGTGAAAGAATACGGAAGCTGCTATTGCAATCTTTATGTTTCGAAGGAATGGAACGAGGATAAAATTCCACACGTATATGTACCTGAGAGGCGGCCACCGGAGAAGACGGCCTTTCTATAAATTGAAGCAAAATGTTGAAATATATAAGTAAAATTCATAAAATTACAAAAACTGTTGAAGTTAAATATTTATTTTGTTATGTGACTGATATATCGTAATAGTGCTTACCGAAATGAAGGCTCTATCGGCGCCATGAGGAAAGAACTATGAGTGGATTGTCTGTGGAGACCCCGTTATTCAAATGAGGACGGGGTTTTTTTATTTTTTTACAAGTTATCAGAAACTTATAAAAAAAGGTGATGCCGTAATATTTCGTTATCTTCTGTCTTGTCATTTTATGTTTTATTGCTCAGGTATTTTACGTAATAGGTTTTTCTATCGGACAATTTTTTAAAGTATATCTTATGAAAGGAGAATGAAAAATGGCGGAAAATAAAAATGTGGACGCTGGTAAGCTGCAAGAAGGGCTTCTTGAGCGCTTCGGCCTGGGGCTTGCGGCATGGAGTGAAAAATGGTTTCCCGACGCGTGGGTATTTGCCCTTGTGGGTATTGTTATCGTTTATGTCTTTGGTCTTCTCATCGGTGAAAGCCCGGTCAAGCTCGCGACCGAGGGCGGCAAGGCATTCTGGGTCCTGATACCCTTTACCATGCAGATGGCGTTCATTATCATCGGCGGATATGTGCTTGCCTCTACTCCCGCCGTTTACTGGCTGATCCAGAAGGTGGCCGGAATCCCCAAGACGGGAAGGGGAGCCATCGCCTTTGTTGCCCTCTTGTCTCTGCTGACCTCCCTGATCTCCTGGGGGTTAAGCCTCATCTTCAGCGGCCTTTTGGTCCGCGAATTGACGAGAAGGGTTAAGGGAATGGACTACCGGGCCGCGGGGGCCGCAGCCTACCTCGGGTTGGGCGCCATCTGGGCCCTCGGTCTTTCCTCATCGGCGCCCCTCATGATGGCCACAAAGGGGGCAATTCCGCCTAAACTCTTTGAGATCAGCGGTCTGATCCCCCTGACTCAGACGCTTTTCATCTGGGGGAATTTCTGGATGATAGTCGCCCTCATTGCGGTTTCCGTACCCATTGCCTACTTCTCGGCTCCGAAACCCGAGCGCGCCAAGACAGTGGAATACTTCAACCTGAAATTTGACCAGATCGATACGAGCATCGAGCCGCGGCAGAAACCGGGAGAGTGGCTTGAATACAGCCCTCTGATGATCATCCTCGTGGCAGGTCTTCTTTGTTGGTACCTGATAGACCTCTTTGGCAAGGATCCCAGGGGGCCCATCGCGGCTCTGGACCTCAATAACTACAACCTGATTTTCATCACCGTCGGTATGCTCCTGCACTGGCGGCCGAAACGGTTCCTCAAGGCCGTGGCCCAGGCGGTTCCCGCAACGGGCGGCGTTCTGATCCAGTTCCCCTTCTACGCCGTAATCTTCGGAATGATCGTCGGTACGGGGATCAACAAGTGGTTGGCCGACCTCTTTTACAGCATCACGACCCAGGGAACCTACCCGCTTCTGGTGGCCGCTTATTCGGCCATCCTGGGTGTTTTTATTCCCTCAGGCGGAAGCAAGTGGGTCATCGAGGCGCCTTATGTCCTGCAGGCGGCAATTCAGCATCAAGTGAACCTTGGATGGGTGGTGGTGATCTACAATGCAGCCGAGGCCCTGCCGAACCTCCTGAACCCCTTCTGGATGCTGCCGCTTCTTGGGCTGCTCCATATGAAGGCCCGGGACCTTGTCGGCTATTCAGTGCTCCAGATGTTTATTCACATACCGCTCGTCTTCTTCCTCTGCTGGTTGTTCGCCCAGTATATACCTTTCGTGCCTCCCTTGAAGTGACAGGAAGGATTGTTGAACCTGACAGTTGTTAATTAATAAAAAGAGGGCGCTGCCATAAGAGCAGCGCCCTCTTTTATCATGAGACACTTGATTAGGAATAATAGCTTGCTTTTACATTATTTGCCGCTTTTGAAGTCGTCTCTCATCAACTCTCTTGCGATGATCATCCTTCTGATTTCGGACGTACCGGCGCCGATCTCCCAGAGTTTCTGATCCAGGAAATGCCTGGTGACGGGGTATTCCGTGCAGTAGCCGTAACCGCCGAAGATCTGGATCGCATCGAGACCGATCTTTGTTCCCATCTCACCGCAGAAGAGAAGTGCGGCAGCGGCCATACGGTCAAGGTCCGTGCCCTTCCCGCCAACCTTGTTCTCCAGTGTGTCACAATATGCGGCGGCGCTGTATGCCATCCACTTGGAGGCAAGATAGCCTGTGTACATATTGGCCAGCTTCTCCTGGATAGCCTGGAATGAAGCGATGGGCTTACCGAACTGCACCCTTTCCTTGGCATACTTCAGGGAGAGTTCGAGGCAGCTTCTCTGGCTGCCGAGGGTACAACCGGAAAGGGTGATTCTCTCCGTGCAGAGACCGCTCGTCAGAACGGCAACGCCTTTATTCAGACCGCCGATGAGATTTTCCGCGGGCAGTTCCACGTCTTCGAATGTGACCAGCCCCGTGGGGGATGTCCTCATACCCCATTTCTTGATCTTTTCCACGGTGACTCCTTTGACCTTGTCGAACTCAAAGCAGAAGGCGGAAATCCCTTTGGGACCCGCGGCCGGATCGGTCTTCGCATAGAATGTCATGAAATCGGCGACGGGGGAGTTGGTGATGAAGATCTTACTGCCGTTGATGATGTATTTGTTTCCCTTCTTCTCTGCTTTTGTCGCCATGCTCATGGCGTCGGAACCTGCGTTGGGCTCAGTGATGCCGAGGCAGCCGATCCACTCACCTGTGCAGGACTTGGGAAGGACATACATCTTCTGCTCTTCCGTGGCATTGCGCCTGAAGTTGTCGAAACAGAGGGTCTGGCTCGCGCCGACGGTCATGGACAGGGCATTGCTCACCCGTGCGATTGTCTCGTACACGAGGAGTGTATCGACATAGCCCAGAGCGGAACCTCCGTACTTTTCCTCAAAAACAATCCCGTTGACACCCAGGTTTGCCAGCTCTTTGAAGAGTGTCGGAGGCATCTCGTCCACTTCGTACATATGCTCCATCTGCGGCTCCAGCCAGTTGACCGCCCACTTGTAAACGCTTTCCTCCAACCATCTTTGTTCATCTGTAAAATTGAAATCTAACGCCATACACAAATACCTCCTGAAAAATTGAGTTTTATTCAACCAGCTGTCGAAGCCGCGCAAAACTTTTATTTGACTGCCTTCGGCAACTTAACTCGATAAGCCCGGATGACCCGGGCTTATCGAGTGGTGTAACGCGAAACAACTTATTTAGCTGACTGATAACCCTGATCCCAATCGAATCCTGATATCTCACCGTGTAACCCCATCTTGTAGTTCCGTCTGTCTGAATAGGAGGGATATCGCCTGGTCTTCCCCTCAACCGGCATCATGGAGACGGGGAATTTCGGAGGCAAGGAGACCGTTTTCGTGGGCCGCCTTTTCCAGCATCTCACGGTCATCGGGATGGGCAATGGAGATCAACGCTGTCGCTCTTTCATAACCGGAGAGCCCGCGCAGGTTCACGATGCCGTACTCTGTACAAACGTAATTCGTTAACTGAGCAGGGACATCCACTGATGATCCTTCAGGCAGGAAGGGAACGATCCTCGACGTGCCGTGCTTGCTCCTCGCCGTCATGGAGGCGACACCGCGTCCGCCCTTCGACTGGGCGCAGAAGGACACAAAATGGAAGTAACCGCCGGAGCTCGAAATCGGACGTTTTTCATAGAAACCGGAGCACTGCTGTCCGAGGAGGTCAACGGCCACGCAGTTATCGATGGCGATCATGTTGTCGAGCCTCGTGAGATTATGCAGGTTATTGGTGTAACTGATATCGTAGACCGCGAGCTCCTGGTTCCGGTGGATGGTGTCATAGTACCACTTTACATCCACGGGGAAAGCAAAGGTATAGCAGCTCTTGCCGCGGTCTGCAGGGAGGGTCTTGTACTTGTTGGTCACCTGACCCGATTCGATCAGCTTGATGAGACCGGCATTGAGCATCTCCGTGTGGATGCCGAGATCCTTGAATCCCGCATCGGCCATGGCGCCGACACAGGCGGAGGGAAGTGATCCGATACCAAGCTGGATGATGTCTCTGTCCCTCATGATGGTCATGACATGTTTGGCAATCGCCTCTTCCTCGGGTTTTGCCTTGATGGCCTTTTCATTGATCTGGGGCCACTTGTATTTCTCGCAGTCCACTTCGACCCAGTAGTCGACATCGTCAATATTAATGGTGTTAAAGCGGCCGCCTTCGGCCCAGGGATAGTCTGAACGAACTTCAATGACTTTCTTCTTTGCGCACTGGCTGAAGATATTGGCGTTGTTGGTGCCGTAAGAGAAGTTGGCAAAGCCGTGCTCATCGAAGGGCGATGCCGCATTCCACCACCAGTCAAGCCCGCGGTTTTCCTTTACGGCATTAACGAAACGGTAATGGCAGAACCACATGCCCATGGCCCATCCCCAATGTGCCCAGTCCGTCACGTTGTTGGTATCTCTTGCCTTGCGGTTCCAGGGAAAGAAGAAATACTCATGGAAGCAGTGATATTCCTGCTTGGGGTCTGCCGCCTGAAATTCAGGATGAGGAAAAAAATTAGCATAATTCCAAATTTCAATGTCCTTCAATTTTGGACCGACCCTCTTTGCCAGCTCCTTCATACATTCTGTTGAATCACCTCCAACCGAACCTGGCTGGATCCAGTTTCCGGGTTTGACCATATCCAAAATCTGCTGGGGTGTTCTCTTCTTGTCACGAATCTTTTGTTGAATAGGTGTCGTCATGTTGCCTCCCTCCTTAAAAGGTAATTTAGTTTTATACCATCCAGCCGAAATAATTCAGCTACTCTTAAGCACTATCCGGATCTACAACATAAATACCCTGCACAAATCTGGCGAAGAAGAAGAAGTAAACCTCAAAGCACGTAAATCTTTTTTAGAGCACATGGGAAAATATGCAGACGATCCGTTCCTGATACGATACGATTTAAGGGACATCTGTTCATAGAAACATCGTGAGTATTGAGGATTTGTTAATAAACTAACAGACGATCAAACCCGCATATATTTTTCTGTAATTCATATAATATGAAAAAAAAGAAGAAAGACAATATTAAAAGGTTCATAAATAATATTAATAAAAAACTAATATTAGAGAACATTCTCAAGCCTAGTGGATCAATTAGCGCTACTGGTATTCCCATTATTGCCGCAGAGCGAGCTTGTATTTGCTCAAAAAAACCGTCTCTTGTAAGAACAGGGAATCCGCATTTTCATGATCGGGAATTTTTTGATTCTCGTCAACCAAATATTGACCCATCTCATTTTGCTAATCCGGCTTTAGAAACAATACTATTACTTTTATGATAAATTGTCCCATTTTATTTCAAAGATTAATCCGCTCTTTCCATTTGCTATTTGTTATTTTAAATTAATTTTTTGTTAATATTATTTATGAACCTTTTAATATTGTTTTTCTCCTTGTTTTTAATAAGATAAATCTAAGCTAAGAATTTTTGATGCTTACTCGCGGGTTGCAAAAGAAGCAGAGTCAACGCGAATCTTTCAAAACCATTGACGTTGTCGTCGGTAGTTTACTTCAAAAAGGAGGTAGAGTCCAGTGGAAGTAATTGAACAGGGTATGTGGCAAAATATTTACAGATCCTGATCCGGATAAGGCGCGTGAATTCTTTCGCACAGAAAAACCGCAAACTAGAATCCAAGGTGATGTCCGTCAAAGAGGCCGTGGAGAAGTTTGTTCATGACGGCGATTATCTGACACTCGGCGGTTTTGGGGCAAACAGGGTGCCGATAGCGGTTGCGCATGAAATCGTGAGGCAGGGAAGAAAGAATATGGGATTTGCGGGCCATACATCCACCCATGATTTCCAGATACTTTGCGCGGGTGAGGTGTTCAACAAATGTGATGTCGCCTACATTGTCGGTCTGGAGGCTCGGGGTTTGTCCCCCAACGCGAGGCGTTACATGGAAAGCGGCAAGGTCCAGGTGACTGAATGGACAAACTACTCCCTGTCGGTCCGCTTCAAAGCCGCCGCTGCAGGCGTTTCCTTCTACCCGGCAAGAAATCTCATGGGAACGGATACTTTCAAATTCAGTGGTGCAAAGATTATTGAATGCCCGTTTACGGGCACGAAATATGTCGCACAGCCTGCCCTTTATCCGGATGTGTCGGCGATTCATGTTCATGAGTCGGATATCTACGGCAATTGCCGGGTAAGGGGCATCACCGTTTCCGACTTTGATGTGGCAAGGGCGTCCAAGCGTCTGATTATTACCTGTGAAAGGCTGATTTCCAATGAGGAGATACGTAGAGATCCGAGCTATACGGTTATTCCTTACTGGTGTGTTGATGCCGTATGTGCGGTCCCCTACGGCAGTTATCCCGGGAATATGTATGCGGAATATTTCTCCGATGAGGAACATATAAGAGAATGGCTGAAGGTGGAAGAGGATCCGGTCGAGTTCAAAAAATTCCTCGAAAAGAATATTTACAGCTGCAAGGATCACTTTGAATATATCGAGAAGAACGGCGGCATGCACAAGCTGCTGAAACTCAGGGAAAAAGAATTCATGTTTCTCAAAGCGAGAGATTAGAGAGGAGGATATACGGTATGGCTGATTATAATACCATGGAACTGATGATATGCACCGCTGCAAGAGAGTTAGAAGACGGGGCTTCTATTGTAGTTGGAACCGGAGCTCCCAATGCGGCAGCAATGCTTGCGCAGAAGGCCCACTCACCAAACCTGGTAATCCTTTTTGAGGCCGGCGGGGCGGCGCCCTTGATCCCTGAAATGCCCATATCCGTGGGAGATTCCAGAACGACCTGGAAGGCCTTGATGGCGAGCGGCATGTGTGAAATTATGGAAACATGCTGTCGCGGAATGATCGATTACACCTTCCTCGGTGGTGCCCAGATCGATATGTACGGAAATTTGAATTCCACGAGAATCGGTCCTGACCATCAGAAACCGAAGGTTCGATTCCCGGGGAGTGGTGGTGCCAATGACCTTGCTTCATTTTGTTGGAGAATGCTCGTCATGACACCCCAGGATTCCAAGAGATTTGCTGAGAAATGTCAATTTATTACGACGCCTGGCTGGCTGACGGGCGGTGATTCGCGGGCGAAATCAGGACTCCCGCGGGGGGCCGGTCCATACAAGATCATTACAAACATGGCGGTGATGGACTTTGAACCGGAATCAAAGAGGATGCGGATTATAGCGGTAAACCCAGGTTACTCTGAGAAGGATGTTCAGGCTAATTGCGGGTTTGAACTTCTGAAGGCGAAGAAGATCGTGGAGAACAAACCTCCGACGGCGAAGGAGCTATCCATCCTGAGGGAGGAGATAGACCCGTATCGATACGTAATCGGCAGGTAGTTTTTCAAGGAATTTAAAGCAATTGGTCAAAATCGATCCGGGAAGGGTTGAGGAGGATTATTATGGAAGAGGATAACAACATAAAGCATTGGGAAGAACAGGATGCCATCCTCATGAAGCACCGTGAAGAGGCATACAACATCGGCGGAGAGGAACAGCTAAAGCGTCTTGCCAAGCAGGGCAAGAAACCGATGCGTGAGCTCATCAAGATGTTAATCGATCCGGG
The DNA here is from genome assembly GCA_963695875.1 of uncultured delta proteobacterium. Lineage (GTDB taxonomy): Bacteria > Desulfobacterota > Syntrophia > Syntrophales > UBA2185 > DATKLL01. The sequence goes on along the minus strand of CAVOID010000010.1, from coordinate 49,562 downwards.
TACGGATTTCTTTGAGCTTGGACTGGATGCCGGCTACAACATAGGACAGATAAAGCTTTACGGAGGGGAGATCTACGAATCGGAGAAAAGGGGGCACATCCCCGGCGGCGGGCTGGTTACCGGCGTCGGTGTCGTTCACGGAAAGGATTGTATGATCTTTGCCAATGAGAACCGCTATGCGGCAGGGACCTACTTCCCCATCACGCTGAAGAAGCATATGAGGGCCCAGGCGATTGCCGAGCGCCTCCGGTTGCCCTGCATATACATCGCCGACTCCGGTGGCATCAACCTTCCGCTGCAGTTGGGTTGTTTTGCCGACGATGGTCACTTTGGGAGCATGTTCTATAATATGTGCCGCATGTCCGCCATGGGAATAAAGCAATACACCCTCTCCACCGGCGGAAATACGGCGGGCGGCGCATACATCGTTTATCTCGCTTCCGAATCCATCATGATAGAGAAGCTTGCCTTTGCCTTCCTGGCAGGTCCTCCCATGGTGAAATCAGCCATCGGTGAGACGGTGTCCATGGAAGACCTGGGGGGCGCCTATGTCCATACCCAGCACTCCGGCGGTTGCGACCATTTCGTGAAATCCCAGGAGGAAGGGATCAAGAAGCTGCGTGACATCATCGAGTTTGAACCGGCCCAGACCCTTTACTGCGACCGCAGAAAGATCCGTTGAACCAAAATTTGATTACAAGGAAATGATGCGCTCCACTCCCGTCAATACCTATAATGCAATTCAACATCAAGGAAACCCTCAAATGCCTTGCTGATGACAGCTATTTCCATGAATACAAGCCGACGTACGGTCTCAACCGTGGTGAAAGTATCGTTGCCGGCAAGATGTGGCTGAAGGGTATGCCTGTAGGCGTCATTGCATCCAGCGGGAACGGCGTTATCTATATTGAAGCGGCAAGAAAGGCAACGGAATGGATGATCCGTTGCGGCAACTCAAAGCTCCCGGTTATCTTTTTCCAGGGATCTCCGGGCTACATGGTCGGAAAATCCGAGGAATGGGGCGGAATCGGAAAATACGGATCCGACATGGTCCGTACGTGCAGCGTGCTGAACGTTCCCAAAATTCAGTACGTCATCGGTCCCGACCACGGGGCCGCCAACTATGGCATGTGCGGAAGGGCGTTCAGACCCGTATTCTGCTTTACCAATATGAGAGGCCGCACGACGGTTATGTCCGGCAGGACAGCGGGATTCATCGTGGAGAGCGTCCGCAGGAAGAATATCGTCGACAAAGGACAAACGGTTAATGAGGAAGAAATGGCTAATTTCCGCCAGATGATGATAGACCGTTACGATGCCGAAGGGCATCCCTTCCTGACCGGGTCGCTCTTGTTCCATGACGGTGTCATCACCTTACAGCGAAGCGCGGGAAAAGCTGGCCAGGTCATTGGAACTTTGCTACCGAGTACCCATAGAGAAGTCTGATTGGGGCGACCTGAAAGTTTAGTCCTGATGGTACTTCCTTGAGAAGAGACATTTAAACGACTGCACCCTTCGTCCCTCCTGAAGATGGGGCCAAGGAAGCGCTCCCGGTTCCCAGAACTGCGGCGGATATAGACGGACGCCGCAGTCTGCGGGAGGAAGTGCAGCTAATAATTCGCATCTTGTGTCATTCCGAGAAGCAACGCGACGAGGAATCTTATGCGTTCTATCAAGTCCGGAAGGCACGAAGAGCGTAAGGAGGAAAATACCTATGGCAGATATGCTGCTGAAAGAAAGAACTGATGAAGGCATCCTGATTCTCACGCTGAATCGTCCGGAAGCGATGAACTGCTTCAACTTTGATCTGCTGGCTGCACTGGGTGAAACAGTCCGTGAAGCCAATTTTGATATGGGTCTGCGGTGCATCATCATCACCGGCGCCAGATCCGGCGACGATCCCAAGAAGTGGTCTTTCTCGACAGGTGCGGATTTGAAGGAAAGAAGGACACTTTCAGAGGACCAGGTGCGTCGCTTCATCTTCACAATCCGAAACACATTCACCGCCGTAGAGCAGGTACGTGTTCCGGTTATCGCGGCTATCAACGGCTTTGCCTTTGGTGGTGGTACTGAGCTGTCCCTTGCTTGTGATCTCAGGATCGCTTCATCGAATGTAGTGATGGGACTCACGGAAACCAGCCTGGCGATAATCCCGGGTGCCGGTGGAACGCAGAGGCTGCCCAGGATCATCGGTGTGGCCAAGGCTAAGGAGCTGATCTTCACGGCAAGAAGAATAGATGCCGAGACGGCTCTAAAGATTGGTCTGGTAAGCAAGGTCGTCGAACCGGACAAGCTGATTGAGGCCGCACTGGAACTGGCCAGGGAGATCGCCAAGAACGGTCCCATCGGCGTGGCCCAGGCTAAATTTGCCATTAATTATGGCTCCGAAGCAAGCCTCGGCGTGGCTCTGCCGCTTGAGTCCAAGGCGTATGAGGCCACCATCCCGACAAAGGACCGGCTGGAAGCACTTGCGGCCTTTGTGGAGAAACGAAAACCAGTATTTAAGGGGGAGTGACATTCCTTCCTTTAAAGTGAGTTGAATTCAAAAAAATGAGGAGGTCATGATTTTTATGACGGAGTACGATTACTGGAAAATTTTCCCCAGAATGCCAAAGAAGGTAACCATCGGTGACATAACCGTGCGCGATGGTTTTCAGCATGAAGAAAAATTTATATCTACGAACGCCAAAATCTTCTACGCCCAGGAGATGATCCTGGCGGGGGCGAAAGAGATCGAGGTAACGAACCTGGGAAACCCGGCAGGCATTCCCCAGTTCAAGGATGCCGAACAGGTGCTTACCGCTCTCAGGAGTGATGCTTTCAAAAAGCGCTGCGAGAGGGCGGGAGTAAAATATGATGAGCTCGTCATGACTGCTGTGACGATCCGCGAACCCGCCGTTGATGTCGCGATCGAGCTCAGGAAAAGGGGAATCGGTCCGGATCGGGTCCTGATGATGGTCTCCACCGATCCGGAGCACCATTTTGCCAACTCCGGCACGACGCTGACCCAATACTGGAAAGAGGCTGAACGCTGCATCAAGAAAGCCGCCGACGTCGGCATGAAGATGTGCGGCACCGTGAGCACCATCTGGGGAAGCCCCATCACCGGCGCAACGGAGCTCAAGGATGCCGTGGAATTCACGAAACGCTTTTTCTCTATCGGCGCCCATGACATCGAGCATGCCGACCATGACGGCTCCGCCTCCGCAGCCCAGGTCTACCGCTATTTCTCCATGGTGCTGGATGCCATGCCCAATCCCGAAGCCCATCTCTGCCATCTCCATGAGACGAAGCGTGTTGCTTCCGCCTCGATCCTGGCGGCCCTTCATGCCGGTATCAGCCGCTTCGAGGGAACCCTGGGCGGTCTGGGTGGACAGCCTGCCAATTTCCTCGATGACTGTCCCGTAAGAGGAACGGGCGAATACTATTACGATCCGAGGTATGTGGGTCTCATTACCCTGGAGGATCTTCTGGTGATGATTGACGAACTGGGTATCGAGCACGGGTACGATGTAGACCGTGTCCTGTGGCTCGGGGCGAAGATGGAAAAGACGATCGGACGGAGACTCCGTTCCGAAGCCGTCATTAACGGCCGGACATTGAAAGAAGGGCATCCGGAACACGCCCGTCCCGGTCTTTCCAAACTCATCCAGAAACTGGGCGAAAAACCCGGCCAGCTGGTGCCTCCCGAGTGGTCCCCACAGGCAATACTGCCTGAAAAATGGGGTCCTATGGCCTGGAAGAAATAAAGACCTGAAGTTAGAAGCAGGGAGAGAATTTTTTCTCCCCCTTTATTTTTTTTGATACCTTCCTGACAAAAAAATACTATTTCAAATTCAAAGCCCTCATGATACAAAAAAACTACTCCAGTAATCAGGTATTCCAATTATGCAACACGGCCTGCCGCGAAAAATCGACATTCACGAGGTCGTCCTGAGGGACGGCATCCAGAGTGAAAAAAAAATTGTCTCCACCGAGCAGAAAGTGAAGCTCATTAACGACCTGATCGATTGCGGTGTCCGGCGCATCGAGGTGTCATCCTTCGTTAATCCCCGTCTGGTTCCGCAGATGGCAGATGCTGAAGAACTCTGGAATACGATAAGTCGTAAAAAAGGGGTTGTGTATGCGGCTCTGTTATTGAGTGAGAAGGGCTTGGAGCGCGCGAAACAGTGCAAGGTACCGCACGTGGGCATTTACGTGTCCGCAAGTGAAACGCACAGCTGGAAAAACAGCAACATGTCCATTACTCAGGCTTTGACGGAAGCCCGGCGATTGATCGACATGGCGCATGGCGCGGGCATGGAAGTGAGGGCAGGTGTGATGAACGCCTTCGGCTGTGCATATGAAGGGAAAGTCACCGCTGGCAAGGTAATCAAACTTGTGAAAGATTTCATTAATAGAGAACCGGATGAGATATGCCTCGCCGACACATCCGGCGTGGCCAATCCTGTGCAGGTAAAGAAGCTGGTAAATCGCTTGCGGGACATTGTAGGGGCAGTGCCTATTTCACTCCATCTTCACAATACACGCGGCCTGGGCCTTGCCAATGTCTGGGCGGCCGTAAACGAGGGGGTTTCCATTTTCGATACGTCTCTGGGAGGACTGGGGGGATGTCCTTTCATTGTCGGAGCCAGGGGAAACATCGCCACGGAAGACACCGTCAATATGCTCCATGAGACAGGTGTGAAAACCGGAATCAACCTCGATATGCTCATCGAAGCGAGCCTGAGGTTTGAACATTACATGGGGCAGACATTCCCCGCCACTGTATCCCACCTGAAACCATCACTGCCCTAAAACCTGACGCAAGCCCTTAGAAAAAATCAACCACTGATGTCATTGCGAGGAGGGAAGCGACGTGGCAATCTTATAATTTATCAGTGACAAAAATCATTCCCGAATTACACATTGGAAAAAGTGTTTATAACTTAAAGTCCACCGCCAGAATAGTTTCGGACATTTCTTTCACCTTCGCCAGAACGGGCTGGTGATCCGGATGCGGTTGATAACGCTTCAGGGCATCCAGGTCCTCAAAAGCGGAAACCAGGGCGAAATCGTAGGACCTTTCGGATCGCACGATGTCGCGGCCGAACTGGTACTCCTTGATCTCCGGGATCCTTCCGGGAAGCCCCGCCATAAGTTTCTCCAACTCGACAATATCCTTGTCTGTGATACCTTTCTTGAATTTCATGAAAACGATATGCTTGATCATGATAATACTCCTTTCTGCTCTGCCTGCGGAAGTTTTCTTCCGTTAAGACCGGGTATAATTATAATAAAGGCTGAAAAAGGCAAGAAGAATATTTAATACTTAAAAGGTGTGAGTATTCGGGTTACTTCTGTCCCGATGATTTTACAGGAATCCCGGACTCACAGGGGACCTTCGTCTGGCATAGGCCGCAGGCCCCGACTTCAAATCCATAATGGGACTTTATATGTTTTAATGCACCTCCGTATGCATAGCTGTAGCATTTCACCTTGTCATGACCCGCCTCACTGATAGCTCCAGCAGGGCAGCGGGATATACATTTCTTGCAGGTACCGTCTGCATAGAAGAGGCAATATGCATGGTGATCACCGTAAGGTCGGAGGGTTGCAGGAATCTGGATGTTCGCTACGACAGAACCCGTGCGCATAGCCTTCCCGCGCGGTGTAATTAAACCGTCACAGAGGCCAAAGGTGCCCAATCCCGATGCGTAAGCCACATGCCTTTCAGACCAGGTGGAGGCGAAGCCATACAAATCTGATTTCTTCTGTGACCATAGAGGTGAAAGCACGGGTGCAACGGCTTTGTATCCCCTGCCTGTAAGGACAGCAACAACATGGCTCCGAAGTTCATTATTTGTCTCTTCGCCGTAAAGACGGGCCCTGGCCCAACGCTCCGCCGGGTAGGTTTTCTGCTTCCGGTTCTCGGTTTTAGTCGCTTTGGTCTGGGGGAGAATCCAGCTTATAACGGTGAGATCCTCCGGCGCCGGCTTGATCTCCAGGAAAGTTTGTGTAAATATCTCCCATGGCGTCCAGTGAAATGGCCCTACGTATTCCTTATAGGCTTCATATAGAGGGTCGTCTCCTCTGGAGAAACCAACCAGTGGGTCATCCCAGGCCTTTTCATTGGCTGTATTCCTAAGGGTATTTTTCGGAGAATGGCTTATAAAGTCGTGGATAACTATCTCCAGCCATTTTGCTAAATCCAACGGTTGTTCCATAGATATTACTTACTCCTTTATTATTGATCTGGTTGCAATAATCATATCACCTTTGATCCATGCTTTCGAGATTATGTTGTAATCATCATTTGTCATTGCCGGCGATCGAAGTGAGCGCGGCAATCTCTGTATCATAATCAACTTGATGTTTGCCAACGAGTCATAACATCGGCGATATGAATGCAATTGCCTGCCGGCACTGATCCAGGAAACAGTTGCATGAGAAGTTTCTGTTTCATAATTGATTGTTGAACAGAATCATCATAGACAATATGCCCCAGGAAATGAAGCGGGAACCCCAGAAACTTCCTGCATATACCATCTATATGATTGAATATCCTTTTAGCTTCCTCTTCATCCCTGGCAGAGTTAACTATTATGTCGAAGGAATCGCGGCCGAACATCTGATATATGACTTTAATCATAGCATAGGCATCCGTAAGGCTGGTCAGTTCTCTATTAAGAACAATGATATTTCTTGAGGCAAAGAGGTTAAACTGAAGCACCGTTTCCGATATCCCCGCGCCTATATCAAGAAGCACATAATCATAACCCTCAGCAATATTGGTAATAGCGTTTTTGATTGTTTCGATGCTTTCATAGAGCAACTGGGCCATCTCCTTCGCGCCTGAACTCGCCGGTATAAAATCGAAGCCACCTTTTGTTGTGATAAGCACATCTTTGACATTTGCATCTCCGAAGATAACATCTTTTAAGGTGAGCTTCGGGTTGATTCCCAGCATTATATCTATGTTGGACAATCCCAGGTCACAGTCCACAACGAGCGTTTTTTTTCTTTTACGTGCCAAACAGGCGGCCAGGTTTACAGCAATAAATGTTTTTCCCACACCGCCTTTACCGCTTGAAATAGATGCTATTAATGAAGGTTTAGACAACGGCGTTATCTCCTTGTTCTTATTTTTTTTTGAGTCCCTTGGATAAGGCTTCTTTTTCTTCAATTGTTACGGCTTCCAGCTGAGCTCTTACACCCTCCGGCTCGATGCTGACAGACACCTTATTTTTACCATTCTTCTTTGCATCGTACATGGCCGAGTCGGCGGCATGAATGAATTCATCAATTCTATATAAAGATGATGACTTGTATTCGGCGATGCCTATGCTTGAAGAAATGACAATCCCTTTAGGTGTGGGAATTTTTGTTATAGCGTCTTTCAAACGGTTTGCAATCCTGATTGCAGGATAAAGTTCCGTAGCCGGCATTATAACTGTGAATTCATCACCACCGTACCGGCATACCATATCTGTTGATCTTACATTCCCGCGCAAGACTTCTCCAACCTCACGAAGAAATTTATCCCCTTCGACGTGACCGAGGGTGTCATTAAGCAACTTAAAATTATCGAGGTCAATTATCATCAGGGAACATGAAAGCCCCGTGCGTTTTGTTCTGGCCATTTCAGTTTCGAGATTTTTTAAAAAAAAGCGGCTGTTAAAAAGACCGGTCAGGCTGTCAATCAATGCGAGGGATTTCAATTGGATATTTTCATCATGCAGCTCGGCAATCTTCTTTATCAGGTCATCATCCAGATCGATTATGAGATGCCGCAAGTTATTGATTGTTTCTTTATCGTGGGGGGAAAGATTGCTCGTCAGAGCAATAATCGCTACCTCCTTCATGCTGTCTTTTACTTTCAGGAGGGTTGATAAAGCTTCATTCTCTGCGAGTATTTCTGACAGTGTTTTTGGCGGCATATTATCTTGAAAGGAATTTCCTTTGGAATACATAAAGTATAGAGGAAGGGGGACTTATGAGTCAAGACAATTTGGCGGTGGCTAACAGGGAACTGACGGGATATCCAACTCGATCATCAGAAGTTCTTAAACGTTATTTTCCGCGTCATCCACGTCAGGAACATTATCCCGCCGATAATCAGGAAGACCATGAATCCGGAAAAGATATAAACGACACCGAGATGCCAGGTGTCTTTTACCCAGCCGACAAGATATACTGCCAGGGAACCAACCCCAAAAATTAAAACGGATGCGAAACCATAACCGGTGCTCCGCCATTTTTGAGGTGTAAATTTGGCGATGAGGCTGTTTTCGATGGGTTGGATGCCCAACGCAAAGAAGACATAGACAGCGGAGACAACAAATAGCATCTGCTCCTGGGCAAACGCCATAAAGATCACGAAGGGCAGGCTGATTACGTTGAACAGGAGATAAAGCCGTCGCAGTTCATGGTGGTCTGCCATTCGTCCACCAAAAAATTGACCTAAAATCCCGACGATATAAATAACCGATGTGAGCATGCCCGCAGCCAGTGTGGCTGTCGCCGGTGTGTGAAAATTAAGGTACTGCGACAGGAAAGACGCCTTCCATTCGAGGTATGCGGGTAGAACCACGATATTGATGCGATAGGTAAGACCCCCCAGGGTCACGATGGTGAAAAAGAGGATGACGGCGGGCAGGAAAGTCTTATACCCTTTCTTGAATGTCGTCTCTTTCTCATGTTCGTGGACCAGCGGGGTTTCGTCGATTTTGGCAAACAACATAACAATACCCCAGAAGAACGTAAAGATCGCGGCAGCCACATATGCCGCTTTCCATCCGGCGGCCCAGTTGAGAAACCCGGCAATAAAAGGGGCCGCGGTAAGTCCGAGACTTCCGGCGATGGCGTTGATGCCCAGGGCCATACCACGATTCCTTACTCCCAGGGAGATCAGGCCCATGCCGGCAGGATGGCAGATACCGGCAAAGACGCCGATTACAGCCAGGGACAGCATGATTCCTATCGGAGACGTGGCGAGGACTGTCATGATGGCTCCGATGCCGGTTCCGAAGAAGCAGATGATGAGAGCGACACGGTTGCCGACACGGTCAGCAAAGAAACCCCAGGGCAGCGAGAAGAGGCCGAAGGCGAGGTACATGGGAAACCCCAACTTCAAAACTTCCTTAAGATCCATATTCAACGAAATGACGAGGGGAATCGCCAGGGCAGGGAAGGCCAGTTCATAAAAATGAAACATAAAATGGGCTGTAAAGGTGAAAAGTACTATTTTCTTTTCGTTATTCATTACAGAGTGCCTCGAATTCCGGAAACCGATACAATAAAGAACAGCGGGATCCCGACCTGCTTTCTTATATGTACCACATTTCGAGATAAAGTTTTGTGATATTACAGTTAAGAAATGAATTCCAAATTTGTCATTGCGACTTTGAATAGTGAATTGTTATAGTATGAATATTGAACAAACAAATGGGAGGCTTAAACTTTGAAAAGAAAAGTTATCTTTCTTGTCCTGATTGCCATCTTCATTATTGCGCCTTTGTGTGAAGCCGGATCAAAGATCGGCATTGTCCTCATGCACGGGAAAAACGGAAGCCCTGCAACACCGTCTGTCTTGCGCCTTGCGAGCAGACTTGATTTTGAGGGGTTTATCGTAATAACGCCTGACATGCCTTATTCGAGAGCTCGCCAGTACGACAAAAGTTATGAAGACACGGCGGTGGAGATCGACGGAGCAGTTGCCGAGCTGAAAAAGCGGGGGGCGAATAGAATATTCATCGCAGGGCACAGTCTGGGAGCCAATGTTGCGCTCTACTATGGAACCATAAAGGTTGTGGATGGGGTTCTGGCGATTGCTCCGGGACATGTGCCCGAGACCACGCAATTTCAGGAAAGGATCGGAGACAGCGTCGAACACGCGAAGGTGCTGCTGAAAGAAGGCAAGGGTGACGAGCGTGCCCGGTTTCAGGATACCAACCAGGGGATCAATTCCACGATTAGGGTTACACCGAAGATTTATCTCAGCTGGTTTGACCCCGACGGCCATGCGGTTATGCCGAGAAACGCGGCAGCGCTGAAGCCCGGCACGGCGCTACTCTGGGTGATTGGGACTCAGGACCGGCTCTATAAAAGAGGTTCAGCTTATGCTTTCGATAAGGTCCCGGCAAACGCGAATAACAAATACCTTGTGGTGAACAGCGATCACATGGATACGCCGAAAGATGCAGTTGAAGAAGTCGTGAAGTGGCTTAAGCATTTTGAATGATAAGCGCGGATAAGAGAATACCGGTTTCCGGATAACCTATTCAATGAGTCTATGCTCTACGGCTGATCCGGCAGGGCAGTGCCTTCAGGTTGGGGGTGCCGTACTCCCTGCCGAGCTTCCCCGTGGAGGTCAGCATGTTGAAATTGGATTTGTCCCAGTCGTACTGCGTTTCCGGCTTTCCTTCGGGGAACCACCAGCCGTGTGCGGCGCACAGCACACGGGGATCGATGCCATCCGTCAGGTGGGCGACCTGGGTGATCCTTCCGTATTTTGTTTCAATGACCACTTCGTCCCCCTCGCTGATGCCAAATTTTTGCGCCGTTTCCGGGTGGATCTCCAGGCGCGGATGAGGTCGCAGCTTTCTGAGTTTTTCCAGCCACCGGTACGATGAATGGAGGAAATAGCGGCTCTTGGCGCTGGTGAGCAGGAGGGGATAATCGGGGTCGTCCGCTTCCGGCGGGCCCGTGTATTTTGGCAGGGCGGCGAGCTTGAACTTCTCCGCCGTGCTGAGGGCAAGTTCCACCTTTCCTGTAGGTGTCTTGAACCCTTTATCTTCATAGGACTTGAAACGGTCCGATCCTTTCAGGTATCCCTTTTCCGCAAACTGGGCATACGTGAGGCCTGCGGGCTTGACGACGTCTTCCAGGAACATGCGGTAATCCTCATGCCAGAGTTCCGGAGGGCTAATCAGTTTGCCCAGCTCATTCATAATCTTCATGTCCGGCCAGCATTCCTCCGGCGGATCGACGACCCTGGGCCTTGCCAGGATGTAGCCGTGACCGAGTCCCAGATGGCCGATGTCGTCAAATTCAAACTGGGTGGCTGCGGGAAGAACGATATCCGCCAGGGCCGCCGTCGGGGTCATGAAGATGTCCGCTATGGCGATGAAATCCAGCTTCATGAGGACCTCATATGTCTGGCGGCTGTCGGCGTAAGTCATTACCGGATTGCAGCACATGGCGTAGAACCCCTTTATCGGATAGGGGATCCCGTCCAGAACGGCCTTCCGGAAATAGGCAGGCGCCACGGTCATCAAACGCGGGATGATCCGGTGGTGCGTGCTGACCATATCCTTGCGCTTATCCGGAATTAGGTCGGCGCGGACGAGAGGTGCAAGCCCCACGATATTCGGGTCGTGTGCCTCCACATTGCCGCCGGGTACATCAAGATTGCCCGTGATGGCCATGAGACAGATAAGGGCCCTGGTAGTGTCGAATGTAAAAATATTGTGCTCTATGGGATTCCCCCATTGAATGACTGCGGGCTTTGTCGCCGCATAATATCGGGCGGCTTCATTGATGAGTTCAGGCGCGACCCAGGTGATTTCGGAAACCTTTTCAGGTGTGAATGATTTCACATGCTCGGCCAGGTCTGCAAAACCTACAGTCCACTTTTCCACGAATTCCTTATCGTACAAACCTTCATGGATGATGACATTCAGAAAGCCCAGAGCCAGGACGATGTCCGCGCCGGGCCGGATCTGAAGCCACATTTTGGCTTTCTTCGCCGGGTCGATCCGGCGGGGATCGATGACGATCAGCTCGGTTCCCTCTTTGATCTGTTCGAGGAAGAGGCTGCAAATCTCACCCTCCTCATTGGTAGAGGTGATGTTGCTTCCCCAGAGGACGATCAGCTTGCTCGGGTGATGAAAATCCGCGACGGGGTAAAATCCGCAGGTATGGATGCCCGTGATCTCACGGGGCGCGTGGCAGACGTCCTGAGAAGCGACCACATTCGGCGATCCGAAAATATTGGCCAGCCGTATGAGGATAAAATGCTCCAGGCCTTTAGGCATCCCGACGCCAAAGGCTACGGCCTTTGCACCGTGTTTTTCCTTAATCTCAAGGAGGTTCCCGGCGACTTCCTGCAACGCCTCCTTCCAGGAAATACGCTGCCATTTGCCCTCACCGCGCTTCCCCGCCCGCTTGAGGGGATACCTGAGGCGGTCCGGGTGTACCAGTCGATCCGGTGACGCCACACCCTTGGGGCAGATATAACCCCTGCTCAGGTAACCAGTCGGGTCTCCCTTCACCTTAACAATTCTATTATCTTTAACGCCAACCAGGAGGGTGCAGCCTCCGTGATCCATCCTGGCGCAATGAGTCCTGATCCAGCGAAGATCTTCTGCCATGTGCTTTAAACCTCTTTACATATTAATTTACTCACTATATCATTTTTTAACGTTAAGCGGCAAACATCTATTTAGTGTTGGATATGTTCATAACAAATTGCGTTCAAACGTAATATAATGATATGTGGTCATTGCGAACGCGGTGAAGCAATCTCAGAATATGAGTTTGCCCGCGTCCCACCGCGGCTTTGCCTCGTGTCTTCGGCTCACTCGCTTCTCGCAATGACATGGTTGCGGCATGGTATCATAATAAACTGGCGGCATTTACTTCTATGGAAGAATGTCGTATAATTAATACATTGATTATGATCAGAAAGAGACAAATATGAAGGATGATTTGCGACAATACCTTCGACCCACGTATTTCATTGACAGCGATGAATCGGAGGTTATAGCTTTTGCCAGCGATGCTGTCGACGACAAAGGGACCTTACTTGAGAAGGGCATTGCCCTTTTTTACGCCGTTCGGGACAAAATCAGGTATGACCCGTACAAGATCGATTTGGAGGAGCGGGATGCCTTCAAGGCCAGTAGTATCATCTCCAGGGGCTATGGCTATTGCGTTGCCAAGGCAATCGTGCTCAGCGCTGCAGCACGCGCTGCGGGTATCCCCAGCCGCCTTGGTTTCGCCGATGTACGCAACCACCTTTCCACAGAAAGGCTCCGGCGGTTGATGAAAACGGATACCTTTATATTCCATGGTTATACGGAGCTCTTCCTCGAGAACCGCTGGATTAAGGCCACGCCGACCTTCAACCTGTCTCTATGTGACAAGTTCGGCGTAAAACCCCTCGATTTCGACGGCAGAAGCGACAGCCTCTTTCATCCATACGACAGGGAAGGAAAACGGCATATGGAATACATAATGGATCACGGCCATTTCGCCGATGTTCCGTATGAAAGGATCGTCACAAACTTCAGGAAATATTATCCGGCCTACTTTCAGGCAGGTGGTATGGCAAGAGAGGATGACTTCGAAAGAGAAGCTGCAGCCGAAAAGCAGTGAAATAGAGGCATGCTGAAAAAATATCCTCCCTTTCATCTTGAGGCCTATTACCGCATATGTTAGTTTGATACGTCATGATTGTAGTAGAAAACAGAAGCACTGCCTGCAGTCGCTGCGGGAAAATCCCGGCCGTCATTTTCTGTGACGGCTGTCAGATTCCTCTCTGTACAGATTGCCGTAAATTTGACCTCTGGGGTTATGGCTGCGGCCATGTGGATACAAAAGTATTCTGCCATACCTGTTACGATGACATTAAGGTCAACCCTTACGGCGGCAAGTTGAATAATGACCATTAACGAAAAAGGCCTAAGGAACAATACGATGAGCGATGAAATCAAGAAGAAGAACTCAGGAAACCGCGAACACCCTTTTTGGCAAAGGGATCAAGATGGACCCCCCTTATCTTATGTGGCGGGAATTCGACAGGGACCTTGCCAACGACTTTTCCCGTTTTATTACGGGCAACCTCTATTCCAGGACTGTTTTAACCCTTCCCGAAAGGCAGATGGCAGCCTGTGCCATGCTCGCAGCCCTCAGGGCAACCGGAGAATTAAAACTTCATGTGAATGCGGCCCTAAACGTTGGTTGTGACCCCAGGAAACTTGCTGAGGTTTTTTTTCAGGTTGCGACCTACGCAGGCATGCCTGCCGTCAATGAAGCCCTTGAAGTTTACAGGGATGTCCTTAAAGAGCGGGGCGAATGGCCGATTAAATAAGAACCGTTTGTGCTTGTAAGAATATTAATATTTTCTTAATACTTTTAAGCATAATTTTAATATTGCATTTTCATAATTCGTTACTATAATAGATAATGTATAGTTTTTTTATATGGCAATTTTTTTAACCTAAAACCCGTCTAATAATCAAATTAATCGGGAAAAACCTATTAGAAAAGGAGGGGCATATGTACAGAGGAAAAGAAGAAGCGAAAGAGTGGGTGAAGAAGGCAATAGCTTTTTATAAAAAGGCCGGCAAAGCGGTAGCACTGGCAGAATTCACAAATCCCAAGGGGCCTTTCATCGAAGGAGACATGTATATTTTTGCATTGAACCTCAAAGGGACAATGCTCGCACATGGAGTCAACGAAAAATATATAGGGCTTGATTTCTGTGACGTAAAAGATTCTGATGGCAGGAGTTTTATCCGGGAGATAGTCGAAGTCGCCAACACCAAGGGCAGTGGCTTTGTTGATTACAAGTGGTACAACCCGGTAACCAAACAGGATATGGAAAAACACGTGTACTTTGAGAAGGTCGATGAGGTAATCATTTGTAGCGGGGTCTTCAAAGAAATGTGGACGGATCTACTGTAAATTATAGAATCCTTACGAAGAAGCATAAATCTGACCAAATATCTATAGACATATCCTCCGAGCCGCTTCATCTTCGGGTGAGGCGGCTTTCCTTTGTCATTCTAAACAGTCCATTGATTCATTCTTAAGATTATTGTAAATATGAATCCGCTTCCCGTTTGAGCAGTTTCATATTTCAACAACCATACTTCACAAAAGGAGGATCATTATGGAGTTCCGGACAATAGAAGCGGTAGAAAAGCAAGGCGGAATCGGTATCATTACTTTGAATCGCCCCGAAAAACGGAATGCCATCTCCATTGAAATGCGTCGTGAAATATCAGCATGTCTAAAAAACTGGCAGGAATCCGAAACCGTCGGAACGGTGATTTTCACCGGCAACGGCGAGGCATTCAGCGCAGGTTTTGATTTAAGCGAATTCAAGCAGCCGACCCTCTTTAAAGAGATTTACGAAACGTCGGCAAGGTATCACAGGGATATCTGGTATTTTCCTAAGCCCACAATCGCTGCGGTGAATGGCCCGGCCCTGGCCGGCGGGTTTGATCTTGCAAAGATATGCGATCTGAGAATATGCGCAAAGACCGCTATCTTCGGCCATCCGGAGATCAAATTCGGCATCCCCCCGCTGCTTACCCCCCTTAGATGGATTGTGGGCGAAGGGCTGGCCCGGGACTTCTGTTTCACAGGTAGGAGGATTGATGCAGCGGAGGCCCATCGCACAGGTCTGGTCAGCGAGGTTGTCGACGGAGATAAGTTGCTGGAAAGAGCAAGCCAGATCGCCGCCACCATTCTGGAAGCCCCAATATCTGCCCTTCGCTTCATAAAGACATACATGCTGGATCATGCGAATCGCGGTTTTGAGGAGGCTTTTTGCGTTGAGCATGACAAGGCCTTTCAGGAATTCCTCCTGGAGAAGGCATCCGAAGCCTTGCAGAAAAAATAAGCATGGACGAAAAAGTTGAGAAATTCCATTTAAAATATGGTAGGGACTCAAGGATTAATGTGAATAATACCTGAGGAGGCAGATATGGATTTAGGATTGAAGAATAAAGTAGCCCTGGTAGCCGGAGGGAGCATGGGACTGGGATTGGCCGTGGCTAAGAGACTGTCCAAGGAAGGGGCGCGTATCGCCATCTGTGCCCTGGAAGATCCGCATCTGCCGAAGGCAAGAGAGGAGATCATAAAGGAAACGGGGGGAGAAGTCATTGCCATCCCCGCCGACGTGACTGATGCCAAGCAGGCGAGACAGTTCGTCCGCGGCGCCGTGGATCACTACGGGACGCTGGATATACTGGTTAATAATGCCGGAGGGCCACCGTCAAAGCCTTTTTTTGATATTGACGACAACCTCTGGGAATATGGCTTCCGTCTTAATCTCCTGTCCACCATACTCATGACCCGTGAGGCCGTTCCTGTAATGAAGGCCAAGCGCTGGGGACGTATCATCAATATGACCTCTATCTCTGTAAAGCAGCCTATCGAAGGCCTGATCCTGTCCAACACAATCCGCTCCGGCGTCATCGGTTTCGCCAAGAGCCTGTCCAACGAGTTGGCGCCGTTTAACATTACCGTGAATAACGTCTGCCCCGGCTACACCATGACGGAACGGGTAAGGGAGGTATCAAAGGCTGTCGCTGCCAGGGAGGGCACTACACCGGATGCGATTGTTAAGAGATGGGAATCTGAAATCCCGATGGGACGCCTCGGTAAGCCGGAAGAATTAGCCGGCCTGGTGGCCTTTCTATCCTCTGAGGTTGCAGGTTATATCACCGGTGCGGCGATCCAGATAGACGGCGGCTACTACAAGGGGGTCATGTAGGAATTCTGTTCAGTTGATGTAAATCCTGTTGATAGTTGTTTCTTGCCTTAATGAGGGTCTCTTATTTGAATTTATGGGGACTGATCTTCCTTTCCATCTTGTCCAGAAAATTCGACCATGCATGGGTCCGGAAGGTCGTGGCTAATTTTTTCGGCTTTGTCGCCCCGCATGACGGACACTCCAATTTATCGTATTTTTCATCGACCTTCATAATCCGTTCATAGGCGGTCTTGCACTTGCAGCATTCAAACATGTAAATGGGCATAGGTCATTCCTCTAAGGCTTGCTTTTTTACTTTCGAAATATAGATAAATGGCAATTATGTGTCAAGAGGTAATGACCAAAAAAACCATGCCCTGGAGCCCGATGATTTGCGGTTGTCCTGAGTCGTGAGGAGTACACAGACGTTCGGTGAACAAGCCCACCCCGCACTTGATCCGGGGAAGGGCGTAGTGCAACGTATTAGATGGGCCTTTTTCAACAGCCTGTCAAGTTATGCCCTATTTCTTTGCCGCTGCCTTGGCCACCTCTTCGAGCAGCATCGATGCCTGGGAGTTGCTTACTGTAGGGCGGATGAGGACGTCGGAGGGCTTGACATTCTTGCCATAAAAGGCCCTATTCAAACCGTCTCGTGTTGCTACAACTGCCCCCTGAAGCGACACACCCCCATAAAGACCTTTCGAGCGTGAGAAGCTAAGAATGTCCGCGCTGAGATTAGCTGTCTGCGCGGCAACGCCCATACAAGCCCCGCCTTTTAGGCGGGGATAAGGGGTGCAATGTAAGCATAGTTTCCTTTCCGGGAAGCCCCGCCCTGTGGGCGGGGAGCTTCACATTTTCCTTATTACTTCAACATACTCTGCTTCGATTATGAGATTCTTTAATTAATTGCCGGCATACCTTACTCAGAGGCATAACGATGAAGCCGGCTACAGTTTTTCCGCGCCAAGCGTTAAGCGTTTGCGGCGTCAAAAAATGTTTACTACAGTCTGAATTGTGTTGGATTTTCGATCTAATTCTGATACACATATCCTCAATAATCATCTGCCCGGCAGAAAAGAGAAAGCTCTACATTGTCTGTGAACTGCCGGAGAAAAACTAGTGAATCGGAAAAGGGAGGAACAAATATGGGATCAAAGCAGAAGCAGACGCAAATGGGTCAAAAGGCAAAGTTTGAACAAAAGCTGGAAGATCGCCTGTCTTCACTGTCAAAAAAGGGGATTGAGTCTCCTCGCATCGATAAAGATACTCATGTTAAAAAATTGCGGGCAAAGATCAGGGCCATCAATGACAGGCTGAAAGCGATTGCCGCCAATGAAAAGAGGACGGAAGAGCTGGCGAAGATAAAGGCGGAAAGGGCTGCTGCCCCGCCGAAAGATCGGGAAAGAGGTAAAAGAAAGAAGGCAAAGGAGGCCCCGGAAGAGGGCAAGGCAAAAAAGAAAAAGCCGGAAAAGACGGAAAAACCGGAAAACGAAATGACACAAGTTCCACCGAAAGAACAGGAAGACGTCAAAGTCGAGAAAACGACAGAAGCCCCCGAAGAGGGTAAGGAAAAAAAGAAAAAGAAGGTAAAAGAAACTGCGGAAGCGGTTGGAGAAGGGGCCGCGGCGCCAGATCAGGAGAAGGCAAAAAAGAAAAAGAAAGTAAAGGGAGAGACTGAAGAGGCGGCGGACAAGGCGGCGGATAAGGCGAAGGAGAACGAGTAACCCAGGAGAAGAAATGGGAGTCCACGAACTTGCCGGAAAGCCGGCTCCGAGATCAATTCTAGCCAATATTCCGAGGCTTATCTCTGCCTATTACACCCATAAGCCTGACGCTTCCGATCCCGCTCAGCGGGTCGCTTTCGGAACCTCGGGCCACAGGGGATCGTCTCTCAGAAACAGCTTCAACGAGGGACCATATCCTGGCCATAAGCCAGGCCATCTGCGAATACAGGAAATCAAAAAAGATCAGCGGCCCGCTCTTCATGGGCATGGATACCCATGCCCTGTCCGAAGCGGCATTGGCCACCGCCATCGAGGTCTTCGCTGCCCACCGGGTCACGGTGATGATCCAGAAGGGTCTCCGGTACACGCCCACACCGGTCATATCCCATGCGATCCTGACGTATAACCGGGGCAGGAAAAGCGGATTTGCCGACGGCGTTGTCATCACCCCTTCCCATAACCCGCCGGAGGATGGCGGATTCAAGTACAACCCTCCCGAAGGCGGTCCCGCGGACACGGAAACAACCCGGATCATTGAAGAGAGGGCAAATGCGATCCTTGCGCGGGGACTCAAGAACATACGCAGGATGCCCTTTGAAAGGGCGCTGAAAACGGGATGCGATCCATGAATACGATTATGTAACGCCCTATGTGGAAGATCTTCAGAACGTCATCGACATGGAAGCGATTGCGGAAGCGGGACTCAGAATCGGCGTCGACCCTCTCGGCGGGGCGGCCGTGGACTTCTGGGACCCCATCGCCGACCGCTACGGACTTTCCCTTGAGGTGGTGAACCGGATCGTCGACCCGACTTTTTCCTTCATGACCGTGGACAAGGACGGCAAGATCCGGATGGACTGCTCCTCGCCCTATGCCATGGAAGGCCTGATCCGGTTGAAGGACAATTTTGATATCGCCTTCGGCAACGACACGGACGTCGACCGCCACGGCATCGTCACCCGGGGCGCGGGGCTGATGAATCCCAACCATTACCTGTCCGCCGCGGTCCAGTACCTCTTCCGGAATCGGCCGGGGTGGAGAAAGGATGCGGCGGTGGGAAAAACGCTGGTCTCCACGTCCATGATCGACCGTGTGGCTGCAGAGCCTCGGGAGGCGGCTTTGCGAGGTTCCCGTGGGTTTCAAATGGTTTGTGGACGGCCTCCTTGACGGCTCCTTCGGTTTTGGCGGAGAGGAAAGCGCCGGGGCTTCTTTTCTGAGAAGGGACGGCACGGTATGGACGACGGACAAAGACGGCATCATCATGGATCTGCTCGCCTGCGAGATTACGGCAAAAACCGGCAAAGACCCGGCCGTGCTCTACCGGGATCTCGAAGAACGATTCGGCAGGTCCTTCTATGTGCGTATCGATGCCCCGGCCACGCCTGAGCAGAAGGCGGTGCTCAAAAGACTTTCCCCCGAGATGATTACCGCGAAGGAGCTCGCCGGTGAGCCTATCCTTGCCGCGTTCACCCGCGCGCCCGGCAACAATGCCGATATCGGAGGACTCAAAGTCGTTGCCGCGAACGGGTGGTTTGCGGCCCGTCCGTCGGGCACGGAAGACATTTACAAGATCTATGCGGAGAGCTTCCTGGGTGAGGATCATCTGCGCATGATTGAGAAAGAAGCCATGGAGATTGTGAACGGCGCATATTTGGCGGCGGGGATTCCGAAGTAGGATGTGTTGTCAGGTTTCGGAAGAGACATACATTGCGGCCTGTTCGCCGGCGAGATAACCCGTCGAAAAGGCGGCCTGAAGGTTGTAGCCTCCCGTATCTGCATCGATATCCATCACTTCCCCACAAAAGTAGAGACCTTTAACTACGCGTGAGGCCATCGTCCGCGGGTCGATTTCTTTCAGGGATACGCCGCCCGCCGTTACAATGGCGGACGACATGGGCAGGGGCCGTTTAATATTGAAGCGAAGAGACTTGAGATGATCGATAAGTCTTTCTCGTTCCAGGGCGTTGATCTGGTGTCCTGGTTTGTCCCGCGCGATGCCCGTCATTTCTATAAAAGGCTCAATCATCTTGGCGGGAAGGAGTCCCTTCAGGATACTGCCATACTTCTTCCCGCTGAACCGGTCGAAATCCCGCTGGAGTCTTCGTCGGAGCTGTTCCCTGTCGAGGGCGGGTTTGAGATCTATGGAAACACTGACCGGTCCCTCATCCAGTGCATCAACAACGGCCAGGCTCATGAGGAGCGTAATCGGCCCGCCGATACCGAAGTGGGTGATCATCATCTCTCCCATGCGACTTTCAATAACCGTCCGGGGCGGTCGTTTTTTGTCCGTGCCGCGGCCTGTGTCACTATCCGGTGTCAAAGAAGGGTCAATTTTATCCGCCCGGCACTGAAAGGCTGTCAGGCGGACGTTTCTTAGGCTTACTCCCTGCATGGACTTTGCGATTGGAATTTCTTCAACGATGAGAGGGACTGACGCCGGGCGGAGTTTGATTATGGTATGACCGACGGCGGCGGCCATCGTATAGCCATCCCCGGTGGAGCCTGTTGCCGGATAGGTCTTGCCGCCTGTGGCCAGGATAACGGCGTCGGCCGGGTAGCTGCCATCCTCTGTCTGTACACCCGTTACCTGTTTGTGGCTGACCTGAATTTTGTAACCCTGGCATTTGTTATTATCCATACACCGTGATCAACAGGTATTTCCGGAATGCACTGACAACGTCTTCGGCATCATCGGAAACCGGGAAGATCCTCCCTCCCCGTTCGGTTTTCGTCTCCACATCGTAGCGCTTTAAAAAGGCGATCAAGTCTTCGCGAAAGAAGTGCTTGAAATGCCCTGTACAGAAAGCGGCCGTTCGGGCCGTACATGGAGATAAAATCTTCCAGGTCCCTGGCATTTGTCAGGTTGCAGCGCGTCTTCCCGCTTATGAGAATTTTCTGGCCCAATCGCCGGGTCTTTTCGAGGAGAATTACCTGTGCGCCCAGTTCAGCGGCCCTGCCGGCGGCCATCATGCCTCCCGCTCCTCCGCCAACCACAATTACTCTTCTCTTGCCATGCATCATATCAGCAGACCTCGCGGCATCCGATTATTGAACCTTCCGGGAAACATTTATTAACCTTATTTGTTTCTTTCGCAAGGAATGATTAAATTTAGCATTTTTTCTTCGTGATGCCTACCCCTATTGAGACTGAATCCGGCAGCGAGCGCAAACACCTTCGCTTGCTGCGGGGTAAGCGAACGAATGGGGAGCATTATTATTCCTTGTGGATCAAAGATTCTCCGCAGTTTACTGCGGAGAGCTTCAATTGACAATATCCGTCAAGTCAGTTATCAATTATCCTGCTAATCTGATAACAGGGGACCTATGGATGAAAGTGATTCAATGCTGGGATGATGGGATTGTTGATGATATCCGTCTGTCGGACATCCTGCGCCGTTATAATGCCGGAGGCCACATTCTGCCTCAATCCGGGACTATATCGTGAGGAAAGGTCATTCGGGTGGATTCACGGCAGCAGAGAGGTATGGCGCCTTGGTATCAATGAGCTGTCCAGTGTATACGATGGGTTTGAGGTTTGCAGTCATTCCATGACCCATCCATATCTGACTGAACTTTCAGCTGACCGGTTGGATTGGGAAGTAAGGGCTAGTCGTGAGATTCTCCAGAGCATTTTCAAAGAACCCGTTCTTGGATTCTGTTATCCCTTTAACGCGTATAATGACTTTGTAAAAGCTTCAATCAGGTCTGCCGGATATATCTGGGCGCGGGGTGGCCGGGATGGAGAGAACGTCTTCCCGCCGTATGATCCCCTCGAATTTAATTTCAGTTGTCATTTTCTTTCTCCCGATTTCTGGCGCAGGTTTAACGACGCGAGGAATAGTGACAGCGTTTTTTCCTTCTGGGGACATAGTTATGAAATAATCAACGAAATTATGTGGAAAGATTTCGAAGCAATGATCGAAAAAATTTCTTCAGATCCAAAAACTCAGTGGTCTTTTATCGCTGATCTATTTATAAATGATTCAGTCAGGAGATGAGAGAGTGCGGACTTATCTTGCCTTCTCGAACCCTTGTCAAGATGGCTTCGCGCAAGTAGTTGACATGCGATGTGGGAAAGTGATAAATGATAACGCTAGTGATGTTGTTGTACGAATAAAGATCGTGAGAAGGAGGTTCTATGAGATCAGCATTGGCAATAATGGCATCTGTTTTCCTGTTCGCGGGACAGATTTGGGCCGCAGAGGGAGTAGCATTGAAAACCAAGAAAGACAAGGTCAGTTACGCTATCGGTGTCAATGTAGGTAAGGGTATGCAACAGGAGTCCCTGGAGATAGATCCGGATATATTTGCAAAGGGGCTGAAAGACGGTATGACGGGGGCCAAAATGGCAATGCCGGATGAGGAGATGCGCCAGGTAATGACTGCCTTTCAAAAAGAGATGGCGGAAAAGCAGGCGGTGAAGGTGAAGGCCGTAGCGGAGAAGAATAAGAAGGAGGGCGAAACCTTTCTTGCCGCGAACAAGAAAAAGGATGGCGTGAAGACACTGCCCAGCGGCTTGCAGTACAAGGTTATCAAAGAAGGCACTGGACAGACGCCTAAATTAACGGATGCCGTAACCACCAACTACCGCGGCACCCTGATAGACGGCACAGAGTTTGACAGCTCCTACAGAAGGGGACAGCCGGCAAAGTTTCCGGTAAGCGGTGTGATTCCAGGGTGGACCGAGGCCCTTCAGCTTATGAAAGTCGGATCAACATGGCAGCTCTTTATCCCTTCCAATCTCGCGTATGGCGAGCGGGGCGCGGGAAACATCATAGGACCCAACGCTACCCTTATTTTCGATATTGAGTTGATATCGATTAATTGATTTGGTCAGACATTACCTTAAATCTACTTGCCCATGGAGATTTCGTAAGGCTGGCCGTTATATGAGAAGCGCACTTTGTTGGGGTGGATCTCGACAACTTTCACCCCTTCGATGACGGACCCCTCGGTGGCGATTGTACCGTTTATCATGGCACGCCGCTCTTTGGGTTCTTCATGCCAGATAATTCCTGATAATTTCAGCGACGGTGCAGTCGTGGCAGGTTCTCTTAAAACGTGTCTATCGGATTTTTTTACATTTCCGGGAGCGGTATCTGCCTCTTCAGCAATGACATGCCTGCTCGCTTTTTTCTCATTAACGGAGGCTGCGGGTCCTTTGCTTTCAACTTGGTTCTCCATTTTCAGCGGCGCCTGGCTGGTTCCTCCCGGGGCATCACGAACCGGTTCAGGGGGTAGGGGTGCAACTGCGACTTGATGACTTGGTGCGGGAGGATTCACAGGGGCGGGGGACGATGATTTCGGCAGATAGCCGAACTGTGCCATAACGACATAGGTGATGCCGGCGGCAATGACAGCTGTGAAGAAGATAGCGGTGCAATATATCAAAATTCTTTTCCCGGAACGGGGCAAATCAGACCTGAGAATATCCACGGCAATATTGGCCGTTCCATTCCGGCGGGAAGACTTTTCACGATCAAGTTTTTTCAAGGCGTCAAGTATCAGGCTCATTTCCGACCTGCCGTAGAGAGTCTGGGTGTTTCAAAGCTATCGACGTAACGACACAGGAACATCAATGTTTGAGCACCTGCGATGCCGTCCTGTCCAATTCCGTTTGACGACTGAAAGTTCCTGACGGCCAAACGGGTATTTCTGTCATAAACACCAGTCAACGGGCTGCTGTAGGTTCCCGCCTTTTTAAGAACATCCTGAAGCCGCTTGATTTTTTCCCCTTTTGACCCGGGAGATGTGCGCGACAGGAGATTCAGGGGGTCCTTCCACAGAAGGAAGCCCTGGCCGGACCAGTACTTTTCGAGTTCACTGAATGAAAGGGATCTCCTTCCCGCGACAGGTGGGTCGATAAGGATCTGATCATTTTCCATACCCACCAGGGAAATGAAGCGTTTCTCCGATATACCCGGCATGGTCAATTCGAGTACTGCCGGATAATCTGTGCGAAGCAAGGTGCCCAGGTTACCGGAAAATATGTACAGGCGTAGTTCCCGGTCCAGAGCGGCACGCCCCAATTTATTCGGCTTGCTCAAATCAACGCCTTCGGGGACGGGCGAAACATTCCAGAAGCTAGCCAGATTATTAAAAGCCCTTCTGATGCTCTCTGAATACGGAACTTTACCCAGTTCGACAGCCATGGCGCGGTAGAGTTCTTCACCGGTTACGACAGGGTCTATTTTCGGCTGCTCTTCCTTAGCCTCTATCTTCTGCGCGGCATTGAAACGCTCGAGAATATCATGCCATGTAAAATAGATACCCACCGCAAGGATAACCACAATCATGACAGATGCAGGTATAATCATCAGGCGTCGTTTTCGTGAATCGGGCGCCGCATTCGTTCGCATGTCTTTAATTCCCGCTGAAGCGATCCGGGGGTTTATGACTGCCTTGTCTTTTGTGTAGCCGGCCAGGAGTGCCCTGTCGCAGGCCGCGTTGATGAGTCTTGGGAGCCCCCGTGAATATCTGTATATTCGTTTCAATGCCGTCCTCGTAAAGATGCCCCCGCCTTTTCCGCCTGCCACTTCGAGCCGGTGGTCGATGTACCGGACGGTATCCTCAAAATCCAAGGGCTTTAGATGATATTGGACGGTGATCCTCTGGCTGAGCTGCCGCATTTCCTTCTTCTTCAGAATCTGCACAAACTCCGGCTGTCCCGAAAGGACAATCTGTATCAGTTTTTCCCTGTCTGTCTCCAGGTTTGAGATCAGCCTGATCTGTTCGAGGACCTTTGTTTCCAGATTTTGCACTTCATCTATGGCAAGGACGACTATGCGTCCCTCTGCCTTCTGCTGGAGGAGAAATGTGTTGAGGGCATCCAGAAGGTCAGAGATATTGGAGGTGCGGGACGGTATGCCGAATTCCCGGTTTATGCTCTGAAGAAGCTCGGATGGCGAAAGGCAGGGATTGAAGATCAAGGCCGTACGGTAATGTTCCGCGTCAAGCTGGCTTAAAAGTGAACGGAGGACCGTTGTTTTCCCCGATCCCACCTCCCCCGTCAGGGCAATGAATCCCGTGCGGTTATTGATACCATACAGAAGGTGTGCAAAGGCTTCCCTGTGATTCTTGCTCAGGAAGACAAAGCGGGGGTCTGGTGTCAGGTTAAAAGGCTTTTCCCGGAAGCCATAGTAATTGACGTACATCGGAAGGTATTCCTTGTTACTTTCATTTAGTCAGATAAGAAGGGGAAATATGGTGCTACGTGGCAGACGTCATTCATAAAATATCAGAATTTATGATGAATGTAAAACGAATTATCACAAACAGGCAAATGCCGGGTCATATCTTTTGTACTTCTTTTCACAGGTAGCTTATTACTACCGTACCCATCCGGTGGCTAGGGGTACGGGTGTGCCATGAATGTTAATTTGCAGATTTCGTAAAAGGTTTTTTCTTGCTTAAATACTCAAAAACAACATCCGCCGTCATCAGCGATCCCTTATCGCTGAAGTGAACATCATCGTAAAATATTGTGTCGCTCTTCGGTAAAATGCCTGCCAGGTCGATGCATTCCACGCCGCGAGCCTTGCACACCTCAAGCAGAGTGTTATTGTAGGCTTGCATCCCTCTCATAAGCGCTGTTTCCGAATAGTACCTCTTCGATTTTGAGCTTTCGATCCATCCGCACCAGAGAAGATCTTTCTCCTTTTTGGTCATGTTCTCTTTCCACAATGAGGGCTGCGTCAAAAAGATAATCCGGATGGAGCGGGACTGGGCAATATCAATTATGGCATTGAGATTCCTTTTATATTCTTCCAGCCCGGAGGTCAGATCCGGCAGATTTTCCACGAACGCTGTCGCCCCCTTGCGGAGATTCCTCAAATTAACAAACAGGTTACCCGTTTCATCCTGGACCATGTCACGTCTGGAATATATAACCATAACCTGCTTGACAAGACTTCCGATGGCCAGTTCATCATAATAGCCGCTGTGAAATCTATATTTGCCTTTTCTATACGGCGTTTCTGAAAAGGCTCCCCTGATAAGCCTCTGCTCCCAGTAATCGTAATGGTCCAGGTAATAGGGATCGTAATCCTTGTCTTCGATAAGCCTTCGTAGCAGATCGTTGCAGCCGGCTAATATGAGGACCACATCAATTCCCTGATACTGCGGCAAAAGATATTTTGCGTGCATGAAATGTTCTCTTGTATTGAGGCCGGATTTGCCCACATTGCCCACCCAGACTTTAGACAGGTGCAGGCCGTTTAATTTATTCTGAAGCGCGTATGGCCAGGATTTTTCCTGGTCAAGAAAGAGACATTCCGTGGTGCTTCCGCCGATGGCTAATATCCTGTATTGTTGATCCGGAGTAAGCTCATCCCCCCGCATGCCGTCGGAATTGACGTCAAAACGAGCTGTGCCGTCTACACCGGGCATCGTTCCGGGTATCGGCCGGGAGACCTTGTGTAAATTGGGGGGCCAGACGCAATACTTATGGTCTTTGTCTTTAATAGAGTAGTAGGTCCGGAGCCCAAACTCGCCGATCACTAATGCAAGAGCAAGTCCGGCGATCACAAGGATCAAACGGAAGAGATTTTCTCGATTAAAAATTTTCATAAATTATCGATAAGAGGGTTCTATCCTTAGCAGATGAAAAGGGCGGATAAAGGATTCCAGCCGCCAAATTTGAAAAAAGACGCTATCCCAATTTCCCCGGTTAGTCAAATTTATATCAACTTTTACCCGTCATCTTTAAAAGTCACAGCTATCGGGATCGAGCTGGCACGCCTTTTCCTGAGTTTTTTCTGCGAGACGTGTCTGCCGCCTGGATTTAGCCTCCCGGTTTCGCCTTTTTTCATCGTCTGACTCCAACATCAGCGGTAGCAAAGGTTTAGGCCGTCCATCTCTGTCAAGGGCCACGTAGGTCAAATAGGCAGACCCCGTATGGCGTCTCTCGCCGGTGATTAGATTTTCGGACTCCACCCGGACACCCACTTCCATGGATGTCCTGCCTACGAGGTTCAGGCTGGCTCTTATGGTTACGAAATCTCCAACGAAAACAGGGTTATGGAAGTCCAGACGGTCTATTGAAGCAGTGACCACATTGGACCTCGCGTGCCTCATTGCTACGGCTCCCGCCGCGGTATCAATGAGTTTCATTATAACCCCGCCATGGACATTCCCGGCAGGATTTGCATCCTGAGGGTTCATCTGCTGGGCCATGACGGCACTGCTTTCTCTGACTCTTTTTCCTTCCATATTTATCCTCCTTGTGGTATTATAATGTTATACATTTTTGCTACAGCTAGTATAACAATCAGGTATGAGACTAAATGTAAAAATATTTTATTCGTAAAAATATTTTACTCTTGTAATATATTGTTATATAGTAAATACTATCTCCAAGGTCAAACGTACTTACTAATTTACCAAAATCGAAATAGATGCGCCAGTTATTCTGGATGCGAATTCTACAAACAAAATAACATGCCGGCATTGAACGGCAGAAAGTTATCCAGCTTCCTGATGAAGCAGCCAAAAATATCTACAGAATTGTTTGTTCAAGATGACGATACATTTTACTGTACGTCCCACTTTCGCCATATGCTCCGCATGGAGCGAAAACGGACCGGGCGCTCCGGGAAGCCATTCCTTCTCATGTTAATTAACCTCTCAGGACTGCAAACCAGACAGTACAGCAGCTACTTGCTTGAGCGAATCAAGGAAGCCCTTGATTCTTCTTCAAGGGAAACGGATATCAGGGGATGGTATGAACATAGCAAGATCATGGGCGCCATTTTTACAGAAATGAGTTCTGTCGATAATGCTACGATAGAAAAAATATTCAAGAAGTTATACAATAATATCAGTAACTCTCTCGGTACGGAGTTGCTGAAAAAGATCGAGATATCCCTCCACGTGTTTAAATTTCCCGAAGAAGAGCAACAAAGGACGGATGGCGTCAGGACTCTAATCAAAAAGTTCTTTATCTTGACTAATTACCCGCCACAAATTATTATCCATAAAAATGTTCGTACACAGGAATATCTGTGAGTAAACATATTAATACGAAAATAAATGTCACCCTGAGCCAGTCGAAGGGTGACGTTATGTTTCGACACGCTCACCATGACAATATCTTCTTTATGCTTCGTGGTGCTGCCCACGGGGGCATGAGGATTGCCAAGATATCCGCGATCATGCTTGCGTTATTGCTCGCCTTGTTCATCACACCTCCGGCAATCGCCGGCACGCCTCTTCAAACAGTTAAAGGTTTTGTTTCCAGGGTCTTTGACGGGAACAACGTCATAGTGAAAACGAGAGATCGCAAAACACTGAAGGTCCGCCTTTACGGAACCGATGCTCCTGAGTTGAATAAAATAAACCGTAAGACGCGGCGAATAATTAAGCCGGGACAGCCATTTGGAAGTGAGGCGAAATCTTTTCTCTCCTCCATGGTATTCGGCAAGGATGTTCGCCTGGAAGTCATGGAGATAGAGATAGACCGTCACAAGAGGATGGTCTCTATTGTTTGGGCGGGGGAGAAAAATGTAAATCTGGAAATGATTAAGGCAGGCATGGCTGAAGCCTATGTCGATTATCTGGAAGATCAGCAGTACCGGCACCAGTTTCTGGAGGCTGAAATAGAAGCAAAGGCGAAACAGCGCGGAATATGGTCCCAGGGCATTACATATGAAAGGCCGAGTGACTATAGGAAGAAGCCACTGAAGAATAAGGTGAATCTGATACAGCTCAGTACTTAAACATGCCGTTCTCATAGATCACAATCTTTTTTCCCGAGGTCAGATGGGCCGTTACCGTCTTATCTTCCGTATTGACGAGGTCCCAGTGGAGGGCTGAGTCATTGAAACCCATTTTTTTCTTCTTTTCCTTCGTAAGTTTTGAAGGATTTCCATCGTACGTAACGGTGTAGGAAGATCCAAGGGCAACATGACAATTTCCGTATTCCCCGCCGTGATTTTCATCGAACAGCGTATCGGCCATGAAGCGGTCGATCCTGGAGAAACGCTTGTCCGTAAGAGAAAACTCACCGACACGGCGTGCCCCCCTGTCCATGGCAAGCTGCTTGATGGCAAAATCCTCACCCGTCTCGGCCTCAACCGTGCCCACCGTACCTTTCTTAAACATCAGGCGGACCCCCTCCACATAATTACCGCTCCGGAAAGAAGGCAGATTTGCAAAGTAGCGGCCTTCTGTTCCCCGCCAATCCGGTGAGGTAAATATCTCAAAGCTCGGTATGTTGTGCCCCGAAATGCCTATCCATATCCTCTTTGCCCCGGGCGTTATCTTGAGATCAACGCTCTGGGATTCGATATGAATAGATTTCATGGCGAGGCTGTTCAGCCATTTTTTAATATTTCTTACTTCAGTGAGAATTTTCTGCCATTGGGATATGGGGTCATCAAAATCCAGGTAGCAGGCCTTGATAATCTGTTGGGCATATTCGTCATGCGTCATCCTCGCCTGTTTTGCCAGCTCATCCGTCGGCAGCGTGCAGAGGGTCCAGCTATAATGGCCTTTCTCCTCCCGCTTATTCATAATATCCCGGAGTGGTTTTCTCGCGACCAGGGCCTTGCCGATTTTCGCGGGATCGACGTCTTTCAGGTGCGTAAGGGCGTCCGGCGCATGGAGAAAGATTCTTCCGTTGATGCCGCCGTAGAGATTCCGGTCTCCGGGGGTCAGAAAAACAAGCTGTCTGTTACTAGCCTTCTCGTAAAAACCCCGTTCCATGTTTATTGTCAGGCCCATCCGCTGAATCGGGTTCATCTCCATATCAAGTATTCTGTCATACAGGATTTCCGCCAGTCTGAGGGCCGCGGGGTTGTACTGAACGAGTATCGTATCGTTCCTTTTGAACGGATTCTTTCTTGCAACTTTCAGTGCCCAGATGAGCACATCCGCATATCTTTCAAGTTGAGCATCTGTCAGCATAGTCTTACTTCTTCCTTTGACAATCCTAATTTATTTTAGAGCATTGAAAGATTAATGCCCCTTATACCCAAACCTCTCTTCAAAGATGGGGGCTGTCAAATTATCCACCGGTACGTAATCATCGGTCAGAACGATGGAGGGGCGCTCGGCCAGGTATTCCTGGAGGCGCTCCTGCGGCATGACGTGGGACATGACTTCCTTGCCGCCCTGTCCGTTGATGAAGGTGATGAAATCATTTACGTTGATGCCTGCTTTGCTTGCCACGATGACACGGGTGCTGATACCCGTACTTTCTTCATAAGGCTTATGAGTGACCAGGTAGACATTTCCCTTCCCGAACACTTCCTCCAGCGTCCGTATATAGGATGGCATAAACAGCCCTTTCTGGTAACTGTCAATTACATTGGCCATGAGTATGCCGTCCGGCTTTAAAAGCTCTGCCATCTGTTGGGCAAATTCTTTCGTCGTCAGGTGGTAGGGTATCGACAGGTCATTGAATGCATCCCCCACAATGAAGTCATATTTTCCTTTATCCTTGCTGTTCATGACAAACCAGCGTCCGTCTTCATTGAAGGATCCGGATTTTCGTGTTGCTGGGCACTCCCAGATAATCATATACAACTCTTGTTATCTCCGGATCAATCTCCACGACATCGATCTCTGCCGTGGGATACATTATTTCGAGGCATCGCGGCAGCGTATAACCCCCGCCCCCGATGAACAGTGTTTTAAGGGAGCCCGCCCGGTTCACCCGCCATCTCATAAACTCCTCATAAATCCTGATGTACTCATAATCCAGATATAAGGGATTGTTCAGGTCATTTATGGAATGGATAAGATGATCTAAAACCAGCGCCTCTGCCCATGTCTTCTGGTCTTTCGTAAGGAGCTTCCTCACCTGGATCGTATAGTAGTCGCTTTCCTCGAAAAAATAGGTCTTGTCATCAACGGGCATTTTGAAGGCGTAGCTATAGAAAATAAAGGCAAGTGAAATAAAAATTGCGATGAAAATGGAAAAGAAAATGGCCAATGATTTTTTCTTGGTAAATGCTCCCCCGAAGATCAAAGCGGAAAGCATGAGAATAAACCCGACTGTTAAAAGTATATTTCTTGTCCCCATCCAGGAGATCAGAAAAAAACCGGTGGCAAAGGTGCCGATGATCGAGCCGAGTGTCGAAAAGGCGTAGATCTTCCCGACAACATTGCCTGTTTTTGCCAGGTTGTGAAGCGTTAGTTTAACAACAACGGGGGAAATCATGCCCAGGATACAGGACGGTATAAAAAAGATAAAGGTGGTAAGAAGCAGAATCCGCATCATCAGTGTGGTCTGAAAATGGGTTGCTCCCAGGAGGTTCGTGAGCGGTGAAATGGAAAAAGCCCCCACGCCCGAACAAAAGAGGAGCCAGCCTAACGTCGAAGGCTTAGGAAACCGGTCCGCGAGCAGCCCTCCCACATAGGCGCCTATACTGATGCCGGCAAGGACAACGCCGATTATGCTAGTCCAAGTATACAGGGATACGCCCACATAAGGCGCCATGATTCTTCCTGCCACCAGCTCAATAACCAGGGTGCAGAAACTGGCGATGAAAACAATGATGTTGGCCTTAATAACTTCTTTTTGCATGGATTAACCTCCGCGTCTCCGACTACCAGTCTGAACTGCCACACTCGTCAGCCCGTCCAGTGCAGCAAGAAATCCCTGTCCCGTCCTCACGGAATTTACCCTGTTTGTCATCTCGAGCGAAGCGAAAAAATTTTGTCCGATGGAGTGGTCGAAATGTTAAATGAGTGCTTTTTCAAACCGGTATTATCTAGGACTATTTTCGGGGCTGGTTATATATCATGTAGGTGCGGTTGTAAACAGACATTTTAAGTTGCCAATTTGTCCAGATTTCCCCTCCCATATCCTCCATCTTTATGCAAAGGGAGCCGGGCAATGTCCTCACGTAACTTTTTCTTGAAACAGTCTAAAAAAAACCTTGCATTATGCACCCATAAAGGGTACAATTGTACCCACTATGAGTGCAGCACTTACAATTGATCAACTTGGTACAACTCTTTTTGGCAAGACTCGCCGCGCGATTCTTACCTCGCTTTACAGTCATGTCGATCAAAGTTTTTATCTCCGTCAACTGACCCGGTCAGCAGGTGTTGGCATGGGCGCCGTACAGAGAGAACTTAAAGCACTTGTTGATGCAGGAATTATAAGTCGAAATGTTCAGGGCCACCAGGTCTATTATCAGGCAAATTCACAGAGCCCTGTCTTCAAAGAACTCAAGAGCCTTGTGATGAAAACGGCTGGCGTGGGCGATGTATTGCGGACCGCGTTAGCCCCACTGGCTGGCCGCATTGATGCGGCATTCATTTATGGTTCTATCGCCCGCGGTGAAGAAAGAAAAAGCAGTGACATAGACGTTTTGATTGTGGGCAATGTGACCTTTGCAGAAGTCACTGCGGCATTGATCAGTGCCCAGGGAACCATTGGTCGTGAAATCAATCCTACCGTCTATCCCCTTACCGAATTTCTGTCTAAGGCACGTAAGGGACATCATTTTCTTAGCACTGTTCTTGGTGGTGAGAAGCTTTTCTTGATAGGAGACAAAGATGAACTTGAAAGAATGGTTGAAAAACGGCTGGCTGGCAGATCATAAAACAAGTCCGCAAGAGATTACTAATTTTTTTAAAGCGGTGGACCGGGATCTTGCAGATGCTAAGGCATCGGGATTGTCTCCTGACTGGAAATTGAATATCGCTTATAGCGCTGCCCTCCATTTAGCAAATGCGGCTTTGGCCGCAGAGGGCTACAGAGCTGCGCGTGATTCACATCATTATAGAGTCATCCAATCGCTTGCTTTCACAATTCGCGCGGAGTCCGCGTTTGTTGCGCAATTGGATCGTTTCAGAAAAAAAAGGAATATTGGTACCTATGAGATTGCCGGTGCTACGTCCGAAATGGAAGCAGAGGAGATGATCATGCTTGCAGTAAACCTTCGGAAGCAAGTTGAAAAATGGCTTAGAAAGAATCACCCGGCTTTGTTCAGCAGAAATAAATGAGTCCGGCCCCCCTCTGTCATTTCAACCCCCCTTTGTCATTTCGAAGGAACGCAGTGACTGAGAAATCTTAAGGAGAGTTACACTTCCCACCATCCCTGAGCAGAGCCTGTGTCGTACTACAAAAAAATATCATTCCGAACGAATGTGAGGAATCTTAAATCTTCTAATATCATTAATCATTAAGATTTCTCGTTTCACTCGAAATGACAAGAAGGAGAATTACGATACAGTCTCGCAGGCGGGAAGCCAGTCTTAACAGTACATCAAAATATTTGAGCTCATTTAAGAAAATAATTTACGACCTTATCATAATCAAAAGCATTTTAAATCTCGTAATGGCCTTCAGGGAATGAGGTTCATTTGCAGGCATAATGATCATCTCACCTGCCTTCGGGTTGTACGTTTTCCCGGATATATGAATTTCCGCTTCTCCATCTAAAATATGAACGAGAGCGTCGAAAGGGGCCGTATGTTCGCTTAGTCCCTGCCCTTGATCAAAGGCAAAGACGGTTACAGTACCTGTCTTTTTACCGACAATTTCCCGGCTGACAATTGAACCTTCTTGATAACTAACTGAATCCCGTAAATGAAATACCTGTGAAGGGTGCGCTTCAGCCGCACCAGGGTTTTTTTCAGTTGTCATTTTCATTCTCCTTTCCATGTAATTGAATGATTTACATTCAATAGATGATATCAATCATTTTTGACTTATGACAGAGACATTGGTACTATTCAACATAATAATTACAACCTGATTATAACTTTTGCCATAAACGAACCAATGAATAAATGAAACCAAAAGGAAGTATCTGTTGTGTTCGTGGGTGACCTGACAGCCAAACCCAGCCCAAATCTCTTTTTTAGTTTCATATCAGAACCGGATTAAGGAATGAAAGCGGATAGAATCAAAGCATACATCCTGGTTTCCATGCAGTTCATCTGCCTTATCCTGATCTTTGCATCGGGTCGACCTTTCGCAAAAAATTATCCATTGCTTGTATTGGAAATTATGGGGGTTGCACTTGGGATTTGGGCTGTCATAACGATGGGCAGGCAGAATCTGAATATAACTCCTCTGGTAAAACAGGAAGCACAACTGGTTACATGGGGACCCTATAGATTTATAAGGCACCCCATGTATTCAGCGCTGTTGCTTACCATTTGGCCGCTGATCCTTGACCGCTTTTCTTTATTTTTACTGATCACAGGTTTGGTTCTCACCCTCGTTTTAATCGTAAAATTGTTTTTTGAAGAAAGCGCCTTAAAAAAACACTTTGTAGAATATGGGAATTACATGAAGACCACTAAAAGGTTGATCCCATATATTTTTTGAATCCGGTAGCGAGCGCATTCCCCGTAGCTTGCTGCGGGGTAAGCGAGCGAATGGGGAACATTATTATTCCTTGTGGATCGAAGATTCTCCGCAGTTTACTGCGGAGAGCTTCAAAATTTTTATAAGGAGGGACAGAAACAGGAAGTTATGCTCCAAACGAGTTTCAACCAAAACACATAATATTTATACAGTCCTCATATTTTTAATAAAATAGCACATTCCAAAAAATCTCTTTAAAAATACCGGTTGAAAAGAAAAGTGTCCTTTATGTATGTTCTTCAAAATATATACTTTATTACGAAAACGCATAGGTGAACTTTACACCTACAATTCAACAACCATAGTGAATAAATATTTTGATGATTTACGTTTGAAATGTTTGATCTAGCGTCAGCCTTCAGCGACGCAGCGAATCAGCTTACGCTGAAAGGCTTGGGTAGGGGGATTTCTTTCTTAGAGGCCTAAGTCTGTCAAGCAAAGATGCGTATTGATAAAGCGATTTCAGCTTCTCGGTTGTGAATTCAATGGCGATATCGGGTTCCGGTTTTGCGATTGAGTCGAATTCCTTTGCCTCGATGTGATCTGCATCATTACCGAGGGGACGGAGTTCGTCCATCTCATCGAACAGTTTTTGTGGTACTACAATCTTGCCCTTCAGATATTTGTCCTTCGTCGCGTTAAAAGATACTGTTTTCATTTACCTACAAATTCGTCATTTCCCCATAGGCCGATCTTCTTAGTACCATTGGCGTATGTCATTGTCCCTTGTCCGTGCCTCTTGTCATCTTTCCATTGGCCAACATACTCATCGCCATTGGCGTATGTATATGTCCCTTGCCCTTCCATCTTGTTATCTTTCCATTGACCAACGTACTTATCGCCATCGGCGGATGCATATGTCCCTTGCCCTTCCATCTTGTTATCTTTCCACTGGCCAACATACTTCTTGCCACTGGCGAATGTAAATGTCCCTTGTCCGTGCCTTTTGTCATCTTTCCATTGGCCAACATACTCATCTCCATCGGCGAATGTATATGTTCCTTGCCCTTCCATCCTGTTATCTTTCCACTGGCCAACATACTTCTTGCCGCTGGCAAATGTAAATGTCCCTTGTCCGTTTTGTAAGCCATTTTTGAACTCGCCAACATATGTCGCGCCATTGGCGTATGTCTTTGTCCCTTGTCCGCTTTGCAAGCCATTTTTGAACTCGCCGATATACTTAGAACCACTAGGAGCTGTGAATGTTCCATACCCATTTTGACAATTTCCTGAAATGCACCCGTGAGCCGCACAACCAGCAACAAATAAACCCAGCAAGCACAGCGATACAATATAGTTTTTCATAATCCCTCCGCTTTAAATTTTAATGTGGAATGATAATCTCATAAACAGGCCCTTTTCAACGATGTATCCGTAGGTTCCTGCTCCTCACAAAAATTGAGGGATGATTAAAGCACAAAACCCCGCTCTCTTCTGAGAAACGGGGTTTCAATAATCTCTTCATGGCACCACCCTTACAAAAAGGGGTCAGATTAGTTGTTAACCTTTTGACGATGCCCCATTCAAATACTTCTTCTTTTTTGTGCTCCTAATTACTTGCAAAGTCAAGAGACAAATGTCATTAATAACCGATTGAAAGGATGTCTGTCAAAATCACCTGATACTTGACTACAGGAAGGAACGGCGGCATTGATAGCACCTGAATGCTTAAAATTTGCAAAACTTTGCAAAAAAGGATAATTTGCGTATAGCGTCCGAAACCGTGAGGTCAGGAAAGTGTCTTACAGCACATAACCAACGCTCTGGGCTTTTTTTATTTAAAGAGGGCAAAATGGATAAATTCTTTCCAAAGTCTTATATTGTATTTTTCATCAGTTTGTTTGTATTACTCTGCGTTTCACAAGATGTGTTTGGTGCAGATTGGAGATATTGCTGTGGGTTGAAAAATTCAGAGTACTATTATGACAAAGACAGTGTAAATTTTCTACCAAACAGTATTATTCGAGTATGGGTAAAAATCATTCCAGAGTCTGAAGAAGACCGGGTGAGACATATACAGGATGTGCGAAATACAGACCCAACCATCCCGGACAACTGGGGGCACTCGAAAGGTTTAGTTGAAATTAATTGTAAAGATAAAACATTTGCGTGTATTAAATCAATAGATAACAGTACTAACGGTAAACTTATAAAATCAGATACTGCAAAAAATCCATCTCATGAATATATTCCGCCAGAAACGATGTCGGAAGAGTTATATAAAAGTGTATGCGTTAAGAAGACTCTGAAGAAGAAAAAGCGGTGAGGATTAAACAAGAGGTCGGAGAACTGGGCTCCTTTTTATTTGAGGGGTTGATAATAAACGAATGAAATGTTGTATAGAAAGGCAAAATTAGAAAAACAGCATTACGGAAGTAATGAGTCCTGCAGTACGAACTGTTTAGAATCATCTAAATGGAAGAAGAGTATTACTGATTGAAATGTTTATCATGCATTAATCTTGGAAGCATGATTGATTCCAATCGGTATCTCTGGGCTTCAAAATCATGCTCTATGTCGGGTGCGTCAAGGTCCATCATATTTCCGAAATGCAATGTCACTTTTGCAAATGGTTTTGGCATCATGAACTTGTCCCAGCTATTGAAATACCATGCCCTGTCTGCTGAGGTGAAGAAGGGGACAATCTTTGCATGAGTGGCCAGGGCGATGCTGATCACTCCTGCTTTAACGACACCGGATGGGCCTCTCGGACCATCCACGATATGAGCGGCAAGTCTTGTTTGCTTCAACCTTTTGATCATTCCTTTTAAAGCCTCGCCCCCGCCTTTAGAAGAAGATCCCCTCACAATATACCATCCAGAATATTCTGCGACCTTAGCAATGATGTCCCCATCTTTACTTTTACTGACCATCAAAGAAGGGTGAAAAGATTCGTAGGATTTAAAGTGACGGATCGCCGAAAAAAATTGTTGATGCCAGCAACAGAGCAGGATGGATCCACCACTCTTTAGATAGTCCATCCACTCCTTATCATTTTCTATGAGGAGCCGAAATGTCCAAGAGTAAATGCGGATGATATAATAAAGGAGAAAAAGCATTGGCTTGGTGAGGATAGAATATCTGTATTTTTTCAGCATTAAAGCAAATTCCCTGCAGATTTTCGGCTATAATACACCATACCAATGGAATTATCAAAGAAATGGACTTCAGGAAGCTATACGTAACATAATTTGTATTTTCTATTGGTATTAATGACAAGCATATTTAGGAATAGAAGATTACGAATTGAAAGAGAGGATAACGTTCCACATGCACACCGACGCGCGCAATAGCGGCGCGCGCGGGTGATGCAGAGGTTGGCCGGTGAGGTTAGGGAGGCATTTGGAGAAATCGCTCGGTTCTCTATGAACGAGATGGTCAAAAACAAGACTATAGGAAGGCAGCCGGATTCTGCAGGTTTCTGGCAGATGGTTAACTGTATCAAGAACTGCTTCAGGAATTATCCGAATCGTGATAACATTTAAGAATGAATGTCAGGGAGATACAGGCAAAGAATATCCTATCACGGTCCCAGGTCTATGATTATGCTTTAAATCCTTACGTTGGCTGCCAGCATGATTGTGTCTACTGCTATGCCAAATTTATGAAGAGGTTTACAGGGCACAGGGAGAGATGGGGGGAGTTTGTCGATGTAAAGATAAATGCCCCTGAGCTTTTAGCCTCTGAGGTGAAGAAAAAAAGGGTCGGGAGGGTGTGGATAAGCGGCGTGTGCGATCCTTATCAGCCATTGGAAAAGAGGTATATGCTCACGAAACGATGTCTTGAAATCCTCGTGGAAAACGGCTGGCCTTTTACAGTTCAGACCAAATCTTCCCTTGTCCTGAGGGACATCGAGATACTGAAGAGAACAGACAATGTCGAGGTCGGATTCACCATAACCACGATGGATGAAAGGATAAGAAAAATCTTTGAGCCAGGAGCATCACCATCCAGTGAGAGAATCAAAGCATTGGCGCATCTTCACGCGGAAGGGATCAGGACATTCGCCATGGTGGCGCCGATCCTTCCGGGTGCAGAGGACCTGGTTAGTGCGCTTAAGGGTAAAGTGGAGTATGTGATCGTTGACAGGCTTAACTATCATTACGCAGACTGGGCATACAAAAAATATGGGATGCAGTGGGCCATGGAAGACGGCTTTTTTTCACAAAAGGGAGAGGAATTGAGGACGGCATTTGAATCGGAGGGGATTCCCTGTCAGATGGTATTCTAAAATTGCTTCTCGCAATTCCATCTATTTATGTCAATGAGATGTAGCAATTGATAAATTGACTGCCCTAAAACTATGCTGCCCTCTATTTCTAATGTCATTGAAATATTTTGATTACCTTACCTTAATTCACAATTTCGCGCAGTTGTAAATGTCCTCAGAATATTCACCTTCTGCCGTTTCTCCCGCTTCCTTTCCCTTCCTTCGAATTCTTTTCGATCCTTTGTTCCTTCTCGGTCACATCTACCCTATTGATCTTAAAGGTGTAAATATAATCACTCCGAACATTGCCAATCTGCAAGGGAAGAATCACTTGAAACGTTTTACCTACAATTGGTTCAGCCTTCGCCCTTAATTCTTCTGCGGTTCCTTTAATCTGAGTAGGCAGGAACGGTGCTCTATTCCAATAATCTTGTTGTTTATATGATCTTTTGCCAGAGCTTTCTTCTCGACGGAAATAATCTGCCGGATGTATGAAATCTTCAAGATTTCCTCTTGCGGCAATAATTGTGGGAGGATGTGAATCCTTTCTTTCTTCGTAGCCAATTCCAGAATGTATTAATCTGTGTATGTTTCCCTCTTCATCAAAGAATCTCGCTTCATCCCAAACAATTTTCATTGAATCATACATTTTGTTATAGATAATAAAACCAATATCGTCAGATGTCGGCCGCCATTCGACTCTTACCATCCCATCCTCAAAGTATGATCTCGAAATTCCTTCCTCAATGACTGTTTTAATTCTTTGCTCTCCGTACATCTTTTCTGCCTCATCTGGTCTATCGACAGAGATAAGGAATATATCGTAACTGGCTTGGGCAATTCTGTATGTTGTTCTCGAAGAATCGTATGAAGATTTCGTTCGATTAGGTATCCCACAGTTTATTAAGGTAGCAACAACTAAGAGGTAAAACAAAATAACAAATATTTTTCTCATGATAAATCTCCCTACTTAACCGGAGTCACCCTCGTCGCAATGTTCTTTGATAATTTCAGATTGAAGTATACCTTACTTGCTACCATTATCTTTTGAAATCTACAATAAGGATAACACTATCGGCCTACTTCTTTCAGGAAGAAATTTATCCAAATGATAAATCGTCACAAATTAATATTATCCCTTTACACAATCTTTTTTTGCCTTTAATATGACGAGTAAATTCAACATGGTAAAAGCTGACATGGATATACGAATTTTGATCGTTGTTGGGAGTATAGTTATTGCTTTAATTATAGTTATATGGCGAGTTGGTGCGAGTTATGGAAAAATAAGGCCAAGCAGAGAGGTTACCGCAGCCTACGAATGTTTTACAGTTGACCCTAATCTAAATTATTATATCAGCGGTTCCGATACTTATCCAAATGCCATTATTGGAATCGACAAGACATGGACCTTGGAATCGGATTTGTGGAAGAAAAAGGATTTCGTCTCCCAAAGTATGAAGGAGCTTGTGCAGAATATGCAAAGCAAATCAGCGGAACAGATCTTAACGCTCCATGGCTTCGATATTTTTGATAACCGCGGAAGAAAAATCGGCGATTGGTTTTCTATCATGGGGCTCACCATGACCGTTGAGATCACAGGTGAAAGGAGAGTCATCGTATATACTCCCCCTATTGATACTTATCGTTAATCATGAGATTATCCAAAATTAGAGTTTCTCTTCAATATCACTTACCAGTTTCAAGCTCATTTATTTAGCGATCTTTTTGTTTCCTGATTTATTGATTACCGATTGGAAGAGTGCAGGGTCGTGGAAAATTTGAGATGCATCATTACAAGCAAGGAAGCGGTAAATAGGGTAACGTTCATTGCACCTACTACTGTTGGTAGCCACAACATGACGAAAACTAAAGACTACAAGCGGAAGGCAGATCTTTAACAACCTGCTTTTTTTTAAATCATTCAGCCTCGTGAGAAAAAATTCATGTTCATTCCCAGTCTTTGATGACAAAACCGATTCCGATGCGGTTGATGTTGTGGTTGTAATCGAGCATGCTCTCGCCGTAGCCATTAAAGTACTGAATGTATCCGCCTATTCGCTCCAAGAGCGGGAAGCTCCATTCAAGTTGTATGGCGCCACGATTCGTGCTGAAGTTTAAGTTGTTTCGAGCCATTACGCCGAATCTGTTACCCTTCCAAAAATAATATGCCCAGAGTTCACCGTATCCAAGATAGTTCTCGATGTCTGAATTATCGTCATTTTCGGCACTCTCCGGAAACCTGTACCATGTTTTCAGGATCAGGGCGAGGTTGTCTCTTTCGAACCCGAAATTCGCGACGGCACGGTTCCAGCTTCTCGACAGGGGTTCTGACTGGCCGTTGGACTGGTGGTTTATGCCCACGTTAATGAAACGGTTCTTCAGCCAGAGCAGATCATAGTCCGTGCGGAAGTTCAGAAGAATCTCCGGTTCGTAGTTGGTTTCGCGAAAAGGTGAGGAGTCTGCGTAATTGTAAAATTGCCAGAACGATCGCTGCGTGTAAGCAACCCATAGATCCATATTTTGTCCAAAGATGTCCTGCCACATCTTCGCCTTGAAGCTGATCTGATAAGCCACCTCCGCGTTTTTAAGTTCTTTATCAGGATTAGCCTTCTTTATGGCCTGCTCGTTCGGCGACTCGACATATGTGATGGGAAGGATGTAGTTCGACCGGTGAGGTGATATGGCAAATTTACCTTTCCGGGACTCTTTGTCCAGTTCCCATAGCCGTTCCAGATATGAAACTTTGGTTTGCGAACCAGGCTTTGTTTCGGAAGCGGCCGTACTCGTTGGTTTGCTTGGGGTTTCCTTGCGCCCGGCCAGCTCGTCGTAACATTTCAGTCGTATCGCGCTGTCCTCAATTTTCGCGCATTCATCGATGCTCTTAGGCACATCCGCATGTGTCGTGACCGCAAAGAAAAACAGAAATGCCATGCAAAGAGTCCCGCGTACAAGTTGACACTTGCGACTGCGTAGAAATCCGCATCGGTGCAATAACTTTTTCATAAGCCCTCCTTGTGCGCGTTTGCAAAGTTACAGAAGAAGATGCCAACATCCGGAATCAAAGACCACGGGTTATTAATCTGCCGTCATTATCTTTACCACAATTAAAGTTAGAGTATGGCTATTTATCATCCATTATTGAAAAATATTTTTGCAGGCCACCATTGCACTGTATACTTACAACAGGGTAGTTAGTGATTACAATGTAGAAATTTTTCCTAGGCATGCCAGGAAGCTATTTTCTTGTTATGCGTGATAGGTGCGGGGCACTCAGCTTGAAAGAAGGGTACTCGACTTCCTGTGTCCAATGTCTGCGTGTCTGAATACTATAGTTATGGCGCAAGTGGCCGAAGGAATGCATAACAATGACCCAACTGGCATTCCTGAGAACTGACTCCAACTGGTACATGTCTTCCACGACACTCGTCTTGCTACTAATTAGGGTGAGAGAAAATTGCTCTGCACATTTCTTGTTCCATGCAATCGCCTCCGCTGATGTCAACATCAACGCAAAGTTGGCATATGGAAGGAGATATCATTTTCACTTACTGCAGGAAGTCACGCCCCAAACGAGTTTCAGCCAAAGCACGCAATATTTACAGGCCTGTCTTGATTATGATTGTTTCATGCTGAACGAAATGTTCGGGGGACTTTTTTTGAAATTCAACGGACTGTTATCTCAACCCGGCGGTTCCGGGGTTCCGGTACTCCGTCGGGGGTAGGAACGAGGGGATTACTCTTGCCGTGATAGGATACATGAATGTTTTGCCG
Organism: uncultured delta proteobacterium; assembly: GCA_963695875.1. Lineage (GTDB taxonomy): Bacteria > Desulfobacterota > Syntrophia > Syntrophales > UBA2185 > DATKLL01. The sequence continues at coordinate 7,056 of CAVOID010000010.1, read as the reverse complement.
ATCTGTGCCCTTGGCAACAAGAATGTCCGCTACGGCTTTGGCACGTTGAAGGGAAAGACGGCGGTCGTAATCGATGGGCCCAGCAGCATCGGTGTAGCCACTGATGATAATATCTGTCGATTTCCGGGTATGGATTGCATCTATGACTTTGGTCAATAATGCGAGCGACTCGTGTGAAAGCGCAGAACTGTCTTTCTTGAAATATATGATAAAGCTCACCGGCGGGATGGGCGCCGCCTCCAGGGCTTCACGAAATACTTGTCGAACCTGCTTTTCTTCCAGGACTTTCGGTGCGCTCGGCGCCCTGTCCGTACTTGCGGATTCTGTGGCCTGCCAGGCCTGGTTGAGTGTCTGTGTGCCCTTTACATTTGAAACTTCAAGGCTTCCCACTTTACCGTCAGGATCCGGCAGAATAACCACTTGAGTCGTGGAAGCACATCCGGACATCAGGAGCGCCAAAAGCACAAGAGGCGGGATGATCTTCTGTATTCTCAGGAGTAGCTTATATCTCATCGCTGCTGTTTCCCATGACGTGCCGCACTTTGCAATGCGGCGGTAAAAAACAAGCTTTCTTGTCCCATGAATAATCAGAGCCCCGGACCTTCAACCTTGATGGCGAAATGCGTCCCGCGGATACCGCACACGGCTGTAGGAGTATCGAATTTTACGCCGCTATGGTTCAGTTTGGCAATGAGACCGGTGAGGTAAACCACTGTGCCTTTTTCAATCTGTGCAGTAAAAGAAAGTTTTTCATCGGCAGGTTCGAATACGAATTTCGAAATGGCAAGATGGGTATTGGAGCCAATAGACATGACGCTGTTGTCCTGCAGGATGACCCCCATAGATCCGTTGCGGCCCGTAACGAGGATATCGTTCTCCATCAACTCGTCTTTAACCTTGGCGGCCGTTATGACTTTATTGCGCTCGATGAATGCCTCCCCGGAAACATTTTTCACGAATCCTGCCCTCTGTTCCGCGGCCGCGGCCATACCGATACAACAAATAAATACAAAGCAGATTATGATTACAGAAATTCTCATAAACTTTTATTTCAGCACAGACAGAATCAACGAGCCTTGTTAAGGACGCGCCTACCGTAACTTTGACGCAGGTCAGTAACTCAGATATTGATAATGGTGAGGATAAATCGGATCCCTCAATGTTTTCCATACAGTTTCTACACAGACAATAACCAGATCGGAATATATGAATGCTTGCCCCCTGGCGTGTGACGAATCTCCGTTTACAAATTTACGATCGATTTTTCTCTTTCAAGGGGGTTTTCTTCTTTTAGCTTACAAGAAAGATCGTATTCCTTGATCTCATAATCGCATATCTCAATCAAATTTCTCAGGAATGATCTTTCATGCTGCAGCGGATTCAATTTCTTATAATTAATCCCTTCCTTACATAGAAAAACAATCATCTTTTTTGATTTGATTCTTTCACTATCAGGCAATAAAGGAGATAGTTCATTCAGTTCTAATACCAGTTCTCTTAACCTCCTGTAGTATGTATCACCCAGGTCATTAATAACATCAGTCCTCACTCGGGAATTCGTAAGAGGGCCCTTAACTCGCAAAAGGGCATCCTCAACATAGGCTTTTAATTGTTTATAGTAAGTTGATATCAAATCCAGAATTAAACTTAACCCGTGCTTTATAACTTCTTCTTTTTTATCTTCGGGAGAATAACCAATAGCCTTTAAAAACCCTTGCGTAGCTTCACCAATTCTATTCTGCGCGATTGTTGAAAGCCATCCGGCAGATAATCCTTTGCCTAAATATGCTTCATAATTTTCTGAATCGTATGCCAGTATTTTTGTGAAGTAATCATACGCTTCTTGATAATTGCCGGTATCAAACGCTGACTTAGCGGGCTCGAATAGATTTTCTATCTTTACTTCAGGCAGAGCCATGATTGTTCGATACCTGTACAATTAAATCTCTAACTAATAAGTCCACGCAACAACATTCTTATCTTTCGGTATTTTAGATCGCCGCCAATGCTGGCATTTTACTGCGTTAAAAAACATTTATCTCACCGGACCGATTCATCCCTGAGAACCCGCTGCCAAGTGACGCCCGTCGCGGCTGAAGACCAGTTGCACGTCGAGCCGGTCCATCCACAACTTGTCCGGCGGGATCGGCTGGATGGTTTCGCCGTGGTAGGTGTTCAACAGACCGATGACAGCCCTCGTACGGCATGGCCGGCATGCCGTAGAAACAGGTCGAAAAAGGCTCGTCAAGCTTGGAGGGCTTCACTACCGTGACCTTGGGCGACCAGTGGATGAAGTCTTCGCTTTCGATCCGGCTGATATGCCGGATGTTGGGAGGGCCGAACCGCAGATAGGCCACAAAATGTCCTACCCTGCGCGTCCCAATACGGTGCCACTTGGTGGTCGCTGAACGGGATTACGGGGTTGGTCGGCTCCTGCCTCCAAACAATCCCATCCTTCGAATAAGCGACGCGTGTCGAAAGCGAACTCGCTCGGCCTGTAGGTCTAGCCACATAGAGCATCTTGAAACGCCGCTGAGGGTCTTCGGCGAGCGGGTCGATCATCACCCCCAAAAGAAAGGTCGTCGAGGACGATGTCGCAGCCCCCTTCGGATCCGTGAGAGCTCGGGCAGCGAGACGCCCGGCGGCACGTGGCGCGTCCACGGCGCGTGGAGCTCGCCGGCCGCGGAAGACACTTGCGACCGGAGGAGCGACGCCGGCAAGCCGGCGAGGAGGACCACGCCCGCAAGCCCGACCGACGCGCGCGCAAAGGCGGCGCGCCACCGCCGCGGCGGGAACGCGACGAGCGCCGCGATCACGACCGGGAGCGCGTGCACCGACGTGGCGAGCACCGTTTCACGATGGACAAGGTCCAGGACCGGCCCGACCTCGTGCCATTGGAAGGGGGCATCCGGCCCCGGCAGATCGGCGACGAGCGTCCTACCGAGGGCGGCGAGCGCGAGCGCGCCCAGGGCGCAGCCGGCAGCCACGAGGACATCGGCGCCGGCCTCCGCGGCGCGCTCACCCTCCGGGTCGTCCGCGCCGGCGGCTGCCAGCCATACGCCGACCGTGGCGAGAGCGGCGGGCACGGCAGCGACGAACGTGCTCAGCCGCTCGTCGGTGGACAGATCGCCGACCCGGACGAGCATCAAGATCGCATAGACCCCCGGCGTGGCCGCGAGCGCGGCGAAGACCGCAACCCCCCTCCGCTCGCCGGCCCTCTGCGGCGCTCGGCGGAACGCGCGGGCACCGAGCGCGATCGCGCCCACCGCGAGCAGGATCGCCGAGAAGAGCGCGCCCGCACAGGCGCCGAGCGAGACCTTGGCGAGCGCTGCGGTACGCCCGTCGACCACGCCGGCATACGTCGCACCCGCGCGGACGGGACCGTCCTCGGCGGCGAGCACCAAGCGCATCCACGCAAACACCCCCAAGAAGCGCGACGGCCGGCGCGATGAAGGCGATCCACCGGCCACGATGGGGGCTGCGCGCAAGCCACACGGCCAGAGCCAGCGAGACGACCGTCGCCAGCCCGAGCACGACCGCCAAAGCGATCCCGGAGGAACCGGCGCGAGGGCTCGCCGCGGCGAAGGAACCGAGCGCCCAGCCGCGCCACCGCTCGACGTACGCCGCGCCCGCGAGCGCAGGCAAGACGAGCAGCCCCCCGCCGACACACGCGTCCGCGAGGGCGCCCGAGCGCGCGCCCGTCGCCGAACGGCGCGGCCAGACGCCGAGCGCCGTGATCGACAAGCCGATGGCCACGCAAGCGGCGGCTCTGGCGTTGCTCTGGCCGGGGCTCAATGCGTTTGCGAAGCCGATGGCTGCGCCGGCCGCCGTGGCGACACCGCACAGGGCCACCGCGCCGAAGCGAAGCAGAAAGCCCCGAAGACCCTTCGGGCGCTCGGGGAAACCGAACCACGTCGCCACGGCGACGCACACCAGCGTGACCGCGATGAACGGCGCGAGGTCTCCCGCTCGGCTGCGCTCCGAGCCCGCGAGCAACCTCTCAGAGACGGCAACCCAGGCGAGGCCGACGCCGGCGACCTGCAGGCCGGCGCGCAAGACGTCGATGAAGGCGCCCCCCGCGAGACGAGCCGCCGGCTTGGCCGTGGGCTCCGATGGTGCAGCGGGTGAATCGTCGAAGGAACTCATTGGCGACAAGGCTATGTCGAGGCTCGCCCCAGACCAAGAAGTTCGCCCGGCCCCCCACAGGTCATTGTCATCGGAGCGAGCACAATCATGAGGCGGACCGCCGCGGCGCCAGCCATCGCGCGGGTCTCGGCCCGGTAGGGCCATCGTCTGATCCTCCCCCGCCAAGGCCGCCCTCAATCCGGTGTGGGTGAGAAGGCCCTCGATCGGGTACTCCCTCCGGGGACGGGCACGAGCTCACCCACGCCGTGCAAATCTGCGTAGCCTCGCCGTATCCCGAAGCAACGGCGATCGAGCGCGCAATTCGAGCAGACTTCGGTTTTGCGGAATTCACCCCGGTCGATTCCGGGCACGATCTCCGGCAAGGCAAGAATTCCGCCAGGTCATCCGGCACCAGACACAGCGGTACCCCGCACATCGACTCGAGCCGTGCAGGCGCAATGCCCAGCCGCCGCGCCGCCGGATCCCGCCGGCGAGGACCGGCATCACGTCGGTGTACCGCGGGATCATGGCGCGGTCGCGCGGCACCAGGTCGGTCGACGGAGCGACGAACGAGCACGATCGCCGTCGCCCGTGGCCACCGCGCTGCGACGAAGTCGACGAAGTCGGCAAAATCCGCCGATTGCCTCGCAGATGACGAAGTTGAGCCGCACGAGGACGCGCGTGCGACCAGCTCATCGATGCCGGCAACCGTTTTCGCGAAGGTGCCAGGCGCCTGCGTCCGAAATCGGGATCTCCGCATCGGAGGCATGGAGCGACACGAGGGCGACATCGACGCCGGCCTCGACGAGCGACCGCGTGAACGCCGGATCGCAGAGGCGCACGGCATTCGTCTGCAGCTCGATCTCGCCGCCGCCCCGCCGCTTGCCCAGACGCACCCAATCGACGAGCCGCGCATTGAGCGTCGGCTCGCCACCGGAGAGCGTGAGCACCCCACCCTGCGCGGCAATCCCGGTAATCGCAGCCTCGACGGCCTCGCGAGCGGCCGGCAGGTGCGTCGACACGAAGCAGAAGCGGCACGCCTGATTGCAGTGGAAATTCACCCGCACGAGGTGCTCGCGCTGCGTCGATCCATCCTTCAGGCGGCGTATGTCCCGCGTCACGAGCTCGCTTTCGATCTGCTCCGCCACGGTCGAGACGATCGACAGCCGCCGCCGGGCCCGGTCGTCTTCGATGGGGCGGACGGCCATGGCCGGATTGCGGTTCAGGGCCGCTCGGGGCACGCCGGGACAGCGGTCTTGCACCACGCAGCGGGAGCACTCCTGCAGGTGCCTGTAGTTGGGATGCACCGCCCCACCCTGAGTGAGCGAGAACAGGTGCGCGATACGCAATGGCCGAGCGAACAAACACGGGGGAATGAGCGATCCAGGCGCGAAACGCACGCGCAGATCGAGCTTGCGGGCGGCCGCTTCTAAGCATTTCGATTGCCCGCGCTGCGTGGTCCAGCGTGGCCAGAGCCTCCCCATCGGTGCTCTACGGGCACACCCACCACGATGGCCTTAACGGGCAGAGCCGAGGCGGCCAATCGAGGGGGAATCTCCGCCACGCGATGCAGGTTGTCCCGCACGATTGGCGTGAGATTTCAATCGCAATTCCTGCCGCGGCGAGCGCCCGAAGCCCCGCCAGCGCGCGCCGAAAGCCCCCTTCGTCGCGGGAAATGGCATCGGCCCCGTCGCCCCAGACCGGCATGTGGACGCGGGCCCGATCGAGCCCCGCCGCCTTCAGCCCCGCCGCCGCGGCAGCCGAACACAGGGTCGCATTGGTTTCGAGCACCACGACATCCGCGCCTGCACCGGCGGGCGTGGGCGACAAGGGCTGCAAGGTCGCGCCGCAGCAAGGGCTCGCCCCCGCTGAGCACCACTTCCCTCGCGCCGTCGCGCACCGCCGCATCGATCCGCGTGCGCACCGCCGCCGGATCGATGAATGCCCGGTCGTCATGGGGGCGCCTGGCATTGCAAAACCCGCAGTTCTGGTTGCACTGCCGGTTGGTGGCGACGGTGGCTGTGCGCATCCGTGTGAACGATAAGAGGGGCAAGGGGCAAGGGGCAAGGGGCAAAGGGGGGGATCTTACCCCTTACCCCTTGCCCCTTACCCCTTGCCCCTTCAGAGGGAGATGCCGCCCGAAGGAAGCGTGGTCAGCTTGGTAGGGGGCTCGATGCCGCGGCGGAGCCTTCCAGGCGTGCCGCGAGGGCCTTCGCTGCGATTGCCAGGTCTTCCGGGGGAAACACCTCGCTCCGGCCTGACAGAAATCGCGATCTCTCCGGCGGACGCCACCGGCAGCGCCCCCTCGGTGTGAAGGCGGAGCTCGAATGCCGCCCGGTTCGGACCTCTCCGAACGCGAACCAGGATCGCTCCTCGAAAGGGTTCCGATATCGATTCGATTGCAAAGTCCCCGAGCGCGTCGCCGTTCGCACGTCGTCGAAGACGTGGCCCTGGTGCCCGCCGCAGCGCGCGCAGTGGTACTCCGTGCGCGGCAGCAGGAGTCTGTAGTCCGTCTTCGTCGCTACGTGCCCCTCGATGGGCCGGAAGAAGCTCGGCCAGCCCGTGCCGCTCTCGAACTTCGCGGCTGATTCGAAGAGCGGCAGCAGGCACGCCGCGCAGACGTAGCTGCCCGTCCGCTTCTCCTTCTCGAGCGGGCTCGAGCGCGGGCGCTCCGTGTCCGTCCGGAGAGGACGGCGTAGGCCTCCGGCGAGAGCCGCTTCTTCCATTCGCTCTTCGGCAGGTCGAGGCGCTCGATAAACTCGGCACCCGCCCGCAGCCGCCGCGCGGGCCCCCTTGCCGCCGAGCCAGAGACCGAGGGTTCCGAGCACCCCCCCGAGAATTTCCCGACGAGTCACGACGCGCTTCACCTCCGGGCATCTCCCCATCAGGAAAGAGTAGTATGCCTCCGGCGGACGGTCGGCCATGGTCTGC
>CAVOID010000009.1:0-251567 GCA_963695875.1 uncultured delta proteobacterium | reverse complement strand
GCAAGAGCGCGCCGCGCCTCAACCTGCTCGCTGATATCGACAAGCATGTTGATGGCACCGGTCAATCTTCCGGATTGATCAAACAACGGCGTCGGATAGGGGATGGAAGGAATCCGCGTGCCGTCGGGGCGCTCGGCTACCGCTTCCATGCCACGGATCGGTCGCCTCTGCTGCAGTGCCATCGCCATCGGGCACTCGTCATGCGGCAGCGGCGTGCCATCCGGCCAGTAAAGTTTCCAAGAACCGCAGAACTTGCTCTCGCCAAGTTCGGGGCGGCAGCCCCAAGCTCGGCCGCAGCCTGGTTGTAAAAAATGAGGCGTCCCTCGGCGTCCGTCCAATAGATCGCGGCAGGCAGTGCCTCGATAGCTTCTCGAGACAGACCGTTAACATCGCCCAAAGCACGACTCCTGCCGTACCGTTGGGCGAAATCCCTGGTAGTGCCCCACCCCCTGGCAGGGCTCGAATCCACTCGCTTGCCACGGGTCACCTTCAGACTGAAACGCTGCAGATACTACACTTGAGCTAGTCGAGCAAAGACGCTGTGTCCTCAAGCTTTATCCCCGCCGGCTCGTGATGCTCACTTGGCGAGATCTTTCGTCACCTGTATCCCCATTCCGGGGAAGACGCAGTGGCGCCGGTCGTACTTTGTCACAACAGGGACGCAGCGACTGCCACGTGTTGCTGTCGCCAACGTTACTCCTGGCAGATGTTGCGCTGCGACGGTGCGCAAAGCTTGTGAACGGCTAAGGGTCAGACTCGGACGAACTCGACGTGTCGAGGGTATGTCCGCTTCACTCCACAGAACGGACTTCGCCAGCAATGATCACATGACTACATGTACACTTGACTTATGCCTCCGATCAATGTGATGACATGTAAACATATATGGGCTACAGGAGGGCCTGATGTTGAGTGGAGTAAGGCCCGTGCCCAAGCCCGGTTATGTCGCCCCCTCGCGTGAAGGACTCGTCCCCGTCACCGTGTACGTGAAGCCGGAGATCCGGCAAGCGCTGAAGATCGCCGCCGCCCAGCACAACACGACAGTTTCCGAGATCCTGGAGGCCGCCATTGCCAACGCCCTGAAGAAGTACGCCAAGGCCAAGGACTGAGCCCATGTCCAGCGTCACGATCTACCGACGAGCAAGCTTCCAGCGCCGATGCCGGCCCGGGCGGTCGGCTGCCTGCCAGTCGGCAAACCACCATGCGTTTCGAAGACAACCGTCAGAATCTCGCCGGCCGCGTGGCCGAGAGCCTGGCCAAGGTCCTTTGAGGCGGTATGGGCGGGAGAAGAAAGAAGGCGACCGATCAACCACCGCCCTACGTGTCGAGCCAGCTCGAGCGTGAAGCGACAGCGCGCGTTGGCGAACGGCGCGCTCGTCGGGCACCATCCCCGCAATTCAAGATTGAACAAAACGGCCCGAGCACGGTCAGCATCGCCGTGGAACATCCCGATCCACGCATGGGCCATGTCCTGCTGGCTGATGCGCTCGCAACCGGGGACTTCGAGTTTTCCAGTGGCCTGCTGACCCAGCTGGTGGATGCGTCACGTTCGGGAAAGATCGCAACCAAGCGCGAACTGGATTTCATGCTGGCCCTGGTGCGCGGCATCAATCCCAAGGATGAGACGGAGGCCCTGCTCGCGGCCCAGATGGCGGCGATCCACAACGCCACCATGGTCGCAGCGCGCCGCTTGAATTTCGTCGAAACTGTCCCGCAGCAAGACAGCGCCTCCACCATGCTCAACAAGCTGGCGCGCACGTTCGCCGCCCAGGTCGAGGCCCTGAAGAAATATCGCTCCGCCGGCGAGCAGACGATCAAGGTGCAGCACGTCACCGTCAACGACGGGGGCCAGGCCATCGTCGGCGACGTGAGCCAGGGGGGTGGGGGCACTGAGAAAAACGGAGGCCAACCTCATGAACCTAGTGCAGCGGATGAATGCGGCCCCGCGCTGCTCGGCCATGAGCAAGCGCTCCCGTTTGAAGTGCCGAGCGCCGGCGGTGCGAGGGTGGAAGGTGTGCCGGTTTCACGGGGCGCGGGGCGGGGCGCCAAGAGGGAAAGGCTAACGGCGCCTGGAAGCATGGGCGGTACACGGCCGAAACGTTGGTGCTTCGCCGGGCATGCGCAACCCTGGTCCGTGAAGCGCGCCGAACAATCACGAAACTGTAGCCGACTTATCGGCGTCGCAGCTCTGTTGTTAGAGCGCGAGAACTCGCGAGCTTGCCTAACTGGGATCACGCTCGGCCGCAGGCGAAACAACAACCGCTCGCCCGCAGAACCGCGTGCACCTCAGCTTCATCAACGCTGTTTACCCCCTGTGCCATCCAAGAACATGGAGCCGACAGTCGGATTATCGAGCAGAAATTTGCCACGCTCCGATGCCACGCGGTTGCATGTTGTTCGCCATTCCTTTTTGGTCATATGCGTGGCCTGATCCCAATCCGTCAGACACGTCGCTAGCCACTCGGCAACGCGCGTCTTAATCTCCTGCTTGCGAGCGTCGGATTGCTTTGCCAACGCCTGCTTGTCAGCATCGGTCGCCGGCTGTGTAGGCGACGATTGGTTGCCGCATATTCAGCTTCACTGAAAAGGTACCAATCCATCATCGGCACGTCGCTCATCGCTCCCATCCTGTACGGCTTCTGGACGGTGGGTCACGGCGCCCTGACTAACTGGTATCCCTACCCATTCGTCGACGTGACAAAGCTTGGGCATCAGAAGGCCTTGATGAACATGGCTGCCTGCCTGGCCATGTTCGTCGCTGTTGCCCCGCCGCTCGTTGTGGTTGACCGAATCATCGGATCCTTGCAACGAGGTCCACGGCCTTGAGGGCTTATCGGCTCCTCCAGTGCTGATGTGGCCATGATGGCCGCTGCTGCTTCGTGGGCGCGCACAAACCACCCAGGCACCGGCAATTCAGGACCCAGGTGATGGTTACGAGATGACTTTGCTACGCAATCCCATTGCCTCGGTGACGCATCACTTGCCGGCCGGTTTTTGCGTCTCGTCCGGCATGGACTGAACCTCGTCACCCCGGAGGCGTAGCCTAACCTTGTCGGCAAGTTGCTCAAATTTGTCGGCGGTAATGGTGACGGCTTTGGAGCCAAGGCCAAGCCACCGATCGAGCTCAAGCCGGATGGACTGAATTTTGCCGTCGGGGTCCTTTTTTACCTCGACCACTTGACCGAGCTCCTTGCCGTCCGCGCTTTGCACGGTCTGACCCCTCAATGCTGCCAAACCCTGGTATGACTGCTGTAAATCGTTGATGACTGTCTGGCAGGGTTGCGAAAGTGAGGCGCGCTTTTCTATTACGCATTGCCCGATCTTGTCCGCATCGCCGCATTTCTCTTGGATGTCGTTCCAGCACGCATCAGCGATGCGGCCGACTCGGCTTACTACGGATTTGAGATTGCGCGAAACGCGGTAGAGCGCAAACTGGCATCGCTTACTCAACTGATCATCGTAGGTCTGCATGCACAGCACCAGGCGACCCTCACCACGCGTGACGTTGCCGCAGAAATTCCTCACGTCCGAGGCGCAGGCGCCTTCTATCATCTCAATTGCTGCGGCGATTCGCTCCCGAAGATTGGATTGAGCCGACGCATTAGGATTGGATTGCGCGGATGCGTTCGAGTGTGCCAGCCCCGCTGCTATAAACGCAGCTGCAGCGAGAACGCTCCTTAGGTCGTTCGCCATTTTCCAGGTCCTTTCTTGAGGGTGGAAGCTTTGACCCTGCCCTTCCGGACGCAGTAAGAGAATCGAGACAAACCCTGACCTGCGCCCCGAGAACTCCTCCTGAAGGCTACAGCGGCAAAGCGATAGCCAAAGTGCCAGGGAAAGTGGCATCGTTTTACAGGGCGCAAGAAGGGGGCGGCAATAAAGCGCCTGGTCTGTTCCCAGGGTACCGCCGGCCTGGCGGTGAAGTTACAAGTGGCGAGCAACCATCTCTCGTCTCAGTCTGTGCACCGTGCCGGTTCCAAGACCCGTCAGCCTCGCCACCTTCCCAATGCCAATACCCTCCGCCAGCTTGGCGCGGGCTATTTCCAGCTTCTGAGGCTCCGCTCCAGGCCTCCCCAACCGCCTGCGCACCTTGCCAGCCTTGGTGATGAACTTGCCGTCGCGAGCAATCTTCTCCTTGATTGTGCTGAGACCGGCCCGAACCCGCTGTCGGATCATGGCTCGCTCGAACTCAGCGAATGCCCCGGTGACCTGGAATAGCAGCTTCCCCATGGGTGTCGTGGTGTCGAGGTTCTGCTGGTCGAGGTAGAGGTCCACCCCTGTCGCCTCCAGATGCTGGATGGTGCCGAGCAGATCGACCAGGGACCGGCCTAGGCGATCGATGGCCCAGGCCATGACCACATCGAACTTTCGCCGGTTGGCGTCCTTGAGCATTGCGTCGAGCCCCGGCCGCTTGTCCCGGCCCTTGGCGCCGCTAATGCCGGCGTCGGAGTAGACGTGGACCACGGTCCACCCGCGCCGCTCGGCGATCTGGCGAAGCTCCCGGATCTGGTTGTCGACCGATTGCTGATCGGTGGACACGCGCACGTACAGCGCTGCGTGGCGTGGTGCCTTGGCCATTGGACCTACCCCCTGGGCGAACCTCGATGGTGAGCATGTAGGCTAGCCCTGTGCCGTACAAAATCAACTGTTTTTGTACCACTCCTGCCACGTTGTCGGAACAGGCCCAGTTGCGGGATTTTCATGGGCTCTTTGGGTACGGGTTTTTGTACGGGCTTGCACCCCGGTTGCGATCCATTCCCGGAGTCGAACAGTTTTGGAATCCACCAATCAGCAAGCGGTGGAACGGGGGCACGCCGTCACTTCCGCACACCGTCAACTCTGCGTCGATGATCGCGGAACGCGCAGGGCGGGCTTTGAGCGCCGTGACCACCGCCGGATAGCGCGACGTGACCACGCCCGGCCCGTTCTTCGGCACGATCGGCCATCGCTTCGTAACTACGGGAGATGCCCTTCAATTTGCGCTTGATAGTGGGATCCGGCTCAGCGTCAGCACGCAGACGGGCTTCCGACGGACGCCGGCGCCAGAGTTGGGCGTCGTCCATTCCGGCTCGGCCTCCGCAAGAGCGCGGCCCCCGAGGCATCGCCTACTCGGGGGCTGCAATGACGGGCGTTCGCCGGCCGGGACTAGCGGGCGACGACTCCGTCAACATGAGGTCGGAGAGGCGCCGAGCCGACGAGGCATCCGGGAAAACCCTGTCTTTCCCAAAATCGAACCGCACATCCTGACCGGATCTCCCGCCCTGTAACCCACGTGACAGGGCGCTCCCCCTTTCAACGCGAGTGTCGCGCAGAGCTGGCCGCAAGACGCGGTCACTCGCAAGGATCGCGCGGACAGGAGAAGAAAATGCACCAGGCTCTCACCGCTGCCAGCGGTTCCACCGGCAGCTTCTACTTGCTCCAGGAAAGACCATTTGGCGGTCCACTACCCACTTCGAGCGCAGGGGAAGATCGGCAACAAACGCATGCTCACGTGCACATCCACGCAAGTCGACCGGAGTGGAGGGTGTCGTGCCCGACAGATGTCGATCGACGTGACCTTGGGCACTGGTCTTGACGCGGAACGGCCCGGAAAGAACGGGCAAACAGCGGAAAGCTCCGAAGATGTGCGCGCAAACTATGCGCCGCTAGGGTCCTCGCATCGGCTCATGGGTCGTGAGCCCAACCCAGACGGAGGACACGCATGAAGACCTTCATTGTCGCCCTGACGCTAACCATTGCGGGCATTTCGAGCTCGGTTCTGCTGGTGCAGGCTGCGGCTGCTGAGACATCCGGTGGCGGCAGCAAATTTCAGGCTGACCAGAGCAACCAACAGTTCTTAAGAGGTGACCGCTGATACGCAAAACAAACGAAAAGGGATCGCCTTGAAGGTGCTGACAACCGGTGCAGCAGCGTTCGGCCTTCTGGCGATCCCTGCCACCCTGGCCTGTGATGGGCAGGAATGCACCACGCAGCCCCCACGCCGTTCGAGGAGGCACAGTTGTCCTGCTTTCGGTACTGACGGCCGTGATGGGATAGGCAGAGCGATAGAGCACCATGCGAGAACAGGACCCGCTTGATCTAGCGACAAGTCGACCCACAGTGCACTCCATCCTGGATGAGCCCGATGAGTTCGTTGCGTTTGATCGCTGCGGTGACAGCCATAGTGGACTTGCCCCGGTTTCGTGGAGAGGTGAGTGTTTGGGATCAGGGTAGCGGGTTTGGGGGCAATGTGTCCTCCTTCTGTTGCTTTCTGGGCCCATCTTTTGGTTCGGCCGAGTGCATCTTTTCGTCCCGGCCTGCACGAACGTGGAGCCGTCGCGCGCAGGGGCGGTCAAGGTCGGCCGTCGCGCTGAGCTCGCCTCCCATTGCGACATCTCCAGGCCGTACCTTGACGGCTCCGAGCACGGCGGCAGGGTGGTGTATGCCGGGATCGAGGGTCCCTTCTGCCTGCTGCCGCTCGAACTCGACGGGCGACAGGTAGCCGAGCGAGGAGTGCCGACGGCGCGGATTGTAGAAGCCCTCGATGAACTCGAAGACCGCCATGCGCGCCTCGGCCTGCGTCCGGAACCGCCGCCGGTCCAGCAACTCGCATTCGAGCGTGGCGAAGAAACTCTCCGCCATCGCATTGTCGTAGGCGTCGCCGACCGATCCCATCGAGGGGCGCACGCCCGCCTCACGGCAGCGCCTGCCGAACTCGATGGAGGTATATTGCGAGCCCTGGTCGGAGTGGTGGATCACATCTTTCGCGCGCCGCTGCCAGAGTGCCATGCTCAACGCATCGAGCACGATCTGCGTGTGCAACGTGGTGGCCATCGACCAGCCCACGATCCGCCGGCTGAAGACATCGAGCACGACGGCGAGGTAGAGGAACCCCGCCCACGTCGGTATGTACGTAATATCAGCCACCCACAGCATATTCTGCCTTTCAGCGACAAACTTCCGATCGACGAGATCGGGAGCCTGATGGCCACCGTCCCGCACCGTCGTGGTGACGAACTTGCGACGGCTGACGCCGGCGAGGCCTGCCGTCCGCATCAGCCGCGCCACGCGCCTCCGGCCGACGCGGATGCCCGCCTCGGCCAGGTCGAATTGGATGCGCGGCACACCGTAGGTGCCCCTCGAGGCCGTGTGCGCAGCGCGGATCTTCTCCGTCAGCTCGGCGTCCGATACGGCACGCGACGATGGCGCACGCTTGACCCATGCGTGATAGCCGCTGGAGGAGACACCCAAGGTGCGGCACATCACGGCGACGGGGTAGCTGGCCCGGTTCTCGCTCACGAACTTCCATCCTTCCCTGGGATCTTGTTCGTCTCCCGAGCGAACCAGGCCGCGGCTTTTGAGAGGATCTCCCTCTCCAACTTGAGCTGACGGTTCTCGCGCCTCAGGCGCACCAGTTCCTGGCGCTCGGGCGTGGTCAGGCCGTCGGCGCGCCGGCCCTCGTCACGGTCAGCCTGGGCGACCCAGTTGCGGATCGATTGCGCGGTGGGGCCGAACTCGCGGGAAAGCTCCTCCGGCGTCCGGCCGGCTCGCGCCAGCTCGACCATCTGACGCCGAAACTCTGCTGGGTAGGGCGGTCTTCGCTTCGACATCGTGAACTCCTTCGACCCAAAAGGTCGGGTGTCCACCAAACCGGGTCAACTTCATAGTCCTGTGCAGCGTTTCCTTCACTCCAACAAATACCGCCGAGGGAATCGACGACATGTCCGCCCGGAGATCGATGCGTCTGGCTCAAGAAAGACCGTTTGGGGGGCCACTGCCTCCAAAGAAACGCTCGCTTGCTCCCAAGCCTTTGGGAACGGTCTGCAAGACGCCGGCCATCACTTGCAAGCTTCAAGACGCGCAACCAGCTGGAGATGCCTGCTCCTGTCCCGGAAGCGACGGCAAGCCTGTTATGGGCACGGTCGTTGAGCATCCGAGCTGATCGCCTATTGCCGGGCCTCTCCGAAGCGGCTTCCCAACCGGAAAGCTCAGGAAAGCCGGAACAATTCCGGCGAAAGGCAGAAAACTCCGAGAATAGTGCCGAAGGTAACAGCGGACCTACCGTCCCCAGCGTGAAAACCCGGTGCAACGGGCTCACGCCAAGGACTGGAGGTCTACCGTGCGGTACGTGGCTCTCGCTCTGATCATCGCCCCCGCGCTCGCAGCCGGAAGCATCGTCTCCGACCTCGTGGACCGCCTGTTCACGTCCCGGATCGTCGTCCACCTCAACGACAAGCAGCGCGTCACGGTCCGCCTCACCTCAGTCGAGACCCGCGAAAGTGGCACCACCTGGCGTGGCGAGACGACCGAGACGGGCGAGCCGGCCATGCTGATGGGCTGGAACGACGGCCGCTCCAGCGGCATGCTCGCCTCTCGCGGCCGGGTCTACACCTTCCAGAAGCCCGCCAGCGTCAACGGTCGCATTCAGGCGATTGCCGAACTCGATCCCGAGCGCATCGCGGCCCAGCACGAAGCCATGCTCGCCCAGGCGCCTCAGAAGGAGACGTCGCTCGTCTCGCGGAGCATCACGTCGTTCCTGCATCTGCGGGAGCGTGCGGCCCGAGATCACCAGCATCACGATACGGCTGACGCCACGTCCGACGCCATCCAGTCCCCGCCGATGCAGATCGCGCTGCTGTCCCCGGCGCAGCGCCAGGAGCTCGCTGCCAGGAAGACCACCATCGACGTCATGGTGCTCTACACCAAGAAGGCCGCCGCCAACTACGTCGACATCGAGACGGACCTGATCGCGCACGCCATCGAGGAAGCAAACGCCTCGTTCCGCAACAGCGGCATCGGCAACATCGCGCTCAACCTCGCCCACACCCAGGCCGTCGACTACACCGAGACGGAGCGCGACCACTTCAACCATCTCTACCGCATGGTCGACGGTGTCGGGCCGTTCGAGAAGGTGCACGCGCTGCGCAACGAGAAGCGGGCCGATGTCGTGATCCTGATCGTCGACGATGCGTCGGGCTGCGGGCTTGCCACGCGGGTTGGCGCCGATGCGGAAGAGGCCTTCGCCGTCGTGCACCACACCTGCGCGGCCCTGATGTACTCGATCCCGCACGAGATCGGCCACATCATCGGCGCCCGGCACGACGCCGCCGTCGACCAGACCCAGTCCGCGTCCGCCTACGGCCACGGCTACGTCAACGGCACCAAGTGGCGCGACATCATGAGCTACGGCGCCGGTTGCAACGGCTGCCCGCGCTTGCCGGTCTGGTCGAACCCGACCATCAAGGTCAAGGGCGAGCCCGCCGGCACGATGCTGGCTGACAACGCCCGCCTCCTGCTCGAGCAGGCCGAGCGTGTTGCGAGCTTCCGGTAAGATTTTGGCGCCGCAGGCCAGCGACAGCTGATACCCTGAAAGATAGGTCCCGTGGCTGCGTCAGCCAGGTGCATAAATAAAGGGACTTCGAGTCACTACGGCATTTCCGCCTAGGACGCGCCGCGACTCAAGCCGACGACAGCTCCGAGCATGCCCACGAGCAGCGTGAGCAGGATCAGACTCTCTTCCGTGAGCAAGAAGTCCATGCGCGCCTCACATTGGGGCGAACGACTGGAGGCAAACTACCCGAGGGAACACACGGTTCCCCGGCCACCCGTTGCAGTGGTTAAGATTTTCTCGTGACGCAAGGTGAAACCCGCGCTTTCAGGGTGAGCGCCCCTGGTCGAACAGCTCATGCCGGTCGCGGTTCGCCTCGCGCCACGCGGTACATTTCACTTTGACCCAGGCACTCGACTTGCCCGAGCGATAGAGGCTGTCGCGGCGCTTCGAGACGATACCCTCGAGCCCGCGCCGCTCACATTCGACCAGTAGCCGCTCACCGTCGTCGAAGGGTTCACTGTGGTAGAGGGATGCGATGCGCGAGCGCTGGACGATTTGGTCCAACTTCGCCTTGCGCTCAACGTAGGGCAACGCGCGGATATCTCGGCCGTCGAGCATCATCATGTCGAAGGCCCACGCCACTAAGCCATCTTCGCGCCGGCGGCTCATGAGCCGATGCAGCGTGCCAAAGTCGGCAATGCCGTCGCTATCCGTCGACACCAGCTCCGCATCAATGATTGCGCTGCCACAGACGAGCGAAGTCAGCGCGGCCGCAAGATGGGACAGCCGATCAGCCCACTCGTTGCCGTGGCGCGAGTAGAGCGTGACCTTTGGACCGACCTTGCAGATTTGCAGCCGATAGCCGTCAAACTTGACCTCGTGCAGCCAGGCTTCGCCCCGCGGCTGGTGCGGGCGCAAGATCGGCTCACAGGGCGGGACGAACAACGAGGTATGCGGCACGACCCAAAATATAGCGGCGCGCCGGCACCCTTCACAACCATCCCTAGTGGCTTTTCAACAGCGCGAACCGGACTAACCTCGGCGCATGGCCCTTCGCCTCAAACGCTCAGCAGATCAGTTCCCGGATGCCGGCTGGAAGCGCGACAACGATCACCTTGTCGTCATGACCGGCGAGATCGTCATGGGCTCGATGCGCCAAAGAAAAGGAGCAAGTCGGGAGCGATCCGATTTGCCACGCTCTCGATGATCTTCGACACGCATGCGACGTCGCTGTAGCGGAGATCAAGGGCGCGCATCATTGGACTGACAACGATCTTCGCCTAGTGGCTATTCATCGCCTGCGCAACATTCTCCAGAGCGTCCTGGCGATGTACGTGTTTCAACGCGTGATTTTTCCATCAGAGAACTTCTGGAAAGCTTTCTTTCAGGCCGCGCCGTTGCCAGAGGCCTTTAAGGACCACTATCGAGAAGGTGACGTGCTGCTGCGGTTTGTAGCGCTTCAAGGCATTTTCTCCGCCTGCAGAGTCTGACCTACGAGGCATCGTCCGGTCTGCCGATTCAGACGCGTGCGGCGGCGCGACCGCCGAG
Source organism: uncultured delta proteobacterium (assembly GCA_963695875.1). Taxonomy (GTDB): domain Bacteria; phylum Desulfobacterota; class Syntrophia; order Syntrophales; family UBA2185; genus DATKLL01. Next base: position 240,712 of record CAVOID010000009.1, on the reverse strand, counting down.
TTCAACAGCATCGCCGAGTGGTTGCTTGCTCGCGCGAAGACCGCAGAACTCCTTTCGACCGTTGATAACGCTCATTCAACTCACCAGGAACACCATCCACAACAACGGTGTTTACCGGCCAAGCAAGGGAGGGAAAGGAGAGAGAGACGAGACGCCGACCTATGCTGGCAAGACTTATGCGTTCAAAGTCGGCCAACCCATCGACTTCGTCGACTGGACGTTCGTGACGGACATGGGAGCGCATGTGCTTGCCCTACTGCAAGCCATTGCCATGGATCCGTTCGTTGCCAAGGTGCCGAAGGTGGAGGACAGCGGTCCCCAGCGCTTGTCACGCTGACAAAGTGCTCCGGTGCATCCTCGCCGTGGTTGCTGGAGTGCGGCGTCTTGAGCTTCTTCTGCCCGATTGCGCCCATCTTCGAGACCTTCCCGGCGGGTTCTTTGCCCTGGGTCATCGCTTGGCTTCATAAGCTTCCTTACCGTCGACGAAGGAAGCAAGCGTTGGCCGAGGAGAAGTGGAGGCCCATTTAGCCCATCGGATGCAGCGAATGTCTCTCGGCGGCATCAGCCGGGCGGCATCAGGGCTATGACGGCGGCCGGAAGCCTTCAGCGCAACGCAATGAGCGAGGCGGATGCAAAGCACGCGCTTCTCGTCCAACGCGCGGACCAGCTGGACGGTTTCTCAGAAGGGTCCGATGAAGAGCGAGAGCTTGCGGCCATCGTCACCGCTATCGAAGCCTACGAAGGCAAGCGATGGCCCGATGGCAAAGAGCCCGGCGGGAAGGGATGAGCCGCCCGCAGAGTGCATCGGTGAGCAGGCGCAGTCGCGCCGCTTCACTGGGCGGCTGCGACCTGACCAATGCCGGCACCGTCGTGTTCAACTCGCGCGGGTGAGCCGCTGCATCAAAAACCCGATATGGCAATCATTGAGGGGCCATCGCCCACCAAGAGCGATTGAAGCGCTAGGCGGCCGGCCCATGTTTGGCCACGTAGGCTCGGCACATTTCAGCGAACACGTGATCCGGCAGGTAGCTGAGCGCAGAATTTACGTGAGCGCAGACCAACCGCACGTTGGCAACCTCATACCCGGCCAAGTTGTCGAACCTATCTAAGGATGGGGCCCAGGGATAGCTCTTGAACGGTTTTCGGCCGCGCCATGGGACTACATAGGCCATACGGTCAAAACACCGGCCCGTCACCTCGCATCGTCCACCAGCGCGCTCGACAAGGGTGACGAACTCTGGCTCTGAGAGGCAGCGCCAAATCTTGCGAGCCGCGCGAGATTGCGCCGCACGGTAGGCCAGTCGGTACATGCGAGAGAGTTCATTGAAAGTTGGCACTGCGGTCCCCAATCGTGGCGGAGAGCTTACGACGCGAAAGGGTCGAGTGGGTCGCGATTTGGTAGAATGATAGGCGATCGCTTGGCGACGGTCGCGTTCTCCGGATGCTGTTTCGTATCGGTCATGTAGTGCCCAGCACATCCTCGCGCGTTTTTTGGGGTAGTGGCGCCTAGATCTTTCCAGTCGCACACATTGAGCGCGAAAGCGCAAAACCAATTCTGAGTCTTGTCATAGGTAGTCCACACGCATTCGTACCGCACCTGCCCGTTGTTGCACGTCAATCGGTCGACGTTCCCCTTGAAGCGGTTGATCTTGATCGTTTCGACAAAGCGAAAATGCTGGATGCGAATAGGTTCAGGGATCCGCGTCTCTTGCGACGCCTTCGGGAATGGGAGGACTAGCGATCGGTAGAAAGGTGGATCCATCGTGCCCGTGGGGCCAAACCGAAGGGGTTCGCCGTACAGTGCGGCGTGGAAGCCCATGATCCAACGCCACACCGCGCTATCGACATCCAAGTTCACTAACGCGGTGCCAATGTCGGTATGGAGAAACCTGAGCGCGTCTGCAGTCCCACTCCGTCGCCGCAGCGCAATGAGCTGACCTATCTTCTCGTCCACAAGGTGGTGCGCGTGATTACATTTGGCATGGGTGCGCAGTTTTAGAGGCTGGCGGTCGCCCTTATCGAAGACGCACTCCGGCGGCACATGATCATGGTCCGCCTCCTCTTTGGTCTGGAAGTCGGCACCGCATAGGTAGCAGAATGGAAGATTGCGCACACCCCGAAGGTCCTGTTGGGTGACGAGTGTCTTCATGGCTGCGCCGATGCCCACATCACTGCGTTAGTTGGTGCCCCAAGCTAAGGTTCAGTTAAGGTTTGTCGAGGTACACGGCAAAGGTTGAAAGCAGGGACAAGGCGGCTGGCTGTGGTGCCGCGGTTAGCAAGCAAGCCGCGCTCTCAGGGGCAGCCTTGGGTGCGATGAAGCTGCCACGATAGGTGGCGAAGTAGACGCCGCGCTCGGCGGTCAACTGGAACGCCAACCACATGGCGACGAGGCTCGGGCGGTGAGCCTGCCTCTAGCAGCCTGCCTCAAGCCCTGGACCACATGCCGGTAAACGTGTAGTGTCCCATCAACACTCAATCATGGGACAGTGGTGAAAGCAGGCCCTATGAAATCCTTAGCGAAATCGGGTCGCCGCAAGGTGCGGCCAGCTCTTCTAAATGGGACAGTGCCACCGCCCCGGCGCCGCAACAAGGATGTTCGCCCACGCGAATACCTCACGCCCAAGGAGGTGGAGCGGCTGATCGCGGCCGCCAAGAAGGGCAGGCGCCGCTACGGCCTGCGCGATGCCACCATGATCCTGGTCACCTTCCGGCACGGCCTGCGCGTCTCCGAGCTTTGCACTCTGACCTGGGATCAGATCGACTTCTCGCATGGGTTCATTCACGTGCGGCGCCTGAAGAACGGCATCCCCAGCGTGCACCAGCTTGGCGGGGAGGAGATGCGGTCGCTGCGGGCCCTCAAGCGGGAAGACGGTGCTGGTCGCTATATCTTCATGACGGAGCGCGGCGCGCCAATGACCCCCGCTGGCTTCCGCAAGCTGCTTTCGCGCCTGGCCATCGCCGCCAAGTTCCAATTCTCGGTGCATCCGCACATGCTCAGGCACGCCTGTGGCTTCAAGCTCGCCAACGATGGCAGGGACACGCGGGCCCTCCAGCACTACCTCGGCCACAAGAACATCATGCACACCGTGCGCTACACGGAGCTGTCACCAGACCGCTTCAAGAACTTCTGGGAGGACTGAGCAAGATGGTCGTCCATCCGAGGTTGGATGGGGCGATCGTCGCGAATGTCGGCTCACCCCCCGATTCCGGACGAAATCGCTGCACTGCGGAAGTGGTCCGCTTCGTGCCAGCAGCAGACCCGACAGACAATCGACGAGGGAGTAGCTCACCCCAGGAGGTCTCCAAGAGCGGCGATCAACCCTCGACCGCAGACTGCTTGGGGCACGTACGCGCAAGCGACTTCGAGCGAGCCGCGCCACATCATGTCGAGCGCTACGTAGAGAATGATCAGCAGTCCAACCCAGGTAATCCACGGGAAGCGGGTGAGCAGCTTGGCTATGTAGTTCGCCGCTACCGCCATCAGCACCACGGCGACGCCCAATCCAACGATCAAGACCCAGGTGTGGCCCTTGGCGGCTCCCGCGACGGCCAGGACGTTGTCGAGGGACATGGAAACGTCGGCAACTACGATCTGCGTCACTGCGCTACAAAAACCCGGCGTCCCCGAGGTTCGTGCGTCGGTTGTCGCCGCCGCGGCACCGACCGATACCGCCCTCGGTTCGTAGCGAATCTCGCGATACATTTTCCAGCACACCCAGAGCAGCAAGATACCTCCGGCAAGCGTCAAACCGATGATCGCCAGCAGCTGCACGGTCACCGCGGCAAACGCAACGCGCAGGCCGACTGCCGCCGCGATGCCCCAGAAGATGACGCGGCCACGCAGCTCAGGCGCCACTCGCGATGCTGCGATGCCCACAACAATGGCGTTGTCGCCCGCAAGCACCAGGTCGATGATGATCACCTGAAGGAGAGCGATGAACTCTGCTTGCAGTGCTTCCACGACAATTTCCGGTATGGCCTGAAGGTCGTCCGATGGTCGTGCCCGGCCCGTCGCGAGCTATCTCGCCAGCGCAGCTCGGCTACGGGTCTCCATCTGGTCGAACACAGCCAAGGCTTCCCTAGCATCTGTTAGTATTGCGGCGGCAAAACCGAGAAATACCAGTGCGCCTGCCGCCTCCCATGCAGGGGAAAAGCCAGTGCTCATACGGTAACCGACCAGATAGAGGATCGCCGCGATGGCGAAGCCAGACACAACCATGAAGATGCTCAGCGCCGGCAACACCAGCGTCATCGGCAAGTGGGCCGAGAGCACAGATGTGGCGATCAGCGTGCCCAAAAGCACACTCACGAACCAACGTCCTGCTGGTTGATTGGCCTCGCAATGGATGTCGGGACCAGCGAGGGATCGTTGCGCTTTCACTGCTGGCTCACCTCTTGCTGAGACGTGCCGCCGAGATGCGGCCGAGTTCAGGAAGAAGCTAGCCCATGGCCAGACAGGCGGGCTATTCGCACCGATCGGGTGGTATTTTTACGGAGCGATCCGGCCCAGGCGAATGGCCTGCCGCACCAGCGCGGCGACAGTCTCGGCCTGCATCTTGTCCATGATCTGGACTCGGTAGCTCTCGACCGTGCGTTGGCTGATACCAAGGCGCCGCGCGATGGCCTGGCTCGTGAACCCCTCAACCACGAGGTCCATGACCTCGAGTTCCCTAGGCGTGAGGCTCTCGAGGCGGCCGTGTAGTTCCTCCAGTGAATGCTCGTGCGAGAGCTTGTCGAAACCGCGAGCAAGACACCTGTTGATGGCGGCCAACAGATGCGCATCGTCCACCGGTTTCTCGATAAAATCCTCTGCCCCGGCCTTGATGGCGGCGACAGCCATGGGAACATCCGCATGCCCGGAAATCAGGACTACGGGCAGTGAAATGTGGCGGCGCGAAAGCTCGCGTACGAGTTCAATGCCATCTGTGCCGGGCATGCGCACGTCGGCCACGATACATCCCGGGGGCGAGCCCGAGATTTCCCGCAGGAACTCATCGGCCGAGTCGTAGGTTTCGACTTGGTGGCCGAACACGCGCAACATTTCGCCCAGCGCCTCGCGCACCGCCTGCTGGTCGTCGATGACGAAGATCGAAGGGATGGCCATGTTCAAGAGGCGCTCTTCACTTGGACAGGCAGCGACAAGCGGAACTCCGTAGTCCCGGCATCACTCGACTGCAGCCAGATGCGCCCGCCGTGTGCCTGCACGATCAATGCGCAAATCGAAAGGCCTAGGCCCAGTCCGTCCTTCTTGGAAGAGGACAGCGGCTCAAACAGCGTCAGGCCGGCCGAGATGCCGCCGCCGTTGTCGGCAACGCCAATCTCGACCGTGGGTTCGTGCGGAGACCGATGGGCGCTAATTCGGATGCTGCCGTCGGGACGGCGCGTTTCGACAATGGCCTCCACGGCATTGTGCACGAGGTTGAGGATGACCTGCTGGAGCTGGATGTGGTCGCCAAAAATCGAGGGTAGCCCGTCGCCGATGTCGAGCTGGATGGAGATCCTGTTGGCCGCGGCATCCGTCTTGGCAAGAACGAGGGCATCATCCAAGACCGCTCTGACTTCAAGGGTACTGAAATGCGGACGGCCCCGGCGCAGGAATTCGCGCATACGGCGAACAACCCCGCCCGCGTGGTCGATCTGGGCGATGACGCCCGTCAGGTTGATGTCGGCGCGCTCCCGATCGGCGTCGGGTGAGCGCAAAATCTGCTGCACGGAACGCGCGAGCGCACGGGCCGCCGTTATCGGCTGATTGATCTCGTGGGCAAGGCGGAGGCCATGCCGCTCACTAGGTTGATGCGCGCGGCCCGACCCGCCTGCGCCTGCATCTCCTTGAGGCGCTGCTCGGCCTGACGCGCGGCCAAATCGGCCCGCTCGCGCTCGCTCACTACGACTCCGACGAGCAGGCCGGACGTCGTGAGGACCAGCATAACCACCTGGAACTCGGTGAATGTGGCTGCGTCGTATCCGTATTGATGCAACAGGACGAGGAGGCCGAGTTGCGTTGCCGCCAATGTTACGCACGAACCATCGATGCCGTGGCGCAGGGCGGCCGCCAGAACGGGAAGAAAGAGCGCCGTGAGCCGCTTGTGGTCGTTCGGATTGCCAGCTCCCACGGCTATCCACAGTGTTAAGCCGATCACCACCAGGAAGAGCATCAGCTCCGGGAGGAGTGAAAGAACTGCCCGCGGCGCGATGTCAGGCCACCGCACTGACATGCGCAACAGGAGCGGCGTTACCACGGCGATGCCGATGACGTCGCCAACAAAGAGGGGAATGGATGCTTGCACCAAATCGCCGGTCGTCAACTCGCCTGCAATAAGCAACAGAACGCTCAGTAGTGTGGCGGATGTGGCGGCGGCTGCAGCGCCGGCAGCCAGCAGTACGAGTATGTCGCGCACATGCCTGAGATCAACATCGAGGCGCAGGTGTCGCCGTGCCACGGCGGCAGACGTCGCAAACGTCGCCGCCATGAGAGCGGCCATGCCGACGATGACAGGCCATGGCAAATCCGTGCGCAGCACGAAGAGTTCAGCGATTACAACTCCGGTGAACAATACGAGGCCATAGCGCGCTCCCCGTAGCACCAAGATGGCAAAGGCAACCCCAAGGCCCGGATTCCAAGGCGTCACCGGAACGCCTTTGTACTCGTGGATGAAGCTCACCCACTCTAGGCCGACGTATGCAACGAGAAGCGCACCGGCGCTGAATGCGTTGGGGTGTGAACCCAAGGCTTGCAAGCGCTGTAGCCTGGACCGACTGGTCGCTGATACCGGTCTTGCTTCGATACTCAATTCATCCTCGCGGCGCCCGAATGCCCACGAGTTGCATTCGGCTATCGGCCGGATTCAAGAGACGCAAAGATGGCGCCGAAAATCATCGCGGCCGCGATCGCACCCCACACTGCGACCTGCAACATACCCTTGTTAGTCGGCTCCATGGCTCGACCCCGATCAGACGATCTGACTGGTCGGTCATGTGGTGGGATCGACACCCACGTTCAAGGTGGCAGCCGCGGCGGCGCCGGCTACAAAGCTCACGGGCGGATCAGTTTTGCCCAGCGCGGGAGTTTGCGGCTTTGCAACGCAGATGGACCGGTACGCGCCAATTTTCGTCGTAGCTGGATCTGCTGCGGCAGGGCAGGTTTACCCGAAAAATAAGACCGATAGCTTCTGTGCGCCGAGAGTCAGTTGTATCACTCGACAGGGGGGCTTCGTTGAGCGTTCCTAGCGGAACCCCTGCGGGTCGTTCATCCTACACCGTAGAGGAGGCTGCACCCCTGGTGTTAATAAACAGCGGCCAACTTCCCAAGCAATTCCGCTTCGCGTATGGCCACAACCTGCGGCTCACTCAGATGGAGCCGCCTCCGCATGTGCCCCCGCTCGCCGTGGCCTCGACCGAGCTCGCCAAACTTTTTGAGCGCGCCTTCGGCCGCGACGGCTGCAAAGAGAATCGCCGCCCCACGTCCGTCGACTGGATCGCAGCGCTCGACGGCCTTGGCAGTCAGCTCGTCGCCTGCCGCACGAACCGGCGCCCCAAGAGGCGTGGAACTGGGGACAACGCGCGCGATGGCTTCTTCTAAAATGTGGCAGCGACTACCCTGTGTGATCGCGACTGGAGATCGCCCGCGTACTCGAATTCCATCGAGTTGGTGCAGATTTCGCTTGGAGGGCGTGGACGGCGGGAGGAGTCAACCGATGACCCAGCGGGATACTGCTTCCGGTACATCAACCAAGGAACGCGGCACGGCAGAACCAGCCCGCGAACGAAAAAGCAGGAGAACTGGGAGAAGAAGCGCGCCGGCATGAAGGATGTCTGCACGAACTGCCACGGCGGCGCGTTCATCGACTCGTTCTACAAGTCGTACGACGACACGGTCGACCTGTGGAACACGAAGTTCGCCCGGCCCGCGCTGAGCGTCATGACTGCCCTGCGCGAGGCCGGAAAGCTCACGCCCACGCCGTTCGACGAGGAGATCGAGTGGACGTTCTACCGGCCTTGGCACCACGAAGGCCGGCGCGCTCGGATGGGCGCCTCGATGCAGGGCCCCGACTTCGTCCAGTGGCACGGCTTCTTCGAAGTCGCCGAGAACTTCTACACGAAATTCCTCCCGCAGGCGAAGCGAGGCGGCCCACGGCGACGAGAAAGTGCTGGCCGCGATCAAGGCCGTCGAGGACGATCCCCGGCACGCGTGGAAGAAGGGCCTCTCTCCGGAAGAGCGCAAGAAAGATCGACGCGTTCTACAAGGAGCGCTACGGGAATTGAGGGGAGGAGCCTTTTTTTTCCGGCCGGCGTAATCTCTTCCCGGGATGAAGTCCGGGTACTTCCACCGTGCGATCGGGGACCTCCGGAAACTGCTCACGGCTGCCGTGTCACACGACGTCCTCAAGGAGCTGCATCGGAAGAGCCCCGCGCGGCATTTCGCGGTCTCCCTCCGCCAGCTCGTTCTCTTCGCCGCCGCCCTCGCCCTCGGCTGGCACTTCGAGAGCCTCTGGGTGCGCGTGCCGTGCGCGCTCGTCCTCGGCTTCGTCGTCTTCGACGGAACGGTCCTCCTCCACGAGGTCGTCCACAAGGCCGTCTTCGACGGCGACCGGCCGCGCGCCTATCGCCTCCTCGGCCTCGTCTACGCGCTTCCCTCCGGCATCTCGCCCGCGCAGTTCACGCGCTGGCACCTCGATCACCATGCCGAGCTCGGCTCGACCACGGACGACCCGAAGCGTGCGCACCTCTCGCCGAGAGGAACGCGCGGTGGCTGAAGCTTCTCTACGCGACCCCCGCGCTCTTCCCGATCTACTTCCGCGCCGCCCGAAAGGAAACCGCGACGTATCCCGAGTCGCTCCAGCGGAGGATCCGCGGCGAGCGCCTCGCCGCCGTCAGCCTGCACCTTCTGGCCGCCTCGGCGATCGGCTTTTTCGGCGGGGCTATGAACCCGGCCTGATACATGCGCCAGAACTCCACATCCTTGACCATTTTTTTCTTCTCCTCGGGTGTGCCGTCGGCGAACTTTGACCAGAAGCGGATACTGTTGCCGATACCATAGGGCTGGGATTTGCGGAGGCATTTCATCATGTCGGTCCTGTTCTCTTCGTCGAGGGCTCCTGCCGGGCATTGTTCGACGCACTCATTGCAGTTGGTGCACAATTCCTCTTCGCACCGGGCATCGGAAGGCATATCCAGATCGGTCAGTATTGCTGTAAAGATTACGCGTGTACCGAGTTTAGGGTGGATGACGAGGTTGTGCCGGCCGAAGGCCCCCAAGCCGGCCGCAATCGCCGCATGCCTCAGCGAGACATCCCCGATGGAGCCCATGGTTTCCATGCTCATTTCCAAAGGGTAGGAAGCGGGTGCGGCCATCGCCTTTGCGCCGAATTCCCTCTCCAGAAAACGGACCATTCTGTAGTTGCATGAACGCGAAAATGCCATCACATCCATTCTGCCGCTCATGGCAACCTGCATATTCGAACTCTCGCAGCTCGTTGGTTCTTTGAATGCCATGACGAGGATAGATTTTACACCCGGAAAAATAGTGTCGAGCTTCGGAGAGCGGGGACTTTGATAATCGGCGGCTGCCGCAACTCCAACATCATCAACCCCGAGGTCCAATGCAAATTCTTTAATGCGTTTTTTCATTTTGTTCCTCCTTCTTGTATATACATCTTTATTTGTAAAAAAAATTACCCTGCCTTATCTTTCTTCCATATTCCGTTCGCGATATTGCAGAGCACTTCCGTTTCCTTGTCTCCCAATAGTTCTACAGCTTTTATCTGTGCATCTTCCCATGCTTCATGCACCTTTTCCAGAAGCTCCTCACCTGGGGGTGTGACTTTCAAGAATTTCCTTCTTTCATTTTTCACTGATATGACAGCAAGCCACCCCTTTTTTTTCAGACGCTCTATATTTCTGCTGGCCGTTGATTTTTCCATCTTCAGCCGTTTGCACAAAGCGTCATAACCGATCTCCCCGGCCAGATAAACAACCACCAGTATGCTCATCTGATTGAGCTTTACCCCGAATGGTTTCAATGCAGAATCGTAGATGTTGGTAACCATGCGGTTGATCAGCCGTATCCGCACGGCAATGCACTGGCGCGACCTTGCTTTTATCAGGGATGACCTGTCTATGGATTTCTTCATGATAGGCGACACATAATTTGGTTGTATATACAACTACAATAACAAAATCATTCTGTCAACATGTTTCTGATGGCCTTGCGCCTGAATGCTGAACTGTGTTTTTTTATGAGCCGTAGTTTAATCATCTAGCCACTCCCTTCATACCCAGTCGGAAGGGCACAGGGTGGAGGCGCAATTTTATTGCCCCTTTTTTATTGACATTGTTTCGACTTCTACATTATTGTTCCAGGTAGTTACGGCGCAAAAAAGATTTGGAAGGTATGAGTTCTGTTATGTGCGAGAAAAAGCCATGGTTAAAGTTTTACGGTGACATCCCGGAATCCATCGACTACCCGAGAGTGACGATGTACGAGGCGGTCATGAGGACCGCGGAGCGATGTCCTGAGGCCATTGCCTATGATTTTTTCGGTTATACCTCCACTTACAGGCAGTTTGGCAAAGATGTCGACCGCTGTGCAGACGGCCTGGCCTCCCTCGGGATGAAGAAAGGAGACCGGATTACCATCTCCATGCCCACGACACCCCAGGGAATCATCTGCTTTTACGCGGCGAACAAACTCGGCGCAGTAGCGGCCATGATTCACCCTCTCTCCACGGCAAAGGAGATAGAATTCTACCTTAACTCAAGCAAGAGCCGGTTCGCCCTCACCCTTGATGCATTCTACGGCAAATTCAGGGAAGTCAAAGATAAAACGCCCCTGGAAAACCTGCTCCTGACCCGTATCCCGGATTATCTAAAAGGAATAAAAAAGATCGGCTTCAATCTTACGAAGGGACGGAAGATCCCGCCGGTTCCCAAAGACCCCTCGGTGAGATGGTGGAGCGAACTCATGAAAGGGCCGCACCCGAAAGCTACGAAAGCCGAAATGGATACGGACGACATGGCGGTAATCCTTTACAGCGGGGGGACGACCGGCATCCCGAAGGGGATCATGCTTTCCAATATGAACTTCATCAGCGAAGGCATGCAGGTTTCTGTCGTAGGAGAACTCTCGGAGAAGGACTCTATCCTCGCCATCCTCCCGATCTTCCATGGATTCGGCCTCGGCGTTTGCGTGAATGCCTGCTTCATGGGAGGAGCCAGGAGCATCCTTGTCCCCCAGTTTACACCGGAGACAGTGGCAAAGATTATCAAGAAGAGGCGCCCCAACTTCGTGATAGGGGTGCCCACCCTCTTTGACGCTCTGAGCCGTAATCCCGATTTCCAGAAGACCGATCTGAGCTGTCTCAGGGCCACTTTCAGCGGCGCCGACACCCTGCCGCGAACCGTCAAGGAGCGTTTTGAAGCTGTAGTCAAGAAACAGGGAGGAGCCTGCAAGCTTCTCGAGGGATATGGTCTTACGGAGGCCGTGACAGCCATCATGGTAACCCCATATGATGAATACCGCGAAGGGAGCATCGGTATTCCCTTCCCGGATATGCTTGCTAAGATCTCAATAATGGGTACAACAGAAGAAGCCCCGGTAAGGGAAGAGGGGGAGATCTGCATCCATGGTCCTGCGGTTATGCTGGGATACCTCGATAACCCGGAAGAAACGGCCCAGACATTGAAGAAGCATCCTGACGGAAAAGTATGGCTCCATACCGGCGACATAGGGTACATGGATGAGGATGGGTTCTTCTATTTCAAGGTCAGACAGAAACGGATGATCAAATCATCGGGGATGAACGTTTACCCCGCCCAGGTGGAAGATATTCTCTGCCTGTATCCCGAAGTCAGCGGGGCATGCATCATCGGTGTTCCCGACGAAGCACAGGTGCAGCGAGTGAAGGGCTTCGTAGTCCTGAAGGACCCAACGAAGGCCGGCCCAGAGATGGAAAAGGCGCTTATCGCGCATTGCCAGGAGCATCTCATCAAATGGAGCTGCCCGCGGGAGATCGAATTCCTTGAGGTTCTGCCAAAAACCCTTGTGGGTAAAGTCGACTTCAAGGTCCTGGAGCAGGAAGAGATCGGAAAAATGAAGCGCACAGGGAAATATGCCGGGGAGTAAATCAGTTACAGACACTTTCTGAGACCTTCATTGAGGTGTTATGACAATTCACATAAATGACAAGAGGGAATCAGGCGCCTATGAATAAAATGCCGGAGATCATGCTCTTCTTTCTTGCGAAGATCAAAAAGCTCATCCTCCATTTCAGGAAAAAAAAGAGGATGAAAGACATCATGATGGTCTATTACATGGAGGCCAAGAGCGCCCGTATCAGCAGAAGAAAGGTTGCCTGGATTACAAGCGGCGGCCCCGTTGAGCCGCTCATTGCCATGGATGTAATACCTGTTTACCCGGAAAACCACGGGGCAATGATCGGGGCGAGTAAAATGGGGACGGACCTTTGCGAAAAGGCTGAAGCCATGGGATATTCAAGCGACCTTTGTTCCTATGCCCGCTCCGACATCTCCTGCGCAACTGTAAACGGCGGACCCATCGGCGGTCTTCCCAGACCTGACATGCTCATCTGCTGCAACAACATCTGCGGGACCGTTGTGAAGTGGTATGAAGTTCAGGCCCGCTATTTTAATGTTCCTCTCTTCATATTGGATACGCCATTCTGTCATGTGGGTTATACACAGGAGGCTCAAAAATATGTCCGCAGGCAGCTTGACGAATATGTCATTTTCCTGGAAGAGGCATGCGGGAGGAAAATGGACCACGATCGTCTCAAGGTTGTGGGAAAGCTCTCCGTTGAAGGCCAGCGGCTCTGGCAGGCCGTTCTGGATACGACTGCCAACAGGCCCGCACCCATGACTGCCTTCGATGCCTTCTACCATCTGGCACTGATAGTTTCACTGAGGGGTACTCCTCTGGTCATAGACTATTACACGCAGCTTCTTGAAAAGATGAAGGATCGCGTGGCCAGAGGGATCGGGGCCATTCCGAATGAAAAGTACAGGCTCCTCTGGGACAATATTCCTATCTGGCCCCGTACGCGCTGGCTCTCCGAGAAGCTGGCGTCACACAATGCGTGCCTTGTGGCGGACACCTATACTTCCGCATGGTGCGGTACATTGAAGTACATCGACGAGAACAACTTTTTCGAATCCATGGCCGAGGCATATACACGCATTTACCTCAATATAGGCATAGATGAGATGGCCCGCATAGTGCTGGCATTGGTGGATAAGTACAAGGTCGACGGATTCTTGATGCACTCGAACCGCAGCTGCAAGCCCTACTCCCTGGGACAGTATGATATCCGGAAGATAGTAGAAAAGGAAAGGGGGATTCCCTGCCTGATAATTGAAGCGGACATGGTGGATGAGCGGAGTTTCTCAGAGAGCCAGATTTCCACGCGCATCGATGCATTCATGGAGATTATCAAAGAGAGAAAAGGCGGTTAAGAAATTCATGGCCGAAAATAAGCAATGATTACGGCAGGAATCGATGTCGGGTCAATTACCACTAAGGCTGCTGTCCTGGCCGATGGAAAGATCCTCGGCACACGGGTAATTTTTACCGGTTACAATTCTGAAGCAGCAGGCGGGAAGGTTTACGAAGAACTTCTTGAAGAGATCCGTCTTGAGCGATCAGCCGTAAGCCGGGTGGTATCCACAGGGTACGGCAGGCGCAGCGTTAAGTTTATGGACAAGTCCCTGACGGAGATCATCTGTCATGGCACAGGCGCCTATTATTTGAATCCCCATATCCGCTCCGTCATTGATATAGGCGGGCAGGACAGCAAAGCCATCCTCCTCGACGAGAAGGGAAAGGTGAAAAACTTCGCCATGAATGACAAGTGCGCCGCCGGGACGGGCCGCTTCCTGGAGGTCATGGCAAGAGCCCTGGGAGTGGACCTCGACGGATTTGGAGCTCTTTCCCTGAAAGCTGTTAACCCATCCGGCATCAGCAGCCTTTGCACGGTCTTTGCGGAATCGGAGGTCATCTCACTTATTTCACGGGGTGAAAGTCGCGAGAACATTATCGCGGGCATCCACGAGTCCATCGCCGCAAGGATAGCGGCCATGGCGAACCGTGTGGGGCTTATACCTCCCGTCGTGATGACGGGTGGCGTGGCAAAGAACATCGGCGTCGTCGTGGCCCTTGAGAAAAAGATCGGGATGACCATCGAGGTCTCGGAATATGCGCAGGTGAACGGGGCCATTGGCGCTGCCGTGCTGGCTGCGGGCCTAAAATAAAAGGGCATTCGTAAAAACAAGAATATCAAAGAGAGGGAAAGGGGGCAATTGCCCCTTTTTTTGTTAACTCTTAGCTCACCGTAACAATCCTTTTCCTGAGGGTTACTTAGGGATTTCAAACATCAAAAATAAGAGATTTGCCAATAGCATCAGCCATTTTGTTGCCGTATTATGTGATGGGTAAAGTTGAGCTGCTGATCGCAGGCATATATCCATATCCCAGCGAGGTCCGGATGCATATGATGCGGTCAAGAGTGTCCGCTTTTGAGTAAGGCCGGGAAATAAAACAAGGAGGAAGGTTATGGCAGAAGACAAACAGCAAACCGCGGGTGCGGTTATGCTCAAGGTCAACGGCAAAGAATACGGTGTTGATGTTGTCCCCGAAACTCCCCTCCTGTGGGTACTGCGGGAGAGGCTCGGATTGACGGGAACGAAATACGGCTGTGGGATGGCGCTCTGCGGCGCTTGCACGGTACTCGTAAACGGCCAGGCCACCCGTTCATGTGTGACCCCCGTTGCAGCTGTAATCGGAAAAGATATCCTCACTATTGAAGGTCTCTCACCCGATGGCTCCCATCCGCTGCAAAAGGCCTGGATAGCCGAGGATGTACCGCAGTGCGGTTATTGCCAGTCCGGTCAGATTATGGCGGCCGCGGCCCTATTGACTAAAAATAGCAGACCCAGTGACGCTGATATTGATGATGCCATGTCCGGTAATATCTGCCGGTGCGGGACATATCAGCGCATACGCCACGCCATTCATCTCGCGGCCGGGATGAAGACGGAAGGAGGGGAAAAATGAACGAGATATTCAAAGTCAACCGGCGTTACTTTCTTAAATTGGGTATTTCTCTCGGCGGCGGGCTAATCCTTGGTTTCCATTTTCATCCCCCGGGACTTTCAGGCGAAGCACATGCTCAGCCGGCAGCGCCCTTTGCACCTAATGCATTCATCCGGATCGGTGCCGACGATACGGTGACTATAATTGTTAACAAGTCTGAAATGGGGCAAGGCGTCTATACTTCCCTGCCGATGCTTGTTGCCGAGGAGCTTGAGTGCGACTGGAATAAAGTGCGCGTAGAGTCAGCACCGGTCGATCCCGCTTATAACCATACTCAGTGGGGACCAATGCAGGGGACCGGTGGCAGCAGCAGTGTCCGGAGCGAGTGGGAGCGTTTCCGGAAGGCTGGAGCAGCCGCCCGGGAAATGCTTATTGCCGCGGCCGCAGCCACATGGAAGGTGGATGAAGCATCCTGTCATGCCGAAAATGGCAGTATATTCCACACCAGCGGAAAATCACTGACCTTCGGCCGGCTCGCCAGGAAGGCCGCAGACATGCCTGTACCCAAGGCTGTGACGCTGAAAGACCCGTCCAGTTTCAAAATTATCGGCAAGCCGAGAAAGCGTCTGGACACACCGGAAAAGACCGACGGGAAGGCGATTTTCGGAATTGACGTCCAGGTTCCGGGTATGCTGACGGCCCTGGTTGCACGGTCCCCGGTTTTCGGCGGTAAGGTCGTAAGTGTCAAGGACGATAAGACCAAAGCCGTACCCGGTGTTCAGGACGTGCTGCAGGTGCCGACGGGAGTGGCTGTCATTGCCGATGGCTTCTGGCCGGCAAAAAAGGGGCGTGATCTTCTGGACATTGTCTGGGATGAAGGAGAGGGCGCGAAGCTCTCTACAGCGGGTTTGCGGGAACAGTATAAGAGTCTGGCCAAAACCCAGGGGAAAGTCGCCAGGAAAGAAGACAGTCCGGATCAGGCATTCCGGGGCGCAGCAAAGCGCATCAGTGCCGAGTATGAAGTACCTTATCTCTCCCATGCCTTGATGGAGCCTTTGAACTGCCTTGTTGATTATCGTGCTGATGGTTGTGAGATCTGGACTGGTACCCAGTCACAGACCGCCGACCGGAATGCCGCGGCGCAAGTCCTCGGCTTCAATCCCGACCAGGTTAAATTACATACCACTCTTCTGGGCGGTGGTTTCGGGCGCCGCGCCAATCCCTATTCGGATTTTGTTACGGAGGCGGCCCATGTGGCGAAAGCGGTGAAGAAACCTGTTAAGGTCGTCTGGACTCGTGAAGACGACATCAGAGGGGGTTACTACCGTCCCATGTGGTATGACCGGATCAGCGGAGCACTTGATGTCAAGGGGAATCCCATCGCCTGGCAGCACACGATTGTGGGGCAATCGATTCTCGAAGGAACGCAATTCAAGGCCATGATAAAAGACGGCATTGATGCCACATCAGTCGAAGGGGCGGAAGATATTCCCTACGAAATCCCGAATATCCTCGTGGACCTGCACAGCCCGAAGAATGTGGTTCCGGTGCAGTGGTGGCGCTCGGTGGGTCATTCCCACACTGCATTTGTAGTAGAAAGCTTTATTGACGAACTGGCCCATGCGGCGAAAAAGGACCCCTATGAATTCCGCCGCAAACTGCTTTCGAAACATCCCCGGCATAAAGGCGCACTGGAGCTGGCTGCGCAAAAGGCCGGCTGGGGTACTACATTACCAGCAGGCCGGGCAAGAGGTATTGCCGTGCATGAATCCTTCGGGAGCTTCATCGCCCAGGTCGCTGAAGTATCCGTGTCCAATGACGGCAAGGTCCATGTACACCGGGTAGTCTGTGCCATTGACTGCGGCAGGGTAGTCAACCCCGATACCGTCGCCGCCCAGATGGAGGGAGGCATCGTCTTTGGCCTGACCGCCGCACTCTATGGCGCGATCACCCTGAAAAACGGCCGGGTGGAGCAGAGCAACTTCCACAATTACCCGATGCTTCGCATGAGCGACATGCCCAAAGTGGAAGTTTATATTGTGCCGAGTGTGAAACCTCTCGGTGGTGTGGGAGAACCGGGTGTGCCGCCCATCGCTCCGGCAGTGGCTAATGCCGTTTTTGCCGCCACGGGAAAGCGGATCCGAACTCTGCCGATCCGTCCTGAGGAGTTGAAGAAAGCTTGAGTAATCTGCGTCGAAAGGAAGTGCATGGTATTATCGGAGAAATTCAGATGAACGATCTTGCCATATTCGAGGAAGTTGTGCGGCTGTCGAAAAAAAATGTCCCGTTCGCCCTCGCAACGGTGGTAGAGAACAACGGTTCCGCGCCGCGAAAATCGGGAGCGAAGATGCTGGTGAGGAGCGACCGGTCAATCATAGGAACCGTCGGCGGAGGCGCGGTCGAGTTGGAAGTAATCGATGCCGCTCTTGCAGCTATTAGTCAGGGCAAACCGAAGACTCTTTCTTTGACTCTCACCGAGAAATACGGTCATGTATGCGGGGGGAAGCTCCTTATCTATATTGAACCTCTCGGTATGATGCCTCGTCTTCTTATCTTTGGCGCAGGTCACGTGGGGCATGCTTTAGCAAGGGCCGCGAAATTCGTGGGTTTCAGGGTGATAGTGTCTGATGAACGCGCCGAATACGCCACAGGTGATCACATACTGAATGCCGATGAAATTCTTATCGGGGAAAGCGAGAAGGTTCTCTCCGCGCTACACGTCAATGCGGATACTTACATTGTCATAGCAACGCCGAGCTATGAAAGCGACTTTGCAGCCGTGCGCACGGCTCTTAAAACCCCTGCCGGTTACATTGGTATAATCGGCAGCAAGCGAAAGCGGGAAGTACTGATGAAAACTCTCGAGGAGGAAGGATTCTCAAAGGATGATATGGCTCGATTGACTATTCCTGTCGGTCTTGCCATTGGTGCAGAGGGGCCTGAGGAAATTGCCATAAGTATAGTATCCCAGCTTATTCAGAAAAGGAGTGGTGGTGGGAACAAAACTGTCAGCGATTCTCCTGGCCGCGGGGCGGTCATTGCGGATGGGAACAGTTAAACAGCTTCTTCCGGTTGATAATCGTCCTGCCATCGTCCGATGCACAGAAAGCATCAGAGATTCAGGAGTCGATAACATAGTCGTGGTAGTCAATCCGGAGGGCAATGAGATAGTGAGAGTGCTGAAAGAGTATCCAGTCAACATCGCAGTAAATGATGTGCCGGAAAGCGACATGGCCGCATCCATAAGGGTGGGCTTGAGTGCCATTGACGGCGCTTCAACAGGTATCTTCATTTGTTTATGCGACTATCCCCTGGTGACTTCGACGACACTCGGTGCCATGGGTAGAGAGCACGATGCAAGGCCTGATTTAATTATCATCCCGACGTTTCAGGGGCAACGGGGACATCCGACGCTTTTCCCCCGTTTTATTCTGGAGGAAGTAAAACAGCATTCTACATTACGCGACGTCATCAGCAGCCACAAGGATAAAATATTATTTTTCCATGTTGCTGATGAAGGTGTCGTGCTGGACATGGATACACCGGAGGAATATCAGAAAATACTTGAAAGGTGCAGATAGATAATTCTCCGGGGAAAGATAAACGAAGTCCTCGTTTGAAACTGGTAATTCCTATGGATCCTCTTCTTCTCAGTACTTTGGCGGTATGCATTGCGTTAGTTGCTCTTTTATACTCCTGCGTCGGTCACGGAGGGGCCTCCGGCTATATTGCCGTTATGATGCTTTTCGGACTTATGCCCGGGGTCGCAAAACCGACAGCCCTGGTACTGAATATTCTGGTTTCATCTATAGCGGCCTTTCAATTTTACAGGGCCGGGTATTTTCGATGGTCTCTTTTTTGGCCTTTCGCATGTATGTCAGTTCCTTTCGCATACATTGGCGGATCATTTGTCTTACCAGTTGAAGTTTATAGATTGGCTGTCGGGATAACACTGTTGTTTTCCGCCATGCGCCTGCTTATCCGGGCTCCCCTGCAAAAAGATGAGATCAATCACCCCTCGCTTTCCGTTTCTCTATTCGCGGGTGCGGCAATAGGTTTGACATCCGGTCTTATAGGTGTGGGAGGCGGCATATTTTTAAGTCCTCTCTTAATCCTTATGGGGTGGGCCGGGATCAAGGAGACTGCGGCAGTTTCGGCATTCTTTGTTCTGGTAAACTCCTCTTCGGGGCTTCTGGGTCACATGAGTGCCGCTCAGAATATTCCGCCCACGGCACTGATCATAGCTATTGCGGCTGTCACCGGCGGCTTGGCAGGTTCATATCTTGGCAGCAGGCGACTTCCTCTTTTGGTCATACAGAGAGCACTCTCTATTGTGCTCGTCATTGCGGGATATAAAATGATTCTTATATGAAACGGCTGATCTTTCGGATATTTCTTATCCCATGTTCAGTCGTCTGCTGAGAAGTGCATCTTTGATATTCATTTTCTTCTTCCGTATGGGATCCCAAGTTTTTTCATTTTGCTTCTTAATGTGCTCGGGTTTACTCCCAGCAGAGCAGCTGCCCCGTCAGGGCCGTGTACAATTCCCTTTGACATTTTCAGAACCCGCTGAATGTGGAGGGCATTAACTTTGTCAAGGGTGAGTGCTTTGTCCGGCAGATCGATGGAAGCCGTGGCATAATTTGTCTTATCTATCCCAACCAGGACCATGAAAGTCGGAGGTTCCCCTTTGTTTAAGATTAATTCCCGCTCCACAACATTTTCCAGCTCCCGGACATTTCCCGGCCAATTGTAATTTAAAAGTCGTTCCATTGCGCCCGGTGATAATTCCGGGGCCGCTGGCAGCTTTAACTGCTTCGATTTCTTGTTGATAAAGTAGTAAACTAATGAAGGAATATCCTCTTTTCTTTCCCGAAGCGGCGGTACCCTGATAGGAAAGACGTTGATCCGAAACCACAGGTCCTCACGGAATTGTTTTTCCTTTACCATATCGTGCAGATTACGGTGGGTAGCGGCAATAGTCCTTATATCAACCGGTATAGGCCTTGTTCCTCCTACCCTCTCGATTTCTTTTTCCTGCAATACGCGCAGCATTCTAATCTGGGCGTGAGCCGGTAGTTCTCCGATCTCATCAAGAAAAATCGTTCCCTGATTCGCACGCTCGAAGCGCCCGCGCTTTTGCTCTATAGCCCCGGTAAAGGCCCCTTTCTCGTGACCGAAAAGCTCGCTGTCTATGAGGGTTTCCGGAATGGCGCCGCTATTGACCGTGATGAAGGGACCTTTCCTTCGAGGAGATAAATAGTGGATGGCGCCGGCTATGACTCCTTTACCGACACCGGTTTCACCCAAGAGAAGCACAGGGCTGTCGAGAGGCGCTACTTTCCGGACCATCTCCATAACATCTTTCAATCCGAACTCACTGCCGATGATCTCATCTCCGGACAGGCGCAGCAATTCCTGATGGAGATACCGGTTATCGTCCGTCAGCATATCTTTCAGCCTGAGAACTTCCTGATGCGTAAGCGCGTTGGACAGAGCGATTGCGAAAGGCTCGTTTAAGAGAGAGAACAGCCGGGCGTGTTTTTCCGAGTATCTATCCCATCCCTCAGCCGTCAAAACTAATGAACCTAGTCGCTTGCCTTCAATTACGAGGCGCATCACCAAAGACGAAGTGTTCAGCAGTTTGAAAGATTCGGCGATTTTCTTGATGACAGGATCGGCTTCAGGACGATTGACGATCCTTACATTCGGTACACCGGGCCTTTCAAAACTCGCCCTCCCTTCTTGAGACAGCGGTATTATCTTCTCCAGGCTTCTGCTGCCCGATGTAGTCACCTCAGCTATTGTCTTTATCGCGCCAAGGCTCTGTTCATACAGGTGCAGGTAGATCTTATCCACGGGCATGAATTTTACTAAATAATTTAGTGAGCGCTTTAAGGCAGTCTCAATGTCAAGACTGCTGCATATCAATATGGTCATCTGATGAAAAAATTCACTTTCATCTATACTCATGGTCTCCCCCAGTGATGGTTCTCGTGTTGTTGTATGTCGCAATTTAACACCCAATTGCGAAATAGCACAAGCATTATTGCGAATACTCGCAGTTTGCGGGAGCATCATTTTATAAATAGCTGATATCATTTAAGTTAAATATTGGCACGTAGTATGCTGAAGTATATTACAAAATCAGGTCGGAGGTCAAAGAGATGGAGTGGATGGAAGTTATAAAACTTCGCATTGCTGAAAAAACCCCGGAACTAGTGGAACAGGAAATTGAGAAGCTGATAAAGGAGTTCGGCAATAACGGCAACATGAAAGATATAAGGCTCTACCACAATGCCGTGGTGAATAACGACCTCTCTGTCCACCTGTATTGGCAATCAGGCAAAGCCGAGCCTCAGGGAAGCGCCACCGGTCTATGCCTGGCTCATGTGCTTAGAGAGTTCGGCCTGATTTCTCATTCAGTGTGGTTGGGAGAGAAATGAACAAGTCAGACGTCATACTAGCGGAAGGAATTATTAAAAATTAATTGGAGGCAATAGATGAAAGTATTATCGGCAAAAATGAAAGAAGAAGCCTTAAAGGACCTTAAGATGTATTACGGCAAACCGCCCTACGATGTCGAACATATTAGGCGTTCTTACCGTTCGTCCGGTCTTTTCGAGCAACAGGCGCTTGTGAAATACGGCAGGTCACCAGTTGAATTAATTAGAGAATTTAACGTGATTTATATGTCTGAGAAGACAAAGGAAGAAGCCTTAAAGGACCTCAAGATGTATTTGGGTGAACCGCCTGTCCCGAAGAATATGATTGAAAAGAGACTTTCATCGGGTCTCCTTGAAATGCAGATTCTTGCAAAATATCTAATGACAGTAAAAGACCTGATGAGAGAAGTGGGATTTGTGGTGTCTGAATAAGTGTAACTGAGATGTAGTTTCAATTACTGGATTTAAATCTATAGCTTGGCTGATAATCAAATTAACCCGGTATCGGCCAATAAAATTAGGAGGAAAATATGTTGGAAAAATCAAAGAAAGAAGCGAAAGAGTTTGTGTCCAAGACAATAAGTTTTTACAAGAATTCCGGCAGAGATATTGCTCTGGCCGAGTTCACAAATCCTAAAGGACCTTTTGTTCAGGACGAAATGTATGTCTTCGTGCTGGATCTGAAAGGAACCATGATGGCTCATGGAGTCAATGAAAAATATATAGGAAAGAACTTCAACGACATCAAGGATTCTGATGGCAAGAGTTTTATCAGGGATATCATCGGTTCAGCCGAGGAGAAAGGCAGCGGGACTGTAGAGTATAAATGGTATAACCCTGTAACCAAAGAGACAAAACCCAAGCGTGTATACTTTGAGAAGGTCGATGACCTGATCTTTTGCGGTGGAATCTATATAGAAAAGTGGCTGGATTTGATTTCTTATAATATTCAAATTTCGTCAGCAAACCAAACGTGGGTATGAATCCAATAGCGAGCGCATACCCCGTGGCCAGCTGCGGGATATGCGCTCGAGTCATTTACTCTACTATTCCCTAAAGATCGAAGTTTCTCTGTAGTTTACTGCGGAGAGCTTCAATCTGGGATAATACTACTCTGCGTTATCATAACGTACAGCACAAATTCAGGAAGCCCCGCCCTAAGGGGGGAGCTTCACTTCCACAACTAATCTTATAATCATTGAAAATGGAGAAACATATTCCTGGAAACTACAGCGCGAAGAAAAGAGTGAGTACAGGACATTTATGTTTACCTGACCCTCCGTAATTCATAAACTTATTCAAATAAAAAAAGTACAACCAGTTAATACATAAGAGTTCTTACCTGGTATATTTTAAGTATTTTTCTAGTATTGCATTTATAAAATATACCATGTATGTGTTACACCGATATCTACAATTATGAACTTCGAACTGATCTATGAAAGCCCGTTTCTTAGAGGGTTTTCCCCTACTGTTTCGTCTTGGGAAATGGTCCCATGTACAAACACGATCTAAGCAAAATATTATCCAAAAAAAATTCACAGAAAAATGTGTCAGCCGTTATAGATCTGACCTCTCTTTGTTTTACAGAAGGACTCAAGAATTGTAACAGAGTTGAGATACGGAGTAGCCATGGATCTGCACAGCTTGTTGAAACGTCAAATAATTCGTAATTTCGGTGGTTTGGATGCCGTCCCAAGTGGATGTGAAAAAATGATTAGTTCCGTCAATGAAGCCTACTGGCAGATGGACGCCGATCGTGAGATATTAGAGAGATCCCTCGATCTCAGCTCACAAGAATTGCTGCAGGCCAGCTCTGAAATGAGGGCATTGTTTCAAGCCTTCCCGGATCTCCTGTTTCGAACGGACAGTGAGGGCATCATTCTGGATTATCAAGCATCTAACGGAATAAATATGCATATATTAGAGGAAAAAGTGATTGGAAAACAGATCGGTGATATATTCCCTCGAAATGTCGGAAAAAAATTTGGAAAGGCAATTGATCAAGCACAAAAAACAAGATCCCTTGTCAGCATGGAATATTCCATAGCGCAGCAGAATGACGAATACCATTATGAGGCAAGATTATTGCCACTTTTGGAAAGCCAGATTGTCATCATTGTACGTGACATCACAAACAGCAAGCGAGCGGAGGAAGCGCTGAAGGAATCGGAGCAGCGCTTATCCGATATCATTGATTTCCTGCCTGATGCAACCTTTGCCATTGATCGAGAAGGTAAAGTAATCACGTGGAACCGGGCTATTGAAGAGATGACAGGAGTCAAGGCCGAAGACATGGTAGGAAAAGGCGATTATGAATATGCCATACCTTTCTACGGGATGCGGAGACCGATACTGATTGATCTGGTATTTATATCTGATGAAAAGATCGAGAAGAAGTACAGATTTATCGAAAAGAAAGGAGATATTCTTTTAACTGAGGCTGATGTACCCCTGAACAATCAACAGCGCATACTCTGGGGGAAAGCCAGGCCATTATATGATAGCGGGGCTAATATTGTAGGTGCTATTGAATCTATCCGGGATATCACTGATCGCAAGCATACGGAAGAAGCGTTGCGGGAATCTGGGGAGAAATACCGATCTTTGGCTTCTACCGCAGATTCGATGTATCTTGTGGACAGAGGCTACAGGTATCTATTTATGAACGATAAACATTTGTCGAGGTTCGGCCTTCCATTAGAAAGGATCATAGGCAGACTATATCGTGAGTTCCATTCCGAAACGTCCACAAGGGAATTCATTGAGAAAGTGGAACATGTATTTGAAACCGGCACATCTATCCAGAATGAATATAGAAGTGAAAGAGACGGCCGGTATTTCCTGCGGACATTCAGTCCTGTCAAGGATAAGGAAGCGAATAACGACAATAGCCGTAACAGTAGCTTCAAAAGACATATCGGAACGCAAGCAGGCGGAGGAGGAAAGGGAGAGACTAATTCTTGAGCTCACGGATGCGCTCTCTAGAATCAGGGCTTTGAGTGGACTCTTACCCATTTGTGCTGCCTGCAAGAAGATACGTAACGATAAGGGTTACTGGGAACAATTAGAGACTTATATAAGTGACCGCTCGGACGCCGATTTCAGTCATGGTATATGTCCTGAATGTCTAAAAATTTTATATCCAAAATTTAATATATGACGACTTTTTCACCCATATCGACCTATAATAAAAGGTATTTAAATCCTATCAACCTGACACTTCATGCGAACAATTTTAAACCCAGCTTGATTTTCTGAAATTGAGGTTCAATTTTCTGTTTGTATCTTTTGAATTTCTTTTCAAAAATCCAAACCATCGTTTGATGCGCACATCCTCATAAATATTTCTGTTTGACATTTATTATTTGGTATGCCAAATAAATAAGCAGACGGAAATATTCCGCTGAGGTTATTAAGATGCCCGCCGACGACAGACTTATTTATCTCATCTTTACCGCCCAGCAAAAACTTCGGACTCACCTCAGTAATATCATGATCAGGGAAAATGTCAAGGTGACGCCGGCCCAGGCGGGCATCCTGTTCCTTCTCACGGAGAAAGGACGGCAGGACCATGAGCGAATTGAGCCAGATATTGTCCATAGACAATTCCACAATCACCGGCCTGGTGGACCGCCTCGAAAAAATGGGATTGGTCCGGAGAAATGCCAGTCCCAATGACCGCAGGGCTTCACATGTGCATGTCAGTCCGGAGGGTATAGAGGAGATGAACAAGGCGAAAAGGATTGTCGGGAAGGTAAACCAGGAAATCAAGAACGGGTTTACTGCGGAAGAACTTGAATCTTTCAAGAAGATCCTTCGAAGTTTTTTCCACAAGATTCGATGCTGGTTCGAGATAGGATAAATTCTGTATTATGTTATTGCGAGCAGAGCGAAGTAATCTAACGACTTATTAATATTCAGATAGATCAGTGCGTTGCTTACGCTCCTCGTGATGACCTGCTGGTAACAATGCGAATGTTTCGCAAGGATAGGAAAGGGGTACAATGAGCATATCGACTGATAAATTTGCGACCGTAGAGAGTGTCCGCCTGGGCCTCAAGGATGTGGACTACATAGCCACCAGACAAATTGCCCATACAGTATACCTGGCTTACCACCTGGGAAAGCCTGTACTCGTGGAGGGTCCCGCAGGTGTGGGCAAAACAGAACTTGCCAAGGCGGCCTGCAGCTTTCATGAGCGTTCCCCTGATCCGGCTTCAATGCTATGAGGGGCTCGACGAGTCGAAAGCTCTTTATGAATGGAAATATGGGAAACAGCTCCTTTATACCCAGCTTTTGAAAGACAAACTCGACAAGATCATCGAAGGGGAGACGAGCCTGGCCGAATCCATCGACAAACTTCACGCGTATGACGATATCTTTTTTTCTCCCCAGTTTCTGGAACCGAGACCGCTTCTCAAGGCCCTTCAGGAAAAGGAAGGGGCTGTCCTCCTGGTGGATGAAGTGGACAAATCCGATGATGAGTTTGAGGCCTTTCTTCTTGAAATTCTCTCCGACTTCCAGGTTTCCATCCCCGAGATCGGCACAATAGAGGCCACATCAAGACCTTTTGTTTTTCTCACCAGTAACAGCACGAGGGAACTCGGTGAGGCCCTGAGAAGGCGCTGTCTTCATCTTTATATTTCGTTTCCCGAGCAGGAACTCGAAAGGGAAATTGTCAAAACGCGCGTCCCGGGCATATCGGAAAAACTGACGGGGCAATTGGTTTCCTTCATACACCAGGTAAGAAAGCTCGACATTAAAAAATTTCCCTCCGTCAGTGAAACCATAGACTGGGCGAAAACACTGGTTATTCTCCATGCCGAAAACCTGGACAGGGAACTGGTCAGGGAGACATTGAACACGTTTCTCAAGGCGCAGGATGACATCCGGGTTGCGGAAGAAAAACTTTACACATTAACGGAGCATGCACTCCGGGAGGCACCCTGATTGGATAGGACCCTTGAGAATTTTATTACTGCTCTTCGGCGTTGCGGTGTCAGGATATCCGTAGCGGAAACGATTGATGCACTGCAGGCAGTGGCACTTTCCGGCTACGATAGACCGGCAGCTGTTAGAAGATTTTCTGTCTGCCTCTCTCGCCAAGTCACTGCCGGAGAAAAAGATATTTGAGGTCTGTTTCAGCAGCTTTTTTGACATCGATCATATTTCCGAGGATAGATTTTCCGTTGGAAAACAGCAGCACATCACCTGCAATCCAGGGAGCGGCTTTCCTGACGCGGGCGATTCTTGCAGGTGACGGTGGCGGTCTCGCCCTGGCATTAAATGAAGCCGCCGGAAGGGCTGACGTACGCAACATTCAATACCCGATGCAGAAAGGCCTCTATATGCAGAGGCTTTTTCAAGAGCTCGGCATGGAGGGGTTTGACAGGGATATCAGGAGGCTAGCGGAAGATGGAGAAGCGGAAGCATTGGCACAGTTGAGAGTCCTGCAGTCCATGCGGGATAATATTATCGAATGGGTAAGCAATCTCGTCGAGAGGCAGCTCGAACTTTACGCTGCAAGAAGGTCAGATGAACAGTTCGAGGGATATATAAAAAAAGCAAGCCTCACATCACTTGAGGAACGGGATCTGGCCCGTATCCATAAAATTGTGCAGAGAATGATCAAGCGGTTGAAAGACCGTCATTCAAGAAGACAAAAGGCTGCCCGCAGGGGGCACCTGGACTTCAAGAAGACATTAAGGCAGAGTCTCACATATGGCGGACTCCCATTCGATACACGCTGGAAATCTAAAAAGATTGATCGGCCGGAAGTTATAGCTATATGCGACGTGAGTCGTTCTGTTTCAAATGTTGTCCGTTTTCTTCTCCTCATTTTATACAGCTTAAACGAGTTTATTCCCAGGATCCGATCCTTCATATTCTGTTCAAACCTGGTTGAAGTAAGCTATCTTTTTGAAATATACTCGTTGCAGGAAGCCCTGGCCAGGCTCCGGTCAGGGACTGATCTTCCGATTCTCATGAACCGGACCGATTATGGGGTTTCCTTTCTCGATTTCAGGGATCAATATTCCGGTTGCCTTACGAAGAGAGCGACGGTGATCATCATGGGAGATGCCCGTAACAATTATTGGAACCCAAGGACCGAAGTGCTCCGTGTCATTTCTGAGAGGTGCAAACGATTGATATGGCTCAACCCCGAGACGCCGTCTCTCTGGGGATCTGGGGATTCGGAGATGAAGACATACCTTCCATACTGTAATGTGGCCCGTGAATGCAGCACCCTTGGTCATCTTGAGAAAGTGGTGGAATATCTGCTCCGTGTAAATTAGATATAGGACATTACGAAAAATTCCGGGTGCGATGCGTGAATCGATGACCTGTTGGACAGATATCCCTCTTAAATGTATATATCTATGAATGTTCCTTTAACATTTATGGGATGACTATCTATAAATTTATATCTGATTATGAATTCGTTTGCAGATGAATGTCCGTCAGTCTGTATTTCGACATGGTCTACGATGTCATGGGGAGAAACCGGTGAGAAACGGATGAAAGCGCGCCGTAACATCTGGTCGGATCGCTGATATACCGCGGGAACATTCATCGGTATTCTATCGGTGGACTCAATTAGAGTGTCACTTCTTAAAAAGAGGAGGAATCTAAGTAATCGGCATCTTTATTTCAGGTGCTGATTACCATTTGAATCCGGCAGCGAGCGCATTCCCCGTAGCTTGCTGCGGGGTAAGCGAGCGAATGGGGAATATCATTATTCCTTGTGGATCGAAGATTCTCCGCAGTTTACTGCGGAGAGCTTCAAATTTTGTACAGGCATTGAAATTAAAGACCGAACAGCATAGGAGATAATCGAAAAAATTTACCTTCCATATTGTTCAATATTAGTTGCTAGTGAAAATCGTCAATAACAAAGGGCGAAAATCGTGTATTTTAAAGTCTCAATAATTTTCCATGTTTGATATTTTTTATGCCTTCGTGTAATAAATACGTGCATTCAATAATATAGTCTCCATTCTATTACATTTTTTTATTTATGATGTTCTTTTGAGCAATCAGCCTTTCAAGTTCATCTAAAAAGGATAATTGGTCGTCGCTATTTTCCATCAAATTGTGGCCGGCTGCTTTTAACGATTCATATTTCGACCAATCGAATTCAGTTTGTAATTGTTTATCGCTGTAATCATTTGGCAACAATAAATGGATGAAACAATTATCTTTTACCCATCCGGCACAATCATCTCCGCAACATCGTCTATTAACAAAAACGCACCATTTCATATCCAATTCCTTTCCAATTATCTAAATAAGCCCAACTTCATATGGAGAAGGACTGTTTTGTTCTTTCACTTTCTGAATATACCATGCTCCAGAAGGAGGAGGATGACGACCCCCATGACAAATCCATTTCCGACAATGGGTTGCATGATCCGGGGAAAGTTGTGAAAAAAATCAGCAGGCATGAAAGCGATCACGGTTGCAATGAGGATAGGCATGCCTATAATCATTCCATCATCAAGGTTGAATCGCCCTAAAGCCTCGAAGGCCACTGTCAGGCCTGCAGACACCTGGGTGCAAAGTGTATAGAACATAACACTGCCGATCACGACGGGAGGGACAATCCCAAGAAAACCTATCATCATGGGCGAAAAGGATATTATCAGAAGAACAGCTGCCGCCGGTATTAACGTGAATCGTGACAAACATCCTGTAGCCGTAACAACGCCAACACTGACAGAATAATTGACCTGCCCGATTACACAAAAGATTCCGGATGCCACGTTGGCGAGGCCCGTAAAAAAAATACCCCGGTTAACCCTCTTGTCCATATCTGGTGTTTTCACCAAAGCATTTATGGACTGCATCGAGCCCAAATCATTAATAGATAAAGCCACAAAGCAAATGAAGAAAGAGATTAATAGCCCGATGTCGAAAGAAAGACCGCCGATCATATCTTGAAAAAAGGTTGAGAGGAATCTTGATGACACGACCGGAGTAATGTCAAAGTTGCCCGGAAAGAATATAAAATAGATGATAGTTCCGGCAAACATGGAAATCAGGATCAAAATAGATTTCCATATCCCCTTGAGGAGGCGGTGAAGAACCAGAATAGCGGCTGTAAGTATTAAGGCATAAACCATATTTACCTGCGGTGATATCCCTTGCGAGTCCGTTACCAGCCTCAGGACGGTAGGCGTCAGAGTAAAGGCAATCAGCAAGAGCACCACTGCTACAACACGGGGCGTGAAGATCCACTGTAGATATCCGAAAATGCCTGTAATGCCTGCCAGGGCAAGAATCAAACCGCAGCTCACAACTGCCGTGTTTATGGTATTTATATCGAAGCCGCTGCTGGATATAATACCGATAAGAAGTACCGAAGACGGCCCCATGACGAGGGGCAAGCTATGACCCCACATGATTTCGAGGAGAAGGAATATGGCCATTATGAAGGCTGTCTTTTGCAAATATACAGTGAGCCCGGCAGGATCGGTGAAGTGGAGTGAACCGGCAATCTTGCCCAAAATGATCATAAATGGCACCAGCAGGGCGCACCATTGAAGCCCCATTAATAGAGATTCAGCCAGAGGAGGCTTATCTTCCAGTCCGTATTTGAATTCCATAGTCTATTCTTGTCTTTGTTCCGACTTACCCAATTCTTGCCATTTCGCTTTCGGCTCTCCCGGTTTATGGATTTAATATGTAGGATATTTCATAAAGCATTCCTGTCCATTGGGCAATATAAATGATAAAATATTTGAGGAAAAGCTTCAGAAGATTTATAATGAGAAGAAATTGGAAGATTTCCACTCTGTCATTTCGATCCCTTCGGTTTACTCAGGGTGAACTAAGTATCTCGCAATGATGTTGGGTGTAGATTTTCAAACACTTTTATAGGACAAGCAATGAAAATTGAATTAAGTTTATTTGCTTCCCTTGCACAATATGCACCGGATAAGACAGGCAGCCATAGCCGTCAAATAATGGAGGCGGCTGAAGGGACCACGATCATGAGACTTCTTAAAGGTCTGGAACTCCCAGTTGATAAAGTCAAAATGATTTTTTTGAACGGCCTGCATGCGACGGGTGATGAAGTGTTGAGAGATGGGGACAGAGTGGGCGTTTTTCCTCCTGTTGCCGGGGGCTAAATAGGTTTGACCTGTAAAAAGATATCTCCCTTTCCCCAATCCATTTTCAGCAACTTGATCCGCCTCTGATTGCCTGCTATCAACGAGGACTTCCTTGCACCCGGTCCGGAAATCATGCGGACGGGCTGTGATTATGTTCGTGAGGGTGTTTCCATCAATCCAGATACCGCGTTCTAAAAAAAATGGCCCCAGTTCCTGAAGCGGCAGATTGAAAAGTTTCACGAACACCCGGCCGGGCTTTACTGAGCAGGACGTTGTTGTCGCCCTTGTAAGAGATCTGGTCACGCATGCGAGCATAGAAGCCCCCTTTTCGCATCACAGCCCCGGCCAGTCCCGGCATGGCGGCGGAAAGTGACAGGGTTGCCCCATCCCGCAATATGGCGGTTTTGACATCATCTACAGGCTGACCATCCAGAAAGATCGTCTGGATCCTTTTTTCAAGGTATTCAGGCTCAATGCCGAATTGTTCGCAAAGGAATGATTTGACGCTGCATTCGACATCTCCCTTGAGCCAGAAGCCATTCTGCAGAAGTTGCGAAAAGGCCGGGATCAGGCTGGTATCTATTGTGAGAGAAACATTTCCGGGAGAGATACTCTTGTCCATCGTCTCAATTCCTGATTTCCTGCGATGGGTCATCTTCGACATTTCTGCTTCCGCATAAATGAACGGGGTGGCCCGTTGCAGGCCACCCCGTCCAATGTACTTGCTAAAAGACTTTTACCTACCAGTTATACACCCTGTCCAGATCTTCATCTGTCACCTGGAACGTAACATTATGGGGTGGAAGTTTTTCTTTCTTGAAGTACTCCGGCAGCCGGTCATGTTTTGCTGTGAAACCGGCCCGGGCATTGAAGTCCCGCTCCATCTTAAGCACCTTCTTGCCCAGTTCGGTCACATCATTCGCGGTCAGGTTCAGACCATAGAATGCGTTGAGCAAATCGATCAGCGCCTGGAATGTATCCGGCTGATCCAGCACTGCAAAAGCAATAAAGAGACACATACCTGTGGAATCAATAGCTGCGGTGGCGATCTGGAGATTTCTGGAAAGTTCAACCTGTCCCTCCGGTTTCAGTGGGTCCACATAACCCCCCACCTTGAGGATGTTGGTGGCGACCGCATATCCTGCCGTATGATCGGCGCCCATGGTGCTCGTCGCATAGGTAACTCCGATGCCCTGGATCGCACGGGGATCATAGGCCGGCATGGCCTGGCCCTTTACCACGGGGACCCTTTCGATGCCGAAAACCTTTGCCGGTGACAGCGGCCCCATTTCCGAGGATACGTCCGAGGTCGGTGCCTTTTCCCACCTCCTTAACCAGCCTGATGGCTGCTTCGGCATCTCCAAATTTCGCCAGGCCCGCCTCCATTGCGACAGCTATGGTTGCCCCCATCTCGATGGTATCCACGCCGTAGTCATCATCCAGGCGGTCCAGCATGGCAATTGCATCCAGATCGTCGATACCGCAGTTTGCGCCATGGGCCCAGACCGTCTCATATTCCACCTGTTTGGTCAGGTAATGGCCGTCCTTATCCATATAAATTCCCGAGCATTGGATGACACAGCCCCGGTGGCAGCCATGGGTGGGAACACCGCCGCGGGCCTTTTCCGTTTCAGCCTGCGTTTCTCCGCTGATCTTGGAGGTTCCCAGAAAGCGGCCCCACTGGAAGTTATGGGTCGGATATGCGCCGGCTTCATTGATTACATTGGCCAGTATGTTGGTTCCAAAAGCGGGAAGTCCCTCGCCGGTGACGGGGTGTTTTCTAAGGCCCTCAACCCATACCTTATTGGCCTTGGTGAATTTCTCCGGATCCTTGGGAGTACGGTTCGTAAGTCCGACATCATCAAGAACGATAACCTTCACACCCTTGGAGCCCATCACCGCCCCACTTCCGCCGCGTCCCGCATGGCGGGTGGGCCGCTGTTCCATATCAGTGAAGGCTACCGAGGCGGCGGACATCTTCATCTCACCTGCCGGTCCGATGGAGATGCAGCAGATCTTGTCACCATACTCCTTCTTCATTTTTTCCACCAGATCGTAATTGCCCAGCATACAGAGGGTGTTGTCGGGGGTTATCTTCACCCCGTCCTTGTTGATAAAGATCTTATAGAGATTACCGGTTTTGGGTTTTCCTTCCAGGATGATTGCTGCATAACCCAATCTTGCCAGCACCTGGGAAGGCTGCCCCCCTGAGTTGGACTCTTTGATGCCGCCTGTCAGCGGGCTCTTACAGCCCACAGAAATTCGACCCGACTGGGCTGCGGCCGTTCCGCTCAGCAGGCCCGGTGCGATAACGAGTTTATTGTCCTCGCTCAACGGATGACACAATGGGGGTACTTCTTTAGAAATAACAGAGGAGGTCATAGCCCGGCCCCCCAGTCCGGCGTATTCCCCCAAAGGAACAGTACTCACTTTTGGGCCGCCAGCGGCCCCCATGTCGATTCTGAGAATTTTGTCCATAAATGTCCTCCTTTCACGGTGGGATTGGTCGAGGATTCAAAAGCCTTCGATGCTGAATCCTGTCACATTTAGATAAACGTAAGAAGCTAATGACTGCCATGATTCAAATAATGAGAGCGTGAAAAATGGAATTGCATATGGAAGAATGGACCTATGTTAAATTTAATATACGTGTTTCTGCAATGGCTGTCAAGAGAAACGAAAAAGAATGTTAGAAGCAAATAAACTGTCCGGAGTTGTAGCACATAATCTGTCCGGTTTAAGAGTCATCCTGGAGGTGACAGATGAGACGGACAGAGTTGATGCAGGAGATCCGGAAGATGCGATTTGAGGAGTCATATGAGGGATGGACAGAGAGTCGATTGACCCAGGAAGAAGCAGCCAGGCTATTGGGAGTATGTTCCAGGACGTTTCGGCGCTACATTAATCGTTACGAGGAGAATGGATTGGAAGGACTGTTGGATAAGCGTCTGACGCAGATATCTTCCCGTCGTGCTTCCGTGGATGAAGTTATAGCGCTTGTTGACAGATACAAGAGGCGGCACCTGGGTTGGAACGTAAAGCATTTTTATGGGTGGTATAAACACGATGGTGGTCAAAGGAGTTACACGTGGGTAAAGAGCACCCTCCAGTCGCAAGGATTGGTTCCCAAGGCGCCTAAGCGGGGAGCGCATCGTAAACGACGGGAACGATCTCCTATACCAGGCATGATGTTACATCAGGATGGAAGCACTCATGAATGGGTGCCAGGGAAGAAGTGGGACCTGATTGTAACCATGGACGATGCAACTAATGAGCATTATTCGATGTTTTTTGTCCACGAGGAAGGAACGGAGAGCAGTTTTCGAGGGGTGAAGGAGATAATTCTTAAGCATGGTTTATTCAGCTCTCTTTATACCGACCGCGGGAGTCATTACTGGTATACGCCTGATGAGGGAGGTAAGGTAAGTAAAACCCAACTGACGCAATTTGGACGTGCCATGAGGCATTTGGGGATAGAGATGATCCCCGCCTATTCTCCGGAGGCACGGGGGAGGATTGAAAGGGCTTTTCGCACACATCAGGACCGGCTCACCAAGGAACTGGCCGCTTATGGAATCACCATGATGGATGCCGCCAACCGTTATCTGCTTAAGACTTATCTGCCGACATTCAATGCCGAGTTCATGCAGCCAGCCGCAGAGGAAGGATCAGCCTTCGTCACATGGATAGGAAAAGACATCGATGACGTCCTATGCGAACAATACGAGCGTACCGTGTCCTCGGATAACTGTGTCAGCTTTGAGGGAAAGACTTTGCAGATCCCCCCTGACAAGTACCGTTGTCATTATGTACGTGTCAAGGTAAGGGTCCATCGCTATATGGATGGATCACTCGCTGTTTTTCATGGCCCTCGCAAATTGGCCGCTTACGATCAACGCGGCAAGTTTAAAGAAACAAAAAAAGGAAAGGCAGCGTAAGTCCACCGCCCTTCCCATAGTATCACAAAAGTGGACAATTCATTTGCTACAAAATAGGACAATTCTATTTGTTGACAACAGAGAAACGAAAAGAAGAGAAATAAGCTTACATGAGAAGCAAATGTGATGGATTGTTGAGCGTTTTATGGTGTCGATCAAAAAAGTCTTTAAAAAAGCTTGACGATAATAATTATTAGATTATAATAATTCTAAAATGAAAATCATTCTTGCATATAATGTTTAAAAAAAAGAAAAACTCTATAAAACTGACCCCGCAGAGGCTTGCAATTCTTGAATACCTGGAGGGGAATAAATCTCATCCGTCAGCGGCTGACATATACAAGGTGGTATCTAAAAAATACCCGATGATGTCTTTCGCGACGGTATATAACACTATGGAAAAGTTGAGAGCAAAAGGTCAGGTTCTTGAGCTTTCCATTGATACCGGGAAGAAACGCTTTGATCCAAATGTGAAACCTCATCACCACTTGATATGTGTTAATTGTAAAGCAATTATTGACGTTCATCGTAATTTCTTGCTCGATTTGCAGGAAGGCGAAAGCTGTGATTACGAGATAATTGGAAACCATGTCGATTTCTATGGAATTTGCCCGAAGTGCAAAAAGGGAAAACATACTTGAAGCCGGCAGCGAGCGCAAACACCTTCGCTTGCTGTGGGGTAAGCGAGTGAATGGGGAACATTATTATTCCTTGTGGATCGAAGATTCTCCGCAGTTACTGCGGAGAGCTTCAATAAATATGTAGGAGGAGTTGAACTATGTCAAAGACGGAGCAGTTTTTGAAAGAAGCATTTGCAGGAGAATCACAGGCAAACCGCAGGTATTTGGCCTTTGCAGCCACGGCCGATCAGGAGGGCTATCCCCAGATTGCCCGTCTCTTCCGGGCTGCAGCAGAGGCTGAAACCGTACACGCGCATAACCATTTACGGGCCCTCAAAGGAATCAGAAGCACAAGGGAAAACCTTCTTGAGGCCATTGCCGGTGAGACCCATGAGTTTAAGAAAATGTATCCCGAAATGATCGAAGCAGCTAAGGCCGAAGGGAATAAAGTGGGGGAAAGATCATTCAGCTATGCCAACGAGGTAGAGAAAATTCACGCCCAGCTTTATCAGAAGCTTTTGGATGGCCTGGCGAACCCACAGGAGAACTATCCCTATTATATCTGTCCGGTCTGCGGTTTGACGGCGGAGAAGGAAGCTCCCGATGTATGTCCCGTGTGCGGAACTAAAGGTAAGATGTTCAGGCGGAGTGATTGATGCTGACTTTATCCTGTAATTGCGAATGACCGGAGGTAACGTGGCAATCTCAAGAGTTCCCTCGCTATGGGCGGGACAGGGGTTCAATCGCTGCACTCCCGCGCAGTGACATTGTGACAAAGTCTTTAAAAAGGAAGCAGGAGCATGGACGTAGAATATATACCCATATTCATCGAGAATAAAAAGAACGGGATTGTGAATGGCTCGTGGATACACGATGATGCGAATATTAACATGAGGATTTTACCCCTTGCGTATACCTCGGATATCGGCATTCTCCGGCTGATGGTGAGTGATATTGATACGGCTGCAAGTGTGCTTAGGGAAAAGGGCTTCATGGTAAGACAATCGTCCGTTGCAGTGGAAGTGGTTCCTGACCGGCTATGCGGCCTGCAAGACATTCTTAAAGCACTTGCGGAGCATAGTATCGATGTCGAACTAACCGGTATAATACCCGGGATATATCAGGGCTGATGATTTGCGACCTGCCGGTACGGCAGGCATAAACCTTATTGTAAAAAAGTCCCCAATGCCTTCGCAGGGGCAAGGCTCCTGCCGTTTTGGCTTCATCGGGAGCCTGATTCCTCGCCTTGCGATGAATCTCTGAATTTGCACAAAATTTCACCTTCTGCCAAGGCATCAATTCGAGTTATGCAATGTTGTCCCGGAAAATATTGGCCTCGGGAATGTCTTTGAGAGACTGCCGGGGCCATACTTTTTCCGTCAACAAGTGGATATACTTGAGAGTGACAAATCCATCGAACCAGCGATGAAAAGCGTTAAGCAAGGACGCCCTGGTCTTGTATTGCCGTTGGAATC
Source organism: uncultured delta proteobacterium (assembly GCA_963695875.1). Lineage (GTDB taxonomy): Bacteria > Desulfobacterota > Syntrophia > Syntrophales > UBA2185 > DATKLL01. Next base: position 204,074 of record CAVOID010000009.1, on the reverse strand, counting down.
TATCCCATATGGCGGAGAATCCGCGACTTTCCAAAAATTCTCTTGTTACGGGATTCTTCAGGTCGGCGAAGATCCGGTCGATTCCGCTGTCAGCATTGGTGGAAACTGCCGTAAGGAGTTCACGTAAACAGACGAACACCCGGAAATCATAAACCGGGAAATCTTTCTTACCATTCAGCGCTGCTTCAGCCATACTCCTGCCAGTGCCGAAAGGCACACGGTGAGAAATACGTGCGGAGGGATAGACCATGGTATTCTTTATTTCACAAATGCCTCCTGTTTTCGCAAGCTCCATGCAGAAGTAAAAGTCTTCTCCTGCCTGCCTGCGGGCTGGAAAACCGCCGGCGCGGATGTAACCGTCTGCGGTGAAGCAGAGACAGGAACCTATGGTGTGGAAGGCATATGGCGAACCTGCCCAGCGCAGACCGGCGACATAATAATGCAAAAATGCTTCGTAGGCATCGATGGCAGCCTGATTCGCAGAGGAGTCTGCCCGCTGATGTTTGAAAGGAATGGTTCCGCCTACACGCTGGCTCTTGCGGAACTCATGTCCCGCATTTTTTATGTAGTCCGGTGATACGAGAGTATCTGCATCAAGGCTGAAGAAGATGAAATCTCGCAGGATAATCGGCTTGCTCAGCCCCAATAAAAAAGCAAGAACACTGTCGCACCCGATTTTCCGGGCAAGCCCAACGCCTCCCCGGGGAGGAAGTTCATTTCCAGGGGAAGATGCATCCACCCAGGCGAGCGGATACGGAACATCCCGGCTTTGACCTTCCAGCCACTTTAAAGTTAGTGCGTTATTCTCAATCCATTCCTTAAGTTCAGGCTGATTAATCTTCGCACTTACCTCCATAGGCCGATTATTTATGACTACCAGAACAAGGGTTTCGTCCAGAATGCCTTTAGGAACATTGTTGTACAAAGATTGTATCGTCAATGGAAGGTGGTCTGCTTCCGCCAGTGCCGGGATGATAACTGCCTGATGGTAGCTCCGGTTGCGGTCAAACTGCCCTAGAATCGGCCTAACTACTGCACGTTTGTCAAGATATTTCATAGAAAATATGTAAAAAGAGTATCATACACAAAGGCAACTATAGTGAGATCATTTAACAGGTGCGAATCCTTGTTTTTCATCGAGTCTACCATAATTGTTAGTGCTTGTCATATTGATGCTAATGGAGGCTATGCGATTATCGTATAAACTTTTCCTTGACAGTAGAACGCTAGTTCTATATTGTAGTTTAGTTGGAGAGATTGCCGCGGGTTTCCATCTCCTGCCGAGGAGGAACTCCGTGATATCATCTCCTTTAAGGAGTTTTATAGAAGATGCTTTTTAAAATTATATTGGCGATTATAGTAAGTTCTGCTTTCGGCTGCGGTTTCTTTTATTTCACGCAGGAAGGCATGATTTTTTATCCATCAGTCCTCCCGTCTGATTTCAAATATAGTTTTCCCACCCGCTTCGACGAGCTGACTCTGCCTGTGGATGGCGCTGCGATCAACGCGCTTCACTTCAAAACAGAGAATCCCAAGGGAGTCATTCTCTACTTTCACGGCAATGCGGGTAACCTTAGCGGCTGGGGGGATATTGCCGCCGATTTTACCAGGCGGGGTTATGATGTTCTCATACCGGATTATAGAGGGTATGGTAAAAGTACAGGAAAAATAAGAAATGAGGAAATGCTGCACCGTGATGCGGCAGTCGCTTACAACTATTTGAAGGAACACTATCCTGAAAATCAGATTATCCTCTATGGCAGATCACTCGGGACTGGAATTGCAGTCCATCTGGCACAGACGGCCAGACCGCACATGATTGTCCTGGAGTCGGCATTTCTCAGTATGAGAGATATTGCGGCATATCACTATCCATTTATACCGGGCATTCTCCTTGATTTAGGACTTAAATATCCGATGCGCACGGACATGTGGATTTCTAGTGTAGCCTGTCCTGTTTACCTGTTTCATGGTACAACAGATGACATTGTTCCCTATAGCTCAAGTGAGCGGCTCCTTAAACTGATCAGAACAGAAAGCAGGTTGATTAAAATACCGGGTGGTGGACACAACGATTTGAGCGACTTTACACTCTATCAGGAAGAACTGGAGCGGATTCTTAAATAAGCAAGAATTTCGGGACACCATACTTCACGTCGACTATCATTACCGTCGGTAATTGACATGTTATAATAGCAGCCCCGTTGCTGGGAATGGTTTGGGAGTGCAAGGGTTTTCCTTAGCAGGAAAGGGGTAACATTCATCTGCACTTACGAATAAGATGATGTATCGCAAGCACAGGATGCTTGAAATTCATCCTCGGTCCTGCAAATCGCATCACCTCTTTTATTTGAGATCGCATTTCCGGCTTGAAACAGTGAATCTTGCATTCAGAACAAACAGGTTTATTAACGCCGAAGGTACATTTTCTTATCCTGTTTTCAGCATAATCGGATAACTTTTGGCAGTCTTCACAGAGTCCACCTCTATAATGATGATGTTTGCAAAACATCTCTACCATTATGTGAACCGTCTTAATTTCGCTTTCCAAATTATTGCCCATAAATGGTTTCCCCAAACATGTTTTAAACAATCCCCATGCTACTATTCGTAGATATTCGCGTTTACGTTGATGACAGGTGCTGGAATGCCGGAGCTAAGATTACAGAATAATCTTTGTCTCGAGGAAAATAGCCAGGATAAGAAAAACCCCAAAAACAGTGTCAAACTGGGCCGTCAGCGCATCGGCCATATCGGGGATACCCTTCTTGAATGTTTTCAAAAGGCTTACCGCTTTAGGAAAAGACAGAAAGATCAGCAGTCCCCAGAGGCTCATGATTCCCGTGAGGATCATGCCAAGGACGTAGGCGTACGCCAGCACGATGAGTCCTGTAAAAAGGATGTAGCTCTTGCGGCTTCCCAGCATGATGCTCACCGTTTTTACATTATGGCGTGAATCATAGTCGATGTCCCGCATGTTGTTTGCGAAGAGAACAAGGGCGACGAGGACGCCGAAGGGAACCGAAATATAGAATGCCTTGATGGAAAGGGCCTGACACTGCACTGCGTAAGCTCCTTCAATCATGAGAGGGCCCCACATCATGAATACGGCAAACTCACCGAAGGCACGGTACTTGAACTTGACAGGACCTGCCGTGTAGAAGATGCTTGTTAAGAGTCCGATGATCCCGATCCACAAGACATGCCAGGAACGGATCATGGCTACAGTCATGCCGATTGCAATAGTAATGGATAAGAGGACGAAGGTTTCGGCTAAGAGTTGGCGCGGTGTGAGCATTCCCGAAAGGATCGGCTGGAGACGGTATTTCGCAGTGGGCGAGTCCCGCTGATCAATTTCATAGAGTGTATCAAAATAATCGTTGATCAGATTGGCTGCGGCGTGGAAAAGAATAATGCCAACGGCGGTGATGGCGAACCAGAACCAGGATACAGGTCCTTCTTCAGCCGCCAGAAGTGTTCCAGTGGAAACAGAAATGAAGGACATCGTGAATGACCAGGGACGGGTTGCGATAACATACTTCTTGATGTGATTGAGCATTCGAGTATTGCCAATTCTTTTTTTTATTGAAACTCTCCGCAGTAAACTGCGGAGAATCTCCGATCCACAAGGAATAATAATGTTCCCCATTCGCTCGCTTACCCCGCAGCAAGCTACGGGGAATGTGCTCGCTGCCGGATTCAATCGGTCGACGCGCAATTTAATGAGAATAGGCCTTCATGTCAAGCCCTTTATGTGGAGAAATATTGCATGCTTTTGTCCAGATATCACTCACAATATCAAACACTCTCATTTGAATAAATCGCTTTTTGTGCTATCGTAATATGGTATTTATGAAACGCCATGCCAAGTTAGAAAAACCTGTATAACTGCAGTGGTGTCTCCATAACAACCTTCGTATTGTAATGAAAGGAGATTAGACGATGAGAATAGTCGATAGATGTTCTCGATTCCTGACCAATGAGGTTACGGCATTGGATCAACAAAATGATTCAATTGATGAATTCGGGAAATGCTGTAAAGTAGGTCTGGTTCTTTCAAGGATGCTATTTTATTTTTCACTGATTATCTTCACTTCATTTTATGTCATGACTGACTTTGTAATTGCCGGTAAGACTCAGGAAATTAAAGAGGAAGTTCAACAGGGGGTAAAGGAAACGAAGGAAGAATTTAAGAAAATGCCGGAGGAGTTGAAGAAAGCAGGAAGAGAGATAAAGAAAAAATCCGAAGAAGCTAAAAAGAATGTAGAAGCTGACATTGAAGAAGGGAAGAAAAACATCCAAAGCATCACGAAATAATAAGCCCGTTCTGAGCGTCGTTTCCGTGTTAAGAATTGCTCATTAATACGGCCTTCTTATGCAGCCCGTCAGAACTATAGATATTTCTGGGGTTCCAGAGCATCCAGCCATTAGAGCCGAAATCCTCAACTGCCTTTATCTGTTCTCTTATTTCTACACCGGTGAATTGCCTCCTGTCAAAGGCATAATCCTTGAATGCCTGCAGCCAGGGCCTGAAGCGGACAGTCGGAAGATTGGTACGTTCTTCAGCCTTTTTAAGCGAGAGGAATACAATTTTGTTGGAGTTCGCTACAGGATTCCTGTATCCGGGTATTCCGAAACGGAATCCAGAAGGATAGAGCATAAGGGATATATAATCAATGTGGGGTGCAAGATTGTCGATTGTTTGACCTATTTGCGTATCATCGAGATTCCATGCTACATACCCGAAGATGTCCGCGGAAATGAAGACGTTATACGGCGCAAGCCTCCTTTTCGCCTCCATAAGGAACCCAGAAATACTTTTTACCCTGTTTTCTTCTGTATTTGTTATACCGAATGTAAGTCCTTTGTGATCTGGAAACCTGACATAGTCAAACTGGATCTCGTCAAAGCCATTTTTGGCAGCCTCTATCGCAATGTCAATATTATAGTCCCAGACCTCTTTTCTGGAGGGGTCCACCCAGATAAGTCCTTCTCGGTCTTTCCATATATTACCGTCACGGGTCTTTACGGTCAAATCAGGCCGTGCTGTGCCGAGAAGATTGTCCTTGAAGACGACGATCCTGGCAATTGTGTAAATCCCTTTCTCTTTCAGGGATTGCATCGTGCCGTTTATATCTCTCAATGTTATCACCCGCTGGGCGCCTATCTGAGAGGCGAGAGGGAGTGAACTCTTATATGGAATAATACCCCTGTCCCCTTTCATATCAATGACCAGTGAATTCAGCTCGGTTTCGTTGATAAACTTCAGTGCCGAGTTCCGGAGTGTCCTGTCTCCGATGCCATAAACCGTGAGATAGAGGGCCTTTGGCTTGAATGGGTTTAATCGCATCTCAACCGGTGACATTTTTGGTTGGGCGATGATCTCCAGTTCTGCTCTTGTATATCCGTGTGCTCGTGCCGCAATCTTATGCACTGAAGACATTACGGTGAAGAGGCCGTTTTCATCAGTCTCCACCACCTCACTGCCGTTGAGCGTTACTATGGCACCCTTAAGCGGTATGTTTGTAACTGCATCAAGCACTCTTCCACTTGATAAAACTTGATCACTATGGTCGACCATTATCGCCGGAATGAACACGGTCGTTACTGTAAAAGGCCAGCATTGAGAATGCTGCTGCCAGGAGTATAACAATAAATACTATTTTGTCTCTTTTCATTCCTTTTTACCCTTGTTTCCAGATGTCATCTTACTTAACAACATCTTTTGATATGATGGATTTGTAAATATCCATTCAAATGCCTTGCCCCTGTTGGCATTTGTCAATAAATGGCGGGGGAGTTTCATTGCTTTATCGGTAGCATTGGCACTGTGGCCATCAATAGTAAAAGTGCCCACATATCCTGCTTCTGAGGCTTTTGTGATAAGAAAATCATCATGAATGCCGAAAGGCCATGCAAGCATGTCTATTTTAGTGTCAAATTCCTTCTCCAGCTTTGCTCTTGACTTCCTCATCTGCATGTCGACGAATTTCTCGTATGCTGAGGCGCTCAATCTCTCACGTTCTTTCTTGAAGTTGGGGTGCCAGTATGTGTGGGACTGAATGTCGAAGAAGCCGGTTTTTTTGAGTTCTCTGATCTGATCCCATGTCATGGCATAGGAAGCATTTGATATCGCAGATGGATAAATGAATATGGTTACCGGGATGTGGTATTTCTTTACCAGCGGGAGCATGTCGGTATAGACCGATTTATGCCCATCATCGGCGGTAATAACGACGGACCTGGGCGGGGGAGGCGGGCCCTTTCCAAGATAATAGTCAACAAGCTGCCTTAGGGGTATTACCGAATAGCCGTTGGCCCTCAGGTATTCGAGGTGGGACATAAAGACCGGCGTCGTTACGGTCATGACATCAGCAGCCACCGGACCGAAACGATGGTACAAAAGAATTGGAACCTGCATCGAGGCATTATTCTGGTAGTTCTTTTCTTCTGCACTCACCGGTGTAAGCAATACAATGGAGAGCAGAATGACACATAAGACTTTTGTTGTGCATCTATTGATCATTTTATCCGACTTCCTATTGAGCATCAGGATCTGCCCTCTGTATAGTTAATCGGATTTTTACATTTACCGTTGAGCCATACCGCATAATGGACATGGCTTCCCGTAGTGGAACCGGTGGAACCAACGTATCCGATGATATCTCCCCGTTTGACGCTTTGCCCCACCTGTACAGTATTCTTCCGATTGTGGGCATAATAGGTGGAAAAACCGTGACCGTGGGCGATCACAACAATATTACCTCCGCCTCCGTTCCAACCGGAAAAGACGACAACCCCGTCCGCCGTTGTCCTGATGGGAGTGCCGGCATCTGCGGAAATATCAAGACCCCGGTGAAACTCGGAATGTCCCGAAACCGGATGGACTCTCTTGCCGAAGGGAGATGAGATTGGCCCCTGAACAGGGAAGCCCGTTGGGGTGGCAAGATAAAGATCCTTTTGCGATCGCAGATAGTCTTTGATGGCGCCGACGGTCTTCATGGAAGATTCGATCTGCTCCTGCACCTGATCGATGTCGAATGACCCCATGTCCGACGTGTCGACCTTTTCAAAGATCCTTTCTCTGGAACCCAGGGAGATCAGTTGATGGAGATCCTTCTCTGCTTTTTTCAAAGATACTAGTGTGGCCTTGAAGTCGACGACCTTTTTCGAATAATCAAGGAGTTGTTTTTCCATGTCCTGATATTTGATGGCATCAGGGAGCATGGATAGGAGATAAACTGCACCGATTACACTGCAAATGGCTGATAGAAATATACCGATGGCAGGGACATTCAAATTCAAAGATCTACGGGAATTATCATGGGGGACAAACATGATGGTAACGGGAATAAGTGCCTTTCTGAAGAACATTTTGAATTTTCTGTAATGTGGCATAAAGGCCATCCTTCAAATTAATTTGAAATATTCTTTCTGAAGCGGAGTCTATGAGGGCACCGCCTCACTTGGTTCCATTCTCCATTTCGAATATTTTGCAAATAATGTTCCTTCTGTTGTGCATTGCAATAACTTGTGGACATTCTCTGAGATCAAAATTAATTTTATGAGAGAAATCAACATATTGCCCATGTACCAGTCATCTGCTGAAATTTTTTTGATCAGCAACTGTTTATATATTCGGCAAGTTAATAAACTTCCTTAAACTTTTATATGTGACTTCCCAAGGGTGAAATTCTGAATATGAACTCCGATGACTTGCTGATAGTATCGGCATATAAAGAAAATAAAACTGTAATGGGGATCACAAGGAAAGGAATTATTTTGTGTATACTGATTAAATAAAAAGGAAAACTTCAATTCGGATTAATATGCAAGCGTCCTAATCGTAATAATTAATGGATATGTCATTAATAGTTGTGATATGTAACATGGTAAAGAAATCGTTATTTAAGACCACAGAACCAGCGAATACGTAGTTGAAATGATTGTGGCACTGCCAGGGAACCGAATCGGCAAATCGGGAAAGCAAATTTCAATTTGCAGTGTTAAGAGAGATAGGAGGTTAACTTATGACGTCGGTATTCTATTTTCATAACGGCCAGACTGCTGACTCTATTAAGACATTGATTAAAGTTCTTGAGACCCTTGACGAAGAAACATTCAAGTATCACTGTAATAAGGACAAAAACGACTTTTACAGCTGGCTTAGCACAGGCTTGAATGATGAAAAGGCTGCAGCAGGAATAAAAGCTGTAAAGACAAAAAAAACCATGCTTGCTAAGCTGAAGCAGCTTAAATATTAGATTTTCAAACTCTCTGCCGGGTGAAAGAATACATTAAGGAATACTTCTCTCAACTGAGATCCTGTTATTCCTGAAATGCATGCATCCGATCATGTCTTTTACATTGTAGTATGCAACATTTAAAACACTAATAATTAATGGATATTCCCTCAATAATTATGATATGAAGAGGGTGAAAGATTCGACAAAGTGATTATCTATGTTGGCAGTACTACCTGGCGTTGGTTTAAATATTTGCGAGACCGTCAGGATATAAGGCGGCAAACATAGAAGGCATGTAAAACCATAGGATCGGGAGAAACTGGTTTTCTAATCTTAATTTTAATGGTTACGTAGATTCGAGCTTTGACAAACCCTGTGACGCATATATGTCCCATTGGGGGTGGAAAGGGTGGATCCGGTAAGAGTTTTGTTACCGGTAGCCTCGGAATTCTGCTTGCGAAAGAGGGGTACAGGACACTTCTTATCGACATTGACTTTGGTGCAGCGAATTTACACACCATCCTCGGCATTCCACATCCTGAAAAAAGCATTTCAGATTTCATCAATAAAAAAGTGAGCTCTCTTGAAGAAACGGTTGTACCCACGTCCGTTCCCGAACTCTATTTCATCAGCAGTGCGATGAATAATCTGGATATAACCAGTCTTGCCCATGAACAAAAAATGAAACTGTTGAGACATATCTCCAAGCTTCCTTATGAGTATATTCTCTTGGATCTGGGCGCGGGAACATCTTTTAATACAATTGATTTCTTAATGATTTCAAATTCAGGTATTTTAGTAACTACACCTGAGCCGACTTCTGTAGAAAATATTTACCGTCTCATCCGTTCCGTCTATATCCGAAAGATTCGTCAGGTGCTCAATGTTTATAATTACAAGGCATTGGCTGATGAAGCTGAAAGGAGAAACGGGAGGGCTACCATAAACAATCCGGAAATCCTTCTTAATATTATGAAAGAATTAGATCCGGAAAAAGGGGAGAAGCTTGAGAAGGCTCTTCAAGAATTCCATTTCAAGTTGGTTCTAAATCAACTGAGAAAACAGGATAATCCTAATACCGGCGTATTTATTTGCAAAATTATAGAAAGGCATCTTTCCTTGAAGATGCATTTTCTCGGAAGTATAAGCTTTGATGATAGAGTTCACAATTCAATCTGCAAAAAGATGCCCTTTCTTGATCTTTATCCCTATACCCAGACCGCCCTTGATCTCAGGGAATGTTCCAAAAACATGCAGTCAATAATAAAGGAAAAGAAATCGCTTTTTTCGAACTACCATTGATCATATTTTCATAAAGGATAAAATAAAGCCCCATGAAGCCATTCCGGGAGCAGAACAACTATGAGCTGCTGGAGCTTTCTCCTGATGCGTCACCATTAGAGATCGGCCGGGCTTATAAAAAAGCATTTGAGCTTTATAAGGATGGGTCAATGGCAAGTTATTCATTCTTTTCCAGTGAAGAGAGAAAGGAGATTATTTCCTGCCTGGAGGAGGCTTACCTTACCCTGATAAACCCTGAATCGAGATCCGAATACGATCAAAAACTGATTGAGCTCGGTGTATTGGAGAAAGGCCGGCAATATAGTAACAAAGCGAAGGAACCGATTTCAATATACGATTTTAAGAACAACCATCCGGTTATGTTAGGGCCGGACAACCGGCCGGAGGATTTGAAAAACCGGGTCTCACAAAATTCGTTGATCCAGGGGATCCTCACTCAGGATGTCCTGACTGGAGAGGATTTAAGGAAAATAAGAACAGCCCTGGAAGTTACTCTTGAAAAAATTGCCGAAGTTACAAATGTGAGGATTGGCATCCTTAAAGCTATCGAAGAAGATAAATTCGACCTCTTTCTGCCCATGGTATACTTAAAGGGTTTCCTAAAATCGTATGCCCGGTGTCTCCAGGTCGATGAAAGCATCGTTGTCAACGGTTATATCAAGCGATTCGGCATTGGAAGTTAATTTTATCGGCTAGTCGACGAGAACAAGCATGTTATGGGACAAGAAAGCCTGGAAGAAAGTGAGCTTGAGCAGGAATTGGAAGCTCTATATCACGAGGTGGCAAGTGGAAAAAGCTTGTTTCCTCGTATAGAAGAGTCAGAGACGCTTGCTGGGGCGACGCTTCCATGTCCACCAGAGAAACCACCATCACAGGAGAAGAAAAAGCGAAATCTTCGTTTTTCATTTATCGCCGCGTTGGTGGTTTTATCCGTTCTTCTGTTCATTCTTACGGCAGTTTTTATCTGGCCAACTATTCAACATTATGATGCCACCAATCTTGGGGGAAGGATTTATCCGCAAAGGATTAACAGTCCGACCGGTAAATCAGTTTTAGTCCCACCGATAGAAGATACAAAACTGAAAGGTCAAACTGAAATTATATCCAAGGGTGATTCATCAAAAACCTCAAATAAGAAGAAATACTCTATACAGATTAGAGCTTATCCTGAGAACGATAAAAATGGTGCAACGGAGTTTGTAACAGATCTGAGAAAAAGACAGCCCGATGTTCACATGGAAAGAGTCCATATTCAGGGGCGGGGTGTATGGTATAGAATTTTACTCGGTCATTTTGCGAATATTGACGAAGCTTCCACTTACATGAAGGAAAAAAATGTACTTAAAGCGTATCCCGGAAGTTTCGTACAATTGACGTCTGAAGGACAATCATAAAGGACAATATCCGAATAAGAGAGATGTGGGATTAAGGGATATGCCATCCTGGATAATCGCAGCTTTCATTGTAATAGGGGGTCTCTTTGCCCTCAAATTACTACTTGCTTTTTCTATTGTTACTGTGTTTCCGATTACTCAGGGTGCCATGTTCCACCCGTCCGCGCGTGTCCGGGTGAGAACATCCCTTGATCATGTACCGATGAAAATAGGCGATCTTCTCGTTGACATTGGTTGTGGGGACGGAAGGGTTCTCCGGGAAGCAAAGAGGCGATACGGTGTCAGGGCACTGGGGTTTGAGGTTAACCCTCTGGCCTACATCCTGGCGCGTATCCGTACACTTTGGATGGAAGGGATTGAGGTGAGGTTGAGTAATTTCTGGAATGTAAATATCCGGGATGCTGATGTGGTATTCTGTTACCTCTTTCCCGACGTCATGGGGAAGCTTGCTCAAAAGCTAGAAGCAGAGCTTCGTCCGGGAACCCGCGTTATTTCCTGCAACTTCCCCATTCCAGGCTGGAGGCATTCAGAAGTACTTTATCCCGAATCCTCTCTACACGGAGATCCGATTTATCTCTATCAGTTTCCCTCTAATAGTCTAACCGATATCTATAGGTATAATCTCTGTATTGATCGGTCTCGTGATACTTAATATTGTAAAAATGAGCGAACTCAATGTTATCTATGGCATAGTAAGATTTGCTCATGTTGAGGAATGCCTCTGAATAAAATGGATCAAGTGCCACCGCTTTTTTAAATTCCTTGATCGCTTCTTTATGCATGTCTTGCGAGGCGAGGTCTATTCCATTAGAGTTATAATTTATTGCTTCCTCGACACCTGGCATCTTTACATCATAATAGTAAGATTGCTTTGCAGCACAACCGAAAGTGGCAAGCAGAAAAATCAAAATGAAACATGAAAAAAGTCTTCTCATTATCCTCGGTCTCCTTTCAGTGTAGTACTTTTTCTAATTTTACAAATATTTCACAGATGTTAAATCTGTGTCTGGCGTATATTACGATATTTTTTCCGAGTATAGGGTAAATATGGGTTTATGTCAAAGAAAATGAATTCCAATATTTATATCGGGACATCGGGCTGGAATTATGTTCACTGGAGGGATGCTTTCTATCCCCATGGGTGCCCGATATCCAAATGGCTTCAGTACTATGCCCGGAACTTCACAACTGTCGAAGTAAATACAACCTTTTATCGGCAGCCCAGGCCGGAAACTTTAGAAAACTGGAGACGAAAAACGCCGGAAGGGTTTTTGTGGGCTGTCAAGGCGAGCCGGTATATCACACATATCAAGCGTTTAAAGGATACCGGTGAATCCCTGGAGCGATTTTTCAGTGCTGCCGGGATACTGAAAGAAAAACTTGGGCCTGTCCTTTTTCAATTGCCGCCGGGCCTTGCCTTTAATGAAGGTGTTTTTGAAGAATTTTGCACAAGTCTGGAAAAGTACCGTCATCGCTGCACGCTTGAGGTACGCCATAAGAGCTGGCTGGAAGAAATCGTTCTTGCAAAGCTGGAGAAACATCGGATTGCCTTCTGCATATCAGATACCGCCGGTCGTTATCCCTATAGCGAAACGGTCACGGCTGACTTTATCTACATCCGTCTTCACGGGTCCAGAAAACTCTATGCATCGGACTATACGGATGAAGAACTACGGACATGGGCCCGGAAAATATTGGTATGGAACAGAGATACTTACGTTTATTTTGACAACGATTTCGGCGGGTATGCCCCGAAAAATGCGGCGAGATTGAAAAAGATATTAGGATTGAATCCGGCAGCGAGCGCATTCCTGTAGCTTGCTGCGGGGCAAGCGAGCGAATGGGGAGACATTATTATTCCTTGTGGATCGAAGATTCTCCGCAGTTTACTGCGGATAGCTTCAATTGAGATATTTATTGTTTTAATCAACCCATCGTCTGGTTTTCGGTTTTGTATTCCTCGTCGCATCTATGCCAATATCGCGTTCCGTCTCGTTCCAGCGTCCTGTGCTAAAATCAAGGATTTCGAACGGCCTGAATAACCCCTTGTATCGCATGGCGCCGATCTCGCGTATATAATATCCAAGATAGTAATATTGAAGGCCGTTTTTGCGGGCCCATTCAATCTCTTTAAGGATGGAGAAGGTTCCGGGAGAGAAGGAACTGAATTGCGGGTCAAAAGAAAAGTAGATTGTTGAGAGGGACGTTTCTCCAAGATCAAGAAATCCATTGCCTGCAAGCTCGCCATTTATGAACAAAGTAGAGACGAGGGTTTGTGCCGGTGATACAAAATACTCGTTGTAGTATTCGCCCAAATCACGGGGTGCTTTATTATAGCGAATATCCAGAAACCTGTTGTACAGTGATAGACTTTGCTTGATGTGCTTAACCGCAAAGTCCACAGGTTCGAACATTTTAAATTCCGTCTCCACGTTTTTCTTAAGGACACGCCGCTGACTCTTTGAAGGTTTGAATTTGTCCACAGGCACACGGATCGGGAGGCAGCGCCGGCAATTACTGCAATTGTTGCGATAGAAGTACCAGGAAACATGCCGCCATCCCTGTGCAAGATATTCATCGGTCTGCTCAGGAGAAAGAGACACATTCCATAAAAAGGCTTCTTCTACCGGGGCTATGATTTCGGGGAAGTAGAGACATGCCCTGCGAGTGACGGCACTCAGCTCTTCGAGAAAATCATGATGCCCGTTCATTATGGATCACTTTATACGGAAGCATTGCTTTCATAATCCCTGCTTCTCTTCTCGATGGGAGACGCCCTATGAAAAATCATATCAATGTCTCCAACATAAGTTTTGGCTCCAGTAATTTATTGGCTTTCTCAAGACTATCTTGTGAGGCGTATACGGCCACCACCGCGGAATCGCCGGCAGAAGCGAAGTAACGGGAAGCGTCCTCCAGCAATATCTCCGGCGTCATGCCGAGGATATTGTTTCTGAATTTCAGGCGGTCGTTGTCTGTGATACCTGTAAAATCGCGAATCATCGCAATGTATCCGCGGCTCGACGGATCCATGGGTTTGTCAAGAGAACCGATTGTTCCTATTATGGTTTTTTCAAGTTCTTCCCTCGAAATTTTATTCCGGGATGCGAAATCCGCGGCGCCGCGGTAAACATTGAGGGTATTAACGATATTGGGGTCTCTGTATGAGAGTAAGGCGAAGGTGCCGCTCGTCAGGTCATATTGTGACATGCCCCCATAGGCACCGCCCTGAACCCTGATATGTTTGTACAGATACCCGGTTGACAACTGTCGAGCCAGCACAAGCAGAGATGGGGAAAGCGGATCGGCATATGCCGGTGCGGAAAGGACCTTGGCCACATATGAGACCTGTGCTGGAATGACAATCCCGGCATGGATGGGTGAGAGAGCCGGGGTACTCGGGTTTCCTATGCCTCCATCGCCGGATAAACGCCTGACCAGATCAGCTGTGCTTTCCGACAAGAGAGAGATTCCTTCTGAATCTGCCGTTAAATTAATGTAAAGCCTCCCTTTTCGGAATACCATATTTTGAAGGACAGTCAGCTTACCCAGCAACTCGCCCTTTATTTCGTTAAATTGATCAGCGATGCTGTTGACAATCTTAAGCTGTGTCCTTCCGTGCCACTGTTCATCGCGGTACGCCGGCACGGACAGAGCTGAGCCGGCTGACCGTCGTGCGAAAACATGGCCTGAAGGAACAACTGCTGCCTGAAGGTCATTCCTCTTCTCCGTGATTAGTTCGCGCATCCTTGATTCATTCGACATGTCTCCGGATGTCAGGATGTCCGAGATGATGTTGATCGCATCTTTGACATTTCGATGGAGTGCCTTGATGCGAAAGATCATCTTCTGCCAGTTTTTTTTACCATCCGCTGACAGACCTGCCGACAGGAGATAACTGATTCCCCCTGTCTTCGATACAATGCGCTTTGCCATCTCCTCATAGTCCAAACCTGCCGCCCCCATGTTTGTGATCAGCTTTCCCAAAAGCGGGAGGTATGGCTGGATGTCTTCATGCAGATCGGATACATCAAATGCCAGATCAAGATAGGCAATGCCATTGGTGAATATGTCATGAATCATGGCCGGCACGTTTTCAATAGCCGACTTGACCGTGGGGATTGTCTCTATTTCCCGGGTGATATCGCTGATATTCAGTTTAGGAAGTTTTGCCGCGGCTTCGGGTAAGTCCGATTCAGTCTGATATTTTTTCAGGTTATAAGCATCTTGCCGGATCTTTTCCAGTTCCTTGCCGGATAGTGATGACTTGAGCCGGGCCATCTTTTTTTTGAATCTTTCCTCCTGCTCCGCCTGATAGGTCTTGCTGGGCTCCATTACGGAGAGCAGTCGGTGGGGGTTGTCAAGAAACCACTTCCGGACGATGTCCTGAAAAAGCTCAGGTTTGGCTTCCCACTTCTTTCGTATTTTTTCGATGACGCGGGCGAAGTTCAAGCCTTCGAGGGGATCTCCGTCATACAGCCAGGTATGGTAGGCTCTTCCCATGAGTACGATCCCATATGGGTATGCGCTGCGCACAATCTCCTTGCCGTGGAATTCAACCTGGTGAAGGGTGCCTTCGATCAATTCCCGGTCAAAGCCTGATTTTGCGATGTTTTTTAACGTATTGATGATCAATTCTTCGATACGCAGAGCTTTATCCGGGTCTGTTCCCCGCAGCCCCACGACGAATGCAATCTGCTTCAGATCATTCTCCACGCCGGTGATGGGAGACAGGTCTTCACCAAGTCCGGAATCGATGAGGGCCTTGCGAAGAGGCCCGGCGGCACTTCCAACCAGCATTCCGGCTGTAATTTGAAGGAGAATGGCTGTTTCGTAATCAGTGTTTTCCGCCATCGTCCATGCAGTATTGATGACTGTTTTTCCCGCGGGCTTGTCTTCATTTCCAATAGGGTAGGTACCATGTATTGAAGATGGTTGTTGCCATCTTGCCTGACTTTTAATTGCTGAGTCTACTGCCACACGATCAAACCCTGCCAGCATCTCGGCCAAAAATGCCATGTGATCCGTCGGCGGTATGTCACCGTAAAGGAAGAAGCGCGCATTGGTTGGCGAGTAGTAAGCCCGGTGAAATGCCTTGAACTGCTCGTATGTAAGGAGCGGAATATTATCCGGGTTTCCTCCCGAATCGAAGGAATATGTCGTATCGGGATAGAGATGTTCCTGGATGGCTTTGTACATCAGGGATTCGGGCGAGGAATATGCGCCCTTCATCTCGTTGTAGACGATTCCCGAGATGGTAAGCTCGCTTCCGGTATCTTCGGGATTGACAAATTCCAGGTGATGACCTTCCTGAAAGAATGTTTCCTTCAGCAGCCGTGGCCTGAGCACAAGATCCGTATACACACGGGCGAGGTTAAAATAATCAACCCGCACCTGGCTGGCCACGGGGTATATTGTCTTATCGGGATAGGTAAAGGCGTTGATGAAGGTCTGGAGCGTTCCCCTCATTAATTCATTGAAAACATCCTTGAGAGGATACCTTTCCGAACCGGCAAGTACTGAATGTTCGAGAATGTGTGGCACACCCGTGGAATCAGGTGCTGGAGTTCGGAAGCCGATGGAATAGAGATTCTCACGGTCATCGCAGTGAAGGTGAATGACCTTTGCACCGGTTCTATCATGTTCCATTTCGTACGCGGTTATCCGTATTTCAGGGATTTGTTCGACCCGCAGCACCCGAAACCCGTAAAGCCTATCCCCCGTGGCCAGCATTGGCGCCGGACATTTTGCCTGTTCTGTCATTGTTACCTCGATCACCCCTTCCGCGGAAGCGAAAAATAGAAAGTCGCCCCTTCATCTACTTTGCCTTCCGCCCAGACACGGCCCTCATGCCTGTGTACGATACGCTGGATAGTAGCCAGACCGACGCCGGTCCCCTCAAAATCATCTGGATTATGAAGACGCTGGAACACGCCGAACAGTTTATCATAATACGCCATGTCGAAGCCGACACCGTTATCCTTTAGATAATACACATCCTCATTTCCCTCGGTGTAGCCGCCAGCTTCAATATGTGCGGCATCCCGAAACTTCGTAAATTTAACGGCGTTCGAAAGAAGGTTGAAATAGACCTGTTTAATGAGCGTCCTGTCCCCGTAGCCGCGAGGCATGCTGTTAAGGGTCAGCTTCATGTCCCTTTCGGGATTGGCAGTTTGCAGTTCTTTCCACACATCCATTATAACGGCATCCATGTCCAGCTTCGATATAGACATATGTTTCTTGCCCAGGCGTGAGAAGGCCAGGAGATCGTCGATGAGCTGGCCCATCATTTTGGCATTCAACCTTATGTCATTGAATCTGCGTTTGGTATCTTCGTCAAACTTATCCTCCTGTTTCTTTAAGATCGAACGCGCATAGCCGTCGATGGCACGCAGGGGGGCACGCAGGTCGTGGGATACAGAATAGCTGAAGCTCTCCAGTTCCCTGTTTAGCGCCTCCAGTTCTGCCGTCCGTTCCAGGAGAATCTGCTCGGCCTGCTTTCGCTTGGTGATGTCGCGGGCGACATGAACGGAACCGATAAGCCGGCCCAGCTCGTCAGTCAGCGGCGTGGCGCTCACCAGGAAATCGCCGCCTAGGCAATCTTCATGTACCTCCTCCACATGTTCCTGGCCGTCAGCCAGGGCGAGGGTGTGAGGGCAGAAGTCCGGCGGGTAGTCAAGACCGTGCACCGCCTTGTGGCAGGTTTCCCCGACACACTGTTGCGGCGCTACCCCCAATCGCTCAGCCATGGCTTTATTGGCACGCAGGATGTGGTGGTGGTCATCCAGGATGGCAATCAGGTCCGGCACGGCGTCGAATGTTCGCTCCCATTCCTGTTTGGCATGCAAAACCATTTGCTCGGTCTGCTTGCGCTGCATGGCGACGGCGACCTGGTCGGTTACCATCCGCATTAATTCCACCTCTTCAGGGGTAAAGTGCTGCCGGGTCTTTGTACCGAAAGACAGCGTGCCGATGAGGTGGTCCTGGGCCATCAACGGGTGACAGCAGTAGGCCTGGATGCCGAAGGATTTGATCAGGTCGGTTCTCACGTCGGGAGTATGGAAGATGTCTTCGGCGATGATACGCGTCCGGTCCCGGGCCACACACCCGCAGACGGCAACGCCGTAGTCCAGCCATTCAATGACACGGACATCTTCTTCAGGGATACCGGCACATGTGTTTAGACGAAGCCTGCCGGCCTTCTCATCCACCAGGAAGTTGAAGAACGCCTGGCAGTCCATGTGCGTCATGACGTTCCGGCAAAGGCCCTCAACTATGGTCTGGGGATCTTCGGCGCGAAGCAGCCGCCCGGCGGTTGCTGAGAGAAGGCGGAAGCGGGATTCGCTATCGCGCAGAGCTTCCTCCGCCTGCCTTTGTTCAGTGATATCAACAGCAAAACCAATCACCCCGATCACATTGCCTTTTTCATCGACATAAGGAACTTTATCGGTTTGCACTAATCTTGCTCCTGCGGGTGTCTGCATAGGTTCGACAATGCCGCTTTTTGCCTTGCCTGAGGCCATTACCTCTTGATCATCCTTCCAGTA
This sequence comes from uncultured delta proteobacterium, assembly GCA_963695875.1. GTDB lineage: Bacteria > Desulfobacterota > Syntrophia > Syntrophales > UBA2185 > DATKLL01. The sequence continues at coordinate 185,585 of CAVOID010000009.1, read as the reverse complement.
GGCCTCGGCCTGCTCCTGCGGATACAGATCAAACAAGGATTTGCCTTCCAATGCCTCTTTCGGTAGCTGCATCACGCCTTCAAACGCTTTATTGGTGCGGATGAAACGATTCTCCCTGTCCTTGTAAAAAACCATTGCCGGCACGGAATTGAGAATAATCTGATGCTCTTTCAGATTCCTTTGCAGCATTAGTTCAAGTTGCTTGCGGCCGGTGATGTCAGTGTGACACCATAGGCGGCCGTATGATTTTCCATCTACGTGTATGGGGATGAAATCCCGTAGGCACGTCCGCCCGTCCTGCATGGTAATTTCTTCGCCTATTACATTTTGTCCCCGGCCAACGATTTCCCGGATGCGGGTTACTTCCTCCTCAGGATGGAGATAAGCATTCTTTATTTTTTCTATCAGTTTACGCGGAGTGAGTCCGATCAGGTATGCGGGTGAAGCCTGCAATTCAAAATAGTCGCAGAACGCCTGATTGGCCAACTCAATCCCGTCTTCTCCCACAAACAGAATACTGTTATGTATGTTCGAAACCAAAGCATGAAGGCGTTGAAGCGCTGTCTGCAATGCATCCGCGGCCTGTTTGCGCTCGGTGATGTCGCGACCGTAGACGTTGGCGTAGCCTTCCCCGGGGATCGGCACAACGGCAATCGAGTAGAACTGTTCACCCATTTCCACGTCCTGCTGTATCTCCTGTCTTTCGATCGTAGCCCTTTCGATGAGGGCTAGAAAGGGATCAGACAATTGCTCACCGACCTCGCACGACCATCCTGGTATCTCCGCCGCCGCCGGATTGCAGTAGAGAACATTTCCATCGGCTAACACGCGCATGACCGGGTTGGGGTTCTCGTCGGGAAACCGCGCCAGCCATTCCGCCCTGTCGCGGGCCTCGCGCAGGGCTGTTGCCATGCGATGCTTTTCCGTAATATCGCGAAACAGGACCGTCAAGTTTTCTGGGCCGGGGTAGGCATGTACTTCCACTGTAAGATCCGAGACGAGCGAAGGGGACTCAAAGTGAACAGGTTCGCCGCTCTCCATGGCACTGCCGTATTCTGTCTCGAAAATGCCGCCGCGGGCCTCCGGAAAGACGTCAAGGAACGCATGCCCCACCACGTCCTCGCGTTTCTTGTGGAAATGACGGAGGGCCTCGTCGTTGACATGCGTGAAGCGCCATTCCCGGTCGATGGCGAAGAAGCCGTCGGCGATGCTGTCCACAATTACCGCCAGCCGGTGCCGGGATTCGTGTAGCTCTGCCGTGCGCTCCATCACCCGCTGCTCAAGGGTCTCGTTGGCTTTCTTAAGAGCCGACTCCACCCGCTTGAGTTCAGTGACATCGCGGGCAGCCGCGAATACGCCCTGTACTTCACCCGCCTGGTTACGGTAGACAGTCGCGTTATACAGTACGGCGGTCGTATTTCCTGACTTGTGACGAATTGTTAACGGGTAATCTCGCACCTGGCCGTCGGCAAGGACATTCCGATAGCCCGTCTGTGCGGAGGAGGGGTCCGTGAAGTAGTCTGAAAAGTCTGTTCCTATCAATTCCCTTCGGGTTCGGCCGGTTATCTGCTCAGTTGCCTCGTTCACGCCACGCCGCGCCCGGTTGGCATCTTTGCGAATAGCTGCTTCAGCGACTTAAGCCCTCCTGCCGAGGCACCAATACCTACCACGATGACAGGGGAACTGTCTCCGCCTGTCCTATCACCCGCGACTGCAGCGTCTTCCTTTACCACGCGCCGTTTCCGGCCGTCTTTTCTCATTTGATCCTCCGCAACTTTTTTAAAAAATGACCAATTACGACGCAACCTCTTTGCTCAAATGACGGATTATGAAATTTTTCGTCAGTATCTTAGTAAATAAATTACATTCCAAATAATATAATAAAAAGCAGTCCTGTTAGTCAATAACAGTTTGCTAAGCCAGATAGTAAATCGTAAACGATAACCACTGAAAGGAAGGGGTATAATTTTGCTGATGGATATTTCGTCACGGGTGCATGTGAGGTCTTCGAAAAATTGCAGATTAGTTGCGGCGTTGATTCATATATCGCCCGCGAAAAGCGTCGGTAATGCGCGTCCCGCTGCTTCCCGCATGGTTATGTCATACAAATGTGACAATTCATTTGGCTCCGGGTTGATTTCTATGCAATATGCGCCGTTTTCCCTTGCGATTTTCGGGAAACCGGCAGCGGGCCATACAATCCCCGACGTGCCGATACTGATGAAAAGGTCACACTGCCTTATTATTAAATTAGCTTCGTTGATGACGTCTTGATCAAGCATGTCGCCAAACCATGTAATATCGGGCCGGAGCCAGTGGCCGCATTGTTCACATTTGAAACTTTCGTAAACTTCACCGATATCCTCGAAAACTCCATGCGCAGAGCACCGCAGACGCCAGAGACTGCCGTGCAATTCTGTGACATTCAGGCTTCCCGCCCGCTGGTGCATTCCGTCGATATTCTGTGTGACTACACGGACATTAGGATGCCCTTTTTCCAATTCTGCAATCACGTAGTGCCCCGCATGGGGTGCGCATGTCAAGCACCGACTTGTCTTCTCAATTCATGAAACTTGAGCACCTTCTCCGGATCCCCGTCAAAAGCCTCCTGGCAGGCGTATTCTTCCCACCTGTATTGGCTCCAGACTCCTCCCCTGCCGCGGTATGTGGGAACGCCGCTCTCGGCGGACATTCCCGCTCCAGTGAAAAAAACAATGCTCTTGTAATTGCCGGGTTGAATAGATGTCAATCTTTATCTCACCTTCGCAGAAACCATTGGTGAACAAACGCTCCCATCAGCCAGGTGCCGAAACTCGCGCAAAGAACGATGCCGAGGGGATAATGCCTCATGAAGCATATATACGCAACGATAAAGAACAGGATGCTCGGCAGAATCCCCCACAGAGCCGCCCTTGTAAAATTTTCCATCAGTTTGAAATCTCCCGGGTTGTCTGTATATATCCAGACGAGGATGATCACGCTTATGATCGGCATGGTGGCGATGAGGCCGCTGAGGGAGGGAAATTTACGGCCGATTTGTGTGCATACAATTATAATTGCGACACTCACAAGCAATTTTATAAGAAATTCCACTGTCACCTCCTATCGGGCAGACAAGCTGCCTGGCCCGTGCCACATGTAAAAGGGGTGTCATTTCGAAGGAACGGAGTGACTGAGAAATCTATAATATCATCGATTCCTAGTTCCCTGGACCCAGTCGATGTCGCCAACTGAATGAAATGATGCACTATGCGTCCGGATCTCTAAATACGGCGTTCGGGTTGATCATCTGGTCATGCGCACACGTGAAGCAGTAGTATACAGGCCAGACGCACCCGCAGCCTGAACCTATCAGCTCAAAAAAGGCGCACTGTTCACATAGAGGCTTTTCGCATCCTAAACATTTTGCAAAAACCTTTTCTTTTTCACATATTCTGCATAGATCTTTATATTTCATCACATACACTGCCGGAATAATGATAAATCAACGAAGATAAACCGTCTTTTCCGCGACAACTCTTCTGGGAGGCGGGGCAGTTACGGCTGCCGCTTTACCGAGGCATATAAGGGCCAGAGGTTCTTTTGCCGTATCGAGCTTGAGGATTCTCCGAATAGCTTCCTTGTCAAAGAGGGTAAACCAGAGTGTTCCCAGTTCGAGGGCACGGGCCGCAAGAAGCAAGTTCTGTATGGCCGCTGCACACCCGTCTCGATAGGCCAGGCCGCCTCCTTCCAGGAACATGTCCGCTCCGGTCTTCTGAGGATCTCCTACTACGGCTATAACCACAGGCGCCTCTTCGAGAAAGTTGACCCTGTATCGGTCAACCCACTTCCACCCGCTTTTTTCAAACAAAATTTTTCTGCATTTCTCAGATTCCGAAGAGATTTCCTTTTTGACAGACTTGTTTGAAACAACGATAAACTCCCAGGGCTGATTATTAGCCGCCGACGGCGCCCAGACGGCAGCCTCCAGGATTTTCTCAATCACTTCGTCACTGATCGGATCGGGCAGGTAACTCCTGCAGCTTCGCCGTTCCCTGATTGTGGTGAATATGTCCATGACCTTTCCTCCTGTTTGAGAATGAAACATTTCACTGTTTTTTTATCGTATAATCGCCTCCCGTAAAAAAACAAGGAAAAAATAAAATGGGGCAGGCATCGATAGGAGCATTATTCTACCATTCTACATTCATAAAACTACCATTGTGTCATCGGCTCAATTCCATTAAAGTAGATTGAATATTAAATTAAAAGGTGAACTTATGAAAAAATCATTCGGTGCGAGGACGCTGATTTATCCGACACCCGTATGGGTCATAGGGACGTACAACAAGGCCGGGGAACCTAATGTAATGACCATAGCATGGGGAGGGGTTTGCAGTTCCAACCCGCCCTGTGTGGCTGTTTCCATAAGAAAGGCCACCTATACCTACGGCAACATTATGGAGCGCAAGGCATTCACTGTTAATGTACCTTCCGCTTCGCAGGTCAAAATAGCTGACTACTTCGGGCTGGTTTCCGGGAGAAATGTGGACAAATTTTCCGCTGCCGAGCAAACAGCCGTAAAGAGTGATAAGGTGGATGCCCCTTATATACAGGAATTTTCCCTGATTCTGGAATGCAAACTGCTCGGCTCCAGTGAAATCGGGATTCACACACACTTTATCGGTGAGATCATGGACGTCAAAGCGGAGGAATCCGTCCTCGGAGAAAATGGTTTGCCGGATATGGAAAAAGTGAGGCCGATACTTTTTGGACCGGAGATACAATCCTACTATGGTGTAGGAAAATATCTGGGCAAGGGCTTTCACTATCGGAAAGCAGATTTAATGAAACGAATAAGCATATTCGCTGTTGCGGCACTTTGGCTTGTTCTTGCACTGATGCCAAGGGCTGCTTTGGCCGGCCCGCCATTTAAGACCGATGATCCGGAACCGGTGGAATACAAGCACTGGGAATTATATCTCGGCTCGCAATACAGCCATGACCGGGACCAGAACTCCGCCACGCTGCCCCACGTGGAGGTGAACTATGGCGCTCTGCCGAATGTCCAGGTCCATCTGATTGCCCCGATGCAGTATGCAAAGCCGGAAGGGGAGGCGTCACAATATGGTTACGGAGATACGGAAGTTGGCATCAAGTACCGCTTCATTCAGGAAACGAAGTATTTTCCTCAAGTGGGGACATTTCCACTGCTGGAAATTCCCACCGGCGAGTCTTCGAGAGGACTGGGGAACGGCAAGACCCAGTTTTTCCTGCCCCTGTGGTTCCAGAAGAGCTGGGGGCCGTGGACGACTTACGGGGGAGGGGGCTACTGGTTTACTTCCGGCGAGGACAACAGGGACTGGTGGTATTTCGGCTGGCTGGTACAGCGGGAGATCACTAAACAAGCTGACCCTTGGAGTAGAGCTCTACTACAAGACAGCAAGCAAGGCCGATATCGACGAGAGTAAGGGCTACACCGTCGGCGCCATCATAAACCTGACGGATAACCACCATATACTGCTGGCTGGGGGCCAGGATATCTACGGTCCGAACTACTACAACTTTTATATTGCCTATCAGTATACCTTCGGTCCGAAGGAAGGAAACAAGCAATGAGGAGAACAGATCCACGAAGTCTAATGTCATGCCGAACTATGATAAGCCTGTCCCGTACTTGATACGGGGCATCCAGTCTTTTCAGTAGATTCCAGCTTCCGCCGGAATGACAAATTGATAAATTTGCTTGCAGGGCTAATAATGCTTAACAAAAAAAGCATTCAACATTAAGTTTTCCGGAAGGGAGGGAGATTATGTTTATCCAGGGAATAATGATGACTCATGTGGCACTGGGCGTCATTGGCATCCTCTTTGCTGTCGCATTGTTCGTGGATGTCTTGAATGTCAATGAGGGCAATATTGAGAGGATAAAGAAATTAAGCCTGGCCGTTGCCGTGTTTATTGTCCTTGCCTATCTTATCGGCGGATACTGGTATGTGGTTTATTACGGCCATGACAGAGATATCATAAAAGCAGGTCAATGGCCGTGGGCCCATAATTTTTTCATGGAAGTCAAGGAACATATCTTTTTCGCAATGTTACTGCTTGCCATATACCTGCCGATCGCTGTCTATAGGAATGTCCCCCTCATGGAGAAGCAGAAGCGAAAACTGGTTCTCGGGATTTCTGCGCTGATCGTTTTATTGGGCTTTTTCATGGAAGGCGCCGGCGGGATCATCAGCAAAGGCGTAACCATGGGACTTATGGGGAGGTAGGAGCTATGGAGAATACATTGATGGATAAATATGCCGCCGGGTTTGGTATTTCTTTGGTCGTAACGAGCTTCTTAAATGCTGTTATCCTGGTCATTAAGGAAAAGAATGACGCTGTCATGAGTGTCATGAAGGCGGCACTGGGGCATCACTGGACAACGCATGGTGTTATTATCGTTGTTGTGTTTCTCGCTCTCGGGTTCATTTTTTCGGGCATGAAGCTTGAAACAAAATTTGATTCCCGGCAAATGCTGAAGTACATTGCCTGGGCCGTGATCATAAGCAGCGTTGTCGTCGCGGGTTTTTTCCTGCCCAATCTAAAGTTAGCGGGAGTGATGAAATATTGAGCAAATCTCAATTTAGTTAATATGCATAGAGGGAAATTAGTATGCTCTTTTTAGAAAAAAGCAAAATTCTGCGTCGTTATCCTTATCCCCTCATCTTCTTATCTGAACAGCGGTCCCTGGTTTAACCTCCTTTTGCAGGGACCTTTGTTCGAAGCAGAACTGGAATCCTCTATATCGGCTGTGCGAGAGGGATAATTAAAATAATCGTGGGAGGATGTTGAAATGGAATTAGGGGCTGCAATCAAAGATAGGCGGAGCATCAGGAAATTCAAACCTGATGGGATTTCCCGGGAGATCATCCGTGAAATCCTGGAGACGGCGCGCTGGGCGCCATCCTGGGGCAACACGCAGCCGTGGGAATTTTATGTGCTGACAGGAAAACTGCTTGAGGATTTCAGGAAAGCAAATCACAATTTGTTTATCAATGATCAGCCTTTCACCCCCGATGTGCCCATGCCGGAAGTCTGGCCTGCGCACCTGAAAAGAAGGTATGACGAACTTGGGGAAATCATTCTGAGGACCTTAAATATCAAACGCGAAGACAAGGAAGCCCGCAAGAAATTATATGGAAACATGGCCTCGCTTCTCGGTGCGCCGTGTCTGATTGTCGCCTGTATTTCCAGGGATACCCGTATTGAATATGCTATGCTCGATGTGGGCCTCATCTTGCAGACTGTATGTCTTGCTGCCCATCAGAAAGGGATCGGGACCTGCATTATGGCTATGTCTGTCGGATATCCACAGCTGTTGCGCAAAATCCTATCCATTCCCGAGGATCGGAGAATCGTCATAGGGGTAGCCATGGGATATCCTGATCAGAGCTACCCCATAAATAGCTTTGAAAGAAAAAGGGCTGACATAGATGAATATGTCAAGTGGGCTGATTAAACAGCCGGAATCTCATCCATGGATTTTTTTGAGAAGCCATGCCATGTTTTGCCCGAGGGTCTTCATGGTTTGAATCCCTTCGTCATCTTTCAACACATCGCCGGGGTCCCTTCCGATAGCCAAATTCCAGTAACTGGAGCCCGGGATCATCATCTGCATGTAATGCAGAAAGAGCATCATGGAGTTGAACGCGGGGATTGCACCGGCCCGGCGCACGGCGACAACCCCGGCCCCGACCTTGTACTTGAACATATAATCGTTGGCCCGCGAAACAAAGCCGCATCGCTCGATGAATGCCCGCATGCCCGACGAGACATCGGAAAAATATGTCGGTGATCCCAGCAATATCCCCTCAGCTTTCTCCATCTTTGCAATGCAATCATTAAGTATGTCTTTATCAACCGAGCACCGACGATTCTTGTTTTTAAAACACTTGTAACAGGCTATGCAACCCGCTATGGGATTTCCCGCGAGCTGAATCATTTCCGTCTCTATTCCTTCTTTTTTCAGCTCGTCGAAAACCGTATTGATAAGAATTGCCGTATTGCCGTCTTTGCGGGCACTTCCGTTTAGAGCTACTACTTTCATTGGAGTCTCCTTCCGTTTTTAGATAAATTCGAATGACTTACATCGTCATTTCTTCTTTGATACGAAACGGCGCTTGGTACTTGAACGGTTTTTAACTGTTCCGGACACGCACCTTTTTTTCATTTCTTCTGCAGATATATGGGATCTAATTGCCTTTCAGGTTAATAGGAGGAAGTGCTTCTTTCAGCCAACTGCTTGCGCGGGCATCTTTTTCATACTGTCGCCCTATACGGTCCACGACCTTTTTGAAAAAATCGGGCTGTCTGACTAATGTAGCCAACTCCGCCTCCTCAAGTTCGCTTTGATCCATTACAGCTTGGATGTATGCGTCTCTTGCGTACTCAGCATATTTGCGAAGGCGAGATAGCATTGCCTTACTTAGTATTGCAGACTCTGAACAATTGCTTAAGTATGTTGCGCCATTGCGCAAAGACAGGATTTTTGACATTGTTGCGAGTACAAAAAGAGTCCCACCCTTCTTCAAGATGCGCAGCTCGGCCTCTTTCTTCGATACCATTGCTTCTTGAACTACTTCTCTTACAAGATCACCACATATCCATTGAAGCAGGACCTCTTCAACTCTAACATCTGGCGGAAAAACATCATCATGATATTTAGAAAAAATGAAAGCCTTGTGCTTGTACGCAAGGACAGCATCCTCACGAAAAGCTGCTGCATACTGGCCCATAATATCAACTCGTATCTGCCTTAATTTTCCACCTTCTCGATACTTACTTAAGGCACCTTTAGGACGAGAACCTCGTCGTGTCAAATAGATGAATGGCTTGGAAAGTTTTTCAAAACCGGCTTGCAATCTTCGCTGTGTTCGATCTTGTGACGCGATGTCCCATGTCCTTATAGGGTTTTGCGAATTGGTATACCTAATAATATCATCAACGATTCCTGCTCGGGCAGCGACAAATCTAACAAGAACTGCTACATCGCTCACGTTACTTTTTTGCGCTTGCGTGAGAGAGACAGCAGTCTGACATCCGTTCACAATACTGAAGTTAATAAGTTTGACTTTCAACTTGTCAGGCGCGAAATCATCGCAGATAACGGTAAGACCGTTATTGTATGCCCAAAAATTACCGCACTCTGATTTGTTGCGCAATGTCTCTGCAATTCCAGCATTAACTGAACCTTTTCTTACACCTAAGAACAATCTCACGTTTCTATCAAAGAGACGCTCCTCATATTTTTCATACAGTCGGACAATCTCTCTGCCTTGAACTGTTGCTACCATGGCCTTTCCAAATGCGCCTTTAAAAGGCAGGGAGTTTCTATCAATTATGGTGATTTCTTCAGTGTCAATTCGCCGGGATTTGCCTTCCAGCTCTTCCCACGTGGCCCGCAGGAGATCAATATGGTAATGTCTAAACGTTCGCCTTTTCTCGATGTTATCTTTATTCTGATTATACACACTGATATGTTTATCGATGTTCGCACATTTTGCACCAGCATAAATGAACCACAGTTCCACACCGTAGCCTTGTTTTACTGCCTCTATATAGTCATCGGCTGCCTGTGCAAGGTCGGCTTTGCCGTCACGCCGCAAAGCCTCTGAATTGGCAAGCCAGTTTAGACTACTTTCCAGCTTAGAGATGTGTGCTATCTTAGGTTTTGATGCAAGTTTGACAGAATACTTGCCTTGCGCGATAACGACACGGCCCTCGTCATCATCTACCCAAAAAAGATCAATTCCTTTATCATTAGCTCCTGCTATAGATATTGCCTCACGGGCATCGTCTTCGGACAACTCTAGAATGGTGATTGCAAACCAGAATAAGAAAGCTTGGTCACCGGTAAGCCGTTCGCGTTGACTAATTTGCTTGACTTCCGCCTGTAGATAGTTGTTAAATGTTGCTGTCATTTTCTCCCCCATTCTGTGCTCACGGCCCCGTTATGTCGGCTATCCACAATTTCCCAATGCCCACACTGTTAAGTCCGATACGTTTAATCAGCCCTTTTACCTTGAGCTTCATCAAATTATATTCAAAGGTCTTCTTTGGGAGATTTCCTTCTGTGGCCATCACCTCTTTACTGATGAAAATACAAAACCCCGCTCTCTTTTAAGAAACAGGGTTGCGTGAATCGGTACATTCATTTATCCCTCTTAGCTATGAATCAAAAGAGTGTCGCAATATTGTCCTCAATATCCGCTTGAAATTTAAGTGAAAAGTATACCTGAATATAGAATCGGTCAAGGGGTTTTTCGTAAAACCATAGGACGGAATGAAAGATTAAGAGAACTGGACCCCCCCCGTATCAGGTACGGGGTCGGTTTATCAGGTACAGGATGACAGGTAGGAGTCAGGATCGCGCTTGTTAGTGAATTCTGGGTCACGCCCGGAATGACAATAACTGACTGGATACCCTCATGGCAAGCCTGTCCTCGGAGGCGGGGATACGGGGAGGCTGCAAAAATTTTCTTGATTGACGTATCAATTTTCTTCTTTTACACTATCCATGCAAGAAGGGACAAGTAAGATAGAAAGGAAGGGACCATGAATCCAAATATAACAGATAGGAACGGACAGGTGAAAGGACAAGAACTCAACCTGGAGATTTCTCTGATACCGGTCCCTTCAAAACTCAGCGTGACCGGGGGCAGGGAGATACCTTTCAACAGAGCGATACTTTCGATAAGAAATGCCAGCAATGCGACAGTTGTCGGGTTTATACCTCATGCCACGCTTGCCCAGGAAGGAGGATCGGTTCAAGATATAACCGAGGCACTCTCCCGGACCAAGACTGTGGGATCGCTTCCGCCCGGAGGGACATTAAAGTGGGACATGCACGACCTGTTGCTTGCTGAGCACCCGGGCGTGGCCAGCAAGGTTCACTTTTGGGGCTATAAGGCAATCCTTAACTGGTGGTTTGATCTGACCATATGGGTGGAATACCAGTCTTCGGACATTGCCACCCCTGTGCGCACCGCAACCTCTCATTGGAAATTTCGCTGGAGTCCCGCGAAACCTACATTGGAAGATGTAGATTTGTCTATTGAGACTGTGGCGGATTAATCACCCTGTAATTATCGCACCTGTTTTGGAGAACCATCAGTCCGTCATGACGATTGGAAAGCCTAATGATCCAACAACCAACCAATTTCTGGAACATACCGCAGGCTGATTTACTGACTCAGCTTGAATCTCAGCAGGAAGGATTGAGCAGCGAGGAGGCCAGGCGGCGGCTGATCAATTATGGCGCTAACCTGCTCAAGCCGCCGAAACGGTCCGATACGGCGGCGCTGCTTCTTGCCCAATTTAAAAATCCCATTATCCTCACGCTTATTTTTGCTGCCGGGTTATCTTTCTTCCTTCAAGACCACGTGGATGCCGTTATTATTCTTTTTATCGTTCTGGTCAGCGGCCTCCTTGGGATTCTGGCAGGAACGGGGCGCCGTCGATGCCGTCGAAAAGCTCCTGGCCATAGTCCGGATCAAGACGACTGTTCTTCGTGACAAAAATCATGCAGACATATGCCTTGGAAGATGTCGTTCCGGGAGACGTCGTTATCTTGAATGCCGGAGATGCCATCCCCGCAGACAGCCTGATTTTAGAAGCAAAAGATCTCTTTGTGGATGAGGCAACCCTGACTGGTGAAACCTACCCCGTCGAGAAGGAGGCCGGTCTATTGCCGGCGGAAACACCTCTCAGCGGGCGCACCAACTGCCTCTTTATGGGAACCCATGTAATCAGCGGTACGGCCAGGGCCGTTGTGGTTTTCACCGGGAAGCAGGCAGAATTCGGCAAAATATCGGAAAGGCTAAAACTAAGACCCCAGGAAACGGAATTTGAACACGGCATCCGGCAATTCGGGTTTTTGCTGCTGGAAGTTACACTGGCCCTGGTTTTCCTGATTTTTGCCGTCAATGTCTATTTCCACCGGCCCGTTCTGGAATCGTTTCTTTTTTCTCTGGCTCTGGCAGTGGGGCTGACCCCGCAATTGCTGCCTGCTATTATCAGCATCAATCTGGCCCATGGCGCCAAGAAAATGGCAAAGCAAAAGGTCATTGTGAAGCGGCTGGCCGCTATCGAGAATTTCGGGAGCATGGATGTCCTCTGCTCGGACAAGACAGGAACCCTGACCGAAGGGAAAGTACGTCTGCATTCGGCATTAGATATCGAAGGCAATCCCAGCGACCGGGTCTTCCTTCATGCCTACCTGAATGCCTTCTTTGAAACAGGGCTTCTCCAATCCTATCGATGAAGCGATCCGTTCTTACAAACAACCGGATATTGCCGGATATGAAAAGGCGGATGAGGTCCCTTATGACTTCATCCGCAAGCGGTTGAGTATCCTGGTGGCAAAGGACGGCAGGTATTTAATGGTCACCAAGGGCACTCTTCCCAAGGTGCTTGCCGTCTGTTCAACGGCAGAGACTCCTTCTGGCGATAAAGTTGATATGACTTCGGTAAATCAGCAGATCCAGCAGAGATTTGAGACGCTCAGCAACCAGGGCTTTCGTGTCTTGGGAATCGCTTATCGGGACAGGGGTGCAGAGCCGTCCATCAATAAGGATCATGAGGAGGATATGACTTTTCTCGGCTTTCTGGTTTTTTTCGATCCGCCGAAAGCGGGGATTGCCAAAACGATTGCTGTCCTCAATAAGCTCGGTGTTTCTCTGAAAATTATTTCCGGGGACAACCGCCTCGTCGCCGCCAAGGTGAGCAAGGATGTGGGGATACGGGATGCAAAAATCATTACCGGAAGTGAACTCCGCGAAATAAGCAATGAGGCTCTTTTGCTGAAAGTAAAGGAGACGGACATCTTCGCAGAGGTAGAGCCCAATCAGAAAGAGCGCATTATCATTGCACTCCGGAAGGCAGGGCATGTTGTAGGATATATGGGGGACGGAATCAATGACGCATCCGCGCTTCACGCAGCGGACGTAGGCATTTCCGTGGACACCGCGGTTGACGTAGCCAAAGAATCTGCGGATATCGTACTCCTGGAAAAAAATCTGGCTGTCTTAATACAAGGTGTGAGGGAAGGGAGAACGACATTTGCCAACACTTTAAAATATGTCTTTATGGCGACCAGTGCCAATTTCGGGAACATGTTCAGCATGGCCGGAGCGTCGCTCTTTCTCTCCTTTCTCCCCCTGCTGCCCAAACAGATACTGCTGACCAATCTGATGACGGATTTTCCGGAAATGACCATTGCCACGGATCATGTAGACGGTGAGATGGTGGATCAACCCAGAAGCTGGAATATTGCTTTTATCCGGAAATTCATGTTAACCTTCGGCCTGGTAAGTTCGGTTTTTGATTATCTCACTTTCGGGGTTCTCTTGCTGATCCTCCATGCCACACCCGACCAGTTCAGGACGGGGTGGTTTATGGAGTCTGTGATTTCTGCCTCAATCATCGTGCTGGTGATCCGCAGCAGAAGGCCTTTCTTTAAGAGCCGGCCGGGGAAGTATCTATCTGTCGCCACAATTGCTGTCGTTCTTGTCACGCTTATCTTTCCCTTCACACCTGTCGGAGAGATTTTCGGGTTTATACCCCTGCCTGCATCTTTTCTCGTAATGATGGGCCTTATTGTGGTGCTTTATATCTTAATGGCGGAACTGGTAAAGAAAATATTTTATCAAAAAATAAACTATTAAGTGCCCCGGCCAAAACGATACCAATTCGCTATCAAACAATAGATAGTGTCGGGCAAGACGTCCGACCTACCTACCGACAGGACAAGCCTCCCTCCCGTCTGCCATATCAACCGATGTAATGAATTCTGTTTGAAGCCATGGCACACAAAGTCACATTTATGCCGTGATACTCATTGATGCCCGGTACTCTGGAACGGGCATCAATCGCCACTTCTCCTGTCCCTGCAGCTCCAGCACACGGTTATGGTAATCCAGGATACTGGTGCGATGGCCGACACTGATATAGTGGATATCCAATTCATTTAATTTTCGGTAGAGGTTGGCCTCATTCTCCAGATCAAGGGCGCTCGTCGCTTCGTCCATGACGGCATACCTGGGCTGGTTCATCAGCAGCCGGGCAAAGGCTAATCTCTGCTGTTCGCCCAGAGAAAGGACATCGGCCCAATCCAATTCCACATCGAATCCACCCACCCGCTCCGACAGATCCCCAAGTCTGACCGTCTCCAGGACACGTTGTAATTCCTCTTCCGAGACCTGCCTTTCCAATCGGGGGTAGAGCAGCTGATCCCGCAGCGATCCAAGCAGCATGTAGGGTCTTTGCGGGAGAAAGAAAATATCAGACAGAGGCGGCCGCTCGATCTCGCCCGCGCCCTGTGTCCACAAGCCGGCGATCGCCCTGAGGAGGGAACTCTTCCCTACGCCGCTCTGACCGACAACGACCATGTTGTCACCCTTTTTAAATCCACGGTCAAATCATTGATGAGCTTGCGATTCCTGCTCGGCGTAAGGAGGGTGAGATTATTAAGGGCAAACCGGTCGGCATCTTGAGACTTGATGCCGGGAACAGGCGCCAGCTCCGGTGTCGTAATGTCGGCAAAGGTTGACAGTCGCTGCACACCCGCGGCAAAATTCGTTAGCTGTTCCATTTGAGAGACGATGAGGGAGAGCGACGCATATACCTGGGTGAAAGCGAAATTGGCCTGGACCATGTCGCCGTATTCGATTTCGCCGCCGAAGTACTGGGGAAACAGCACGAGAAATGGCAGGACCACAGGGAGGTAGCTGTATGCCGTCGTGAAAAACGACAGGTTCCGCTGCCAGCCGATGAGGAGGCCGAAGTTTCTCAATACGTTGCGGAAACGCTCTCCGATGTGGGCGACCTCCGGTTTCTCGCCCTGATAAAAGGCAATCGACTCGGCGTTATCGCGCACATGCACAAGGGAGTAGCGGAAATCCGCCTCGTACCGGAGCTGATTGAAGTTCAAGCGGACAAGCCGCCGTCCTATCAGGACAGTGAGGACACTGCCCACTAAAGAGTAGCCCAGGACGACGACGACAAGGAGAACCGATTTCGACCAGAGAATCCCTGTAAAGGAAGCGAGATCCATCAGAGAACCCAGTAAAATCAGGAGAAAGACGAGAGAAGTCCGGGTAAACGAACGAATGTCTTCCATGATACGCTGATCGGGGTTGTCTATCTTTGAGCTTATCTCAATCTCATAATAGTTGCGGTTCTTAAAATAGTTATTGAGAAACTCTCCGGTCATCCATTCCCGCCAGCGCAATCCCAGATAATTCTGTACGTAGCCGTATAACGCCACGATAGGAATTCCTACAAGGAAGCCGCAGAAATAGACGGCGACGAACAGATACGCCATGTCCTGATTTTTCTTGACTAGGGCGTTGGTGAAGTAGTTGCCGATATAGCTGAAGGCAACGTTGATCCCCGTCACGGAAAAGGAAAGGAGAAGAACAACGGCAAGGAGCGTCCACGCCCGCTTGCGGGCGCGCAACTGTGGAGCAAAGAGCATAAAGCAGGCGGCAGGAATGACCAGTGTACCGGCGACAATCATCCAGGCATTGGTGTGGAAGATATACTGGATCAGGGATAACAGTCCGGATGCTACTTTGGCTGTCAGGGAAGGTGCGAAGAGGCTTCCTGTCATGGTAATTCCTGCGACAACCATGAATAGGACGCCGAAGAGAAAAATAAGCAGCATCAATAAAAGAAGGAGCATATACCAGCTTCCGCCGCGAACAGTGGGGAAAAAATAAGGCTGGGCGATAGTGACAAATCGATTCCACAGGGAACGTTTAATCTCGTTCATTGATGGACTTTCCTTTCCGATAATGGATTTTGACTGTATGAAATTTAGCCTTCCTCCCATGGCTATAAAGGACGATTACGGGGTAAGAGGCTCTCTCGAAGTTATTGCGTATTTTGTCAGTGAGATGACTTCGTGTCAAGGTAAGTCATGCGTATAACTAAATTCATGGTGGAATAGAATAGGTGGGGGAAGACATCACACATATCAACCAGAAATAAACGAAAAATACATAATGAAAGATAGGCTGGTTTTAGGCCATAGGGTGTGATTTTTTGTATCCTTTTCCGTTTCTTTTTCGTCTAAGGGTGTAAAAAGACAAAACCTGAAAAAAAATTAAACAGAAGGGGGACGGAACTATGAATAAGAATCAGGAAGATCATTTAACTAATCAGGAAAAGAATCTTATCGCCATGGGAGCTGCCATGGGTGCAGGGTGCCGAACATGTGCCGACAAACTATACGAGACTGCCTTATCCCTGAAGATTCCTGAAAATGAAATGTTAAAGGCCTTTGATTTGGGGCTTGATGCAAAGGCCGAAGCTGTTAAGACAATGAAAGCAAAAATTTCATCTCTCATCGGCGACGATAAAGCGGATAATACAATGGTCACTGAGAAATTTACGCAAAAGCTTGCATCACTAATACGAATTGCTTCGTTTGTGGCTGCCAACTCTGCTCCGGATGTTCTTTCAGAAATACAGAAAACAAAAAAGTATGGCATAAAACCTGATCAGATGCAAATGTGCATTTCCCTGGCTAAAATGGTCCGAAAAAATGCCGGAGCTTTTTCCGATCAGGAGATTTCTGACAAGGTCGGTAGTTTTGAATCCGATATGCAAGAACTATGTTGCCCCATCTCTTCAAACCCCAATGGCGCCTCATCATGTTCCTGCGGTTAGGCTAAGAATTCAGGGGATTCGGTCGCACTGGGCATATTCTTGCATTTCCCAATCGGGCTATTTCAAACGGTCATGATTTGATTGACATACAAAGTCGTCCATCGTATGCTTACACCTCACAGAAACAAGTTCTTATCAAAACGATTAACAGATCGGCGACATGACGGCGTTTGGGCAGCAACTGCTGAATTTTTTGAGAGATGATCTCTGAAGATTCTCTCCCTTAGCCCTAACAGTACTAACAGTACTAACAGTATTTTTCCCATATCAGCCAGTTGCTCTCCCTGAAAAGCTTTCTGAAAAAGGAATGGGATTGGCCGGTTTCAAAAAAGCTATTCGCTTTATCCGCAGCAGGGCCTACTAAGGACAACGGAACAGACATGCAGGCATACAGAATTCACAAAATGGTCATTGCCGCCGACATCGCAGAAGAGGCCTGTGACTTTTATCGCCAGGAAATAGGCGGTACCCCGCCCGATGTGATTGAAGAATTGCCCTATTTGATGGAAGTATGCTGTGACGACGGAATCGTTAAAACGATCAAAGAGCGCATCAACGAGGAATTGGACACCCGCAATGCCTGGCTGATGATGGGAATCCCCTGCGAACTCCACTGGCCATTTGTAATCGGAAAGTGCATAGAGTGAAGGATCAAGAGAAATAGCTTTGTGAAAGGCTCCAATCAGGATGCTCATAGCTCGACAGTTGCTACCTGATGATGTCTTGCTTATTCTTTCATTCAACCGAGAATCATTAGTTGTAGGGAGTGTCTTCGACTATATATCTTCCTGAAATGCCGAAAGAGGTCCTTCTGGCCAAAACAGAAGATTACACTTGATAGTCGTCGAGTTCCAAGAAAGAATAATACACGAAACACCAATCCTTCCCTGGAAAGTGACGATTTATTCAACGGATGAGTTGGCAAACTCGAATCATTGATTTCCTCGGTCTGAAGCGGAGCATAGTGGCCTTGCTGGCCATGGTGATCTTCGTAGGGCTTGGCGAACGATTAGCTGAGCGTTTCCTGCCCATCTACCTGTTGGCCCTGGGCGGTGGCGTCCTATCCATTGGACTCCTCAATGGTATGCAGAACCTGCTATCGGCGCTTTATTCTTTTCCCGGCGGCTATTTGAGTGATCGCCTTGGCTACAAGAAGGCCCTGATCGTCTTCAACCTTATCGCCATGTTTGGTTACCTCATCGTTATCCTCTTCCCTTACTGGCAGGCAGTTATTATCGGGTCCCTGTTTTTTCTATCCTGGTCAGCAATCTCCCTTCCTGCCACTATGAGCCTGGTATCAGGGGTCCTGCCGGAGAGTAAACGGACCATGGGGGTGACCATGCATTCCTTGGTACGGCGGATTCCAATGGCATTGGGTCCGATCATCGGTGGCGTTCTCATAGAACTGTATGGAGAGAAGGACGGTGTGCGAATGGCCTTTGCCGGCGCCTTGCTGCTTGGCCTGATATCTCTCTTTTTCCAGCAGGTGATGATCGAGGACGATGTCCAACGGAATAATGCAGCATCGACGCCTTCTCGGCTTTGGCGCTCCATGGCCCCCGCCCTTAAACAACTGCTCACGTCGGATATCCTGATCCGTTTCGCGGAGCAGATTCCTTACGCATTTGTGGTCGTGTGGTGCATCAAGGATAACGGCATTACGCCGGTGCAATTCGGGATTCTCACTACCATCGAGATGGCTACGGCGGTCCTGGTATACATCCCCGTGGCCTATATGGCTGATCGGACAACAAAGAAGCCCTTTGTGGTCATCACCTTTTTTAACTTCACGCTTTTCCCCCTGGTCCTGCTCTTTTCGCACTCCTTCTGGGCCATGGTCATCGCTTTCATCATTCGGGGAATGAAGGAGTTCGGAGAACCAACACGTAAAGCCCTGATCATGGACCTTGCACCGGAAGACAAAAAGGCGGGAATGTTTGGACTGTACTACCTTATCCGGGATGTGATCGTCTCCGCTGCCGCCTTTGCAGGCGCCTTTCTCTGGCAGATTTCCCCCGAAATAAACCTCATCACGGCTACTGTCTGCGGGTTGATCGGTACCATCTATTTCTGGATCTTCGGGAAGGATCTGAAAGGCTGATTCAAAAATTCTCACCTTCCACACCGTCGATACTTCTCGATTTGTGAAGCCAATCATTGCGGCCACTTTTTCTTGACACACAACTCACTCTTCCCTATACTTCCACGACAGAAAAACGAGTTTTATCAAATAAAAATATGACTAAGACAAAAGCATGGATAACGGCCTTCCGGCTACGTACCCTACCTTTATCAGTTTCCGGGGTGATCACCGGAAGCCTGATTGCATTATCAAAATCGGTATTCGACTGGAAAATATTCTTCTTAGCTTTGACTACTACACTTTTCCTGCAGATTTTATCTAATCTGGCTAACGATTATGGCGACAACCAGAACGGCGCTGACAACCTGGACCGGGTTGGACCTGAAAGAATGGTTCAGAGCGGTGTCATTTCCGCTAAGGAAATGAAAAGAATGATTTTGTTGTTTGCAGCTATGGCTTTTGTATCGGGGGTATCCCTCTTGTTGATTTCTCATCTGGCGCTGTTTTCTGTTTCTTTTTTTGTTCTTCTCATACTGGGGATCCTGGCGATATGGGCTGCTTTGACATATACCATAGGGAAAAATCCTTATGGTTATTCCGGATGGGGCGATTTGTCGGTTTTTGTGTTTTTTGGTTTATTAAGTGTTGCAGGCACCTATTATTTATATGCAGGAGAAATTACGACCGATATCTTTCTTCCGGCTATCTCAATTGGAGCGTTGAGTGTGGGAGTGTTAAACATCAATAATATGCGTGATCATGTCAATGACAAGGCCGCAGGAAAGAATACGGTAGTAGTAAAGATCGGGGTGTCAAAAGCGAAATATTACCACATGGCGCTTTTAGCAACCGCCTTGATGACTTCTTTACTTTATATGTTTGTGAACCACATTCATTACCTGGGTTATCTATTCGTTTTCATACTCATTCCCCTTACAAAACATTTGTTGCATATTTTTCATTTTCAGAACCTGCCCTCATTTGATAAGGAACTAAAGAAGCTGGCGTTGATCACTATTCTATTTTCTCTCGCCTTTGGGACAGGAATCAATATTTAGTTTCAATGTTATCAGTCCGAATTCCGTTCCTTCCTGTTATGCCGTTTTTCCAGTTTCACCTATCAATACAACATTTCATTCAGTTATTACCATATAAGCACTTCAAACGATGCACATATCAATAAACAAGCCAGACGAGAAAATAGAGGGTATTGTTATCAGATGCATCTCGTCCAAATCCATCATAATTTGACCGGCCACTGTTGGCATCAGAAATGAGTCGTGATGACGCCACTTATTGGTGCCATATCAAATACTAATATCGTCATAACGGCTGATGGCCTTTCACGTGCAAATCCAGCGACTGGAGCTGGTATTAAGAGTAACACTTTCCAAAAAATATTTCCTTTGTCTATCTATTGCGATCCCTAATGCTCAGTTTTGATGAATGACGACTTCTGAACAGTTGTCGGTGCAGACAGCGATTGGTCGGATGACCGCTTATGAATAATCTTAATACGGCTCTTTATTGAAACCTTCCTGAAGTCCTCAAAATACAACATCTGCATCAAGTTCAATAGTACAATCAGTAATCCTTAATCTTCATACACCTATCTTCTTCGTCTTCAGACGCTTAATGAACGCCCTCTTTTCTTTACTTTTTGCTTCCATATACCACCATTGGCCGTCTTCATACCAGATCATGGCGGCCTCGCCCCCAAGAAGTTTCGATTTCACATCAATACCGTGATATTCCATCTTATCTCGAAGAAGATCCTGATAAAGTCTATGCTCCCATTTAGAAGCATCAAATAACTCCACATCGAACTTGTGCCAACTGCTCTCAATAATAAAACCGGCGAAAATGCTCATAATGCATAGAGCAAAAGTAATTACCGTATATTCGAATTTCTTCATAGCTACCTCCTTTTCCGTGCGACGGGAATGGTTCCCACTAGTCGAGACCCAATTCCTTGCCGATAAGCCTCGATACGCTCCTGTATCGATCTGGCGGAAAAATAATTATTTTGGAAGACGCTTCTTACAATTCAAATAGTGGATACAGACATCAAATCCGTATATCTATGAATGTTCCTTTTTCCTTTATGAGATGGTGGCTTAAAGATTTGTAACTGACGATTTGTGGGTTTGCCGCCGAATGCTTGCCCGCCTCTACTTCGACACAATCGATAATATCATGATGGAAAACCGGTGAGGAAGGGATGGTAATACGTTGCAGTATCTGGGATCGCTGATACTTAGTAAGAGCGAAAATAGGGATTTGGACGATTGGAGGTCTAATGTCCATGTTTCACCTTATAGGAAAACAATAGTAACTACGAACACATCCAACCAAAACAAAACTACAGGAGAATAAAAATGACTATACCGAAATCGGAGAGTAAAATTTAATATGAAGCAAAGTTTATGTTGTCGTCAACATGCTAACCACGATGCTGGCCTTTAAGATAAGCTTTTGCCCATCAGCTTCGCTTATCCTTTTCTTTTCTATGTCTTCCCGTACCTTTTCGGTGAAGGCGTTCAGCTTTCTGATTACCGGTGTTATCTCTTTTCCTTGAAGATGCAAAAGTTCTTCAGGCTTTTTCCACAGCACGGTATTCCTCAATTATCAGAATCAGTATTTATCTGGATCGAAGATGTCTTATGGTTAAAAAGGCAGAGCTACTTATGACCCTGCCTTGCTTTCAGAAATATTACTTAGAATTTAATTCTTAAACTTTCTTCTGACCCCTGCCAATCCCATCAGACCAAGTCCAAGAAGAAGCATGGTCGATGGCTCAGGTACAGCCGTAACAGTTACAGTAGAGGACCCTCCGGGATTGTTTGCCTGTTTGTCTTTATCATCATTACATCCGGATACAAACAGGGATAGTACTATAATGGCGATTGTTATGTATCTTTTCATTTTCACACCATCCCTATTCTTCATATTCATAAACTTTACTAATTTATATATACGCACAATATATGCCAGAATGGTCATATACATTTATTGATCTACGATAACTAGTTAGAATATAAATTGATTTTCCAATATGGTCAGCTATAGTACACGATACAGTTACATATGAGGATATTAGAAATGTAAAGGATCCCGACGGTTTTAATAAAGCTTAAGAGAATATGTTAAAATAATATGTTGTATTACAATATTTTACATTACT
The DNA here is from genome assembly GCA_963695875.1 of uncultured delta proteobacterium. Classification (GTDB taxonomy): domain Bacteria; phylum Desulfobacterota; class Syntrophia; order Syntrophales; family UBA2185; genus DATKLL01. The sequence goes on along the minus strand of CAVOID010000009.1, from coordinate 163,620 downwards.
TTTTCTTTTGTAAAGGATATCGACGGTTTTAATAAGTCTTAAGAGAATATTTTAAAATAATGCATTGTAACAATGTGTTACATCAATTTTCCTTTTGTAAAGAATTCCGACTCTATGAATCAATCCTCAGCAAACGTCTTCCTCATGTGAACATCTTGACTTTCATATCGTAATTTTACATTTCAACGCATAGTGGTCATAAAGAATTGTAGGTGTTCTCAGGTAGCAGTGCAATATGGATTTCATTTGATTGGGCTTGTGGATTACCGATTGAAAGGGACTATATAAACGACTTGGGCATAAATTTCGCCTTCGCTCGTAATTTATTAATGTCTTGACTTAACCTCAACCTGATAATAAAATTAATAAAGGATTGAGGCGTTTCCGTGAGAAATCGGAAAGGGGGTATTTTATGAATAAGGGTCTTATCATTGGTTCAGCAGTGCTGATTTTTGGAATTTTACTTATTTTTACCGCGATTGTCAAAAGTGATGAATACAGTGCGGGGGAAACCCTGTTCAAAAAGAATTGCCAGTTCTGCCATCATCTAAAAGGAGATGATAATTACCCTTCTGCCTATTATATGCAATTCAGACCGAAGGATTTCACCGACCCCGACTCATGGAAGGGGCTTGACGAGCAGAAAATCACTCAGGTAATGCAAAAAGGCAAGGGAGTAATGCACGCGCAGATAGATTTCTTAAAGCCTGATGAAATAAAAGCCATAATTGATTATATGACGCATAAGTTGAAAAGATAGCTGTCATCTTTCTCATCAATTGCCGAAAGAATAGTGCTCGCCATCTTCTGATCCTCCAAAAAATAAGGGGTTAACCTGCTGCGGTTAACCACTCAAGATTTGATATTACTTCCGACTAAATAATTCTAAATACTTGCCGTAACCTTCTTTTTCCAGATCCTCCTTGGGTATGAATCTCATAGCGGCTGAGTTCATGCAATACCTAAGTCCTGTTGGTTTTGGTCCGTCCGGGAAGACATGCCCGAGGTGTGAATCCGCATGTTTGCTCCTGACCTCCGTGCGCCGCATGAAGAAGCCGCGGTCCTCCTTTTCCACTATATCATCAGGTTCAAGGGATTTGGTGAAACTGGGCCAACCTGTACCTGAATCATATTTATCCAGTGAGCTGAAAAGGGGTTCACCTGAAATTACATCCACATAGATGCCCTCTCTCTTATTGTCCCAGAATTCATTTTGGAAGGCTGGTTCTGTACCTTCCTGCTGTGTCACTTTGTATTGAATGGGGGTCAATACCTTCTTTAATGTCATGTCGTCAGGTTTTTTGTATTCTTGAGCCGCGGCGGGTTTGACGCCGGCATGATCGTCCCCCCATATCTTTTTCAAAAACTGATCACGTCCCGATCCATGTCTGTAGTATTTATATCTTATAGGATTTTTCTTGTAGTAATCCTGGTGATATTCCTCGGCATTAAAAAATTTGTCGAATTTGATGATTTCCGTCACGATCGGTTTGGAAAACTGTCCGGATTTGCCCACTTCCGACTTTGACTTCTCCGCCAACCGCTTCTGTTCTTCGTCATGATAGAATATCGCGCTTCTGTATTGAGGACCGCGGTCGACAAATTGTCCTCCCTGGTCTGTGGGGTCGATATGCTTCCATAAGTAATCGAGCAGTTGTTCATAGGTTACTTTTGAGGGGTCGAAATAAATCTGCACAGCTTCCACATGTCCTTTTTTCGCGTACGTTTCATAGGTTGGATTCTCCCCGGTTCCACCTGTATAGCCGGATATGACCTTCTCTACACCCGGAACTTTTTCAAAATCAGACTCTACACACCAGAAACAGCCGCCGGCAAATGTGGCTATTTGGGTTGTCACACTTATTTCCTTCATTTGACTTTTCACCTCCCGTTGGTCGCTGCCTGAACTCTGACATCCCATTATGAATATAAGTGATATCAAACTTAAAAGGAGATCCTTCACTTTACCCTCCTTAAATAGGAATTATACAAAATTAATTTAAGGACTATCCGCTGATTGTCAAATAACTTTTCTATAATTAAAATAGTGAAACTCCCCGACCACAGGGCCTGGCTTGCGGGATGCGCTCCAGGTCAACAGCAGATTAGAATATGGTTTCTATTCTGAGAAAACTCGCGATTGATGAAGGGAAGGCTTCAAGCTTATTTCACAAAAGTGTAAAATATATCATTATTTTCCTTCAATTTTGATTTACAATCTAAATGCTGATGATTATAGATACATATAAGCCGTTGTGAATCCCACAACCAGTGCAAACAAAAAAGTTGATATGGAGTCTGTAATAAAATGACAAAGATGAGAATTGAACACGATACGTTCGGAAACATCGAAGTTCCTTCAGAGAGGCTATGGGGTGCGCAGACACAGCGGTCTCTGCAAAACTTTAAGATTTCAAACGAGCGTATGCCGGCAGATTTGATTTATGCCCTGGCGCTGGTCAAAAGGGCCGCAGCCGCGGTGAACCGTGAACTGGGCCTTCTGGAGGTTGGAAAGGCCGGAGCTATCATCGCTGCCGCCGACGAGGTGATTGAGGGAAAGTACGATGAAGAGTTCCCTCTTCTCGTATGGCAGACAGGTTCCGGCACGCAGACTAATATGAACATGAATGAAGTCCTCGCCAACCGCGCAAGCGAAATTCTCGGCGGCAAGCGTGGTCGAACCCGCGAAGTGCACCCGAATGATGATGTCAATAAATGCCAATCAACAAATGATGTTTTCCCGACGGCCATGCATATCTCAGCAGTCAAGGCATTGTCGCACCGCCTCATGCCGGCCATCCTTATATTGAAGGAAACGCTGAATGGTAAGGCGACGCAGTTTGATGAGATCATCAAGATCGGCCGTACACATCTTCAGGATGCGGTGCCACTTACCTTAGGACAGGAATTCTCCGGTTATGTTGCCCAGTTGAATAAGAGTTTAGCATACATAGAAGCATCATTGCCTCATCTGTATGAACTGGCGATAGGAGGAACTGCAATAGGTACGGGTTTGAATGCGCATCCAGAGTTCGGAACCCGTGTTGCAGCGGAGCTGTCCGGATTCACAGGCCTGCCGTTTGTAAGCGCGCCTAACAAGTTTAAGGCAATCGCCTCTCATGACGCACTCGTTAACGCGCATGGGGCTATCAAGACCCTCGCCGCCTCATTGATAAAAATTGCCAACGACATTCGCTGGCTTGCTTCCGGACCGCGATCAGGTATCGGGGAGCTGAAGATTCCCGAAAATGAACCGGGGAGCTCAATCATGCCGGGCAAAGTCAATCCTACCCAGTCAGAGGCGATGATGATGCTCTGCTTTCAAGTAATGGGGAATGATGTGGCCATCAACATGGGCGGCGCCATGGGAAACTTCGAGCTGAACGTCTTTAAACCGCTTATCATCTATAACTTTCTGCAAAGTGTCCGTCTTCTTGCAGACGGCATAATCAGTTTCAACGATAACTGTGCAGCAGGCATCGAAGCCGACCGCCTTCGAATTGATAGCCTTATGAGAAATTCCCTGATGCTTGTTACCGCATTGACACCCCATATCGGCTATGAGAAGGCTGCCCGCATTGCAATGAAGGCCCATAAAGAAAACACCGGGCTTCGTGATGCAGCAGTCTCGCTTGGTTATGTCACTGGTGAACAATTTGATGAATGGGTTAGGCCTGAGAAGATGGTCGGCGGAAAAACGAGGTAGATGCTGCCGCCATCAAAAATCAGTAGTTTCTTGCAAAAATGGAAATAATTTGCAAAGATGGATATAATTCTTTTCGGCCAAAAACAATAGAAGGAGCAAGCTTATGTGGGAATATACGGATAAAGTCAAGGAGCACTTCCTTAATCCCCGTAACGTCGGGGAAGTCGAGAATCCGGATGGAGTGGCTGAGGTAGGTTCCATTGCCTGCGGAGATGCCCTCAAACTTTCATTTAAATTAGATGAGAATAAGAAGATCAAAGATGTCAAATTCAAAACCTTTGGCTGTGCCAGCGCGATCGCGACCTCCTCTGCACTGACCGAGATGGTTAAGGGGCTGTCTCTGGAAGAGGCCATGAAAGTGACAAACCAGGATATCGCGGCTTACCTGGGCGGCCTACCCCAGGAGAAGATGCACTGTTCCGTTATGGGAAAGCAGGCCCTGGAAAAGGCTATAGAATATTATCGGGGCGGCCCTTCAAAAGAACCGGAAGCGAAGATTATATGCGAGTGCTTTGGCGTCACGGAACAAGAAATTGAGCAGGCAGTCAGGGAGAATAACCTTGCCACGGTTGAAGAGGTGACGAACTACACCAAGGCCGGCGGCGGCTGCGGAGGTTGTCATGACGCCATCAGGGAGATTATCGAGAGGGTCCGGGCCGGCGCTACTGCACCGGTCGTCAAGCCGAAGCTGTCCAACATTCAGAAGATAAAAATGATCGAGGAAACCATCGAACGTGAAATCAGGCCATCCTTGAAGAACGACGGGGGCGATATCGAGCTCATCGATGTAATCGGCAATCGCGTCCTTGTTGCTACACGGGGCGCCTGTGCTGCCTGCAAAGCGGCCGATATCACGCTGAAGCATTTTGTTGAATTAAAGCTCCGGGATCTCGTGTCGCCTGAGCTTGTAATTGAAGAGGTGACACCATGACAACTATTTATCTGGATAACAATGCGACTTCCCAGGTTGCCGCAGAGGTTATGGATGCCATGCTTCCCTACTTCCGCATTCTTTATGGAAATCCGTCCAGCATGCATTCCTTTGGAGGGCAGGTTGCACGAAAGATACGCGAGGCCCGCGGACAGGCAGCAGCGCTCATCGGGGCCACGTCTGATGAAATCATCTTCACCAGTTGCGGGACGGAAAGTGACAATGCCGCAATCCGGTCGGCCCTGGCAACTCATCCCGACAAGCGTCATATTTTGACAAGCAGGGTTGAGCATCCCGCCATTAAGTCACTTTGTGCTCATCTGTCGAGGCAGGGATATCGCGTAACGGAACTGCCGGTAGATAAAGACGGCCTCCTGGATATGAATCAGTTCGAAAGAAGTCTGACACCGGATACTGCTGTTGTCAGCCTCATGTGGGCCAACAACGAAACCGGGGCCTTGTTCCCCGTGGAAAAGGCGGCAGAGCTTGCTCACGAAAGGGGCGTTCTGTTTCATACGGATGCTGTCCAGGCAGTTGGAAAGATCCCGATAAATATGAAGACAAATGTCATTGATATGCTCTCCATATCCGGACACAAGCTTCATGCGCCAAAGGGTATAGGTGTCCTGTATGTACGTAAGGGTACGAAGTTCTCACCTTTCCTGATCGGGGGGCACCAGGAGAAGGAGCGCCGGGGCGGTACGGAGAACACACCCAGCATCATCGGGCTGGGAAAGGCCTGCGAACTGGCGGCGCGCAACATGGAAACAGAGAACACCACTGTGAAAAAATTGCGGGATAAGCTTGAAACAGAGCTCCTGGCGCGTATTCCAAATAGCCGCGTAAATGGAACGCGATTATACCGGCTTCCCAATACAACGAACATCAGCTTTGAATTTGTCGAAGGTGAAGCCATCCTCCTTCTGATGGACGAGTTCGGCATCTGTGCATCCTCAGGTTCAGCTTGTACCTCAGGGTCTCTGCAGCCTTCCCATGTGCTTCGTGCCATGGGTGTTCCATTCACCATGGCCCACGGGTCTATCAGGTTCAGCCTGAGCATCTACAACACCGAGGAGGAAATAAACTTCGTCGTTGAGAAGCTACCGTCAATTATTGAAAAGTTGCGCGGCTTGTCCCCCTACTGGAACTTGGGCGATCAGGCATGTACAGTCCAGTAAAGGAGGTGAAATAAACGTGGATGACAAATCAAAAATGGACCAATGCAGGACTGATATTGACATCACCCGGAACTTTCGCGAAGAAATCCCTGCTGTTGTTGATGAGCTTGTATTATCCTGCGGCCGTAATGATTGTTTTGACCACGTGGGCCCGGAACCGATTCCCTCCCGCGAGGCTGTAATCGATATCCTGCACACGGCAAGCCGCATCCTTTATCCCGGTTATTTCATCCGTACACGTCTGGATCAGATGAATGTCGGCTACTATTTCGGTCAGGAAGTGACCAGTCTTTTTGAAGCCCTCTCCGAACAGCTTATGCTGGCGATACGGCATGACTGCATACGCCACAATCAGCCCTGTACAAACTGCGATGAACGGGGCCAGCAGGCTGCCATCGATTTTTTACGCGGCATGGCTCAATTACGTGTTCTGCTTGCTTCGGATATCCAGGCGGCACATGAAGGAGATCCGGCGGCCAAAAGCTTCGACGAAATCATCTTCAGTTATCCGGGACTTTTCGCTATCACGGTGTATCGCATTGCAAACCAGTTGCATCAACACGGCATCCCCCTGATACCGCGTATCATGACGGAATACGCCCATGGCAAAACGGGGATAGATATTCACCCCGGCGCCCGGATCGGAGAACGCTTCTTTATCGACCATGGTACAGGCGTAGTAATTGGCGAGACGACCATTATCGGCAAGCGCGTCAGGCTCTATCAGGGTGTAACGCTGGGAGCCCTCTCGCTCAGCCGTGAGGAAGTGGAATCTCTAAGAAATCAAAAACGTCATCCTACCATTGAAGATGACGTCATCATTTATGCAAATGCCACTGTGCTGGGCGGGAAGACTGTAATCGGAGCCCGTTCGGTAATCGGCGGGAATGTCTGGATTACCGATTCGGTGCCGCCTGATACGGAAGTATTTCTGAAAAAACCGGAACTGGTCTTGAAGGGGAAAAATGTTAAGTAATAGGACTGGTATCTCGCCTGTCTTATACACTCCCTTAATACGCCCCCTTGCCGGTTATTATCACCCAAGGTGTCTTGAGAAGAAGCTTAATATCAAGCCACAGCGACCACTCATTGATGTATTTGAGATCGAGGCGCACCATTTCATCAAACGTGGTTCTGCTCCTGCCTGTGACCTGCCACAGCCCTGTGATTCCCGGCTTAACGGAGAGCAATCTCCGCCTGTGCCAGATATCGTATAGTTCACACTCATAAGGAATAGGAGGTCTTGGCCCGACGAGTGACATTTCGCCCTTCAGTACATTGATGAACTGCGGGAGTTCATCGAGGCTGGTTTTTCTCAAGAATCCGCCGAGAGGCGTAATGCGCGGGTCATTGCTTAATTTATAAACCCCCGGTGCATTCGCGTCATCTTTGCCCTCTTTGATAAGTTTTTTAATATAATCCTTGTGGCGGTTATGATCGCTGTTCGTATACATGGAGCGGAATTTCAGGAAGGTGAATGTCTCACCGTTCAGACCCATTCTTTCCTGCTTGAAAAAAACAGGTCCTTCGGAGGTCAGTTTGACTGCTGCCGCAATGATCATAAGGATCGGGGAAAAAAGCAGAAGGGCAAGTAAGCTTCCCGTAATATCCATAAGCTTCTTTATGGATGATGTTGCCTGTCTGGAAACACTAGGCTTCGAGAGATCCGGATAGAAGGCTATGTTAAACATTCCATTATTGATTGAGGAGTTTCCATTTTCCTCGGGGAATACATGGAATGATATTTTGATTTTTTTTACCCATTCCGCATCAAGGGTCTCGCCAACCACGCTGTGCAGCTTGCGGAAGATTTTTTCTATCGATTGCTCATCGACAGCAGCCATTTCTGTGAAGATGGCGCCCATGACCTTGTTGTGTTCGTACCATCCCCTGATATCCGTCTCTCTTGAACAGGAGACAAGGACCGGTTTTATTTTCTCATACATGTAACCGTTTCGATGTTTCTTATGCAGTCCTGAGAGGTCAATAAGCATGAGGAGGAAGGGCTTTTTGGATCGCTCCGTTCTTTTCCTTTCAATTCGGAGCATGTGGTGAAAGTGGTGCGTACTGTAAAAGGTATGGTCTACCTCAGTTACATGATCCATCGCTGCTTTAGATCGCTTCAGCAGGGAGCTTGTCAGTCTCCCGTCATTTAATCCAGGTTCATTCATAAGACCACCTAATATAATATGTATTCGCTCTGTTCATAGTAGTTTATACTGTTTTTCTGAATAAGCGTTTTTTTAGACTTAGGAAATTTATGAATATTTAAAACAGAGGCCTGCCGTTGAGCCTCTCATATACCTTTACGTACTTATCAACCATATTGTTTAAATCATACTTCTGCCTCGCTTCTCTCATGATCCTCTTGATCTGCTGTTCCCTTATCCCCGGTGATTTCCTGTGAAACTGCACACTCCTGGATAATCCGTACCACAGCCCGCCGGGATCATAATTCTGAAAAAGAAATCCGTTCCCCTCATCATGAGGAGCACCATCAGCCTTCAATCTCATATCTTTTATCTTGTCATGGTAGCCGCCGGTGTCACGATTCGTTGCCGTAGCTCCAAAGATGTTTCCTATCTGGTCGACCTGCCCGCATGGCTCATACAGAGAAGCGCCAAATACATCACTGGCAGCGGCGTAACCAAGCATAGAGATGGACTCGCTGAAACGCTGGTACGTTATCTTTCCGCCTGAGGCCCACGCGATGCTCCCTAAAATATCCTCATGGGTGTGATCATCCTCGACTCCGTTCCCCACAACAGCAATCTGTACGTCACTATGCTCTATGACAAACCTGAGGGCTATATCCTCGAGAAGCTCAACGCCCTTCTGTGACGGATCCAACCTGGACGGCCAGTAAAGAAGGATCGCATCAGGATTAATAATCAGCCCGGTCCTCCCTTGAAATTCCATCAGGTTATCACTCTTTGCCGCCATAACGTCATTATCATAATCATACCTTCTTACAAGATGTTCGCAGTTCTCCGGATACATTCTGGGGGACATGGCATTCATGATGCTCATCGCCGCACCGTTATAATACTTCGCCTTTACCTCCTGCCTTACACTCGGCGGTATAAATGACCTGTCCAGAAAATAATCCTCTATAACCTCCTCGAGAAACTTCTCGCCCACAAAATTGACCAGCGTGGCGCTCTTGATGGCTGTAGCCTGAGAATCGATGCATCGCCTCCCATATGCCTCGGAAAAATAGATATTCCACGTGAGGCTGTCAACATCAACGCCGAAAAGCATATCCACGGGAATATGGCCGGTGTGGACGTTGTGAACGGTATGCAATACGGGACAACCCCTGGATTTCGCGTAGGCAGTGACCGCACCGCCCGCCATCCAGTCATGACTGTGCAGAATCAGCCTCCCCTCATTCTTGGCCCGGACAGTCTTGATGATGTTGTTGACCAGTTCCTTCTGAAATTCAGCGGCATTCAAAAGCGGGTTGCCTGCATATGCGCAGGGAAGGTTGGCAAAAACAGATGAACTCACCAGGTGGACTTTGTCAGGATCAACTTTATACCTTATTTCCCTCCATTCATGCTCATCCATTTTGCTCTCTCTCTGGAATCTCTTCTTCAGATTCAGCGTTGCCAGGTGACAGTTGACCCCCCTCGCCCTCAGTCCTTCACACAACGCGGAAACCACCTCCCCGAGGCCGCCTGCCTTGCCGGAAATGTATCTGGCAAGATGACCCATCTCTTCCGGCAGCCTGCCGGTCTCCGGAGCTACAATCAACACGGCCGTCTTCTCCGCCCCCTTAAGGAGCTCAAACTTCTTCACATTCCTCATCCCCTTCAACGGATGGCTCCTGTGACGCCGCCGGCTCCGGTCTTTTGCGGGAATCCCTGGCAATCTGTCCGCCTTGAAACCGGAAGGTGAATTCATTTGAGGTTTATGCAGTCTTCTTTCCACAAATAATCCTCTGCATCTTTAATTTTCTTTTTGTATAGATATGCCCCGCCCTGGAGTGGGTAAGTTAAAATATGTGGTTTACCGGTTTGTCCTTGGCGTTGAGCTTAATGCCCTTATCGATGAAGCGCAATGGGGATTAAATGGAAGAATAATGGTAGGTACAATTTATGTATAACAATATCGGTTTATGCACTCTCATCAATCGGGATTTTAGAGGTTCATTATAATGGTTTTCGAAGCTATAAATCAGGAAAATCCCGATTGTTAGTTATTTTATGTTTTATGTATACAATATTATAATATGTTTGCAGATCGAAATTTCGAGGCGGAAGTTGGATATTGTCGTTACGCCGCAAAAAGGAGAGTAACATGTCCAAAATATTAAAAATACTTCTCGTTGAGGATAATAAGAACGATACTGCTTTGATAAAAGGAATGATTTATGAGGACGTCATAAAAGATGCGGGTGATGTCCATCTTGAATTAATACACAAGGAAACATGTGAAAATGCTTTGAAATATCTGGCTGAAAATAAAGTGGATGTAATTTTACTGGACTTGTCGCTTCCCGACAGCAACGGCCTGGACACTGTCAAAAAAATGGTGGAGCAGGAAAAGAATACGCCAATTATTGTCTTGACAGGTCTTGATGATGAGAATGTCGCTATAAAGGCCTTGCAGGGTGGTGTTCAGGACTATTTAAATAAAAATCAGATAAACAGCATGCTGCTTTTGCGTTCTTTAAAATATTCCATTGAGCGTTTTCACAATTTGACAGAGAAGGAAAGATTGATAAAAGAGCTGAAAGAAGCGCTGGAAAATGTAAAAACGTTAAGGGGGCTGCTTCCGATTTGTGCCAACTGCAAGAATATACGATCTGATGATGGATACTGGATGCAGGTTGAGTCGTATCTGAAAGATCATTCCGACCTGAATTTTACGCACAGCATATGTCCGGGTTGCGCAAAACAGCTGTATCCCGATTTTTATAAAAAAAAGGTAGAAGAGGAAAAACGACATTATCCGAGGAAAAAGGTTTCTTTCTCTGCTTTAGTCAGCACATCAGATGGTGACAAAGCATCATTACAACCCGGGCTGGTATTGGACGTCTCTCTCGGCGGCGTACAGATTTCAATACCTGGTGCTCATAAGTTCGAGACAGGGGAAGACAGGAATGACATGCAATATTTCGATTACCTTCACATTGCCCAACAGTAAAATGCCGGTCACGATTGAATGCCTGCCCCAATATGTGCTCAGTTCCAATAGTGAGACATACATAGGAGCTTCTTTAGTGGATACTGATATTGAGAGCTATAAAACCCTCCAGAAATATCTGACTAATTCATTAGCATAGATTTCATTGAATCCGGCAGCGAGCACATTCCCCGTAGCTCGCTGCGGGCTAAGCGAGTGAATGGGGAACATTATTATTCCTTATGGATCGCAGATTCTCGTAGTTCACTGCGGAGAGCTTCAATTTCTTTTGTCTGTGTTTTTATATTCATTGAAAAGATGCATTCACGCATGAGATAAACAGCAATGTTCAAAGACCGGATCATTGATGTGACCACGGGAAGTATCTGGACCGCTATATGGGGACTTTCCTGGCCGATGCTTATCATGATGATCTTCGGTTTCTTTGTCGGCTTCACCGATGTCTACGTTGCCGGCCTCATAAGTCCGGATGTCCAGGCGGCAGTCGGTTTCATCACCCAGATATATTTCCTTGTCATTATTGTCGCAAATGCCATCAGTATAGGCACGCTGGCCGTGATCTCGAGGGCTATCGGCGCAGGAGAAACACAACGGGCCGTTGATGTTGCCAAGCAGTCGCTTATTCTCGGATTCCTGATTTCTGTTGTCTTTACGGCGGTCTGTTTTTTATTTTATCGCGGTATTATTTTTCTGGCCGGCTTCCCGCCGCAAATCAGGGATATTGCAGAAAATTTTCTTAAGATTTTTGCGTTCGCTCTGGGACCTAATTACCTGCTTGTCATTTCAAATGCTATTTTCAGGGCAAATGCCGAGGTAAAAAAGCCCCTTGCGACAATGCTCGTATTCAGCCTGACAAATATAGCGCTCGATTTCTTTCTCGTTTTCGGCATACCCCCCTTTCCGAAACTTGGTTATGTGGGTATTGCATTTTCAACAGCCATTGCCACCTTATTGGGAACAGTCATGAATCTGATCTTTCTTGGGTTTAGTCACAAGTGGCGAACTGTTTATTCAAAGCCCAGAACCCTGTCTTTTGAGACGATAAAAATCATTTTTAACATTGGCTGGCCGGCTGCATTCCTACAGATAGCGTGGAACATGGCTAGCATTATCCTGTTTAATATTCTTGGGAGACTGAAAGAATCGAGCATTACCGCTCTCGCATCTATTGCTAACGGTTTGAGGATTGAGGCGATTATTTTCCTTCCCGCCTTTGCCCTGAATATGGCTGCATCCGTGATTGTGGGCCAGAATCTGGGCGCCGGAGATCCGCAGAGGGCTGAAAAGATGGGCTGGAAGGTTGCCGGCGCCGGCATAGGGATCACCAGTATCATGGCTCTTGTCATTTTTATCTGGGCGGAGGGCTTCGCATCCATCCTGACCGGAGAACCCTCTGTTCTTGCGGAAACGACGCGGTATATAAGATTCAATATGCTTTCCGAACCCTTTCTGGCCTTGAGTACGGTAATGGGAGGCGGCCTCCAGGGGGCGGGGGATACAAAGGGAACCATGTGGGTGATTATCATATCGATGTGGCTTATCCGGCTACCCCTTGCTTCATTCCTCGCTCTTTTTATGGGATTCGGGGCACCAGGCGTCTGGTCGGCCATGGTTATCTCGATGATCTGCCAGGGTATCATGATGGCCTGGTGGTTTCACCGGGGGAAATGGAAAAGACTTAAATTACAATAAAGGAGACAAGGATAAATGCTTCGCCTTTACAATTCAATGGGGAAACGATTGCAGGCATTCAGGCCTGTCAATCCTAATATCGTGAACATATTCACCTGCGGCCCTTCGGTCTACCAGAAGGCACATATCGGCAATTTCCGGACTTTTTTGTTTGAAGATGTCCTGGTGAAATATCTGGAATTTTCCGGCTACAAGGTGAAGCGCGGCATGAATTTTACCGATATCGAGGACAAGGCTGTAATCGAAGCTGTAAAAAGGCATAAGACGGTAAAACGCCTGACAGAAGTTAATATTAGATCTTTTCTTGATGAGGCGTTCCTATTGAAGATGAAAAGACCGGACTACCTTCCCCGCGCCTCCCAGGCAGTGGATGAGGCAGTCGGCATCATAGAACAACTGATCGCTCGCGGAGTGGCATACTGGCATAAAGGTGATGTATATTTCGATCCGTTAAAATTTTCCGGCTTCGGAAAAATCTACGGTCTCGACATGTCGCGATGGCCAAAAACAAAAAAACGCTTCAGCAAAGATACCTATCCGGGTATGCGCTGGAATCTTGGTGATTTTATTCTCTGGCACGGCCGCAAAGTCGGAGAAAGGGATTACTGGGATACAAAAATAGGGGCGGGCAGGCCCGCATGGAATATTCAGGATGCAGGCATGGTCAACCGGTATTTCCATGAGCCCCTTTCTATCTATTGCGGTGGAATCGATAACCTGGTGCGCCATCACGACTACACGCGCGCCATCCTCGAATCAGTCAGGTCTTATCCCATGGCCAGGTTCTGGCTCCATTGTGAACATCTGTTTGTAAATGGCCGGAAGATGTCCAAAAGCAAAGGTAATATCTACTATACGGATACATTAATCAAAGAGGGATACAGTCCTTCCGAAATCAGGTTTTTCCTGATCTGCAATCATTACCGAGAAAGGATCAATTATTCGGAAAAGAATATGAGGAAGGCTGCGGCAGGGCTTAAAGAGCTCAAGCGCCTGGCAAACAATATCAGGGGCAGAGCACGCGGTGAGCCACAGGCCCGCTTCAAGATGGCAATTCGCCTCAGGAAGGCGTTTGGCGATCATATGGACGACGACCTAAATCTGAGAAAAGCAGTTGATGCGGTGCAGGTTCTGTTATCGGCGATCAATCCTGAAATACTGAAACCGGGTGAGGCCGCGGATGTCCTGGGCGTATTGAAGGAGATAGATCGTGTACTGAATGTTTTGTTTTAAATCGGCGAGGACATAAGGCCCTGCGACTCGCTTTGTTCACTCAGGGTCAATTCGACTAAGGCCTCTTTTTGAGGCGTCGCCGCAAAAAAGTCCAAATCTTATTGAATTAAACCAAAAGGAGGATGCCATGAAAAGGTTATCAAGGATGCTTATTGTTTCTGCATTGATTTTGGGCATGGCGGGTTTTGCTGCCGCGGAAGCCAAAATTAAAGGGATGGACGTAAAGTATAATGTACAGGATGTACAAATGAAGGGTTACCTGGCCTACGATGAGAATATCGAAGGCAAACGCCCCGGAGTTTTGGTGGTTCATGAATGGTGGGGACTCAATGACTATGCCCGCAAGCGGGCACGGATGCTGGCAGAGCTGGGATATACCGCCCTTGCCCTGGACATGTATGGTGAGGGAAAGACGGCGGCACATCCCGATGATGCAGGAAAATTTTCATCAGAGCTAATGAAAAATTTTGATGTCGGAAAGGAACGCTTCATTGCAGGAATGAACCTGCTGAAAAGTGAGCCCACCGTCGACCCCACGCGGATCGCAGCCATTGGCTACTGCTTTGGCGGCGGCGTTGTGCTCAACATGGCACGGCAGGGAGTTGATCTCAGGGGGGTTGCAAGCTTTCACGGGGGTCTGACCGCCGTCAAGCCTGCTCAGCCCGGCTCTGTCAAGGCAAAGGTCCTGGTTCTTAATGGTGCTGATGATAAGTTCATAACGAAAGAACAGATTGAGGCTTTCAAACAGGAGATGAAAAATGCCGGCGTCGATTTCCGGTTTATCTCCTATCCGGGAGCTGTTCACAGCTTCACTAATCCGGACGCGGATGAATTAGGCAAGAAGTTCAAAATGCCGATCGCGTACAACCGTGAAGCCGATAAAAAATCGTGGGAGGAACTAAAGAAGTTCTTGAAACAGATTTTCGCGAAATAGCATAAAACACAGGGCAGAAGCGCCATATCCCGGCGCTTCTGCGATTGATATCAGGCATAATGTCCGCTTGTTATCTTCTCATGCCGCCGCCACCACCACCGGGTGGGCTGAACGATCGGCTTTCACCGGTATGCGGACTGGACGTTCTGCCGCCACCCGAGGGCCGTTTGACTATTTTGCCGCCGCGGGAGGACGGGCTGACCATTCTGCCGCCTGGCGCCATCCGTTCACGTGGTGCATGAAAGATTGTTCTGGCGCTTCCTGGAACGCCCGTAGAGATAAAACCCTTTGTACGAGATACCCCGATGCCGGCAAAGGTTCTGCCGCTAAATCTCGTCACAGGGTCAATCCGGAAAACCCTGTGCCTGTTGATATCATTGAAATGATTTGAAACAAAGAACCCTCTCCCGTTCACGATAATGTGCCTGTGGAAATCATGCAGGACAAAAAATCCGGGAAACCAGAAACCGCAGCACCAGAACGGATAAGGGACCCAGGCATACAAGTAATAGTAATCGGGCGGTGGAACATAGTATGTTACCACCGGCGGTCCTTCATCCTTATAATAATTGTTTATTTCTGTTGGATCCGGATAATTTTCAGCACCGGAGGTTTCGGTTCCGTAGGTTTGGCCTTCTGCATGGGGGATGACCGGTAAGGTGAAATCAGCGGCAACCTCATTAAATCTTTTTAGAGCCTCGTCCTTGCTCATTGATAACTTGTTGGCTTCTGCGGCATCGCTTACCGCTTTCTGTAACTCGCCGAGGATATCGGGTGTAACCGGGTAATCGGCAATCCAACCGTTTCGCGGTGTGATACCTACCTCTCCGAGCCGGCTCTCGGCTTCAACCTCATCTTCTGCTTGTTCCCACGCCTAATGTGAACTCCAGCCTGACTGCGAAAGTGCCTTCACGGACTAATTGCTGTCCTATCGGCGGCGGACCCTCTGATTGGGCATGAATCATTGCCGGTATTATCAGCATAGACATACTAACAGCGAATATTATAACCTGTATTAAAGATAATCTTTTCTTCATATAAACCTTCTCCTTTCTTTTCGTACAAAACCTCATTGTCATAGTTATTCTATACTTTAAATATACACAATCCGTGAAATTACTGATTTTGAACATCAAAATGTCTTAGTATGGATAAGAGAACGGATGAATCGAAAAAAGATCGTCGATTTTTTTAACAAGATGTAATAAAAGCAAGAATGATTCTTCCGGATGTAATCAATCTCCAATAGCCGTGAAATATCCTTGAATGAACACGGCAACAGATTAATACGGGAGCAAATGCAGGCGAGGAATTCAGTAATGCGAAGACGAAAAATAAGTTTCCGGTCTCTTTTATCCTCCGTAAAACTGACAATTGTACTGTTAATCATCATATCCATTGCCTCTATTTTAGGCACCATAATACCTCAGCAGGAGGCTGATATATTTACCAGCCATCTCAGTCCCGGTATGGTCGCCGTTTTTCGGGAGCTGCAATTGTTCAATATTTTCCATTCCACGTGGTTTGTCAGCCTCATGATACTCCTTTCCGTTAATCTGATTGTCTGTTCGGCGAATCGACTGCCTGCTTCCTGGAAGCTTTCCCGCAAAACATCCGTCCCCGATGAAACAGAGATTTTCAGGGACCTGCCTTCAGACCGGGTCATTCTCGTCGAAAAACCTCGCAATGAGGAGGCACTGAGACTCCAGAATCTTTTGAAGAAGAAATATAAAGGTATATGTAGAGAGGATACGGAAGAAGGCACCTTCATAACCGGCGAAAAGGGAAATTTTTCGTATTTCGGGGTCTATCTGGTTCATTTCAGTGTTCTGATTATTCTGACAGGCATAATCATCGGGTTCCTCTTCGGTTTTGATGCCTACGTTGAGATTGCTGAAGGGGACTCGGCAGATAAAGTTCAGCTCAAGGGAGAAACGGGTTTTAAAAAACTTGATTTTGCCGTACGCTGTGATCGCTTTTCCATAGACTATTATGAGGATGGCACGCCGAAAGATGTATCGTTCGGACCTCACTTTTTCACGGAACGGCAGTATTCTTCAGCAGGGGCCGATATTTGTCAATCATCCCGCAACCATTGAAGGAATCCGGTTTTATCAGGCAAATTTCGGTACGATGCCATCGGGTGATGCGGTCATCGGCATCCGATAAAGGACGCGAAAAGGCGCATGTAATCAGGGTTCGTATTGGTACAGAGTTTGATCTGCCGGGAAAGGATGGAAAAGCGAAGATTATCCGCATGGAGGAAAACTTCATGCGGATCGGACCCGCGGTTAAGATCGATATAAAGTCGGCAAAGGGAAAATTCCAATTATGGGTTTTCCAGAACATCGAACAGATCATAGAGGAAAATCCCGGCCTCATAGACCGTGTACCGATATTTAATCCGGGCATTTTTGCCCCGTATGTCTTTTCCCTTGCCATGATTCAAACGAAATATTATACGGGGTTGCAGGTAACACGGGACCCGGGTGTCCCTGTTGTTATTGCCGGTTCTTTCCTTCTTGTTATCGGTTTTATGACTGTCTTTTTTTATGCTCACCGGCAGGTTTGGATCAGGATCGACAGACAGGGACCAAACACGCGAATCAGCATCGCCGGTAAAACCAATAAAGATCCGGTCGGTCTTGAACGGGAAATAACAAGCCTGATTGAAGAGATACAAAATTCAGGAGTGTCGAATTCATGATCAATACCGCCATTCTAAGCTGGGTTACCTTCATCTATCTTGCAGCCTTTGTTTTATACTTCATCAGGATGATCAGGGGTGAGGATATCTGGGGCCGTCTGGCGTCAATTACAGCTTTTGTTGGTCTTACGGCACAGACAGTGGCACTCATCCTTCGATGGATGGAATCCTACAGAATGGGAATCGGTCATGCACCCCTGTCCAATTTCTATGAATCTTTGATTTTTTTTGCATGGTCCATTGTCCTGCTCTATCTGGTTTTCGAGTGGCGGATCAAAAACAAAAGCCTGGGCACATTTGTTGTTCCCGTTGCATTTCTTGCCATGGCCTTTGCTTCCCTGTCACCCAATATAAACAGCCGGATACAGCCACTGATCCCGGCGCTCCAGAGTAACTGGCTTACAAGCCATGTAATGACCTGTTTCATGGGATATGCCGCTTTTGCCATCGCATGCGGCCTTGGTATCATGTATTTTATAAAGAATCTTGATCGGCATGCGGGAAGTCGCTCAGGGTCAATGCTTCGCTTTCTGCCGGCAAGGAGCATTCTGGATGAACTTATCTATCAGAGCACGGCTCTTGGATTCGTTCTTTTGACGTTGGGGATTATAACGGGGTCTGTCTGGGCCCATTATGCGTGGGGGTCTTACTGGAGCTGGGATCCGAAAGAGACATGGTCATTGATTACATGGCTTGTCTATGCGACCATGCTGCATGTACGATTAGTGAGAGAGTGGCGGGGCAAACGCATAGCCCTTATGGCCATCATCGGGTTTGCCTGTGTGCTGTTCACATACCTTGGCGTCAATTACCTGCCCGGCCTCCACAGCTACCTTAAGTCTTGATACTTTTTATGCCGAGCAATAAGCAGGATAGACGATCTACTTCTTTTTCCAATTCCTTGATGTCGCCTAAGAAGACTTTTTTTGATCATGGCGTGTTATTTCATTTTTCTGTTCTGAGAACCGGTACAGCCCGGCCTGATACCGTTAGAAGTAGAACGACAGGGTTACGATGAGCCTGTACTTTTCGAGACCCTCGGAACCCTGCTGCTGATCCTGCTCTTTCAGATTTTTCCATACCGGCAGCTTCACCAGCAGTCCCAGATTGGCGTTTTGGAGTGATGGGAAGGAAAGACGCACCCCGGGTGAGAGATAGAGGATGTTCCCCCCTGACGCTTCCACACCTATGCCGTTTTCCTGATCCCGTTCGAGGTGCAGGAAGTTCAGCTCCAGGATGCCGTCCAGCTTAGAGAGAAAACTGCTCGTATTGCCGTACAGCTCATAAACGCCGGCCAGATTGGCCCGCATCTCCGTGCCGAACTGGAAATTTTCCCGCGCAGTGAAGAAGTCGGCTCCCAAATCCGCGTTTAGTGTTAAGGAGCCAAAAGCCCGGGCCGCTGAAACATTCAGGGTGTAGGAGGGAGCGCCGAAACCGGGCTGCATTGCCGGATCAACCTCGCCGCCAAGTTGTTTGTGGTAGGCGCCGGTTGGCAAGCTCATCATGAAGGAAACGGCCATGTAGATCCGCTTCTTCCCTTCAAGTGTAACGGCCGTATCTTCAGCCCTGTTTCGTGAGAACCCGACCCCCGGGTCGTAATGGAAACCGTAGGTGCCCTGCAACTTAATGTCTGCAAGCCCCTCGTTCTCACCGAAACCGTCCTGACGTTTGATGTAATACGGAACAATCACCGTGCCCATAAAGGCAGGAGTGAAACCGTAGCTCATGTTCACATTGAGAAACGTGAAGGATGACTTGTTGTTCGGCTCCGCAAAGTCATATTTATTCCACTCCACCTGCTCCAAACGAGCTCCGGTGACGAAACCTCCTTCGGGAAGGGTAAGAGGGGAGCTGGTTTCAATCGGGCTGCCGGGACCAAAGGCCAGGGAGACTCCTCCGTGGTGCGCCCAGGCATTCGCTGGACCAAGAAGCAGGCTGAAGGCGGTGATCATGAACCATTTCTTCATAACAATTCTCTTCTTCAATAATTAAACTCCTTCTTATTTATTGATTACCGGTGTCCTGCGCTGATTTCCGTCTGCGGGACAGCCATAAGGCATACAGCCCGAAGAGACCGATGATGAGACTGATGCCCGTCACGAATTTCGTGTATGTCGCGACGAGCGGTTTGCTGAAAGACTCGAGGCCCAGGTTCTTATCTACATTGATCTCCGTAGTCACGCCATGGTAGCCATGGCTCGATTCCCCCCATACCTGAAGTTTCCAGATCCCCGGACGATCCGGCACGAAGGCGACGTAGCCGTTTTTGTCCGTACGTCCTGTCTGATGCGGTTCCTTATCGCCGGGCCCGTATAGCTCATACTGAGAGTAAGCTGCGGGGTCATTCTCAGAGTAATAGGCCCTGATAGCCATACCTTTCTGCTCGACGAGATAGTTGATGGAATGAGCTTCTGCCTGGACAGAGATGCCCATGACGAGAAGGACGATAATCAGGAATGTATATGAAGGCAGCCTGTTCATTTTTTCACCTCGAAGGTTAGAGTGGTAGTGACGGACATAAAGTCCGCATCCGGGTCGCCCTTGATCGGCTCCTTATGCTCAACGGTAAGGAGCTGACGACCTTTCCTGATGGGCACCTTCGCCATGCCATCTTTATCGGTGACGGCCACTATCTCGTGGTCTCCCTCAATCGTTGCTCCGGCCAAAGGCTTGTCGCCGAAGTACACCTTCAACGGCAGCACTCCTCCTGTTGTGAAATCAAAAGGGTTCTTTTGAGGAACGATGTCAAGCTTAACCCCCGCTACCGGTTTCCGGACATATTCTCCCCAAGAGATGATGGACTTGGAGTAGTGGTAGGAACGAAGCGCCTCTACTACCCGGGACGCCTTTCGCTTGGGCAGATTCTTCCAGCCATAGATGGTCTTCGACCAATAGCCGCTGTCGAGGTCCACGAGGATCAGTGCGGCAGGCCCTGAGGGCTGTATCATAAGGACTTTTCCCTGCGTCTCTTTCCTGAATTCGACGGGTTTGCCGTCGGCGTTAAGAACAGTAACCTTCTTCACGGTGGAAGGATCATATTCTGTTCGCTGCTCGCCATGGCCGTATACTACGACGTAACCATTTCCCTTCTTTTCTATCCAGTAGTCATGAGCCAATGCCGCGCTGGCGGCCAGGATTGCCGTCGCTAATATACAGAACATAGTCAGTTTCGTGATTCCTTTCATGTACGCCTCCGTTTTGCTCAAGAATATCAGGACAAGTACGGTACCCGTTACCTCCAGCGCGCCGACCATCGTAAGGTGGGGGATCATCAAAGCCGGTAGGGTATACTTCAGTGGGTACGGGAAGTAAAAGGCGCCTGTTGCGGATCCGGCATACAGCAGAGGCTGGATGCCAAGCTGCACTGCCGCAGCGAGGGCGCCAAGGTTAAGGGCAAGATACGATGCCGTCCCGGCAGCGAATAGACGCAGAAGGAGAGAAGGGCCGGCCCTTTCTTTAGAGTCAAGTACCTTTCCAACAGTGGCAAACTCTCCGGTCTTGGTGATGAGTTTGTATATCCAAAATCCGACGAACGAACCGATGAAGGCGATATTGAAGCAGTTTGCCCCGATCGCCGTGATTCCCCCATCCCCCATGACAAGGGCCTGGATAATCAATGAGATAGAGACTGCCATCAGTGCCGACCATGGTCCCAAAAGGATAGCGACGAGCGTAGCCCCCGACATATGTCCCGTTGTACCGCCCGGTATCGGCAGGGCAAACATCATAATCACCAGGCTGAATACCGCCCCCATTGCCAGGTAAGGTACCTGCGCCGCTTTAACCGCTTGTTTCACTTTTTTCGATGCGATCGCCCAGAGAGGAACCATGATACCAAACATCGTTCCATATGTAGCAGGTCCCAAATAACCATCCGGTATGTGCATTAGTAAACCCCTGTATCTGTCATCTGCTCAGAGAACCAACTCGCAGACATGAAAAAACATTTGGTGAACATTCCCTGCACCGCAATTTTACTAATATCAAGATTATGCTTTGGAGATAATGTCAACCGTACCTCCGGGCATAAATAATAAGAAATAGCCGAGCGGATGAGATCAGTAACACGATTATCAAATGTATACAGCAATCGTGTTACGATATATATATTAGTAACACATACCGATTATTCTGTCAAGTGAATTTTTTATGGCTTAGCTCTCCTTCTGATGAAGTCCTCACTTATAAGTACGGCACTGACCATGAGCTGATGAAAAAAACCAAAGGGTCTTTGATTCATTTTTAATGGGGGCTCGCGTGGGAATTTGCTCCGGGGCTTGCCCCGGGTTCAATACAGCTGATTTATTCCGGTAGGGCTAGTTGTCTAGTTGCGGGCGATGCCTTTCAACATACGTTCATTCAGAAGAATCTAGAAAATATTACGGTGGCTGTAATAGTGATATTTGAACCCGCAACATGGTGTATCGTTAAACAAGATGGATATGAAATAATTTGGACCGGAACATCACTTCACGTCCTCATGATGTATCTTTTTTAATATCGAGATAACCTCTGAATCCTGCATATCGGGAAAACTTTGATAAAAAGATGCGACTGCAAAGGAGTAACCTCTATCGATATGAAGGCATATAATCGAATCGACCTCCCGCTTGACCATATGGTATGAATTTTCATGGGCAACAGGAACTGCACATAATATTTTCACGGCTTCTTTCTCTTTTGCGAACTGTATGGCGGCAAGCATGGTAAATCCTGTAGCCAGCCCGTCGTCGACTATGACAACGCAGCGATCTTTCAATTCCGGGAAAGGTCTTGACCCTCGGTATAATTTATCCCTGCGCAGGACCTCCTCATACACTTCATCCACGATTGCATCGATTTCTCTTTCTGATACATAACCAGAATCGATCAATCTTCTATTTAGTATTACATGTCTATCTAAGGTGACGGCCCCAAAGCCCATTTGATCATTTTGAGGTATAGGCAGCTTGCGGAGCGTTATAGGCTCTAAGAGACAATTCAATTTCCGCGCGATAGGATAACCGACGGAAATCCCGCCTCTCGGGATACCAAGAACGATAGGATTTTTGTCATCCTCACTGAGATGAATTTTTGCAGAAAGTCTTTCACCTGCATCAAGCCTGTTCTTAAAGAAAATCATATCAAGTGCCCTTCATTCATTGTCTATATGTTTGTCACCCTTTTTTAGAAGGAGGGCAGGGGGGATTTTATTTCAACCCCAATTGAAAAATCCCCCTCAGTCCCCCTTTACAAAAGGGGGCGTTATGATGAGTCAAAGATTTCTATTTTCCCGTATTCTCCATCAAAACCCGGGTTGATATTTACTTTTCCCGCTCGCATGCGCGAGACTGCTGCCTGAAGAATAGGCGAGCCGGCATCCCCTATGTCTTTCAGCGGTAGGTCCATGAGAATTTTTAGTTCACTGCCGAGTTTTTGTAACAATTTCATGTATTCATTTTTCACGGTCCTGCTCTTTACGCCAAGATCAAGGGTTTCTGCAATAATCTCATCAAGAGGGATTATGGAATAGAAAAGAGGCGAGCCTTTTGGTTTAAAACCGCTTTTCCTGTCTGCAAGTATTTCGATCCTGTGCATTACGCCGACAGTCAATTTCTTTCCGCAAACGGGACAGAGGTAGTTATGCTTTACCGTTTCTTTAGGATTCATGCTTATCCCGCATGAGCGGTGGCCGTCGTAGTAGTATTTCCCTTCTTCCGGGAAGAATTCGATAGTGCCTGTAAAACCTCTTCTTGTTCTTATCGCTTCCATTATTGCACTGTAAGAGATTTCCGTATCAAATATGTTTGCCTCACGTCCTATCTTGTTTGGTGAATGGGCGTCTGAATTGGATATCAGGGTTATTCTTTTGAGAAATGAAAGTCTCCAGTTCATTGCCGGGTCTGAGGAGAGCCCTGTTTCCACGGCGTAAACATTAGGTGTCAATTCCTCAAAGCATTCTTCAAGGGAATCAAATCCTGATCCTGAGCTGAATACGGAGAAATGCGGAGTCCATGCATGAGCGGGTACAAGCATGGTGTCTGCGGATGAATCCAGCGCTATCTTTAAGAGTTCTTTCACATCCAGTCTCAGTATGGGTCTTCCGTCAGCGGTAAGGGTTCCTATTTTCGAAAGAGCCGTATTTAATTTTGCGGCATCCGCAAAGTCTCGGACGAAAATAATGGAGTGAATTTTCCGCGTCTTCCCCTTTTTACTGTAAATGCAGCTTATCTCTCCGGAAAGGAGAAAGACGACATCGGCATTGCAGGAATCAGGAATGTCATTTGACCGATACTTTTTTTTCAGGCAAAACAATCCATCGCCTGCCGGCTCGATTTTTTCTTTCAATTCCTTAAGCCAGACAGGATGCGTGAAATCCCCTGTGCCAATAACGGTGATTCCTTTCAGTTGTGCCCATTTCCAGATATTTTCGGGTGATAAATCCTTGCTGGTCGCTATTGAATATTTTGAATGGATGTGAAGGTCTGCAATGAAACGCATGAGGATTCATTTCTTTGGACTTATGTATTTTAGAAACCAATCCACAGCTAGCCTTGCAGCCTTATCAAGAGTGCCGGGTTCCTCAAAGAGATGTGACGCTCCCGGTACGATCACAAGATCCTTGACACCCCTGAGACTTTTAAAGGCTTCCTTATTCATGGCTATGACCGGCCTGTCTTCGCCTCCCACGATAAGCAATGTGGGGGCTTTAACATTGTCGAGATAATCTGTTGCAAGATCCGGACGGCCTCCCCGCGAGACGATGGCAGAGATGTCTTCCGGCTCACGCGCCGCTGCCTGAAGGGCGGCAGCCGCGCCCGTACTTGCCCCGAAGTAGCCCAGCTTTAATCCGCGCGTTCCGGGTGAATTTTGCAGCCAATGGGTACCGATAAGGAGGCGCTCGGCAAGAAGCCCGATGTCGAACACCTTTCTGCGATCCGTTTCTTCGTATTCTTCCAGAAGATCAAAAAGGAGTGTTGCTAAACCGGCGTCCTGTAACATCCGGGCGACATAATTGTTCCTGGGGCTAAGCCTGCCGCTCCCGCTGCCGTGTGCAAATGCAATCGCACCGACCGCCTCCGGAGGCAGGCCTAGTATTCCTTGCAGCCTTATTTTCCCGGCAGGTATGACAACTTCCTTTTCCAGGGTTTTAGCCATGGTTGTGATTCCTTACGCATTAAGATATATTTATTCGGCGCGCAACACTTTCCCTCTATTATCCGTTTCCCTTCCACTCAAAGAGGGACTTCTGACGGTTCTCGCTGATAAAATACGCCTTCGATCCGTCGTAAAAAATTGCGGATATCTGGTTATGCTGCCCGTGTTTCCGCAACAGTCTATAAAAGTCCCTCTTTTCCTGCGCTGATCGCCATATGACCGCGCCCCTCTGTTCCTGCCGGATCGGCCAATGGATAATCACCTGGCAGAACAGCGCCACGATAAGGAATATGATCACATACCTCATGGCATCTCCCCCACAATCGGAACGTGGCAAGTCGGTTTCCCGCCACCAGCCCGGGCGATATCCATTTCATCCATAGTGCCTTATCACCTCCATTTAATTTCGTATGCCATTCGTATTCAGAACTGTGTGGAGCGAGAATGCCGGTGCCTCCGGTCTCAGATGCCGCACATCAAAAATGTGTGGCGGAAGATGAAGAGGCGACACCCTCCGCCACTCGAAGAGAAGAAATAGAAAATGGTAGCTACAGGATGAGGTTATCCGAAAGTCCGTCGAAAAACGGATGGCCGTCATGTGCCACGTTATCTGTAGCGGCAAGCAGATGACGGGAAGAAATGTAACTCTTCTTGTCACGCGACCATCCTTAACATTAACCATTTATAGATCAGCACTTGTAAGCGTAAAAGTGATTGAAGCAAAATCCCTCCGGATCACTTTGCTTCAAATCTGTTTCTGCCTGGCACTGTCCAATCATTCTTTTCGATACCTCTTCATAATCAGGGCGTTTTTCTTCATCACTTTTACACTTTACACATATGGCCTCATGATCGTAGCTGGATAAAATCCTTTTATCCGCCGCTTTCAACTTTCTGTGGCACCTCGCGCATTCGGAAGCGCAAATAAGCCTGTCCTTCCAATCAATCATTCTTCATCTCCTTTCAATATCCGTATGCGGTGATAATTTAAAATCTATAATCTTGTCGATTCGAACTGTCACTTTTCTCTGAATTTGAGGTACAGTATTTTGCTTCTTCAAATCAGGTGAATAACCGTTTAAATAAGCCATGTCCTCTTCTTTCTCTGCTACTCCGACTAACTGATAACCGGTGTCTGTTTTCGAATCCCACACAACAATTGTCAGATTATGATTCTTCCCCAGCAGGTTTGCCATAGTCCCGGGACAAAACCACTCGGTAAGAACAACGTTATTTCTCGAGGCAAGAGAGAGTCTCTTTGAGGCTGCTATATGGGGTATGCCTTCCTCGTTTACGGTCGCAATAAAAACATGCCGGGTCTTCTCAGAAAGTTCAACCGACTTTTTTAATAATTCTGTTTTCATCTCCGGCTCGAGCTTTCTCGTCATTTAAAATCTGTAAGACTTCTTCATCCTCGGTTTGCTCAAATTTAAAATAGAATTGTCCGACAGCCGAAAAGAATTCCGGCACCCGCAGGCATATTACATCATCAGCGTCTTTTGATAGTCTCCTTAAACTGTCTTCGGGTCCCACCGGCAGGGCCACCATCAACTTCCGCGGATTTTCCTGATTGATAGACCAGAGCGTCGCCTGCATAGTCGCTCCGGTTGCTATGCCATCATCTACGATTATGACATATCTCCCCTTTAAGTTTATTTTAGGGAAGTCCTTGCGAAAATATTTAATGCGTTCGGCGATCACTTCCGATTGTTCAGCTACTTCCCTTTTGATATAAAAATCCGTTGCGCCGACCTGGGCCGCTATCATTTCATTTAAAAATAAGGTGCCATTTTCACTTATTGCGCCTATGGCCAATTCCGGATTGAAAGGGGCGCCGAGTTTCCGAGAAAGCGCAATATCCAGATCACAGTTCAATATAAGTGCAACCTGACTGGCAACAATTATCCCTCCGCGCAGAATAGCTACAACAATCGGATTTTCTCTTTCGAGTTCGAGAGTTTTTAATTCATTGCCTAAGAGTATGCCCGCCTCTCTTCTGTCTGGGAAGGGCTGGCTGCTCCTTGATATAATATGTAGCTTGCCCATCAAACATTATTCCTTTTACATCTAATTTTTTTCAATAGACCGGGGATATGTTCCGTTTCTTACAGCGCTCATCATCGTTTTTAACTCTCTGATCTCATCTCTTAACTTCGAGAATGCTATCTCATACTTTCCCTTGCACTCTGAATTTAAAGATGGGTTCATCAAGACCAGCTTCATGCCGGTTTTAATTATCTCAGCCTCTTCAAGAGAACGTTTCAAGTGTTCTATATTCTTCAGTCCGTCGAGCTCTTCCATATAACTTTTCCTATACCCTTTCCCGCCGTAAAAGGATCAATCATCTCGGAGATACCCCCAAGTTTCTATTATTTTATTCTCATTCCGCATGATCTTTCATGCCGGAGACAGTTAAGTTCATTAGACGTTCAGGCAGTCTTCCTTCCAGAGGCAATCTTCAGCACATGAGTTTTTTGTATGAAAGCATGGTGAATAGCCTTCAATCATTTGATAATCACGGATGATGTTTTCCTTGGAACGGCCGACCCTGATGTCAACGCCCTTTTTCTTTGCTATCTCACGTACTTCTTTCATATTCATCTTAATCCCCCAAAGTTTGTATATTATACGTTTTACAGAGGCAAAATAGTATGTTTAGCAGAGGAAGGCAATGATGATAAAATAGAAGAATAATGGTAGGTATAAGCTACCTAAGAAGAAGACTGAAACATATATTCGAGATAAAAAGGGATCTTTGCGTTATTTTGCAAATATCATCTTCAATGAAATCAGAAGAAGTGCTGCCCCGAATATCCTCTCCAGGACTATATTCGACAGACTTGTGGCTATTTTTGCGCCTACGAGACCGCCAATAAAGAAACCCAGGCACATGAAGCCTGCAATATGTAAATCTACATAGCCCTGCCTGTAATATGTCCATGCCGCAAGGATGCCGATTGGCGGAACCAGTAAGGCCAAGGTTGTCCCCTGAGCCATGTGTTGTGAAATGCCAAAAAATAGAACCAGTGCCGGGACGATAATCGTCCCTCCCCCAATGCCGATGAGACCGCTAAGAATGCCTGCCACTAGTCCCAGCAACATGTACAGAAATGCGGTCATGACAAAGGTCCTACATTGTTAATGGTTATTCTTCCATCCAGTAGCAAAAAGGATCCGAGGATTCGAGGGTTCAAGCGCATGAACAATTTCATTGAATCACCAGCACCTTGCCGAGAAGTCTCGCCCTGTGGGTGGGGAGCTTCACGATGGGTCAAAGGCACTTATCTTTTGGGCCCTTTTTCACTGCGCTGCCTTGCCTACGGTCATGGTCACCGTCTTGGATCCCATAATACTGCACGTGGCGGTGACCTCTATCGTCTCACCTTCGGCCGCCGGTACTTTATATTTGTATGTAAAGATTTCCGGGTCGGGCTGATTTTCATATTTGTTATTGCTGACAACTGCTTCTCCCTTTTTAATCTCGACATACTTTATATAGTGATAATTGGGTGAGGAAGTTTTATGGGTGATAGTGACCGTCAACATCTGCGTATTCGCATCATATTCAAGTTTTACGTCTTTGGGTGAAGTGGCAAAAGACGTCTGAGGATATAAACAACAAACCGTTACTAAAATTAAAATAACGCCCCATGCAAAGGTCAAAGACCCGGCTCTACGTATCATTATGCACCTCCATATTTTTAAGAATGATTGATATAAAACTAATGTTCTTAACTGCGTAAAGCAATAAGCATTAAATGGAAGAATAATAGTAGCTATTTCCTCCTATTTCACAGCCATTTTATCCTCATTGTATATAACCTTTGCATGAATTAATTTTTTAATCATAGCTGAGATAAGTTGCTGGTATACTCGGATCCTAATTTATAACTAATAGCGACGAACCGTTCTTGGGTGAATCCCGGGCAACGGCTTACCAGAAAGTTAATATTGATTGGAGAACAAAATGGCTACTGCACCTGCAAATTACTTTTTACCAACCATGCCTGAAGGGTTGGAAGGGCTGACGGAACTGGCCCTCAACCTACGATGGTCATGGAGCCATACAGCAGATCCTTTATGGGAATACATCGATCTGGATCTCTGGCGGATTACCGGCAACCCATGGGTAATCCTGCAGACAGTGTCACGAACCCGGCTTGAGGCACTAAAAGCCGATCAGAAGTTTCGCGAACTGATGGACAAATATGTGGCGGGACACCGGGAATCTATGCAGACCATCAGATGGTTTCAGCAGGCTTATCCCCTGTCACCAGTGACGGTTGCATATTTCAGCATGGAGTATGGCCTCGGGGAAGCCCTTCCCATATACTCGGGAGGACTCGGAATACTTGCGGGTGATTACCTCAAGACAGCGAGCGACCTCGGCGTATCGGCCGTGGGAATAGGTCTTCTATACCAGCAGGGTTATTTCCGCCAGACATTGGACGCAGATGGCGGCCAGAGGGAGGTCTTTCCCTATAACGATCCGACCCAACTGCCTGTCGTGCCCGTCCGCGATCAAGAAGGAGAATGGCTGCACGTAGAAGTTGACTTTCCGGGACGTATATCGCGTTTGCGTGTCTGGGAAGCTACGGTGGGGCAGGTGAAGCTGTATCTCCTTGATAGTAACGATCTTATCAATAGCGCTGCCGACAGAGGCATCACCAGCGAGCTGTATGGCGGTGGGCCGGAACTGCGCCTGCAGCAGGAGATTGCCCTTGGCATCGGCGGGTGGCGAGTCCTCTCCAAGCTTGGTATTGAACCGGAGATCTGTCATCTCAATGAGGGCCATGCTGCACTGGCTATATTGGAGAGGGCACGAGATTTTATGACGTCACATGGGCAATCCTTCGAGGCTGCGCTGACTGCGACGCGCAGCGGCAACGTCTTTACGACTCACACCCCAGTCGAGGCCGGCTTCGATCGATTTCCTCCGTTCATGGTAGAGCACTATCTGGCTTCCTACGCCAATAAGCTGGGGATAAGCCTGGGGAGCCTGCTTGCGCTGGGGCGCAAAAATCCGACGGATGACAACGAGCCGCTCAATATGGCCTATCTCGCCGTCAGGGGATCAGGAGCGGTTAATGCCGTGAGCCATGTGCATGGAGAGGTCAGCCGCCGGATATTTCAACCCCTTTTCCCACGCATACCTGAGAGAGAAGTGCCGATCACTCATGTCACCAATGGAGTTCATGTGCCGTCCTGGGATTCTGCGGCAGCCGATACTCTCTGGACTGACTTCTGCGGCGATGCGCGATGGCAAGGTACACTGGAGTTGATTGAACAGAATTTGAAGGAAGTGCCGGAAGAGAATCTGTGGGCCTTCCGTTTAGCCAGCATAAAAGAATTGATTAGGTACGCAAGGGAGAGGCTGGCAAGGCAACTAGCTGCCGCAGGCGCACCGCGGCAGAACATACATGAATGTGAGCAGCTCCTTGATCCTGATTGTCTGACCATGGGTTTCGCCCGGCGGTTCACCGGCTACAAGAGGCCGAATCTCCTGCTTCACGATCCTGAACGCCTGGTCCGGCTTCTCACCAACCCGGAAAGGCCCGTGCAGCTTATTATAGCCGGCAAGGCCCATCCGCTTGACATCAATGGTAAGGAGATGATCCGGGCATGGACGCACTTTATGAGTCGCCCGGAAGTGAGACCCCACGTGGTGTTTCTTGCTGACTATGACATGACTCTGGCACAGAAACTTGTGCAGGGGGTTGACCTGTGGATCAACACGCCCCGCCGCCCGTGGGAGGCTTGCGGGACGAGCGGCATGAAGGTGCTCGTCAACGGGGGCTTGAATCTGTCTGAACTTGACGGCTGGTGGGCCGAGGCGTATTGCCCTGAGGTAGGGTGGGCCCTTGGTGACGGCCACGAACATGGAGACGATCCGGACTGGGATTCCTATGAAGCTGAAGAGTTATACCGTCTTTTGGAAACAGAGGTTGTTCCCTGCTTCTATGAAAGGAATGCCGATGGCATTCCTTCATCCTGGGTGGCGCTTATGCGGGCGAGTATGGCAGAATTGACGCCGGCCTTCAGCTCCAACAGAATGCTGCGGGAATATGTGGAAAGGCTTTACCTGCCGGCGATTGAGGCTTTTCGCAAGCGTGCAGCGAATGACGCCCAAATGGCGAGGCAGATCAATCAGTGGTGCAAGTCAATCGAAGCCCTGTGGCCGCACCTGAAAATGCGGAATCTGGACGTCAAGAATCTAGGCAACAGCCTGTATGCATTCAAGGTAGAGGTTACGCTTGGTGCGGTTAATCCCGGCACCATAGAGGTGCAGCTTTATGCGGATGTCCCGGGTGCCGGGCCGCCTGAGATTCACGTAATGGCACGAGCCGGCCTTTTGGATGCGGCCAGGAATACATATTTCTATGAAACGAGGATTGAGACTCAGAGACCGCCTACTGACTTTACACCACGCGTGATTCCTGCCCTTAGTGGCGCCATGGTGCCGCTGGAGGCGCCACAGATTCTCTGGTATCGGTAATGTGAGAAGGGGGAAAAAGGACAAGACCCATGAATCTGGAAGGTAAGACAATTCTTGTCACTGGCTCAAGTTCCGGGATCGGAAGAGAGACAGTTCTTCAGCTTGCCCGGGAAAAGTGCAAGGTCATAGTGACCTATTTCGAAGGCGAGGCGGCCGGCAAAGATGTCCTCAAAGAATGCCTGAAATACGGTAAGGCCGCCCTCTATCACGTGGATGTTCGTGATGACAGGTCGTTAAGGCGTCTCGTGAAATCGATAACCGATGAATTCTCCCGCCTGGATGTTCTAATCAACGTCGCCGGCGTCGTCTCGGATAAACCTCTCATCGAGCAGTCGGCGGAAGATACGGCAAATCAGGTTGGCGTAAATTTGCTGGGTCTCATCAACGTCACGCGGTCATTCCTGCCTCTGCTTTATAAACAGAAGGAAGCGGTGATTGTCAACATTGCAAGCGGGCTTGCTAAAGAAGTGTTGCCGGAACTAACTGTGTACTGCGCAACAAAGTGGGGAGTGAGGGGTTTCACACGGGCTATTGCCCTGGAACTTCCTGAGAGAGTGAGGGTCTATTGCGTCAACCCCGGAATGACGGCGACAAGAATGACGGATTACCGTGGGGCCGACCCGGCAGACGTGGCGAGGATCATAGTGCGGACCGCGGCGGAAAAGCTCCGGAAGAAATCCGGGGATGATATTGATGTATGGAGATACATTCGGGAGTAATAGAAGGTGGAACCGCTACCGTGGATGCGCCCCTTGAGTTACCTGAACAAAATCACCGATACGAAGCCACTTTGAGAAAGCGGCCCTTACTTCCTCGGGGGTTAGCTTCATGTACTTCCCGGCAGCTAGGACAGGCTCATCGAGAGGCAGTTCATTAGCGGCCCTGTAAATAAGCCCCAACGCAATGCTTTCGGCACTCGCCTCCGCAAGAGGGATTTCCCGCAGCAAAAGAGCTTTTGCCTTTCTCAGTTCATCAGGCGAGACGGGTTCGTCCTGCATCTTTTTCAGATCATGCTCAATGATTGCCCTGGCTTTAGACACATTACCGGGATCGCAAGCATACCTGACTTCATAGAGAGACCGTGTACGACCTACATCGAAGGATGACGAAACGTAATAAACGAGTCCTGCATCCTCTCTCAGATCACGGTAAAGCCATGTTGAGTAGAATGCACCACCCAGCACATGGTTACCTAATTCCAGGGCATAGTAATCCGGATGGGTCCTGGTTAAACCGAGCGTTTCAGCAAGAATCACCTTCACCTGGGTCCGGCTGAGATCCGGGACGGCTGTCGCGGATGGCTTGTTTGGTGGAACTGAAGGCAGGAAGGTTTCCGGCTTAGGTCCCGTTGCCTTCCATAATCCGAAGTGTTTCTCGATTACCTCCCTGGCCTTCTCCGGTTTCACCTTACCGATAACCACAATGGTCGTCAAATCAGGGCGAAAAACCTTTTGATAATAAGATTTCACGTCTTCAAGCGTGAGCGAAGAAATGGATGACGGCGTGGCCTGTCGCAGTGTGACGTCATCACTAGGAAAGAGGGAGGCTTTGAGGGTTCTGCTTGTCAGATAATTGGGACTTTCAAGTTCACCCGCCACTTCATCTGCAACCTGCTTCTGTAATATTTTAAAGGCTTCTTCAGGGAACGCGGGATGAAGCAGGTTATCCGCCAACAGTTGCACGCCGCGATCAAAGTGCCCGGCCAGAACCTGCAGGGAGAAATCAGTTTCAACAGATACTTCTGCCCCGATGTCATCAAGAGCTTTCTGAAAAGCAAGCCGGTCCAGCGAGGTTGTGCCGAAAGAAAAGAGAGGGTTCAGTATAAGACTCACCCCTTCCTTTTCGGGAGGGGCCTCCATGTCCGGATTGTTTTTCACGTGGCCGTATACGCTTACAGTGTCGCTGACGGATTCGTACTGTATGATAAGCTTGAGTCCGTTTTGAAAAACTGTGACTACAGGATTCACTGTGGAAATAGGTGTGGAGAGTCGACTCAATGCTTTCTCTGCCCAATCGGGAAGGTTAACGGCCTTTGTCAGTTTCGGGGCGAAGGATTCCATTTTGCCGCGAGGTTTGGCGGCGACCGGTTTCCCTGTGGCTTCTGGTATAAGAATGGCCTCTATAGCCTGGTCGAACTTCAGGCATTTCTTTGCCACTTTGTTGACATCAGCTAGAGAAACCTGCTGGATCGCTTTTTCGGTATCGTCCGGAGATTGATGTCCCTCCACTGCCAGTGCCTGCGACCAGGCCATGGCCAGATCAGATACCGAGTTCTTCCGCAGTTCCGCTTTCGTCAACCTGTTACGCTTGGAAGCTTCAACGAGATCCTCTGAAAATCCTGACTTTACGTCCTTCGCAAGTGTTTTCTTGATTTCTTTGATCAAAGGCAACGGGTCAGCACCCTTAGGAAAAGAAGCTGTCACATAACCCAGACCCGCCGCAGGCAGGGTGTTTAAACTGAACTCGATATCAAGAGCCTTTCCATCTACCACGAGATTGAACAGACTGCCTCGCTGGCTGCTCAATACATCGGCAAGCACTTCACTTGCCGGATAATCCTGGCTGTTGTAACCGGGCATACGGAAGGAAATTGCCACCATCCCATAGGATTGGTCCGTCTTGAGGGTGAAGGTCTTCGGCTTCAGGGGTTCAAGCTGTATGACGGGGTGTTTTGGAATCTTCCTGGAGGGGATTCCGGAGAAATGTTTTCTGACCTGATCCAATGCTGTCTGAAGTTTGACATCACCTACAATTACCATGATTGCATTGTTTGGTGCATACCAGGTGTCATAAAACTTCTTGAGCATTGCTCCTGTTGTCTTATCGAAGGATTTGGCAGTACCCAGAGGTGAGCGCGCATAAGGCGTGCCCTTGAACATATCAGCAAGAAGCCTTTCGTAAAAAATAAATTCGGGATTGGAGAGATCCTGGGCTACTTCCTGTTCAATAGCTCCTCTTTCCTGTTCCCATAAGCTTTCACTGTCGAGAACATCGGTCATCCGGATTGCTTCGATGCGTAAGGCCACTTCCAAATCCTCCGCAGGTACGGTAAGGAAGTACTGTGTAACCGTCTGTTGCGTGTCGGCGTTGAACATGCCGCCCGTCAGGGCGATAATGTCTGCAAGCTGATCCGCTGAGAGGCCCGGGCTGCCCCTGAACATCATGTGTTCCTGGGCATGGGCCATGCCGGGAAACCCATCCGGCGCCTCGTTGGAGCCAACAAGGTAATTCACCATTATTGTTACGACAGGAGCCCGGGTATTTCGGACAATGACAACCCGCAATCCATTCTCCAGCGCAGCTCTTAAAACACCGTCGTCCCGCTTTGGTGCCTCATCTAACGCCTGGGCCGATGATAAGACGGAAATAAAAATGAATGTGAAAATCAGAAAAATAAGGATGATTCCTGAAATTCGTCTCGGATTTCTGTGAATCTTGGTCATGGCTGCCCCTGTCAATGCCCGGATAGTACCGCTGGGTGGATAATATTCGCCGGTTCTGGGATTAATAATCAGCTTGCCGGAAGGGGGATAATACTCACCAGTCTGCGGATTTATGGCACCAGGATTTTTTTCTTTAACATCCGGAAATATCTGTCCCAGCAGAAGAAACAGGAAGCCTCTCCGGGTTGGAGAAGCTTCCATAATGTATTTGTTATCACACATCGGGGATTGTCGTCAAAATACTTTATCACAACATCTTACGGGGCAAACTCATCGGCGCGTTTTGCTCATCATCCCGAAGATGCTGCACCGGAACTTCAGTTGATCATTTCCAATTGGGAATTGACCGGGAGCACATCCCGCAAGCCCCGCCTTGCAGGCGGAAAGCTTGACAATTGGTTTATGGTTAATTATACACAATGTCTTGCATATACCTGAGACCGGATGAGTATTGTGCGAAGCGCTTCTCTAAAATGTCAGTCCGAATAGATTGGCTGAATTTGACGGGGAATGAATGGCGGAGTCTACCGCGGGTGTGGTTGATGAGTGAGGATACAACAGCGAAAAAGACCCTCGATGTGAGTAAAAAGATTACCCTGTTTGTAACAACGGCGGCCTCTTTTCTCACACCATTTATGGGGTCGTCAGTCAATATCGCCCTCCCATCCATCGGGTATGAATTCTCCATGAGCGCTATCCTCCTGGGTTGGGTTGCTTATTCCTTCCTCCTTGCGGCCGCCACCGTCCTTGTCCCTATCGGCAGGATTGCCGACATCTGGGGAAGGAAGCGGATATTCTCTTCCGGATTAGTTATATACACTTTGTCTTCCTTGTTCTGTACAGCGGCCAACTCTTCTTATTCTCTTATTGCCTTCAGGCTGCTGCAGGGCGCAGGTGGTGCAATGATTTTCGGAACATCCATCGCCATCCTGAGCTCCGTCTTTCCGGCCGGGGAGAGGGGACGCGCCCTTGGAATCAATGTCGCCTCGGTCTATCTGGGCCTTTCCGCCGGGCCCTTTTTGGGCGGGTTCCTGACCGAGCATTTTGGCTGGCGGAGTATATTCCTGATCAATGTTCCCCTCGGCGCCATCATTCTGGTCCTCGTCCTGTGGAAGATTAGGGGAGAATGGGCCGTGGCAAGAAATGAGCGTTTCGACTATAAGGGTGCCTTCCTTTACATGGGCGCGCTTGCAGCAATCATGTATGGAATATCTTCCCTCACGCGACCCCCCGGGATCTGGCTTATCATCATTGGTCTTATCCTGATTATTACATTCATGCTACGGGAAAGGAAGGTCCTGAATCCTCTTCTCGATATCACTTTGTTTCGCCATAATTCGGCCTTCGTCTTCTCCAACCTGGCGGCACTGATCAATTATAGCGCCACTTTCGCCGTGTCCTTTCTGCTTAGCCTCTACCTGCAATATATCAAAGGATTCAGCCCGCTCCATTCCGGCTTGATCCTTGTTGTACAGCCGGTCATACAGGCCTTTTTCTCACCCTTTGCCGGGAGGCTTTCCGACCGGATTGAGCCGCGGATTGTCGCCTCGATAGGCATGAGTCTCACCGCCCTCGGCCTGGGACTCTTGATCCTCCTTAACAACCGGGCATCCATTCTCTTCATTGTCGCTGTCCTTTTTATACTGGGGCTTGGCTTCGCGCTCTTCTCATCACCGAACACAAATGCCATAATGAGTTCCGTAGAAGACCGGTTTTATGGTGTCGCATCCGGAACACTTGCCACAATGCGGCTTACGGGGCAGATGCTGAGCATGGGGATCGTCATGCTGGTTTTTACACTTCATATCGGAGATGCCCCCATCACACCCGAGGAATATCCCTCGTTCATGGTAAGCATGCACAGCTCGCTGATAATCCTCTGCCTTCTGTGCTTCGGCGGCATTTTCGCTTCTCTGGCGAGAGGCAAAATACGTTAAGCACCTACTTTGCAGCCAAGACAAAAGTTAAAACAGGCCATGAAAACCATTGAATCATAGGCATGCGCCTTAATATAACCGGCTCTGATACTTGCAAGGGTTGCACGGATTGCCGCGGAATAAATACTCTTATCATACAAGCAGGAGATATTGGGGAATCGAAAGGTGGAAAAGAAAAGCGCGGGAATACTGCTGTATCGGTATCATGATGGCGTCCTGGAGGTATTTCTTGTTCATCCGGGCGGCCCGTTCGGGGCTAACAAGGATATCGGGGTATGGTCCATCCCCAAAGGGGAGATCGGACCCGAAGAAGAACCACTTTCCGCCGCCATGAGGGAATTTGATGAGGAGACGGGTTTTAAAGTGGATGGACGATTTGTAACACTCACGCCGGTCAGACAGCCGGGCGGCAAGCTCGTGTATGCGTGGGCACTCGAAGGAGACTTGGATGCCTCGGCTGTGAGGAGCAATTACTTCTCCATGGAATGGCCGCCGCATTCAGGCGTCGAGCGGGAATACCCGGAAATAGACCGAGCCGGCTGGTTTTCGCTGAACACTGCCAAAGAAAAAATCCTGAAAGGCCAGATCGGCCTGCTGGAGGAGCTCGAAACGATCCTCTCTACCCCGTAAATTCCGCCCTTCACACCTTACAATAGTATGGGAAGAAGTGAAGGGCGAAAAGGGAGATTTTCATTTTTTCTTTGTCACGACGAAATGATCTCTTCTATTCTTTGCCCAGGCCTCTTCATTATGCTCCGGATCAAGAGGTTGCTCCTTCCCGTAGCTTATCGTGCTAATTCTTGCTTTATTAATGCCGAGATCGACCAAGTATGTCATGGCAGTCTTCGCCCGTCTATCACCAAGGGCGAGGTTGTATTCTACCGTACCCCGGTCATCA
Source organism: uncultured delta proteobacterium (assembly GCA_963695875.1). GTDB lineage: Bacteria > Desulfobacterota > Syntrophia > Syntrophales > UBA2185 > DATKLL01. The sequence continues at coordinate 126,177 of CAVOID010000009.1, read as the reverse complement.
CAATTTCCCTCTATACGCACAACATATTCGGGATGTGCCTTAAGCCACTTTGCGTGCATATCTAAGATCTCTCTTGCATCGGGCCTCAGGTCAAAACGGTCAAAGGCAAAATGGATGTCTTCAAACTGTGATGCTTCTCTTGCCGCATTAGCAGCCGCCTCCACAGCAGCCGCCTCTTCACCGGCCTGCTCCCTCGCCAACTGTTCTTCCGCAGCTCTTTCTTTTGCCTTCTCCTTAGCCAAAGCGTCCTCCAGCTCCTTTTCCTTGGCTGTTTCCGTAGGTTGTGCGGGCGCCTGTTTTTCCACGGCCTCCTCTTTCGTGACAGCTTTTTTTGCACATCCTATGGGCAGAATAAATACAAGAAGAATGGCTGCCAAAACTAATGTCATAAAAAATTTCTGTCTTCTCATTTTTCTCTCCTTTCTTCCTTCATTTCTTATTCGGTGGAGTCACCAGCGCTATGCTTAAAGCAACATAATCCCCGTTTGTCGATTAAGATTTTTGAAAATAACAATCAATCACACTAATATCCCCCTTCTGCTGAGCGGAATGGTGTGCGATTGAATGCATACTGCCATAATATGTAATGTATTTCATTTATCCAATTAGAATACTAGTGTGCTCATTGGGGCGGAGCAATGAGGATAAAATGACAGCTCAATGGTAGGTATAATCTCCTATCAAGAGACGGACGTTAGATATGACCTGAGATTTGTTTTTTTGCTCTTTATGCCAAATTTTGAACGAAGGTTTTTTCTGTGGAAGTCCACCGCTGTTGCCGATATGTTAAGCAGCTCGGTTATTTCTTTTGTCGTCTTACCTTCCTTGACCAGGCTGGCTACTTCAATTTCCCTGGGTGTCAGGTTGAGGTATGCCGAGGTCAGATTGCGCAAAAATGGTGAAATAATGTCGTTCAGATGCGCCTCTATGATCTCCACATGGACCAGCTGGTTTTTATCTAACTTAAGATTCTTTAATTTTTCCAGGTAGGGCAGAACTAGCTTCTTAACATTGGCCAGCACTTGCTCTTCCAGAGTGGTCTTATCTTCTTCCCTATGTTTCAGCAGGACCTTTAATGCCGTATTGGCCTCCTGAAGACTTTGTGATTTTAACTCAAGTTCCTGTTCCCTTTTTTTCAGGGCTTCCTCGGCCGCTTTCCGTTCTGTGATGTCCAGAAGGGACATGACGGTTCTCTTCGTTGACGGCATCAGCGCAATATTCGCCAGAACATTTCGTATGTTCCCCTGCCTGCCGGTAAGACTGAATTCATAGCCGTCCGACGGCAGTTTGAAATGCTTCCTCCATGGCTGCTTGAGGTCGTTTACTTTTACCAGATCATCTTTAATAACAAATTCCGTCCAGTTTTTTTTGCCCTCAATCTCAGACCTTGAAAAACCGGACAGTCTTTCAAACTGTCTGTTGGCAAGAATGATCGTTGTATCTTCATCGATTATAATAGTCGCCGTTCCCGTGTTTTCAAAAATTGTCCTGTATCTTACCTCCGATTCCTTCAGTGCATCTTCAAAACGTTTTCGCTCGTTCCGTTCTTCGACCTCGTTCAGTGCCCGGGAAACGGCGGGCCCGAGGCGTGACAGCCTATTTTTCAAGACATAATCGGTTGCTCCCTTTTTGAGCAGTTCAATCGCCATTTCTTCACCCAACGCCCCGGAAACAAAAATGAAGGGAGTATCGGGGCATTTTTCCATGGCAATCTTTAATGCGGACTGACCGTCAAATGAAGGCAGGGAATAATCTGAAAGGATAATGTCCGGGCAAAAGCCATTAATCGCGTTGATAAAAGCCGTTCTTGCGGCGACGCGCTTCGATATGAAGGTCATGCCTGACTCTTTAAGTTCGTCTTCCATCAATTCGGCATCCGTAGGAACATCCTCAAGAATCAATATTCTTAATTCCTTGCTCATGGTATTAGCCTCCATCCTCTCCCGGGAATTGAATCTTCATTGTACGAGTCTATGCACCGTCGTAGGTTGATTTGTTCATAAATACCCAGTATGATCCGATCTCCGCGACAAAACGTGAAAATTTATCAGCATCCATGGGCTTTACAATATAACTGTTGGCCCCAAGCAGGTAGCTTTCTATTCTGTCCCGCGCTTCATTGGATGAAGTAAAAACGACAGTCGGGATATACCTTGTCCGTTCATCGGATCTGATGCTTTTCAGAACCTCAAGGCCGCTGACTTTGGGAAGTTTTAAATCGAGCAGTATCAATTTGGGAAGATGACAGGAAACATCCTCGACGCATCCTTGCGGGCCGAAAAAATAGTCGATTGCTTCCGCACCATCATTTATGACATGAACGGTATCACTGATATCTTGCTCACTAATGGTTTCGAGAATCATCTCAACATCGTGACGATTATCTTCAATGACGAGAATATCAACTCCATCCATAATAACAATTTACTCCTTTCCGCGTAGTGTAAAATAGAAGGTCGCGCCCCTGTCCGTTCCGCCTTCCGCCCATACGCGCCCGCCATGCCTGCGTATGATGCGCTGGACAGTCGCCAGGCCGACACCTGTGCCCTCAAAATCATCGGTGCTGTGAAGACGCTGAAACACGCCGAACAACTTATCATAGTACGTCATGTCGAAGCCGACACCATTGTCTTTAATGTAATAGACGCCCTCGTTTCCATCTGTGTATCCACCTGCTTCGATATATGCGGCCTCCCGGTATTTGGTAAATTTGACGGCGTTCCCCAGAAGGTTGGAATACACCTGTTTAACGAGTGACCTGTCTCCATATCCGGAAGGAAGGCCTTGAAGAGTCAGGAACATGTTCCTGTCCGGATTGATGATGCGCAGTTCTTTCCATACATCATTGATAAGAGCATGCATGTCCAGCTTCGACATGGAAATCTCCTTCCTGCCAAGGCGGGAAAAGGTCAGGAGATCGTCGATAAGCTGGCCCATCATATGCGCACTCGATCTTATTACATTAAATTTAGAGAGTGTGTCTTCATCGAATTTATCCCCTTGTTTTTTGAGGATCATGCGTGCGTAGCCGTCAATGGCACGCAGGGGGGCGCGGAGGTCGTGGGAGACAGAGTAGCTGAAGCTTTCCAGTTCCTTGTTTACAGCTTCAAGTTTGGCTGTCCGTTCCGCAACCCGGCGCTCCAAATCGTCATGGGATTCCTGTAAGGCTTTCTGCGCTGTTCTGAGTTCGGTAATGTCGCGGGCGGCTGCAAAAACGCCCACCACCTCTCCTGCATCATTTTTATAGGTCGTTGCGTTATACAGGACCTCCATCGTCCGGCCTGATGTATGGCGGATGGCCAGAGGGTAGTCTTTAACGAAGCCCTGCGAAAATACCATTTCGTACCCTGCTCTTGCTTTCTCCGGGTCGGTGAAATAATCGGAGAAATCGCTTCCGATGAGCCTCTTTCTCGGTATACCCGTAGCATCTTCCGCAGCTTTGTTCACATCCATAATCTTGCCCCTGGCACTGATTGTGACGAGGGGGTCGAGGCTTGCCTCAATAAGTCTGCGGGAGTATAAGGCTGTGTCGTGAAGCTCTTTTTCCTTTCGCTTGAGTTCGGTAATATCGCGGTTGATCTCCGAGAAAGCAACAGGCTTCTTCTTGTCATCGCGCTGTAATGTCCAGCGGCTGTGCACCGTTACTTTTCTGCCGTCCTTCTTTGTGTGTAAACGTTCTCCTTCCCAATAACCATCGCGGAAAAATCTCTCACGTATGTCTTTCGATTTCAGCAAGGGTTCCGTCTGCAACAGGCTTAGAATATTTTGCCCTATCGCCTCATTTCTCGACCATCCGTAAAGTTTTTCCGCACCTTTATTCCAGTACGTTATGTTGCCGTACAGGTCGCAAATCAGGATAGCGTCATTTGCCAAATCCAATAATTGGGAATGTCTCTGTGCTTCTCTGTTTGCCATATCGAGTTGAGCAGTACGCTCCCTGACCCGTTCCTCCATCTCTGCATGGGCTCTTATCAGAGACTCCTCTGCCTTAGTGATATCCGTGATGTCGGTTACCGAAGACCGGTAGTGATCAAAATTACCGCCGCCATCCGTCACCGCTGTGGTATCGATCAGCGCATCGAACATACTCCCGTCCTTCCGGGTGAGCTTCAGTTTGCAGGTCTGCTTGCTTTTAATCTCAATGGTCATCTGGAGATGGGACTGGAAGATACTGAAATGGCCGGGCATGATAAAACGATGGAAAGGCTGTCTGATGAGAGATCGCTTTTCTGAGCCGAGTAAGGCGGCACCCGTCACATTCGTCTCGATGATATGACCCTTTTTGTCTAATGTGAAATACCCGACGGGGGCGAAATCGTAAAGGTCGGTATACTTGTGGTGTGATTCCGTAAGCTCCATCTGCGTCTTACGCAATTCATCATTCTGCATTTCCAACTCTATCTGGTGAACATGCAGCTCGTGAACAATCTTCCGGACTTCGAGAACAGACATATCCGCTAAGCTCTCCATTGAATTGGGTATTCTTTTTTCCGCCTGCCCACGGAGATCAAAACTATACTTTATATTGGGCCCTTTTTTTGTCATGGCTGCTAACTGAAAATTGGTATGGTTATACTCCACTCAGCTCAATAACTCTTCCAGCCTCTTGCCTGCTTTGCTCCAGTTTATGATGTTCCAGAACGCATCGACAAATTTAGCCCGGTCATTTTTGTAATCGATGTAATAGGCATGCTCAAAGACGTCGAGGATCAGAATAATTCTGAACATGGGATGAAGCAGTTGCTCGATGCGGGCCTGTAATCTTTGCCATGCCTCATCTACTGAGGAGTGATCCATTTCCATCCCTCCTTTATTCCTCTACGCCTGACGGGAAAGTTTCGCCGCGATCTCCGCCACGAATTTGCCCTGGAACCGGGCTGCATTCAGTTCGTTTTCGCTGGGCATGCGGTCGCCTTTGGTCCCGGCAATCGTGGATGCCCCGTATGGGGAACCGCCCGTGATCTCGTCGATGCGCATTTGTCCTTCAAAGGCATAGGGCAGGCCGGCAATGATCATGCCTTGATGCAGTAAAAAGGTGTGGAAAGTGAGAATCGTGGATTCCTGGCCGCCGTGCTGGGTTGCGCTGCTTGCGAAGACGCTTCCTACCTTTCCGACAAGGGCGCCTTTGACCCACAGGCCTCCGGTCGCGTCGAGGAACTGGCGCATCTGCCCGCACATATTGCCGAATCGCGTCGGTGTGCCGAAGATTATCGCGTCCGCCGAAGCGAGATCGTCAACCTTGCAGACAGGGACATGGGCAAAACTTTTCTGGGCCTCGAGGGCGCCCATTTTTTTCAGAGCTTCTTCGGTGAGCGTCTCGGGGACACGATACATGGAAACATCAGCACCTTTAACCCCCTTTGCACCTTCCGCCACGGCTTCCGCCATCCGGTGAATATGGCCGTACATGGAATAGTATACAATCAGAACCTTCATGGTATGCCTCCCCTCGATTGCGTGATATATTTTTCCGTGTTGAAATCATTTCTGATATTGACGGCATACACCTTCATTCGTGTATACTGATTTAAAACACTAGGTGACGGAGGGGGTTAAAACAACAGTGATTAATTGTAAGCTGATTGGTAGGTAAAAACTACCATAAGGGAGGGTATCACACCGGATTTGCATTGGATTTGAACCAACGGATCAGACGAAATAGAATATGTAGATGGAAACGCTGTCATCTCATCATGACACATCTCATCTTGAGCTGGCACGCAATATCCTCTTCCGTTAACTGCTCCCGGAAAATATTCTTCACTTCCCGCAATGCCATTTTTTCATCCCGGTATATGACTCCGATGGGGATCTTATCGCCCCAGAGATCGGCCATCCTCAGTGCTTCATAACGGTCTGTCAGCGGATGCTCCAGCTTGAAGGCCCTTTCTTTGTACCACTGGTAGGTATCGATCTTGTTGAAGGTGACACAGGGTGAAAGGATATCCACGAGAGCTGTCCCCTTGAAGAGGATGGCTTCCTTGATCAGTTCCTTCAGGTGCTCCCTTTCACCGGCAAAACCACGGGCCACGAAGGGGGCTCCCATGGCTGATGGCCAGGGCGACAGGGTTCAAGGGGATGTTCTGATTTCCCTGTGGGGCCAGGTCATTCTTCACGGAGAAGTCAGTCGTGGGAGAGCTTTGCCCCTTGGTCAGGCCGTAGACCTGGTTATTGGAGGTCAATATCGTGATATCCAAACGCCTTCGTATGGTGTGGATGAAATGATTTCCTCCTTCGCCGTAGTTGCAGCCGTCACCGGAGTATGTAATGACAGTGAGGTCCGGCCTGGCCAGCTTGATCCCGACGGCAAGCGGCAGGGACGCGGCCGTGGAGCCCGTTGAAAAAATTCACATCCAGGTAATGGGGCATCTTGGCGGCCTGCCCGATACCCGATGTGAGGACGATGTCTTTCTTGGGAACAGGGAGTTCCTGTAAGGCTTTTTCCAGAACGTCCCGGATGGGAAAATTGCCGCAGCCGGGACACCAGGCGGTATCGGTTCTTGCCATCATGTTTCAACTCCTCTGAGAAGTGCATTCCTTTCAGTCTCCCTTTAGTCAAACGGACGATCTCAGAGGGACTTTCACGACTACAGGACCACCCCCAGCATCCCGCCAGCTTTGGACAGCCCTCTGATTCTATTTTTGTACTAAGTCTTTCAATGTCCGATAGAGTTCTTCCACGGTGAAACATTCACCGTCGTATTTCAGCACCGGATGAGCCACGTTAAGCCCCAATTCCCGTTTCAAAAGACCGGCGAACTGGCCTCTCGCATTATTTTCCACGCAAATAAGCTTCTTCGATTCCAGCCCGTAGGGTGTGATCATTTCCGCCGTCAGAGGGTAAACCTGTCCGAAATGGAGAGCGCCGGTCCTGATCCCCTCGCCTGTAAGCCTTTCCACGGCTTCTTGCACAATGAGCTTGTTGGAACCCCAGCACAGAATTATCGACGCCGCTTTCGCGTCACCGTATAATGTGGGCGGTACGGCATCTTTCCGCAGGAGATCGAATTTCTTCAGGCGTTTGTCCACCATCCTGATCCTCAGGTTCAGGTCCTCCGTGATTTTCCCCTCTTCGTCGTGCTCATCGGAATCTAGCTTGACCAGCGCGTCGGAAAGGCCGGGGAAAGTTAACGGTGAAATCCCGTTCTCCGTCAGACGGTACCTCTTGTAGGTATTGTCGAAGATGCTGTATTCGCGTCTCCGGGCTTCCGTCGTGATATCATCCTCGATAATATGGACGGAGTCGGCAAAATACTGATCCGTCATGAGAAAAACAGGGATCTGATAACGGTCGGCCAGTTCGAAGCTCTTTTGGGCGAGAGCGATGGTTTCATCGATGGAGCCGGGGGCGAAAATAATCCGGGGGAATTCTCCGTGGCCGGCATGGAGGACAAAGTTGAGATCCCCCTGTTCTGTCCGGGTGGGAAGCCCTGTGGCCGGGCCGGGCCGCTGGGCTACGATGATGACGACAGGCGTTTCCGTCATGCCTGCCAGTGACACCCCTTCCTGCATGAGCGCGAAACCGCCGCCGGAGGTGGCCGCCATCGACCGGACGCCAGCATAGGATGCACCCAGGGCCATGTTGATGGCCGAGATCTCATCCTCGGCCTGCTCAAAATGTACCGGCATCTCCTGGGCGGCCTCAGCGAAGTAGTGCATGATGGAAGTAGCCGGCGTCATTGGGTAACCGGCCATGAACTGACAGCCGCCCAGGAGGGAACCGAGGGTGATAGCCTGATTTCCGTCGAATTTACAATGGTCCCCCGCCCTGGGTGAAACAGGGAAGGCGCCTGCAAGTTTCCACCGGGAAGCGAGATCGAAGCCGTTCTTCAGGTATGGGGCGTTTGCAGATTCGGCGGCCTCTGCCGTTTTTTCGGGACTTACACCGATGACGGAAAGAACAATACCAACCAGTATCGAATTGGCGGTTTTGACGTCCTTGAATTTTTCACGGGCCTCTTTTTCAACCTCTTTCGTCAGATCCCGGGAAAGATAGATGCCTTTTTCATGGAGGTTCGGTTTATGCCGCTTGTCCGTCTCATTGTCGAGGGCGATGACCATGTCCCACTTTCCGCCGCTCAGGGCATGGACGGGCTGCTCGGCTATGCGGACCATGTGGAAGTTGTGTCCGCCCCGGATCCTGGACATGTAGTTCTTGGTGGCGAAAAAATAATAATTGAGTTTTGACAGGATTTCTGTGAGTTCCAGTTCAACAGAAAAAACACCCTGTCCCGCCTCTCCGCCGATAACGACATTGAATTCCATGAATTTCTCCGTTTGATAAGAGTTTCCTCTTCTACATTATATTTTAATGATTCTCTGTCATTTCTTGGTACAGACAAAGAAGAGATATAAGAGTATACCCTGTGGCTTTTATAGCCACAGAATATACTCCGTAGATAGATTATTTCGGATATCAACTGATAGAACTTCGTGATTAATCAGCCAAGGTTGCCACGTAAGCCGCACCAAGTTTTTCCACGTGCTCTCCGGTATTCTCAAAGAAGTTGAGATGGTCTTCCTCTTCACCCAGAAGTTTTTCAAAGAGATTTTTGGAGATCTGGTCATTCTCGGCGGCACAGATCGCGGAGGCCTCATTGTACATTTTGATGGCATAGTTTTCCAGCTTCGTATCTGTAACCAGCATGGCCGTAATATCCTGCCCCTTCACTACTTCCGCATCGGGCTTGTAATTGGGGGTCCCTTTCAAAAACAGAATCCTTTCAGCCAGTGCTTCAGCATGTTTCATTTCCTGGATGGCAATTTCTTTCATTTTTTTTGCGAGCTTGCCAAAGTCTTTATCTTCCAATTCGTAATGCTGGTTCATATACTGCAGGATAGCGGTAAGTTCTCTTGATCGCGCAGCGTTTAATAAATCTATGACTTTCTTGCTCATGATTACCTCCTCTTACTTAGTTTAGATTAATTTAGGTTCTTCTCACATTCAGTTACAAAAAGGATTCCAGTATTCGAGGGTTCAAATCTTTGAACCATTCCGTTGAATCCTTGACTCCCTGAATCCTCGATATGCCGGCAGCTTCATCGGATATGATCCCCAAACTGCTTGTCAACTTTTAACCAATAGGACATTACACTTGGCTCCCCTTAAAACCCTTTCGGCAACACTGCCGATGAGATGCTTCATGAGCCCGGTTCTTCCGTGTGATGCAATCACAATCAGATCTATCTTTTTGTCATCCTGTTCGTTTAATATCGTCTCATAAGGGTGCCCCCTCTTTATATCGAAGATTATATCTAACCCTTCAGAAGAGGCTTTAATTCTCTTAACTTCTTCCTGCAGTTTATCTGTAGAAGTTTTCATACTCACCTGTTCTATCTCCAGCAAATCCGCGTTACTCAGACAATAATCAACACCGCACTCATACAATACTTCACTGATGACATGCAGAAGGTAAATCTTTGCGTTATACTTTTTTGCGATCTCGACAGCTATTCTCAGCGCCTTGTCAGCATAGGCGGAAAAATCCGTCGGCACTAAAATATTTTTAGGCTCAAACATAACGTTTCCCTTTTTTTATTTTGTATGCGCCTATCTTTATTTTCCTGAAATTAAAATATCCTTCAACTTTTGACCAGGAGAACCTGAGACTTGGCTCCGTTTAAAACCTTTTCGGCAACACTGCCCATGAGATGTTTCAGGCTTCCCGTCTTGCCGTGGGAGGCAATCACAATCAAATCTATTTTTTTCTCCTCCTGCTCGTTCATGATCTCCTCATAGGGGACCCCCTGCCTTACATTGTAGGAAATCTCCACGCCCGGATTGGCATCAGTCACGCGGAGTGCCTCCTGCTGGAGTTTTTCAGTAGACGTCTTTACACTTTCCTTCGCAATTTGCTCCATTATGGCATCGCTGAGGCAGTAATCGACGAGACACTGCTGTATTTTCTCATCAATCACGTGAAGCAGGTGTATCTCCGCTTGATACTGTTTGGCAATATCAATGGCATGCTTCAGCGCGTATGATGCGTAATTGGAAAAGTCCGTCGGAACAAGAATACGTTTTGGGACAAACATAATTATCTTCTTTAGTTAAAGTAATTTTTCCAGAACATATTTTATCATGCGAAATGCCTTGGAATAATCTTCTGGTCGCAGATTAGTGTGCTTATCGATGTAAGGCAATGATGATAAAATAGTAGTGCAATGGTAGGTATAAGCTACTTATAAAAAGGATAAAATAAGGTTTGATGCGCAATTTATCCTCTTTATACCAATGAAAACCCGCATCTTTAAGCTGCCACGGGTAACATTTAGACGTTGAAAACTAAGGAATTATACTTTAGAGTAAAATGGCTGCCGGTTGAAATAATGTTATGGTGTGCACTGATGGTCATACAAGTACCGTTTGACAGGCCGACATGGATGTATTACGAATAAGCCATGAACAACACCGGAGTAAGATATGTCTGACATAATCAGATTCGGGATCTCCTTGGAAAAGGCCTTGCTTGCCAATTTCGACAACCTTATCAAGAGGCGAAAATACACAAACCGGTCGGAAGCCATTCGCGATTTGATCCGCCAGGAATTGCTGAAGAAAGAGTTGGAAGAAGACCGGGAAGTCGCAGGCGCGATAACCTTCATCTATGACCATCATCAGCGGGACCTCTTGAATAAAATTATTGACGTCCAGCACGATCATCAGGACATTATACAATCATCACAGCATATTCATCTGGATCATCATAACTGCCTGGAGATCGTGGCCGTAAAAGGAAATTACGGGAAGGTCAGCAAACTTGCCGATACCTTAAAAGCTCTCAAGGGAGTCAAGCATGGCTCGTTGAGCATGTCGGGTACCGGAAAAATTAAATAACGACAGCGGTATTCATGTCCCTAGCTAACCCGCATAATAGTCTACACTAAAACTTCCTTCTTCCGGAGAATACCGCAGACAAGAATTTTTGCGCCAGTTGACATTATCTTCATCAGGGAAATCCTTGTGAATAAAGCTTCCACGACTTTCCTGTCTGCCCAGACTTGCTGCAAGTATCGCTTCGAGCGTAAAAAGAGCGCTCATCAGATCCTCCATGAGAATTCTTTCTGCCGGATTATTTGGGATCATTTCCCTAAATCGCCCCTTTGCCTCAGCAACTTTTGCAATGCCTTCTTGCATGCATGCCTCAGATCGTACAACTCCCGCATAATTCCAGGCGATCTCTCTTGTAATTCTTAGTAGCCCTCTGAAATCAACCTTTGACGGCGGCCGCCGGGGAACTGAAGCTTTCGTAATCTCTTCACGATGCAAAGAATCCACCGGAAAGTTTCGGCAGTACTGTGCGGCGTGCCTGCCTGCAATACTGCCGGTTGCCACACATTCTGTAAGGGCGTTTCCACCCATTCTATTTGCGCCGTGAAGCCCCCAAACTACTTCTCCGCACGCGAAGAGGCCTTTTATATCAGTCTGTCCATTGTTATCCGTACGCACACCCCCCATAAAAAAATGAGCGGCGGGTGCTACGGCAACGCGTTTTGAACGGAAATCAAACCTTATTCTCTTCAGAAGGCTGAGAGGATGGGTTTCCCATGAAGGCCCGGGGACATCACGAAAATCCATATATATAGGACCAATCTGACTCTCTTCGAAAAGCAACGCGGAAATTTCATCCCTTTTTTTTCTGATCGCTCTGTTAATATCGCCAAGATTGTATTTTCCTATTATGTCTTCACCGGATGCATTGATGAGTCTTGCTTCAACCGGGTAAGGTGGATAGACAAGCATTTGAGGCAGACCGGGTTCGGCAATCACCAGGGGATAGAACTGAACGAACTCCATGTCCCATAAATGAAGGCCGGTTTTGGCAGCCAAATAATACCCTTGTCCCAGTATTTTCTTCTGATTGTCGTTTCTCAGATAAATAGCCCCTGCGCCTCCTGCGGCCAGCACAACAGCCGGGGATGGGATTGAAATCTCTTCCCCTTTTCCGTTGATGCCTTTTACGCCGCGAGCCTGGTTTTCTCTGACCAGAATCTCAGTTACATAGAAGCCCTTTATGATACGTATCCTTTCCAGACTTTTCAGGGTTTCAGATAGCTTCTTCATCAGTATGATCCCGGGGATGACACCTGGCAATGGGGATTCTACAATATGGTGGTTAGAGGTTTCCCTGAGGACGAGGCCTAATGAACGGAGGAACTTAAAAGCGCCTGGAGCTTCTTGCGCGACAAGCCTCACGACAGATTGGCTGTTAATATGCCTCCCCGTCTCTAGTGTATCCTGTACATATGCATTAATACCATAGTGATGAGTTGGCCCGGCAAAAACTCCGTTTGCAAGAGACGAGTTGGTTCCAATCCCGGTTGGTCCCCTGTCTACCAATACCACATCAGCTCCACCTTGCTGAGCTACATATGCTGCGACCATACCTGCGAGACCGGCCCCTACTATGATAATGGTACTACGCATCGCATGTCCTCCTATTTTTTTTGACGCATCTTTATCTCTGATCAGATCAATATAATATCACTGCGCCTGGTACAATGTATATCTCAGTTTTTTGATTCTACCGATTTTAAATTTTATTCTGCCTTCGAAAAATTTGCGCCCTGAACTCTTCAATTGACGAATTCTGATAAGTATGCAAGATTTTAAATGCCGTTAAAACAAACATCAAAATGAAGTACCGGGAGAAACCGGTTTGCTCGAATCAATGCAGGATGGTATCCAAAGAGTTACAGGTTTGTATTGAAACGATATCTTGAATCCGGCAGCGAGCGCATTCTCCGTAGCTTGCTGCGGGGTAAGCGAGCGAATGGGGAACAATATTATTCCTTGTGGATCGAAGATTCTCCGCAGCTTACTGCGGAGAGCTTCAAATCGAAGAGTGATACATATGCTTGAAACCCGCTACATACCGAAATTGGGCAGGTCTGTCACCCGCCTGGGTTTGGGTGCGCTGCCGATGGGCCCTCTTCAACGCACTCTTTCCCCGCAACAGGGAGCCGAAGTGGTACGGTCGGCCGTTGAGAGCGGGATCAATTTTATTGACACCGCTACTATGTACCGTACGTATGAGCACATTGTCCGCGGACTCAAAGGTTGGAAGGGGATAGTGACCATAGCCACAAAGACGCACGCCCAGAAAGATCGAGACATAGCTGAAAAGCATATCGCGATTGCGTTGAAGGAACTTGGTCGTGAGACGATAGATATAATGCTGTGCCATTGCGCACGTACTCCTTTTACAGAGGAACTGTGGGGGCCGACTCTCGATGCTCTTGTCACAGCGCGTCAAAAAGGACTCATTGGGATGGTAGGCATAAGTTCGCATACCATACAAAGCGTCCGTGATGCGGCTCGTCACCCTGAAATTGATGTCATTCACCCGCTCATAAATATGAAAGGGATGGGTATTATAGACGGGACAGCCGACGAAATGCTTCATGTCATACAGGAAGCTCATTCCGCGGGCAAGTTTATCTATGCGATGAAATCCCTGGCTGGGGGAAATTTTGTCTCCGAACGGGAGAAGGCTTTCCAATTTATTTTCGATCAGAGCGCGATAGATGCCGTCGCGGTGGGTATGGTAACGCCGCTTGAGGTTGAATGGAATGTCCGCTTTGCTTCCGGCCTTTCCATAAGTGAAGAATTGTCGCAGAAGACTTCTCTTAATACTAAGCGGCTAAACATATTGGAAATAGTATGTATCGGCTGCGGCGAATGCCTGGCACATTGTGATAACCAGGCCCTCTCATTGATGGATGGGAAGGCGAAAGTTGACCACGAACTATGTATCCTGTGCGGATACTGCGCACCCCATTGCGAAAGACTGGCAATCAGGTTTGTATGAATATGGTCCATAGTTGCTGAACGGAAATAAGAAGGCAGCAAAATCCATATGATTGATCAAAAGCTTGTCGACGATTCTATAATCAGTAACATATAGACTTTTTAAAACGTTTAGTAGTATATGCCTACGGTAGGCTCCTACCCGACAAATTGCAAACCGAGTTTTGGCTTTTCATACAACTTTCTGTCAGATGTAGCGCACTCCTATGATCCAGTATGTCTATTCTCCATTCCCTGATTATTCTCTAAAGGATTTAGAAATCGAATATCAGGCTATCCACTATTGCAAACAACCAGTGTGTTTCTTTAATAGGATAATTAAGGAGGAAGGATTGATATTCTCAATATTCCTCCGGGGACTTCATTAAAAACAAGGAGGAGAATAAGGATGAAAAGATTTCTTTTGATTGTTTTGATACTGGGATTGATTGTGCCTTTAAGTCATGTCTGGATGAGCGAAGCCGGAGAGTACAAGGTGGACGCCGTTACCCATTCCAGAGACTTTGAAAAGATGAAAGAGCTCGTTGGTGTTTGGCAAGGGACAACTGATATGGGAAAAGGACCGCAGACAATCAAGGCCACTTATGAACTTACCTCGGCTGGAAGCGCCATCCTTGAGAGACTCTTTGTCGGACTTCCCCATGAGATGGTCACGGTTTATTATGATTTCAACGGCAAATTAACCATGACCCACTACTGCTCGCTGGGAAACCAACCTCGTATGGAACTCATGAACCACGGTGAGACCAATATGATGTTTGTCCTTTCCGAAAAGTATCCAAACCTTGCCTCGGTAAAGGAAACTCATATGCACTCTCTCAAAATTTCTTTTGACAGCAAAGACAGTATCACTCAAACTTGGTCACTTTATGAAAAGGGGGAGAAAAAATCAGATTCTGTGATCAAATTAACGCGGACCAAATTCTGACAAGGTCTTCAAGAAGGGGGCGTCACAGACCTCAGGTGGGTCAAGGATTGCCCTCATGCTGTGTTTTACACGTGCCTCAACGTATGAAGAGTTTCCTTCTGGAATTTTTTAAAATACGCGTGAAAAAACCATAATTCCGCGTTTCTGCGCCGTCGAAAATGATTCCTTCATTCCTGGATCGAGAATGATTTATGCTGGTGGGGTAATCGCCTTCATCAATGAGCTTCTTAGTCGTAACAGTTACAGTCGGAACAATCGCGTTGCTTTCGACACTACCCGACACGTTACTTGTAACGTTACCCATCAAAGACGGATGTCTTTTCATGTTCAGGAGTGCCTTTTCTACTATGGTACCATAATTGTCACCTGTCTTTTCTTTTTCTTTACTTAGAACATAATATGCCTTTTTAGAGATGACAATTGTGACAGATTGCCTGCCCTCTGTCTTATTTCGTTCGCGCCATCTGCGAATCCGCTCTTTTCCCGTTCCCATAAGAACACTCCCATGTTACAAGTAACGTTACCGTAATGCTTTATTGATAATATATTGCCGTTCCGTTAGGGAAATATAAGGGCAGGTTTTTTGAATGTCAAGAAAATTTTCTTATTATATATGGCAATTATCGCTGTTCGGTTTCCACTGATACGCATGTGAGAGCTTGTTGAAAGTAAGGAAGGGGTACATAAGGGCCGTTCAT
Organism: uncultured delta proteobacterium; assembly: GCA_963695875.1. Lineage (GTDB taxonomy): Bacteria > Desulfobacterota > Syntrophia > Syntrophales > UBA2185 > DATKLL01. Next base: position 110,741 of record CAVOID010000009.1, on the reverse strand, counting down.
TGATATTACTAGGGAGGCATGCCCGCGATAAAGGCAGTTTAATCGATTTCAGGAAGGAGGGGTGGCATGGATAGCACCTGATCATCTGCGCAAAAATTTATCATGACGCTGTTTGTAATATTTATCAATTTATATCTTCTTGGTGGGGTATATGGTGGGGTCTTATCGGATACCAATGTAAAATGGGTTAAAGAAAAAACTTATGAATAATTGTATTCATTACTTGGCGTCCCCACGGGGATTCGAACCCCGGTTACCGGCGTGAAAGGCCGGTGTCCTAGGCCTCTAGACGATGGGGACGTTGAGGTGTAAAAGAAATTGTTTAAGAATCGTGCCTTTTATCCTATTGTTGACGAAAAAGTCAAGCAACAAATATATGAGGCTTTTGGAAAAACAATTACTTCATGCCAGTTTCAAGATTTCTCCCTCCGGTCTAAATGACAGGAGTGATGTTTTTCGAAATGACAGGAGTAGAGCTTTTTAAAATGGCAATAGCATTTTTTAATGGTTTGAAAATAATGTTGGATTTTGGGGAAGAATTTCCCTTTATTCGAAAATAACCGGTTCTCGCAGAATTGATTCTCTTGCCTTGAAAGCAAGTTCCGCCATTTCAGGATGTGTTTCTTTCAGGGATGTGATCTGCCGTAAGTTATCGGCGGTTCGGAGAACCAGCATTGCCATGTCTCCGTCAGAAATCCCTGCGGTTTCGATGATTTCATCCCAGTCAACGCCTCTTGCCCAATCATAAATCACTGAAGATGTCCACAGGTAGAGTGGGGATACAGGAAAATCCGGCGGCCTTCATACGTTCAGAGAGCGGCCTTAATGTCGTGATTACCCGGTTGTAACAGCCGGATCAGTTTTCGCGAGAGTTTTTTGCTCGGTCATTTTTATATTCTGATCGCCATCGTAGACAAAAGGGGCAATGACTGCTGCCAGAAGTTTTTCATCATCGGTCGGGAAAGACTGCTGCTTTATGACATTCGGCGATGAGCAGGGGTTGATCCAGCCTCAACTTGGATGCCCAGAAGCCGTTTTCCGTAAGCCGATTATTTTCGTCGACGAATCCTTCTTCCTTGAGAAAATTCAGATGCCTCTGAAAATCTTCCCACAGGTCAGAGCTGTCAGTCTGCGCGTATTCTCCCTTTTTTCTGTGGGTGTGCTGATACATCGCGAGGCAATTTTCGAAGATTCTCCTGATATCCTCCGGCGTTTGGGATAAAAGGAGATTCAGTACCATGGAAAAATCATTCTTTATCTGGCTCAGAATATCTTCAGGTCTCTTGAAGAGAAGACGCCTGATATGCAGGATATCCATGAACCTGCCGGGAACCACCAGCATGAAGCCGATATTGTCCTGGCCGCGCCTCCCGGCCCTTCCCGTCATTTGATGAAATTCCGTACCCTGTCAAAGGGTTGAATTCGCGGCCGTTGAAGAGATCCGAGTTGAACAGGACAATGGTTCTTGCGGGGAAATTTACGCCGGCCGCGACGGTGGACGTGGCGAAGATGGCGCGGAGATGTCCCCTTTTCATCATTGTCTCCACGAGAAATTTCCAGGAAGGGAGCTGTCCCGCGTGATGGGAGGCCACCCTTGAGTCTGTAAGGTAATGAAGCTGTTTATGGTTTTTCAGATAAGGGAAACGGGAGATGAGTTCTTCCAGGGTATAATGAAAAGAATCGTCTTGTCCAATGTCCGATAACCTCCCGCAGGTTTTCAGCGCAGCATCGCACTCCGATCGTGATTTAAGGAAAAAGATGGCCGGCAGAAGCTGAAATTTCCCCAAAATTCTGATTATTTCCCCAAAATGAGGGGGCTTCCCGCGATATGGTCTCCTGTTCTGTTTTTCATCGAGGAATTCGCTGATCTTCCTGAAAAGCCTTTTCTTTTCCAGGTACGGCATGATTCTCCCGGAGGGATGGAGAAACAGGGGATACAGAGGGACCGGCCTCTTTTCTTCTCTAATGACAACGCATTCCTTTCCCCGTATGGTGGAAAGCCATTGGGCGATCTCATCGCCGTTGCCGATGGTGGCTGACAGCAAGAGGAGATTTATCCTGACAGGGAGGTAGATCATGACTTCCTCCCACACAACGCCCCTGTCGTCATCTCCCAGAAAATGTGCCTCATCGAGAATGACAAGATCACAATTCAGGTCGTCCCCGCGGTGCATGACATCATAGAGCTGGTTTCTCAGGATTTCCGTCGTGCCGACGATGATGGGTGCATCGGTGTTTTCCTTGGTGTCGCCTGTCAGGATGCCGACATTCCGGCTTTCAAACTGGAGTCCGAATTCGACCCATTTGGCATTGGTCAGTGCCTTCAGAGGAGAGGCATACCAGCATCGTCCGCCCCTGCTGAAGACGGACAGAATCGCCTGCTCGGCGATCCATGTTTTCCCGGCACCTGTAGGTGCAACCACGAGACAATCAGTCCTTCTGATGGCTTCCAGTGCGCGAAGCTGAAAAATGTCCGGGGCAAATGGTGCCGAGACGGGCTTTCCGATTTTTGCAAAGATCCCTTTCAGCACCGGTTCAGCGTCTGCCTGTAATCTTGCATGATCGCGGGATTTAGGATTTCTGTGAAACTTATTTTTAGTAAATCGCTTCGAGTGGCGACGCTTCATTATTTCGGCTGATTGCCCTTTCCGTAATTATTTTAAATTTTTGTATCACGAATTATCCTTAGGGTAAAGGATTGCTTGATTAACCGAGAGCATAATACACGGGGCTTTCCTTGCATAAATATATTACTGACGGGGAAATCCTGTGCTATCAACGGTACATTTCATATTATTACAATACAAGGTTTTACCTCGTATTTTACATATAATCTATTCGTATTGATTAAAGAGTTTAATTGATCTAATATAAATAAAATTCATAAAAAGTAATATCTGATGGTTGTCGGAATTTCTTCCACATAACTGGATAAGGCGAATACTAAGAGACAGGAGCAGTCGTGAGACAGGAAGCTGATAAAACGTTTTTGAATAAGGACAAGGAGTCATCGATTTTTCTTGAAGCTTCAATTTTATCTGCTAATAATAAATTTTTTAAAGGTAATTTAGATGAACTATATAGATTAGAGAGCGACGATTTAGTTCTTTATAATACTATCATACGGTATTTTAAAGGCAATTCTTGAGTGATGCTAATAAACGTCACGGCGAAATTTCACCTGCAGTTTCTGCTTAAAATCCTGATACAAAGTGTCTGCAAATAAGATCGATGCCGTCAGATTCAGTCACTTAAAATTTACAGGTGGATTGCTGTTTGTGGTTTGTCGAAAAATTTTTTATGTTCTTGAGGTTTGCATGATGGGAGAAGAAAGTTTTGCGAGATGCCGGATTTTAAAAGAGCTTGCTGAATTGCACTACCGGATTGGTAAACTGGAAAAGATGGGTAAAGGGACGGATCGGAAGAATTTAATGCCGATAAATAAAGAAGAGTGTATTGACCGGGATGTGAGTTGTCTTTTCTTTCTTGGACGATAAATTTGAAGATTACTATCGACTGTTATCAGGAACCTTCAAGTGCATAAGGCAATGACTCCCTGTCTTTCAATAACTATAGCAGAGCCAGTCAAAAGTAATTGTTAAATGCCTTTACCCATGCTAGCTTTCAAAGAATGGCGTGAGATGATGGCCAAAAAAAGAATGTATGGATATCTGAAATATGAGTAAACAAGCGTTTAAAGAGAGAGGCATATCTATAATCGAAGATGTGGGGAGGATCATCACCGGTTCTAGCGGTCCGTCAGAGACGCTTCGAAAAATTGTCAGGCTTATTGCCGAAAAATTTTGCGTTGATGTTTGTTCCATCTATGTATTCGATAAAGACAGGAAATGTCTGTCACTCGTTGCTACAGTTGGTTTGAGCGAGGAAATGGTAGGAAAGATATACATGAATCTCAACGAAGGCTTGACCGGGCTCGTCATCGAGGAGATGAGGCCTGTATTTGTAAAAAATCCGGCGCGTCATCCTAGATACAAGTATTTCGCAGGCAGCGGCGAAGAAAAGTACCATAGTTTCCTGGGGCTTCCGCTTGTTTATCATGGTGAAGCCCTTGGAGTTTTAGTTATTCAGACTGTGGAGGAAACTGCTATAGGCGAATTGGATATTTCCGTATTTTCAATGATCTCATCCCAGATAGCAAGTGAGGCGGCCTATGCGAATCTTTTGAGAGACATGAAAAATAAGACCGAAAAAACGGACGAGACATCGAAGTGGTTTTTAGGCTCACGAAGAGAAACGGCATCCAGAGTAGTAAAGAAGGAACTCTTGAAAGGGATACCTGTGTCTGCAGGATTCGGGGATGGTCACACCCATTATCTTAGGGATTCAATCGGATTTTCCGATGTATATTTTCATGAAGCCGATGATGTGGATCATGAGATAAGCAGGCTTGAAAATGCCCTGAAACGGTCCGAAGCGCAGATCGAGCGGCTGTGCAATGACGTAAAATCCGAGCTCTCCTCCGGAGATGAAGATATCTTCCATACGTACCTTATGTATATCCGTGATAGCGGTCTGAAAAACAAAGTGATTAATTATATCAAACAGAGGTACGCTGCAGAATATGCCTTAAAAGAGGTCATTTTAGACTATGTAAGGGTCTTTTCCAAAATAGAGGATCACTATCTGCGGGACAGGGGCTCCGATATCGAAAATGTCGGGAGACGTATATTAAAAAATCTCCTCGGTCTTGAAGATGATGAACCCAGGAGATTTGCAAGAAAGACTATCATAATTGCATCAAGCATTTCTCCCGGTGAGCTGATCATGCTCAGGCAGGAGAACCTTAAGGGCATTATCTTATCAAAAGGCGGTGAAACATCCCATGTGGCAATTCTGGCAAGGTCCTTTGAAATACCTATGGTCATTATTTCCAGGGTGATGTTCAGGGAGATTCAGGAGAATGATTTATTAATTGTCGACGGCACATCAGGTCTTATCTTCCATAACCCGTCGGAAATCATCATCCGGGAATATCGGCGGCTTGAAGATGAAAAGTCAAGGCAGGTCGGAAGACTTGAAATCCTAAAACACTTGAAGCCTCAGACGCGGGATGGTTTTGAAGTCAAGCTTGGTGCGAATATCGGACTTTTATCCGACTTTGAACTAGTTGAAAAATATGGGGCTGATCATATCGGCCTTTACAGAACAGAATTTCCCTTTCTGGTAAGGGAGCGCTTTCCCTCTGAGGATGAGCAGGTAGATCTGTACAAGCGGATTCTTGAGGCGGCCAAAGGGAAGGAAGTCACCATTCGTACACTCGACGTGGGTGGCGACAAATTTCTGTCCTACCTGGATTATCCCAGAGAGGATAACCCCTATCTGGGCTGGAGGTCCATCCGGGTGTCCCTCGAGCTTAGAGATGTTTTCAGGGAGCAGATACGGGCCATTTTAAGGGCATCACCCTTCGGCTCTTTAAAGGTACTGTTCCCCATGATATCCTCAGTCAGAGAAATGAAAGATATTCATTCAATCTTAAACGAAGAAAAGGTGCGTTTACGGGAGAAGGCGCATTCCGTTTAATGATACAATCAAAGTAGGAATCCTTCTTGAGGTGCCGGCAGCCGTCGTTATTTTGGAAAAGCTGCTTCGGTATGCCGATTTTGTCAGTGTCGGGACAAATGATTTGGTCCAGTTTGTGCTGGCTGTGGATAGAAATAATCAAAAGGTAGCGCCGATATATAACCCCCTCCATCCTGCCGTGATAGCCACTATTTTGGAGATTGCTTCAGTTTGTAATAGACAAGATAAGCCTGTAGTTATTTGTGGTGAAGCAGCAGCAAATCCCAAATGTGCTTACCTATACATGGGGATGGGCATAGACCAATTGAGCATGAATGCACCTTCAGTGCCGGTTATCAAGCATCTGATCAGGAACGTAGAACAGGTGCAGTCAAAGGAGGATCTGACGCGCGTGCTTTCGATGGATGATGCCGATGAAATAGAGGCTTTTGTCCATGACGGCATTTCCCCGCTGTTAAAGGGTGTGATGGATGAGTAAGGTATCGATCAGCTCTGCTTATTTCGTCTTTTGCTTGGAAGCCGTCATGATGCCTGACAGGCGGGCGGATATATTCGAGACCATTTTTTCAAGCAGGCATGTGTCCATACCCGGCTGGTAGCGGAGGCTGGAGGAATCCCCGTAATTTATGCTGCCGATAATCTCGTTGTTGAGGGTTATAGGGGCAACGGCAACGGACTTGATAAAATATTTCCTTTTGAGCGGCAGGAGTTTATAAAAAGATTGCAGGTGATTATTGGCGAGCATGGGCTTCGTGCTGTTTGCGACGAGATTTAAGAACGTGCTCCGTTCTATGATGTTTAAACGTTCCTTCAGAATTTGTGAGGATTTCAGCGCCTGAACCAGGCTTGATAAATCGCGTTCATTGACGATAGAAATCCATACAAACGGAATAGTGAATTCCTCCTGGATCTGGATGATAAGTTTTTCAAACAGGTCTTTCACATTGAGGAAGGAGGGAATATTGTCTTCGATCTTTTGGAATTTTCGGGCGATCTCTTCGTTTTTTTCCAGGATTTCAACATTGTCCTTCATTTATCTTCTCTCCTTAGTCATAGCTTGAATTCGGCGACAAGCAAAGTATGATCGGATGGTTTCTCGGCTTGCCTTGTGTTCATATCGATTGAGCAGTTTGCCGATTTTGCAGCCAGGGGTAGTGTCGCGAGGATATGGTCGACCCGCCATCCCAGACCTCTTTCAACGGATTTTGGCACACGGTAGTCGAAGAATGTATAGTAGCCGGCTTCACCGGGGTGGAATTTTCTGAAAAGATCGGTGAATCCCCATGACTTTACCAGAGCAAATGCCTCCCATACCTCCGGTGTGAAACAGACATGGCCCAGCAGCCGTTTGGGATTATGCACGTCTATGGCTTCCGGCGCCACGTTGAGATCGCCGCACCAGATTAACGGCTTATCGGAGGAATGTGATTTTTCCAGAAACGTCCTTAGGCGCTTGAACCAGTTGAGTTTGTATGCAAACTGCGGACTTTCCCGGTCATGCCCCTGGGGGACATAGGTATTCAATACAGGTATTCCTGAAAATACACCTTTGATCAGACGGTCCTTATCGGGAGGGCCGCCGTCGTCAAGGCCGAAAGAGACTTCCTTTGGTTTTTCCAGGGATGCAACCGCCACACCATTATAACGTTTTTCTCCTTTAAAAATTATGTGATAGCCGGCATCCTCAAACTCAATGACCGGAAATTTCCCGTCTTCAACCTTAGTTTCCTGCATGCAAAGGACATCAGGACGATTTTTTTTAAGCCATGGAATGATGATGTGAAGCCGCGATCTGATAGAATTTACGTTGTATGTGGAAATCTTGAAGGTGTTCATCGCATTGACCTATAAGTAAGCAGCACGATAGCTGTAAGTCCGAGCAAAATGCCTATTTAATTATTGGCTGGCCTTATGATATCCAGCCTTTATTGCTTCTTTTTCCGAGTTGAATATAACGCGGTGATAGGCCTTGACCTTGTCATAGTACATCATTCCCGGAAGATGATAACGCTTACTGTCACGATTTCCGATTACTTTGATTTTGCTTTCATCATTTGACGGTGCAATTGATTCAGATGTCATGATCTCTACCTTACCCCAGGATCTTTTTGGATTCAGCGCATAAGCTTTGTTTTTATCCTTTGCAGCTTGTTTACGGTTGCCTAATTTATAATAGGCAATTCCCCTGTGGTAGTAAGCAACAGCCAGATTGGGATTGATCTCGATGGCTTTACTGCAATCTTCAATTTCCTGTTCATAGCTGCCCAGCTCCCCGTAAGCAACTCCACGGTTATTATAGGCCACAGCGTCTTTAGGATTTAACTCAATGGCTTTATTGGAGTCATCGATCTGTTGCTTGTAGTTTCCTATTTGCCCATAGGCGGCTCCCCTGTTATTGTAAGCAACTGCATCTCTGGGATTCAGCTCTATAGCTTTGTCAAAGGCTTTTATTGCCTCATTATACTTACCCTCCATTACTAGTGCCACGCCCTTGTCTAACCAGCCTGAAGATTTATCATGTGCACCTGATGACGATGTGTAAAAAAAACAGGTAGCGCAAATGATGTATAAAAACAACCTTTTCATAAAGCCACTCTTAAAACTCATTCACAGTTTACAGAGGTTGTGAATTACATTTTCTCCGACCAGATACACTGCTGACGAACCAGGAATCGGAATAGAAAGTTTTTTCATATTGTTTTCCTTACAGGTGCGTACCGTTTTCCATAGCTTTCTTGTACTGTGCAATGAGGTACTGTTTGCTGATTCCGTGGTCAATAAAGTCCCACGGCAGTATCTCATCAGTATTCTTGTAACGATAGACGTAGAAGTCCGGATTCACGTTTACTTCTTTAAAAGCCTTCGGCCAGTTGCCGTTATTATTATGAGCTGAGAGAAGTATCTCGCTGACCTTTCTGTCACCGAGGGAAAACAGCGCCTGTATGTAGTTCCATTTCGGGAGATCGTGAATAACCTTCACGGACGGTTCCTTGCGCAGGGTACTATCAATTTTTCTCAGCTTCTTTCTTACTATATTAATTTCTTCCAGGGGATGCCACTGAAAAGGTGTAGCGGGTTTGGGGATGAACTGATTGATGCTAAGGGTAATTCTTTTGAACCTTCTTTTTCCCGCCGATAATTTCATGGCATGATGTTTTATCTTTTTGATCAGATCAATGATGGCCTCAATATCTCCATCCGTTTCGGTAGGCAGGCCGACCATGAAATAAAGCCTGATATTGACAATTCCATGTTTAATGAGCAATCCAACAGCGTTCATGATGTCTTCATCTGTTATACCCTTGTGGATGACATTTCTTAGACGCTGGCTGCCTGCCTCCGGCGCCAGAGACAAAGTCTCGACATGCAATTCTTGAAGCAGGGAAACCAATTCGCTGTCAAGTCGATCCAGTCTGAACGAGCCGATAGCCACATTACCCTTATGATTAATAATATAACGGCAAAGGGCATGCAGGTCCGGATGATCGGAAACCGCCGTGCCAAGGAGCCCGATCTTTTTTTGCCCCTCTATTCCCCGGTTAAATGATGACTCGAGTGTCGCCAAGTTTCTGAATCTTGCGGGTCGATATAAGAATCCTGCCGCGCAAAAGCGGCATCCGCGCTGACATCCGCGGCTTATTTCAGTTAAAAATACTTCCTTGAATTCCGCGATGTGGGCGCTGATACATTGATCGGTCGTGAAGGTGTTGATGTCTGAGATATGCCTTGTCTTTATCTTTTCGGGGAATGAGGCATCTACGGGTTCAATATTTTCTATGAGATGGTCTGCCTTGTAATTTACCTTATAATACTTTGGAACGTAAGCTCCCTCTGTCTCTTTCTGAACGCGAAAGAGGAGTTCACTCCGGTTGAGGCCGAGTCGGCGGTGATCTTCGAAGAGAGTGAGAAATTCCGGTAGAACTTCTTCTCCCTCTCCCAGTAAAAAAAGGTCAAAAAAATCCGCCAGCGGTTCCGGATTCAGGGTTGCTGAAACGCCGCCGCCGATGATTAATGGCTCCGTTTCCCTTCTCTCCCGGGCAGAAAGGGCAATCCCCGCCATGGTCAACATTTTCAAAATGTTGGGATAATCGTTTTCAAAGGGGATTGAGAAAGCGATGATGTCGAATTCGGTGAGGGGCTTCTGTGACTCCAGGCTGAAGAGGGGGATTGATCCCAGAGTGAATAAAGCTTCATCCCCGGGTTCGGGAAGAAAGGCTCGTTCGCAAAGATACGATGATTGATGGTTTATCAATGAATAAATGGTATGCAGCCCAAGGTTAGACATCCCTGTTCGATAGTAACTCGGGTAAGCAAGACATACTGTGAGCAGTTCTCCCCAGATCTTTTTCTGATGTCCTGTCTTCATCAGCTAAGAAATCATTATATTTTCTTTCAAGTTTCCAGGACATAGAATCCAAAATCCTAATTTCTAAATCCTAAACAAATTCAAAAAATTGAAAATCTAAATGCTTTGATCCTTTTGATTTTTGATATTGTTTAGAATTTCGTATTTTCACCTCGCTAAATGAATGCAGCGAGCTTAATTTTTCAGGATTCTGCAATTACGGATTAGAAGTCTTCTCCTTCAATCTGCCTGTCTTCTCAGAAATGTCGGTATCTCAAGATCGAGATGATCTATGTCATCGACTATTCCCATTTTGACCACGTTGACATTCTCAATGGGTTTTTCATGCCTCAGATAGGCGGGCATGGAGAGATCCTCTCTTTTATGAGATCCCATGCGCGAGACATTTTTCATCACCGGCTTATGTTTTTCTGCCTCGAAGCCCGTTGCTATGACGGTGATACGTATTTCGTCTCCCATATTCTCATCTACGACAGTTCCGAAGATTATATTCGCATCCTCATGGGCTTCCGACTGAATTAAAGATGATGCCTCATTGATTTCAAAAAGAGTCATGTCGGCACCTCCTGTGATATTAAGAAGGATGCCGTGAGCACCCTGGATGGTATTGTCTTCAAGCAGCGGAGAAGATATTGCCTTCTGGGCGGCTTCCACTGCCCTGTTATCACCTCTCGCAATTCCAGTTCCCATTAGCGCCATTCCCATCTCAGACATGATAGTTTTTACATCGGCGAAGTCGAGGTTGATCAGACCGGGAATCATGATTAGATCAGAGATTCCCTTTACAGCATGGTACAAAATATCATCCGCTTTCTTGAAGGCTTCCAGAAGTGAAAGATTTTTCCCCCCCAGGCTGAGAAGTCTTTGGTTGGGAACAACGATGAGGGTATCCACAATCTTTCTCAATTCTGTAATGCCTTCTTCCGCCTGCGTATTCCTTTTTTTGCCTTCAAAGAGGAAGGGTTTTGTAACAACGGCAACGGTGAGGATTCCGAGTTCTTTGGCGATTTCTGCCACTATGGGTGCGCCACCGGTACCCGTACCGCCACCCAGGCCGGCGGTGATAAAGACCATATCCGCCCTGTCGAGGGTCTCCCTTAATAGATCTTTTGTTTCAATGGCCGACCTTCTTCCTACGTCAGGATCTGAACCGGCTCCTAGTCCCTTGGTGACCTCAGCGCCGATCTGAATCTTGATGGGCGAAATGGATGCTCCTAAGGCTTGGGCGTCTGTATTTGCCGCGATGAAGTCGACACCTTTAAGGCTGCATGCAATCATGGTGTTCACTGCATTGCCTCCCGCACCTCCTATGCCGATTACCTTAATCTTCGCCGAATTCATTGTATCTGGCTCCATCAATTGAAACATGACCCTACCTCCTCTTTAAAAGAATTCTAAAAACCATTTTTTAATTTTATTTGTTGTTTTGCTGAATATATTTGTTTCAGCCTTTCTCAGGGTATCTTTGGATAGAGTTTTACTTCCATAAATAACAAGTCCCACACCTGTTGCGTACATGGGAGAGTTCACTACATCTGTCAACCCTCCTACTCCTGTCGGACAGCCCCTTCTTACAGGCATATTAAAAACGTGCTCTGCCAACTCTGTGATTCCTTCCATGATGGAGGTCCCTCCGGTTAAAACTACACCGGCAGCAAGAATGTCTTCGTAACCTGATTTAATAATTTCCTTGTAAGCCAAATTCAGGATCTCCTCGGTCCGAGGCTCAATAATCCTGCCGAGAATCTGACGGGTAACTTCTCTCGGTTCTCGTCCGCCCACACTGGGAACCTCTATGATCTCATCCTTCGGTATCATAGAAGTGAAGGAACATCCGTACTTTATTTTGATCTTTTCCGCTTCTGTAAGAGGTGTTCTCAATCCGGTTGCAATATCACTTGTGACGTAATTGCCCCCTACCGGCAGTACGGCGGTATGCTTTATACTTCCATCAGAAAAAACAGCGATATCCGTAGTTCCGCCGCCGATGTCCAAGAGGACCACTCCCAAATCCTTTTCATCGGCACTAAGCACCGCTTCACTCGATGCAAGCTGTTCAAGGACAATGTCTTCTATTTCCAGTCCAACGCGGTTGACCGATTTCACAATATTCTGTACGGACGTAACAGAACCGGTTACGATATGTACCTTAGCTTCAAGCCGAACGCCGGACATTCCGATCGGGTCTCTGATGCCGTTCTGGTCGTCAACCACATAATTCTGCGGCAGGGTGTGCAAAATCTCCCTGTCCAGGGGAATTGCGATGGCTTTTGATGCTTCAATCGCCCTCTGCACATCTTCCTCATCAACCTCGCGACCTTTAACGGCCACGATACCGAGACTGTTTTGTCCTTTTATGTGCCCTCCGGCAATGCCCACATGTACAGAGCTTATTTCACAGCCTGACATGTGTTCAGCTTCTTCAACGGCCTTTCTGATTGCCTCTACCGTGCTTTCAATATTAACTACAACGCCCTTTCTCAAACCTTCCGAAGGATGGGAGCCTATCCCGATAATGTCGATGCCCGTATCCGTAATTTCAGCCACTATGGCACAGGTTTTTGTAGTGCCTAAATCGAGGCCGACAATTACGTGTGCTTTCTTTGCCATCCTTAACTTACCTTTCCTCATTTACATTAGGACCATAGCTGTTATCCTGGATGTCATGTTCTATATTTTTTCTTTGAACCTGCCGGTATCATGGGACCTAGCACATTTCTTTTCTGCACAGTAATTTTAGCGGGATCGTTAAGGTCGATAAGCAAAAATCCCAATTTCATGTTCCTTCTTTCCAGGTCGGCCATAACGGTGGCCAGTCGTTTAAATTTATTTTCATAACTGTCAAAGCCTAACCGGATGCACAGCCCGCTGTCAGTAAAAAGAGAAAGCCCGAATATATCGTGACCGTGAATTTCAGAGATGTTCTTTATAGTCGGGAACTCTTTCGCAGTTGAAAGATATTGGAGGAGTTCAAGGGATTTTGCAAAAAGCACAGAATCGCTGCTCTCCGAATAACATCCGTTCAGCACCGGGATATCGGCTTCGTCACTGTTTTCGAGCTTTTTAAAGGTAACCCCATCGAGATCCAGCAGGCTGATGCCGTTATCACTTTTAACTAAGGCCACCGCCGTTCTTTCGTGTACCTCTATAATCAAACGGTTGGGAAGCTCCTTCCCTATTAAAACTTGTTTGACCCATGGATTTGCTTCTATTCTGCGGGCGATTGCAGCCGGATTAATTGCCAGGAGACTTTGAGATGGCCTGATTGCGGCCAGTGAAAGGACTTCTTTTTCCGTAAGTTCTTTGCAGCCCTGGACAACAGTTTCTTTAATCTGAAAGTACGGGGAAGTTATTATGAAATTGTAAGCAAAGATCATCACTGATGTAATTGTCAAAATAACGCCTATCAACAGAGTTGTATGCAACATCTCTTGGATAAATTGCTTTGAACGTCTTTTCAGCCTGTGTTTCCGTGTTTCCAGTTTCGATTTAAAGGGATTTTTCATATTTCTTCCCCAATGATTCGAACCTCTGCTTCCAGGATAATGCCGCGTTCGTCCTTAACCTTTTTCTTAACCATGTTTATCAGCGCAATAATATCGCTTGCTTTTGCCTGTCCCAGGTTTACGATGAAGTTTCCATGTTTTTCTGATATTTTTGCACTGCCTATCTGATTGCCCTTAAGCCCTATTTCATCAATGATTTGACCGGCCGGGACACCTCCCTTGGGGTTTTTGAATATGGAACCTGAGTTACGAAATTCAAGGGGGTGCTTATTCTTCCGCATTCCAAGAATTTCATTTATCCTCCCCCAAATTTTTTCCTTTGTCCCCTTCGTCAGGAGGAACGACGCACCCGTAATAATTGTACTCTCCGGCAGATCAAGATTCCTGTATTCAAATTTTAGAGAGTTTTTTTTTAATTCCCGGATTTCTCCGCTTTTATCCATCAATTCGATTGTTTCAACGATGTCCTTAATTTCTCTGCCATAAGCACCGGCATTCATTTTAACCGCCCCTCCCACGCTGCCGGGGATACCGGCACAAAATTCCATGCCTGTCAGAGATTCTTCTTCAGTCAGGCGAACAATCTCGGAAAGCGCAGCGCCTGCTCCCGTCTGGATTGACACCTGCTGGGCACTTCTTTGAGTCAAAGTTATATTATTGAGACCTTTAGTGGAAATTATAACACCTCTGTAACCGCCGTCCCGCACTATTAGATTTGTTCCGTTGCCGACGGGAATGAAGGGTATTTTAGAATGTCTAAGACAGGTGATAGTCTGTCTTAATTCTTCCATGGTTTCCGGAGAAACCAATGCATCAGCCGTCCCGCCTACTCCGATTGACGTGTGGCGGGACATAGGTTCATTGAACAACACCTTACCGGAAACAATATCTCTTAACTTTTCGCGGAGCGTGCTGTCCTTAAGCATACGGTCTTCCTCGATACCCTCACTTCTGTGAGGCCCTTTTCAAGAATTCCTCACCGATCTTCCATACATTTCCAGCCCCTTGTGTGATAATAACGTCCGTGGGTTTTGCAATGGAAAGAAGGTGATCTACAATGTCGTCAAAGGTATGCATATAGATAACGTTGTTGTGACCGCGACCGCGTATCCCTTCACAGAGGCTCTCGGCATTTATCCCATTTATAGGAGCTTCACTAGCCGCGTAGATGTCAGTCACAATCAGTTCATCCGCGTTGGGGAAAGCTGTAAGAAATTCGTTAAAAAGGGCCTTTGTCCGGGTATAGCGATGGGGTTGGAATACAACGATAATTTTTTCCTTCCATACCTGTTTTGCCGCTTTCAGTGTTTCACTGATCTCGGTTGGGTGATGACCGTAATCATCTACGATGGTAATCCCGTTGACCTTTCCTTTAACCTCCAACCTCCGCTGAACACCGGTAAAAATCTTCAGGCCTTCTTTGATGGCCGGAAAATCCATATCTAATTCGCGGGCCACCGCGATTGCTGCCAGGGAATTATAAACATTGAAAAGGCCCGGTACGTTGAGTGTCACAGTTCCGAGGGCTTCCTCTTTATAGTGGACGGTAAAACTGGAAGAATGCCCGGAGAATGATATCTCGCTCGCCCTGTAGTCCGCAGGCGGGTGAAGACCGTATGTCACGGTTTTTCTCTTTATGTTTGGAAGGATCGCTTTTGCGTTTTCATCATCAAGGCAGATTATCGTGGAACCATAAAAGGGAACGATGTTTGCGAACTGTAAGAAAGCATCTTTGATGTCTTCAATATCCCTGTAATGATCAAGGTGCTCAAGGTCGATATTAGTAATCACGGCTAAGGATGGAGACAGTTTAAGAAATGAGCCGTCGCTTTCATCGGCCTCTGCCACAATAACCTCTCCGTCTCCCAGTTTTGCGTTGCTGCCGATGCTTGCCAGTTTGCCCCCGATCACCATGGTGGGATCGAGACCTCCGGACGCGAGGACCGTTGCCACCATTGAGGTTGTAGTTGTTTTACCGTGGCTTCCCGATACGGCGATGGAAAACTTCATTTTTAGCAGCTCCGCCAGCATTTCGGCACGAGGTATTACGGGTATGTTCCTTCTGTGTGCTTCCAATACCTCCGGGTTGTCGGTTTTAACAGCTGTTGAAGTAACGACCACATCCGTGTCGCCGAGATTGGAGGCATGGTGGCCTGTATAAATTCTTGCACCCAGTGAAGCAAGCCTCTGCGTGAGATCTGATTGGCTCAGGTCTGATCCGCTGATCGTGTAACCCAGGTTGAGAAGTACTTCCGCTATGCCACTCATGCCGATACCGCCTATCCCGACGAAATGGATACGTTTAATCTTTCTGCGCATGGTGTCTCTTCTGTTGCCGTCCTTCATTTCCTCACCCGACTCAGCCTGACAAAACTTCCTACTATGATCGCTTTTACTGTATATTGTATACTAAATGTCCCTATATACTATATCTTGTATTAAATCTACGAAAATTTACAAATTTTTTATGTAACCATCTCCATACAAATATCTACAATATTAGAGGCTGCCTTTTCATTGCCAAGGCTGGCCGATTTTAACTCCATCTCACTTATCATTTCCGGGTGGTGGTAAAAATGATCGATGACCTCGGCCAGTTTTTTACCGTCGAGGTCTGCTTCCCGTATTAATACGGCTGCCCCAGCTCTTACCAATGCCTCAGCGTTCTTTGTCTGGTGGTCATTCGTGGCATAGGGAAAAGGGATCAGGATGGCCGCTTTTCCGCAGGCAGTGACCTCGGCGATTGATGTAGCGCCTGCCCTGCAAATAAGTAAATCAGAGTTTCTATAGGCTCGTGCCATATCCGTGATAAAGGGCAGAACCTCTGCATCAATCCTGTACGATTGGTAAGTCTCAGATACAGATATTCAGGTCTATGCTGCCTGTCTGATGGATTATCTTCAATTTAGCTTTAATTCCTTCCAGGTATGGAAGGGCATTCAGGACAGCCGTATTTATGCTGTGGGCGCCCTGGCTCCCACCGAAAATCAGCAAGGTAAACTTGCCTGCGCTCCTCTTCGATTCCTGTGCTCCTGTAAAAAAAGCTGCTCTGACAGGGTTTCCGGAAGTGATAGCCTTATTACCCGGGAACCACTTTTTTGTTTCAGAGAAGGTCAAAAATATCCTGTCAACAAACTTTCCGAGAATCCTGTTGGTGATGCCCGGCAGGGCGTTTTGTTCTGCGATGGCCGTTTTGATGCCCATGAAGTGTGCCGCCATCACTGCCGGACCGGAAGAATAACCTCCCACTCCAATCACGATGTCCGGACAATACTCACGGATCAGCCTGTACGACTGGACCAGGCTTCCTGGAATCTTCAGTGACGCACTAATAGCTTTCATCAGGCCCTTTCCTTTAATTCCTTCCACATCAAGGGTGTTAAGATCAAATCCCATATCCCCCAGTATTCTTCTTTCCAGCCCTCTCTCTGTTCCTATGAAAAGGATGCTATTATTCTGATCCCTTTTTAAGAATTCCTCCGCGATGGCAATTCCAGGAAAAAGGTGCCCTCCCGTTCCTCCACCAGCTATAATAACTTTCATATCCCGTCTCTACTTCTGTTTATTTTTCATAGGAGGAGATATTCAGGAGTATACCCACCACTGACAAGGACATAATCAACGATGTACCGCCATAACTGACAAGTGGAAGTGCCAGGCCCTTGAGTGGAATTAAGCCCATAACACCGGCAATGTTGATGAATGCTTCGAGAGCGATCAGCATGGTCAATCCTGCGGCCAGAAGTGTGCTGAAAAGATCCGGGGCCCTGAAAGAAACCATGAACCCTCTTACAATCAGAATAGCAAAGAGGAAAATGACGATGAGCACACCGATGAAACCACTCTCTTCGGCAATGATCGACAGGATAAAGTCTGTATGCGGTTCGGGGAGATAAAAAAGTTTTTGCATACCATCTCCTATCCCTACGCCGAACGTACCGCCTGAACCGAAGGAAAGAAGGGACTGAATGATTTGGAATCCTGAATGCTGAGGATCCTTCCAGGGATCAAGGAAACTCATCAGCCGTGCGAGGCGATAGCTCTTGTGCAGGAGCAGCCAGACACCAACGGGGACGAAGAGAGCTACGATGCCTGCAAGATGCAGCAATCTGCATCCGGACAGATAGAACATCAACATCATGATGACGGTTATGATGACAGCCGTCCCAAAATCCGGTTCCAGAATAATCAGGCCAACAATGAGCAGTGTGACTGTCAGGGGAACCAGGACTGCATGCTTAAAATCTGTTATGTCGTTATTTTTTTTTGTTAAAAAATACGCAAGAAAAAGTATCACTGAGACCTTGACCACTTCGGTAACCTGGAATGAAAAAAAACCCAGTTTAAGCCACCTGGTGGCGCCTCCGGCCCGGATCCCGACATGTGGTATCAGGAGAAGGGTAAGAAGAATAACCGATAAAACAATTCCGGGATAAGCGAATTTTTTCAACAGTTCGTAAGGAATCTTCGTTATCAGGACCATAATACCCAATCCAAGAAGCACGAAGAATATCTGTTTTTTTAGAAAGTACTGTCCGTCGTTAAACCTCTTCATGGCAATTATAGAACTTGAGCTGTAGATCATTACGGTGCCTATGGTGACAAGAATCAATGTCACGAGGAGGATGATAATATCCAACCTTTTCTCTGCCGGAGGTTGTTTGAAAAATTTAGAGATTTTTGACCGCATCTTTAAAGAATCTTCCCCGTTCTTTATAGTCTGAAAACTCATCAAAGCTTGCGCATCCGGGAGAAAGCAGGACAACATCCCCCGCTGACGAATGCCGATAAGCCACCTCTATCGCCTCTTTGAGCGTTGTTACCTTTGAAGTTTTGACCACCCCGCCAATCAGGTCATTTATTCTGTTCCTCGCCTCACCAAAAAGAACCAGCTCTTTTACCTTTGCCCTGACAAGGGGCCTCAGGGTTTCAAAGTCACCCTCCTTATCCCTTCCTCCCATGAGCAAAATGATGGGTTTGGCAAATGTTTCCAGTGCGCGTATCACTGCGCCCACGTTAGTTCCTTTAGAATCGTCGTAGAATGCCACACCGTTTTTTTCGTCCGTAAATTCTATTCTGTGAGGTATTCCCTTGAAATCCTCTACAGCACTGACAATACTCGCAGGAGGGCATCCGCAATACCTTGCGGCCATTATTGAGGCCATGACATTTTCAATATTATGCAAACCCGGTATCTTAATCATGTCGAGCGGATACTCTTCTCTTTCACCTTGTGTGGTAATATGGACCAGCGCGTTGTCTTCGAGAAATATGCCCCTCTGTACCGTAGTCGAAGAACTGAAAAACTGGACTTGCGAGACCATATTTCTTGCGAGGACGGATGATCTTGGTTCATCTGCATTAAGGATGGTAAGATCAGATTCCCCCTGATTCTCAAATATCCTTTCTTTGGCCATCCGATATGCCTCAAAGGACCCGTGATAATCGACATGGTCGCAGGTGGTGTTAAGGAGAATAGATATAAAAGGGTGGAAATGTTGAATCCACTGCAACTGGAAACTGCTTACCTCGACGACAGCATAATCGTCATCTTGATTCCCTTCAACGTAACCGATAAGAGGATTTCCAATGTTGCCTCCTACGAAGACCTTTTTCCCTCCTTTTTTAAGAATATTTCCTATCAAGGTGGTTGTGGTTGTCTTTCCATTGGTACCGGTAATGGCAATCATGGGCATCTTTAAGAATCTGTAGGCGACTTCAATCTCACTCAGGATAGGTATTTTCTTATTAACAGCTTCTGCAAGTAGAATATTGGAGGGTGGTACACCGGGGGAGGGAATGATTAAATCCACTCGTGACAGGCTGTCAGGGGCATACTTGCGGAATTCTAAATTTGCGTACGCATTGCCAAGCTCACGGATAACGCCTTTCAATTCCGTTTGAGGTTTCTCATCGGTGACGGCGACATTGGCGCCTTTCCCCGCCAGGAACCGGGCTGAGGCGATTCCTGTCTTTCCTAGCCCGATAACCAGTATACGTTTTCCTGAAAGTTCCATAAAGATTATTCTACCTCAGTTTTAGGGTACTGATTGCCAAAAGGGCCAGAAGAATGGAAATTATCCAGAACCGGACAATGACTTTCGGTTCAGCCCATCCTTTGAGCTCAAAATGATGGTGGATCGGCGCCATCCTGAAGATGCGCTTGCCGTTGGACATCTTGAACCAGCCCACCTGAAAAATGACCGAAAAGGTCTCCAGTCACAAATATACCGCCAACAATGGCAAGAAGGATTTCCTGCTTTGTTGCGATCGCTAAAGTTCCGAGGGCAGCGCCTAAGGAAAGAGAACCCACGTCTCCCATAAATACCTGGGCCGGGTAGGCGTTGTACCAGAGAAAACCAAGGCCGGCCCCCACGGTAGCGCCACAGATTATGGCAAGCTCTCCTGTTCCCGCGACATAGGGGATCTGCAAGTAACTGGCTATTCTAATATTGCCCGCAAAATAGGCAAAGAAGAGATACGTCATGAAACATGTTATAGCCGGACCGATGGCGAGGCCGTCCAGACCATCTGTCAGGTTTACGGCATTGGCAGCGCCGACAATTATGAAAGTCGAAAGTATGATATACCCCCATCCCAGATCGGGAAGTGCAGTTTTGAAAAAGGGAATCGTTACATTGGAAGTAAAACCCGGTTTGATATAGAGTATAACGCTGACAAAGAGGGCTATGGCGATTTCCCCGAGCAGCCTGACTTTTCCCGGAATTCCCCGGCTGCTCTGGCTGGTCAGTTTTCTGTAGTCATCCGTGAATCCTATGAGTCCGAAACCGACGATAACCATTATGACAAGCCAGACATAATCGATGGTCAGGTTGGCCCAAAGGAGGGTGGAGATGACAACGGCAAAAATGATGAGGATCCCACCCATCGTCGGTGTTCCCTTTTTTGCAAGGTGGGTATTGGGGCCGTCATCCCTGATAGTCTGGCCGATTTGCAGGGACTGAAGTTTTCTGATCAACCAGGGACCGATAACAAAACAGATTACGAGTGCAGTAACCGTAGCGTAGATTGTCCGGAAAGTAATATACCGGAATACATTGAAATAGGAATATGTAGTATGGAGTGGGTATAAGAGATGATAGATCATTTATAATTCCTTTTTATCTCTTTCTTGATCTTCTTCCGTGCCAAATAGTTCGATGATCTTCCGAACGGTGTCTTCCATTTTTGTCTGTCTTGATCCCTTGACGAGAATCCAGTCACCCTTCTCCACATAGGAAGATAAACGGGATAAGATTTCCTCGGGTTTTTCAAAAAAAATTATTTGATCCTTTGACATATTTTTTTTTAACGCCCCCGCTGCCGTCGCCGGGGAGAGCCTTCCTCTGAGGAAAATGGTGCCCACCTCAGTGTCTGCCATTAGACTCCCGATACCTTCATGCAACTTCTTCCGCCCGGTCTCCCAAGCTCCAGCATGTCACCCATGATTACCGTGCTGCCATGATCTCCTTTTAAATTCTTCAGTGTCTCAAGGGCGGCACGAAACGACGCAGGGTTGGCATTGTATGTATCATTAATAATGAATGCTCCGTTATTCAGCCAGTGGATCTCCATACGTCCGGAGATGGGCTGAAATGCCGTTAATCCCTGACAGATCGTCTGGTATTCTATACCCAGCGCCCATGAAGATGCAGCGGCAGCAAGGGCATTATAAATATTATGACTCCCTACTGTGGACATTTTAATATCCTGTCTGAACTCACCTATTTTGATGGTAAAGCCTGCCCCCTCTCTTCCACTTGTCTCAATGTTACCTGCCGAGACATCGGCATTTTTGCTGAACCCGAAGGTTAGCTTTTTCCCTCTCCAATCCGTATCTGAGATCTGTAATTTCTTGTCGTCAATATTTATTATGGCAACCCCGGTTTCCGCCATATTGCGAAAAAGATCGCATTTTTCGTCCCGCACCATATCAAGGGATTTTAAACCTTCCAGGTGAGCGGGACCAATATTGGTTATGAGCCCGATGTCCGGTTCGGCGATGCGGGTCAGCCTGCCGATCTCTCCCGGCGCGTTTGTGCCCATTTCCAGGATGGCAACTTCATGCCCTTCATCTATCCGGAGGATGGACAGCGGCAGGCCGATCAGATTATTATAATTCCCCCTGGCCTTGCTAACTTTTTTTGTCAGTCCGGCAATGGTTGCAATCATTTCCTTTGTGGTTGTTTTTCCTGAACTTCCTGTTACTGCCACAATAGTTGCGTTGCAATTCTTGCGCCAGAAATTGGCTATATCGCCAAGCGCTTTCAGGGTATCCACTACACCGATGATAAGCGTGTCTTCATTCCGGGACGGCATCTTATCTTCCGAACCCTTCTGGATCAGAAAACCTGCGGCGCCGGCTTTTACGGCATCGGCAATAAAATCATGACCGTTAAATTTTTCCCCTTTCAGGGGGATAAACAGGCTGCCCCTTTGTATCTGTCGTGTATCCGTAGATACGCCGTGAAATATCTTTTCAATTGCGCCGCTGATTATGTTCCCCCCGGTGGCCTTTAAAATCTCCGCGCCGTGGAAAATCGGGTATGCTGGTTCTTCTTTCAAGATGCTTTCCTGTGTTGCTTAGCCGTCAAGGCTTCTTTGGCAACCAGTTTGTCATCAAAGGCAATCCGTCTGTCTCCGATGATCTGGTAATTTTCGTGACCCTTTCCCGCGATCAGGACGATGTCCGACATAGCGGCAAGGGCAACAGCCGTTTCTATGGCCTTTTTCCGTTCGGGAATCACAACATAGCTTTTTTCATTTGTACTATTTCCAAGTTCTTCAGGAAGAAGCTTTTTAACGGAATCTTTGCTTATGCCTCTTTCTATTTCTCTTATTATGGAAAGCGGTTCCTCCGTTCTGGGGTTGTCTGAAGTTAGAATAGTCAAATCGCTCCATGCTGTCGCAGCGATTCCCATCAGGGGTCTTTTCCCGCGATCTCTGTCGCCGCCGCACCCAAAAACAGTGATGATTTTTCCTTTTTTGAATGCAGATAAATTCTGCAATACGCGAACAAGGGCGTCTTCGGTATGCGCATAGTCGACAAAAACATCAGGCTCGCCGGCGTCGCTCACCTTTTCCAAGCGTCCCGGGACATTACTTAGGTTCTGAATGCCTGTCTGAATGGATTCCTCGTGGATATTGAGTGAAGCAGATGCTGCAACTGCGGCCAATATATTATAAAGGTTAAATTTTCCGATCAGGGGGGAGGATATGGTGAAACTCCTGTTTTCCATATTTATATCTGCCCTTATCCCTTCTGTAGAAAGTGTATACTCGCCCACGGTAGCATCGCAGGGGTTCTCCATGCCGAATGTTCTTAATGAGAGCTTCGTTCTGATTTCTCTCAGGAGCCTTTGTCCCCATGGGTCATCACCGTTTATGATCATTGTTTGTCCCCGCTGCTTCTTGGAGGCAGGGAGTATTTCCTCGAAGAAGCGTTTCTTCGCCTGAAAATAATTTTCCAATGTCTTATGGTAATCAAGATGATCCTGGGAGAAGTTCGTGAAAATTCCCATGTCGAAGGAACAATCATCGACCCTTCTTAAATCAATTGCGTGAGAAGAAACTTCCATAACTACATGAGTTATTCCTTCGTCAACCATTATTCTCAGTATCTTTTGCAATTCATATGACTCAGGCGTCGTATTCGGGGCAGGCAGTACATTAGCCCTAAACCGGTAATTAACTGTTCCCAATACTCCAACGTTGAATCCCGCTGCTTTAAGAATGGATTCAAGCAAGAATGTCACTGTTGTCTTTCCGTTTGTTCCTGTAACGCCTATAAGACATAGGTGTGAAGAAGGGTCGTTGTAAAAATTTTTTCCAAGGATACCGAGTATCCGGCGGCTATCGGGAACCCTTATAGAAACAATATCGGGCGGGGGTTTGTAATCCTTCTCGTGAACGATGAATCTCGCACCGCGGGCAACTGCTTCCGGAATATAATCGTGACCATCATACTTTAATCCGCGGACAGCCACAAAAAGGCCGTTTTTTTCACAGTTTCTTGAATCATAGCAAATGGCTGAGACTTCTCCTTCCAGGTTTCCGGATGACCTGGAGTATATCTATATCCTTTATAACAGCCTGTATTTGCACATTGGTTCCTCAATTGCCTGAGCTGAAAGAAACAGCACAGAGCCGCTGGTTACGCAGAGGTGCACTGGGCTTAGGCTCCTGGCTGACTGCCCAGCCACTCCCTATTATTTTAATGTCAATATTCTTTTCCCTTGCCTTCTTCAAAACATCTCTCATGGTCATTCCTCTGAAATCCGGCATGCCCGGCTCATCCATGTCTTTTTCCATATCGGCATGACGGCTTATTATTTGAGGCACAGACACAAGCTTTAATTTAATACTGCCCTTTTTTTCTTCTTCAAAAACGGGGGAAGGGCCTTCCTTAATATCAGTTTTGAAACATGTCAATATCTGTTCACCAATTTTTTTAAAAACGGGTGCCGCAGCTATTCCGCCCCACTTGTCCCTCTGTGGTTCATCGAGGGTAACCAGAATGGCAATCTGTGGATCGTCGGCGGGGAAAAATCCCATGAAGGAGGTACGAACTCTTTCGGAAGAATAGACCTTCCTCACAGAATCGAGTTTTTGAGAAGTGCCTGTTTTACCTGCTACGGCAACGTTGGCAATTTGCGCTTTATTACCGGTTCCATCATCATCTCCGACCACATCTTTCAGGATTGCAGTGAGTCTCTTCGCTGTTTTCGGCGATATTACCTGCCTTACCGGGGTCGGTGAAAATTTTTTAATAATTTGTCCTTGTTTGTCAACTACCGCACCTACTATATGAGGCTTCATCAGCAGACCATTGTTTGCTATGGCAGAAAGCGCGGTGATTAGCTGAATAGCTGTGACAGAGACGCCCTGGCCAAAGGCAATGGTTGATGCATCAACCCTTGTCCAGTTTTGTGGTGATCTCAGGAGTCCGCTGACCTCGCCGGGAAGATCGATTCCCGTTTTTGAGCCGAACCCGAATTGTGTAATATAGTGATAAAATCGTTCTTTTTTAAGCTTTTCAGAGACCTTTACGCATCCAATATTGCTCGAATATTTTAGAATGTCGTGAAAAGTAAGATATCCATACTTTTTTCTTTGTGCCTCATGGAACACCCTGTTTGCCACTTTGTATTGACCATTTTCGCAATTAAACCTTTCGGTTTCTTTGACGATACCTTCTTCAAGGGCCGCCGCTGCGAGAAAAGGCTTAAAGGTTGAGCCTGGATCGAAGGAATCAGTGATAACCTTGTTTTTTCCCCTTCCGATATTGTAGCTTGAAAATTTGTTTGGATCGAACCCCGGTTGATCAGCCAGGGCAAGAATTTCGCCGGTCTTGGGATCCATGACGATGATGAAACCGCCCTTTGCACCTTTAGCCGTAATTGCTTCCGTTAAATTTGATTCAACGATATGCTGGATGCGGCTGTCAATTGTCAAAATGAGATTATATCCTTCTTCCTGTTGATTGACAGGCTTTTCAGTCATCGAATATAATCGATTTCCTCTGGCATCCCGAGCCCAGGTCAATTTTTCCGGGGTTGCCTTTAAATAGTTATCGTATTTTAACTCCAGCCCTTCAAGACCGGTATAGTCTAACCCCACAAATCCGATAAGTCGGCCGGCCAGTTCTCCATTTGGATAGAAGCGTTTTGGCTCCTTGATTAAAAAGACGCTGTCGATATTCAGGGCTTCTACTTTGCTTGCCTGATCAGGGGGTATTTTTCTCGCCAGCCAGCAGAAATTTTTTGACCCCGAAAGTTTTCTTAATATGGTGACTTTATCGATGTTCAGGATTGGAGCTAATTTTTGCGCAACGTCGGCGGGATTACTTATTTTTGACGGATCAGCATAGACAGAATTTGCCATGGTGCTCGCAGCGAGCTTCTCACCGTTGCGATCGAATATAATGCCTCTTTCCGGTTCAATCTGCAGTGTCTTTATATGCTGCCTTTCTGCAAGGGTTTTCAACATTTTGCCGGAAAGTACCTGAATCTGGAACGCCCTCGATATAAGGGCGACAAAAAGCACCAGGAAAAATACCAGAAGCGTAACAATCCTGAATCTCAGCCATTTTTTTGATTCACCGGCCATAATAGTATTTCCTGATCATATTCAATCGGTACTATTATTTTTTACGAGGTCATCATTTTTAAGTATTATAACCTGATCCCTCGTAGGATATGACATCTGCAATTTCTCTTTTGCGATTGCCTCAAGTCGCTTGGGGCGATTTCAAAGTTGCAATTTCAACTTTCAACTTCCGCTGTTCCTCCATGAGGCTTTCCTTTATGCTCATTTCCTCGGCAACCTTGTATTCCAGCTCAGTCATGCGGATATGTGACCATACATAAACAAGGGCCACCGCCATGAGCACTAAGGTGACAAAGATAAAAGGTGAATATTTTAATTCGGTAGACGCTTTCTCCTCACCTTCGCATACATTGCCATGAATAACTTCTTCTGACTGCACTGATTAAATCCTCTCTGCTGTTCTTAGTTTGGCACTTCTTGCCTTCGGATTAGATTCAATTTCAGAAGCTCGCGGGCGTTAAAGGTTTTTTTGTCAATACCTTCAATTTGGCTTTTCTATGACAGGTGCATATGGGGATATCCGGAAGACAATTGCATCCTTTTTCCCATGAGCGGAAGCAATTTTTTACTAATTCTGTCTTCCAGGGAATGAAATGATATAATAGAAAAGCGCCCGGACTTGTTGAGTACATCAACGCCGCGATCTATGGCGTTATAGAGATTCAAAAGCTCACTATTGACGTATATCCTGATTGCCTGGAAGGTTCTGGTTGCGGGGTGAATTTTTTTGGGTTTGAATCTAGAGGGTAATGCCCTGACAATAATATCGGCAAGGTCAGCCGTTGTCTTGATCGGGGATCACCTTCCTTCGAGCAGATATCGACTTTACAATCCTTTCCGCCATGATCTCCTCGCCATAGTCTTTAATGATCCTTACTAATTCTTTTTCTGGGAAAGTATTGATAATATCGTAAGCACTCAGTTCCATGGCTCTGATCCATTCGCATATCAAGGGTAGCATTCAGAGAAAAACTGAAGCCCCTGTCCGCTGTTTTCAGCTGATAGGAAGAAACCCCCAAATCAAGGAGGATGCCATCAACTCCCTTGATGTTTAAATTGTCTAAGATTGTATTGATATCTGCAAAATTACCCTTTACGAGGATCTTCCTGTTACCAAAGGGCTCTAATCGTTCTTCCGATTCACGGAGCGCGTCATCATCGACATCGATACCTATCAATAAGCCATCGGGAGAGGTCTCCCGGAGAATCTCGAAGGCATGTCCGCCCCCTCCGACGGTTCCATCCACGTATATACCCCCCGGTCGGAAGCGAAGGGACTCAATAACCTCTCTCTGCATGACCGGTGTATGAAAAGAGCACATGCCATAGGCCTTTGCTTATATTCCTAAATCCGCCATATATTTACTGAAACTGTCGACGTCACTTGCAGCTTTCTTCATCTCATCATCGAAACGTTCTTTGCTCCATATCTCTATGACTTTAATCATACCTGCCAGAACGATGTCTTTCTCAAGGGCTGCGTATTCTCTCAGGTTGGGAGGAATTAGAATTCGTCCCTGATTGTCAAAAGAGCAATCCACGGCACCAGACATGAAGAAGCGTTGAAATGCCCTGACTTCTTTTCTTAATAGGGATTGATGACTGACCTTCTCCTCTATGATCCGCCATTCATCATAGGGAAAGACCATCAGGTAACTTTCCCAATTTGTTATAACCAGTCTGTTGTCGTATTTTTCGGCGAAGACTTCCCGCAGCTTTGCGGGAAAGATGATCCGGCCTTTGTCGTCTATGGAATGATAATACTGACCCCTAAAGACGGACACGAGAATTCCCTCCACAATAATCCACTTTGCTCCACTGTGGTTAACTATAAGGAGGGAAAATTTGTTTGTCAAGAAAAAAATCACTCTTTTTTTCTTTTAATTTGATAATTTAAAACCGCTTTGTTGTGAGCCGAGAGGTTGGATGAAAATTGGTGGGAGCCATCATTATTAGACACAAAATACAGATAATTGACGGGTGCAGGGTAAAGGGCTGCATGAAGTGAATCGATGGCGGGGTTTGCGATAGGGCCGGGAGGTAATCCACTGATACGATATGTATTATGAGGTGCATCTCTCATCAGATGTTTTTTCGTTATATTTCCAGTAAAATTATTGAGATCATAAACGGCAGTAGGATCGCTTTGCAGTTTCATCCCCTTTTTCAGTCGATTGCGAAATACAGCTGAAATCAGGCGTTTTTCATCCTTATATCCAGATTCTTTTCCGATTATAGAGGCCAGTGTTATAACCTGGGGTATTGTCATGCGAAGGTCCTCCGCCCTTTTTTGCATCTCCGGGGTAAACATTTTCCAGAATTGATTCACCATAATCTTCATTATATCCTTCGCGACTCATCGATCTGTCTAATCGGTATGTGTCCGGATAGAGATATCCTTCCGCACTGGCACCTTCTATACCTAAAGAGGCAAGGAATTTTGCATCTGAAGACAGGGATAAAAAAACCTTTTCCTCGACTAATTTAAAAGAGGCCAGACGTGAAGCTATTTCACGAACCGTGATATCCTCGGGGATGGTAACTAAATATGATTTGATGTCACCCTTCACCAGTTTGTTGATGATTTCCATCGGGGACATCGAGGTTGTCAGTTCATATTCGCCTGCTCTGATATGGCCCTGTGCATTTCTTGAAACCACCAGCAGGTAAAATAGATATTTGTATTTTATTAAACCAGCTTTTTCGAGGTTGTCAACTGATTGGAGGAAACTGGTACCTTTTGGAATGTCGACTGTAACGATCTCATTTCGATTGTCTACCGGGCTGATGGCATAGTGTACTATTGCCAAAAAAATTGAAAGCACCAGAGCCGTCGTAAAAACGGCAAGGCTCCTTTTATATTTATGAACGATTTTTTTCTTTTTCATAACGCCCCTGAGAGTCCAGATATCCCTGAAGAATCAAACAGGCAGCAAGTTTATCAACCACAGTCTTTCTTCGTTCCCTGCGCATATTAGACCGGATGAGTATTTCTTCTGCCTCTTTTGTCGTAAGGGTTTCATCCCATTTGATAACAGGAAGGGAGAATGTGGATTCCAAAAGCTGTGCAAATTTGTTGATTTTTTCACATTGGATACCCTCAGTGCCGTCAAGTTTTATCGGGTAGCCTATTACAATTTTTTCCACAACATATGTCCTTATAAATCTGGCGATCTCTTCGAGATCCTGCCTTCTATTTTTTCTGGTGATGGTGGCAAGACCCTGGGCAGTGATTCCCAACTCATCACAAACTGCGACCCCGATTCTTTTACTGCCGTAATCAAGACCAAGTATACGCATGAAAAGCATAATCCTTTTAAACCACTTCTTGCTATCAAGTTCAGTCTAAACTTTTCAAGAAAAAAGTGCATTAATCTAGCATATCATCTGCAGCCAACAAATGGGCAAAAATACAAAAAGATGGGATTTTTCTATTGTTAAACACCAGTTAGTTTGTTATTTAGACCGCATGAAACATATCATCATTGGTACAGCCGGCCACGTTGATCATGGGAAGACAGCCCTTATCAAGGCTCTCACCGGTATTGATACGGACAGGCTCAAAGAAGAGAAGGAGAGGGGGATCAGCATTGAGCTTGGTTTTGCCTCTCTAACCTTACCAAGCGGTCAGACATTCGGCATAGTGGACGTACCCGGGCATGAAAGATTCATAAAGAATATGGTGTCCGGAGCTGCCGGTATCGATATGGTGATTCTTGTGATAGCGGCAGATGAGGGTGTCATGCCCCAGACCCGGGAACATCTCCATATATGCTCGCTCCTCGGGATTACAAAGGGGCATAGTTGCCCTCACGAAGATTGACATGGTAGATAAGGAATGGCTCGATCTTGTGACAGAGGATATTCATAAATTTTTAAAGGGAACATTTCTGGAATCATCTCCTGTTGTCCCGGTTTCTTCAGTGACAGGTGCGGGCATTAAAGACTTACTGGATGCACTGGATAGTGCGGCATCTGAAATAGAAAGAGAATCAGATGCAGGTCTTTTCCGGTTGCCTGTCGACAGGGTGTTTACCATGAAAGGATTCGGGACGGTCGTTACGGGGACCCTGATTTCCGGAGATATAAGACTGGGCGAAGATGTGGAAATATTGCCACAGGGAGTTACCGCGAAGGTTCGGGGTATTCAAATCCATAATCAGAGTGCAACGATTGCTGAGGCTGGCCAGAGGACGGCCATAAATCTGCAGGGGGTCGAAAAGGCGACTATAGTGAGAGGAGATGTCCTTGCCAGGCCTCAAACGCTTAAGCCATCAAGTCGCCTTGATCTGTACATTGAATATTTATCAAATAACACCAAAAAATTGAAGAACAGGAATCTGGCACGGTTTCATGTGGGGACAAATGAAGTCATAGGTAGAATGATACTCCTCGATAGTGAAGAGATGGAACCCGGGAGCAAGGGCTATGCACAGATTATTCTTGCGTCTCCCATTGCTGCAATGGCGAGAGATAGGTTTGTCATCAGGAGCTACTCGCCTGTTACGACAATTGGAGGAGGGCTAATTATCGACCCTCTTCCTGCCAGAAAACATAAAAGGAATTCTGAAAAGATACTGCATGAATTTGATCTGCTCTATAGTGGTAGTGATTCCGAAAGAGTTGCAGTCATTATTAAGAGATCCGGCATTGAAGGCATTGACCTCCTTCAGCTTGTGATGAGGTCGGGAATTCATCAAAATCTCCTTAAGAACATGTTTAAATCGATGCATTCAAAAGGACAGGCTGTTATTATAGACGTTGATGAATCCAAGGTTATATCTTTTCCAGTTTATCAGAATCTACAGAGGCAGATTCTTCTTGAAATGCAGGCATACCACGAAAGATATCCCCTAAAAGAGGGTATATCAAAAGGAGAGTTGAGGAATATAATAGGGCAATTAATCAGTCCAAGGCTTTTCAATATGGCTGTCAGAGATCTTGAAAATAGGAGGGAAATAGTTGTTGATAGGGAAAATCTTCGCATCTCGGGGCACTCGGTCGATTTGAAGGGAGAACTGGAGGATCTGCGTGTCGAAATTTCCGGAATCTATACCGGGGCAGGGCTTACCCCTCCTACGGTAAAGCAACTCATGGAAAAATTTGCAGACCGGAAGAACCTGACCGAAAGCGTCATTAATGTAATGCTAAAGGAAGGTTCTTTGATAAAAATTAATGAAGACCTTTACTTTCACAGAGACGTATTACTCAGACTCAGAGAAAATTATAAAAACCTCCTTTTGAGAGACGGCAAGGCGACACCGGCAAGCTTCAAAGAGTTGACGGGTCTTTCGAGAAAATTCGTCATACCGTTGATGGAATACTTTGATATAACAAAGCTAACCATCAGGGCGGGTGACCATCGTATCTTGAGAGAAAAATAAATGAATAGCAATAAAGAAAAGGCGGATTTATTTATGAAAATGAAAACTATCTATATCAAGGATATAAAGCCTGGCGAGAAAATCAATGGTTCATTTCTTGTTACGGAGAAAAACATGGCTTTCTCTCAGAAGGGAGCCCCGTATCTGAACATTCGTCTCAAGGATAAAACAGGCGAGGTCGACGGCAAGATATGGGAAAATGCGATCGAATGGGATAAACAGTTTAACAAGGGGGATGTAATCCAGGCTCATGGGGGAGTCGTCAGTTTTAAAAATACCGTTCAAATTTCCATAACGGGTCTCAGGAAAGTTGATGATGCTGACATAGATCTGGCCGAATATTTACCTGTTGCAAAAGGAGACATCGATGTGATGTTCGCAGACCTCATGGCCTTTATCGAGCAGATCGAGACCCCATGCCTGAAGACATTGCTGCATTTATTTTTCCACGACGAGAAGATAGCAGCCCTGTTTAAAAAGGCCCCTGCTGCAAAAGGTTTTCATCATGTGTATATTGGAGGCCTCCTCGAACACACCCTCTCGGTGATTCGCCTGCTTGATCAGCTCACTACACACTATGAGGGCATCAACAGGGACCTTCTGATAACGGGCGGGATTCTCCATGACATAGGGAAGATTTATGAATATTCCTATGACAGTATTTTTGATTATAGCGATCAGGGCAGACTCATCGGGCATATCGTGATCGGTATAGAGATGCTGGATACCAAAATTGCCGCTCTAGAAGATTTTCCGGAGCACTTGGCCATGGAACTCCGCCATCTCGTGCTGAGTCATCATGGCACTCATGAATTTGGTTCACCGAAACGTCCGAAGACTCTGGAGGCATTGATCGTACATCACATTGACGATCTCGATGCAAAGGTTAATGCCTTTCAGGAATTCATCGAAGATTCCAGTGATAGATGATTCTCGCTGGACTCCTTTTCATAAGTTGTTCGAAAGGTTTATTTACAAGGGTTAAGAAAACTGAATGGCTTCTGCATCATGTAAGATTCTGTCAGCGATTTTGATATCTGAACATTCAAAGCAGATGTATTAAATTCGCCGGTTTTTTTGCATCACACTCTTCCGCTCCTTTTCGGTCAGGAGACATCCGGTCAGACAATAACCGACGCAGTTGCCGTCACAGGGTTCGGTGTGAACGGTGACACTCGTTTTGGGGAAGTGCGTTTCAATGCTTTCTGATAACTCATCGGTGATTCTGTGAGATTCCTCGACAGACATGTGTGGCTCGACCTTAATATGGAAGTCGACAAAGCGGAAATTTCCGGCCTTACGTGTGCGCAATTGATGAAACCCGTGTATGACAGGCTGGTGTGTCATAATCAGTGTGCGTATCCATGCCTCTTCTTCCGCAGGAAGTGTCACGTCCATCAGATCCCGGCCCGACTGAACTGTCAATCTGTAAGCGGTGCCTAATATAAGAACTGCAACCCCGATCGCAGCGACCGGGTCCAGCCAATGGATATTGGGGTCAGGTGTAATATGATGACCTATCCAGATCAGCGCAAGGCTTACCATGACACCGTGGAGGTATAAACATCCGTTCGCAAATGCCAGGCGTCAGCCTCCAGGGCTATGGAATCGGTTTCTTTGGCGACCTTGAAGAGCATTTGCGATACGATTATATTGACCACAGTGGAAATTAACATCACGCCGACGCCCCAACTGACGTATTCAATAGGCTCCGGATTCAAAAGTTTTTTTGTGGCCTCATAGATAATCCAAATGGCTGCGAGAAAAATCAGCACTGCCTCGATGGTACCGGAAATATTTTCAACCTTTCCATGACCAAATGGATGTCTGGAATCGGCAGGGAGACCGGATGTGCTTGACGGAGAATGTGGCAATAATGGCAGCCAGAAGGTCGACTCCGGAATGGATTGCTTCAGACATTATCGATACTGAACCGATCATCAGCCCGACAGCGAGCTTCATAACGACAAGAGCAGTATTTGACAGCACTGAAAGTCGTGCTACATTTAGTTTGCGTCTCTGCAAATCCATACAAGCGATTTCTTATAGATAGGTGGATAAGTTATGTATCCTTTTCAATAACGAAACACTGCCGCTATCGGTGTATCATCCGGCATTTTTTCTCGAGGAAGCGAAAAAACATTGCCACCATTTAAGAACGTCTGGATTGCGGAGAAATCCAAAAGGCCCTCGCTACCTGGTGTCATTTTATTCGTGTAATTGCACTTCATTCCATTCCGGATCAAAAAACCCCCATTGCTGATGACCTGTGGTGACAAAGAGCGAGCAATCCGTCCATGATATGCGGCCTGGACAATTTCTTTAATATCATTGGAAGTCAATCCTGTACCGGAAGACTGTCTGTACTGGGCGATAGCGTCATGTTCAGCCTTTTGAAAATGTGGTCTTACGATCTCCAATGCCTGTTTATGCAGATGTTCTGCACTTATTCCCTTGGGATTTCCGGTAATTCCTTCATCCATAAGATGAGGATACGTATTTGCTTCTCTATAAATCGGGAAGAGATAATCGACACCGGCCAGCACCAGAGGTATTCGTTCATCTTTCAGCAGATCATGTAATCCCTTGTCGATCTGTCGGAAATATTTTAAAATGTTTTCCTTTGCATCATCCAGTTCTGCTCCGCCCCCCGAAAGCATTGATCCGCGTTCACCGCCCCTTGCCGTTCCTCTATGGACGCGGATTTGTTTTTCCAGATCATCATACTGAAGAGCTTCGGCAAGACTTTTGGGGATCGTTTCAAGTTCAATTTCTCTGATGCTCTGCTTTGTACCTTCATAAAGACGGCTTCCCTTTTGGCTAAGGGTCAAAATATAGAAGCGCCCATCACCGCTGAGTACCGGCAGAAGAGGCTTAACGTGAAAACGGTCAGCGACGACTATCAATTCATCAAAATGTATCGGCAGACAGTAGTATCTAAATACATCAGCGGATAGAAATACGGCAAGGCCGTCGCTCTGCTGTCGCCAGAAAATGACATTACCTAAGAGTCCAGAAGCATGTTCAAGCAATGTCTTTGATTCTGCGGGACGAAGGCCGCTCGCCAGTAATTTTTCCTCAGCATCACGAAGCAAATTTCTGAGTCTGATTTGATTTTGCTGAATTTCAGCGCCTGCGCGATGAGTGGGCATAAACAATGAAATGCAAGGCCCTTTCTGCTTGTTCATCAATGATTTCAGATCATCTTTCGATATTGATTTCATAGACACAATCTCCTTTGATACAGAAACTATTTTTCGTTATGACATACAATTGAATTTTTGATGATGAAACAAATGAGGTTTCCGGTTAACAGGGCCATACCTCTCAGTCAAACGTCATGGTAAAAATAATTCACATACGAATACTCTTGCGCATAAAAAATTGTTTCAAGCCGGTATGGGCATATTCTTTTTGAAACTTGCGCGCTCCAGCCTTATTAAAGACAGATTATTGCCTATTCTGTTTCATTATGCAACGTCTAAGAAGTGCCCCGATCATTTCCTCAGCCCTGCTAAGACCTCTTAATAATCTCCATTCAAAGCTTTCTCATCAAAGGGCAGGTTATCCTGGTAATTGAACATTTCCATAATGATTATGAAACAATGGGCTAAATTCGTAACCGAAATCAATTAAATTTTGGAGTATTGTTCGTTCAGGCGAGGTCTTGTATATGCTCTTCTCATCGATTAAGTTATTCAATAATAATTTATTTTCCTATTCTTTTATATAAAGTATAATGCTAAAGGAAAGCAACATTTTATTTGA
The DNA here is from genome assembly GCA_963695875.1 of uncultured delta proteobacterium. GTDB lineage: Bacteria > Desulfobacterota > Syntrophia > Syntrophales > UBA2185 > DATKLL01. The sequence continues at coordinate 76,068 of CAVOID010000009.1, read as the reverse complement.
GATCTGATTTCTAAGCATTTATTTGTCATTAAGAAATTTTTAAGTTCTAATTTGTAATATATAATGCCTTGATTTATAAATTTTATTATAGAAATCAACTTTTTTTAAAATCCCGTTTAAAAAATCTCTCAGACTATGGAATCAATAAAGCATACCACATCTATCAGATCATGGGCAGGCGTATCACAGAAAGACTGGTTTGATTGGAAGTGGCAATATAATAACCGGATACAAACCATTACTCAATTGGCCGGATGCTTCAATGTGGCTCCAGCGGAACTCGAAGAATGCAGAACCGTTGCCAGATATTATCCTTTTAGCATAACTCCGTATTATTTTTCCTTAATGAATGCAGCTGATGAAAATGATCCCATTCGTCTTCAGTGTTTTCCCGATCAGAAGGAGACAAATTTTTCACTGGGTGGTGTAACCGATCCCCTCGAAGAAGAACGGGACATGCCCGTTTCGGGCCTGGTGCATCGTTATCCTGATCGTTGTGTTGCGGTCATTACAAATATCTGTGCAACATACTGTCGGCATTGCAATCGCAAGCGAATGTGGAAGATTAATGCGACGGAATATAATAAAGGATACCTCCGGCGCATGATTGATTATATTTCCCAAACATCGCATATTCGTGAAGTTATCGTTTCAGGCGGTGATCCTCTGACTATGGAGGAAAGCACCCTTGAATGGTTTCTTCGGTCTTTGCGTTCTATTCCCCATGTAGAGGTGTTGCGTATAGGAAGCCGTATCCCAGTGGTCATGCCAATGCGAATTACTCGACAATTATGTTCCATGTTGCGTAAATACCGTCCACTTTGGTTCAATACCCAATTCAATCACCCGAACGAAATTACTCCGGAGGCAGAGCGTGCTTGCGAAATGCTGCTGGCAGTAGGAGTTCCTGTCTCAAATCAATCTGTTTTGCTTAGAGGTATCAATGATAACTATGAAACGATGCGTAATCTGCTTTACGGACTTCAACGGATTTCCGTCAGACCGTATTACTTGTTTCATTGCGATCCGGTAAAAGGTACGGATCATTTTCGTACAGACATATTGTCAGGGATAGGTATCATGGAAAAATTATGGAGAAATATATCAGGTCTTTGTATACCGCAGTATGTGTATGATGTTCCCGAGGGCAAAGGTAAATTTCCTCTTCATCCGTTTTCCTTGTTTCCTGCAGAAAGATTTGAAACGGATGAACATTTTTTTGACAAGAGAGATGAAGCAAATTAAGGAACCAGGATCAGGATGAAAGGAGCGAATTTAACATGTATAGCGCAAGTGATTTGAAGAAGGGGTTAAGGATTAAACTTGACAACGAACCCTATATCGTTACCGAATTTAACTTTGTAAAACCCGGGAAAGGCCAGGCCTTGTATCGTTCAAAATTGCGGAATATGATTACGGGAGCACAGTTTGAGCGAACATTCAGGTCGGCCGACACCTTTGAGCCGGCGGATCTCCAGCAAAAAAAAATGCAGTACCTGTATGAAGAAGAGGGAAAATACTGCTTCATGGATAATGAAAATTACGAACAGTTTTTTCTCACTAAAAGTCAAGTTGGGGAGGCAAAAAATTTCTTGATCGATAATTTGGAAGTGGAAATACTCTTTTTCGAGGATAAGCCTCTGGAAGTTAGCCTACCAAATTTTGTCGACCTGGTTATAGTGAAAGCTGAACCATGGGCTAAGGGCGATTCTGTGTCGGGTAAAACGAAACCAGTGATCCTGCAAACAGGCTATCAAATTCAGGTTCCGCCTTTTGTAGAAGAAGGGGAGAAGATCAGGGTTGATACACGGAGTGGTGAATATCTCACAAGAGTCAAGGACTGAACTATTGATGGAAGATAGCGGAAATCTGTTAAAGCAATCAGATACCTTATGGATGCGCGCCAGAATGCTACGGGCCATACGGGATTTTTTTGTCAACAAGGATTATCTGGAAGTAGAAACCCCCAATTTAATTCCGGCACCAATCCCGGAACAACATATAGACGCAATTTCCTGTGGCGGTTGGTTCTTGCATACATCTCCCGAACTATATATGAAGCGACTGCTTGCAGTAGGTTATCCAAGGATATTTCAAATCTGCAAATGTTTCCGTGAAGGGGAACGAGGTTCATGTCATCTTCCTGAATTTACCATGTTGGAGTGGTATTGCCGGGGTATGGACTATCGTCTGCTGATGGAGGAGTGTGAAGAGTTAATTATCTCTATAGCCAATAATCTTGGTCATGAAGATGTGATTCACTACCAGGGTAAAAAAATAAGGTTGCAAAGGCCGTGGAAGAGTGTATCAGTCAGAGAGACTTTTACCCGTTATGCACCGGTTCCGATGGAAGAAGCTGTGAAAGAGAGCAGCTTCGACGAGATCATGGTCTGCTATATCGAATCTCATCTGGGTTTAGAACAACCCACCTTTATCTATGACTATCCAGTATCGGGATCCGCCCTTGCAAAGGCCAAAAAAGAAGAGCCCGCTGTGGCTGAGCGATTTGAGTTATACATAGGAGGGAAAGAGATAGCCAATGCGTGTTCTGAACTTATTGATATGGATGAGCATCATATACGATTTAAAAAGGTTCAGGAATATCGCCGTTCAATCGGCAAATCGGTTTATCCGATACCGGAACATTTTTTACAGGATAATATTGCCATGCCGGAATCAGCAGGGATTGCGCTCGGTGTGGATAGATTAGCAATGATTTTTTGTGATTCGCCCATCATCGATAACGTTGTGACTTTTACACCGGAACTTATGTTATGATTCTCGCCGTTCTATATTCTGTTAATTATGTCCTTCAAAAGTTGATTGTTCTCGAGGACCCTCTTGCAAAGTCTTTATCGTAAATCTATTGACAAGACTGCTTTTTTCCATTACAGCTAATGACCTTGTAAAAAGTCGCAAATTCAGGTAAAAAAAGACGGCTTCGTAAATAGTCCAGAAGCAAGTTGTCTCCTTTGACAGACTCAGGATAAACTCACCAGGGGAATGAAGCGTATATAGACCATGCACTGCAGAGCCTGCGCCGTATTTGATACAGGGAAGAATGAAACGCAAATACAGCATGTCGAATTCTTACAGAGCCGTTGCAGTTAATTCCGTTAATGATTAATTTAGGAGAAATAAAGTGAAAGAGATATCTTCTGTTACTGGGAGCCTTGGAGGACATTTCCATGGGAGTCTTCTTAACATGATCCTGGATGCGGGATTGATGGTGAAATTTGTTCTGTTGTTGCTGCTCTTTTTTTCTGTGGTTTCATGGGCTATAATTTTTATGAAATATAGAAAAATTAAAAAAGTAAAAAGGGAAAATGATATGTTCTTAGATGTCTATATGAAGAGTAATAAGATCTCTGATATTTTTCCTGAAGCCAAAAAATACAAACACTCGTGTATTGCCGAAGTATTTCAGGCCGGCTACGCGGAACTGGTCAAGATAACAAAGGCTATTAGGGGGTCAACATCAGCTAAAGAAACAGATGAATCATCTCTGCCTCAACTGGAGATGAAAGGTATAGATAATGTCGAGAGAGCCTTAAATAGGGCATGCAGCTCTGAGACAACAAAACTTGAAAGTACTCTCGGATTCTTGGCAACAACGGGAAGTGCATCACCATTTATCGGTCTGTTTGGAACAGTCTGGGGTATTATGGATACATTCAGGGGCATAGGTACAAGAGGCTCAGCAACCCTGGCAGTTGTAGCACCGGGCATTTCCGAGGCGCTTATAGCTACGGCTGCAGGTCTTGCCGCTGCCATACCGGCTGTCATTTTTTATAACTATTACCTCAATACGGTCAAGAATATCTCCATGGAAATGGACAACTTTGCTTCCGAAGTATTAAATATCATTGAACGATACTATGTGAAAAAATAGAGCATTTATGAGATCCGGAAGAAAACGTAATAATGAAAGCAAGCTTATAGCCGATATCAATGTCACCCCTCTTGTCGATGTCGTTCTGGTGCTTATTGATAATATTTATGGTAACAGCCCCGATGCTTCAGATGGGTATAGATGTAAATCTTCCCCGTGTTAAGTCTAAGAGTATTGATGTGACAGAGGAAAAACTTATACTGACGATTAACAGTGGAAAAGAGATATATATAAACAAGAATAAGACATCTATTACTGATCTCGGTGCAAAACTGGAAAGTATATTTGCCAACAGGATTGATAGAGAAGTTTTTATGCGGGCTGACAAGAATGTTCCTTATGGGTTTGTGGTTGAAGTGATGTCCGCAGTTAGAAAAGCCGGTGTTGATAGACTGGGGATGATCACAGAACCACCAAATGAATCAAGATGACATATCCAGGATGATGCAGGATGATACAGGAGCAAGATGGCAATGATATCAGCTTCAATAGGATGATTTTTATATCTCTATTAATTCATACCATTGTGCTGACTATTATTTTCTTTTCACCTTCGCTTCCCTCTCCAAGCTGGACCTTCGGTCCTGTTTATTCCGTGAATCTGATTGGTTCCTCTGAATTTTTACAAGCGCAAAAAGCGGCAACAGCGTTTTCGAGATCAATCAGTGAAACAATTCCCAATGATCATTCTTCCGTTTTGAAAAAGCGCATTGATACCATTTCATCTGTCCCGATTAAAAGAATTGATGTTAAAAAAAAACAGAGTAGTAATGTTGATAGAGCAATCGATGATATTAGAAAGAAGGTGGGTTCTTCGGCAAGTGCGCCTAATTCGCAAGCACAATCAGACCGGATGGATAATGCGGAATCTGGTGGAGAGATGAACGCGTATTACACATCAATCTGGTCCAGAATCAAGGGGAAATGGGCATTACCTCAGGGTATATTACCAAAGGCAAATATCGAAGCCATTATCCAGGCGAGGATACTAAAGAATGGTGCTGTGGCAGATATGAGCTTTGAAAAACATTCGGGTAATCGATATTTTGATGAATCAGCAATGAAGGCTATAAAAAAAGCAAGTCCTTTTCCTCCTCTGCCACAATGGATTAAAGATAACAGCATCGCTGTGGGCATCAGGTTCCATTCATCGGAATTCAGATAAAAAAATTTGAAGAACTGTAAATAAAGGGTTTTTTATTACAATTATGCACAACGATAGAATCAGCAGATGTTTTTTAAAATTGATTGTGTGCTCGGTGTATATATTACTCATCCTACTATGTGCGGACTTCAGCGCCTTCGGCAAGGTGTATATAGACATCAATTCTCCTGCCTTTCAAAAATTTCCCATTGCCATCACAGATTTTAAGAGAGCGGGTGAGGAAAGTCGTCAACTCGACCTCTCAATCTGGTTTTCCGATAACCTAGCAAAATATCTGAATATGACAGGATTCTTTAACATAATAAGCAAAAATGCTTTTCTTGAAAATCAAAAACAGACTGGTTCAACGGCGGAGGGTATCAGGTTTGCTGACTGGACTGCCATTGGAGCAGAATACCTGGTAAAAGGTTCTTACCTATATAGCGGCAAGGAACTTGTTACCGAATTTCGTCTTTATGATGTAATAAAGGGAGAAGTAATCACCGCCAAACGATACACTGGAACGATTGAGGACAAGAGCGAAATGGTGCGCAAGTTTGCAGGTGAAATTCTTTATGCTCTGACAGGGGATAAAGGTGTATTTGACACAAAGATTGCGTTTGTACTGAAGAAGGGCCAAACTTCAAGTATCTATACCATCAACTTCGATGGGACCGATCTCGCCAGAGTTACTAATCACCAGTCTCTGACCCTGTCGCCACGCTGGTCACCTGACGGTAAATATATTTCATTTACATCTTATAAGGATGGAAATCCTGATCTCTATATAAAAGCCATTAATAGTGCAAAGGCTGAGAAGGTTGCAGGTTTTGAAGGGATCAATCTGTCTGGTTCCTGGTCGAATGATGGCAAAAAGCTATTGTTAACCCTAAGCAAGGATGGCAATGAAAATCTTTATATTATGGATATCAATAATAGGAATCTTAAGCGTCTCACCAAGAATTTTGCCATCGATGTCTCCCCTACCTGGTCACCTGATAACCGGAAAATTGCTTTTGTTTCGAATCGTTCCGGTTCGCCTCAAATATACATAATGGATGCCGACGGGAACAATGTTAAAAGACTTACTTACGATGGAAATTATAATACGTCTCCATCCTGGTCGCCAAGGGGTGACAGAATTGCTTATGAAGGGTTGATTAACAGCCGCTTCCAAATATTTTCTGTCAATGAGGATGGCAGCAATCCGTTGCAACTCACTTTTGACAACATGAACCATGAATCCCCTTCGTGGTCTCCGGATGGTAGATATTTGGTATTCAGTTCAAGGGGAAACGGTAAACATAGAATTTATGTAATGAATGCAAATGGATCAAACATGAGGATATTGTATGAAAATGTCAGTGGCTGTATCAGCCCCTCCTGGTCACCTAGGAAGAAATGAGCATGACAAAAAAGATCTCTTGCAAACTGATGAGCCGGTCTTTCTGAAAATAATGACTTGTCATGCAGTAAATCCTCTCTTCAGAATTAATCTTTATTATAAGAGACTCTGATGTAACTATGTGCGTGGAAATGTAACTATTTGTTGTGAATGCAAAAAAGTAAAACTTGGAATTTTTGTGATTGACCTTTGAGTTGGTTTGTGGTTTAGAAGGTTTTAAATTAGTAATACCCGATTTTCAACCAATTGAGAAAGGAGATAGCATAATGAAAAGGAATTTTAAAATATTAGGGATAATTGGTTTAGTACTGTGCCTTTCGATTATGTTTATGACCGGATGTGCCAAAAAGTCGCTTGTAAAAGAACAGGCGGTCTCCACTGAAGAGAAAGCCGTTAAGAAAGAAGAACCTCCCTCAAAAGAAGCGGAAATGAAGACAGGTGTTGAGACAGAAGCAACGCAAGAGAAGGCGGTTTCCGCAAAAGAGGAAATCGCGTTTAAAGATATTCAGTTTGAATTTGATAAATTCAATCTCAGGACTGAAGCCAGGGACATTCTTAAACAGCTCGCAGATTGGCTCACTAAAAACAAGAATTATGATGTGCTCATTGAAGGAAATTGTGATGAAAGAGGAACGACTGAGTACAACCTTGCGCTTGGCGAAAGACGCGCAAAGGAAGCCATGAAATATCTTGTTGAACTTGGGATTGATGGGAAAAGGTTAAAAACGATAAGTTATGGTAAGGAAAGACCCTTGGATCCGGGACACAACGAAGAAGCTTGGGCAAAAAACAGGAGAGACCATTTTGTCGTGACGCCTAAGAAATAGCGACATGATTGGGAGATGGAACGATTGAAAAAATATGTACCCTTGCTGTTGCTCGCGTATTTCACATTCACTGCGGGATGTGCCTCAACAGGTGATCTTCGGCGGGTTCAGGGAGATATCGATCGGAAAGTCCTGACTTTAAAAGAGGATAATACAGGTGTCCGAAAGGATGTTGAAAAGCTGAATGAATCGACAGCCGCTTTACGAAAAAGTCAGGCTGAAATCAATGCCAATATCAATGAAATGAAAGACAGCATCCAGAGCTTGAAAGGGATTACTGAAGGATTAAAAAAGGACATCTCAGTACTGAAGGAAATAAGAGAAAAGCTGGATAATGTATCATTTAAGATAAATTTTATAGAAAACTTTCTCGATATTGGAAAAAAGGAGAACCACTCTGAGAGTGATAAAACAGGAAGGATCGCCACAAAAAATGCCGTGAAAGGGAAAACGGACAAGGAATCAATATATGCATTAGCCTATGAAACTTTTAAGGAAGGAAAGTATGAAAAAGCCAGGGTGGAGTTTCAAAATTTTCTGAAGCAGTATCCTGACACAGAATATTCCGATAATGCTCAATTCTGGATAGGGGAGTGTTATTATTTTGATAATAAATATGAAAAGGCTATCGTAGAATATGAAAAAGTGGTCAAAAACTACCCAAAGGGTAATAAGGTTCCGTATGCTTTGTTAAAACAGGGATTCTCTTTTCTAAATCTCGGTGACAAGTCAAGTGCGAGACTGATTCTTCAGCAGATAATAAAGAATTACCCCAACACCAACCAGGCAAGAATAGCAAGGGAAAAGTTAGTTGAAATAAAGTGACAGATTAGAACGAGTTCTTCATACCTCTTGTAGTTTCTTAATGTATCAGTCCAGATAAACAGGTCTGATGCCAGGAGGTGGTTGAAGATCAAACTGAGTTACATCAATCCCTGTTGCTACCTCCATATCGGAGTAACGAATTATAATGTTTTCATTATCGTCATCTCCCGTTACAATCATAACCTTCTGGGGCATGGTTACACTTCCAATGCTGTTGTGCTCCATATATCTGGCGCTATAGAGTCGGGAGCTATCACGGGCAAATGATTCGACCATTACCATATGGTATTCCATATCTATCCATATGGAGAGAATTTTTCTGTTTTCAGATAGTACGTCAATGTGATAAAGGTCGTCTTCGGCAGAACCATTCAGAGTAATAGCTTTTCCTATTATATTAGAATGTGTACCGAGGAGGATAGACGTGATGTCTTCTACCTGAAGTCCCTTAGTAAAGATAGGTAAGAAACGTCCCAAATTTTTTGTCGTCGCCTGCCCAATGTAAAATTCACCTTTCTGTGGCAGAAAAACCTTCAACAACTTTTCATGAACAGTTAAGAGGAGATTCGGTGAGCCTATGAAAGGTATTACCTCTAATCTCAGTGAGGATGGTCTTTTCAGCATCACGGCAACTTTCAGCGGGTATCTCCCCTCAGAAGTATTCACTTCAACATGTGCAATGGCTTTCAGCGTGTTTTTGCGGTGATCATCCCGGTCAACCTCTTCCAGGATTACATGAGGAGAGGGTAAGTCATCTTTTGAGAATTTGTTAAATAGTAACGTTTGCTTTATGCTACATCCTGGAAAAATAAAAAAAAATGATAGGACGAAAAAAATGGATGGCAATATCTTAATCATCACGGTCTTTTTTCTTTTATGAGTTCATCTATCTTTTTTTGCAGATTATTATTGGGATTCAATTTCAATGCCCGTTTGTATATTTCAATTGCCTCAGTGACTCTGCCTGCCTTTCTATAGGCATCACCTAAGTGTTCGGCAATAGTTGCGTCGTTTGGTGTAATGGTGAATGCCTCTTTTAGATATTTTATAGCCAGATCAGTTCTACTTTGTCTAAAATATACCCAGCCAAGGCTGTCAATCATATAGCCATTGCCTGGTTTCAAATAGAGAGCTTTCTTAATCATCTTCTCTGCTTCGTCAAGATGTATGCCCTTTTCGGCAAACGTATAACCTATGAAATTAAGAGCTTCTGCGTTATCGGGGTCGATTTTCAAAACTAACTCCATTTCATTAATGCTCTCCTCAAAACGGTTCGTCTTTTCATAAAGAACACCAAGACTATAATGCAGGTCAATGCTCTGTGGCGATACTAGGAGTCCTTCTTTTAATATTTCTTCAGTGGATGAAAGTTTTTTGCTTTCCTCATAAAGGGAGGAAAGATAAACGTAAAGGCCGGGCATCTTCTTATTGTTATGAATGGCCGTTTTCATTAATTCTATTGCCTCATCAATCCTGCCCCCCTTTTTCAGAATCGTTCCTATATTAATCCGTGCGTATCCGTAAAGTTCTGAATCCACCGGGATCATCTTAAATTCTTCAATAGCCTTATTGTGCTCCTTCTTATCTTCAAACGTTGAGGCCAGCAAATATCTGGCCCTGTGATCATTAGGATTATTTCTTAGTAAAGTAGAAAATTCATCAATAGCCTGGTCATGCTTACCTTTTTCAAGATATAAAAGTCCTAAATCGATTAGTGCTGGCTCAAAGGTAGGTTTTATGACAAGCGTCTTTTTGAAGCGTTGTTCTGCATCTTCGTAGCGTTTCATTTCAGTTAACATTTTGGCTAGGTAATAATTACCCATGAGATGGTCGGGATTGATACTGATCAGATTATTAAAGGCCTGGAAGGCCTTTCCATAGTTTTTGTTTTCCGCATAGATGGTGCCGAGATATAAATAGGAAACTGTATTTCTTGGATCGATCTTAATTACTCTCTCGTATTCATCAATGGCATTTTTATAATCTTTCATATTCAGGTACAGCCCGCCCAGGAGAAGGTGGGCATTTATATTGCCTGGGTTGTTAATCAGAGTTTTTTTACTAAGTGTGATGGCCTTTTGTATCTCGCCTTTTTCAATGTAAAGGGATATAAGTTCCGATGTAAGGTATGGAGATTGAGGATCATAACTCAAGGCTTTTTCATATTCATTTATGGCTTCATCAAGATTTTCATCAAGAATGCGCAAAACGCCGAGAGAGTAATGATATGTCGAGTCGGATGATGGCATCTCTTTCCCCATCAGGACAGCCATATCTTTCCCCTTGGCCGGATAAAACACGCACCCGGTAAGAAACCATAAAATTATGATCATCAAACATTTCTTGTTCAATTTGTTCCTCATATTATTCATTTGTGCCGCCCGATCTTCTGTCAGCAAGAACTCCGCATAACTGATACTGAACGGTTGATCGTTAACAGCCTTGTAACTCACTAAAGTGAAGAGGATGCAGGCATGACATCAGTGCCATCAGCAGAGTAGGTAAGGTCTCTTCACAACGTGTCAATAATTTCCGCATAAGGACATCCGATCATTGTTAGACTTCTAATTTTTGAAGGGACCCCCTGCTGATGAAATTTGACAGATTTTGAGAAGTTGTCATCTAATCATGGTTATAGTCAACGAATACCTTTCTCAAGATAAAGCGCAGTTTAGGTTTCTTGCAACTTCCGGGCCCGTACAAGCTCACTTGTTCGGCTGTCTATAATAAAAATTTCTTTCTCTAAGGTGAGTAAATACAACAGTTGGTTTCGAATCATACTCCATGAACTTAGAACCCACTGTATATTAGAGGCATAAATAATTGCATCAATATCTTATTCCGACGCTTTTCTGATTTGATGATCGCTCATACACAACAAGATAGCTCCGCACGTCAGTTTGTTCATCCGGGTGATTATACGGTTCCATTGATAGGTGTATAAGGATTTCTCTCTTCGAACTACGTAAAATATTTACGGCGTCTACGGAATGTGCATAGCCAAGGAGGATGGCAAAGGTTGGAAGGGCATCTATTGTAAAAAGTTCATGCAATGGCGATAGATCATAATCGACGTCATCTATTACAATGGTGCTCCTTTTTCTTGCGGAGGTTATTTTATCGTTATGGACTGTTATATCTGTTTCATTCTTTTCAGACAAAACACTTACGGGAGCTTCTTTTAGAACGTTCCGCTGTTTCTTTTTTAGAGAATGCTTTTGTTCTGTCACCTCTCGGTACGAAGCTTTATGAATATAAAGCATAAAAACAGCTCTGATAACTGATAAAATTATTACAAACCCTGCCCACCCTCCTTTTCCCGCCATTCTTATCATTGGCTTACAAGGATTATGTTACAAGTCAGCTTTTCAAGTTCTTTTTCATAATATCCCAACTTTTGATGATATCTATGGCACTTTTCAGCTGATTGTCCTGTATTAAAATGTCCTGCTCTCTTCTTAAAGATTCTTCAGTATTCGTTTCCTGTTCTTTTTTTGACTTTATGTGACCCTTCAGGTCCCGCTCCCTGATAAATTCGTCCGTTAATTCCCTGTCTTCAGAGGGTCTGATATATTTTACAATGATATCTGGTTTTATTCCTTCAGCTTGTATTGATCGTCCATTTGGTGTGTAATATTTTGCTGTGGTCAGTTTCAGGGCAGATCCTTCTTCCAGAGGAATTACTGTTTGTACGGACCCTTTTCCGAAAGTTTGGGTGCCGATCACCAAAGCTCTCCCGTTATCTTGAAGTGCTCCGGATACAATCTCAGAAGCACTGGCGGTACCTTCATTAACCAGAACAACCATAGGGCACTTTGGTTCATCACCATCGTCTTTTGCAACCGATTGGGATTCCATGCTTTTTGTCCTTCCTTTGGTGGAAACAATGATTCCTGATTTCAGAAAGATGTCAGTGACTCCTATTGCCTGATTCAATAAACCGCCGGGATTATTTCTAAGATCTAAGATCAGGCCCGTTATAACGCCAACTTTCGCATTGATATCCTTTATTTCTTTTTTCAAATCATCCACTGTTCTTTCCTGGAATGAAGATACCCTGATATACCCGATACGATCATCAAAGATTTTTGATTTAACGCTTTTTATCTTGATAATGTCCCGGGTAATCACGAATTCCTTCGGTTTGGTCATGTTTTCCCTCATAATAGTGATGGTAACTCTTGAATCCTTTGGCCCACGCAGTTTTTTGACGGCCTCCATTATTGTAATATCTTTGGTAGATTTTCCGTCAATCTGTATAATCTGATCACCTGCTTTAATACCTGCATTGAAGGCAGGGGTATCCTCGATAGGTGAAACGACTGTTAGGACATCTTTCTTTATAGTAATTTCAATACCAATACCACCAAAACTCCCGCGCGTTTCTACCTCCAGTTCCTTGTACATATCTGCACTCATGTATGTACTGTGTGGATCCAGAGATTTCATCATTCCATTAATGGCTCCCTCTATAAGTTTTTTGGACTCTATCTCCTCCACATAGTTTTTCTGTACTATGTCAAGTACTTCATTGAATGTCTTTAGATTCTTGTAAATACCCCTTTCCAGAGCAGCTGATACTGGAGAATCTCCCTGAAGGCCGAGTAGGAACAGGGAAGTAAACAAGCACAATAACAGAAGCACTTTCTTATCGAAAATATTTTTCATTCAAACCTCCATATGCATGGTACAATCAATATCTAAGAAACATTTTTAGGATAACACTATTTTTATTCAATTTTCCATAACTTTTTAAGCTACTGGGATGAAAGGGGATATTTGATAAAGCTGTCGATGATAACTGCTGCAGAGGATAAGTGAATGAGGGAGCATGAAGAGTTGTGGATATTGTTTCTAAAATATTGGTCTTCTAAAAAATATTTGATGATTCGTTTACATTGGGCTGTTATGTGAACTTTCTTGTGATATGAATTTTATGTTGCCATTTATAGAGCCCCCCTCATCAATAATTAATTTATGGCATCTAATTTGACCTCTTACATCGGCCGATTTTAAAAGCGTAAGAGTATCTGTTACTTCAATATCTCCATCAAAAAATCCTGCTATTGTTAGGAAAGTTGCATTTATCTTCGCGATTACACGGCTATCCTTTTCCGTAAAAACAGTCTCAGCCAGAAGTGTTCCTTCTATGATACCTTCAATTATTAAATGTCCTTTAATATGCAGTATTCCTTCAATTTTGCAGTTCCTATTTATTATAGAGATATTGTCTTCTTTGCCCTTCACTTCTTATTTTCCCTCGCTTTTTCCTTATTTTATTAGTTTTTTAAATTAAAAATTTCTCTTAATACAAGATTGCCTTCGTTTGAAAAAACGAATATTTCGGAAATATCATAAATATATTGTGTGGTAATCTTTTTATTGATGACTTTATGTTTAATGATGGAAAAAGGGTCGCCATTTTTAAAATTTTGTGGGACTCCATTAAGAAGAACAGTTTGAGGATACACAAGCCAATGTTCTGATCCCATACCGTCTGATTTTAGAATAACAAATATATATCCATTTGCGGTGGTGCTCGTTGAGTTTTTGTTTTTCAATAGAAATGTATAGCGGAATGATTGTTTTGTAAGGTCAAAGCGTGCCTTAAAATTTTCTATGGAAAGACCATAATTTAGCGCGATGGTATTGCCTAGGGTATTACCAGTTTCTGTTTTATTATCTCTTGCATCAACTGCTTTTAGTTGCGTTTCAACCCTGGCTGTAAATTCCTCTTTGTTTAAACTTCCCAATCGATTGTGAAGCAGGACTGCGATGAAGGAGATAATACTTAGCCCTATGATTGTTATGAGGAAGATTGTTAAGAAGCTCATTGGTAACTTGAAGGAACATAGTCGCCTCTCGTCCTGAATTACGATGATTGTTAACTTTTTTTGTCTTTTGCCTATATTCATGTAAAATACATTTCACATAAAAATTATTCTAAAATTGCCTTTTTGAATTAAAATTCCTGCTCTTAATCCTTGTTGTTTAAAAAATGAATTTTTTTTATTGATGAAAAAATCGAAATGAGAGATTCCGTCTAATATTTGATATATTTATGTCGTATATTTATAGATACTTGCAAAAGTTGTCAAGATAAAATACACGAGAAACTTTTGCGGAATCTATATTCCATTATCAGAAATTTTCATTGAAGAGAGCTTACTATTATGTCACACTTTCAGAAAGCAAAAAGGCATTGATTACGAGATTGAAATCTTGTATGAGCACATTATCAGAAAATTCCTTCTAGGATGTATTATGGATAAAAGAATACAGATAAAAAGAAAAATCATTAGCTGTGGCATGATGGTGCTCATGTCTCTTGCAACTTTCACGTTTATTCCGGTGGGTGACGAAGTGCTAGAAAAGGGTGGCTCTGGCACTTTTTCATGGTCCGTTAACCACGTGCATGCCCAGCCTCGGACAACTGAAACGGTCCCTGTAATAGACGAGACAAAATCTCCCTCGGTTCATGAAAAAGGCCTGATGAATAATTTACTGGAAAAGCAGAAACAGCTTGATAATCGGGAGAAAGCGCTAAAAGAAGAAGAGCGTAAAATCGAGGAGCTAAAAAAGGATGTTGCTGAAAAGATGGAAACGCTCAGGGTTCTTCAGGAAAATATGTCGCCGTCACTCGAAGTTCAAAAAGCGGAGAAAGACAAAAAATACCAGATGCTGGCAAAGATGTACGAAGTCACTCCTCCCGAGAAGGCGGCAGCTATATTCGAGAAGATGGATAGGAAAATGGCTGCTGAAATTATGCTCCGTATGAGTGCAAAAAAGGCGGGTGCTGTTTGGGCGCATATAAATCGTGACGTTGGAGTTGAGATTGTAAGAGAGATAACTTTTTCGCAGAGTGTTGATGCTGCCAGTGCTGCAAAGATTGCTAAAGAAATCACTGAACAAGCAGCGAGTAAACCGGAGACTGCAAAAAGCTCCGATACCGTCAGTACAACGAAAACTGATAAAGAAATTACGGGAGCGGGAGGGAGTAAACAGGAGACTTTGCAAAAAGTGGATACAAAGAGCTCCCCGGAAAAAGACCTGAAAATTGCTCGTTCGAAGAAGGCTAATTCAGATAATGTCAAGCCCAAGTTATTCAAGCCATTTGCAATACAGATCAAAGCTGTTCGAGGTGTTGAGATGGCAAGGGAGTATTCAAAAGTACTCAAAGAAGAAGGCATCGATGCGTACTGGTCTGAAATGAATATGAAAGGTGGTGGGACGTTATACAGAATTTTAGTAGGTCATTTTGCCAGCCGTGAGGAAGCTATGAAATACATGAAAAACAAGAGTATAGACAGCAATTACCCTGGCAGTTATATTCAGAAGAGCGAGCAGGTTTCACCTAAAAAGAAGAAAAAGAAACAGTGACAGCCTTGTACGATGCTGTCATAGATAGTGCACTATAAAATTTTTGTAAAGCAGTTTACGATTTCTTCGTCGAACTGATGATTAATGTTTTTCTTCAACTCGGAGACGGCTTCTTTTATTGTCATTGCCTTTCGATATGGGCGGTTGTTTGTCATGGCGTCAAAGGCATCTACAACGGTTATAATTCTGGAGAGAAAAGGAATATCAGAACCATGAAGACCGTCGGGATATCCTGTACCATCCCATCGTTCGTGGTGATGACGGATTATTAATCTTTCAGTATCTAAAATCGGAAGCGGCTTCAGAATATTTTCTCCAATAACGGGGTGGTTCTTAATAACGTCGAATTCTCCTTCTGTAAGCCTTCCAGGTTTAAGCAGGATATTATCTGGTATCGAGATTTTTCCTACATCGTGTAGGGTTGACGCTATCTTTAGCGATTCTATTTCATGAGGAGAGCAGTTCATGGCTTCCGCGATTCTAATGACAAGAGCCTTTACCCTCATAGAATGTTCTTCCGTATAATAATCACGGGCCTGAATTGATGTGACAAGAGATTGGAAGGTACTTAGAAGATTCGTATACAAACTTTCATACAGAAGCCTGTTTTCTATATTAAGAGACGCTCTGTTAGCGATGCTCTGAATATAGTAAAGGTCTCTTTCCGTATATACATGTTCGTTACTCTTTCCTGAAAGAGCTATGACACCAAAGACTTGGTCTCTCATTTTTAAAGGAGCACATATCACAGATGAATATGTCGTATTCTCAATAAGATTTAAAAGTAATGGATCTTTTCTGCGGACTGTTTCTTTAAGGATAGGATAGATTGATTGTATGGTTATGCTTTTGAAAATAGATTGCGATACTCCTTTTACAACAATGGCATCAAATTCCTGATGATCTTTATCATATAACAGGATGGAGCAAGCCTCCCCGCCAATGACCTTGAGGGCTAAATTAACCATTTCCTGAAAGATTTCATCATTGTTTTTTGTATGTTCAATTGTGTCATATATATAACTTCGTGTAGATAACTCACTTATTTTATTGGTTAATACGGGAGATATTGTTTGGCTAGTGTATTCACCAAACATGTTTTTTGCCCTTAAATAGACATCGACTTTGCACAGCAGGTCATCGATGTTAAATGGTTTTGCCAGAAAATCTACTGCGCCGGTCTTTATTGCTGAGACGGTAAGGTCGATTGTGGGATACGCAGTAATTAGAATAACATGCGTCGTAGGATTAATTTCTCTGATCCTATCCAGAAGGTCCATGCCATTCATGCCGGGCATCATGATATCGCATATTACAAGGTCAAAGTGGTTCTCCTCCAACTTTTCCAGACCATCAACGCCATCGCAAGCCTCAATTACTCGATAGTTTCCTGACTGACTGATGGCATCTACAATAAGCGATCTGGTTGCAATATCGTCATCAACGACCAGTATAGATTGTTTTTCCACGGAGCTGCCATTCATCTTATGCAGGCATAATTTATCTTGCATGTTTTCTGCGGAAAAAAGCACAGGATATTGCTCTCAGATATTATTTTTTATTGGATTTAAGAAGGATTTCCATCAAGCTGTATGAAATTTTATCGTAAACAGCTGTTTTGTCTGTGGAGTCCAGAGTGACTACATCGACATACTTTTCTCCGCTTGCAGTCTCTGGTTGCGGTAATGTACCAGCTTTGATTTTGTTATGTTTGCTGTATGCCTTTAGTATATTATCAATCTGGTAAGATGAAATTGTCATCGTTCAACCCTGCTACACATTTGTTAGAATCCTTCGTCTATTTTATCGGAAAAAAATCAAAAAACTTTAGCTCTTTTTTGTATAATAAATTAAGGTTATAAAAACTTAATTATAAATGACTATTATGTTAATATTCTGTTTGACTATTGGCTTATTTTTGTTCATATTTATCTTATTAAGCAGCAGCTATTTTTTATATCGTCATAATTAAGAACTACCTTGAAGAATGTTTTATGAAAAAAGCGAAGATATTGATTGCTGAGGACCACGAACTCAGCAGGGAGAATCTTTCTGAAGTGCTGAGAAGACATGGCTATGAAGTTATGGCTGTAGAAGATGGCAGACAAGCCAGGGATGCCTTTATTGAAGATAAGTATGACCTTGTAATTACTGATTTAAAGATGCCAAATCTGGATGGTCTTCAGCTTTTAGAGTTTATCCAAGAGATTAATCCCGAAAATATTGTTATTATCATCACCGGTCACGGTACCATAAACACAGCAGTAGAAGCAATGAAGCTCGGCGCATTTGACTACATTACAAAACCGTTGAAGGATGATCTTGTGACATTGACAATTGAAAGAGCATTATCCTATGCGAAACTCAGAGAAGAAAATATTGCGCTCAAGAGAAATTTGAAAAAGAAGTACGATTTTGAGCAATATGATCGGTTACAGTGACGGGATGAAAAAGATCTTTGATACGATTGAAAAAGTTGCTTCTTCTGACAGTACGGTTATGATTTACGGTGAAAGCGGTACGGGAAAAGAATTGGTTGCCAGGGCTATACATTTCAACAGTGAAAGAATCAATTCTCCCCTCGTCGCCGTAAACTGTGGAGCCATTCCTGAAGAACTTCTTGAAAGTGAGTTGTTTGGCCATGAAAAGGGCGCTTTTACTGGGGCCATCCGCAGCAGAATCGGCAGATTTGAATTGGCCAACGGAGGGACAATATTTCTTGATGAGATCGGAGATATGAGTCCTGCACTGCAGGTGAAGGTCTTAAGGGTACTTCAGGAGAAGCAATTTGAGCGCATTGGGGGAGTTAAGACACTGCAGGTCGATGTAAGGATTATTGCCGCAACAAACCAGGATTTGGAAAAAGCCATAGCAGAAAAGAGATTCCGGGAAGATCTGTTTTATCGAATTAACGTGATACCTATTCATCTTCCTCCGTTGCGAGAGAGAAGGGTTGATATACCGATGTTGGCTAATCATTTTTTACGAAAATTTGATAAGCTAAAGAGAAAGGCCGTAGAACAAATCGTTCCTGAAGCAATGGAATACCTGCTGAGGTATCCATGGCCCGGAAATGTGAGAGAACTTGAGAATTTGATAGAGATGATTGTTGTTTTGAAGGAGGAGGGTAATATTGAGGTTGCAGATCTTCCTGATAAAATAGTAATGTTGTCCCCTGCGGGGAGTTTTATCAACGGTATAGAAATAACGGATAATGGAATCAATTATAACGACCTTATTGATAACCTCGAAAAGGACTTGCTTTCCCGGGCTCTGGAAAAAGCCGGGGGTGCAAAAAACAGGGCTGCAAAATTGCTGAACTTAAATAGAACAACTTTTGTTGAGAAATTAAAGAGGTTTAAAATCAGCCAGTAGGTTATACTGGTTTTAGAGTTCATACCATTTAGTCTTTATCCCGCTTAAAAAAAACGAATACAAAATTAAAGAATCTTCTCCTATCTAGTTATAAAAAGGATCCGAGGATTCAAGGGTTCGAGTGTTTGTTTTCTGGTGAATTTATAAGTGCCTCGAGAATCCACTCTTCTTTATCAACATCCTTTTTTCAGCTTTCAACTGACAGCTCATAGCTTTCTGCGCATTTTCTAAGCATTTCACTTAAATACTTGATCTCTTGGCCCCCTGAATCCCGAATTTACCAGCAAATGTTTTCGAGATGAACCATATTTTATAAGGCCGAAATAGCAGAAGACGTTTCGGTCAAAAATTTGGCTAAAATGATGGCTATTTGACATCAGTGATTTGTAAAAGAGTAATTCGATGGAAAGATGAGACTCTTTTAAGCTTCTGTTTATTATAAGAAATAAGCAGTTATAGACAGATGGTATATAAATTGCTGAGGTTTGTAGCTGGTATATCAACAAAAACACATCAATTAGATTGTTAGTCCTAGCTGTCGTCGTTATTGGAGACATTGAATGTTGAATAGTTAAAAGCAATTCAGGTCACATTGTCAAGATGTTGTAAATTTTAAGTATGAAGAAATTCATAATATCCATATTAATATTATTTATTGTTTGCCAGCTAAGCGGGATAACTGAAGGCGGTGATGGTAATAAGCATGATAAAAATATAGGTCTGGCCGGGGTGGCAAAAACAGTCAGCCATGGAACAGAATCTGACAATACTTTATATAATCAGGCGATGAGTGACTTTCAATCGGGTAGATATTCGGATGCTTTGGATAGGCTTAGAATGGTTTTGCAACAGGAGCCAGATGAATCTTCCAAGAAGGAAAAAGTGCTGAGATGTATAGCGGACTGTCATTTCTACCTGGGTATAAAAGGGAATAATAACGACCTCATGACCGCAGTTGATCTTTATAAGAATATCTTGCAGAAATACCCGGGTTCTCGTGATGAAAATGCTATCGCTTTATATAGAGTAGCGAAGAGTTATGCGGCTTTAAATTTCTATTATGAAGCGAAGCGGGAGTATGAAAATCTCTATGCCATGTATCCCGAATCTCCTTATATTCCTGAGAGTGTATTCAGGATGGCTGAAATGCTTTACAGAGCAAAGAAATTTAGTGATGCTGCTGCAAAGTTTGAAGAATATGTTCATAAGTTTCCTGTGGGAGAATACATAAAAACAGCTTATTTTAACCTCGGTGATTGCTATTCTCAGATTCATCAGGAGGAGATAGCTGAAAGATGGTATCGGGATGCCTTGAAAAAATGGCCTGATTTGGGGAATATTCCCGAAGATATCCTCTTGAATCTGGGGTATCATTACTTTAAAAGTATGAAATATCACGATGCTCTGAAGATCTTTTTCTTTTACATTAATGTATATCCTGATAGAGAGAATTACAAAGAAGTTCTCTTTGTCGTTGCCCGTTCGTTTATGGAACTGGATCAACTTCCTCTTTCCCTCAAGATGTTTAGCCTATTGACAGAAAAATTTCCGAGCAGCCGTGAAGCTTCAGAAAGCGCCATCATTATGGCCAATATAGGCGTAAAGCAACCGGGGATGAAATTGCCCTGGCATTTCTATGGAATGCAGAATTATCAGGATCCGCTCAAGACGTATAATGATATACTGGCAAGACATCCATCGGGTGACTATGCTGAGGAGCTGCTGTTTCAAAAGGGTTACGTCCTGTATAAAAATGGTAGATACAAAGAGAGCTTCGATACCTGTAGTCGTTTACTGAGCCAGTTTCCACGGGGAAAATATAAGGGAGAGGCCTTAAAGTATTTCCTGGCGATTTCAGAGTGGTTGGTAGACGAAAATTATACAAAGGGGGATTATCCGGCAGTTTCAGAGATATACTTTAAGTCCCGGGAAAACGGTTTGATCTCCGGAGATAATTTTAAGATGGCATTCAATATGGGTGACAGTCTCAGGCGTGTAGGACTTTATGATGAAGCAATGGAAGTCTTTGAAAAGCTTTTAAAAACTTGTGGGAGTTCTGCTGACAGGCATAAGATTGCTTTGGCTATTGCCGACGTAGACTGTGAAAGGGGAAATTATGAAAATGTCGAGAGGGTATTACATCAGTTGTCGATGGCTCAGTTAGAATCGGATAGAAGGTTGACCCCCCACAGCCGTAAGGGCAAATATCCGGGTAAAGTTGTGATGAAACCTATAGTGTCTGAAGGTAACATACACAAGCACATCAACAGGATTCTGGGGAATGTTTATTTCAAAAAGGGCCTGCTTGATAAGGCCGGACAAGCCTACGCCAAGGTTTTGGATTCTGGCGAAGCGATTGAAGGTATGGCTACGGTCTATCGAAACTATGCTGAGTGTTTAAAGGCGATGAATTCGCTGCCATTGGCGAAGGTCAATTATCAAAAGGCCATAGAAGTCTATAACAGGGAAAATCAAAAGTACCCCATTAAAATCATGATTGATTCATATAGAGGTCTTGGCGATTGTCTGTTTGAGGAAAAAAAATATCTGGAAGCGATATCCATGTATAAGCAATCACTGACAAAGCTTGATAAGCGTACCGAAGGCTTATGGTCAATCTATAATATAGGGCAAGGGTACGTAGAATTGAGAAACCTTGAGATGGTAGATAAGACTTTCTTGGAATTGAAAAGCAAAGGTGGTGAAGGTTTCTGGTCAACTCTTGCCGATTACGCCTTAAGAGAATATAGCTGGAATGAAAAGTATCCCTCGTCCAGAAATTAAAGCACAACTGTTATGTAGAATATGGGATCATCATGAATAATTCAGAAATTGCAGGCGACCAATATCTTTTCTTACAAAAATCCTTTAATGAATTCAATCAAGCAACTACGCGGCTTCAGAAAGCCTTTGCCAATCTGGAGCAGAAGTTTGAACAAATAAACAAGGAATTGGAATTAAAAAATGAGGAACTTAAACAGACAATAGAGGAAAAAGAGAAGGTAAAAAATTATCTGCGAAATATACTTGAAAGCCTTACCAACGGTGTGGTTGTTACGGATCTCGACGGGCAAATTACGACATTGAACAGGTGCGCTGAGATATTTTTTGGCATCTCCCAGGATAAGGTCGCCGGGAAGGACATAAAGTTATTATTTGATGACTTGAATATCGCGGACTGGAAAGTGTTCCCCCGTACTGAATACCTAGCAGACGCCGGGAAAAAAGTAAATATGAAGGACAGGGTCATAGAGATTTTCGTTTCTCCCATGAGGGCCGAGAAGGGGGAGATCATAGGGACTGTCTTTATACTGCGTGATATTACCAGGATCGAGAAACTGGAAGAAATGGCAAAGCGAACGGAAAAACTTGTCGCTATGGGTGAGATGGCAGCGAACATCGCTCATGAAATAAGAAATCCTCTTGGCAGCATAGAATTGTTTGCTTCGTTGTTAATGAAGGATCTGAAAGATAAGAATTATCAAGGTAGATTGTCACATATTATTACTTCAGTAAAAAATATGGACAATAAAATTTCAAACCTCCTGATGTTCACCACACAAAAAAATCCCGTGATGAGGAATATTAATCTTCATCGCATAATGAAGGAAGTGCTTCATTTTTCTGATCCTATTATCAAACAGGAAGGCATAACGCTATCGGTGAGTTATTCAGGCGTTGAGCCCTATGTAAGAGGGGATGCAGAGATGCTTAAGCAAGTATTCCTCAATATTTTATTAAACTCCATACAGGCCATGATGGATGGGGGATCTCTCAGGATTGAAACAATTATATCTCGTGATCGAGAAGGAGTTTCTACAGTTGATAGGAACGTTGAAGTCAGGATCTCTGATACAGGAGTAGGCATTCCAAGGGAGAATCTCAAAAAGATATTTGATCCTTTTTTCAGTACCAGGGAAAGGGGATCAGGCCTGGGTCTTGCCATTGTCCATAATATTGTCCATGTTCATAATGGGTCGATCGATGTAGAAAGTAAAGAAAAAGAAGGAACAGTTTTCAGCATCCTCCTTCCAGTTATTCAATAGACACGGAAGTCTGAAGTCGCAGATAGTTTGAATATCTTAGGTGATAGACATGAATAAGAGACCGGTTTTAGTAGTTGATGATGATCCATCCATGAGGATGGCCTTATCCGAATCTCTGTTGAGCTGCGGGTATCAAGTGGAAGCCGCCGTTGATGGAGCAGATGCCCTGACAAAATTTAATAAAGGAAAATTTGATGTTGTTATTACAGATATGCGAATGCCGAAGGTTGGTGGAATTGAGGTACTTCGGGGTATCAAAAAGATTTCACCGGAAACGCATGTCATTGTGATAACTGCTTATGGAACTGTCAATACTGCTGTTCAGGCGATGAAGGAAGGAGCATCTGATTTTATTATGAAGCCCTTTTCCATTGACGATCTTGAGTCGGTTGTAAAAAATGTATTTTCGAGACGTGAAAATAACGAAGGTGATCAAAAAGATGAAGAAGAAACTCGATTATCTTTTAAAGAGATTATCACTTGCGATAAAAAAATGATATCGCTACTGGAATTACTTAAGTGTGTGTCAAAAAGCAAATCCAGTGTTTTGATTCAAGGTGAAAGTGGTACGGGTAAGGAGTTATTTGCCCGTTATATTCATCGTCACAGTAATAGATCCCACATGCCGTTTGTTGCAGTTAACTGTGCAGCCGTTCCGCATAATCTTCTTGAAAGTGAAATGTTCGGGTACGAAAGAGGGGCTTTTACCGGTGCGTTGCAGAGAAGGTTGGGAAAATTCGAACTGGCTGATGGGGGGACCTTATTACTGGATGAGATTAGCGAGATGGACATGCAGCTCCAGGCAAAACTTCTCAGGGCTATTCAGGAGGGAGAAATCGATAGATTGGGGGGAAGGGAACCTATTTCCGTTAACGTAAGGATTATTGCAACGACAAACTCAGACTTAAAAAAAGACATTTCAGAAAAAAAGTTCAGGGAGGATCTCTTTTACCGGCTAAATGTCATTCCGGTTACAATACCGTCACTCAGGAATAGGATGAGTGATATTCCTTTGCTCAGCAATTATTTTCTTAGGAAATATAGTGAACTTATAGGAAAGAAACCTGCCTTGTCTGATGAGGCCGAGGCCTTATTAAAGAGCTATACATGGCCTGGAAATGTCAGGGAGCTGGAAAATGTTATCGAGAGGGCCGTATTGATAGCGGACAGGGGTGCGGTACAACCGGAGCATTTGCACCTGGAAAAGGATGAAAGGGTATATGTAGATGTTGATTCAGCTACTGTTTCCCTTAAAGGCTCGACTTTATGGGAGATGGAAAAGAACCTGATTGTTGAAACGCTTAAAGAGGTTAATGGGAATAAAACAAAGGCGTCAAAGATTCTAGGTATCAGTGTTCGCACCATGCGCAATAAGTTGCATGAATATAAATTGTCCAATTTATGAACAGGAAAGTCAAAAAAATGCCTCTTTGCGATACCGGAAAAATTTTCCCATGTACTGTAAAGTTGCAGATTAGGTTAAGTTTCACACCTTTTGCACGGTATCCTCTAAGTGACCGGTAAGTGACAAGTGCACGACTGTTAACTATTTTGAATGAAAGAGATAGTATTATGATTCGGTTTTAATTGAAAATACAGAAATTTTTGAAGTTGTTTTGGTATATCCTTTGCAAATATAATCCCAAAATGGTCTTTTACTATTTTAATGCCATAAAAAACAGGAGAGTTTATGGATTTTCCGTTTGATAAAACGATGAAGCTTTTGTCTTCCATGATGGATTTCCGGTCTCAGAAGCATCAGTTAATTACTTCAAATGTTGCAAATATCGATACACCTGGTTACACATCCAAAGATTTACAATTTAAGGCTATTATCGGGGACGAAATGCAAAAAAAATTAGTGAAGACAGACAAAAAGCACTTTTCCGGACAGTTTGCAAATGCCGGGTCAGTAGATTGTGAGATCGTTGATTCGGGAGATAGAGTAAACATCGAGACCGAGATGACCAACCTAGCGGAAAACCATTTAATGTATAATACGTCTGTTGAACTGTTAAGTAGAAAAATGAGAAGCATTAAAATCGTATTTAATGAGGTGAAGTGATATGGAATATCTATACACCCTTTAGGATATGTGGAGAGGGGCTTGCAGCCCAGCGGGCGAAGATGGACGTTATTGTAAGCAATATTGCCAATATCCATACAACAAGAACGCCTGAAGGAGGACCTTACAAGAGGAAAGTTGTTGTTTTTTCCTCTGAAAATGTCAACAGCAATTTTGATTCTCAGTTAAGAGACGCCATAAAGACAGTGAAAGTCGACGGAGTTGAAGAAGCTAAAGAAGATGAAGCCATAAAAATGATGCACAATCCTGGTCATCCGGATGCTGATGCAAGGGGTTTTGTGGCTATGCCGAACATTAACTTGGTGACGGAGATGGTGGATATGATGCTGACCAACAGGGCGTATGAAGCGTGTGTTACGGCCTTCGATGCCTCCAAGAATATGGCACTCAAGACGATTGGAAATGGGAAAGTAGGCAATCAGTAAAAAAGGAGAGGTATATCCAAAAGTGCGGGAGGTGATTTAGGGATGAGCTGATATATCAATTAGAGGTGATGCTCTTAGGCCTTCAACGGTAGCCGATAAAGTAAAAGATGCTGGTCAAGGGGACAAGACAGAATTCAGTACTATCCTCAAAAACAAGGTAAATGAAATCAACCAGCTTCAGTTAGATGCTGATCAGGCTATTACGAAGGTCGAACTGGGAAATTCCGGAAGCATTCATGATGCAATAATTGCTCTGGAAAAGGCGGATCTCTCATTCAGAAAAATGATACAGGTGCGGAATAAGATTCTAGAAGCCTATCAGGAAGTTATGAGAATGCAAGTTTAATATAGATTTTAAACTGTGACGGTAATTATAAAATGGGATCTCTTATTCAATTTTTTAGCCAGATATGGAAAGGTTTTAATGCATTAGAACCTTCAAGAAAGTTATCTATACTTATTATAGCCACGGTTACCTTTATCGGAGTTGGCGCAATGGTCTATTGGACCAATAAACCAGAGTATCGTGTCCTGTTTTCAAACCTTGGCGCAGATGATGCTGCAAATATTGTTGCGAGATTGCAAGAGAAAAAGGTACCCTATCAGATATCAGCTTCCGGCGATTCTATTCTTGTTCCCTCTGAAAAGATATCCGAAATAAGATTAGAACTGGCGTCTTCCGGATTGCCCCAGGGTGGAGGGGTTGGGTTTGAGATTTTTGATAATAAGTCTCTCGGTGCCACAGAATTTGTGCAACAGTTGAATTACCAGAGGGCTCTTCAAGGTGAGCTCTCCCGAACCATCAACGGGTTGGACGAAATACAACACAGCAGAGTCCATTTAGTCATTCCTAAAAAATCTCTATTTATAGAAGATCAGAAAAAAGCGACTGCTTCCGTTATAGTTAAATTAAAATCGGGCAGGACATTACGACCGCCGCAGATAGACGGAATTGTCCACCTGGTGGCAAGTTCTGTGGAAGGAATGAGTCCCGCTGATGTGATGGTAGTTGATAATAGTGGAAAGGTACTGTCTGTAATACAAGATGAATCTAAGCTGGCAAGGATGTCTAATTCCCAGGTTGAGTATCAGAGGAATATCGAGAAGGATCTAACGAACAGAGTGCAGTCACTGCTGGAAAAAGTAGTGGGTGAGGGAAAAGCGGTGGTCAGAGTGTCCGCGGACCTTGATTTCAGGATAACGGAAAAAACGGAGGAAAAATATGATCCCGAAGAACCTGTGGTGAGAAGCATGCAGCGTCAGTCTCAAAAGTCGAGCTCCTCGGCAATAGCTGCAGGCGGCCAATCAACAATTGCTCCTGTTGGTGGGAAACAGGCTGGCTCGACAGCTGCGAAACAGGGACCGGGGAGTGAACGGCTGGATGAAGTCGTAAATTATGAAATAAACAAAGTTGTCAGCAAAACTGTCATGCCGATTGGAGATGTCAAAAAGTTGTCAGTAGCCGTATTGCTGGACGGGCCTTATGTAAAAAATGATAAGGGAGTTGAGGAATTCCAGGCGAGGTCAAAGAAGGAACTCACGGATCTGGAGGAACTGGTAAAAAAGGCAGCGGGTTTTGATACAAAAAGGGGTGATCAGGTTGTTATCACCAACGTTCCCTTCAACAAGGGTGAATTCGATGCCGGCATGACGGGTAAAGAGTCATGGCCGGAGAAAGTAACAGCGTTTTATCCTGTAATAAAGTACCTTGTAATGCTGGCAGCGCTGATATTAGTAGCTATATTTGTTCTGCAACCGGTGATTAAGATGTTGTTGGTGAAGGGGAAAACGCCGGAGTTTGCTGCACGGGAAGCTCTTTCATCGGCTCCGGGTGAACTGGAAGGAATTGCAAGTCCATTGGCTATCGGAGATAAATCAACCGTAGCTCTAAACGAAACTGATCTCGTCAGGCAGATGGCCAGCGCGGATGCAAGGCGATTTGCTGAATTGCTGAGACTTTGGATACGGTAGTCTTAATAGATTGTAAGAAATTATGAATGAAGAGAAAGTAGCGATCCTGCTGTTATCTTTGGACGAGGAACTGGCGGCTAAAATTATGAAGAATTTTAGCCCCTCGGAAATTGAACTCATTGGAAAACAGATGAGCCGTCTTCACAGTGTGTCCTTGGAAGATGTCAATAATGTCGCCAAAGAATTTTGTACAATGGCAAGGCAGAAAGGCGGAGTCCTGCCAGTATATGGTGAAACCTTGCGAAGCCTGATCGTTAAAGCCGCAGGAGAAGAAACAGCTCATGATATTTTGACCAGTATAGAAAGAACAGCCGGGCACGACAGGTCTTATGACAACCCTTTGATGCAGAAGTTGCGGGAAATAGATCCCCAGTTATTGATAGATTTCACAAGGACCGAACATCCTCAGACCATTGCCCTGATCCTCTCCTATGTGGGAGCTGAACAAGCAGCAAAAATTCTGGAGAGCCTTTCACCTGAGGCGCAGAGTGACATCGTAAAAAGGATGGCGACCTTAAAGAGCGTTCCCCATGAATTCATAGTTGACATTGCAAAGACCCTGGAAAAAGAGATTATTGTCGGCGGCGTAAGTGACTTGCAGCCAGGCGGTATTTCTATGGTGGCTGAAATTATGAACAGGATGAGTCGGAGCACCGAGAATACTGTTATGAAATCGCTTGATGAGACTGTGCCAGAAATTGCAACTGAGATACGCAAGAAGATGTTTACATTCGAAGATATACTCAAATTGGATGACAGGAGTATCCAGGAGCTGTTAAGGGAAGTAACAACTGAAGATTTAGGGCGATCATTGAAGATAGTTGATGAAGAGATGAGGGGTGTTATTTACAGAAATATGTCAAAACGCGGCGCTGAAATGCTGAAGGAGGATATAGAGATGATGCCCCCCATAAGGTTGTCGGAAATAGAAAAGAGCCAGAGAATTATTATTGATGCAACGAAGAAATTAGAGGCAGAAGGGAAAATTGTCATTATCCGCGGTGAGGGGGGTGACCAACTTGTCTAAAAAGGTCATCAAATGCAAGAATGTTGATATGGTAAATACGGCTGAAAGTACTACACCGGAATTCGTAAGGTTTTATTCTAAAGTGGAAGGGGATATCAGAATCAAGGGAGATAAGAAGGGGAGAACCGCTTACAATTCCATTGAGGCCGAAACGACATCGAATATTGAAAAGTCAAAGAAGGAAGCCTACGCTAAAGGATATTCAGAAGGAATTAGAGAGGGTACTGAAAATGAGAAAAAAAGGTTATTTCAAGCCGCAGAAGCCCTTACAAATTCAATGAGGGAACTGGATAGATTGAAAAAAGAAAACCTGGAAAGTAATGAGGATAAGATATTAAATCTTGTATTTTCTGTTACCGAGAAGGTCATTCACAAAGAGGTTACGACAAACAGAGATATTGTACATGATGTTCTGAAAAGTGCGGTAAAACAAGTGCTTGATAAAGAAGGGATAAGGGTTAGACTGAACCCTGAAGACTATCGATATATACTGGAGATAAATCCGGGAATTATTGATAGTTTCGAAGATATCAGGAACATGTCGGTTGTGGAAGATAACAGCATCAGTCGGGGCGGGGTAGTTATCGAAACATCGTCTGGTGAGGTGGATGCAAGATTGGATCAGCAACTTCATGAGGTCAGGAAAGCCATATCCCGTAAGAAATGACTTTTCGAAAAGAGGTGCACACGGTGGAAGAAGCGGCGGCTGCAACAGCGTTCAACTTTGAAAAATGTCAAAGATTAATTGAACTGGCAAATCCTATCAAAGTTTGCGGTAAAGTAAGCCAGGTCATAGGTCTGGTGGTGGAGGGTCATGGCCCCTGCACTTCTGTCGGTGAAATGTGTGAAATTTATGCAAATGGCCATAGGGAGCCGCTCAGTGCCGAGGTCGTAGGTTTCAAGACGGACAAGGTTCTGATGATGCCGCTCGATGAGATTCGCGGGGTGGGCCCAGGCTGCAAGATTGTATCACTTGGAAAGAAGGCGGATATCAGAGTCGGGAGAGGCCTCCTAGGACGCGTGATTGATGGTATGGGGAATCCTATTGACGGCAAGGGGCCGATCGAGTTCCAGGCCGAATACCCCGTATATTTCAGTCCAATCAATCCAATGTGGAGGAAGCGGGTTACAGAGGTGATGGATCTCGGAATAAGGGCTATAAATGCGCTGCTCACCTGCGGGAAAGGGCAGAAAATGGGGGTTTTTTCCGGATCCGGTGTTGGGAAGAGTATTCTTTTAGGGATGATGGCAAAAAACACCAGGGCTGATGTGAACGTCATAGGGCTCATCGGTGAGAGAGGACGGGAAGTCCGGGAGTTTCTGGAAAAGAATCTCGGTAAAGAAGGTCTGGATAGATCGGTTGTTGTTGTTGCTACGTCTGATACGCATCCAATCATAAGAATGAGAGCGGCATATGTCGCAACATCTATTGCCGAATATTTCAGGGATCAGGGGAGTGATGTACTCCTTATGGTTGATTCTCTGACAAGGTTTGCCATGGCCCAGCGAGAAGTCGGTCTTTCCATCGGGGAGCCGCCGACGACAAAAGGATATACCCCTTCAGTTTTCAGCCTTATGCCGAAGCTCCTTGAGAGAGTTGGTGCCGTAGAAGGCAAGGGGAGCATAACCGGTCTTTATGCAGTTTTAGTTGAAGGCAATGACTTTGATGAACCGATAGCGGACGCGGCAAGATCAATTCTGGATGGACATATTGTGTTGTCTCGTGACTTGGCGACGAAGAATCATTATCCGGCGGTAGATGTTCTAAGCAGTATCAGCAGGGTCATGATTGACATTGTGGATGATGAGCACAAGGGGAAAGCCGGTCATATATTAAACATCCTTGCAACATACAAAAAGGCGGAGGACCTGATAAATATAGGAGCCTATGTTAAAGGCAGTAATCGGGAAGTGGATTTTGCTATTGAAATGATTGGCAGAGTGAATACCTTTTTAATGCAGGCCATCGATGAAAAAGTAAGTTTTGCGGAAAGCAGACGCGATCTGTTTACCTTGCTTGAATAGGACTTTCAAGTATGTTTCAATTTGAGATGGAGTCAGTATTAAACTATAGAGCGCAAATAGAAGAGCAATGTCAGCTTGCATTTTCCGACGCAATGAAGCGTCTGCAGGCAGCGAGGGATGTTTTAGAAGATTTAAAAAAGGAAAAGAATGCGTTGATCCGACATTTTGTAAAAATGCAGGCAAATTCCCTTCGTCCCGATGTGATACAACGGCACTTTGCCTTCATTGAATACCTGAAGTGCAAAGAAGAAAAGCAGGTTGGTATTGTTTGTAAAGCGGAGGAAGAAGCCAATGCTAAACGTGAGGACCTCCTTGAAGCTGTAAAAAAAAGAAAGGCTATGGAGACCCTCCGGGAGAAAAGAATGGCTGAATATATTTTTGAAACAGCAGCGAAAGACCGCAAAGAATTAGATGATTTTTCGATAATAAAATTCGGTAATGGTATGAGAAAATGAAGAGAATATTCATTGCATTTGAAATCCTCATAATATTCCTATTTTTGGCGAAGCTATTTGCCATAGGAGAAATTGTGAAAAGATCAGAGTTATATAATATTTCGTTATGGTCTGTTAATCCTGCACTGGCTGATTCATCCTCACAAACAACAGGCAGCACTCTGGTAAGAGATGTTTTTGAGGATACCTTGACGAATGAAAGAAATCTGATGGTTTCCCTTGAAGATAGACGAAGGCAACTCGAAGACAAAGAAAATTTTATTAGATTTGAGGAAAAAAGACTTAATTCGCTGAAAAAAGAAGTTGCAGGAAAAATAGAAATACTTCAGGGCCCGGAAGGAAAGACACCTGTTTCTCAAGAATCTGATAAAGAAGAAAACAAAAGAATTAAAGAATTGGCCAAGGAATATGATGCTACTCCACCCGATAAGGTGGCTACCCTTTTCAGTAAGATGGATAATAAGACAGCAGCCGGAATTATCATGCAGATGAAGAATAAGAAAGCCGGCGCTGTGTGGGAGTATTTCAATCCTGAGAAAGCCGTAGAAATCGCAAAGACTATCACAAGGATGTAAATACCTTCATCGCATCATTCCGACCTTTCTCCCCTTTTCCCTCGTAGGTATTTTTTGTCGAATTCACCTTAATGTGGTGGGCAATATTTGCCTTCCTGAAAGTCTCATAAATTCACAATCAACATAACACTTTAAAAATATTGGTAATTTAATTTGAGCACTTCATGGCATGCCTCTTGCTCATGCAATTTGTAAAACTTGCCAGAGGAACGAATGAATCCTTCGATAACACAGTTGATATTAAGCGAAAGTAATTATGATCAGACAGCTTCTCAGGTTGTTTCCAAGACCAAGAAGACGATAAATGGTAAGCAAAAGATGACAGGGCTATTTGAACTCATCGGAGGAGCGGGTTCATTTGCCAGTATAATGAAGCAAAAGGGCATTTTCTTTTCAATTGAGAAAGGTAATAACGAAAAGGACAGTTCTATAAGTTGCCAGATGGAATCAACTGCAGGGAAAGAT
This sequence comes from uncultured delta proteobacterium, assembly GCA_963695875.1. GTDB lineage: Bacteria > Desulfobacterota > Syntrophia > Syntrophales > UBA2185 > DATKLL01. The sequence goes on along the minus strand of CAVOID010000009.1, from coordinate 44,145 downwards.
GAAGTTGAGGGGGAATTGCATGGTGTTAAGGACGGCCGAGGCAATTCGTCCCAAAAGGGAGCAAAGGGAGTGAATGGCGGAATAGATGCTATTCCTTTTAGAGCGCAGAAGTCTCTAGACAAGGATATGAAACGTTACCTTGAGACTTCATCATTGAAAGTAACGGCAGACATAAAAACTAAAGGGGAAGTTCCTCTCGGAAAGTTGGACAAATCTCAAATCCTAATGGAGAAAGGAAGTATCGATAAAGAAAGAAATAAATTGAATCTGCCAGAAGGATCGCCCGAAAAGGATGTTGATGTTGGACAAATTAAATCTACGTTAGAAAAGGATAATAGAATTTCGTTGAAAAAGATCGTTAGTGGATTAGATGGTGTGCAAAAGCCGCCTTCAGGAGAGGCAACGCTTATGGAGGAGAAAACAGGCCATGATTCTGGAGTACTATCAGCTGGCAGTTTGAAAGGAAATGATCACGTTAAAAAAGATGTGCTTGAAGGAATGAAAGTTTCCCGTTCCGCTGAGGGATCGGAAGATAATCAATGTGATGGTGACATAGACCTTTCGAAAGTATCTGATATCAAGGAAGTAAAGATAAGCAAAGTTTCAACTAATACGAGAGAACATGAGATATTATTAAAAAGCGATTCACTTAAGCCGGAAGGAGCAAAAGAAAATACAATTTCGTCTAATCAGTTAAAAGCACTGAGTGAAAATACGCCGGGTTATAAAAGCGTTTTCGAAGCCGGGCCGAAGTTAGAAAAGTCTGCTGAGAGAGTTAGTAATGAAAGCATTATCGTAAAGACCGATACTTCTCTATGGACAGCCCAGGCTGATTATCCCGCGATAAAGGGTAATGATAGCAGATCATGGACAAACATTAATGGGGACGTCATTACGCCTCTTCGTTTCCAGGATGTTGCTGATCAGATTATGGACGCTGCTTCGAATATGCTCAAGAAGGATTCCGGCAGGATTGTTATTACTCTGGAACCGCCAAATCTGGGCACACTGAATATGGATGTCAGGGTTCAGCATGATACGGTCCGGATGTTACTGATTGCAGATAATCATGAGGTTAAGCAAGTTTTACACGCTAATCTCGACCAATTAAAAACTGCCCTTCAAGGTCAGGGATTAAATATTGACCGCTTTGATGTCCTTGTCCACGATAGATCATATGATGGTAATCAGGGATTTCAGCCGGGGGGAGGTGCCCTATTTGATGACAGGGCGAGGAGGAAGGAACAATGCAAAAGAGGATCATCCTGCCCTTCAATTATTACAATCAGGCGGCAGTGAGTTGAATGAACCCTCTTTGGGTATTATCAGTTTATTTGTATAGCTAACAAATGATGTATGTGAGGTGAACAGTATGAGTACTACAGTAACAGGCATTAACAGTGGGACCACAAGTGCAAGCCAGTCGAACAAGAACGTGCTGGGAAAGGAAGATTTTCTCAAGATGCTGATTGCTCAGCTCAAAAATCAGGATCCTCTCAATCCCCTCGATGGAAAGGATTTTGCCGCCCAACTTGCCCAGTTCTCGAGTCTCGAGCAATTGCAGAACATGAGCACACAGCTTGGATCTCTGGGGACCTCCATTTCGTCGATGAGTAACAGCCAGCTGGTCAATCTCATTGGCAACGAAGTATCCGCCAATGGAAATACCACCGAAGTCCAAGGATCGACAAACACTCTGTACTATAATCTGCCGAGTGATGTTAAACAAGGGGTCGTTAAAATTTACGATGCTCAAGGTGCACTAGTAAGAACACTTAGCCTTGGATCTCAAAAGGCGGGTATTAATTCGTCTGACCTGGAGTTGTTTGAACGTTCCAGCAGGGACTTACACCTTTGAGAGTGTCCGCGACCGACGCTAGCGGGAAGGATGTATCTCCAACCACGATGGTGACGGGCAAGGTAACGAGCACTACGTTCAAGAACGGTGTGCCTTACCTTACTGTGAACGGACAAGATATCGCTTTCAGCGACATCATATCCGTCAGGAAGCCGGTGAATTAATACCATAGAGAGAGACTTTGGCGATTAGATATGAGGGCTTTAAAAAAGCTACAAATATAAACAAAATATAAATATATTAAGGAGGACATAAAAATGGGAAGTGCATTATGGGCAGGAATTTCAGGTTTGAATGCCAGTGCCAAAGAGATGGACGTTATCGCGAACAATGTCGCGAATGTCAATACCATTGGCTATAAAGCGGGGAAAACATTCTTTTCTGATGTCTTGAGCCAGAGTATATCGGGCGGCTCATCGGGGTCTATGCAGGTGGGCCGTGGCGTCGAGGTATCAGAGGTGGGCACACTATTCGGCCCCGGTTCTTTTGAATCGACGGGAAACGCAACGGATGTCGCCATTGACGGGGACGGATTTTTTATAGTGAACGATCAAGACGGTGCCTCGTATTACACGCGGGCAGGAGCCTTTCATTTAGATAGTAACGGTAATCTTGTCGATACGAATGGCTATAAGCTTCAGGGTTATAATTTCTTCGGCGCCGCCACGGGAATGATTACGGATATTTCTCTGAGAAATGTCCAGTCAGCCCCGGCAACGTCAACCACCTTCTCCGTTGGCGCGAATCTGGACTCCGACACTGCATTAGCTGACACCTATACGACCACACAGACGGTATATGATTCTCTGGGAGATAAACACAGCCTCGGTGTTACATACACAAAGGCCGCAACAGCGGCCGGCGACTCCAGTACCTGGAACATTGTGGTTGATTTGGATGGAACGGATGCTGCAACCCAGACCACTGCAGTTTTCCATTTTGATGCCGATGGTAATCTTATCGGGCCCGCTAATAACACCATTACCTTTGCAGCTGCAGCGCTCCCCAGCGGAGTCACCATTGGTGCCGGTAATACTCTCACCTGGGACATGATCAGCCCTGATGCTTTGAGCATGACAGGTTATGCGAGTACATCCGTCATTAAATCTCTGACCAATGACGGCTATGCCTCCGGTCTTTTGAAAAGCCTTTCTGTGAGGAATGATGGAACAATCGGTGGTTTCTTCACAAACGGGCAGACGTCGGACCTGGCCCAGATAGTATTAGCTGATTTCGATAATACCTGGGGTTTGAGAAAGATGGGTTCCAATCTGTTCGGCGAAACGGTAACATCGGGACCGGCCATCAGAAACGTTCCGGGCGCTTCCGGAATGGGCAACGTATCGGCAAACAGCCTCGAGATGTCGAATACGGATATAGCTACGGAGTTCATTAATATGATCACGGCCCAGAAATCCTACTCAGCAAACGCACGGGTCATTACCACCGAGGACGCGATGCTTACGGAACTGATAAACATCAAGAGGTAATTTCATACAATAGGGGCTGAGGATAGTTCCTCAGCCCTTTTTCTTGTCAAATTTCTGACTATTTGTCAAAAAGACCCCTGAGGAATATTTGCAATAAAGAATTCAAAAAATGAATTCGGTATGAGGTATAGTGTACTACCTCAAAAATCTAATTTATAAACAATTAACAATATCAGTCTGATAGACAATTTATACTATCGAGATAATGACTTCGCCTACAGGCCCCCGTTCCTGATTTCCCTCCATACTCCTTCCGTTCTGCAATTATTTGTCTGGTATATTATTTGCTATTACAAATGCTGAATATTTAGAGCAAACATATCTCAAGAATTTCATTAACATTTCATAATGGTCGAGAGGGTGCAATGGCAAGAGAAGAAAAAGAAGAACAGGTTGTAGAAGAAGTCCCGCAAAAGAAGAAATTACCTCTCAAGAAGCTTATTATTATGGGTGTTGCTGTTTTAATCGTGGTAACAGCCGGCGCCTTTGGGGCTATTTATTATAAGAAATTTTTCAATAATAAGGAGCAGGTGGAACATCAGGCACCGGTAGGGGCTATATGGCCAATGGATCCCTTTATCGTTAATATAAGGGATGAAAACTCTGACCGGTATCTGAAAATTGTTATCGAGCTCGATATCTCGGATAAAAATTATATCGCAGAAATGAACCAGTTAAAACCAAAACTGAGAGATAACGTTTTGGATCTTCTCTCATCGAAAACGTATAAAGATATTATGGATATTTCCGGAAAACAGCGCCTGAGAGAAGAGATTATGGTGCGACTGAACAGCTTCTTGACTGGTGGAAAAATTGTTAAGGTTTACTTTACAGAGTTTGTTATTCAGTAATTGTTATTAACTTGTCGGTATCCGATAAAACGTAACGCAGACCAATTATAGCAAGGCTTAAATACTTGAAAGGGTTATTATGTCCCAAATATTATCCCAGGAAGAAGTAGATGCTCTTCTAAAAGGAATATCGGATGGTGAAGTTGAAACCGAGTCGCAGAAAGAATATGACCCCTCGGTTGCCATACGCTATGATCTGACCAGCCAGGATCGTATCATCAGGGGGAGAATGCCTACCCTCGAGATGACCAATGAAAAATTTGCCAGGATGTTCCGGGCCACACTTTCATCATTGTTGAGAAAAGTTGCTAGTGTAAGCGCCCTATCCATTGATACCATAAAATATGGGGACTTCCTCAAGACATTACCAGTCCCCACAAGCCTGCACCTTTTCCGGATAGATCCATTAAGAGGTAATGCGATCATCGTTGTTGAGTCAAAAGTTATATTTACTCTGGTAGATATAGTCTTCGGAGGCTCAGGAAGGAACGGATTTAAAGTGGAAGGGAGAGAGTTTACCGCAATTGAAAATAACTTGATCAAAAAGGTCGTCTTAAGTGCCCTGCTGGACCTCGAAAAAGCATGGAAAGCGCTGTTAGATGTAAAAATGACCTATCAAAGGTCTGAAATTAATCCCCAGTTCGCACATATTGTTCCTTTAACTGACGTTGTAGTGGTCGTTAATTTTGAAATCGAGATGGATTATTCCTCCGGCATAATTTCTTTATGCATACCATACTCAACTTTGGAACCTATCCGGGAGAAATTACAGGCAGGATTTCAGAGCGATTATCTTGATGTTGACAAGGAATGGGAGAAACGTTTGAAGGAGGAATTGATGTCCTCAGGACTTGAGTTGGTGGCTCGGCTGGGGCAGTCACATCTTTTGACTCGGGATGTGCGGGATCTCAAAATAGGAGATGTAGTCCTCCTAGATCAATATGCTTCGGACCCTATAGATATCTCCGTGGAGGGTATACTGAAATTTAGGGGATATCCGGGCGTGTGCAGAGGAAACCAGGCCCTACAGATTAAACATTTAATTAGTAGAAGAGAGGTTATTCAGTATGGAACAGAATGAAATAGACAACCTGATGAAGGGAGCAGATTCTGAAAATAAAGGCGATGATAATATCAGCTGGGATGATGTTCAGACAGAGATGGAAGCATCAAAGAAACAACCAAAAACCGCTGTGGGTACGGCAAATTTCGATGAGCTTCATAAAACAGAGCGAAAAAACGGTGCGTCCATAGATATTGATTTTATCCTGGATATCCCTCTTACAGTAACCGTTGAGCTGGGTAGATCAAAGATGCTTATTGGTGAACTTCTTCAGTTAGGGCAGGGATCAGTTGTTGAACTGGCAAAGTTTGCGGGTGAACCAATGGATGTGTTTATTAACCAGAGACTGATTGCCAAAGGTGAAGTTGTGGTAGTCAATGAAAAGTTCGGCATTCGCCTGACCGATATCGTTTCCCCCGCGGAACGAGTCAGTAAACTCAAATAGGAGAGCATATATGGGTACGGTGGATTTCATATCATCACTGGTAAAAATGATTTCAGCTCTTGCTGTAGTCTTGGGAATCATGATCGCAGCGATGTTTTTTTTCAAGAAGTTTATAAAGGGGTCGGGGACAAGCATTGATGATGGTAAGTTTATAAAGATCATATCGACAAGATATATAGGACCGAAATGCAGCATTATGCTTATGGATGTTCTAAACAGCATCATAGTCGTTGGAATAGCAAATAATCAGATTACCATGCTTACAACGATTTCGGATTCTAAATCTCTAGAGAAGCTGAATGATTCAGACAGAGGAAAAAAGAATTCAGTCTCCCTTTTTGATAATTTGACATCGTACAGAAGCAAGTTGTTGGCTTCAGGCCAGACGAGAAGAAAGTCCCGAGAAAATGAATAATCGAACCCGTAATAATCAAATTAAATATTTAGTGTGCCTGCTGATTTTCATTGGTTCATTTTTTTTGTTCATACCATCAGCATGGTCTGAACCCCTTCCTATTCCAACCATAAATCTGAACATCGGTGGTGCCGGTGAATCAGGTCAGGTATCGACTGTCCTTAAACTCCTCATGCTGCTTACAGTATTGGCTCTTGCTCCTTCCATTCTTATTATGTTGACCTCGTTTACGAGAATCGTTGTTGTGTTTTCTCTTCTAAGACATGCCCTGGGTACACAGCAGTTGCCCCCTAATCAAGTTATCATCGGGCTTTCGCTATTTCTCACTTTTTTTATTATGACGCCCGTATGGGAAAAGGTGAATACCCAGGCCCTTCAACCGTATTTCAATAATCAGATATCGGGAGAAAAGGCCTTTGAACTCAGCGCCCAACCTGTCAAAGATTTTATGCTTAAGCAAACCAGGGAAAAGGATCTCGCCCTATTTGTAAAGATTTCAAAAATGAAAAGACCGGAATCACCGGCAGACATATCCCTTTCCGTCTTGATTCCTTCTTTTGTAATAAGCGAATTAAGGACGGCTTTTCAGATTGGATTCTTAATATATATGCCTTTCCTGGTACTGGATATGGTTGTTGCCAGTGTACTTCTTTCAATGGGTATGCTTATGCTTCCGCCTATCATGGTAAGCCTGCCTTTTAAGTTGCTACTTTTCGTCCTGGTTGATGGCTGGTATCTGATTGTCGGGTCACTGGTTCAAAGTTTTGGACCTATGTAATTTGATTGCAGGGATATTTGAAATGTCCAGTGATTTTGTAATGGGTATAGCAGTTGAAACGATAAAAGTGACCCTTCTGATATCGGCGCCAATGTTGCTTGTCGGTCTTATTGTCGGACTTGCTATCAGTATCTTTCAGGCTGTTACGCAGATTCAAGAGATGACATTAGTATTTGTTCCAAAGATTGTAGCCGTTTTGATTGCTCTCATTGTCGCGTTACCATGGATGCTTAATATAATGATAGAGTATACCCAAAACATATTTTCAAATTTTCCAATGTATATCAGGTAGAGAAAGGGGAGGATAATTTTGTCATCTTTATCTGACCTGAACTACCTCACTTAGTTCAATTGAAACATATGCAAATCATAACAGCCGAACAGGCAGAAATATTCATCCTAACTTTGCTTCGAGTAAGTGCGATGATTATAACGATCCCGATACTGGGAGACGTTACAGTTCCTGCCAGGGTCAAGGTGGGGTTAGCTCTTTTAATTACATTTCTTGTCTTTCCTTTTGTTCAAACAACAGCGTGGAGACTAAGTTCCGATATCTTTTCTCTCATATTCCGAATGGCGGGAGAGATCATGATCGGTGTTATGATCGGGTTTGCCGGCAGGTTGATTTTCGACGGGATCCAACTTGCCGGACAGCTCATAGGGTTTCAAATGGGTTTTTCCATCGTGAATGTCATCGATCCCGTCAACAATGAGCAGGTATCCATTATATCTCAGTTTCAGTATCTTATAGCTATGCTGATATTCCTGGTTATGAATGGGCATCATATTTTTTTGTACGCCATAGTAGAAAGTTTCAGGATACTGCCTCCCCTCGGTTTTCATTTCTCAGGAGAGTTGATGCAATTGATACTTGTTTTCGTGAGAAATATGCTGGAAGTTGCCATCAAAACAGGAGCACCCATAATTGCCGTTTTGTTATTTATGAGCGTTGGAATGGGTTTGATAGCAAGGACGGTACCCCAGATAAATATATTTATAGTCGGCTTTCCCCTGCAAATAGCTATTGGCCTGATAGGCATCGGAGTGACGTTACCGATCTTCATGCGGGTCGTGGAAAGTTACTTCTCAAATCTTGAGGGAGAGATTATTTTGCTCCTCCGTCTCATGTAATGAGATCTTTGAAAATTGACTTCACAGGGCTCAATATCTTTTTCCCGCGTATATATTATTTAGCTTCTGCGAAAAGCACGATAACCGTAAAATCGAAGCTCGTAAGGGTTTTCCGGAGATGAAGATATTGAGACGCATTATACCCTTTAACAGGCCTTACGGCATGGTTGCGGGAAGCGCCCCGATCTTCGTTTCGCCCCGTCACGAAAGCAATTTTCAGTTTTGTAAAAGTCTCATAGTAAAAAGACAGTTTTTTGACTTGAGTGTCAGTTAATAGATGAGGATCGGTCTATGGCAGACGACGATAGAGATCAGGAAAGAACAGAACAAGCGACACCGAGACGGCGGGAAGAGGCGAGAAAAAAAGGGCAGGTTGCAAAGAGTCAGGAAATAGCCTCTGTCGCGATATTATTAGCATGTCTGACATATTTTAATTTTGATGCCACCCGCCTGACCAAGAAAATGATGGGTCTCATCAGTGGTTTTCTGAAGGAATCCGGGACACTACTTATCAATACAGATAATATTCAAACACTCGCCATGGGATGGGTGTATGAATTTTTTATTCTTATTGCTCCACTCCTTATAACTGTCCTTATTGCAGGGATTCTGGCCAATTTCGTCCAGGTGGGGTTAGTATTTTCAGCGGAGGCACTGGAACCAAAATTTTCGAAGATAGATCCGTTTAAGGGATTTCAGAGGTTATTCTCCCTGAAATCATTTGCTGAATTGACAAAGAGTATAGTGAAGCTATGCATAGTAAGCTATGTCGCATATGTGACGGTGAAAGGGCGAAATAGAAGTTCTTCCTTCCCTTATGGATAGGAGTATCGGGGATATAATGGTCTATATGGGGGAAATTTCATTCAAGATTATTTTGAGGACATCGTGGGTTTTGATAGTTCTGGCAGTCCTGGATTACGTGTATCAGAGATGGGAATACGAAAAGGGACTCAGAATGTCGCGGCAGGAAATAAAGGATGAATACAAGCAGACAGAGGGAGATCCTCTTATGAAGGCAAGGATCAGGCGTATTCAGAGGGAGATGGCCAGGAAGCGGATGATGGCAAAAGTCCCCAAGGCAGACGTTGTGATCACGAACCCCGACCACATCGCAGTGGCTTTAGAGTATGATCAATTAAAGATGTTTGCACCTGTTGTTGTAGCAAAGGGAGCAGGGTTTATAGCTGAAAAAATAAAAGAAATAGCCAGGCAAAACAACGTACCCGTAATTGAGAACAAGCCTTTGGCACAGGTATTGAATAAGATGGTAAAAGTAAATGAGGTAATACCGGAAAATTTATACAAAGCCGTCGCTGAGGTATTGGCGTACATTTATGGCTTAAAGGAAAAAAGGGTAGCGGTGTAAAGGAAATATGGCGACCGACGCAAGAGCTGATTCTATTAGGTGGATGGGAAAGAAGCGGGACGGCCATTCTGGCTGTCGGTGTTATTGGTGTTCTTATCATAATGATCATACCACTGCCGACATTCCTGCTCGACTTACTTCTTTCATTCAATATTACCATCTCAATTGTTATTTTACTGGTGTCCATGTATGTTTTGAGACCGTTGGATTTATCCGTTTTTCCTTCTATCCTGTTGACGGTAACCCTTCTCAGGTTATCTCTAAATGTAGCTTCGACACGTCTGATTCTTCTTCGCGGAAATGAAGGGACTGCCGCTGCCGGCCAGGTCATAAAGGCCTTTGGTACGTTTGTGGTTGGAGGGAATTATTTTGTCGGTTTGATAGTATTCTTTGTTCTTACCCTGATCAACTTCATCGTTATTACCAAAGGTGCGACAAGAATCGCGGAAGTTGCAGCACGATTTACACTGGATGCCATGCCCGGCAAGCAGATGAGCATTGACGCAGATCTCAATGCAGGTCTCATAACGGAAGCGGATGCTCGAAGGAGAAGAGCTGATACTGAGAAAGAGGCTGATTTCTATGGGGCAATGGATGGTGCGAGCAAGTTTGTCAGAGGTGACGCAATAGCGGGTGTAGTCATAATAATCATCAACATTGTAGGGGGATTGATTATCGGTGTACTGCAAAAAGGTATGGATATTGGAGATGCAGCCCGCACATATACCCTCCTTACCATCGGTGATGGTCTCGTTACGCAGGTACCTGCCCTCGTTGTATCAACAGCAGCAGGCATGCTTGTAACGAGGTCAACAGCATCTTCTAACCTAGGCGCCGATCTTACGAGACAGCTATTTGTTCAGCCTAAGGCTATAGCAACGGCATCGATTATGCTCTTCATATTCGGCTTAATTCCGGGTATGCCGAAAGTTTCTTTCATGATTATTTCCCTGATGAGCGGTGCGTTGGCTTATAATCTTTTTAAGCTTGCAAAGAAATCACAAGAAGTAAAAGAGGAAGTGCCGGCGATTGCGCCCAAAGAGGCTGTTGAAAGACTCCTGGCGCTTGATTTGATGGAACTTGAGGTTGGTTATGGTCTGATACCCCTTGTTGATGCTTCGCAGGGTGGGGAACTGCTTCAAAGAATCAAGTCACTGAGAAAGCAGTTGGCTCTAGACATGGGGTTTATTATACCGGCCATTCATATCAGAGATAATCTTCAGCTAAAGCCTAACGAATATTCCTTCCTATTGAAGGGTGTTGAAATAGCAAGGGGTGAGTTAATGCCCGGTTATTACCTTACCATAACTCCCGAAGATAGAGAAGTTCCAGTAAAGGGAGTGCAAACGAAAGAACCAGCCTTCGGCCTGCCCGCGGTCTGGGTAAGTGAGAAAGAAAAGGAAAATATCCAGGCTCGAGGACTTATAGTTGTAGATTGTGCCACGGTAGTAACAACCCATTTGACAGAAATAATCAAATCGAACGCCGATGAATTATTGGGCAGGGAAGAAGTTCGATCGCTGTTGGATAATTTAGCTATCAGCTCATCCGAAGGTTGTGGAGGAACTCGTTCCCAATGTCATTCCTATGGGAACCCTTCAGAAGGTTTCACAGAGACTTCTGAAAGAACGAATTTCCATTCGGGATCTTTTGACAATACTCGAAACCCTGGCGGATTATGTACCAATCACAAAAAATGTTGACCTGTTAACCAGTTATGTTAGGCAAGCATTGGCACGAACTATAACAAAGCAATACAAGGATGATAAAGGGAACATCTCTGTGGTGATACTTTCGCCGGAGGTTGAAGATCGTATAAACAGTTCCATTCAGCATACCGAATATGAGTCTTACCTAGTTGCAGATCCCAATTTGATACAGAGGATTGTTAGCAATCTGCAGAAATTTATCAGTTCCTTTACAACAAGAGGACTTCAGCCGATCGTTCTCTGTTCTCCAAAAACTAGGATTCATTTTAAAAAGATATTGGAAAGGTTTTTCCCGAATATCGTTGTTCTCTCTCACAATGAGATTTCACACGATGTGAATATCAATTCACTGGGCATGCTGGAGTTGTAAAATGCAGATTAAAAGATATGAAGTCAGGAGTATTCAGGAGGCAGTTACCAAAATTAGAAGCGATCTGGGCGAGGAGGCTGTTATTCTGTCGACAAAGAGGTTGAAAGGCGGAAAAGTACCACTCCTTGAAGTGACAGCTGCCAGAGATGAAAGCGAGAAGAGGTCCAGTTCCCGTGAACCGAGTGAAACACAAGCAGATCGGCAACAATCTGATGAGCGCATCTGCTGACCTGGATAAGATCAGAAATGATATCGATGAAATGAAATCACTGATACGGGATTTCAGAAAAGAGGATCCCCTTCGCAGAGAACTGAGCCAGTTAAAAGAATATCTTAATAACCTTATGAATGTCCTCGGCACCTGGGAGAAAAATCTGTTTCCCGGGCCACCGTCAAAGCTATATTATCATCTAGTCGCAAACGGTGTGTCTCGAGAGAGGGCTTATAAGCTTGTTAACACAATAGATAAAATAGATAGTTTCGAGAATACATTTAAATTATTGGAGGATAAAATCACTAAGTCTATCCCCGTTTCAAGTCAAAAGAAGAAAAAAGGTGTCGTTGCCTTTGTTGGTCCCACAGGTGTAGGAAAAACAACGACCTTGGCTAAACTGGCTGCTCATTATGCAATGAATGATAAATTAGGTATAGGCCTTATATCGGCTGATACATATAGAATAGCAGCGGCCGAACAATTAAAGACCTATGCCAAGATTATGGGACTTCCAATAAAGGTAGTATCCGAAAAAGAAGAACTTAAACAGGCCCTCAACCGATTTTCCGACAAAGATCTAGTTTTGGTGGATACCCCAGGAAAAAGTCGCAATGATGAAGACTATATGGGAAAGCTCAGCGATTTACTCAATGTTGGTGTTTCTATAGAGACTAATCTTCTTTTGAGCTTGACATCAAGTCGCGAAAACATGCTGGATGCCGCGTCCAGGTTTGGGATGGTTAGCTATGATAACATCATATTTACAAAAGTGGATGAGGCTACGGGCTGCGGTTCCATGTATGATGTGATAGACCAGGTAGGCAAACCAGTTTCATACCTGACTAATGGGCAGAATGTGCCTAATGATATAGAAAATGCTAATCCCAGCAGAATTGCCAAACTTATCATGCATCAGTCATAGATTGTAGGAGATTAAAGTGGATCAAGCTGCGGTTCTAAGGGTAATGAAGGAAACAGACAAAGGGGTTCATGACATGATGTCAACAATCAAGAATAGAGAAGATATTGCAGGGGACAAGGGAAAAGAGAATATCAGGGTAATTGCGATCACCAGTGGTAAGGGGGGTGTAGGAAAAACATATATAACGGCCAATCTTGCCTACATTCTCTCAAGGATGAAAAGGAAGACTTTAATCTTTGATGCAGATATGGGGCTGGCAAATATAGATGTCATCCTTGGAATATCCCCGAAGTACAATATGCACCATGTTCTCTTGGGTGAGAAATCGCTGTCGGAAGTGATTGTTCCTGGTCCCGGGGGAATCAAGATCTTACCCGCTGCTTCCGGGATTCAAGAAATGGCTGAACTGTCTAAAGGCCAGAAGCTTACGCTGATGGATGAGTTGAATGATTTGAATGAGGATTTTGATTTTATGCTTATAGATACGGCTGCCGGCATAACGAGTAATGTACTATATTTTAACATGGCGGCCAAGGAGATGATAGTCATAGTTTCACCAGAACCGACTTCCCTGACAGATGCATACGCCCTGATTAAAATACTTTATAATGGTCACGCCGAAAAAAGGATCATGCTGATTGTAAATATGGCAAAAAACTCCCACGAGGCCCAGGAGGTTTTTGCTAAATTAAGTAAGGCAACGGAACACTTTCTTGATCTTTCAATTGAATATCTGGGTTACATAATCTACGATGAAAAAGTGACAGAGGCTGTCAAACAGCAGAAGATGTTCGCAGAAATCTATCCTTATACCCACGCGAGCAAATGTCTATCATCAATAGCGAAAAAAATATGTCGTGAGAGACCCGAGAAGTATAATTTAGGAAGTATGAAATTTTTTTCACGAGCCATTGTTGGTGCAGATCATGGATAAAAAAAATCATGATGGACATGTCATGAGCAAAAAGAAACGTGATGAATTCATCATGAAATATGCTCCTCTTGTGAAAAATATCGTAGAGAGGATTTCTGCAAGATTGCCATCCCATTTGAATGTCAAAGAAGATTTGATTAACGTTGGCATTATCGGTTTGATTTCAGCGATTGAGAAGTTTGATAAAAAAAGGAATGTAAAATTTGAAACATATGCCAGCTTCAGAATTAGGGGTGCCGTGCTTGATGAACTGAGAGCAAGAGACTGGATGCCCCGCTCGACAAGGAATAAGCATTCGAAATTAGAAGAATCCTTTTCTTCCCTTCAGAAAATGTTGGGCAGGCCGCCTGATGAGGAAGAAATGAGCCGATATCTTAACGTTCCACTGGATAAATACTATAAAATTCTCGATGAGGCAAAAGGGGTAACACTTTTCAGCAGTGAGGACCTTCCTCCCGATTATCATGAAACTTATAATAATTATGATGTTCTCGAAGAGGTAGATCGAAACAATCCTTTTTCATTTCTTGCCACAACTGAGATGAAAGTTGTACTGAAAAAGGCCATAGATGCTCTTCCGGCAAAAGAGAAATTGATATTGTCACTCTATTATTATGAGGAACTGACTATGAAAGAGATTGGAATGGTGGTAAAATCTGACAGAGTCTAGGGTCTGCCAACTTCATACACAAGCTATTCTGAGATTGAGAGGTAACCTGAAGGAACTCCGGTGTGTGTATCGCTGAAGTTTCATTGACACAGGAAAAGGTTATGTAATATGGTTCGCAAAGTAGAACTTGATCTTTTGGAAGAAATTGATCTCCATGGCCCTGAAGGTGAAGGAGAAGCCGGGAAAAAGAGAACAAGGGTGGAGATTATTAAGATGGTTGATAAGAAAAAAGTTTATCGCTGCATCACTGCTTTTGGCATTCTCAGGGATTGTAGGGATTTTTCTGTTGATATTTCCGGCAGGGAAAGATTCAGGCAAAAATCACGGCACAGAATTTACAGAAGTCAGATCAATAAATGACAATGTAGAGAATCTGGATAGTTTCTTCGTCGACCTTAAGGACGAACAGGGACACTACAGGGTACTTGTCTGTGATATTGCCATTATGATGAATCCGGATAAAAATATTTCAGGAAACAAATCAGAGTTAAGAAAAAAGGTATATAATGCCCTAAAGAATAAGGGTACAAATATGCTAACATCCTCACGCTCTTACAGTACAATAAAAAAGGAAATACAGGATGAATTAAATGGGCTTCTGGGTGGAGGAATAAAAGAAGTATATTTCACCAAATTTATGGTACTGTAATCCGTCGGCTCCTTCAAACGAATTAGTATAAACTTCAGGTAACCAAACTATAGAGAGAAAAAATAATGATAATTAAGTATGTATTTGTCGGGTTGATTTATTTTTTTATGAGCATTTTTTTTAATCATTGCTATGCCCTGACACCTGATCAGATAATTAAGTTAAAAAAAGCAGGTGTAAGTGATAAGACAATTCAGATGATGCTGCAGCAGGAAAAGGAGGCCAAAGAAGCGAATCCTTACGACCAGATTGGCATGAGGGAAATCAAAGACAAGGAAGGCAACGTTGTTACGATATACTCTACCGGACGTTCGACAAAAGATAGTGCTGGCGATTCCGAAGAAGAGAAGGTGGATAAGGCATGGAAAATGTTACAACACATAATCATCGATAAAAGGAAGTGAGATATATATCTAAGAAGGGGAAGCTCAACAAACAGGAGAACAGAGTAAAGAATAGAGAAGATATGGATTATCAAGATATATACAACGTTCTGGAGAAAGAGTTTCAGGATACATTTATTGAAGAACTCGTTCCCGGCATCGTTCACAATTTTGCTAATCCTTTAAATGGGATTATGGGCCGCTCCAGGCTTTTGCAGAGAAAATTAATGGAAATTATGAAAAGAATAGATGCCGAAAAAGATTCATCTTATATAGAAAATAATCAAAAACTGGTCCGTGATGTTGAATCCATAGCACGCGAGGCTGACAGACTTTCCGGCCTCCTCCAGAATGTTACGGGAAAATTTTGTGCAATAAGTGACAGAAACATACAGAAAATTAACTTATCTGAGCTCATCGAACTCGAAATGAAATTTTTTGATTTTTATCTGGATTTCAAGCATAGCATTAAGAAGACTGTGCAATTGGATAGAGAAATCCCGGAGGTAAAAGGATCCTCCGCTGATTATTCCCTGGCCCTTTCAGCGTTAATCAGATATTCAATAAATATGATGAAGGAAAGTGCCGCAAAAGAGTTATATATCTCGACACAATTTGAAAATGGTAATGTGTGCATCAAAATTAAGAATCAAGGGATCCCAGTTTCTGAGGATCAGAAGAAGCTATTACTTGAAGAATCGCAAACAGATATTTCTTCTTTGGAAATACCCGGAGGTATAGGATTATTATGTGCTTTCTCATTGTTGAAGAAATGGGGTGCACATTCTGAAATAAAAAGTGAGTCTGGGGTAAACACGATTACTGTATTGATACCCGCTAAGTAGATGAAAGGTGGCCTCAACGGCTAAAGTTCATAACATATTATGACGATTAATAGTTCAGAAGAGCCTTTACGTTGTATATTGCAAGTACTTTGCAATTTGTTTAGGGCGAACGCGAAAGGAGGCAATCCCTGACTTATTGTTAAACATAAGATTGCCCGCAGAGCTGAAAAGTCTCGTAAGGATGGGAAAAACAATCTCTCAAAGGTCTCTTAAAATGAAAAGAGAGGCATGGAGGAGTCGTGCTAAGGTCCGTTGATTTACAACAGATATTAACACAGTCCAATTCAATGGAACGTGTACAACAGGCACAACAGCAGCATCCAGACATGCAGCAGAGGTACTTTAGCGTTCAGTTGAGTGAGGAGAGAAAGCAGCTGAAAGAGACTGTAAAAAATACTGAAGAGACGGAAAAATCGAAGATAAAGGCTGAAGAAGAAAAACATAGACGTCAGAAGAAGGCAAAAGCTGAGGAAGAAAGCATGGGAAAAATCGACGTGAAGCAGGACAATAGAGAACCGGATGACGTTGAACATGGGGGGTTGATTGATATAAAGGTTTGAAATGAGCACACAATTACTACTTGCTTGTCTGTTAATTACTGATCTTATCCTGTGTCTTGCTATCATAATTCTGGTTGTTATCGTCAATAGGGAAATCAAGAAAAGGCGTAGTGGACCTGATGAAAATGCCTTCATGGAATTTAGGAAGTTGCTGGACGAGTCCCAAACCTCTACGAATCACCTTTTGGAAGTTATGGATGAAAGCAGAAAAGCGTTGAAAGAGATTGCCTATGCTTTGAATGAGAAGGAAGGACAGTTAAAAGCATTGGTCGAAGAATCACAAATTGAATATGATAAGCTGAAGTCAATGGTCCATCATTCTGCTGTAGATACATTAGATAAGAGATATGAAGATGTCATAGCCATGTCCAGGCAGGGTCTGACGAAAAAGGAAATATCCCAGAAATTGGAATTAACAGTTGGTGAGATAGATTTGATAATTGACCTGGATAGGACGAGACACAGGGCTTAAAATGAGAATGTCTGATGTCTTTTATTTATATTCCCGCATTTTCCAGTCATAAACTAAATCAAGTACAATTCCAAAATAAGACATCTGTAACTCACTCAGATTTGTCAATTGGTGAAATACTCAAGGCCGGTGTTATTGAGAAATTGGGTAATCAGAAGATACTGATAACGCTCAAGGATATCAATCTACCGGCAAACTGCGAAGTGAATCTGAATGCGGGTGACACGGTTCTGGTAAAGGTGGAGAGCCTTAATCCTCAGGTGATTTTACGTATTGTGGGAAGAGGTGACCTGGAAGAATTCAGGGCCGCAGATTTTCTAAGATGGTATAGGACAAATCCGAATGCTCTCTCTCAAATGATAACAGAGGCCTTTAGGCAATTTAATACAGAGAATCTAGGCAAACTCCTGCACTATCTTCCCAAAGAAGATCTTCAGAACTTATTTAAGATCATAAAATCACTGTTTCTTTCCCCAGAGGCAAAGGGTACTAATTTTGTTAAAGATTATCTGAGTAATCTTGGTTTGTTAACGGAAAGTCAATTGAGGAAGGCTCTTGAGGGAGAATCGGGTATAGGTGAAAGCGATCTTCATCAGCAAAACCTTAAAAGCCTTTTGATGCAATTATCCGATGATCTTCATAATTTGTTGGTGGGAAAGGAATCCTTTGATCATGAAGAAAGCATAAGGCTGAAAAGCCTTTCTGAGTATGTAGATTCGTCTATTAAAACTATTGAATCTCATCAAATTATTAATGTCGTTTTGCAGGAAACGGAAAGCAAGTATTTAGTCCAGATTCCTATTCTCTTTCCGGATGGTGTCAGAAAAAGTGATATTTTTGTGGAATATGACCGGTATGCCAGTGGAGAGGGACATAAAGGTCAATATCGCGTAATCTTTTTTTTAGATATGGACATTCTCGGTGAAATGACGATTGAGGCAAAATTGAAAGGAGATAAGATCGACTGTCTTATCAAATGTGAGGGTGAGGAGGTATGTGATTTCATATCTCCCTTTCTGACAGAACTTCGAGAGAGTCTTTCCGCCGCAGGCTGTGAGATCGATACCGTAAAATGTGTAGTAGGGCACGATTTAGTCAAAGAAAAAATTGATTACTACCAGGGCCTGGTATTGTATACTCGGGACGTAATCGATCTCTTTGCATAAGTGAAAAAGGCTTATTGCGAAAGTTCTAGTAACACAATGACAGGAAATTGTTATGATGAAGAAAGATGAAAAGGTGCGCCTGGCAGCTGCGCTAAAGTATGATCCCCAGAAGGATGCAGCCCCTGTGGTGACCGCTAAAGGTCGGGGTACCATAGCGGAAAAGATAATCAGCATAGCAAAGAAAAACGGGATACCGATCAAAGAGGACCCAAGTCTCATTCAAATCTTAAGTAAACTAGAAATGGATGAGCAGATCCCTCCTGTATTGTATAAGGCTGTTGCTGAAATCCTTGCCTTTGTTTATTCACTCAATGAAAAGCGGAGAGAGGAAAAATTTTCCCGGCAATAAAGAATTTACCCACCTGGCTTGATCTGTTTTGACTCCGATTATACTGATTGTTGACGCGACTGCCAATTCTTCCTAAGCACAACTTAAAAATATGCTTTAATATCTTTATCTTAAGCATTCGTATTTGTTTAGTGATTAAAGTCGAGAATCGCGGAATAAAGCGAAACATCTTTTTTGTTACTGGCATGTGAATTGCAAATCAGAAGCATAAAAACATAGAGGAAGAGAAATTATGATTTACAGCATTGGTGAGATGGCAAATGTTTATCTGAGTGGCTTTGACCAGCTTGATTACATCACGAACAATATTGCCAATGCGACTACACCGGGTTTTAAAATGACGAAAATATTTCACAATTCAGTTGACCCTTCGACAGTCACGTATATGCCTGAGGTGGTTGTCGATTATTCTCCAGGTACAATTTATCGGACGGGTAATGCCCTGGATATGGCTATCAATGGCGAGGGGTTTTTTGCCGTACAGTCTGGCACTGAGACCGCCTATACAAGGCAGGGTATTTTTACACTGGATAAGGATGGCAACCTGATTACGGCGGAAGGTAATTATGTGCTTAATAAGTCCGGAAATAAAATCAAACTTCCCGATGGTGCAATTCAGATAAGCGATAAAGGCGATATAGCAGTGGATGGCAACCAGATCGATACTTTGAAAATAGTGAGTTTCAAAAATCCACAGGCACTTGCTAAAATAGAAGGTTGTCTTTTTACAGATGCGGGCAATGCCGGCATGGTTGATAAAGAAGACCCCGTAATCAAGCAGGGGAATATTGAACTATCAAATGTGCAGGTAGTTAAAGAAATGGCGGATATGATTGATCTTCATCGTTCTGTGGAGGTTTACCAGAAGGTCATACAAACGATAGCGGATCAAGACAGATTAGCGACGAGTCAAATAGGAAAATTGGCATGATGAGATCATGCGGATAATGATTAAGGGAGGTTTTCTATGTTAAGGTCTTTATGGACGGCAGCAACCGGAATGGAATCACAACAGATTAACCTTGATGTTGTGGCGAATAACCTTGCCAATGTGAATACGGTAGGCTTTAAAAAAGCGAGGGCTGAATTTCAGGATCTACTCTACCAGGCAGGTAAAAAAGCCGGATCGGAAACGTCGTCAGGGAACCAGATACCGGTCGGAGTAGAAGTTGGTATGGGTTCGAGAATAACGGCAACTAAAAAGATGTTCACACAGGGCGATTTTAAGCAGACTGACAGTGCTTATGACTGGGTCATCGAGGGTGATGGCTTCTTCCAGTTCGATGATAATGGACGCACGGTTTATTCAAAGGCGGGAAGCCTCATGACCAACAAGGACGGTGTTTTGGTCAATCCTGAAGGTCTTAAGCTGATACCGCAGGTGACCGTTCCTCAGGATGCAGTCAAATTTCAGATACTACCCGATGGGACATGGGACGCGAGGGATAAAGTAGAAAATAAACTGGCAAGCGGCAGAATTGAACTTGTCCGTTTTATCAACCCTGCCGGACTGAGAAGTATCGGTAGGAACCTTTACGATATATCGGATAGTTCCGGATCTCCCGTGAAAGGGAACCCGGGGGAAACAGGATTTGGCACTATCACGCAGAACGCCGTCGAGATGTCGAATGTTAATGTTGTTGATGAGATGGTTCAAATGATTGCCGGCCAAAGGGCTTACGAGATAAACACTAAGGCGATTCAGACAGCGGACCAGATTCTGCAGATGGTAAGTAATTTAAAGCGGTAAGAGAACGATAAGGTTTGAGGATGAGACAATGAAAATTCGTACGTTAACCTGTTTGATCCTTTCTTCAATAATGTTTTTTCTGACTGTTGCGGTTTCATCATCGTTTGCGGCGCATGTTACGATCATCAAAGTAACAGAGATAAAGGCGTTAGTGAAGAATCATATAGAAACGAATATGCCCTGGCAGCAGGGATGTATGCAGGATCGAATTCCTAGGCAGAATATCCGACCTGCGCATACAGGGAGAAAAAATCAGCTGCAAGGTTAGAAGCAGGCAGGATGAACCTTATATAGGTGATTCAAATTTTACCGTGGGGATATACGATGACGGCACACTTTTGAGGGAGGAATCGATGCACGTTAGGATGGAAGTAGCAATGGATGTCGTGGTGAGCACGAGATTCCTTCCGAGGGATTCGGAAATAGATTCCGACAGTGTCAAGCTTGTCCGGAAGTGGTTTAACCAGATGCCGGTACACACCGTGACACAGATAGAAGATGTAGTGGGGAAGCACCTCTACAGTGATGTGAGGCAGAATACCGAAATCAAGAGGAACATGCTCAAGTCTATTAAGACTATAAAACGTGGAAAGATGGTAAAGATCGTACTCGAGAGCGGTCCCATGACGATCATGACGTTTGGTCTCTGTGAGGAAGATGGAAACCGCGGCGATTTCATAAAAGTGAGAAATACATCATCAAATAAGACGTTTTATGCAAGGATTGTTGACGATTCCTCCGTCAGGATAGAATTTTAGGGGGCGATGTCATGACAGGTTCCAGATATATTAAAACTTTATTCATCCTTTGTATTTTGATCTTTACTATAGGATGTTCACATAACCTATATGTTAAGGCTGATCATCCCCAAATCATTCCACCGGAGATTAAAAAGGTGCCCCAACCGGGAACTATCTGGGCGGGTGAAAATGCAGTTAATTCTCTCTTCGCCGATAGAAGAGCACAGCGTGTTAACGACATCGTCACAATTGTAGTGAGTGAGAGCTCCGTGGGAGGAAATAATGCAAGTACGGACACGAGCAGGGACACAAATACGGCCGCAGGCGTTACTTCCCTCTTGGGGTATGAAGGGGCAATACTGGATCTGCTCAGAAAGGGTACCACCAGCATAAGTGTCGGCGGCACTTCTTCCAATGCCCTCAAAGGAACGGGAAAGACCAGTAGAGATGGCAATCTGACTGCCACAATATCGGCGAGAGTTGTAAATATCCTGGGGAATGGGAATTTCATCATAGAGGGGAGAAGGCAAGTAACTGTCAATGCTGAAGATCAGTATATAATCCTCACTGGTATTGTCAGACCTGATGATATAGCAACGGATAACACGATTCTGTCACAGTATATTGCCGATGCTAAGATTGTTTATACAGGAAAGGGTGTAGTAGACGACAAAATGAGGCCGGGCTGGCTTACCCGCGTTGCGGACTGGGTATGGCCATTCTAATGTTCTTGAGAGGCGGTATTAGTATGGTAAAACGTTCAATCAGAATAGTAACAATTTGTGGAATAATTGCATGTATCATCTCCTTCATAATTTTGGCGGATATTGTGCATGCTGCAAGAATAAAGGACATTGCGAATATCGGCGGGGTCAGGGATAACCAGCTGATCGGTTACGGACTCGTCGTCGGCTTGAATGGAACGGGCGATGACGTAAAGAACGGGTTTACAAAGGAAACACTTGTTAATATGTTATTCCGTCAAGGGCTTGTTATACCGAGGGACAGGGATGTTAAGGCAGACAATATAGCAGCCGTTATGGTGACTGCAAAGCTCCCGCCTTTTGTAAAGGGCGGAACCAGGATAGATGTGGATGTCTCCTCTATTGGCAATGCGAAGAGCCTTCAAGGTGGTACATTGCTTATGACTACGCTTAAAGGAGCGGACGGTGAGGTTTATGCCGTTGCTCAGGGAGCGGTTACTATTGGCGGCTTTGCGGCAAGCGGTGCCGCTGGCGGAGGGGTCACAAAGAACCATACTACCGCCGGGCGAATTACAAACGGTGCCACTGTGGAAAAAGAATTGTCTTATGAATTTCAGAAAAGCAGAATGTTGACCATAAATCTCTATCAGCCTGACTTCACAACATCAACTCATTTAGCAGAGGTGATCAACACTTCAATGAAGAATGTCGAGGCAAAGCTTCTTGATTCGAGTTCGGTTACCGTAAGGATAAAAGAGAATGTGGGAATGAATATGGTGCAGCTTGTTTCGCTTGTAGAAAACCTCGATGTCCCTGTTGATTCTGTCGCTGTTGTAGTTATGAATGAAAAGACAGGCACCGTTGTCATGGGCGAAAATGTGAGGATATCTACTGTAGCTGTAGCTCATGGAAATCTCAGTATTCAAATAAAAGAGGAAAAAAAGGTTTCCCAGCCGCTTCCATTCGCTCCTAAAACGCCTGCTGGGAGTGCACCGACCAAAAAAGGAGGTGTGATAATGGCTCCTGGAGGGCAGACGGTAGTGACACCTGAGAGTCATGTAACCGTGGCGGAGGAAAAGAAGCAGTTACTGGTAGTACCGAGGGGTGTTACTATTCAAGAAGTTGTGAGGGCGCTCAATGCAATCGGCGTTTCGCCGAGGGATCTCATTACCATTATGCAGACTATAAAAGCTGCAGGGGCGCTTCAGGCTGATTTGAGGCTTATATGAAGGATTATATTGAATTTTTGCGAAGTTCTCATAAAAGATGGGATGAGTTACAAGAAGGTTGAGCATCATGGCTGATGTTGCAGCAGTGAAATCGCAGGTCACGAATCAGGAGCTTCCTCAGAAAAGGACTGGCTTAGCAGAGGGTAAAGACGTTCTCGAAAAAGAAAAAAAACTGAGAAAGGTTTGTGCCGATTTCGAGTCTATCTTTACCTATTACATGTTTAAGACAATGAGGCAAAGCATCCCTCAAAGTGGTTATTTTAAACAGAGTCCCGGTAAAGATACTTATAATATGCTGTTTGATCAAAAAGTTGCCGAAGAGATGGCAAATAACAGAAAGGAAGTAGGCTTGCAGCAAACCCTTTTTGAACAGTTAAACAAACATCGCTAATATACTGAGAGCTTTAAAAATCTTTTTAAACTCCACAATATGCGGTAGGCATATCGTTTAAATATTTTAAATATATATTCTTTTAGTGAAGAACATGAGGGTTTTTCACTCGGAGAAGGCTCTTTCACAAAGGTCTCGATAGAAGAGGTTTTTATTAAAGTTTTGTTGTCTTCTTGCCGATAAGTGTTATAAAAGGAGAATCATAAGGAGATTCGCAAGATGAAAATTTCTAAAGTCGATGATGCCGCAGTACAAGCGCTTCAACAGTATCAGAAAGTTGACAAGGTTCAGAATGAATCGAGACCGAAGGTCGACGGAAATGCGGCACCAGAGGAGAAAGTAAATCTTTCCACCAAGGCAAGAGACATTCAGCAATTGAGAGATGCGGTTAGCCAGCTTCCTGACGTTCGCGAAGACAAGGTTCGTGAATTAAAGGATCAGGTTGACAAGGGCGCTTACGATGTAAACGGACAAAAAGTTGCTGAGAAAATGGTGTCAGAGTCTCTTTTGGATATATTCGCCTGAATAACATTCTTCCCCCATTTTTCTCAGATGTTTCATCCTCAAGAGCCTGCCGCAACATTTGCGTAGAATAGGGTCATATTGACCGGTTCTACAGAATGGCCAAGATTGTGCGTACGTTTGAAGAACGGTATTGTCGTTGCGAACGAAGATTAGTGTACTATTTAAACTTCCCGCGACGATGCGAAGAGCAATCTATATAAAGTTTTAAGGTAATTATGTATTAGGATATGGATATGATTGAGCAGAATATGAGCCTTTATACGGATTTGTACCCCCATCTTGATTCATTAATTGATCTCCTGAAGAGGGAAATTGCGGTTTATAAAGAGCTTCAGGCTACAATCGCCCAAGAAAAGACAATATTATTGAAGCCTTCCCTGGAAAGGATACTCGAAAGCAACAGTAAGAAGGAGACAGTGATACTAAAGGCGAAAATGTTGGAGGAAGGGAGATTAAAACTTGTCAGAAAAATCGCAAAAATGCTTGATCTCGAGGAGAAGGAGATCAATCTGACCACCCTGTGTTCTTATGCCGATCCCCTTCAGGAAAAAGCATTGAAAGAATGCCAGTCCATTCTGAACGAGCTCCTCGCAAAAAACAGGAAAATGAATAAAAATAATAAAGAACTCCTTGATTATTCGCTTCATTTTTTACAGGGATCTGTCGATTTCATTCATAGCCTCTTTTCTTCGGCTTCGGCCAGCTACATGCCGTCTGGGAAGATGAGGCCCATTCCCCAGAATGGGAAAATAGTGCGAACGGAAGGATGAACCATGGGAGATATAGGTCGCGTATTAAATACCACAAGGGAAGCTATTTTAAGCAATCTTACCGCTCTCAATGTGACCGGTAACAATATTGCCAATGTAGATACACCGGGTTACTCGAGATTACGCCCCACCTTCGGTTCCATCGGCGTTATTGATTCTTCGCATGAACAGGGGCAATTCGGAGTTAAAATAACTGATATCCAGAGACTATACGATAAATATCTCGAGGCTCAGATGGTTCAACAGGAACAGGGAGTCGGATATAATAATGCACAGATGGATGTCCTCAACAGGGTAGAGGGAATATTCAACGAAAGCACCGGCGGGGGGATCAACGAACTGTTATCGAAATTCTGGGATGCCTGGTCGCAGCTTTCTGCAAATCCGACAGGAATCACTGAGCGAGACAACCTGATATCTGTATCTCAGAGCCTTTCTTCCATGTTCAGAGAAAAGGCGAACGAACTCATCAGCATACAGAGTGACACGAATAATCTTATTTCTGACAACGTAACAGAACTGAACAAGGACCTTGACAGTATGGTGGATTTGAACACCAAGATTGTCGAGACTGAGATCAGCGGCGGGAGCGCAGCGAGTGCGAGAGACCAAAGAGCGGAGCTTTTGCAGAAGATCAGCCAGATCATCGATGTGAATTACTATGAAGAAGCGAATGGATCACTGAACATTTTTATTTCTAACGGCAGGTCCCTCGTAGAGGGGACAAACGCTTGGAAGCTTGATGTGTCGCCCAATCCGGCGAATTCAAATTATTATGACGTTTTTTTCCAAGACGCACCTGGTGTAGCGATCAACGACCGACTGCAAGGGGGCAAGTTGGCCGGGCTGCTCGACGTCAGAGATTCAAAGGTCGCCGGTTACCTCAACGATCTTGACGATATGGCATCAGCAATCGTCACTGAAGTCAATGCTCAGCACAGATCAGGCTACGATCTAAACGGCAATGTGGGGGGAAACTTTTTTTCGGAACCGCTGCCGCCAGCAACGATCCGTGCAAAGGATATGCAGGTTGATCCGGCAATGATCGCTGATGTGAGGAAGGTTGCCGCCTCCGCAACCGTTAATAGTGACGGTGATAATGCCCGCTTGATAAATAATATCAAGGATGGCTTGCTCATGGCAGGCGGTTCCTCAACCATCGACAATTTTTATCAAACCGTCATAGCTAGAGTGGGCAATGATGTTGCAAATGCGAAACTCAGCCTGGATCATCAGACGGCAATCGCGAACCAGGTACAAAGTGAGAGAGACGCCGTTTCAGGTGTTTCTCTTGATGAAGAGATGTTGAACCTGATCAAGTATCAGGCCGCTTACAATGCCGCCGGCAGGCTGGCTGCGATTGTTAATACAATGATGGGTACTTTGATTAATTTAGGGATAGAAACGGCCATAAGTTCTTAAACATGAGTCCATCGTATTATTAAAATAATGGACACGCTGATTAATTTAGGTAAGTGAGACAAGGTGAGATTATGATAACACGCGTTACCGATCAAATGAAGTATGACTTGTTGAATAACAGTATATATAATACTCAGAGTAAATATGGCGAGATAATGGAGAAGATGGCTTCACAGAAGCAGGTTAACAAACCATCTGATGATCCCCTTGGTATGGGTAAAATTCTGGATTACAGGGCCGTGAAGGCGCAGATCAGCAGCTACACGGGGAATATTGATAGCAGCAAGTCATGGCTCTCAGCTACAGAGTCAAGTTTAACGAATGTAAACGATATTCTGACAAAGGTCAAAGAAACGGCAGTCGCACAGGCCAGTGCGACTGCGTCCGCTTCAACGAGGCAGATTGCCGCCGATTCTCTTCAGCCACTCATTGACCAGATTCGTTCCCTTGCTAATTCAAAATTCGGGAACAGGTATCTCTTCTCCGGTACAAGAACCGATACAGAGCCATTCTCTGCAACGGCATCGGCAGTTACACGAATTGATACTCCTGTCGCGGCAAGCGGGAATACATTTGATGGGACTGTAACTTCGAGCGGCGCCTATACGGGTGCAACAAACAAGACCTACGCGATCAAGATAATTACGGGTGGAACTCTAGCTGCCTCAACATACCAGATTTCGACAGACGGCGGAAAGACATGGGGTGCTACACAGAGCAACTTGAGTGCTCCCGTGACCGTCGGCGACGGTATAGAGCTCACGTTTACAACAGGGACCGTTAATCTGGCAGCCAATGACATATTCTATGTACACGCCTATGCACCGGGCTATTACAATGGCAACGGTGAAGAACTTTCCAGTGAAGTCGGGATGGGTGTTACGTCAAATTACAGTGTCACGGGAGAAGCTGCGTTTACAAATCAAGGACAAGGTACTGTCGATATTTTCAAGGTATTGGACGATTTGAAAACCGCCCTTGAGAACGATGACGCTGACGGCGTCAGAAATCAACTTGATCTCCTCAATCAAGCCAGCGATCAGATCGACCGTTATACAGCGCAATGTGGTACCCGGACGAATGGTCTGGATGCCTCCAATACTGCACTTCAGGATATGGATACACGGTTGACCAGTCTTACTTCAAATATTGAAGATGCTGATATGGCAGCGCTGATCACAGAATATCAGATGAAGCAAGTAGCCCTGCAGGCTACTTATAAAATGGCAGGGGATATGGGGAGCATTTCTATCCTCAATTTTCTTAGATAGATAAATATTGCCCGATAAAAGAAGGAGAAATAATGTTAATCCTGACACGGAAGTTGGGTGAGTCTATTACAATCGGTGATGATATTAAAATTACTTTTCTGGAAACAAAGGGGAAACAGGTCAGAATTGGAATCGAGGCCCCACCTCATATTGCCGTTCATAGAGAAGAAATATACCAGTCTAATCAGGGAACAGAATATACAGGCTGCAAATGTTGAGAGTTTCGAAAAGGAGACCCTGCCCAATATCTGGGATGGATTGAAACATTTGCTGTTAAGAGATCAACAAGAACGTTGAAAATACAGGAAGGCGCCATATTAAGTATTTCGGAAATATTCGTACAAAGGAGGTTTATAGCGTGAATATAATTACCGCGCGCTTTGGGGAGATCGATGTGGATGAATCCGAGATCCTAGATATGAGAGCAGGAATCATCGGATTCGAACACCTGAAGAAATTTGTGCTGCATATACAGGATGGGGAAAACCCGTTCTGGTGGCTACAGTCCCTTGACGAAGGCGCGATTGCCTTTGTCGTGATCAATCCATTTGTCGTAAAAGCGGACTATGAGCCGGTGATAGACGATAATGATACGAAACTTCTTGAAATAGAAAGTGCAGGCGATGTGGTTCTGCTTACTATTGTGACCATCCGTCAAAATCCCTTTTTGGTTTCTGTTAACCTCAGGGCGCCTATAGTGGTCAATGCTAGAAAGAAGATTGCCAAACAGGTTATACTCGAAAATATGGCGTATCCCGTTCGGTATAACCTAACAGTATCGGGTTCTGGTGAAGAGGCTTCTACAGCTGGAGATTGTAAGAAGAAGGATGATTGCGAGGCAGCTTCCCTGTGAAAAATAAACAAAGTCACTGCAGTGGGATGTTATCCCTTAAGCGGAATGATTGAAGATGATGCCGATTAGTTCCCCCAGTTTTGTATATAAATTTTGAAGTTCCTCAGGGGGGATTTCGCGTACAACCTTTCCTGTATTTTTCTCTGTAACAACTACACTGATACTATCGTCGTTTTTTCCATACCTTGAGAAGCTCAGACTGATGTTCATGGATTCCAGCTGGCTCTGAATTTGCGCAAGCATTTGTTTTACTGCTTCACCGCTGAGAGCTGTGGATTCTACGGGTGCCTTGGCAGAAGACTCTTGTTTGTCGGGGATATTTGAGGCCGAACCCGGCATTGCAATTTGAGGCAAATTTGATCCTGCATTTATATTTGAAATTGCCATGTCCATTGTTATCTTCTTGCTCCTTTCATTATATTTATCGGCATTTTTGCGAAAAACTTTATACCTTTTTTAATAGCTTTATGTCTTAACATCCAGGAATCGGGGCTCCCCGGATTTTCCTCCGTAACCCTTGAACCACTTCTGCCTGTGGCCGAGACCAGACAAATCGTTCTTCAGCATATCGAGCTCATCTTCTGCGGCGACCTCACAAGTCCTGGTTTAATCTCACGGTTTTATTAATCAAATTTTCGAGAGTTGTCATAAGGGATTGGATTCGCTTCCGTGCTTCCGGGGCTTCATAAGAGGGATTTGCCTCCCTGATCCGGCGGATTGCCTTGTCCACTCTGCCAATCAAGGTTATATATTCGTGACGCCGGGCAATCAACATTTCAATCGCTTCCACATTATGCTGTTCAATCATATCCTTCAAGGATGTGGTTGCAGACATGAAATCTTTAAAAATAGCAATTTTTTGCTCTAATAATTCACAGAGCCTGGAGAGATCGGCGGATGCCGCTGATGATTTTTGGTTTGTCATTTCTTATACCCTCATTTCTCTGATAGCTTGTGGTTTCTTTCTCCTGATCGGTGATACGATGGAGTCCTGGGGTCTATATCCTTACGGTGGCCGTTAAGAATGTCTTCCCAGGCCGCCTTCAGTTCCACTAACATCCAGACAATGTGATCAATCGCTTTCAGGTCTCTTTGCAGGTCCGCTTCCGTTAGACGATGCATCATATAATTATAAAGGGCGTGCAAGTTTGAAGCTATTTCACCTCCCTTTTCAAAATCGAGTGCCGAGTTGAGTGCACAAATAAAATCCTGCGCTTTAATTAACGCCCGCGCTTTTTCTTCATAATCACGGGAAATATACTTTGCCTTGGCAATCTTCAAATTCCGTATCGCTTCCTCATAGCACATCAAAACCAGCCTCTTGGGGTCTGCTGTCATCGCTCCGACCTGCTGGTAGGCCCCAATGCCATTACCATTACCGTTACCGTACATATGATTTATTCTCCTTATCCCTAAGGTTATAATGCTTTCCAGCCGCCCTCTGCGGCGCTAATCTGGCTGGTGAGCCAACTGCTCTGAGTCTGGATATTGTTCAGTGCCGTTTCCATCATGACAAAGCTGTTGATCATTGTTTGCTTCTTCAGTAGAAGCTGGGCTTCCATCTGGTCAATTCTTGTTTGAGAGTCGTCTATACTGTTTTGAAGCGACGACTCCTTGAATGATACATAGCCTTCGTACGGGTCTGTAATACTGAACAATGTCCTGTCAAAGAGTTCTGCCACCCCGGTCGTAAACTTAATCGTTCCGATATCACCGGTGTCCATTCCTGTGTATTTTACAGAAAGTCCCTCTGTATTGGCATTATCGGTGTTTCCTGTCAGAATCTGTCCGGAGCCGGTTGCGGCTTCGCCGTTGATGGTTCCGGAAACATTCAGTCCCGCGGTAATAATATTAACGGTATATTCCCCTGCCTTTGAATTCTGTGTATGCCCTATATACTCAAGGCTGCTCGACGACGTAGTCCCTGTCCGACAAAGAGTGACACGATATCGTTGAAGTTGGTCTGCAGGTATTCTGTTAATGTTGTGTCGTCGACACTTAATTGTCCTTTGGTGTCGATGTTTATTCCGACAAGACCCATGATGGAGAACTGGCTGTCGACGCCCCATATGGACTCGGTAACGACGGAGGTGAGATCGGACTTCACGGAGAAGAGAGTTCCGTCTCCGAAAAGAAGACCCCCCGTTTTCTTTGTCGTTGTATCGTAAGAATTCTGTGTATTGATATAGGATGCCACGTCATTATACTTGCTCACGAAGTCCTGGATCTTACTTTTAATGGCAGTCAATGTCCCGATTAATGTTGAGCGTGACGGTTGTGTCGGCATCGGCCTTGAGCAAATCGATAGATACACCGGTAATGACATCATCAACCGTGTTGCTTGCCTGCGATATGTCCACACCATCCACAGTAATCGAAGCGTCCACCCCGTTCACTACCATCGCTAAAACTGAACTTAGAGAGAATATCCGGACGCGCCGTCTGAGAACAATACCTGCTGCTCCTGTTGTATCACTGGTAAGAGTCAGGCGGTAATCGCTCGCCCCGTATTTGATGATGCTGGCCGTGACGCCCGTCGGGCTCGCACCGGTGTTCGCGTTGTTGATCTTATTTTGCACGGTGGTCAGGCTGTCAGTGGCGTCGATCGAAACAGTTTTACCGTTGATCAAAATATCCCCGGCATAGCTGGAGCCGAGTGCGGCGGATGCGTCGGCATAAGTGACGGACCGTAATTTTTCAGCTGCAGCAATATTGTTGACCTTTATCTGGTATGATCCGATGGATGCCGTTGACGAAGCAGTAACCGTCATCAGGTCGGAGCCCTTGACCGTCAAACTGTCCGTCGTCATCGAAGCCTTGAACATACCGAAATCTTCCGGATTCTTTAGGCTGTCTGCTGCAGTTTTGAGGGCAAGCAATTTGGTATTAAAGGACTGCCACTCCTTGAGCTTCGCCTGATAATCGCTCTGTTGGCTGGTGATGAGGTCGACCCGCTTGTGATCGACGGCAATGAGATTATCAACCATGGTGCTCCAGTCAATGCCGCTGGAAAGACCGCTGACGAAATTGGTGCTAAGAGCCATTTGAAAATCCTTTCTTATATTCCTGTCAGGCTTTAACGATACGTGTTAAAAATGACCTGTGTTTCATAATCAATATCGGCAAAATATTCCCGAAACTTGAGCACTTTTGAGAGCTTTGAATAATTAACTGAAACGTCATTGCGAGGAGCAAAGCGACAGGGAAATCTATCGTATTATCAACATGTTATGATATGGCTTTACAGCAGTTTATCCTTGGCAAATGCGAAGGATTCACACGTGACAAATTGGGTATTGTGCAAAGCTCCCATTTTTATATAGAAAGCAAGAAATCTGCCAAAAAAGAAGCCCCGCAATTCGGTGATGAAATTGCGGGGTCTCCGGTTAAGGGTTAGGATATTAAGTTATTTGAACAACGAGAGTACTTGCTGTGAAGCCACGTTCGCCTGGGCAAGCATTGCCGTACCGGCCTGGACCAGGATCTGGTTCTTCGTGAAGGTCGTCATTTCCGCAGCCATATCCACGTCACGGATGGTTGATTCCGCAGCGGTATAGTTCTCCATGGTGACGGAGAGGTTGGCGTTAGCATACCCAAGTCTGTTTTGCGCCGCACCGACGGCACCGCGCGTGTCACTCAGAGTACTGATGGCAGTGTTGAGCGTGTCGAGGAACGCCGCGCCAGTGTTGCGGTGGCAAGTGAGATCTGTAGAAAGTCCAAGGGCGGCGGAAGACACACTCCCGAGCGTGATAGCTGATCTGGTCGTTTGCATTGTTCGACGTACCAACCTGGAATGTAGCTGTTGGGAAAGTTCCATTGAGCAGTACGGTATTCGCATACTTCGTCGAATTAGCGATCCGATCCATTTCTGTCAATCAGTGTATTACCTTCCGCGTTGATCTTGTCGATGTTTGCACCGGCATTGGCAGAAGCTGCCTGGGTGGCCAGTTCCTTTAATCTCGTCAATATATTTCCGATCTGATCCATGGCGCCTTCAGCGACCTGCAGCAACGCATTGGCCTCAGACACATTCTGTTTTGCCACCTTGTAGCTGGCTATGTCCGCACGGAACTGCTGAGAAATGGCGAGCCCTGCCGCATCGTCAGCGGCGCTGTTAATACGATAACCTGAAGAAAGTCTCTGAAGAGACTTGCTCATTCCTGCAGAGGAAATACTAAGGTTCCTCTGCGCATTCAACGCTTCGATGTTATTTTGAATTCTGAATCCCATGATTTTGTATCCTCCTTGATACTGTTTTTTTTGTTTTTGGCATCCTTGCCAAGATTTTTAAAGTTGTTAATTGTTAAAGTGTTAAAGGTTGATAATCACCTGTCCTGTCTCCTGTGAGACGATTTTTTTCACCTCCTTTCTTGTATTCGCTCTTATTATCGGCATAGGGAGAAATAAACTTTAGCGGCAGGATCGTGAAGAGACGGGAGAAATCAGACTTTTTACAATGGCATTATTCTTGACGGCACCGTAAAAGATCATTTTTCCGTCATTGCGGTGAGCTTAAACTACGGGCGTAGCGTTGGGGTAGGCGAATCAAACTCTATGGCCACGTCCTGGTCTTGTTGCTTGTGAAATACCAATGCCTCATGGATTTTTTCTCGCGAACTTTCAAGAACCTTTGAAATCTGGGCCATGGGAAGGATCTTGTCTAATACTCCTCTAGAGGGATGGATCATAAAAGAGACGTGATAGGCCATAAGGGAAAGGTTGCTCAGTCCATTTTTTGAGAGGGTCTCCCCGATTTTCTCATATAATACACTCAACTCGTTAAAACTTTCAATGACGATATTACGGGGAAGGTTCAGTTCTTTCAGCAGGGCGTCGCACTGTCCGACCAGGCCCTCAAGGTCGTAGAAGCGAAAATAGATATCGCTCAATGCTAACCGCACGTCCTTCAGGTTCGGATCGAGATCCAGGGCCTTTATAAAACAATCCACAGCCTTCGGGCACTCCTTTTTTTTATGGTAGAGATGTCCGAGGTTGGTCAATGCCTCAATTCTTTGCGGGTTGATCTCTAAGGCCTTAACCAGGGACTTTTCCGCTTCTATCCAAAGTCCAAGTTTCCGATAGGCAAGTCCAAGGTTTGCATAATTGCTATCATCAGAAGCGCCTCCTTCTTGAATCGCCCTTTCATAATATTCAACGGCTTCTTTAAATTTCTGTTCCTTAAGGCTGAGAAGCCCAAGGGCCTCCAGACTCTTGATGTGGTCTTTATAGTGATTGAGGGATTTTATGAACATCTCTTTAGCCAGATCAGCCTCACCTGTTTCTAAATAACATTGCCCTAAAGAATAGTATTGATAATAAGAAACTTGGCCAGATTGACAGGAAGGAAGTCGACCTGTATGGGAAAGATCAAGGATTTACGTAATTCTTCAATCGCCTCTTTATAATCCTCGGTCCAAAAAAGAAGTTGACCAAAAAGGTAATGGACCATACCACTCTTTTCAAAATCTCTGGATAGGTTTTTATAAATAGAGATTGCCTCATTGTATAATTTTAGGTCTGTATGGTATTTCCCCAGCAACAAAGAGGCTTGCAGAAATAATTGCTTCTTATTCTTTCTTATCATATCATTTTCTGTGATCCTCTTCATGTGGGCAATCGCCTCAGCCTGCCGATTTATTCCAAGGGTACGAGCTGCGTTGTAATGGAGCAGGAAATTGTCTGGATCCGATTTCAGCTCCTCTTCGATGATCCTGAGATTCCTCTCTAATTTGGTGATTACCGCCCCATCGTCGTTATATCCGGTATGCCTGATCACAAGGTCCGTTTGTACTGATTTGATTCCCATTCTTCCAAGGTTATGGAAGATCTGTTCATGGACTCTTCCTTCAAATAACACTCCCTTTACTCTTGGAAAGATTCTCATCTGATAATAAAGGCAATCACCGTCTATGGGAGACTGAGTGTTGACGATGCCGTAGTAAGCCTCGTCTTTTTTGAAGGGAAACCTCCTTTTCAGAAGGCCGATTTTTTGAACCTCCGATTCATCGACCCTATCGTCTGCATCGAGCCACAGGATATAATCCCCGGTAGCATGTCGGATCGACTCATTGCGTGCGGCGCTGAAGTCGTCACACCAGGGAAAGTCAAAGACTTTAGCCCCTAATTGCTCTGCAATCTCTTTAGTATTGTCTGTTGATCCTGTATCGACCACAATGATTTCATCAACTACCGGCTTCAGAGGATTGATACAAGGGGCTAAGTTTTCAGCTTCATTCTTAACAATCATGCACAGTGAAAGCCTTGAATGGGGATGTTTTAATGTTTGCCTTCTCTTCTTTATTCAAGGGTTTATCCTCCTCTGAGTCTCGAATGCCTTGAGGCTCTCTAACTCTTCAAGAATCTCTCCGACACGAGGCTGATTGTGGTTGAGCTGGTACGATTTGGAATAAACTTCTTCTGCCTTTGTGAGGTCTTCCATCTGAATGTAACAATTTGCAATAGAATTTAATAAGTTCACGTCATCGGGTGTTAAATCCAGCGCTTTCTTAAACCACGTGATGGCCTCCTGATATGATTTCTGGGCAATCATACAGTTTCCAAGATTTTCAACTGCTTCATGATAGTTAGGGTTCAATTCCAGGGCACTGATGAAATATGAACGCGCCTTATCTATTTCGGACTGCAGAAAATGAATAACCCCCAAATTGTTGAGAGCTTCAACATTTTTAGGGTCAATGTGGACAATTTTTTCAAATATGACTTTAGCTTCCTCCACATCTCCAGAATTGAAAAGCTCTTCACCTTGGGATACTGAAAATTCCTCCAATTTTAATGGACAATAGTGCTTGGCTGGCATGAAACCATGGCTCAAAATTTTTGCCATATCATAAGGGGCCCCGTAAGGCACATCTGACGGAATGCCCCACTTCTTCTTGAAGATCTCCCAATTTTTCTTGAGACTTTCGTTATAATCGATATGGGCTCCTATAAAGGTTCTATTCCCGAAATGATGAATAAAGCAGTCCTGAGCAATCCAGGATTCGAAACCAGCCGATGCGGCCCGGAGGGATAGATCATCATCCTCAAAATTTCCCAGTCCGTACCTGCCGTCAAATCCACCAATCTTCTTTACTACAGCCCTTTTGATGAGCATACAGAAGCCAACCACCCGCCAGAAAGTTTTGGCCTGACCATGATACTTCTGGGCATAATCCCGAGCAAATTGATCCAGGCCTATCAATGAATTGGTATCATAAGTAATTTCCTTAACCAGTTGGGGCCCGGAGACATAATTTGACATTGGCCCGACAATACCAATCTGCGGCCTTCGTTCGGCGCAGGCAATTAACCGGTCCAACCATCCATGAGTGACCACCACGTCATTGTTCATTAAAAGGAGATAATCCCCGGTGGCCTCAGCCATCCCCTGGTTGTTCCCTAATGCAAATCCTCGGTTCTCCTCATTCCGGATCACCTTAAAACTCCGGCAGGCCAATTCCCTGGTTTCTATCTTTTCCTTTTTCCTTCTCCCCTTTTTCCCTTGAGACTTCCCCTTGGATTTTATATCTTCCATGGCCTTAGCAGGGCAATCAACCACATTACTTTCTTTGTCAATTTTAATCTTCCAACCTCCAACCTTAATGCTCCCCTTCTCTCACCCCATTCAAATATTCCGCCGTCCCATCCGTTGACCCGTTATCAACAATGATCAATTGAAAGGGCTCATTGGTATATTTGAAAATGCTATCCAAACACTTTTTTGTATATTCAAGCTGGTTGTGGGCAAGGATGATGATGGAGACGAGGCCCCTGATGGGGTCTTCTCTCTCAAACATGCATTGAAGCCTGATTTCCCGGTCTGTCTCCGGCGTGCCTGACTGTTGTGCAGATGGAGCCGGGCTCTGGCCCTCGATTTGCTTAGATTCTTCCCCGACGCAAATCGCCTGACCGTTTTTCGCAATAATTATATACTGATAGATAAAGAGACGAAGCACGTCCTCCCTACTGAGGTCGGTGAGACTGATATTTCCATCGCTCAGGTTATTTCCGGAATCTTTTATCTTCGACAGATCAACGGGCGGGTTGAGAACGTATTCGGTTTTCGTGATAGAAAGACCGGCACCTGAAAACAACCTCTCGATCTCTTCCATGGTGAAAAAACGTACATGGGTTGCATCGAGGATGCCCGCGCTTTCATATCTCCACCGCCCGCTGATCAGGCTGTTTACGATGGTGACGTTCTGAATATTCGGGATCGAGGCAACGACGTGCCCGTCAGGTTTTAAGAATTTTTTGAGGCTGGCCAGAACATCCCAGGGATTATACAAATGTTCTAAGACATCCAGAGCCAGCAGCAGGTCGAAGTCACCGTGCTTTAGACCGCAGTCCATAAGATCGGATTTCTCTATGTCCGCGACGATGACCCTGTCCAGGTGCTGCCGGGCAATCCCGGCCGCCTCCTCGCAAATCTCGACGCCGACATAATAATCTACCGGCATCGTTTCTTTCATTTTCTTTCCCGTGGCGCCACCAGCGCACCCGATTTCCAATACGCGTTTTGCTGAAAGCCCATTTTTCACCACGGCGTCGATGATTTCACCCCGTGCAAAGGAATAGTATGAAGCGGTTTTACCGGATTCCAACGGGCTGTTCCTGTTGATCTCTCCGCCGAGTCGAAACGCTACGGTGCTTTGTATTCTTGGTGGAGTTTTCACTTTCATCCTTACATAAAATGCAGAAGCTGTCTCCCCACTGATCGCTCCCATCAGAGAACCCCGATGCACCCCGGCAGGTCTTGGCTTCGAGCACCCGTAAGCCGGCCCATTTCGCCAACGCACGAAAACCATCAGGATAATACCTCCAGCAGTCGACCGGGTACTTGTGTTCAGGTCCCCGTGAAGGGGCCACGATGCAGATCAAACCGTTTATTTTGAGTTTCTTCTTCATTTCGTTGATGATGAGCCAAGG
Source organism: uncultured delta proteobacterium (assembly GCA_963695875.1). Taxonomy (GTDB): domain Bacteria; phylum Desulfobacterota; class Syntrophia; order Syntrophales; family UBA2185; genus DATKLL01. The sequence continues at coordinate 6,919 of CAVOID010000009.1, read as the reverse complement.
GAACTCTATATGTTCGAATGCTTGACCTGAAATGATCACATCAAAGTACTCATCCTCCAGTTCCGGCCATGCATAAGGGTTTTCAGGGACATAATCCACATTCGGACCGGGCTGAAGGTCCAGACCGGCATAGCTGAATTTCATCTCGTCGGAAAAAATATCCCGATATGTACCATTTATGCCGTAACTGCCGACATCTAATATTCTAATTCTCTCATTAGTAAAATGCTTCAATACAAGATTACGAAATTGTAATACCATATTAAAAGAACTTGAATGCATTGATTATCTCCTTGTGAAAAAGTGATAAATCTTGTCATATCTGCTTGATTTTGTGTGGCGTGATTTTTCATAGGAATTGAAATCCATAAATCCAAGAAAGCCAGGAAACCTTTGGCAAATATGGTTTTAACAGGTTTCACGTGCATCACCTTGGGCCACTCATGGTATGGAATATATGAGATAAAAGCATGAGGTTTGTTCCATAGATAAGTGAAGCTGCCTTTCCTGTGAGCGAAGCTTTTCCGGCAAAGGGGATACTGATTTTATGGGGCAGATCTTGCAGAGTGCCCCCGATCGCTTTGCCAAAGCGTCTTTATTTTCTATGATGGAGTCTTATATACTTCAGCAGGTCATTGCCCTCTTTGAATAAAGGATTTATTTTTAAAGCCTCCTTAATGGATGCCTTGGCGCGTTTCCAATCCTTTTTTTCCACCAGGACTCTGGCCATGTTGTAGTGCAGCCCCTCGTCATCGGGCAGAATAATAAGGGCCTTTTCGAACTCTGCTATGGCATCATCGTAAGCACCCTCTTTCCGGAGACTAATTCCATTCCTGTTGTATGATTGAACAATAAAGGTTATCAAAATATCGTTATCTGCTATGAGTTCTTTTGCTTTGGTGTATTCACCCTTATCAATAAGTTGCATGACCGTTTGTGCCTCCGTCTCCAGGTCTGTGGTAATAGTGGCAATATCTTGAATAGATATGTCATCTTTTTGACGAAAATCGGCATTGTCCCGTATCCCTTCTTCTCCAACACGGTATTAATTGCTTGACAAAATCGAGCGAATGTGCCGAAGTCTTGGCCTTGGAACGATACGGGTCCGAATACGTCTTTGAAATTCTTGCTTTCCGAAAGGGCCTGCTGAAATGCATTCACTTCTGCCATTAATTCTTTTTCATCAGATGGCAACATCTGTGTGCTCAGAGTCTTTTCCAGGACTGCTTTGAAGGAAAGGAGGCAGGAATGGATGTTTGCCTGTTTTAGGGTTTTTTTGCATTCGTTTAACTGTTTAAATATTTTTGCTATTTCGTCTCTTTTGATTTCTGTTGTCATTTCTTTTCCTTCAACTTATGGATGATATGCAAAAAGTGTACAACTGCCTTCTATTATAGACTACTATTTTCACCATATCCCTTTAAAGAATCACGCTCTTGTATCCAAAATGAGAATAATTATGATGGTTGTATTTGGATTATTCTGTTGCAAAACTTTTATCGCGATTACTTAAAAGGAGCAATATGGCTGGATCGCTTCATACCACATCAATAATGGTCAAATATTTTTACAATACGCTTTTAAGGTTTTTCATTTGCGTGCCGATAAAAGGGTACAGTGGTTGCATAGGATTAATTCGTTACTATCGATTCATCACAAAAAGTGAAAAGGATTCGTATGTCTGAGTCATTCTATTCTACCTCAGAGGTGGCGAGGTTATTCGAAATCAATAGGGTTACCATATACCGATGGGTGCAGGAAGGAGTAGTCAAAGCTTACAAGGTTGGCAAGCATCTTAAAATCCCTGTATCCGAGGTAGAGAGACTGTGGAAAGAATTTGGTTTTCCTGATGCACCATACAGGTATATTTCCGATACTGCCAAGAAAAACCAGTTGCATGATTCTGATAGCACTGGGGTGAAATATAAGAAACAGAGAAAATTGGTCATGGCGGCAGGAAGTGATGAGGACGATCTTAGATTCATCCGGGAAATATTTGCCGAAAGAAAGCTCGAAGAAGAGTGCAAATTGGTGACGTATACGGATACTCTTGAAGCGGCTCTCGCCATAGGAAAAGAAAAGCCGGATTTATTATTGATCAAGATAATAAAATCCGATGGAAGTGCTGTGGAGTTTGCAAGAAAAATCAGGAGTATTCATTCTGATATAAAGATCATTTTCATTAGTGATTCTTCCATGCACAGGGGTATTGATAAGAAAGCGGGATATGGGTTTCCCGATAAGGAGTCTCTAACCGTCAGACGGGCAAGGCTATATCGAGAGATTGTTAAAACCCTCGGATTACATGGAAGGCATTAAAGGAATGTAAGTGGCAGGATGAACCTGTAGCGGTAGATTAGCCGGTGTATTAGTTGATATGTAACTATCAGGAGAAAGGGGGTGGCAAACATTCAGCCGGTAGATCGACCAAACGGGCAAAGTAAAAAGTTTTCAAGAAATTTAGAAAATCAACGTAAGAATTAAAGAAGGGAGAAGGAAGCAATGAAAAGATTAGTAGATGGTAATTTTGGTGGTAGGACTCTTGTTAGGAGGGGCCACATGTGTCCTGGCTAAAGGTACGGCAAAAGAAGCCCAGGCAATGGTGGACAAGGCGATTGCCTATTTCCAGGCGAATGGAAAGGTGAAGGCATTTGCAGCATTTGATGACCCGAAAGGGCAATTTGTGAAGGAAGACCTGTATATCTATGTCGTCGATATGAAGGGTGATATCGTGTCACACGGGGCTAACAAGAAGCTGATAGGCCAGCATTTTATTGATATTAAAGACTCGAACGGAAAGCTCTTTTTCCGGGATATTCTAAATGTAGGCAAGACAAAGGGCGATGGATGGGTTGATTATACGTGGACAAACCCCGTATCAAAAAAGATTGAACCGAAATCATGCTATGTCAAGAAATCCGGCGATTTTGTTTTCTGTTGCGGGATATACAAATAATAATATGAGAAATGGTCGGATGGGCAGCGATGCCCATCTGACGATAAAATAAAAAAGGGGGGATTGACGTGAAAAAAATTATTAGAAATCTGAAGATGGCAAAGAAAATGATGTTACTTCCAATGGTCGTCTTCATATTCCTCTTAGCCCTTTCGTACGGAGCCTACGATGGGCTTTCGAGTCAAAGAATGGTCATTGGGGACATGTATAACAACCGCTTCAAAGTATATCAGGATACCGCCGATATCATCAAGAAGGTTGGTAATATCCACGCGAATATTTACAAGGTCATAAGCTGGGCAGGTGCAAACTACGAGGAGGCGAAGATCTCCGCGCTTGCCAAAGAACAGAAGGTCTCTATGGAGAAGACTATCGAGCTTGTACAGAATACGTTGAAATCCAGTGTCCTCATACCGGAAGAAAAGAAACTCTTTCAAAAGACCCTTGACGATGTGATGGAGTACCAGAAACCTATGGAAGGAGTGATAACTGTTGGTGCATCCGATTTAAATGCGGCTGCGATGTTTATGGGCACTACGGATGATAAATACCAGATCCTGAACCAGACCCTGGAAGAACTCCTGGCCCTTGAGAACAAGCTGAGCAAGGAGAAGTATGATTCTTCCCTCAGTAAATTCAATACGTGGATGAGTACGTTTGTGATCGTACTGGTGATTGCCATTGTCATATCGGTACTGATCAACATTTTCATTACCAGGCTCATTACCCGGCCGATCAAAGAGGCAATTGAAGTCATCAAGAAAGTAGCCGATGGTGATCTTACCCAGGAAATCGATATTGACTCTAATGATGAAATCGGTGATCTTGCTTCTGTCTATCAATACCATGCGTATGAAAATGGGTGAAGCCGTAGGTCAATCGCTGTCGATTTCGCAAGTTCTCTCTGAATCGTCTTCCAGGCAGGCTGCTGCACTTGAAGAGACATCCGCTTCGCTGGACGAAATGGCTTCCATGACCAGACAGAATGCAAGCAATACAGCAGAAGCCAACAAGCTGATGGTAGCGGCGAAGCAGGCTATCGAAAAGGCAAATGCTTCCATGACTGACCTGACCAGATCGATGAAGGAAATTGCGACAGCAAGCGAGCAAACACAGAAGATCATCAAGAGCATCGATGAAGTTGCCTTCCAAACGAACCTGTTGGCCTTGAATGCGGCAGTGGAAGCCGCTCGTGCCGGTGAGGCAGGGGCAGGTTTTGCGGTAGTTGCCGATGAGGTAAGGAATCTGGCTATGCGGGCAACAGATTCCGCCAAGAATACAGCTACCTTGATTGAGGACATTGTAAAGAAGGTCAAAGGAGGGGAATCTCTCGTGACCATTACAAATGAGGTTTTTAGTGAAGTTACGGCCAGCTCGACCAAGGTTGTTGAGTTAATGGGGGAGATAGCTGCTGCATCTCAGGAACAATCTCAAGGAATTGATCAGGTAAACAGGGCAATGGCCGAAATGAGCGAGGTGACCCAACAGAATGCAGCCAGTGCTGAAGAATTGTCTGCCACCATGGCAATGTTCAAGGTAGAAGATCACCAAGGGCAGGTCCTGGTTGAGGACTTATCCTCTAAAAAAAGTGTAAAGAAGCTGCCTCATGCGCAACATCATCAGGCAGCTACTGAAAAGATTCTTCCCCTGAAGGAAGACGATTTTGTCTGACGTATGGAGAGATGATGCTCGCTTCTCATGAATGGCGGCACGTCTGGTAGGTTATATATAGGTGGTTTGGGTAATGCACCCCTTTCGCACATGGGGAAGGGGAATATTGTGGTAAGAAATTAGGATTATGAGGAGGTTATGAGTTATGCCGGAAGTATCAGGAGAGACAAAGGAAAGCATAATGTCCCAGACAATGGAGAAGGGGCAGCACAGGGAAGGGAAATACCTTACCTTTGGTCTTGGTAGTGAAGAGTACGGGTTAGAGATCCTTAAGGTGAAAGAAATCATAGGCATTATGAACATTACCTATGTACCCAAGACCCCAAGGTACGTGAAGGGTGTCATTAATTTGAGAGGAAAGGTTATTCCCGTCATCGATCTTCGTTTGAAGTTCGGCATGGATGTCATGGAATACAATGACAGAACCTGCATAATTGTTGTCGATATTGCGGATAAGACAGGGAAAAAGACCATTATGGGTATAGTTGTGGATTCTGTTTCCGAGGTACTGAATATTAAAGGTGAGGAAATAGAAGATACGCCAACATTTGGTGTGAGATTAGATACAGACTATATCCTGGGTATGGCTAAGATCAAGGGAGCGGTGAAGATACTTCTCGATATTGATAAGGTGTTGACGACAGATGTCGTCATGGCTGAATCCATAGTGCATTAGAATGTTGTTTTTCTTATGCACATAAATACTTGGTCTAATCTGAACTCTAATAGAGATTTGTCTTAACGCCATGTCGTCTATTGAACTGAAAGATGTTGATTTTGAGAAAATAAGCCGTTTTGTTTACGATCTCTGCGGCATCCACTTACATGAAGGAAAGAAAGAACTTGTTAAAGCACGTTTGGGCAAAAGGTTGAGAGAAGGAAATTTCAAGTCTTTCTCGGGATATTATAATTACGTAATAACGCAAGAGGGGGCAGATGAGTTGATTGCAATGATCGACTCCCTCTCTACAAATTTAACAAGTTTTTTCAGGGAAGTGGAACATTTTAAAAAACTTCAGGAGATAGTGCCGGTGATGGCAGGAATGTCGGGGAAAGGTCGCATACCGAGGTTGAGAATATGGTGCGCCGGCTGTTCGACAGGTGAGGAACCTTATTCGATTGCCATGACACTGAGAGAAATGTTTAGCAGCAATCAGGTTGATATCAAAATAATAGCATCGGATATATCTACGCGAGTGCTAAACACCGCTGTAAAGGGTATATATCCTGAGGAAAAAGTCGGGAACGTTTCTCCCGCTCTTTTGAAAAAATATTTTCAGGTTGGCCAAGGTGGTTGGAAGGGACACTATCGGGTTAAAAAGGAAATACAGGAAATGATTGATTTCATACGGTTCAACCTCATGGAGTCATTCCGGAATAATGATCCATTTGACGTCATATTCTGCAGAAATGTAATGATATATTTTGATAAGGCAACGCAGGGGAATATGGTGAATAAATTTTATGGATATCTGAAAGGGGGAGGGTATTTATTTGTTGGGCGTTCTGAAAGTCTGACAGGCATGCACCATCAATTTAAATATGTAGAACCGAGCGTCTATAGGAAATAATATGAGCGAAATTATTATTGGTATTTCAGATCTTAAGGTTAGCAATAATACAAATGATATTTTAGTTACATATGCGCTTGGCTCATGTATAGGCGTAACCGTTTACGATCCCGTCGCCAAAGTAGGGGGACTTTTGCATTTTATGCTTCCGGAATCATCACTCGATCCCCAAAAGGCAGGTGAAAATCCGGCGATGTTTGCAGATACGGGAATTCCTCTTTTATTTAAGTCCTGTTATAAATTTGGTGCGGATAAAAAGCGCATTATTGTCAAAGTTGCCGGTGGGGCGAGCATACTTGATGATGCGAATTTTTTCCGGATAGGCCAGAAGAACATCACTGCCATGAAGAAATTATTCTGGAAAAACAATGTATTAATTGAAGGCGAAGATACGGGGAGCAATTGCAGTAGGACAATTTACATACATATCTCAACGGGCAAAGTCTTTTTAAAAACTGCACATAATGGGATGAGGGAGTTGGCATGATCTATGACGAAATCTTGAAATCTATAAAAAATATTCCAGCCTTTCCGGCAGCGGCATTGAAAGTCATGTCCTTAATTGATGATCCCGATTTCTCTATAGCGGAGGTTGTAGATGTCATTAAATATGATCAGGCAATTGCTGCTAACATACTCAGGATTTGCAATTCCGCGTATTTTGGCCTTAGTTACAAGGTCGAAACAGTGCGTGATGCCGTAATGCGCCTCGGGCAGCAAA
>CAVOID010000008.1:0-293168 GCA_963695875.1 uncultured delta proteobacterium | reverse complement strand
ATCTGAGCCCCACGGTGGCCGGCAAAACGCACGACAAGAAAGCCGTGGACGAGGCCGACCTCGTGTATCCGGTCAACAGCACGCCTCGACAAGGACACGGGTTTTCAGGGCTATGAGCCGGCCGGTGTCCTGACCCAACAGCCAAAAAAAAGCCAAGAGGCCAGGAGTTGAGCGTTGGGGACAAGTTCCTCAATCATCTGATCTCCAGTGTCCGCATTATTGTGGAACACGTGATTGCCGGTGTGAAGCGGTGCCGGATCGTCAAAGATGTCTTGCGTCTGACCAAAGCGGGGATTTCTGACATGGTCATGGAGATTGCCTGTGGCTTGCATAATCTTCGCGTGAGTTGCCGTCATCCGCTCCCGACATTCGATGTGCTGAGCTTGGTCAACTCTAGCTAAACCCAATAATGTCTAGTAATCGGCCGGTAGTCCGAGGCCGTTGCCAATGGCACCCATGATGTCTCTGGCCGTACCCCCGGCAGCGCTGCGCAACTCTTGATCAAGCCGGGGAGCGGGCGTGGCACGCGCTGGCCCTACCAGCGCATCAAAGCCAGCGAGGACGGCGTCCATCTGTCTGGCGATAATGCCGCGCAAGCGCAGGGCACGGATATAGTCCTTCGCCAGCACTGCCATACGCACATACGGGCCATAGTGGTCCTCTGGAGCAGTCAACTCCGTCGCCTGGCCACTCTCAATAAACTCCTCGAAAGCACTGGCGGCTTCAGCAAACACGATGGTGCGGGTGATTTCTTCATAGGGCAAGGCCGGCAACTCAACCTCTTCGATACTGGCAATTTGGGCCAGCACCTGCATGGTTTGCGCAAAATTGTTGCGCACGGCTTCGTCAACGTTCGCTGTGATATCTTTGAGCACACCGAGCCGCCAACGTTTCTCTGCGGGGTCGGCGGCATAGGTAAACGGTCGGTTGGCAGTCGTCGGGTCGAGGGGATCAGGGCCGGCAATAGCCTCCAACACCAGCCCGCAATCGTCGGCAGTGAGTCCCATAGGGCCGAGCTTGTCCAGGCTCCAGCTCAGGGCCATGGCTCCATAGCGACTGACGCGGCCGTAGGTCGACGCAATCCGGCGATGCCGCAATTGCTGGCGGGACCGAGGATGGAACCCCAGGTTTCTGAGCCAATGGCAAACGGCACCAGGCCAGCACTCACGGCAGCACCAGAGCCGCTGGACGATCCACCACTCCAGGTGGTGCGGTCCCAGGGATTGATCCCGGGTCCGGTGAAGGACGCATGGGGCTGGCGATAGCCCATGCCACCGGCCAGTTCGACCATGGCGAGCTTCGCCACCAGGACAGCCCCGGCCTCGGCAAGCCGGCCCACGACTGTCGCATCATAATCGAATTTCTGGTGGCGCAAAGGTGCTGCTCCCCAGGTCGTAGGAATGCCCCCGGAGGTGGCCAGCAGGTCTTTGGCGCCATAAGGGATACCGTGTAGGGGACCTTTGTAGTGCCCGGCAGCAATGTCGCGTTCCGCCTGCCTCGCCTGCCAGAGCTCGCTCCCGGGTGACCGTCACCACCGCGTTGTACTGGGGGCCCAGGGTTTCCAGACGCGCCAGAAACGTTTCGGCCAGTTCGACAGGTGACACCTGACGCGTCCGCACCAGGGTCTTTAATTCCCGTATAGGCATGAAGACAACGGGACTCGTCACGAGGCTAGCCCTCCTGGCGATAGGGTATGCCGAGCGCGAACGGTTCAGCGCTATTGTTGAGCCTGACGGCGCGCAGCGCCGCCGCGGCCTGGCTGATGCCGGCCACCCCCTTGCGCACTTCCTCCAGCTCGTCTGCGGTCAAGCGGTGTCCGTAACATTGCCTGATAACGTTGAACAGGGCCTCGCTCTCTGGGGTGGTCTCACCAGTGCGCTGCAGCGCCCGGTGCAAGCGTTCTGGCGTCATCGGCAACTCCCGCAGCCTGACGCCTACGGCCCGGTAGATGGCATTCGCAATGGCTGCCGCGGGTGGCACGATGGGGACTTGCCCAACGGCACGAATACCGTAGGGGTGGTCACCAGACGGCTCTTCGACGACATTGGTGGCAATGCGTGGGACGTCCAGGCTGGTAGGCATACGGTAATCGAGCAAGTTGGCGTTCTGCGAGCACTCCCTGAGCGTCAAAGGCATACCCCTCGGACAAGGCCCAGCCAATGCCCTGGGTGGCGCCGCCCTGCATTTGGCCTTCGACCTGATCTGGATTGACGCACAGGCCCACGTCTTGAAACGTCGTGTACTGGAGAATGGTAACGGCGCCGGTGTCGCGGTCGACCTCAACATCGGCCACATGCACCGCGGCGTTCGGTGCAATCGCTACCGTGCTAAAGGTCTCGCTATTGCTGCCATAGCCCATCATGGCGTCGTCGCCACGTACCGTGCGCTGCGCGATGTCGGACAGCATCATAACACGATCAGGAGAGCCCTGTACCCAGAAGCGTTTGCGCTCGTAGACAATGTCGTGTGGCGCCGCTTCCAGGGCTGCTGCCACGCGTGTTTTTAAGCGTTGTAACAGATCCTCGCTGGCTTTGAGGACGGCCTTACTGGTCACGTAGGTGATCTTATCGCCAGCGCTGGCGCCAGAATAGGCGACCATATCCGTATCGCCCACAACCACCCGTTTGGGAGGCAGAGCAGCAGAAGAGATAATTTTGAACGAGTTTACGACAGGTTCCGGAAATGATATCGAACGTGCGACAAACCTTGCAAGGAAGATGGTCTGCGAATGGGGCATGAGCGAGGAGATGGGGCCGCTGAGTTATGGAAAAAAAGAAGAACAGATATTTCTCGGTCGTGAATTTGCAGTACACAAAGATTACAGTGAAGAAACTGCTCGAAGAATTGATAAAGAAGTAACACGCTTAGTTTCAGAAAGCTATGAGAAGGCAAAGAAGCTGTTATCGGATCATATAGATATCCTAAATAAAATTGCCTCAGAGCTGCTTGAAAAAGAGGTTTTAAATACAGCTGAATTAGATAAAATTATACAGTTAAAAATGGGTGAGAGGGAGGGATCAGCAAATTTAGAACTGCAAGAAAAGGCAATAAACTGAGGTAATATGTCGTTGCGGGGATAAGCTGCAGCCCTGAGCACTGCGAAGGGCAGCGACGTGGCAATCTTATGATTTACCAAATGGCTTATAATAGTTGTATACCGGCCGAAACAATATTTCAAAGCTATCAAATTTATCAGTCACTGATTTGCAATATATTTCATAGATGATGGGAAGAAAAACATCAAAGAATAATCGTTTAAGATGTCTCTATTTAAGGTCATCATATGAGGCTCTAGATATATTGAGGAAACTTGGCGTTGATTCCTATGGGATAGATGCGATGATGCCAAAGATGACACACCTTAATATATTACTTGAAGGTATAAAGTGTAATATAGCGAATATTATAAAACAAGAGATGCTTTCCGTTGGAGGGGACGCTGCCGTTTCACGTGCTTCAGTGTCATGCAGCGTTGAGAAAACTGATGTCATTATCATGGGTACTACAAAACAGATTCAGCGATTTTCTGATAAAATCTCAATTCAACCATTAGGCCTAAGCAACTTATCAAAGGCCATCAAGCAGCTCTTAGCGAATATTTCACAGGATCTTTTTATCCTAAGAACATGTAAAAGTGAAATAGTATTAGGAGAGCGAACGCAGATCATGGGAATACTTAATGTGACCCCTGACTCATTTTCAGACGGTGGACTCTTTAATGTGCCGGAGGACGCGATTGAATACGGTTTAAGATTGGTGGAAGAAGGTGCAGATATTATTGATGTCGGGGGAGAATCTTCAAGACCTGGCGCAAAACCAGTTTCCGCTGAGGAAGAGAGATCAAGGGTAGTTCCCGTAATAAAGGGGCTAGCCGGTCGTATAAAAATTCCGATTTCTATTGATACGACAAAGGCGGAGGTTGCAAGAGCGGCTATCGAAAATGGTGCAGAAATAATTAATGACATAAGCGCTATGAGCTTTGATATACCTATGGCCAATTTAATAGCTGATACAGGAGCTGCGGTTATTCTCATGCACATGCGGGGAACTCCTCAGAACATGCAGACAGGAGATTTATTCTACAAATCACTCCTGGGGGAAATAATTGAATTTCTTGAAGATAAAATGGAAAAAGCCCAATTAGCAGGTATAAATCGCGAAAATATCATGATCGATCCAGGTATTGGTTTTGGCAAGACGGGTGAAGACTCCATGCGACTGCTGAAATATCTATCAGAATTAAAAGTACTGGGTAGGCCAATCGTGACAGGCGTATCAAGAAAATCCTTTATAGGTAAAATAACCGGTGGTGGCCCTCTGGATCGTTTGGAGGGAACTGCCGCTGCAATAACGGCTGCTATTATGAATGGTACTAATGTCGTGAGGATACACGATGTAAAAGACATGAAAAAGGTTGTTGCAATGGCTGATGCTATTGTCAGGGCGTAACGGCATTATTCTTTTATATATGATTCATGGAATAGGCACAGATTTTGTTGAAGTTTCCAGAATTGATAAAATCCTGCAAAGATGGGGAGACCGGTTTATTGGGAAAGTGTATACAAATAACGAAATAGATTACTGTAAAGATAAGGCCTTTCCCGCAATGCATTACGCGGCAAGATTTGCCGCAAAAGAGTCCTTCCTTAAATCGCTCGGTATCGGGCTGGGTATGGGGGTTAAACTAAAAGAAATTGAAGTGATCAACAATGCACAGGGATGTCCGATACTGAAAATACATGAACGAATAAAAGATAATCTTGATAAACTCGGTATAACTGCAATGCACATAAGTATAACTCATACGAGACAACATGCACATGCTATCGTCATCCTTGAGAAGTGAGGAAGACGGCACATGAAAGCAGTTTTTCCTCGAAACGAAAATATTCATTTTACGATGGGATTTCACAATAAACTGCAGGTTTAAAGCAGAAAAAATATTTAAATATCTTATATACTATGGGTGAGGATAACTCACATCTGACTTTGGTTTCCGGGAATCCGGACGAAACTTATTTTATCGGAAAGACCATTGGAGAAAATTTAACCGTTTCCGATGTTGTTGCTCTCGTCGGCGAGTTAGGCACAGGGAAAACGTGCCTTACTCAGGGTATAGCTCGAGGTATTGGTGTACCGGAAGGGAACCAGATAACAAGCCCTTCATTCACATTGATAAATGAGTACCAGGGAAGAGTGATCCTCTACCATTTTGACCTATATCGTTTGACAGGCACTCGGGATATAGAAGATATGGGATATGAGGAGTATTTTTTCGGAGAAGGTGTTAGTGTGATCGAATGGGCTGACAAAATTGAAAATATTCTTCCCGATCAAACTCTGTTTATTTCATTTAAGTATCTTGATGAGAATAAGAGGGAGATAGTAATATCCGGAGATAAAGGGAAGGTGGCTAAAATTTCAAATGCATTAAAAAGGGGAGGTTTTTAGTGGATGGCTCTTGTTGTGCAAAAATATGGAGGCACTTCAGTCGCGGACATCAATAAGATAGAAAGTGTGGCAAAGAGAGTAATAAAAACCAAAGAAGAAGGAAATGATATTGTTGTTGTAGTTTCGGCTATGGCCGGCGAGACAGACAGACTTATTCATTTAGCTCAAAAAGCATCTGATGAACCCGACGAAAGGGAGTATGATGCCCTCATTTCCATAGGGGAGCAGGTTACGGTCACTTTACTTTCTATAATCATAAATAGAATGGGATATAGAGCCAAATCTTTTCTGGGTTTTCAAGTCAAAATCCTTACTGATCAGGTCTACAAGAAGGCGAGTATTTCCAACATTGATACAAAAAAAATAAAAAAAGAACTGAAGAAAGGCACCATTGTTGTTGTGGCAGGTTTTCAGGGTGTGGATAAGGAAAATAACATTACAACCCTGGGGAGAGGTGGTTCCGATACAAGCGCAGTTGCGCTCGCTGCGGCCCTAAAGGCAGATGTATGCGATATATACACGGATGTTGACGGCGTTTATACAGCGGATCCCAACATATGCAGTAAGGCAAGGAGGTTGAGTAAGATTTCCTATGATGAGATGCTTGAAATGGCAAGGGCAGGAGCTAAAGTCCTTCAACCCCGTTCAGTCGAACTGGCAAAAAAATATGAAGTTCCCGTTTACGTAAGATCATCATTTACGGAAATTGGAGGTACATTGGTAACAAAGGAGGATGAGGAAATGGAAAGAGAAGTGGTATGTGGAGTAACATATGATCGTGATCAAGCGAAAATTACTGTAGTTCACGTTCCAGACAGGCCCGGTATAGCTGCTCGTTTGTTTTCGCCACTTGCTCAATATAATATAGTAGTAGATATGATTATACAGAATGTGAGTATAGACGGTTACACAGACCTAACTTTTACCGTCTCACGCAAAGATATAAAGAAATCACATGAGTTGATTGAGGGAGTTGCAAAAGATATAGATGCAAAAAAGATAGAAGTAGATGATGACGTTGCTAAGGTATCAATCATAGGAGTCGGCATGGTCAGTCACTCAGGGGTTGCAGCAAAAATGTTCACGGCATTGGCAAAGGAAGGCATAAATATTATGATGATCAGTACCTCTGAAATTAAGATTTCATGCGTTATACAGGCAAAATATACAGAACTCGCCGTTTCAGCTCTGCATGATACCTTCGGATTAGATAAAAAATGATAACCTTATAAATAATCAAAATATTTTGGATTGTATTTTTATGAAGTCCTAAAGAGTTGTGAATGATTATGCGAATAACAGAGAGACAACTTGACGGAATGGTTGTAATTGTTGTCGTCTCAGTAGTCATCTATACAGCAACTTTTATTTTCTCACAACTTCAAGTATCTTCACACAACATTTCTTTCGGAGATAGACGTTCTGGCTGCCTGATCGTTGCGATTGTCGGTGATACAGACTTCAATGGTATCTATCATATGTCTGGCAACGTAAGAATTTGTGATCTTCTAACATCTGCCGGCATCAAGAATCTTGAAAAGTTTGACAAAAAAATCCTCTATAATGAACTTTCAACCGGAGATGCCGTTGTTATAGAATCAGGCAACTGGTTAACAATAGAAGAAATGAGCAATGCCCATAAGGTTGCATTCAATATCCCCATTAACGTCAATAAGGCTACAATTAGTGATCTCATTCTGATTCCTGGCATAGGCGAGAAGACGGCGTCACAAATTATTCAATTCAGAGAAAAATCAGGAAGCTTTAAAAAGCTTGAAGATTTGATGATGATACGCGGGATTAAAGAGAAGAAATTCACAAAGATGAAGAGGTATTTGTGCATTAATCAGCTTTCGTAAAATTGATGGCTAAATATTTGTATTATTTAGGCTAAGGCAGTTTCATTTTTCATCTGAATTTGTCGAGGTAACTAAGGACTCTCCGGACGTATATCTGAGTTTCAGGGTAGGGGGGAATGCCTCCGTACCTGATCACAGCATTCTCACCTGCATTGTAAGCAGCAAGGGCCAAATGGAGATTACCGCTGAAATAGTTTAAAAGGTAGCGGAGGTATCGTACACCACCTTCAATATTACTTTCAGGATGGAAAGAGTCCTGTACGTGCAGCGAAGAAGCAGTAGCAGGCATCAATTGCATCAATCCCCTTGCCCCCTTTTTGGATACTGCTCGATGATTGAAATTTGATTCTGCCTTAATAACAGCTTTGATAAGCGCTGGATCCACACTATATTTTTCCGATGCCTTTGTGATTAAGTGATCATATTTCGATATATCTTCACCTAGCTTCCTATCAAAGATAACGCGCTTTTCCCTCATTATAAGGGTATATTTGATACCGCTTTCTGTAGGAACATTTGTGAGATGGATAACCCCTTCTGCGTCTACATATTTATAAATATCTGCAGATGCAAGAGAGGGACTGGTTAAGAGTATAGCCAGTGATATCAGGACAGAAAGTTTCATGGTAACTTTATTCTAATCACTTTTAGAAAAGCATTAAATTTGATTCTTTGACCACGTTTACAGGCTAACTATTACTACACGACAACGTCGAATTCAAGGATCTTATCAAATATTCTATTTTAAAAATAATTATCTCTCATTATTCTTGACAGAGTCGTGGAATGTTGGTAATTCAACAAACATATTTACAAATCATGTCGGGGCGTAGCGCAGCTTGGTAGCGTATCTGAATGGGGTTCAGAGGGTCGGAGGTTCAAATCCTCTCGCCCCGACCAGTAAATATGGTCATTAGTATTCACAAGTCATACTAGAACAACGTCAATCGCTTTATTAAAAATCCTTTTGCAATGATAAAAGTCCTTGAATTGCTTATATTTTGTGCAAATAATTAAGGTTATTAAAATGATAATATCACTATTAGAAAACACGACTACAACTATATATCGGCAAATTATCAAGAAAAATTTAATATTATATTTGGAGGTATTAAACTGATTGGCAGAAATGATTAGGGAAGAGATCCCTGCCTTTTCCTAACGAGCCTTTGAATATCATACGAGCCTAAAGACTAAGGCTCGCACCTTCTTCTGGAGTGCATAACATTCCACTGTTAAAACAGCCATGGCTAATAAGGATTCTTCTATAATGTCTCTATAAATGCTTCAAATCTTGTTTTTAATCGCTCCCCTAGAGAAAATTGATCCTCCATTTCAATTATCGTATTTGGAATACCAGCCTTGTCCAGATGATTTTTTAGATATGGGTAATCAAATGCATGAGGATCGCAGAACTTCAAAAAAAGAAAAACAACTCCGTCGACATTTTTGCTCTTCACAATATCGATAATATTTTCAGCTCTACTTGTGAGACCGTTATGTTTTGCGGGGCATACTATGCGTTCTAAATATCTTTCGGCAATTGATACTACGGGATCACCCCCTTGATTTATGAGCCCCTCAAAATATCTCGAACCAGTACAAAAATCGTCCCATACGACAACGCCACCTGCATCTTCAATGATTTGATATATGTCTGGATGATCGCACATGCCTCCTGTAAGTACAAGCCGTTTATGATCTTTGATAGCACCATTTCCTTTTCTTGCCTCCAGTTCGCAGATAATTCCTCCTAATATCCTCGGGAGCATATTCCTGTCTATGATCATCGAAGTCTTCATAATTGTGTAAAATTCACTGCCTTTAATGATAGCAGGATTTTCATGCCTGATAGCGTGTATTTTCTTTATGCTCTCCCGAATTTGATTATATATGGCAATGGAGTACCTGAGGTCTTCTTCGGAGATCTCTATTGATAAATTCTTCTCCAAGTCCATCTTAAATTTCCTCAGGACATCGACCATGTACTCTCTGGAACTTTCAGTGTCCAGTTTCAGCGGTAGCACAGCATCAATGTGAAATTGCAGAGGTACATTCAAACGCCAGATATCTGACAATCTCTGGATAGAATCACAGGTATGGGGGAAGACGGCACCGTCCAGAAAATCCAAATTCCCTGACAAACCCTCTTCGAGGGTACCTCTTACAAGGGAGCAGCAATATGTTTGCAAATATGTATCGGCCCTATTAATATTTTCTCTTGTTCCAAAAAGCCTGAAGGGTAGGGCATCGGCTGCGAAGATTAATTCTTCAGGGGTGTAGGAACATAAGTAACCAACAACTTTCTTGTTACACTGCTCTTTATACTTTCTTGCGTACTCGTAAGGATTGCCTTGGATTTCATTCAGTTCGCATATTTTCGTTATCAATGACATTCTCCTTAAAAGGGTATAAACGTACTATTAATATTCACTGATTGTTTATACCCACTTTTGTCTCTTGTTTCTTTCTGACATGACATGCTATAAAATTAACTAAAATATCATTGTATTTGTCGAGAGCCGTTTCTGCAAAATTAATGTAACATTTGTGTATAATGTCAGTATGTTGTCAATATTTAAAAGTGTTTTTAATTTATCTTATTTTAGTGTAATTTTTGCGAAGCGATAAATCAAAATTTCTTTATTTAATTATATTCGGTCAATGCTTAAAGTAAAACAATTTCGATATAATTCAGATAATTTAGGTTATCTTATATACGGGGAAAATCATGCCTTGGCCATTGATGGTGGAGCTATCGGGGGAATTTTCTCTTTTATGGATAGCCAGAAGTTAAATCTTCTTTTTGTTACAAATACTCATAGACACCCTGATCATACAAACGGGAACAGCGCCCTCCTTGATCGGTCAAATGCTCGACTTCTACGATATGAAGAAATCATTAACACGGGAGGCATAGAATTAGAAGGACAAACTATCAATATCTATAAAACGCCAGGACATACGGATGACTCCATTTGTTTTCATGTGGACAGCATTCTAATTGCGGGAGATACGCTATTCAATGGCACTATTGGAAATTGTTTTTCGGGCAATTTGAAAAATTTCTATCATTCTATAAAGAAAATCAAAGCTTTACCTGTTGATACTATAATTTATGCAGGCCATGACTACGTGTATGATGCGATGACCTTTGCAAGAAAGCTGGAACCGGATAACAAATATATAGATGTTTTTCTAAATAACTACAGATCAGAGCATATTTTTTCAACTCTAATGGATGAAATGAAAGTTAATCCGTACCTACGTTTCAATGAAAAAAGTATTATTGGGCTTTTAAAAAAGAATGGCCTTCCATATCATACCGAGTGGGAAAGGTGGCAGTCTTTGATGTCAATTGAGTAAATGTCATTATTATAGTATAGTGAGACGGTATGATTTTATCTTCATTACAGGATTATACGACTTTTTTGACTGGGCAAGTTTGGGAAGTTTCATGTCACTTTCCTTGTTGATGTATTTATAACCGGCAAAGAGGCGCTTTGCACATTCATTGTCAAGAAATTGATACAGCCCCTTTATATTAGGGTAAGCCTTTTCGAAATTAAGAACACCTATTTGATCAGTTAGACGGGAGCTGATCCCGAAAGCACTTACTTTCCCATTTATACGGATCAAAATACCCTTAACCTCAAGGGCATCAATGTTATTAAGGGTTTTTACAGCTGCCATTTTTTCACAGGCAAGACCCTCATCATGCTCCATATCGCATTTTCGCAGATCACACCATTCATTTAAGAAATTTAGACAGTCCCCCGAATTATCACGATTTATCAATTCTATGTCCACTTTGACCATGTCTAGGTATGCTTTGGAAAACTGATGGATCAAATTACGCTGTCGAGTGAACTTATTACCCTTCAGATGTGCAAGATCTTCTGTCACATATATATAATCGTCGAATTCAGTTTGTTCATTAACCTTGAAAAAGGATTCAATCTCTTGGGCATCGTATTTCAGAAGGTAATCTCCCGGTACAGACCAGTAGCTTACAAATCCCAATTTCCTTGCCAAATTAAAAAGATATTCAGGAGTGATTTTTGCAGACGGGGCTATCGGTAAGATAAGATGGTTATCTTTCAGGCTTCTGTTAGATTTGTTACATATGATCAGGGTATTATCTTCAATGAAATAGAATGTTCTTAATCTTTGGTTGCTCCATACTATTAGCGATAGAAGTGAATAGTCACATAACCGGTACGGCTGATTTTCGAAAAAAAACCTTAGTTTCTGATAGTCAGTGACTTCTAATTGCTTAAAATTCATAAAGAATTAAAATAATAATAAAATTTGCCGATATATTATTAATAATAATATAGTTAATTTAATATAAAAATGCATAGTCATCATGTCAAGAGCGATTAATGAGATTGTTAATTACTTTATAAAATTGTGTTTAAGAATATCAAAAGTAGATTATGAATAATTCTTTAATGAACTAATATAAATAGCTGTTTAGCATGTTTTAAATATGAGTATTTTGAGTAGATGTATACAATAATAGCCGTTGACAATCTTACGTCTAATGAATATATAAATGAAGCTTTAGTGAGCGAGAGTGGCGGAATTGGCAGACGCACTGGACTTAGGATCCAGCCCGCCTGAGCGGATAGGGGTTCAAATCCCCTCTCTCGCACCAGAAATCAATTTGGTATACATAATGCGTGAGAGGTTTAACAAGTGTCGGGAAGTATAATGGCTGTAAAAGTTGAAGATGTAAGTCCTGTAAAAAAGAAACTACTCTTTGATATTTCATGGTTAGAAGTTAAAAATGAACTGGACGCGGTTTATAAAGATGTGGGTAAGAAAGCTAAGGTTAAAGGATTCAGACAGGGGAAAATACCAAGAAATATTTTAGAATCCATGTATAAAGACTATGCGGAAGATGAAGCAATAACTAATCTCGTGAACAAATACTATTGGGAAGCTTTAAAAGAAAACAATATTAATGCTGTTGCGCAACCGGACATAGATCAGAAGGGTATAGAAGCTGAGAAGAATTTCACTTTCACCGCTACTGTTGAGGTTGAACCAGTTATTGAACCGAAAGGTTATATTGGCACTTGAACTTGAAAAAGAGGAGCACGAAGTTAGCGATTCCGATGTTGATACTAGGCTACAGAAAGTTCGTGAGATGTTCAGCACCATGGAGGAAGTAGTAGAAGATCAGGGAAATAAATGAAGGGGATTTTGCCGTTATTGATTTTGAAGGCACCCTTAATGGGAAACCTCTTAAAGAAATGAAAGCAGATAATTATATGCTGGAAGTTGGTTCCAAGACATTCATACCAGGTTTTGAAGAACAACTGCCGGGCTTAAAAAAAGGTGAGACCAAACAGATAAGAGTAAAATTGCCTGATGATTATCACGCGAAGCATTTAGCCGGAGAAGAGGTCTTATTTTCAGTAACCTTGAAGAATATTAAGGAAAAGAAATTACCTGAACTTGATGAAAAGTTTGTTCAAAATTTTGATAAATATGAGACTCTGGATGATTTGAAAAAGGATATCAGAAAGACACTTGAAGAGGAAAATATTGCTCGATCGAATTCGGTTTTTAAGAATTTGATAATAGATAAACTTTTGGAAATTAATAAATTTGAAGTCCCTCAATCATTCGTAAATAGGCAGGTTTCTTTCATGCTTGCCGATATGCAGAGAAGAATGGCCATGCGTGGCATTAAACGCCAGGATACGTCTGAATTATACAATAAATTTTACGACCTGTACAAAGATGAAGCCCTGAAGGTTGTCATGACGATCCTTCTCATAAAAAGCATAGCCGAAAAAGAATCTATTGCGGTATCCGATAATGAACTTGAAGATAAGATTAAGGAAATCGCTGCTCAACGATCACAGAGCTATGATTCCTTAAAGAAATCTTTAGTAGACGGCAATATGATAGAAGATATAAAAACTGAAATTTTAAACGCAAAGGTCTTTAGTTTTATAGAAAACAAATCGAAATTAAAAATAGTAAAAATTAAAAGATAAGGAGGGCGGCAAATGCCCTTAATTCCAATGGTAATTGAACAGGATGGAAGGGGCGAAAGAGCCTTTGATATTTATTCAAGGCTTCTAAAAGATAGGATAATCTTTCTCGGTACGGCAATTGACGATGATGTTGCAAATCTCATCATTGCTCAGATGCTGTATCTCGAATCTGAAGATCCTGACAAGGAGATATTTTTCTATCTGAACACACCTGGAGGTAATGTAAGCTCGGGAATGGCAATCTACGACACCATGCAATATATTAAGCCTCCGGTATGTACAGTATGCATGGGTCAGGCAGCAAGCATGGGGGCACTGTTACTCGCAGCAGGCGAAAAGGGGAAAAGATCGGCGCTTCCACATTCTAGAATATTGATCCATCAACCGCTCGGTGGATTTTACGGTCAGGCGACTGACATAGATATTCAGGCACGAGAGATTTTACGGATGAAAGAAGAATTGAATCTCATTCTCGCTGACCTGACAGGTCAACCACTATCAAAGATCCAAATGGATACGGAGAGGGATTACTATATGACTTGTGAGCAGGCAAAACAATATGGTATCATAGATGAGATAATTCTAAAACGACAGTAGTTGTAGCAATAATTAGAGGGGTATTTCCAATGGTGAGAAGGAACAAGGATAACCAGGGCTCTCAAGGCATTTTATTCTGTTCATTTTGTGGAAAGAATCAGAACGAGGTAAGAAAATTAGTTGCAGGACCGGCTGCATACATATGCGATGAATGCATCGAACTTTGCAGGTGCATCGTTGAAGAAGAATGTGAACCCTCCACTAATGACGAATTTCAGAAAGGTATACCAGAACCTAGGAATATAAAGAAATTTCTAGATCAGTATGTAATTGGTCAAGAGAGGCCTAAAAGGGTTCTTTCAGTGGCTGTTTATAATCACTATAGGCGGTTGTTTTCGAATGTTGATATGAATGGAGTTGAAATACAAAAAAGTAATATTTTATTAATTGGACCCACAGGATCGGGGAAAACGCTTCTTGCAAAAACACTGGCTAAAATGCTCAACGTACCATTCACCATTGCCGATGCGACAACACTGACAGAAGCGGGGTATGTGGGAGAAGATGTAGAAAACATAATACTTAGTCTCCTGCAAAATGCCGATTATGATGTAGAACGGGCTTCCAAGGGGATTGTGTATATTGATGAAATCGATAAGATTGCAAAGAAATCTGGGAATCCTTCAATTACAAGGGATGTTTCAGGTGAAGGCGTTCAACAGGCGCTTCTGAAGATTATAGAAGGAACAATGGCTAATGTACCGCCGAAGGGAGGTAGAAAGCATCCGCAGCAGGAATTTATTCAAGTGGACACGACAAATATATTATTCATTTGTGGCGGAGCGTTTAATGATCTTGAAGACATTATTTCTAAAAGACTGAGTACATCAACGATGGGGTTTGGTGCGGATATTAAAAGTAAACGATATAAAAAAATTGGCAATCTTCTGTCGGAGGTCCAACCTGAAGATCTGCTGAAATTTGGGATGATTCCTGAGTTCATTGGCAGGTTGCCGGTAATCGCTACATTAAATGAATTGAATCAGGACGAGCTGGTAAGAATTTTAATTGAACCTAAAGATGCAATTACAAAGCAATATAAAGTAATATTTGAACTTGAAAACGTCAAGCTGAAATTTACGGATGGAGCTCTAAGAGCGATAGCTAAATTATCTGTTGAAAGAAAATCAGGTGCGCGGGGACTTCGATCAATTTTAGAAAATACAATGCTTGATATTATGTATGAATTGCCATCCCGAAACGATGTAAGGGAGTGTGTAATTACCGAAGATGTTGTTATGAACAAAGAAAAACCAATATTGATTTTTGAAACAAAATCCGAAACTGCATAAACTGGAAATATAGATTATGGGAAATAGAGATATGTTTGATTTTTTAAAGAATAAAGAGAATGATCATACAGCAATATCGATTCCTCTTTTGCCATTGAGGGATGTTGTTGTATTTCCTCATATGATTGTGCCGCTTTTTGTTGGCAGGGAAAAATCCATTGCGGCACTAGAATCAGCAATGAAAAGTGAAAAAGGCATATTCATGGTGGCTCAGAAGAGCGCACAGAAGGATGAACCAACAGAAAATGACATATACAAAGTGGGGGCTATCGGGGTAATTATACAGCTTTTAAGGCTTCCTGACGGGACCGTTAAAGTACTAGTTGAAGGAAAGAAGAGGGGAATAATCAGAGAATATATACCAAATGAAGATTTTTTCATGGTCAATGTTGAAGAAATTCAGGATATAGATGACAAAAATCAGGTAAAGGCTGAAGCTTTGATAAGAAACATCAGAGATTCATTTGAAACATATGCGAAGCTCAGTAAAAAAGTTCACATGGAGATGGTAAACACAATATCTTCTATAGACAACTCTTCGAAATTAGCAGATGTTGTCGCATCTCATATAAGCCTCAAGCTTGAGGAAAAACAAAAATTGTTGGAGATATTCAATATTAATGAAAGGCTTGAAGCCCTTTACGAGCTTATGCTCGGAGAAATTGAGATCATGGAGGTTGAAGAAAAGATAAAGAGACGGGTCAAAAAACAAATGGAAAAGACCCAAAAAGACTATTACCTGAATGAACAAATGCGAGCCATCCAGAAAGAAATGGGTGAAAAGGATGAATTCAGAAATGAAATAGCTGAATTGGAAAAGAGGCTAAAACAGAAAAAATTATCCGAAGAGGCATATAAAAAGGTCAAGCATGAAATAAAAAAATTGCAAATGATGGCTCCCATGTCTGCTGAAGCAACAGTGGTAAGGAATTATATTGACTGGCTGTTGGATATGCCATGGGCTGAAAAAACTGAGAACAAACATACTCTTAAAGAATCCGAGACAATATTAGAAGAGGATCACTATGGCCTAAAACAGGTCAAGGAAAGGATCCTTGAGTACCTTGCCGTTCAGTCACTTGTGAAAAAGAATAAAGGACCGATCCTGTGCTTTGTAGGTCCACCGGGGGTTGGAAAGACCTCAGTAGCAAAATCTGTAGCCCGGGCGACAAACAGAAAATTCGTTAGACTTTCACTCGGTGGTGTAAGAGATGAGGCTGAAATTAGAGGACATAGGAGAACCTATATAGGAGCATTGCCGGGTAAAATCATTCAACTGATGAAAAAAGCCGGGTCGAACAATCCGGTATTTTGCCTCGATGAGGTAGATAAACTGAGTTCCGATTTTCGTGGAGATCCTTCAGCGGCCCTCCTTGAAGTACTGGATCCGGAACAGAATAATGCCTTTAACGACAATTACTTAGAGGTTGATTATGACCTTTCTGATGTGATGTTCATAACAACAGCAAATATTCTCCAAACAATACCAGCAGCCCTCCAAGATAGAATGGAAGTGATTCGCCTTGCCGGATATACTGAGCCGGAAAAGCTGAGCATAGCGAAGAAATTTCTTGTTGCGAAAGAAATGGAAGCCAATGGTCTTACGAAGGATAATATATTTATTACCGATGGTGCACTATTGGCTATAATAAGACAATATACAAGGGAGGCCGGGGTCAGAAACCTCGAAAGGGAAATTGCATCAATATGTAGAAAAGTTGCAAAGAAGATAGCTACTGATGGTACAAATAATCTGGTCAGGGTCAATTCAAAGGCTATACCTAAATATCTAGGTGTACCTAAATTTAGACATGGAGAGACCGAAGGTAAAGATGAAATAGGTTTGTGTATCGGTTTGGCTTGGACAGAAGTCGGGGGAGAGCTTCTTGAGATTGAATCTTCCCTTATGAAAGGTACTGGCAAAATGGTCATGACGGGTAAGCTCGGTGATGTAATGCAGGAATCTGTCCAAGCAGCGCTTACATATGTCCGTGCTAGAGCTGATAAGTTCGGTTTAGACGAAAATTTTTACAAAGAAACTGATGTTCATGTGCATGTACCGGAAGGTGCCATACCAAAGGATGGACCATCTGCGGGAATAGCTGTGGCCACTTCTATTGCTTCTGCTTTCACCAAAATGCCGGTCCGAGGTGATCTTGCTATGACCGGCGAAATAACACTGAGAGGCAGGGTATTGCCAATTGGAGGATTGAAGGAGAAGCTGCTTGCAGCACACCGTGGTAATATAAAGACTGTAATTATTCCCAAGGATAACGAAAAAGATCTCGCAGACGTTCCGGCTAATATCTTAAAGGCCCTTGAGATAGTCCATGTGGAACACATGGATGAAGTTTTGAAAGTAGCGATTTGTACGTTTGATGATCTGAAAGATCATGAAGAATATGAAGAAGAGACATCGATTCGCGTTCCGTCTATTCCGCTAACCGGATCGGCCCGCCCTTTGGAAAATAGCTCTATTAAAGAGCAACAGGCTTATTTATTACTTGACAACAATAAATACAGTTGCTAAAAAAAAATAAAGGCGGGTAGCTCAGTTGGAAGAGCGCCACGCTTACACCGTGGAAGTCACAGGTTCGAGTCCTGTTCCGCCTACCAATGCCAAAAATAGGTGAAGCCCTTAATACATTTGCATAGTCCTCATTGAGGAATAGAAAATAAAGATTTTAATGCTTGATTTTCATTATTTCTAATATTTCGGGGTCGTAGTTAAGATGGTTATAACGCCGGCCTGTCACGCCGGAGGGCGTGGGTTCAAGTCCCATCGGCCCCGCCAAACTTTCGAGGGGTTGACCACCAGAGGTTAACTCCTTTTTTTATTTTAATTCCGAATACTTCAGATAGCAATTAAGAAAGTAATATTAGGCAACCACAGCTGATTAAAAACAGAAAGAAAAATTCTCAGGATGAATTACGAAGGCGAAGTAATAAGACCACCAAGCGAGGCTAACAGTTTATTGTTACAGGTGACGGTTGGTTGTTCACATAACAAATGCATCTTTTGTCCTGCATATAAGAGCAAGAAATTCAGGATAAAATCATTGGATGAGATACAGGAGGATATGTCAGAAGCCTCCCTATATAGTTCTATTGAAAAAGTATTTCTCTGTGATGGCGATGCACTCATTATTCCCCAAGAACGGATGGTTCAAATATTAAACCTGATAGAAATACATATGAAAGGTGTTAAAAGGGTGGGGACATATGCCAATGCAAAGAGCATATTGAGAAAAACAGTTGATGACTTGATTCAGTTAAGAGAACATGGCCTCAAGATAGCATATCTAGGCATAGAGACGGGAAACGATGAATTACTTCGGAAAATAAAAAAAGGTGTTGCAAGTGAGGAAATGATCCAGGCAGGCCACCGGATCAAAGAAGCAGGAATTATCCTATCAGCCACTATTATTTTAGGCATAGGGGGTATTGAGAAGAGTATTGAACATGCCTTTGATACGGCAAGAATCCTTACGAAGATAGACCCTGAATATGCAAGTGCATTAACCCTTATGCTTGTGCCAGGCACACCATTGTATTCAGATTATATATCTGGTAATTTTGTCATGCCTGATAAGTTTGGTTTGCTAAAAGAGCTTGGAATTGTTGTTGAAAATTCAAATTTGACCAACTGTTATTTTACATCAAATCATGCCTCAAATTATCTTCCCATAAAAGCAAGGTTACCATTGGAAAAGAGAAAGACAGTTAATATGATTCATAATATAATTAAGATACGCGATATAAAGCGCCTCAGACCAGAGCATTTACGTGGGCTTTAAAGAAAGGAGTAACTTATTTTAGGGAAGAATATATTTGCAAAAATCAGGAAATTTTTTTCGGTAGACGAACAATCACGCCTGGAAGAGGAACTCCAGTCCATCATAGATGCGGGAGAAGAGAAAGGGCTGATTGACTCGCAGTCGGGTGAAATGATTCAAAGTATCCTTGAATTCCGCGATACGGTAGTCAGGGAAGTGATGATTCCGAGAACGGAAATGATTGCTATTAAAAGTGATGCAACAATTGATGAAATTCTTGAATTGACCATAAAACACGGACATACAAGAATACCCGTCTATGCTGGTAGTGTAGATAACATCGTCGGTATTTTAAATGTAAAAGACCTTCTTAAATTCTGGTCAAAGCCTATAAAGGAAAATGACATCCTTTCAAGCTTGCGAAAGCCATATTACATCCCGGAAACAAAAAATTCGCATCATCTTCTCCATGAATTGAAACAGAGGAAGTATCACATGGCGATTGTTATAGACGAGTATGGCGGAACATCCGGACTTGTTACCCTTGAAGATTTGATAGAGGAAATTGTTGGAGAAATTCATGACGAACATGATGCAAAAAAAGGGGATATAGTTGAACTGGCTGATGGTTATATCCTTGTTGACGGCAGGGTCGAAATTGAAGTGATTGAAGATCATTTAGGAATAAAATTTAAGGAAGGAAAATTTGAGACGCTCGGTGGCTTCATTCTGAACGCAATTAAAAAGATCCCAGTAACCGGAGAAATCATTAATGTCGACAATCTTGAAATGGTCATTGAATCTGCTGACGAGCGAAGCATTAGGAAGGTTAAATTAAGAAGAACGGATGAATCTCAATATGGGTGGGGGAGTTCATCAATAAAAATCTATAATGCAGAGCCTGAGTATAACTAAAGGAACACTTATATTAAGTTTCGCTTCTGGAATTCTTCTTTTTCTTTCTTTTCCAAAATATGGTTTGGGTATCATAGCCTGGGTAGCCCTGGTTCCTTTATTGTTTGCCCTGAAAAATGTATCAAGTCTACGAAACGGGCTAATCGTTGGTTTCATTACAGGTATTGTATCTTATACCGGTATTGTTTACTGGATTGTATATGTTGTAGTAACCTATGGGTATCTCCCATATTACGCGGGCATCTTTTTCATGCTGCTCTTAGCGGCGTATTTAAGTATCTACATTGCTCTTTTTGCCGCGTGTATTGTGTATTTTTCAAGTAAAGGCATAAACGAGATTGTAATCGCACCAGTTTTATGGACATGTCTTGAATACGGAAAATCATATTTATTCACAGGCTTCCCTTGGGAAAATCTTGCTTATTCTCAATACCTAAACACTACACTAATTCAGGCTGTTGATATAACGGGCACATATGGGCTCTCATTCATTATCGTTTTAGTCAATGTAACTATTTTTGATATTCTTTCTGAAAAGTTTAAAGGAACGAGACTAATGGCAGAAGTGGCTTTATGTTCCGCTTTGATGCTAATAATATTCAGTTATGGATACTTACGGTTACACCAGATAGATGAAAAATTAAGGGCTGCAGAATCCATGGATGTTACCCTTGTTCAAGGGAATATTGATCAAAATATCAAGTGGAATCCCCGCTTTCAGATGGAAACCATAAATGTTTATAATGACTTATCCTTACAGGAAGAATCATCACGACCAGGATTGATGGTATGGCCCGAAACAGCAGCGCCCTTTTTTTTTCAGGATTTTAATGAATTACACAATAGAATTGTAAATATTGCTCAAATGTCAGGAGAATGGCTTCTCTTTGGAGGCCCAAGTTATCTAAGAGAGTGCATCGGGAGTGAAGACTGTATATCTTACTTTAACAGTGCATTTCTGTTATCACCAGCCGGGAAAATAGTTGGTCAGTATGATAAAGTTCATCTGGTACCGTACGGTGAATATGTACCTTTGCGAAGTATGTTTCCCTTTATCAGTAAATTGGCAGTAGGTGTAGGGGATTTTCGTTCAGGTAATGGTTATAATCCTTTAACCTTGGATAATAAAAAATTGGGTGTACTGATTTGCTACGAAGGTATATTTCCCGAAGCAAGCAGGACATATAAAAATATGGGTGTTGATCTGCTTGTGAATATGACAAATGATGCGTGGTTTGGAAGAACATCAGCACCGTATCAGCATCTTTCCATGACGGTATTCAGGGCTGTTGAAAATCGCTTATATGTTATAAGATCGGCAAATACTGGGATCAGCTCTATAATTGACCCGGCAGGAAGGATCATTGCTAAGACAGAATTATTTACAAAATCGAGACTTCGAGATAATGTAAAATTTATTAATTATAAAACATTTTATACAGCATATGGTGATATCTTTGTTCTTATTTGTTTGATAACATTGGTTTGCTGTTTCTTAATTACCTTGAGGAGGAAATACGTTTATGCTTTCAGAAATAAATGAAACCATACTGGATTTAAAAAAGAGAATAGACCGTCTTGGAGAATGTCTTTGACGTCACCCAAAAGGAAGGTCAGATAAAAGAGTTGGAAAGAATATCGTTGGATGAAAATTTCTGGAATGAACAGGAAAAAGCACGTGAAACTCTGAAAAATAAAAATAAGCTGGAAATAATTGTCGCGAGCTGGAGAAAGCTCAAGAATGATATCGATGATGCCGAGATACTTTTTAATCTCGCTAGCGAAGAAGATGATGAACAAACGAAGGAAGAGATAAGAAGAGATATAGATAAACTTCAATTGTCCGTAAGAGATGAAGAGCTCAGACTGATGCTCGGATCTGAACAGGATCCGATGAATGCAATAATGACTATTCATGCAGGTGCAGGCGGAACAGAAGCTCAGGATTGGGCGGAAATGCTCTTGCGGATGTATTTAAGATGGGCGGAAAGGAAAGGCTTCACTACCAGCATTATTGATTATCAACCTGGAGATGAAGCGGGCGTAAAGAGCGTTTCCATAACCATCGAAGGAGAATATGCATACGGTTATGCCAAAGCGGAAATAGGCATTCATCGGCTTGTGAGAATATCTCCTTTCGATTCGGGTGCCCGCAGACATACCTCATTCGCCTCGGTTTTTGTTTATCCTGAAGTTGATGACGAAATAATCATAGAAATTGATGAAAATGATCTTCGCATTGACACCTACAGATCCACGGGTGCAGGGGGACAGCATGTTAATAAGACAGATTCGGCAGTGAGAATTACCCATTTGCCAACAGGCATAGTTGTACAATGCCAGAATGAACGTTCTCAGCACAAAAATAAAGCTATGGCAATGAAATTCTTGAAATCTCGGCTTTATGAAATGGAGCTTCAGGAACAAAGGAAAAAATTAGATGAATTGAATAAAGCAAAAAAAGACATTGCTTGGGGAAGCCAGATTCGATCATACATTCTTCATCCGTATAAATTGGTTAAAGATCACCGAACAAATCTGGAGGTAGGCAATGTAAACAGGGTATTGGACGGTGATATTGATGATCTTATTGAGGCATATTTGATGAACTAAAGAGTATTTTGCATTTATAAAGTGTGATATACATGATTACAATTTGTATCTCAGCTGGAAATTCGATCGGAATAAAAAAATAACATAAAGGAGTTTATTGAGATGTCGAGAAAAAGCATTTTTCTCCTGTCCATTATTTCCTTGCTCCTTCTTCTCTGTCATAATAGCTTCATCGGTGATGCCTATTGCCAAACCAAAGATGTAAATGAACCTTCCTATGTTTTATTGACTTCAGACAAATTTGCAGCAGTTGATAATCCGTATATAGTTCGAGAGTCCCGTGAAAAAGAACAGCCCAGTAAAGGGATGTCGTCAGAACAAAAAAGCGTGTCTCCTTTTAACGGAGGGCTAAAAGAACAGGACAAGGAAAAGGCCCCGGATATAATGGAAGAGGCCATTGACTTGCTTAATGAATCACGGGATTACTGGATTAAGGGCGACCTGGAAAATGCCCTAGATTTACTTGATCAGGCCTATGCCCTGCTATTGGATACGAACGGAGATCCGGATATAGCTCGTCAGAAAGATGATATACGTTTACTGATATCAAAGCAGATACTTGCTATTTATTCATCAATGCACACAACTACAAGCGGTAAGAGAAGTGAAATACCGCATATTGTCAATTCCGATGTTGAGAAAGAAATCAGGCAATTTCAAACAATAGAAAAGGATTTTTTTATCCAGTCGTACGGACGCTCAAGTCTGTATCGTCCCATCATTTTAAAGGAGTTGAAAAAAGCGGGTTTGCCTGAAGAGTTGTCCTGGCTTCCCCTCGTTGAAAGTGGGTTCAAACTTAATGCTTTATCCCGGGCGCGTGCGCTTGGTCTCTGGCAGTTTATTCCCTCAACAGGTTATAAGTATGGTCTAAATCGTGACGAATGGATCGACGAAAGAATGGATGTCGAAAAATCAACGAGAGCTGCCATAGATTATTTGAAGGAACTCCACAGTATGTTTGGTGATTGGCTCACAGTTCTGGCTGCCTATAATTGTGGAGAAGGAAGGGTGCTTAAAGTCATATCAAGGCAACACATCAATTATTTCGATCGATTCTGGGATCTTTATCACCAACTTCCTTATGAGACAGCACGCTATGTGCCACGCTTTTTGGCAACTCTGCAAATAGTGAAAGATCCTAGAAAATATGGGATCGAGATTAGTGAAGATTTTGAAAAACCAAGACCCTACCACTACGAAGTAGTAAAAACAGATAAGTCCATGCGACTATGGGACATAGCTTTCCACCTTGGAACCTCAGAGGATATACTTATGTCATTAAATTCGGAACTAAGGCAAAGCGTGACACCTGATAAAGAATATAATTTAAAAGTTCCCTCAGAATTGGCTGAAAGATTTCCCAAGATTGTAGATGAAATTCCCAAGTGTGAAAAACCTCGTGAGGTATTTGTTCATTACAGGGCAAAACGGGGAGAAACCGTTGCTGCAATTGCCAGGAGATATAGAACATCCGTCAGTGCGATCATGGCCTATAATGACATATCAAGCAGAAAAAAAGTCAAAGCGGGCCAACGTTTGATCATACCTGTTCATCAATCTAACTATTCGAGAATCAAACCAGCTCAGAAATCGGACAACGATAAAAGCCGCTCAAACGCGGATATTACCAAATACAAGGTTAAGAAGGGTGATACATTGGCATCTATTGCGAAGCGTTTTAATACATCGATTGATGAAATTAAGAGATTGAATAGAATCAAACGCAAAACACTCAAACCTGGTCAGGTCATCATGATTAACTCTAAAAATGGAGAAAAACAACAAATTATCAGCCTAGATAAAGAAACTCCCAGAACAGGTAGCAGGAAAAGCAAGGAACCGATTACACATGCCGATTCAAAAACATATATAGTTCAAAAGGGAGACAGTCTGGATAAAATTGCAAAAAAAAACGGCGTCAGTCTGGATAGAATACTTGAAATTAATAAATTAGCACGCGAAGATAGTATACATCCCGGACAGGTTATAATTGTTAAATAATATCAATGCAATTCACTTTTTCAATATGCCGAAGACTTCCTGTTCCTTCCTCTCCATCTTTTTAACCTCATCTTCGCTGGTATTTTCATGATTGTAATTAAGGAGATGAAGTATTCCATGAATCATAAGAAATTCCAACTCATCACTTAATTCAATGCCGGCTTCCTCTGCATCTTTTGAGGCTCTTTCCACAGAAATAACAATATCTCCGAGAATTTTGGGATTGATATTCCCAAATTCTCCTTCTGTAAGAGAAAATGTTATAACATTTGTAGGATAATCCCGATTTAAATAACGTTTGTTTATTTCTCTTATTTCATCGTTATTAACAAATAACAGGCTAATTTCCTTATCTTTACAATCAAGATATTTCATAATTTTACTTAGTAGCCGTCTAACGCGCCGAAGATCAACGTTTATTCTTTTCTGCCTGTTTTCTATTAGTATCGACATTGTTTTCTTTTCTGCTTCCATTAAATTCCCGGATGACCAAATCCGGATAATTAATTCTTTGATGAAAGATACCGTTGAGTATTCTCATAAAGTTCTCGGCAATTTTGTTCAAATCATGAAGTGTAAGTTCGCAGTCATCGAGTTGACCATCCATAAGTACTCGCTCAATTCTTTCCCTGACGAGATTTTTGATTCTTGCAGGAGTGGGATTTGATAATGTCCTTGATGATGCCTCTATAACATCACCAAGCAGCACAAGACCGGCTTCCCTGCTTTGAGGTTTTGGTCCAGCGTATCGAAAATCGCTTTCAGGTAGGGATCTAATAGAGGGATCCCTGTCCTTTTTTGCCTTCTCATAAAAGTAACTAACAAGACTAGTCCCATGATGCTCTCTTATAATGTTCGTGATTTGCGTTCCCAGCTTTGCTTTGCTTGCAAGTTCACACCCTTCTTTGACGTGAGTAGTAATAATAAGGCTGCTCATTCTTGGTGAGAGTTTAACGTGCTTATTTTCTCCATTTTGCTGGTTTTCAATGAAATACTGGGGTTTCTTTATCTTTCCTACATCGTGATAATATGCACTAACCTTGGCGAGAAGAGGATTTGCTCCTATAGCCTCTGCTGCAGCCTCAACTAGTGAAGCTACGATAATACTATGGTGATAAGTACCAGGTGCCTCCATAATCATTCTCTGGAAGATAGGCTGATTCAGATTCGCAAGTTCTAATAGCTTTATATCTGTTGTATAATTAAACAGTGTTTCAAAGAGAGGAGTTATTCCTGCTACGAAGATTCCTGAAAAAATGCCGCCCACGAACCCCACGGAGAGCTTTATAACGGTACTTGCTGAGATAATACTGCTGGAGGGAGAAAAGAGACAAAGGGATAAGATCGTGGCACAGTTTAATAAACCCAATAGAAAGCCAATTTTGAAAAATGCCGATCGTTGTTTGCAATGAGAGATCTGATAAGATGCTGCTACACTTCCGAGGAAGGCAAAAAGCATCATAGATATTTCACCCTCGAACAAAAAAGCTGCAAGAAATGATGAATAAATAGAAAATATCAAGGCTACACTTCTATTAATGAAAATTCCAACAAGCATAGCACCTGCAGCAAAAGGGATAGCATAAAAACAGGTCTCGGTAGGGAAAAACGGAAATGCCCTGCTAATAGCCTCAGACATGAAGATTCCTGATTTTATCAGCAAAATTTGAAACAGGGCGGTAATGCCCAAAAAAATAATATCGGAAATTTTTTCGTCAGACTGAATCCATATTTTGGCCAATTGAAAAAGTACAATCGACAGGGATAATATCAGAAAAAAAGTACCAAAAAGAATGTAGATGTTTGAAAAACCTTTTTCGCCTTTGATTTTAAAGAAAGCATTCAGCTTGTCTAGATCGGAAGAAGAAATCTTCTGACCTTCTCGAATAATCATTTCATCCTTCATTACCTGGAAGAAAACAGGTTTAATATCTGCCTGTAGAATCTGCTTTTTTCTTTCAGATGCGTTCTTATTGAAAGTCAGATTAGGCTGGATAAGCTTCTTCGATAAGGAGATAGCAACTCTTCTCAAATCTTCATTACTATTGTTGAGAATATTAGTTGCTTTCTTCAAAATAGTTGTATCTATGCTTTTGATATGTTTGATTGAGTTAAGTTTTCTTTCATTTTTTTCCTTTTGAGTCCTGATGTCTCTTATAATGATGCCATTTTCTATGTCCTGTTTTGTTAAATCGGTGTTGATTATTAATTCTGAGTTATAGACACTTGCTATAATTTTAGAAATTTTTTCTGATATGTACGTGGAGAATTTGTATTTTTGAAGAATGTTAAATTCATCATCAGTAAGGGTAATACCTAATAAATTTGCAAATTCATTTCGTACCTTATTTAAGGAAGTCTGCATGGATACATGCTCAGTGCCAATAACAGTAAATGATTGTTCCGCAGACGAAAAAACCTTCGATATTGTTGCCTTTAACTGAGAAGTAGCATCGCTGTCATAATCGTAAACGGATTGGACATCCTTGACTACTTCGATTTTTTTCTGATCTGTAGCTACCCTATCTTCGACGAGCAGATCGTGATCAGCCCTAACGTCTCTGATAGCTATTGAGCCCACTTTATACTCCGGGTAAGAAAAGTAAACTTTCGGTGTCAGTAACAAAGAAAGAACAACGCTCAGGAAAATAGCTATAGCCCATCTTTGAAATGCTATTTTTCTCGCAAACTCGGGTATTATGTTTTTGTGATCTGATACTGTTTTAAAGAATTTAAAAACTTTGGTTAGATTAAAATTTTTTAGTATCATAAAGAATTTATTATTTAATTCTCTTCTTTCCTCGGTCAAGGTGATTGTATGCCCGTATCACATCTTGGACAAGGGGATGTCTGACCACATCGATCTCTGAAAAATGGAGCAGCTTAATCCCTTCTATTTTCTTAAGGATTGTCTCTGCTTCTATGAGACCGGATGTTTTGTCATGAGGTAGATCTATCTGGGTTATATCACCTGTAATAACAGCCTTCGATCCGAAACCGAGCCTTGTTAGAAACATCTTCATCTGTTCTGAGGTCGTATTTTGTGCTTCATCAAGAATTACAAAAGAATCGTTCAGTGTCCTTCCACGCATAAACGCGAGGGGAGCAACTTCAATTACTCCCTTATGAATAAGGGCCGATGCCTTATCAAAATCAATCATATCGAAGAGAGCATCGTATAGAGGTCTAAGATATGGATTAACTTTTTCAGCAAGATCACCCGGTAAAAAACCGAGCTTCTCACCGGCTTCAACGGCTGGTCTTGCCAGTACAATACGGTTAACCTTTTTATCGATCAGGGAGGACACTGCCATAGCCATAGCCAGGTATGTCTTGCCTGTTCCCGCAGGACCAATCGCAAAAACTATATCGAAGTCCCTTATTAAGTCGATGTAAAGCTTCTGTACAATGCTTTTGGGGGTAATGATTCGTTTCTTTGATGAAATGAAAACCGTATCGAGAAATATCTTCTCCAAGTCTATCGTGCTGTCACTGGACAGAATTCTATGACCATAATCGATGTCTGTCGGGTATAAGGGATACCCTTTTTCTAACAATGAATATAGTTGAACAATGAGGTTATGTACAAGGTCTGTTGTAAGCTCATCCCCCGTGATGGTTAGGAGATTGCCGCGTACAATCAATTTCACAGGCTCAAGCTTCTCAATGAGTTTAATATTTCTATCGTGTTCGCCTAGGAGATTTCTTAGGAGATTGTTGTCCGTAAAACTGATCTTTCTGACAGATACAGTATCGTGGCTTTGCTTCAAGTAAATATGCGACCTCGCTACTAACTATGGAGTAATTAAGGTTATTATTTCTTAATCTAAAATGTTTTAGGCGCATAATGCTAACATGGGTTTTTTTTGATTGCAATCATTTTTACTTTTTTACTTTTGCATAAACAAATGGGCGTAAACTTTAGCATTTCCAATCATATTAGAAATAAGACAGTTTTCATTTGGCTGATGGGCCGTGTTATTAATCCTTGACCATACTGCAGCAGGGTAGTTATTTTTACGAAAAATGGCGGCGATGGTTCCAGCACCTATTCCCTGCGGTGTCGCATATACATTATAAACTTTCTTTACGGCTTCCTGAAGGGCATTGATAACCGGTGCGTCATGAGGGGTTGGCGGCGGAGCCTGTATTTCCTGAATAGTAGTAATTTCTATGGATACATCAAATCGTCTTTCTATTTCATCAGCCATTTCCCTTATTTTATGAAAAATATCTGATAAACAATATTGAGGAAGTATTCTGCTGTCCATGTAAAAGATATCTTCTCCAGGAACTGTATTGATATTTTGGATATTAGGTTCTTTTTTCGTCGGTTGAAAAGTACTTATCCGGGGCTGATAGAATGGGTCAGAAGCATCGAAGATATGATGAAGATCATTTAACAAGACCACAAGATGAGATGCAGCCTGAAATGCATTTTTCCCGAGATCAGGTCTGCTCGCATGACACTGTTTACCAATTGTTTTGAAGCGAAGCCAGAAGATACTTTTTTCAGCTATCTCAATCATTGTTCCATCTTCGTTTCCCGAATCAGGAACTACTATAAAGTCTATTTTTCGAAAGGGGTTTTTTTTGTTTTGAAGAATATATGATAAACCGAAAATGCTGGCTGTTTCCTCGTCAGCAACGAAAGCTAGGCCTATTGATGATTCTGGTATCATACCTTCATCTGATAAAGCCTTTGCAGCAAATATGGATGATACCATATCCTGCTGATTATCCTCCGTGCCTCTGCCGTATATTCTTCCGTTCTTTACATAACATCTGAAAGGATCATCTTCCCATAATCCAATTTCTCCAGGCGGTACTATGTCGATGTGTGTCAGAATCCAGATGGTTTTTTCTGAGTTCTTACCCGGTATCGTAGAGAAAAGATTGGGTCTGATGCCCGAAGAAACTCTATCATCAGGGGCGTTAATTTCAGTAATGTTCGGGAAGTTCATCTCGCGGAGATATGATGATATACACACTGCTTTCTTATATTCACCATCACCTCCATTATCAGGAGACAGGGCAGAAATAGCAGTCAGTTCCATTTGCATCTTAATCATGGCATCTTCATAGGTGTCAATACGCCTGGCAATTTGTTCGAAAGCTGTCATATTATTCATAGCTTACTCTCAATTCTCTTAAGATTTCCGAAGATTGTAAGCATTTGTTTATAGACATTTTCATCGCCCACAACGAGAGTAACAGATTCATCTGTAGGTAGATATTTAACAGCCATTCTTTTAATGTCTTCTGCCTTAACTTGTGCGATCCTGTCTCTGAAAGTTACGAGATAATCCTCAGGCAGGTGCTCATATTCAATCATTAATTGCTGATAAGCAATTTGTTTTGCAGACATGAAAGAAAAAATAAAGTTATTGTTGATGGATCTTATTGCCCGTCTCAATTTCTTTTTTATCTATTATATCGTTCCTTAAATCTTGAATTATGGAACGGATCAGTGAAAGTACTTTCGATGTCGATTCAGATTTTGTTATTGCGTAAGCTCCGAAAACACCATATTCACTTTTCTTCGTGTAAAAACTTCCTGTACTGTATGCAAGTCCGAGATTATTTCTGACTTCCTGGAAAATGAGAGACTTGAACCCACCGCTTCCAACGATAAAATCAAGTACCTCAAAAGGATATGCGTCATGGCTTCTGTCTTGCCCGGTGCAAACTGAGCGGAGATGACTATTGATTGAGGAATGTCCTTGAAGAAAAAATAGATATGTCCTTTCTGTTTTGCAGGTATGGACGGTATATCATGATTGTTTTTTGGCCTCATTCCATGATCCAAAATGATTTTTGATTTTACTTATAGCGTCCTCTTTTGAAATGTCTCCAGTGACAGCCATCATTATATTCCCTGGATAAAAGAAGCTTCTGTAGAATTGGAGGATATCATCCCGTTGGATATTATTTACAGATGTTACAGGAAGGGAATCTTCCTGCGGGATTATTGTCGTACAGGAGCCTTTTGAATTCCCTGAAAGCCAGCTTTTGGGGATCATCCGCTATTCTTCTGAGTTCTTCAATCTTTAAATCTTTCGCCAGCCTGATTTTGTTTTCTTCAAAAGCCGGATTTGTAAGTATCTGGGTAAAGATATTAAGCCCTTCATCTAAATCTTTTTTAAGAACAGAAAGGTTGATTAATCCGGAATCTCGATTCATCGAAACAGTGATTGAACCAGCAAAAAAGTCTAATGCTTCATCGATGGCACTGCCAGACATAGAGTTGGTGCCTCCGGTTCTCATAACTGTAGCCGTCAGTTCGGCAAGACCTTCTTTTCCTACAGGATCATAATTGGAACCGGTTCTGATTACGGTCGATATATTCAGAAGAGGGAGTTCATGATCTTCAAATACATAAAGAATAATGCCGTTATCAAGAACCACCCTTTGTGCCTTGAGGTGGAATAAATTCGATTGGCTCGTACTGCAATTTATCAGGATCAGCAGGGTTGTGGAATTGCGATTGTTCCTGTTGCGTAAGCAGTGGTACCAAAAATAGAGGATACAGCAGAATCAACAGTAAAATGCGGTGGAAAATATATTTGTACATAAGACTAATTTTTATTAACCAAATTTGCTACAGTTCTGTTTTCTGGGAAGCAGATATTTTTTTGCCACACGCATGATGTCTTCAGGTGTGACCTTCTCGATTACTTTGATGTGATCGGTAATATAGTCGATAATCCCCGGCAATGATTTCAAAATAGGAAAGTATGTTTGCAAGTCCGGAATTAGATTCCAGGCTTCTTATAAAATCGGCCCTAAGTTGATTTTTAGCTCTTATCTAAATCTCTTTTAGAAACAGCAGTTGATTTAAGTTTTTCTATCTCATCATAAATAGACATCTCCACTTCTGCGCTGGTATGTGGATGACGAGGTTTAGCAAATATTACAAAAAGATTAGGATATCTTGCCCCGGGTACACCATTGGCTGTCTGTATGCTTTCAGCGATGGCCTTGTTCCTCAACAAGTGATTTATAGAATCTTGATGTCCTTCCTCTTGAAAGCAATACATTCTATAACATCGAACACATAGTCATCAAAGTCCGGCATTGCTGGTTTGTGATAAGCAACAATCATCTTAGGATTTGCATCTGCTAAGATATTAACTGCGCCGTTCGCCTTTTTGAGGGGGCTCCTCTGTGATTGGTGCAGGATATAAATTGCGGCGTGGAATAGATCCAAAGTATTTATTGACAATATTGAATGTTTTTGCCGGATCAATATCTCCAACAATTGCAATAACCGTGTTATTCGGAGAATAATATTGTTTAAAGAAAGCCGCCGTATATTCAATATTTAAATACTGCAAATCCGACGGCCAGCCCAGGATCGGTCGTCTGTAAGGATGGGCAACATATGCTGTAGCTAAAAATTGTTCATATAGCTGACCTTCTGGATCGGAATCAATCCTTTGTTTGCGTTCTTCCGTAACGACATTGCGCTCGGAATAGAATTCACGGAAGACAGGGTTAGTCATTCTATCCGCCTCGATCCTGGCCCAGAGCTCAATCCTATTGGAAGGGAGACTTACATGAAAAGTTGTCAGATCCAGTCCCGTGGTTGCATTCATATTATCTGCACCGTTTTCCG
The DNA here is from genome assembly GCA_963695875.1 of uncultured delta proteobacterium. Lineage (GTDB taxonomy): Bacteria > Desulfobacterota > Syntrophia > Syntrophales > UBA2185 > DATKLL01. Next base: position 261,032 of record CAVOID010000008.1, on the reverse strand, counting down.
TATAAAGCCTGTCAATTTCGTTTTCCACAAATAATTTCTTATGCTCTTTCTGCAATAGTATCATCCGTTTGGCTAGCGATTCGATTTTATTTCTATCTGGCATATTTCCCTCGCATCCTTTCAATATCAAGTTTTCCCCCAGTTTTAGCTATTAGCCTGAGAATTTTATCTTCCTTTTTATAATTTTTTGTGCCTATAGTTTTTGTCCCCTTAAACATCATGTGTTCTAAAAGATGCGCTGTGCCGGTTCTGCCGTCATCTTCGTCAATAGCACCCACACTGTGTCTAATATAAAAAGATACAGTGGGGCTCAAATGCCTCTCCACCATGAGGATTTTCAAACCATTTTTGAGGGTATATGACAAAACCTTTTTCTCAAGTTCATATGAAAATACAAGTGAAGGGATGATAATAAGAAGAAGTATAGATATAATTACGTGTATCAATATCCTCTCAGATGATTTATTTACCATTTTCAGCCATCTTATGGAGTTTTATTGCTGCTCGTATACGAAAGGCAGGATAAATCATTCCTACAATACTGATCAGAATTATTAGGCTTGATGAAAAGAAATACATGATGAATTCATAAGGATTATTCACACTATATGCCGCCATAAGTGCATTAATACCAAACAACAAAAAAAGCAACGAAAAGAGAGCAATAAAGATATTCTTCAACCACCAAAGCCATGAATGCATAAATCATTTTTCTTTCATAATATATTTGCAGTCAAATCAAATTTTGTTATCAGATAATAGAGTTACCAAAACATGAAACAACTGAGTTGCAGAAACAGGCAATACCTCTAGTCGCCCATCCGTTATCGATGGCTTACGATTATCATGATTTCAGGAGTGAAACAATGTCAAATATGAAAGTGCCTGCCTACAGGCGGGGCTTGCAGGATTTGATCCCGGTCAGTCTATTCTTGTCATCAGTTTTAACTCTTGGTACATTTGAAATGTTAGTTTGTCACTCTGGCAAGGAAGTAGTGAGTTATTGTGAAACAGAGGTTCTTCTTCAAGGTCGAACGGTGAAACATTCACTGATGATTTCCACAATGCCGTACTCGGTATAGGGGAATATTCCGAAATAATTGGTCTTGCCTCACATGATTGTACAAAACGAATGCTGTCCTTAACTTCAGAAGCCTCCTGCCCGGGCAATCCACACAGCAAGTATATACCAAGTTCCTCTGACGTATAACCTGCCTTCTTCAAATAAGTGACAGCAATTTTCAATTGTTCGTTGTTAACTTTTCCTCCGGTGTTTTTTTGAGTCATCATATTTGATGACTCAAAACCGAAACGAATGGTTCTAAATCCTGCCTTGTATAGTAACTTGCTCAATGTTTGTGTAATTTCATTAAGGTGAAGACCATTTGGACAATGAAATCTACATGGTAATCGTCTCTTGATTATTTCCTTTAGCATTGGTATCGCCATCGCGTCGGGGTTGACCAAAAGGGCATCGTCATAAAAAGAAAAGTGAGTAACACCGAAATTCTTATTCCAGAAGCTGATCTCATCAACCACTTTTATAGGATCTCTCTGTCTGAAATGCTCATATAATATATGAGAAGCACAATATGTGCACTTAAAAGGGCATCCCCTCGATGTCAGCATAGATACTTGATCTATCATGGGCAAGAGGTCGAAGGCAGGGTAGGGCAAGGAATCCAGATTTTGAGGATCAGGTGTAAAACTAGTCTCAACGCCAAATATTTCTTTTAACAAAGCGGGAATATGCTTTTCACCTTCACCGGGTATAGTATAGTCTGCTCCCGATTTTAATGCATGCTCAGGACATATAGTTGCGTATATTCCTCCTAAAACTACAGGAATGCCTGGATATGTTTGTTTTGCGATCTTTATTGCATCAAATACACCCGGGTACCAATAACTCATCATGGAAGTGACAAGAATTAAATCCGGTCTTTCTGATAAATTTAGTTCGTCGACGAAAATATCAGGCGTTATGCCGTATCTATTATATCTTCTTTTTATGTGCCTTAAGGGATATGGTTTGGAAATATTTTCTTTGCGAAACTTGCCGTGACCTGAATCCTTTCTCTTCGGCAATTTGTTGTTTGTTACTTTTTTTGACAAAGGATGATATGGATTCAAGCAATCAATGAATCGGATATTAAAATTATTCTTACGGAGCAGGCCAGCAATATAGAGAAGTCCAAGTGGTTTAATCCATAAATCATAAGCCGCAAAATCGTATATCCACGGATTAATAAGAAGGATGTTTTTTTTCATATAAAAAATATATATATCATATTCTATTATGAACTTACAACTATGCCTGCTTGAAGTTAATACTTTGCCATGCCTTGGTTTTTATAAAGTCTGTTATATTGTAGTTCTTCATGTATATCTATCCAATAGTAATCATGACTGCTATCCTACCTATCTGAGAAAAGACTGTTGTCAACAAATAGAATTGTCCTATTTTGTAGCAAATGAATTGTCCACTTTTGTGATACTATGGGAAGGGCGGTGGACTTACGCTGCCTTTCCTTTTTTTGTTTCTTTAAACTTCCCGCGTTGATCGTAAGCGGCCAATTTGCGAGGGCCATGAAAAACAGCGAGTGATCCATCCATATAGCGATGGACCCTTACCTTGACACGTACATAATGACAACGGTACTTGTCAGGGGGGATCTGCAAAGTCTTTCCCTCAAAGCTGACACAGTTATCCGAGGACACGGTACGCTCGTATTGTTCGCATAGGACGTCATCGATGTCTTTTCCTATCCATGTGACGAAGGCTGATCCTTCCTCTGCGGCTGGCTGCATGAACTCGGCATTGAATGTCGGCAGATAAGTCTTAAGCAGATAACGGTTGGCGGCATCCAGCATGGTGATTCCATAAGCGGCCAGTTCCTTGGTGAGCCGGTCCTGATGTGTGCGAAAAGCCCTTTCAATCCTCCCCCGTGCCTCCGGAGAATAGGCGGGGATCATCTCTATCCCCAAATGCCTCATGGCACGTCCAAATTGCGTCAGTTGGGTTTTACTTACCTTACCTCCCTCATCAGGCGTATACCAGTAATGACTCCCGCGGTCGGTATAAAGAGAGTCTGAATAAACCATCCTTAAGAATTATCTCCTTCACCCCTCGAAAACTGCTCTCCGTTCCTTCCTCGTGGACAAAAAACATCGAATAATGCTCATTAGTTGCATCGTCCATGGTTACAATCAGGTCCCACTTCTTCCCTGGCACCCATTCATGAGTGCTTCCATCCTGATGTAACATCATGCCTGGTATAGGAGATCGTTCCCGTCGTTTACGATGCGCTCCCCGCTTAGGCGCCTTGGGAACCAATCCTTGCGACTGGAGGGTGCTCTTTACCCACGTGTAACTCCTTTGACCACCATCGTGTTTATACCACCCATAAAAATGCTTTACGTTCCAACCCAGGTGCCGCCTCTTGTATCTGTCAACAAGCGCTATAACTTCATCCACGGAAGCACGACGGGAAGATATCTGCGTCAGACGCTTATCCAACAGTCCTTCCAATCCATTCTCCTCGTAACGATTAATGTAGCGCCGAAACGTCCTGGAACATACTCCCAATAGCCTGGCTGCTTCTTCCTGGGTCAATCGACTCTCTGTCCATCCCTCATATGACTCCTCAAATCGCATCTTCCGGATCTCCTGCATCAACTCTGTCCGTCTCATCTGTCACCTCCAGGATGACTCTTAAACCGGACAGATTATGTGCTACAACTCCGGACAGTTTATTTGCTTCTAACATATGCCTGTTGACTCATAAATAAATGTTACCGAAGGATAGAAGTAAGTAAGGATCGTTGACTCATAAAACATGTTACTCAGCGGGAGAAGATTTTTTTAAGTTTTGTTTCCATAGCATTTCTTAGCAGAAATGGGTTACGGTTTTCAAGCTGTTTGGAGAGCGAGAGTTTTACTGATTCAGATATATGGGGAGATTCCATGACTCTCTGACAAGGGGTTTTCGGCGAGTCATGTTGTTTGGTGGTTTTAGAACCGATGCGTTCTTTGGCAATGAGTTTCACGGACGGGCAGAAGAAGTTGTGGAAGAGTCTCCATTCATTGCGGTAGAGGTTATTAAGAAGGGCGATGACCCTGGGATTATCTAATCTCTGGTAACCGAGCCATTGGCGTACGTGCGTCCAGTTTTTCTGTTCTACATGTGCGTTATCATCTTTGTGGTACGGTCTGCTGCGGGTAAATTTTACGGGGTGTTTTCGTCGGGTAAAATGTCTCACGAGGTGATAATTTAAGAACTCTGATCCGTTATCGCAATCGAAGCCAAGGAGTGGAAAGGGGAGCATTTTTTCTATGTTTTTGATTTGTTTGAGGACGCCTGTTTCTCCTTTACCCCACACAGCTCTTTGTTCCGTCCATCCCGTGGCAATGTCCACGCAGTCTATGGTATATGCGTACATTCCCAGCAATGACTCTCCACAATGGGCTACGGTATCGGCTTCAAGGAATCCCGGTTTTGATTCATCCCATTGGTTTGTTTGTATAGGTATTTGTTTCCTTAAGAGAGTTCCCGGTTTTGTTGTAGATCTGCCGCGTTTTTTATAGTGGATGCGGGTGGGTTTAAGAAGTCTATCTATGGTAGCTGGTGAGATTTTTACCAGAGCTTCTGTGATCGGTGGAAGGAGTTCACCGTAGAGTTGAATATATCCTGGCAACCAGATAGGTAAAATGGCTTTTAGACGCTTTGAACAGGGGAGATTTGCTGCCAGCCATATCTGTTTTAAGGGCTTCAGAATCTCCTCATTTTGATAAACGGGAGGCTTCCCTCGTTTCTTCGGTCTTGGCTTCGTGAAGCGTTTAAATCTCCTGAGAAGGCGTATGGCATGTTTTCTATGGTATCCGCACGTTGTGCAGAACTCGTTCAGGATAATTGTTTTTTCATAGCGGGAAGCATTTTTATAGCGTAAATGGATTGCCTTAGTGTACTCTTTTTTCGATCGTGGACTCATAGATTATCCTCCTTTTTGGAGTCGGTGTTCGGTAACACCTATTTATGAGTCAACGATCCTTTTTTAAACACCTCTTGGGTAACATTTAATTTGAGGCAATTCGTATCTGAGAAAAGACTTGAAGCATTATTTGATTATTGCTAACATGCCGCCGAAAAGAGCGGGGACAGGATCAATATGAGGTCTGTCGTTCAAAGGGTTGACAGGGCAATGGTAAGTGTTGGAAGCAGAATAATATCCAGTATCGGAAAGGGTGTTCTTGTCTTTCTCGGTATAGAAAAAGCGGATAGTCATAATGATGCAGACTACCTCACTGAAAAAATAATCAATTTAAGAATATTTAAAGATGCCGAGGGAAAAATGAACCTATCTATCCTTGATATATCTGGGGAGATGCTTGTTGTTTCCCAGTTCACCCTTCTTGGTGATTGTCGAAAGGGACGAAGACCTTCTTTTATTTCCGCTGAACAACCGGAAGAAGCGAAGAAACTTTACGAATATTTCATAAACAGAGCGAAGGAGAAAATCAATCATGTTGGAGCAGGTGAATTCCAGGCTATGATGAATATAGAATCTGTGAATGATGGCCCCGTAACCATGTTGCTTGATAGCAGAAAGATTTTTTAAAGATAATGAAGAACGATATCCCTCCCTGTCAGATTGCGATAGACAAAGAAGGTGCCTGGTATTACAGGGGCAAAGAGATTATCAGAAAAGATATCATCTGTTATTTTTATCAAAATCTGAAAAAGGATGAATTTGGAAGATATATAATTGAATTGCAGGACGATTGTTGCTATCTTGAGGTAGAGGATACGCCATTTGTAATAAAAGCAGTATATAGATTTGATTCAATATCGTCAAATGAAGAATGTATTTATCTTCTTTTGTCTGATCAAAGTCTTGAGAAGCTTGATCCCAACACTTTATATGTCGGAAAAGACAACGTACTTTATTGTTCTATTAGGGATAAAGAGTTTATTGCGCGATTTTCAAGGGCAGGCTATTATCAAATCGCGAAATTCATAGAATATGATGCTGAGAACGATGAATACTTAGTTTTACTGAACGAAAAGTCCTTTTATATAAGGGGTGTCAAATAAAAAAAAGTAAAAGAAACGGAGGCGCACTATGCTCGACGACCATGTAAAAGAGACATTGACATTTGACGACCTTCTTCTTGTACCGTGCGAATCGAATATTCTTCCCAAAGATGTTGAGACGTCGACGCTCTTGACAAATAACATCATCTTAAATATTCCAATTATAAGTGCGGCAATGGATACAGTTACAGAATCTCGTACTGCTATATGCCTTGCTCAGGAAGGTGGTATAGGGATTATCCATCGCAACATGAGTATTGAAAAACAAGCAGTCGAGGTTGATAAAGTAAAAAAATCGGAGAGCGGTATGATCGTGGATCCGATAACCATCGAACCTGAACAGAAGGTTCATGAAGCCCTTGATCTTATGAACAGATACAGGATATCAGGCGTTCCAGTAGTTAGAAATCGGAGACTGGTGGGAATCCTGACAAACCGGGACCTCAGATTTGAAACGAATCTTGATCAACAGGTATCCGATGTGATGACCAAAGAAAATCTTGTTACCGTGTCATCCAATATCACACTCGAAGATTCCAAGAAACTACTGCATAAGCACAGGATAGAGAAACTACTTGTCGTAGATGACGAATATAACTTAAAAGGAATGATTACCATCAAGGACATAGAAAAGATAAAAAGATATCCCAGCGCATGCAAAGATTCCTTAGGCAGGCTGAGAGTTGGTGCAGCTGTGGGTATTCTTGACAGAGAAGCGAGGATTGATGCTTTATTAGCAGCGGGTGTTGACGTGATTGTTATAGACACCTCTCATGGACATTCGAAAGGCGTTTTAGATGCAATAAGAGATACTAAGGCTAACTTTACAAAGTGCGAGTTGATCGCTGGCAATATAGCTACAGTTGAAGGTGCAAAGGCTTTAACTAATGCCGGAGTGGATGCAATTAAGGTAGGAGTCGGTCCTGGATCAATATGCACAACAAGGATAATCGCTGGGGTTGGCGTCCCGCAGATGAGCGCCATTAGAGATGCTGCCAAGGTTGCAGCAAAATGCGACATACCAATTATCTCCGATGGAGGTATTAAATATTCAGGTGATGTTGTTAAGGCCCTTGCAGCAGGTGCACATACCGTCATGATAGGAAGTCTTTTTGCAGGAACAGAAGAGAGCCCCGGGGAAACGATTCTCTTCCAGGGAAGAAGCTACAAGGTATACAGGGGAATGGGTTCTCTTGAAGCAATGAAAATGGGAAGCATGGACAGGTACTATCATGATGATATAGAAAGTAGCTTAAAAATGGTTCCTGAAGGGATAGAAGGAAGAGTACCTTTCAGGGGTTCGCTTTCAGCAAGCATAAGCCAGCTTGTAGGCGGTCTTAAAGTCGGCATGGGATATGTCGGTTGCAAAACAATCAAGGAACTAAGAGAAAATACGAAATTTGTACGCATTACATCAGCGGGACTTCGCGAAAGCCATGTCCACGATGTTATTATCACAAAAGAAGCTCCTAACTACTGGCTGGATTAACTATAAGCGGCATTGTAAAAAAAAGTCCAAAAGCATCCTTTGTCATTGCAGCACACGTCTATATACGCTTCACTCATCAATGATTCGCGTGCCTGAAACTTACATTTTTTACTTGGCTGTCCATTATTCAATCAATATTCGACTTTTTACGGGGTAATCAATAAATGAACTCTGCCGATTTTGTCCACCTTCATGTTCATACACAATACAGCCTGCTCGACGGAACTATTCGTCTCGATAATCTATTTAAAAAAGCAAAAGAGTACCAAATGCCTGCAGTAGCCATGACTGATCATGGTAATATTTTCGGGGCCATTGACTTCTATCAGCACGCTCAGAAATATGGCATTAAACCTATTATCGGTTGTGAACTATATGTAGCTCCCAAAAGCCGCTTTGATAAGAATACACATACAATAGGAGAGAGTTCTCACCATCTGCTTGTTCTTGTCAAGGACATGTACGGTTATAAGAATCTTATGAAACTTGTAACATCAGGGTACCTTGAAGGATTTTACTATCGTCCACGCGTGGACAAGGAAATCCTGGCGAAATATAGCGAAGGCATCATCGGTATGAGTGCATGCCTGCATGGAGAAATATCGAATCTTCTCCTGAAAGGAAATAGGGAGGCAGCTAAGAGGGTTGCGGAAGAATACAGGGAAATATTTGGCAATGGAAATTTCTATCTGGAAATCATGGAAAACGGCCTCACTGAGCAAAGGATTGCAAACATAGGGCTCATTGAAATAAGTCGGGAACTTTCTATTCCCCTTGTGGCAACTAATGACTGCCATTATATAAATCGAGAAGATGCTGAGGCACATGATGTCCTGGTGTGTATTCAGACCGGAAAGACCGTCGAAGATATCGACAGGATGAAATTCAAAACGGATGAATTTTATTTCCGGTCACCTGATAACATGAAGCAGATTTTTAAAGACGTTCCTGAAGCTATTGATAATACGATTGCAATTGCGGAAAAATGCAATTTCAGTTTTGATTTTGGCAATATTTCGCTTCCCAATTTTAGAATCGATACGAATGAAACACTCGATGAATATTTGATGCGGTTAGCTAAGCGAGGACTGGAAAACTTAATGCCGGTTCTTATCAAGGGCAATGAGGACGAAGGAATCCGGCATAAATATGAGAGTCGCCTTGAAGAAGAATTGGAAATTATCAAATCTATGGGATTTGCCGGCTATTTTCTAATCGTTTCAGACTTCGTAAATTACGCAAAACAAAAAAATATTCCTGTAGGACCAGGCAGAGGTTCAGCTGCCGGAAGTCTTGTCGCTTATGCTATAGGCATTACTAATATCGATCCCATACGCTATGGACTTTTTTTTGAAAGATTCCTGAATCCGGAGCGGATAAGCATGCCTGATATAGATATAGATTTCTGCCAGGACGGCCGGGATGAAATTATCAGGTATGTAACCGAAAAATACGGCAGCGATAGAGTCGCACAGATTATTACATTCGGGAAAATGCAGGCGAAAGCAGTTATCAGGGACGTAGGAAGGGCATTGAACATATCCTATGGTGAGGTTGATAGTATCGCAAAGCTGGTTCCCAATATTCTTAACATCTCTCTTGATATGGCCATCCAGAGCGAACCAAGGCTTCAGGAAGAGGAGAAAAAAAGTGAAAAAGTAAGAAAGCTCCTTTCTCTTTCACGAGCTCTTGAAGGTTTAAATCGTCATTCCTCAACGCATGCAGCGGGTGTCGTCATTTCCGATGTGCCTCTCGTTGAGCGCGTACCCTTGTGCAAAAGCCCCAAGGATGAAATTGTCACGCAGTTTTCAATGAATGATCTTCAAATGGTGGGGCTGACAAAATTTGATTTTCTGGGATTAAAAACTCTAACAGTCATTAAAAACACCCTGCAGTTTATAAAAGAGGGCAGGGGGGAAGAAATTGATATAGATAAAATTCCCCTTAATGATCAAAAAACATATCAATTACTCATGAAGGGGAACACGGACGGTATATTCCAGCTGGAAAGTTCCGGTATGAAGGATATTCTTGTAAACATGAAGCCCGACTGCATTGAGGATATCATTGCCTTGATAGCACTTTACAGACCGGGTCCTATGAATATGGTTCCAGAATTTATTTCACGAAAACAGGGTAGGACAAAGATTGTATATGAAGTACCTGAGTTAAAAGAAATATTAAAGGAAACATATGGTGTTATCGTCTATCAGGAACAGGTAATGCAAATAGCCGGTGCTATTGGCGGATATACCATGGCTGAAGCAGATATACTGCGAAAGGTCATGAGCAAGAAAAAACCCTCTGAAATGGAGAAGGAAAAACCGAAATTTCTCGATGGCGCCAGGCATAATAATATAACGGAAAAGAAAGCAAAAAAAATCTGGGAGCAGATGGAGACATTTGCCGAATATGGATTTAACAAGTCTCACAGTACTGCTTACGCCATGATATCCTACCAGACTGCTTACCTGAAAGCCAATTACCCGGTTGAATTCATGGCAGCGCTTCTGACAAGTGAAAAGGACAATAGGGATAAGATCATCAAATATATCAATAGTTGCAAAGATATGGGCATAAATGTACTTCCTCCTGACATTAATGAATCACAAAGCGACTTTAGTGTTGCCGGAGAACATATTCGTTTCGGTCTCGCTGCAGTTAAGAATGTGGGTATTGGCGCCATTGATTCGATTATTTCAGTCAGAGAAAATGAAGGCAGATTCAAATCTTTTAATGACTTCTGTAACCGTGTTGACCTGAGGAAAATTAATAAAAGGATGACTGAAAGTCTTATTAAATGCGGTGCATTCGATTCACTAGGGTATCACAGAAGGCAGTTAATTGAATACTATGAAGGTATTGTTGACTCGGCTCAGAGACGCCATAAGGACAAGTCAAGCTGGACAGACCAGTTTCTTTGACTCTTTGGAAAGGGAAAACGATGAAGATATCGATCCCTTCCAACAAGTATCTATCGCTGATGTTGCCGAATGGGATCATCAGGAATTGCTTGCTTATGAGAAGGAAACACTCGGATTCTATATCACAGGTCATCCTCTTTTTAGATTCGCCGATAGACTCAGCACTTTGGTTAATGTAGACACTTCAAGCATAAACGATAAGAAGGATCGTGAAGCAGTTGTTTTTGCTGGTGTTGTCAGCAACATTCGTGAAGTGACGACGAAGAAAAAGGATATTATGGCTTATATAACCATTGAGGATCTTAAGGGATCTGTTACAGTTATTTTCTTTGCGGATATTTATAGGAGTGCTTTTGGTCTTCTCCATAGCGAAGAACCAGTTCTGATTAAAGGTACAATAGATGCTGGTGAAGAGGGCGTTAAAGTTATTGCATCTGAACTTACTGCCCTCGCTAATGCAGGAGAACAACCTTATAATACAGTGCACTTTTTTATTGATGTTTCAAAATCATCTTTTGAAGAGATCGAGTCTCTTAAATATTTTGCTTAAGAATCATAAAGGTAAGTATGATGGGTTCATCCATATTCTTAACGGTAAAAGCGAAGTAATCGTTTATCTCGGGAAGGAATGCAGACTTGAACTAACTGATGAGCTTAAAGAAGAAGCAGAGCGAATACTTGGTGCAGCTTCTACTCGGTATAGTTATAAAGATTATTGATGTAATTCATTAAATCATAACGATGATATCAAGTATTACTTTAAGATTTAATAATGAAATACCTCGAAAGGACATATAGGAATAAAGTATCTCATAATAGCCTTATAGCATTTCATGTAAGTGTGCGTGAAACTGATCTTTTTATCTGTTCCGACAAAGACCTTTCTGATGCCGCGCTTCAATCCGTACATAAATACCGAGGATTTATAGAGTCTTATATAAAATATCATCCTGATTTTCTTAACATCCTTAAATCCCATGCGCTGATGATCGGCTGGCTCCACGTATTGTAAGGGATATGCTGAAGACTTCCAGTACGGCCGGTGTAGGCCCCATGGCCTCGGTTGCGGGGGCAATCGCTGAGTATGTGGGTGATGATCTGCTTCATTTATCACACAATGTTATCGTTGAAAATGGTGGTGATATTTTTTTAAAGACCGAAAGCGAGATAAAGGTTGCTATTTTTGCAGGTGATTCACCTTTAAGCTACAATCTTAGGCTAAACTTGAAGTCTGAGCAAGATGCCAATGGGTGTCTGTACATCATCCGGAACGGTGGGACACTCATTGAGCTTTGGAAAAGCAGATGCAGTTTGCGTTCTGTCAAAATCTTCCACAATGGCTGATGCAGCTGCAACAGCTATTGGAAATATTGTAAAAAATAAAAGTGATATTAAATGTGCTCTCGAAAGAGGAATGAAAATAGAGGGCGTCAAAGGTATAGTGATAATTGTGGGAGAACATTTTGGCGCTGTTGGAGAAGTTGAATTAATCTAATCTTCATAATGAAATGAATTTGAGGATCAAGTAAGTTTACATAACATATCTTATAAGACATATCATAATTGACCAGATTGCTATAGACCTTCTTCAACTAATTTATTGACCAACTGAAGCTGCTTCTCAGTCAGCTTTTTAGGAACATTAACTGTTATTTTCACAAATTGATCTCCCTTACCTGTACTCTTCAATCCTGAAACTCCAAAACCTTTCATTCTAATTTTTGTATTGCTCTGAGTACCCGGTGGAATTTTGATTCTTTTAGTCGCTCCGTCAAGGGTAGGAACATCAATGCTCGTTCCCAGCACGGCCTGGGTAAAGTTGATTGCCTTTTCGATATATATATCATTTCCATCTCTAGCAAAAATTGGATGGGGAAGAACGTGTATATTTATATATAAGTCACCCGGAGGTCCTCCATCAATGCCGGGAGCCCCCTTGCCGGATAATCTCAATTTTTTTCCGGAATTGATGCCAGGCGGTACCTTAAAACTAATTTCCTCGACGTTGGCTTCTTTTTGAAGGGCTAATTTCTTTTCAGCTCCAAAAACAGATTCTTCTAATGTAATTGAAAGGTTATATTCAAAATCCTGGCCTTTCTGGGGTTGGTGCGCAAATCTATGTCCTCTCTCCCTCGAAAATGTCGGAAAATGAACCGCCTTGCGTGAAGGAAAAACCACCTCCCCTGTTCGTTCTGAACGTTCTTGTCCCTGCCCCGACCGATTCTCCAAAGCCAAATCCTCTTAATATATCATTCAGATCGAAACCTCTGAAAATATCCTCTTGAGTGTATCTCTGCCTGAACTGATCTGCAGAGCCGTATGTATCATATTCTTCGCGCTTTTTAGGATCGCTTAGAACTGCATAAGCCTCGCTGATCTTTTTAAACTTCTCCTCCGCTGTTCTATTGTTGGGGTTCTTATCAGGATGCCACTTCAAGGCCAGTTTTCTATAGGCCTTTTTTATAATCTCGGCATCCGCGTTTTTTTCCACACCCAATATTTTGTAATAATCCTCTGCCATAACAATACTATATAATTCGTTGATTAATCAAAACTATCCACTTTTTAAGATAGGAAAAATTTGCAAGCAATTCACTACCTTTTTACAATATGCATTTCTTCTTTTTTGTCAAGCTTAGTACGCAAATCAGGGACATTTAACGAATATGTGTGATGATAATACAACTATATATTCTATTTAGCAAGTTCCAATGACGTCCTGTTCAGAACATAAAGCTTAGTATGAGATTGTTGGCGGAAGTATTTGAATTATAATGGAAAGAAATCGATCATATTTCTATCAAACGTCGGATATCCATCCGATTTTTAATTTGATTATCTCCTGAAGCGCTTGTAACAAACATACTTTTGTTTTTATGCTGACCGCCCCATATGAAAGGCTTTGAGGTTTCCTTCGGTGGCTTTGGGGAATGATTTACGGATTACCTCTTCCCAGAGGAAAATATCAAGTTGCAAATAAAGTGATAAAACTCCCAGGAGCGCTATATTTTCCATCCTGATATCTCCTGCTTTTATCGCTATATTATTGGCATTGACAACCTTCACAAATTTGAAGATTTTCTTTACGCTCTCAACAATATTACCAGGATAAATGGCATCGCCAAGATTTACTGACGGCGGGTAAAGCTCTTCTTCATTAATGATAATAGTACATTCCGACTTCATGAAATCTAGATAACGGAGGGTCTCTAATTTTTCAAATGACATAAGAATATCTACATCACCTTTCTTTGCTATCGGTGAATAGACCTTCTGATCCATAACGAACATGACTGGTCACACATCCGCCCCTCTGGGCCATGCCGTGGACTTCGCTTTTCTTGACATCCAGGCCGGACTCCATCATAACAAGACATAAAATATCACTAGCCCGCAGTATTCCCTGGCCACCCACACCTGCAAGCAGAATACTTTTTACATCATTAATTTCAGGCATGAGATTAATCAACCTCAACAATCGCACCGACTTTGCATACCTGCTGACAAATTGTACAGCCATTACAAAGGTCACGGTCAATAAATGCAATACCCTCTTGTCTTTTCACATTCTTTTTAATCCCATCACCTGGCATGTCTTCAAACTTTATCCACGAGATCGGTGGACATCCAAGATCAATACATGATTTGCAACCGATACAGATATTCCTATCGACTTCAAGCGGTTTTTGTACATCATTTATATTTCGCTTGAATAATACACAGGATCTCCTTGATATAACGACTGAAGGACCAGGTTTTGACAATTCTTCGTTCATCACTTTTCTTGTTGCTTTAATCTCGTACGGATCTATTACACGGACACTATCAATCCCCAATGCCTTGGCGAGGGTCGTAAAATCAAGCTCTTTTGTTTTTTCTCCCTGTAGTGTGTAACCGGTTGCCGGATGTTCCTGCATTCCCGTCATTGCAGTTGTCCTGTTGTCACATATAACAATGACTGCATCACTTTTGTTATAGGCCATATTCAACAACGGTGTTATGCCCGAATGAATAAACGTAGAGTCCCCGATAACACCAACAACCTTCCCCTTCCCTTTATCCTTCAAAGCCTTGCTCATACCATGCGCCATGCCGATACTTGCGCCCATACAGATACAAGAATGAAGACCTTCCAACGGTTTCATATATGATAAAGTATAGCATCCGATATCACCTGTGACAAAGACCTTCAGTTTTCCGAGGACATAGAACAGACCTCTGTGAGGGCAACCGGGACAAAGATTCGGAGGTCTCGGTGGAACTGATATGTTCGGCAAAGCTGACAGTTGCAGTCTTCTCACCTTTTATAGCCTGCTCAATCACACCGGGATCGAATTCGTTTGTACAGGGAAAGATCTCCTTGCCGACAACCTTAATGCCCAATACAGCAACCTGTTCCTCTATAAATGGATCGAGCTCCTCAACCACGTAAAGTTTTTTGACTTTCGAGGCAAATTCCCGGACCATCTTGGAGGGTATCGGATAAACCATTCCGAGTTTTAGATAAGAATAATTGGGGAAGATATCTTTAGTATAATTATATGACATCCCGGCTGTAATAATGCCAACTTCGGGATCGTTCATTTCAATCTTGTTTTCAGAAAAATTTTCAGCAAATTCTCTGAGTCTTTGCAGTCTTTTTTCAACTTCAACCCTTCTCGCACGAGCATTGATAGGGACCATGACGTATTTTGAGGTGTTAAAATGTATAGCAGTTCGATCCTCTGTGACTGATGGTTCTTCCAAAACTACGATGGATTTTGAATGGGAAACGCGTGTGGTTGTCCTCAGAAAGACAGGAGTATCAAACTTTTCACTTAAATCAAACGCAATTTTTATATAATCTTTGGCTTCCTGGCTATCCGCAGGCTCAAGCATAGGTATCTTTGCGAATTTGGCGTAGTTTCTGTTATCCTGTTCATTTTGTGAACTGTGCAGAGAAGGGTCATCGGCAGTGATAATGACGAGCGCCCCGTTTGTTCCTGTATAACTTACGGTAAAGAGCGGATCAGCAGCAACGTTGACCCCTACATGCTTCATAACAACCATAGCCCTTGCACCCGCTAAAGCTGCACCGATACCAACCTCAAGGGCAACCTTTTCATTGGGAGACCACTCTGCATAGACACCATCATACTTTGAAATATTCTCAATAATTTCAGTACTTGGTGTTCCCGGATACCCGGATGCGAAGCGAACTCCATGTTCGTAAGCACCCCTTGCAATACTCTCATTTCCCGACATCAATGCTTTCATATATTCTTTAATTCTCCTGAGATATTGCAGAGAATAACAGCTGTCCCAAAATGCACTCGCCCTGCAACTTCAGCTAATGATTGATATTTTCCTTTTTAAAAGATGCTCCATGGAAGGATCAGACGTTTTATCAAGTGCTTTCTTATAATATTCTAAGGCCTTTTCTTTGTTATTCATTTCTTCATAAATTCTAGCAATATTTCTGTATGTGATACCTTCAAAACTTCCAACTGATTTTGAATTGGCAGCCTTTTCAAATGACTCCAAGGCGTCCTTCAAGTCTTTTTTCGATTCATAACAATATCCCAATCCGACATATGCAAGAGCTCTTAGATCGCTTCCATCAGGTACTTCTTTAAGAAATTTCGTATATTCCTTTATCGAAGATTCAATATCGCCGAGATTGTAATACATATTCCCCATTTGATAATGTACCATCATGGCAGCTTTGGATCCCGGATACTGCGTCGTGACATCCCTATACATTTTAAAAACATTTTCGATCCGGTTTACCTCCTTGCATGGTAAGCTTCATACCAACAAGATTGGCCTTTTCATAGAGCTTATGTGCATTATTCTCGTAATTCATTCTGTAAAAATACCAACCGCATGAAATACCAATGATTAAAGTGATTATAGCGGATATTAAATAAATCTTTGATCTATTTTCTTTTACGTATGTTGCTATTTTCTTTAATGCTAATTGAAATGAATCCGGCTTTTCAATTTCCTTCTTAGTAATCTTTCTTGCCATGTTGTCTTCCTGTCAAAATTTTAATTGCATCTGGTTATTGATCTTCTCTATGACAAAGGACGGTACCCGTACTATTTTCCCAATGGTGTTTGTACAAGCATGGATGGTATATCCTTCGACGAGAATCTTCTCTTTGTCTTCATCCCAAATGTTGTAGTTAAATTTCATGCTTGCCCTTTTCACATATTCCAGCTCCGTTTCGAGAACAATGACCTGGTCATATTTGGCCGGTAACAAATAGTGGCAGTATGCCTCCGTCAATGGCAGGTTGTATCCCTTCGATTCCATCTCCGCATAGACTATACCAATGCCTCTGAGGAGTTCTGTTCGCCCGATTTCGAACCATTTGATGTAATTGGTATGATAAACGATACCCATGGCATCGGTATCTGCGTAAATGACACGTATCTTAACGTGGTTTTTCTTCAACAAATCCCCTCCAATTCCCGATGAATCTATCTATGAGAAGATTACCTGGAGAAACCATCACGCCATTGCTTTTTGCCGAAGATTCACTAAAGGTTGAACCGTTTCTCAAATTTTCATCTTTATCGGAAGATAATACGGCAAATGGAGATGGGTCCGATGCATGTGTCCTTATGCTGATAGGTGTTGGATGATCGCTTAAAACGAGCAGCCTGAATGGACCTATGCTGTAAATTTCGCTCAAGATGGTACCGACGACCTTTTTGTCAAAATCTTCAATGGCCTTAATCTTGCCTTCAATATTTCCTTCATGACCCATTTCATCCGGGGCTTCAACATGGACAAATATAAAATCCATTTCTTTCAAGGCATCTAAAGCCTTTCTTGCCTTTCCAGAATAATTTGTATCTGTATACCCAGTTGCGCCCTCAACAGTAATTACTTTAAGGCCTGCACAGACACCAATGCCATTTAAGAGATCAACGGCAGATATCATTCCTCCCCGTAAAGCATATTTGTCAGTGAGTTTTTCAAATTTGGGGACCCTTCCCTGCCCCCACAACCATATGGAGCTTACCGGCTTTTTACCCTTTTTTAGACGCAATCGGTTTACAGGATGATCCTTTAGAATAACCTGAGAACGTTCCATGAGACTATTTAATTGATCCGCGCCATCGCCGCCACGGGGCAGATAATCACTGATCACCCTGCCTGTAATGTCATGGGGGGGGGTTGTTTCAAGAAGGTACTTCCCATCCCTCCATATTAAAAGGTGCCTGTAACTTACACCGGGATAGAATTGAAAGTTGGCGGTTCCCATTTCCTTATTGATATCATTTATAATTATCCCTGCTTCTTGAGAAGTTATATGACCTGCTGTAAAGTCCTCCATTATGTATTTTTCATCTCCGGCCAGAGTTACAAGATTACAGCGAAATGCCACGTCATTATCTCCCAGTTGAAGGCCCATGCTTGCAGCTTCCAGAGGCCCCCGTCCCGTGTAGTATTGTTTAGGGTTATATCCGAGGACTGTCATAATGGCCACATCACTCCCGGGCAAAAACCCGGCAGGTATGGTATCTATCATACCTAATGTACCTTGTGATGCAATCATGTCCATGTATGGGGTATGGGCGTATTCCAACGGAGTCTTCCCTTTTAGTTCTTCTAATGGATAATCCGCCATGCCATCGCCGAGCAGGATAATGTATTTCATTACGGCCGTTCGTCCTCAATTCGTATCAATACCGTTTTTCCGCGTATTATATCAAGTTGATCAATTTCTCTTATTGCTTTCTGAACATCTTTTTCTCTGGATTTATGAGTCGTCATTACTACAGGAACCGGTCCCGCCTGCTGCCGCCCTTTTTGAATCACTGCAGCAATGCTTATATTGTTTTCACCCAGAATTCCGGAAAT
Organism: uncultured delta proteobacterium; assembly: GCA_963695875.1. Classification (GTDB taxonomy): domain Bacteria; phylum Desulfobacterota; class Syntrophia; order Syntrophales; family UBA2185; genus DATKLL01. The sequence continues at coordinate 242,672 of CAVOID010000008.1, read as the reverse complement.
TTTGGAAAGGACCCCTGGCCGGTCTAATGCAGAAAATCTGAAATAGTAGTTTGTGCAGATGTCATCAAAAGACATAAGGTTGATATCATCAATGACATCTTCTCTCAGCGAACGAGCGGGCACCCGTCCGGATATTCCCTTCAATAAATTTCTCGAAATGTCAATAACATCGGCTATCACGGCACTTGCTGTGGGCATCATTCCTGCGCCCTGACCATACAGGAAAACCGTGCCTGATGCGTCACCGACGAAATGAAATGCGTTGAAATTTCCATTTACGTTTGCCAGAAGATGGGTAAGTGGAACCATAGTGGGATGAATCCTTGCCTCAATATAATTTTCTCTTTGAATGGCAATAGCGAGCAGTTTGATCCGATAGCCCAGTTCTCTGCCGAAATCAATATCCTGTTTACTAATTCCGGAGATACCTTCCCGGTAGATATCTTTAAGTCTTACCCTCTTGCCGTATGCCAAAGACAATACGATGGCGAGCTTATGAGCCGTATCAATACCTTCAATGTCAAAGGTTGGATCGGCTTCTGCAAAACCGAGCTTCTGTGCTTCCTTCAGGACAACTTGGAAAGATTTTCCCTCATCGGTCATTTTACTCAATATGTAATTCGATGTACCGTTCATAATACCGAAAATTGACTTCATCCTGTTTGCCGCCAGACTTTCCTTCAGTGTCTTGATGATGGGAATTGTACCGCCGACACTGGCTTCGAAACCGATATCAACCCCTTCTTCTTCAGCTGCTCGAAATATCTCATTTCCGTGTGTAGCTAAGAGGGCTTTATTAGCTGTAACGACATGCTTCTTTTTATGCATTGCTTCAAGTATAAGCGAGCGTGCAGGTTCATACCCGCCGATAAGCTCAATAACGATGGATATCTCGGGATCATCAAGGATTACTTTCGCATCAGGGGTTAACAGCTCTTTCTCGACGGTGACCTGTCTCGGTGAGGTTATATCAATATCGGCTATTTTCTTCACAACAAGTTTTGCGCCGAGCCGCTTCTCGATAAGATCTGATGCCTTCCTGAAGCAGTTTGACCACACCTGTGCCGATAGTACCGAAGCCGATTAATCCCAAGTTTATCGTTTTCATGGACTAATACCTGTATTAGATTTTAATTTAGCGAAAATTTACATTACGCTTAATTACACTAGTGTATGTTGTGTTATTAGTCGCTGCCACTTCTATAACAGTTAACATAAGCTTGTCAAAATAAATTAAGTTATTGATCAGCCGGTTTTTGCGAGCTCAAGCCTGCCGCCCCACCTGCGCAAAAGGACTCCTTTAAGTTGTGCATGATCCTCCTTTTCAAGCATCGGATCTCTTTCAACGAGATAAAAGGCGTCCGTCTTTGACTCAATTAGAATTTGCACATCTCTTAGTATATGAGCGATGCGAAAATCGGGCAATCCAGATTGTCTTGTTCCCATAAACTCACCAGGTCCCCTGATAGCTAAATCTTCTTCAGCGATCTTAAAGCCATCGTTCGTTTGTTCCATAACACGCAGTCTTTTGATTGAATCTTCAGAACCTTTTCGATGCGACATTAGAACACAGTATGACGGAATATCACTTCTTCCAACTCTTCCCCTCAGCTGGTGCAATTGTGACAGGCCAAATCTTTCCGCATGCTCGACCACAATTAGAGATGCCTGAGGGACATCAATCCCCACTTCAATGACGGTCGTGGAAACGAGGATATTGATCTCTCTATTTAAGAAACCTGCCATTATCTTATCCTTTTCTTTCCCTTTCATACGTCCATGAATAAGCCCCACCCTGTATTCCGGAAATATTTCTACCTGCAAGCGTTCCGCCATTCTCGTTGCATCTTTGAGCTCCAGATTTTCAGATTCTTCGACCAATGGATAAACGACGAAAACCTGGTTCCCTTTCTTTAACTCCATCCGTATGATGTCATAAACCTTCTTGCGTTGCTCTTCAAAAAATACCTTTGTCCGAATCTCTTTCCTTCCAGGAGGTAATTCATCGATCACGGAAATATCTAAATCCCCGTATACAGTCATCGCAAGTGTCCTCGGAATCGGAGTGGCTGTCATAACCAAAAAGTCAGGATTTGCCCCCTTTTGTCGCAGTGCAGCCCTTTGGATAACACCAAAGCGGTGCTGCTCATCGACGACAACAAAACCAAGGTTACCGAAATTTATATGCTCCTGGATCAATGCGTGCGTACCGACTATGATATCAACATCGTTTTTTTTTATCTTTTCAAATACTTTCCTTCTTTGTTGATCTTTCGTGCTGCCGGTTAGTAAAACAACTTTTAAACCAAGCTGGTCAGACCAATTTTTAATGCGTTCATAGTGCTGCCCTGCCAGAATCTCAGTCGGCGCCATTATGGCCGCCTGATAATTATTTTCACAAGCCGTAATCATTGCTGCCATGGATACTACCGTTTTACCACATCCAACATCACCCTGAAGAAGCCGATTCATGCTGCAGGTCTTTTCCATATCCACTTCGATTTCTCCAATGACCCTTTTTTGAGCAGTGGTTAAATTGAATGGAAGAATATCATAAAATTTTTGAAGAATTTTGCCCCCGGTCTTAAATGCTATACCTTTATCCAGTATGTTCCCTTTTCTTTTCATAGCTAGGCCCAATTGAAGGAAGAAAAATTCATCATAAATGAGTCTTCGGTGCGCCTCTGATTGCATTTCATTGTATGCGCCGATATCCTCATTAAATTCAGGAAAGTGTATATTTCGGATTGCAGTATAAATATTTTCAAGATGACGTTCTTGGCATATTTCTTCAGGTATGGGGCTTAAGACATATCGTGAATAGTTATCAATCACATGAGCCATGATCTTCCTGATATGTTTCTGGTGAAGTCCCTCCGTTTCTGAATAAACGGGTACAATCCTCTTGAAGTGGAGCAGATTTTGTCCATTTTCGTCGTCGTCTAAAGCCTCGAAGTCAGGGTGGACCATATCCTTACCGAAAAGGTAACCTCTCACTTCCCCGGTCATTATAACCCGTATGCCCTCTTTGAAAATATTTTTCAGATATTTGTAGTTCCCTTTAAACCACTTGGCGGTAAGCAATCCACTGCCATCGTCTATGGTTACCTCATACACTCTTTTATTCCTGTATAGCATGATCTCTGCTCGGGTAACTTTACCAATGATTGTTTCCCTGGCACCGGTTCTGACTGATTTAATCGCCTTCACGGATCGCCTGTCTTCGTATTTCCTTGGTACAAAATACAGCAAATCCTCGACGGTTTTTAATCCTTTCTTCTCAAGCATAGCCGAGATTTTTGGTCCCACTCCTTTTATGAACTGTACAGGAAGGGATATCTTTTCAACACTCTGGACTGAATTATCCAATTTGGGGAATGCCTTTTCATTTTGAATATCGGAAGTTAAATTCAAAGATACTTCGGCAACTCGTTTCAGTTCATTCACGAGAAGAAGCGATTTTTCTATGCGTTCTTTTTTACATTCCAACGATAGTTTATCAAAGTCCAGAATTGCTTCTTCAAATCCGGAAATTATATTTCTATAAGTTATGTCTAAATCAGCCTGTATTGCAGACAGTGACAACACATTTTTAATTTGCCTTAAGAATGTCGTCATTGTCACTTCAAAGTCCTTAATGAGGGGCAGATGCCTGTAATAATCTCTTGATGAGAATACTAATGGTGCTTCGATTTTCTCCAGAATTGCTTTAAGTGATTCCATAGGCTCAAATCTTTTAAGCTTTATATAAATATAATAATTTCAAATACAAGGATTGCACGCTGTTAACAGATATTCGCATTTTTCGCAAGTAAAGAATTGACATTTGGACTTAATTAGGCTAAAGCTGATCCCCATCTTACAGACCTATTGGTAATAAAATGCAGAAAAAATTTTCGTATAAGGATGCAGGCGTTGATATAGACAAAGCTAATCTCTTTGTTGACAGGATTAAACCACTTATAAAATCCACTTATCGCAAGGAGGTTATGAGCGCCATTGGTGGTTTCGGGAGTCTGTTTCATCTTGATATCGGTAAATATAGTAATCCTGTACTGGTTTCATCCACTGATGGTGTTGGAACAAAGTTAAAGATTGCCCAATTGATGGATAAGCATGATACCATCGGTATCGATCTTGTTGCAATGTCTGTCAACGATGTAGTAGTACAGGGAGCAGAACCGCTCTTTTTTCATGACTACATCTCAACAGGAAAGCTTGATGTAGATCAAAGCATAAAGATCATTGAAGGCATCGTTAAAGGATGCCGCGAGGCAGGTTGTGCGCTTATCGGCGGAGAAACTGCTGAAATGCCGGCATTTTATAAAGAAGGTGAATATGACCTGGCGGGTTTTTGCGTCGGAGTAGTGGAGGCTGATAGAATAGTTGATGGTTCAGAAATCCGTGTTGGTGAAAGGATAATCGGTATTTCCTCTAACGGTATACACAGCAATGGCTTTTCACTTGCAAGAAAGATCCTGTTCGAAAAGGGGAAACTAGGTATCCACGACAATGTCAATGATCTCGATTCTTCCATTGGCATGGAACTTCTTCGTCCGACAAAAATTTACGTGAAATCCATCTTGAATTTAATCAAGAACTTCAGCATCAAAGGTATTATTCATATCACGGGCGGTGGATATATTGATAACGTACCGCGCATTTTGCCCAGTCAATGTCGGGCGGTTATTTTAAAAGGCAGCTGGAACATTCCACCCATTTTTGACATTATCAAGAAAATAGGAAGCATCGATGAAATGGAAATGTACAGAGTTTTTAATATGGGTATAGGTATGATGATTGTCGTACCCGAAAAAGATGCGTCTGAAGTGATCGAGCGCCTTGGAATATTGGGAGAAAAGGCATATGCCATCGGTTTCATAGAAAAAAGAGAAACAGACCAGCCATCAATATCATTTATATAATAGTAAGACAGGATTTCTACTCAGGCCATTCAGTTTTACACCGAAAGAGGAAAAGAAATATTTGCACTAGGGTCAGAATAAGAGGCAGCATGCGAATTCCCGGAATGCGACTGCGTAATCCTATCCTGACAGTCTCTCGATGTGCCCATAATCGCGGCCGGCTACTTTCTTCGGAAATATATACGGATTATCAAAAAATCTAAGTCCAATCGTATTCCTGGATCTCTTTTTTAGAACATGTATGATACTATTATCGTCGGTAATGATTTAAGCTCATTAATTGCGGCCGCCATGCTTTCCCACAATGGGATAAAAACTATTCTTGTATCCGAAGGTAATGTTCAATATACATATACGGAATCAGGTTATACCTTCAACGTTGATCCATCACCGTTAGCCGGCTTCGGCCCAACACAGATATGCTCTCGTCTATCAGCTGATCTTGGGATATCCATCACGGAGTGCAATGGTCTGTGTTTGCTGGATCCAGGTCTGCAAATCATCCTGCCTGATCACCGGATTGATTTCTTTTGTGATCAAGAGAAACTGCTTAGGGAGATGGAAAGAGAATTCACCGGTCATGCTGGAGATATTCATAAATTATATACACCGGTTTTAAAGATCAGTGAGCTTGTTGGACAATGGATAAGTGAAAAACCATATATGTTCCCTAAAAGTTATAAAGAACTTGCCATGTTTTTTAAAAATATTCAAACACTTATGCGGGAAAGATTGTCTCTTTCAAAAGCATTCAATAGGATCAAAAGTAATCCCTCATTAAAAAGAGTATTCGAGGTACAAAGCGCCCTCCTCTCAAACTCTCATGCGGATTCGAATATCGGCACACCGTCTATCCTATCAGCATATACTCTGTCTCTCCCCTTAAGGGGACTGTATTATTGCAAGGGTGGTAATGATTTACTCTTGCAGTCAATCAAATCTAGGTTTGAGGATTCGGGAGGTCAACTCATAGATAATTGTTCCGTTATCAGAATTAATGCCAACAAGGGGATTGACGTCGATATTCAAACACCTGATACACTGTCAAAAATCAAGGGAAGATACCTCATCGTAAGTACAAAATGGGAGAAACTAAAATTATTTCTCCTTAATGACAGAAAATTTCGCCGTCTGGAACGCAGGCTCAAGTCAGTTAAATCAGCTTACTATCCGTTTACTTTACACATGGGTGTTCATGATAAGTGCATTCCGGAACAGATGGCAACATATGTTGCCGTTATTGTCGACCAAAACAGGAAGATCATGGATAATAATTTAATTTTTTTGGAGATAAGCGCTGCAGGCGACACCAAACGAGCCCCTCATCGGCAAAAGGGCATTAAGTGCGACTGTTTTTTTGAAAGAATCTCCACTACTACTGAAAGATGAAGGGCTAAAAGAGATATCTAACGCCGCATTCCAGTCCCTTGAGACATTTCTTCCTTTCCTTCAGGAAAATCTTGATTTCCTCAACATCGACAAGGCCATCGAACTTTCAAGAAACAATCAGGAAGTGGTTAATCAGAAGTATTGCATGCAATCCTGTCCCTTTTTAGGCTTATCAAGCATATCAAATAGGACACATATGCGTAATGTTTACGTGACGGGAGGTATGTTGCTGGCAGGTCTCGGATTTGAGGGAGAGATATTATCCGGCATTAACGCGGCTAATTCAGTTATAGCACGGGAGGGGAAAAGGCATGGATAAAGGATTGAATGATTTTACCATTCAGGATCTGGGGGAGAGAACCATACCATCCCCGGTGAGCGTCAGTTACTATACATCCGACAGCAAACGAATTCTTTTTAATATCTACCTGGAGCATTACAAAGATTCAACCACTCCGGATGGAGTACCACTATCAATTGAAGTGGCAGGTCCACGGGAAATGATTTTTTTTGATCCTGTCCAAACAAAGGCAGCGATTGTGACATGCGGGGGGCTCTGCCCTGGTATCAATGATGTCATAAGGGCAATTTTCATGGAACTCTTTTACCGATATGGAGTAACAAACGTTATGGGAATTAAATACGGATTCCAGGGTTTGATACCAAAATTCGGCCACCAGGTAATGGAATTGAAGCCGGATATTGTAAAAGACATCCATACGTCCGGAGGCAGCATTCTATCTTCATCACGCGGTATGCAGGATCCTGCCGAGATGGTCAATACATTAAAACGCATGAATGTCGATATACTTTTCTGTATAGGCGGCGACGGTACTATGAGAGCCGCCAGATTTGTCGCAGAAGAGGTAACAAAAAGAAAGCTTAACATCAGTGTCATAGGCATCCCGAAGACCATTGACAACGACCTGAACCTAATTCAGAAAACATTTGGTTTTGATACAGCCATCTCCGAAGCGGTCAAGGTCATCCAGTGTTCGCATGTTGAAGCGCAGGGCGCCCCCATGGGAATTGGACTCGTGAAGATTATGGGCCGCCAATCCGGTCATATTGCGGCTGGCGCTGCACTGGCACAGGGAGATGTCAATTTCGTACTGATTCCGGAAGTACCTTTCGATATTGACGGAGAAAACGGTTTTCTCAAAAACCTGGAGAAGCGTCTGAAAAAAAGCGGTCATTGTGTGATCCTTCTTGCGGAAGGCGCCGGCCAGGAGCTCATTCATAAAGATAACGAGCTCGTTGAAAAGGATGCATCTGGTAATATAAAGCTGTTGGATATCGGCTTATTTTTAAAGGCAAAGATAGAAGAATATTTCAAGAAGACGGGTATGGAGATAAATCTGAAATATATAGACCCAAGCTACACGATCCGCAGTGTCCCTGCCAATGCCAGCGATAGTATCTATTGCGGTGCCCTGGGTCAGTATGCTGTTCATGCAGGTATGGCAGGTAAAACAAGCATGATGGTCGGGCTAGTGAAGGATGAATACGTATACATCCCTTTCCGGATGGTTACTTCGGGATCACAGGTCAATCCCGAGGGCAATGTATGGATGCGTGTTCTTGAGACGACAGGCCAACCACCTTCTATGAAGAATTAGCCTGTGAAATCCAGTTTAGATCTGACAGACAATTTTGGTATTGATTCTTGCTGGGAGCTCATTGTATCAAAGAGAGGAACAATGAATATGCATTCAGAAACTGTCTTTGCAAAAAAGTTATTTCTTGGTAACTATTATCATCCATTTCCTGATATATAAATAATATATTTAGCCAAAGGGATAAGCTTCTTCACCTATGGAAAAATAAGCCAGAAAAAATATAATGATGCTTGTAAAATATTAGCTAAGCATTTTAATTGAAATGAAATAATTGAATCGGAAAGATATTTCTATGCAGTCCAATAAAAAAGGGTTCACACTTGTGGAACTTCTTGTGGTCATGGTCATCATCGGTCTTATTGCCGCTCTCGTGGGACCACGCCTTTTTCCGAAGCTCGGTAAAGGCAAACAGTCAGCAGCGAAAGCGCAGATAGAACTTCTGGGCCAGGCACTGGATCAGTTCCGGCTCGACACTGGGAGATACCCTACAACGCAGGAGGGTCTGATCGCCCTCATGGTCAATCCCAATGTCGACAAGTGGGAAGGCCCCTACCTAAAGAAAGATCTGCCCAATGACCCGTGGGGCAAGCCCTATATTTACCAGTGTCCCGGTACACATGGAGAATACGACCTCTTTTCTTACGGTAGAGACGGCTCTCCCGGCGGTGAGGGAGAAGATGCAGATGTGGTAAGCTGGAATTGATGAAGGTCAGGCCACAAGACTCTGTACAAAAAAACCGTGGAGGCATTTTGTATACACAGCGATCCTTCTTTACCTTGTATATTATATTCATCCTATCAATTGGCATTTTCAGTTTACACATGCCGATGTTAGGCATGGAAGAATGTTGCTGGGCGCAGGCGCAATCGCCGGAACAGTCAACCGGCCCGACTGATGTTAAATCAAGACAGCAGCCACAATCTCCTCCACAGGCAACAAGACCTGATCAGCAGGTCATATTACCTCAGTTGCCTGACAAAAATTCTGCTGAACCCCAAAACTACACACCAGCTACAACCCATGAAAAGGCTGAGCCTCAGGTGCCTTCAGCCATGCAGAAAACACCTGTCAGACCTGGTGAACCAGCGTCAGGTCAGACTGTCGGCATTCCGGGACAAAAGGTGGAATCACCGCTACAGGATCAGCGGCAAAACAAGAATGAAGCAGATAAAACCGGCGAGGTCCAGATTCCGACAACCCTAACCGCACCGGGCCTTCAACCGACGCAGGGACCTTTACCACCGGCCAGTTTGAGGCGGCCGTTCGGCATACAGCAACCCCAACTTCCATCAAATCTTCAGACATCGCCTGGCCCAGCGCCCCGCAGAGGCCAGTTTACCCTGAATTTTGACGATGCCGATGTATACATGATCATCCAGACCGTTTTCGGTGAGGTCCTGAAGGTCAATTATGTTGTTGACCCCCGTGTAAAAGGAAGAGTGACTTTCCGGGCCATTGCTCCTGTTCCCGTGGAGAGTGTGCTCCCACTTATGGAGGTCATCCTCAGACTCAACGGCATAGGTGTGGTAGAGGAAAACGGCCTCTACAGGATTGTCCCCCTCAGCGACATTTCGAAGGAACCCTCGCCCGTCAGTTACGGCCGTGATCCGGCGAAGATTCCGATAACGGGGAAGGCCCTGCTCCAGGTAATTCCCATCACCTATGTCCAATCCTCGGAAGTCCTCAAACTGATAGCGCCTTTTGCCTCGGCTAATGCCGTTCTTATTGATGTGCCGAAGGGAAACCAGATTATTATCGTGGATACAGATGCCAATGTAAGGCGCATGCTTAAGCTTATCGACGTATTTGACAACGAAAAGCTCAAGCAAAGGAAGCCTCAGGTCTTTGTCTATCAAGTACAGAACAGCAAAGCAAAAGATATCGCCAATCTGCTGCAGCAGATATTCCTCGGTGGGAAGGGTGCTACGACGGAACGTGCCGCTCCTCCCTCCAGAACGACGTCCGGGACCCCGGTTGCTTCACCGCCAACGGCCCCTGTTCTTACAAGTTCTTCTTTGCCTCAGGTTTCTACGATATCCACCGGTGGAGAAATGCTCGTTTCTGATTTTACAAGAATAATCCCCGATGAGATCACAAATACGGTAATTGTTATGTCCACACCGGAAGATTATGCTGCTATTAAAAAAACCATCGAAGAGATCGATGTCGTTCCAAGACAGGTAGTTATCGAGGGCATGATAGCTTCTGTAGCGCTGACTGATAATCTCAGTTTCGGTATTTCTGCTCTTTTCAAGGGTAATATTAGTAATTTCGGCGGCAGCGGTGATATTGGAACCAGGTTTGCTATGAATCCGCAGGGTCTAGCCGTGGATCCGAATAACCTTTCTCTCGGTGGATTCACTTTTGTGGGTGTAGATGCTGCAGGCACAGTCAGGGCCCTCATCACGGCTCTTGCCACGGATTCGAAAGCCAAAGTATTGGCGGCCCCGCATATCCTTGTCTCCGATAACAGGGAGGCTAAGATTCAAGTCGGCCAACAGGTCCCCCTGATAACCACGGAAACATACGGATCAACCACTATTGCCCCGCAGCGGACTTTTCAGTACCGGGACATAGGTATCATTCTAAAAGTAAAGCCCCGGATTAACGCAGGCGGTCTTGTATCTCTGGAGATTTATCAGGAAATCTCCACCTTTGAGACTATTACACTTTCCGGTGATCAGCAGATTCTCCTAGACAAGACCGATGTGACAACAGATCTCGTCGTACAGGACGGCCAGACAATCGTTATTGGCGGTCTCATCAGAGAAGACACTTCTAAATCAAGATCAGGCATACCATTCCTTTCAAAGATACCTATCATCGGCTGGCTATTCGGCAGCACGGAAGATGACATAAAAAGACAAGAACTCATCATCCTGCTGACACCTCACGTGATTAAAAACCAGAAAGAAGCAAAGGACATGTCCACGCAGTTTATCGACAAGATGTCCGAATCAAGTGAGGGAAGAATAAAGAAGGAAGAGCTTATCAAAGAAAAACCACAGAAACAGAACGGCATCAAGTAACCGAACCACCAGTGGACACAGTTAAATGATCCCCCTGGTGCAGCTTCCCTAACAGACAGCCCATTACAGGCGCATTGTTTACTGTGCCGGTCTCGTCGGCATGACAGAGGGTCTTCTAGTTCTATAAGGCGTCTGTGTACCGGTCGCTCCCGGTGCTGTCCCTGGCGTAGTTAAAGCCGGTGCGTAAGGCGGAACTGCTGGCGGAGACACTTGTGAAGGAAATGCGGACGGCGTAGGGGCGCCGGGTGTTGTCCGGGAAGGCGATGTCGGGGTTTCGCTTCCCTTTCTTTTTTCCCCGTCATTCAACATCACCACGATTTTATCTTCCCCCTTGACAAGGACGATGCGGTTCGCCTCGACCTGCTGTAGAACATATCCGCTCAGATGATCCCCCTTTTTAAGGGCGATCTGCCTCTTCCCCCTCCCAGGTGTCGAGTACGGGGCTTTCCTGTCTTCGACATAAGCGATACTCATATCATCCGTAATCAGGGTACCGTAGAGAACCACTTCCGGTCTTGGAATCGCCTTCTCTTCTGCCTTTTCCGGAGGAATCTTCCTTTCCGGGTGAAAAAGATTCTGGTCGCTGATCACAGCATAATCGGCAGGAGAGGGATTATACAAGAGAGCGGGCTTTTCGCCGAAGGCGGCAGCCGGTTCCTTCGCCTGGGGGAGGGACATTTGGATATCCAGATTCAAGAAAGGAAGGACTGTGAAATAAGATACTACGGCGACACCAAGGATAAGTAGGCCATTGAGGACATTTATGCTTTGTAAGATGTATCTTATCCGGACCATCTTATTTCCCTCCTGTCAGTCCCGATACCTTCAGTTTGACCATTAGATCCCGCGGCTCCTTGAAATTCCTGATCCTCGTATCCAGCTCCCGTACAACGAGATAGGGGGTCTGCGTCTCTATGGCGTACAGAGTGTCGCCTAGGGCTCTCGTATCGGGCAGCACCGCGTCAACGGTTACAGTGATCATTTTGAACTTTCCCGCATCCTCAGGTTTTTCGACTCGATCGCTGGATATGCTTCCTCCTCTGGCCGTGATCATGCCCTTGACCGAATTCTGGAGAGTAGCGGCAGCGACAGAAGGTGTCTGTCCCTCGATCATTTTCGAGCTCTCCGCCTTTCTGGTTTCCCTCGTTGCCGCCAGTTTCTCTTCGATGCGCGGTTTGTCGGTGATCAGGTTGATATATTTTTCCAGGGTTCTCAACTTGACGGATTCTGTATCTTCCATGGCAGTCAAATCCGACTGGACCTTCAGATAACCATACTGGTATATGACCGTACCGAGGAGGATGACCATGAGAGGAATGGCGATCACCAGAATCTTACTCTTTCTTTTCATTCTTTGCCTTTTCCTCCGGTAAACCTTCAATTTCCATTTTAATGATGAAGCGGTCCGAATTCAGCCTCGTATCCCTGAATGTGGGTGAGGCAAATTCAACTTTCTTGAAAAACGGTGAAGCCTCCAGCTTCGGCAAAATATCTGTGGCTGAGGAGGCATAGCCTTCAATTTCGACGGTGGATTCAGTTACTCGCATCCGGGAAAGCCAGGTGTTTTTAGGCAGAGCCCTGGTCATCTCCTTCATCAGGTTAAGCACTACGGGCCGGTTAGCTTTGAAATCACGAATAGTGGATACCTCTTTTTCCACACCTTCCAAATCTTTTTTAAGGGCCTCAATTTTCTTGACTTCATCCTTCCGGGCGGAGATTTCCCTGTCGATTCCCGCGATCCTCTTCTCTTCGATCTGGATAGGTGACACCAACCAGAACAGCCCCAGAGCGGCAATAATAAACATGAGGATAATTGTTGCAGCCAGAGGCGTTTTCACAGGTTTATGAATGCCTCTGTCGAGAAGGTTCATCCCCTGTGCCCCAGGCCACAAGGATTCCAGAACGCCGCCGAGGGCCGTATGGGGTATCTCTTCTTTATTTCTTGTTTTTAAAAAGCGAAGCTTCAGATCTATCTCACCAAAGAACCGCACCGGCGCATTGATCATATCCGGCAAAACCGCCCTCCACTTCCCGGATGAGGAACAATTAATAAAGACCTCGGAAGGCATTCCACCCTCTTCTCTTATCGCATCCAGAATAGTATTGATCTCACCAATAATAATGTTGATTTTCTCCTGCTCGTTACCGGCAGCCAAGTTCCCGGTAAATGTGTTTTTCAATTTGCCGTCACGGATTAGCCCGCCTTCATACCCATCAGCATGAATATCGAGAAAACCCGTATTTCCTTTTCCATGAACATAATGGCTGAGTGTACCCAGCGCAGGAAGGCCGACAACCACCCGCTTGATGGTTATTCCCCTTTCCTGGAGGGCATCTACATAGGGCTGTAACCTGTCGCTGCTCATTGCGGCAAGCATGATCTGAAGGCGGCTTTCCTCCTCCAGAATGACCCGGAAGTCATAGAAGGCCTTTTCGGGGGAGAGCGGGGTCAGCCGATCCAGCTCAAAGGCAACGACATTGGAGATATTATCCTTGACAGTGATCGGAAAATCCGCGGTTTGCAAGATGGCCCAGGCCTTGGGAACGACAAGCAGCACCTGCGCCCGCTCCGCCTTCAGATCGTTTATGGCCAGGGCGATAGCGGAAGCAAGGTTCTCCGGTGTTGGATACTTCCCCTTCTCGAAAGGGTAATGACGCATGTCCCGTATTTTCATGCGGGAAAAAAACCGGGAACCATAAACAACATATACACCACCCGGCTTGAGTTGAACAGATAAACACTGCTTGGGTGCAATACGGTCATCGGCGATGCTGAAGGAGAGAATCTTCCACAGGGGGGAACCCCACCGGTAGTACTTTTGCTACACCTGCCATGATGAAGGATTCGGATCTTTTGAGCGTTTCTACAGTTGTCATTGTAAGATTTCCACCGGGGTCTTATAATATACATATCTATACTTCTGCGGGCTGTCAAATATTACCGTAGCAAGAATTGAATATCCCCTTTTCTGAGAGCCTTTATAACCTGTTGCCTCCACCGAATACACTCCCGATGAGCTTCCCGACCCAAAGCTGATATAGGGTGCCATCTGGGAGTAACTGGCGCCGATAATATTCTTGATATCCTCTAAGCCGTTGATGTCCGCAGATGCCCTGAATTCGATGATCTGGTCCACCATATCGGCATTCATTCCCGGAATAGCCGCCAGCACTTCCTTTGGAGCCGCATTGATGTTGATCACGCCTGTTTTGCCGTAAAGCGTGAGATAGCGAATGATCCCCTTCGTCTTTTCCGTTCCGTATAGGATCTCCGGGGTGATCCCCTTAACAAGGATCAACTCCTCCAGCGTTTCGATGTCGGCATTTCTGGCCTTGTAAGGATTCGGAAGAGACATGTAATAATCGTTTTCAGCCCCGTTCAGTCGGTGCAGATCATCGCCATCCTGCCAGTCCAGGATGGAATCAACGATGATATCGGAATTTTCCGGAGTGCTCCCCTGATTGATCAGAAGATTCTTCAGAATGATGCCGTTCTGGTCGGTCAGGCCGCTCAGTGATATCTTTCCCGATTCATCGATGAGTCGCACAACATAGCCTCCTCCTCCCGTCTCCGTCGTATAGGCCGTACCATCGACCTTCCAGACCTCTTTACCTCCAAGCACAAGCGTCTGACTCTGGTTGACGGAGCGATAAATAATCTCCATGATGCCCCTCTCCACTCCGGCTTCAGCGAGGAATTTTTTCTCCATTGCCTCTTTGAAAGCAAGGGTCCCGTAAGTCTCGGCCCTTGTCATCAGGGAAAAGGAAAAAACCGACACCATGAGGATTACCATAACCCACAATACAAGAAGAAGGGCAATACCTTTCTGTGACTCTTCGACCGTTCTGCTTCGCAAAGTAAAGTTATTCTCCATTTAGTTGCACACAGGCCAGATGCCTATCTCAGTGCCGCGCGGGTTGAGTGCCTCCCCCAATATTTGTGACAGGCGCCCCCCCTGCTACCTGCACTATTTCCCCACCGACACGGACGGGAAATACGAGGGAAAATTTCTTTGCTCCCTGCATAATGTGTATCCGTATCTTTTCGGGAATAGCCGTCCCCGATGACAACGTCTCCATCCACTTTGCCTGTTCCTCGGTGAGGTCCTTGTGATAGTATTCGAAAGAGATACCGGATGCGCATCATCAACCGTGTCTCCCGGCGGCCTTGAAGCCCCGGTATACGTTCGCCGGCATAAAGAACTTCCTGCCCGGTATTATCTCTATCCACTTTGTAATCGACGATGACATAACCCTTCTGGCCGCCCCAGATGGAGTAGTTTGTGCAAAAACTGAGGGTCTTCCCCTCACCCCGAAAATAGTACAGCTTGTTTCCCTCTTCCTCATAAGTGAGAGGAACCTGTGATTGAATCTGGGCATCGATGATGGAAAGGACCGTTCTGAATCTCTCCTGGGACTCCATCTTTTTCTCTGCGGCAGCGACCGATCGGGAGCCGATCCGCATAGCCCCCATCGTGATTCCCACAATAAGTGCAAGCAGTGTAATTGCTATGAGAAGCTCCAGGAGCGTAAATCCTCTTTCCGAGACGGGGAATGGCCGTTGTTCCCTTTTCACTGCTATATGTATGTTTGATGGGTTATGCATTATTCTCTAAGTTTACACTGGGGAACTTTGTTCCGCGGGCGCTATCTTGTCGACCAATTTTTGTGCTTTCAGATAAAGGCTTCTTTCCTTCATACCCTCTCGCCAGCGGACAGTAAGGTTGACTTCCATCATTTTGATCGAAAGATTATCCGTTCTTTCCTTCAGCACTTCCGCGATGGAAACTTCAATGCCGTAGCCGTCCTCCGTAATTTCTCTCCATGATGTTTCCGCAAGGGACGCTTCGGCCAGGATTTCTCTCATCCGCGAATCCCCACGTACGGCGGCAGCAGATGTATCGCCGGAGATGGAAACCGCCCGCAGATTTGACGAATATAGCTGCAGGATGAGCACGATGGCAATGGCGATGATGGACAGAGCCACCAGGACCTCCAGGAGTGTAAAGCCGACATCACCGTTTATTCCTTTTGCAATCCGAATTTTGCAATTCACATTTTGTATTTTTACTTTTGCATTTTTCATTTATTTTATTACCACTGCTCCCGAGATGGGATCCGTTTCAATCCTAACCACTTTTTTCTTGCCGAAGATTGTTATGGTTCCACCTTCCATCCCTCCGGCGGGGTGGAAAACGATGGGATATTTGCCACGGTTCATCTCGCCCGCAATAGGGTCGGTAACCATTACACGGGTTTCCGGTGGAAAATATTTTAACCCCAGCCCTGCGATGCCATAGGCCTGGTTATCCATGTCGATCACGACCGTCTGTTTTTCCATGCTCATGCGAGCCAGAGAGCGGGCGTAACGGATAGCGGCTGCCACTTCCCGTCCCGTAGCGTTAAGCTTTGCCGCGGGAAAGAGGCCGGCAAAGAAGACCGTAGACATTCCCAGCATCAGTGTCATTAGAAAAAGGACTATAACCAGCTCCAGGAGCGTGAAACCATCCTTTCTGTGGTCGCTCTTAACCATAACAATTCCACATAACTTGACCCCTCGACCCCTTGAATCCTGTGCTTTCTATTTTTCTCAAAACGGCAGTTCGGAGATACTGAAGATGGCCAGCAGCACTGAAACGACGATAAAACCTATGACCAACCCCATGACGAGTATCAGGACCGGCTCCAGGAAGGCCATAAAGCGCTTGATGGCCTGCCTGAGGCTTTTCTCATAAGTCACGGCAATCCGGATCAGCATCTGGTCGAGCTGCCCTGTCTCTTCGCCTACCTTAATCATGGAGAGGGCCAACTGGGGAAAGACATTTGTTTGTGACAGAGGAAAAGAAATGCCCTTCCCTTCTTTGGCTCCTTTGGATACGCATTCGACGGCCGCGGCGACTGCCCGGTTACTGATGATTTCTCCGGAATTGCTCAAGGCCTGTAGGAGAGGAACACCGCTGGCCAGGAGCGTCCCCAAAGTCCTGCAGAAACGCGCCGTTTCCAGTTTTATGATGACATCTCCCATGAGCTTAAGCTTCATGGCATCCCACCAGTATCTCCCCCGGTCGGAACGGATGTAACTCCTGAACATCAGCCATGCCCCGGCGATGGCCAGGAAAAATATCCAGCCATAGGACCGCAGTGTTTCACTGACCGCCAGGAGGATCTGCGTCGAAAGGGGCAAAGAGCTTCCGAGCTCTGCAAAAACTACGGAGAACCTGGGCAGGACGAATGTGAGGAGGAGTATAATGGAAATCCCGCCGGTAAAGAAAAGTATCGTGGGATAGATCATGGCAGAAAACACATGGTCCCGCAATTCCTTTGCCGATTCAAGGAATTCATTCAAGCGCTCCAGGATCACATCGAGGACGCCGCCGGTCTCGCCGGCCCTGACCATATTGACATAAAGCAGAGAAAATACATCGGGATGCTTCCGGAGCGCCTCGGAAAAAGACCCCCCCTCCCGGATGGATCTGAGCAGGGATTGCACAATATCTTTCATTTCTTTATGTTCGGATATTTCCGCCAGGATGTTGAGGCTCCGATCCAGGGGAAGCCCCGCTCCCAGGAGTGCGGAGAGCTCTGCCGTGAACGTTACCAGGTCTACTCTCCTTCCTCTCAGCCGGAGTCTCGCCTTCAGAATGCCCTCGCGTGGCGCCTTGACCTCCAACGGGATTACTCCCGTATTCTTCAGCCTCTCGACGGCGGCCTTTTCGTCGGGGGCCTCAATGACCCCTTCTGCAATCTGCCCTTCCATGGTGGTTGAACGGTAGGCAAAGACTGGCATTTATACCTCCTGCGTCACCCTGAATACTTCGTTAACGGTGGTGAGACCCTTCCTGACCTTGACTGCGCCGTCCTCAAGAAGTGTCTTCATGCCGAGCTTTCTTGCCATATTTCTGAGCTCGTTTGCATCCGCGCTCCGGAGAATCAGCCGACGCATGTCATCATCAACGACCAGCAGCTCGAAAACACCGGTCCTGCCGAAGTAGCCTGTGAAAGTACATTTTTCGCAACCTTTCCCCCGATAGAGATCGACATCTGCGCCTATGCCGAAGGGTGCCAGTTCTTCCAGGCTCATCACGGAGGGATCCTTTTCCTTGCAGTGCGGGCAGATGATCCGGACGAGCCGCTGCGCCAGAATGCCCCTGATTGTGGAAGAAAGAAGGAAGCTCTCCACACCGATATCAAGGAGCCTCGTAATGGCACTGGGGGCGTCGTTCGTGTGAAGCGTTGAAAATACGAGGTGGCCCGTGAGAGATGACTGGACGGCAATCTCTGCCGTTTCCAGGTCCCGGATCTCGCCGATCATGATGACATCAGGGTCCTGCCGGACGATATGGCGCAGGGTGTTAGCAAAATTTAGGCCGATCTGGGGTTTTACCTGTATCTGGTTGACGCCTTTGAGTTGATACTCCACCGGGTCTTCGACGGTGATGATTTTTCTGTCCGGTGAATTGATCTTGTCGAGCGCGCCGTAAAGGGTTGTGGTCTTCCCGCTTCCCGTGGGACCCGTAACAAGAATAATGCCGTGGGGTTTCCGGATGAGGTTGCGAAACGGGGTGAGAGTCTCTTCGGAAAATCCCAGTTGATCGAGATCGATCACGATCCCTTCCTTGTCGAGAATCCTCATGACAACGCTTTCGCCATAGATAATAGGGATACTCGATACGCGAAGGTCGATCTCTTTTTCACCGACCTTGAGACGGATGCGGCCATCCTGGGGAAGGCGGCGCTCGGCGATGTTCAGTTTTGCCATGATCTTCACCCGGGAAACAAGGGCCGCCTGTAGTTTTTTCGGCACCGATTCTATGTTGTGAAGAACGCCGTCGATACGGTAGCGCACTTTCAATTCATCCTCAAAGGGCTCGATATGGATGTCACTGGCCCGGCTCTCCACAGCCTGCGTAATCAACAGGTTCACAAGCTTGATGATCGGTGCTTCCGAAGCCAGATCCTTGAGATGTCCGACATCCTCCCCTTCTTCACCGACGAACTCGACCCCGTTCTCATCGATGTTTTCGATCATCTTCCCTATATCCTGGGTCTCCTGGCTGTAGTAGCGGGAAATAAAATCGTCAATCATTTTCCCGTCTCCGCCATAAACCTGTACATCGACAGACAGGGCTACCCGGAGGGAATCGATAACCTCACCGTTTGCGGGATCGGCCATGAGCACTTTGAGCAGGTTATTCTTCATCTCCAGAGGGATGATCTTATGCTCACGAATGAACCGGGTAGACAACCCATCCAACACAAGCGGTACCTTCGGAAGTTCCTCGGCAGATAGAGTTTGTATGGAATTGTTCAAATTCATGACTCCTTGGTATGAAACTTATTAACAAAAACCAGGGTGCAAAGATTCAGGGATTCAAGGGTTCCAGTAATTATTTCCGATCCCTCAAATTCCCAACTCCTTGACTCCTAGAAGTCTCAAGATACCAGCAACTTATTTGGAAATGAACTTAGTTTATATACACCACTATCCTTGAGCATGCAATACGCAAATCCCACGGGCAATGCGCTTGCTGTCGAATTCAATTCAATTAAAGAATGTGATCTGATGTTACGCAAGAAATGTGTCATTTTTCCGGCTTATTTTCTATGGGAGGAAAACTTGATCCAGACAGGCAAATATCTGCTTTATCTATCAGGGAACGGATGACAAACATTACTGTCTTGTCTTTACAGTGGCTTTAACGACTATGGGCTCATGCCTGTAACGCTCATAATTGTCAAGGACACGACGTACATAGGTGCGGGTTTCTGCGTAAGGCGGGATACCTCGATACCTGGCGACTGCATTTTCACCGGCATTATATGCGGCCAAGGCAAGCTTTAAGTCTGCCGCCGTAAAGATCAATCAGATAGGAGAGATGGCGTATGCCGCCAACGATATTATCTTCGGGATGAAAGCAGTCGTTTACTCCCAGAACTGACGCTGTCTGGGGCATAAGCTGCATGAGACCTTTAGCGCCTTTTTTCGAGACCGCCCTGTGGTTAAAATTGGATTCAGCTTTTATTACGGCCTTCACTAGAGCAAAGTCCACTCCGTACTTGCGGGCCGTCTCTGCAATCAGTGAATCGTACTCGGTAAAATCAGTCCCAGGCAGGAAATGAACCGGCCCTTCTTTTATCCAGACCTTGAACTTGGGATTCGTAGGGACATTGCTCAAATGGACGATTCCATTTTCATCGACATACCTATAGACATCGGCCAAGGAGGGGAAGGTCAACAGAAGACACGGAATAAAGAGTCCGATGAAAACGGCGAACAAGGAGCCATGTTTTCTGTATCTCGCAAGAATACCTTTCATTATATCCCCCATCTTTCTTAATTTATCTGTGAGAATTTCCCTTGTTCAAAAGTGAGGTATATGCCTTTGATAAGTGGAACAAAAAAGATAACGAGATGATTTATTTAACATCCTGCATTGCCTCCCTTAATAATCAAATTAACCAGGTGTTATATAATCGTGTCACGCTGCTCTCGATAGACGACTGATATTTTGCGTTACATATACCAAAGTAAAAATGCCCCCACAATCGGGGGAAAACTCGATTCAAGGTACTAAATTCCTTGTTCATCTGTCAGGAAAAGGATGATGTATCAAGGGCACGGAACTTTACCGGATCGCAGACCTGAGACGCGTCTGGATAATTGCAGATATTTTCGAGAATGAAGCGGTGTACCTCAAGCCGGGAAAGGCCGTAAAGGTCTATCTCCCTCATCAAAAGAAGACTTTTACGGTAACGGTGAGTTCTGTTTTGCCCCAGTTCGATCCTGCCACGCGGACCCTGAAGGTTCGACTTGTAGCGGATAATCCCGGCTATATTCTCAGGCCCGACATGTTTGTGGATGTGGAACTCCCCGTCTCCACTGACAAAGGTATTTAAAAAGTAAGGAAAAAGGAAAGATTGGTTTCATGAATGGATCAGGTGAGAAAATGACATATCAATTCGTTTCATAATTTTTGATTATGAAGAACAGCAATGCCAAATACTCTTATCTATAGGTAGTATTCACCTACCATTCCGCTACTTTTTTATCCCCATTGATTTCTACCTTAATCCAAAATATTAAATACTAGGTTGATTCACCTGAATTTGTATTATCTTAAAGTGATGATGTGAGTTTAGTATACTGAGGAGGACTGAGGCTTAATCGTGAGCGGGGAATTGCACATATTAATCCTGGAAGACGTCCCTACGGACGCTGAATTGATGAAAGATGAACTCACAGAAGCGGGCCTTACCTTCACATCAAGACTCGTCTCCTCCAGGAAATCCTTTCTCAAAGCCTTGGAGGAATTTAAACCGGAGATCATTCTTTCAGATTATTCAATGCCGTCATTTGACGGTCTGTCAGCTCTGAAAATAGCCATGGAAATGTGCCCGGATGTGCCCTTCATCTTTGTTTCGGGTGCATTGGGTGAGGAAATGGCCATTGAGCTGCTCAAGAAGGGAGCAACTGATTATGTTCTAAAAGACAGGTTGTCCCGTATAGGGCCTGCAGTTTCCCGGGCGCTCTCTGAGGTTGAGGAAAGGACCGAACGGAAGCGAATGGAAAATGTGCTGAAGGAATCGGAGGTCAGATACCGGACGATTTTTGAAAACACGGGAACAGCGACTATTATTATAGATGAGCACACAACCATTATCCTCGCAAACAGGCAGTTTGAAAGTCTTACCGGATTTTCAAGATATGAGATAGAAGGTAAAAAAAGCTGGATGGATTTTGTTCTTGATGATGATCTGCCCAGCGTAAACGGTCTCCGGCGGCTGTGGGGAAAGCATTTTAAAATGTCGGAGGACGGCTATGAATTCCGTATCACCAACAGGCAGGGTGAGATCCGAAATGTTCTTGTAAATATCGCGGAGATACCATCGACGGAAAGAACAGTCATGTCCCTTCTTGACATATCAAGTCTCAAGAGTGCGGAAGAAAAGATACTGGCCAACAATGAAATGCTTAGATCGCTTACATCAGAACTGGTCATGACGGAGGAAAGGGAACGGCGGCGGATCGCCGTCGACCTGCACGACAACATCGGACAAACACTCGCCCTGACCAAAATTAAACTGGAGTCTCTTATCAGTCAAACATCAAAAAACGGTTTAAAGAAGCCCCTGTTGGAAATTGGGGATATGATCAACCAGTCCATTCAACAAGCCAGGTCGTTGATGACAGACCTCAGCCCTTCTGTTCTATACGAGTTGGGATTTACCGAAGCTATATATTGGCTCTGTGAGCAGATCCAGACGAAGCACAGTCTACAGGTTGTCCTGACAAATGATTTTAAAATCCATAGGATCGATGAGGAAATCCAGCTGCTGCTTTTTCGGGCCACAAGAGAACTTCTCATGAATGTTGTCAAGCATGCCCGCGCAAAACAGGCTCACGTTATGATTCAAAAAACAGGCAACAACATACAGATTATTGTTAAAGACGACGGGGTAGGATTTGATATCTCCGGAATCAGCAATGTTGCAAAACTGACAGGAGGGTTCGGTCTTCTCAGCATACATGAGCGGCTTAAATACCTCGGCGGTCTTTTTGAGATTGAAACTGAAAAAGGACTCGGTACATGTATTACTCTTTTGGCACCTCGAAAAAAGAAAAATAAAAGGAGGATAATAAAAAATGAGCATCAGAGTACTTCTAGCCGATGATCACAAGCTTTTCCGGGATGGCCTGCGCAACCTGATAGAAAAGGAAGCAGGGATGGAAGTAGTCGCGGAGGCGGAAAACGGCAGAAAAGCTGTCAAGCTGGCTGAGAAGCTGTCGCCCAATGTTATCATTATGGACGTCTCCATGCCCGACCTTAATGGTATAGAGGCGACTCGAAAAATCATAGCCGGAACATCTAATGTGAAGGTCATTGCACTGTCCATGCACACTGACAGACGGTTCGTTCTCGGCATGCTGGAAGCCGGTGCATCGGCTTACCTCCTGAAGGATTGTGCCTTTGCCGAGCTTGTCAGCGCCATTCGACAAGTCGCGGCAGGCAATACCTATCTGAGCCCAAAAATCGCTGATGTAGTTGTAAAAGGATATCTCAACAAAGTGTCTGATTCTTCTCTGACGACGCGCACCATACTCACTTCAAGGGAGCGTGAGATACTGCAGTTGCTTGCAGAGGGTTTGTCAGCTAAAGAAATAGCTGCTCATTTAAACCTGAGTATCAAGACCATAGAAACTCATCGACGGAATATCATGGAGAAACTGGAAATTCATACTATTGCAGAGTTGACTAAATATGCCATTCGTGAAGGATTGGTTGCACTCGAAAGTTAAGGATAAATTTTTTTACAATATTGATCTCCGGCCATTGTAGCGTTCGGTATCATAATATTTTTCTACGTCGACAAGCTTTAGTTTATTAATTATCTCCTTAAGCGGGACACTCGTAATTTCACCCCTCGTAAGGCTCACCATACGGCCGAAATCTTCATTGACAACCATATCCACAGCGGCTATCCCAAACCACCTGGCCATCAGGCGATCATGTGCAGAAGGCGTCCCTCCCCGCTGTAAATGGCTCAGTATGAGAGAGCGTGACTCGAAGCCAGTTCTCTTTTCAATTTCATTTGCAACAGAGCTCGCTATACCCCCGAGCGTGGGATGTCCGAATTCATCAACTTTATTATCTCTGAGTGAGTTCCTGCTGCCCCACAGGTTTGGCCCCTTCGGAAACAACAATAATTGAATAGTTTATTTCCCGTCCCTTTCGTTCCCGAAGAAGTTCGCACACCACGTCTATATCAAAAGGATATTCAGGTATCAGGATTATATAAGCACCGCTGCATTCACCTCCATGAAGAGCAAGCCATCCCGCATGACGTCCCATTGTTTCAACCACGAAATTACGGCTGTGAGAACCGGCGGTAGTTCTCAACCGGTCAATTTCCTCCGTGATCACATTAACAGCCGTATCATAACCGAGGGAATATTCTGTGCCCGTGAGGTCATTGTCGATAGTCTTGGGGATGCCTACGGTCTTAATGCCCAACTTATGTAATTTATACGCCACACCAAGGGTATCTTCTCCTCCGAGTACAGCGATAACGTCAATCCCAAGTTCTTTGATGTTATCGATTAATTTTTCAGAGCGATCATTCTTCGGATTAAAAGGGTTTGTCCGCGATGTCCCTAAGTGTGTTCCACCATAGCGGTCCCATGTTCGTACGATCTCTTCATCCAGACGTCTAAGGTATCGGTCACGGCTTTTGGGGTCGTCCGGATCAACCTCGACCAAGCCCCTCCAGCCTTCGGTAACACCTATAACCTCAAAAGAAACTGAACGTTTCTCAGCAAGTTTTGGATCAAGAGCGGTTTTTGTAACCCATTTGATCGCACCATTCAAGCCGGGACAATCTCCTCCCCCTGTTAGAACGGCTATCTTCAGTTTCATCATCCTTAGTCCTCATCAGTATTACGTTCTTTGATTAATTCTTAGATGTTATGATCATTCTTCAATAATTTAATCGCACTTATATAACATAACTGCAATATACTAAAATATCAACATCAAGTTTCAAAAATAAGTGTCATATGCGAGCAGTCTATATAATTTAAGATGCCTTGTCAGGCGGATAGTAAAAAAACCCTTGCAAATTTCATTATGATGTTTTAGAAATCAGCCCACTTTTCATTTAGGAGATTAAATATGTCAAGAATCTGTGAGGTATGCGGCAAAAAGCCGATTGTTGGTCACAATGTAAGCCATGCAAATAACAAAACAAAAAGAACATGGTATCCTAACCTTCAAAAGCTACGCTGTGTGGACAAGAAAACAGGAGCAATAAAACGTACAAGAGTATGTACGAGGTGCATACGTTCCGGTTTTGTGAAGAAGGCGCTATAAAAAATCATCATAATCAGAGCTTCCTGACAACCATGATTAAGGAACATAAATAATCTCTATGATCACTGAATAAACTCAGTCCTTGAAGTGTCTGCCAGCCTCGCTTTTAATACCGCCAATAATCACCTTAACAGCAGTCTTATCATGAGAGCCTTCTCCTTATATTGACCATCAATCACCAAGTGTGCGTTGAACGCGATATTGTTACTGTAATCATTCTTTCCTTGACATGGATGCTTATATTGATATTATAAAACAAAAGTCATTTAAGGCATAATCTATATCAAATTCCGGATATGAAGAAATTGAAATAACCATGACGGCAGTAGGTTTACCCACAACTCAATGGAAGTTATTAGAGAGCGACAGGGATATACAGGATATGCTGGTCAGGGAACTGCATATCCACCACATTGTCTCCCGTATATTGACGAGTCGCCAGATTTTAACATTCGACGATGCCAATAGATATCTGTCACCCTCCTTGAATGATCTGCATAATCCTCTCTTGATGATGGATATGCAAAAGGGAGTCCAACGTTTAATCAAGGCAATTTATAACGGGGAGAAAATTGTCATTTATGGCGATTATGATGCCGATGGTGTAACATCCGTCGTTGTTCTCTTGAAGTTCCTCCGGGAAATCGATCCGACTGTATCATATTACATCCCGGACCGTATCAAAGAGGGATATGGCCTCAACAAGCCTGCAATTGACAGGATGAAGGCCGGCAATGTTGAGCTGATTATTACTGTGGATTGCGGCATCTCCGATCATGAGTGTATATCTTATGCACGGTCAGTCGGCATAGACACTATCATACTGGACCATCATGAAGTTCCCAACATCCTACCTGATGCCGTCGCGATTATTGATCAGAATCGCAGGGAATGCATGTTCCCATTTAAGGATCTTGCCGCTGTGGGCATAGTTTTCAATTTTCTTATAGCCCTGAGGGGAAAACTGCGGAAAGACGGTTTCTGGGAGAATAAAAAATATCCAAATCTTCGGGAATACCTGGACCTTGTCGCTCTGGGAACCATCGGCGACATCTGTCCGCTTATAGATGAGAACAGGGTATTTACGAAGATCGGCCTTGATCTTATCACAGAAAGTAAAAGAGTGGGGCTGCGGGCATTAAAGGAAATTTGCGGCATTGATACTCAGGTTATTGATTCCAGCAAGGCTTCCTTCTGCATAATTCCTCGGATCAACGCGGCAGGGCGCGTTGCAACTGCAAGTGAAGCAGTTCAACTTCTGTTGACTGACAACATTGAAGAGGCCAGGAGGATTGCCCAAAATCTCGAAATTTACAATCGCAAGCGTCAAGCCATGGGGAAAACTATACTTGACGAGATTCTTGATCAAATTGAAAAAACAATAGACCCCGGAAATGTTCGGTCCCTTGTGTTCGCTTCTGATAAATGGCACCCGGGTGTAATAGGCATCGTAGCTTCAAAACTGGTAGATCGGTATAATAGGCCTACTATTTTGATAAGTCTGAAAGACGGCATCGGCAAGGGTTCCGGAAGAAGTATTTCTGATTTTAATATATATCTGGGTTTGAAAGAATGCGATTCTTTACTGCTTTCTTATGGGGGACACCGATATGCTGCCGGAATATCAATCAAGGAAGAAGACATTAAAGAATTTGCAATCATGCTCGAGAATGTTATCAGTAAAGAAATTAATATTTCTGATTTTGTTTCTGAAACCAGCATTGATGCCATCTGTAATCTCAACGATATAAACCATGAGCTTATATCACAGATCGGCAGGCTTGCCCCCTTTGGCAGCGGCAATCCTGAACCTGTTCTTTGCGCAAGAAATATTAATGTCACCTCCCACTCTGTGGTAGGTAATAACCACTTGTGGATGCGCTTGAAGGGGAATGGCATATCCTATAATTCTATCTGGTTCAATAAAGGTCATCTTGTCGATTCCCTCTCTGGATCTGCGCTCGATATAGCCTTTACTCCTCATATCAATAATTGGAACGGGGTTTACGACATCCAGCTCAAGATGAAAGACATGTCCGCACCGGTCTATATTTAAAACACTTGCCCTCAGTTCTATATATCTATTTCCACTCGCGCTGATCGACGATCATTTTATCATCATCTCTTAATGTGCCGGGATTCAAAAATTCCAGACGGTCAATTCTCACCGTACATACATCTTTGAAATGATCCCTGAAGTTCTCTTCCAGGGATACGGTATTCATTCCTGCCTCTTTCAGCTCCAGTTTCACGGTTAAAATATCCTCATGAGAAGTTCGGCTGACAAGGAGCTGGAATTTAACACTATAGAATTTTTCCTTGATTTTATTAAGCTGACTCGGTGCGATGAAAAGTCCCCTGACTTTCACCGCATCGCCCACTCGTCCGGCAATGCCATCCAAGCGAAACGATGTTCTTCCGCAGGTGCATGGTGACTCTATTACTCTTGAAAGATCACCGGTCCCGAACCGGAAAAGGAAGAAAATGTTATTGAACCGGGTAACGACAACTTCACCCATCGTTCCAGGCGGCACACTTTTCCCTGTGGCCGGATCAATAATCTCCAGAAGGACTTCTTCACAGATATGCCATCCTTTCTTTTCTCTGCATTCAAAAGATACATCCCCCACTTCCGTTGCGCCATACATCTGATATGTGTCAATAGCATATTCCCGCTCGAATTTTTCTCTCAACGATGGCGCAAGAGGTTCCGCGGCAAAGCAGGCTCGCCTCATCCTGAAATCTTTCTTAAAATCATAACCCATTTCTTCTGCTTTATTTATAATGCTCATTAAAAAACTGGGAGTGCCTGCATAAGCTGTTACAGATAGGTCGCGAATTAACTGTACCTGAAGTTGTGAACTTGAAGTTCCAGAAGGGATGACTGTAGCACCAATGTGTCTTAATCCTCCATGGAAGGTCAAGCCGGCAGCAACCATGTGGTAGGAAAAAGCATTGAGAACCACATCTCCCTTTCCGATGCCGGCAGCATAATATGCCCTTGCCCATAGGTTGTCATTCTCCGAGAGGTGTGGTTCATATACAGGACCAGGAGAAATAAAAATTCTATCAACATCTGAGTCTGAATTGTTCAGCCCTCCGTATGGAGGTTCCGACATTTCGAGCTCAATTAGCTTTCCCCTGGAGATAACAGGAAGTTTTTCGAAATCACTCAGGGTTTTAATTTCAGAATGATCCATCTTCAGCTGGGCAAACATCTTTCTTATGCGACTTGATTTTTGATAACCCGACTTGAGCATTTCCATTATTAGTAGTGAGCGCCTGCGTTCTCTTTCTTCCACAGGCACACATTCTTTATAATCATAACAATCTGCCATAGGCTATATCCCTCATAAAGTTTTTGCAGATCCAAAAATTGTTCTCGTCAATGCTGAATGAAAGATCTTTCTTCGGATACCACGCCATCTATTTACAGCCATCTCTTTCGACGGCGATATGATTTGACATCTTTATATGATTTTAACACGCCCGTTGCCCCCATACCCAAGTAGAATTCTTTTATATCGGGATTCTCAACAAGGGTCTTTGCACCACCTTCCATAACGATCTTTCCATTTTCCATTACATAACCATAATCAGAAATCTGCAGGGCCATATTGGCATTCTGTTCGACGAGCATAATTGTTGTTCCCTGTTCCTCATTTATCTTTTTTATGATCTGAAATATTTCCTTCACAACCATGGGAGCAAGCCCGAGAGAAGGCTCATCCAAAAGCAAAAGAGCCGGGTGGGCCATCAAAGCCCTTCCCATGACAATCATTTGAAGTTCTCCACCGCTGCAATATCCGGCCAGCATCTTCCTTCTTTTCAATATGGCGGGGAAATAATGATAAACCATTTCCAGATCTTTCTTATAAGGCTTCCGCCACCTGATGGCCGTTCCGACAATAAGGTTTTCTTCAACAGTCAAATATTTGAAAGGCTGACGGCCTTCCAGAACCTGAATTATTCCCTTGCGCGTAATGACCTCGGGAGACTGATTCTGAATGGGCTTTGCATCATACATAATGGTCCCTTCCGTCACCTTGCCGTTTTCAGGTTTAAGCAGGCCAGATATGGCCTTCAGCGTTGTCGATTTTCCGGAACCGTTGCTGCCCAGAAGGGACACAATGGAGTCCCGTTCAACGATAAGGGATACTCCCTTAAGGACCTGAATAACATCTGAATAAACGACAGATATATTGTTGATCTCGAGAATAGTACTTTCAGTCATGCGGATAACTCTTAATAAGCAAACGGCCACAGCCTGAAGTTGGAACGTATAATACGCCATATCTCCGCAAGTCCGCGCGGCTCACAGAGAATGAAGAGAACTATCGCCAGTCCAAAGAAAAATTCTCTCAATGGTGCCACATTCAAACCAGCTTCCGTGAAGATTCCCACGTTCATCACGATATCCGTCAGCCATCTCAGAATTTCATTCAAAAAGGTTATAAAGATGGCGCCATAAATGGAACCGGTAATACTTCCCAGGCCGCCTATGATCACCATTGCGATGTATTCGACGGAGAGACCCAGGTTGAATGGTTCTGATGTGATGCTGACCATGTAATAAGCCCATATTGCACCGGCAAAGCCTGCATAGAACGAGCTGATTCCAAAAGAAAGGAGCTTGTACCTGAAAATTGGAATACCCATACCTTCCGCAGCCCGGTCATTATCTCGAATCGCAATAAAGGCTCTGCCATATTTTGTTCTCATAAGGTTTACCGCTATCCAGATCATTACTATGAGGCTTACGAATATCATAAAAAAGAAGTCTTTATCGCTGGCTAATTCGAATCCAAAAATGGAGGGGCTGGGAAGTGTAATTCCCATAGTGCCTTTCGTTAGACTTTCCCAGTGGATTAAAACATATTCAATGATAATCTGGCCAGCAAGCGTTGCAATTGTGAGGTACAGGCCTTTGAGACGTCCGGATGGTATGCCGAAAATCATACCTACCAGGGCAGATACCAGTCCGGCCATCGGCAGGTTAAGAAGAAAAGGAATGTTTGCTGACGTTGCAAGTATTGCAGCGGCATAAGCCCCGACGCCGATGAAGGCCCCGTGACCAAGAGATATCTGTCCCGTGTATCCGATAAGGATATTTAACCCGATCGCCGCAATTGATGCTATCCCGATTGTATTCAGTACATGTAGGAAATAAGGACTGCTTATGAATGGAACTATGACGAAAAGGAGAAAAATGCCGATCCACAGCCAAAGTCTGCCGAAGTCGGTCTCGAAGACAGTAATTTCTTGTTCGTATTTTTCCCTGTAATTACCGCAGGGATGGAAATGAAATCTTTTCATTACTGACTTATACCCTTTCAATTTCCACCAGGCCAAAAAGCCCATATGGTTTTATCATGAGGATAAATACAAGTACAATATATGGTACAACATCACGGAGCGACGGTGAAATATAGCCCCCGGTGAATGTTTCCAGAATACCTATAATGAGACCGCCAAGAATCGCACCGCCAATGCTGTCCAGACCTCCAAGGATAACCACAGGGAATACCTTGAGTCCAATGGCGCTGAGATCATGCACGTTAATGCCATTTATAACACCCATTACAATACCGCTCATGCCGGCCACAAGTGCAGCAATAGCCCACGATAGTGCAAAGACCTTTTGAACATGAACCCCCAATGAGAGTGCCGCTTTTTGATTATCAGCTACAGATCTCATAAATATGCCTTGTGAAGAATACTTGAAGAAAAGACCAAAAAGTATAAGAAAAAGTACCCCGATAATAAGAGCTGCGGTATAGGCCGGCGGTACGTTAATCACGTCCCACCGAATACTGAGAGATTCAGGCAGAAAATCAGGATAGGTCTGCAAATTTCCTCCCCATATAAAGAGCATTATACCTCTGAACATAGAAGCCAGTCCCACTGTCAGCATGATCACATAGATGAGAGGCTCACCGATAAGAGGACGCAGAAATAATCTTTCAATCAGAAATCCCAAAACAAAACAACCTACGAGGGTCACCAGGAAGGCAACCACAATAGGTAATTTGGCCCATGTCACCATGGCCAGAAAAAAGAAGGCCCCTAAGGCAAGTAACTCGCCATGTGCAAAATTTAGGACGCTGGAAGATTTAAAAATCATGACAAAACCCATGGCGGACAGCCCATATAAAAAACCAATACTTATACCATTTATGAAAAGTTGTAGAAAAAAGCTCATAAGCTATACCTTAAATAACCTTAATTATTTTCGCTGTAGTTTCAATTTCGCCTATCTGCCCGTCTCGATACTGGATTTTTGTTTTGATATCAACCTGATCCCTTCCTGTATACATCGCTTCTATGAGTTTAAGATAGAGTCCATAAATAAATCTCCTGCGCACCTTCCCCGTTCTCGTCAGCTCCTCATCATCGGCATCCAGGAGTTTATAGAGCAATATGAATTTCCGGACCTTCATGGTATCCGGCAGATTGATATTTACCCTTCTGACTTCATCAAGTACGAGGTCCTCAACAGCTGATTGTTGAGACAGGTCTATGTATGTTGTGTACGGTATCATGCGCTCTTCAGCCCAGTTCCCTACGTTGCCCATGTCAATATTAATAAGTGCGGTGATGTATGGACGCCCCTCACCAAACATTACGGCTTCCTTGATATATGGACTGAACTTGAGACGTGTCTCTATGAAATCCGGTGAAAATGCTTCTCCGTCTTTGTTTTTGATAATATCGCCCTTACGCCCGATAATCACGAGATGACCGTCTTTATCTATATAACCTGCGTCACCGGTTCTGAGCCATCCGCCGTCAAAGGCATCTTCTGTCGCTCTGAAATCGTTATAGTATCCTACAAAGTTTGAATCACTCTGGACCAGAACTTCCTGATCATCTGCTATTTTCACAAGGGTCCTGGGCAGCGGCTTCCCTACTGACTCCAGCTTTACTTCGCCATCGGGCTGAACCTGGAATATTCCACCTGCTTCGGTCAGACCGTAACACTGCTTAAGATTTAATCCAATAGCGCGAAAAAAATGAATCACATCAGGACTAATAGGATGACCTCCCGTAAAGGCGCCTTTAAAACAGGCACATCCTACTCTATCGAGCAAGGGTCTGTAGATCATTACTGAGGAAATTCGATAAAGTAAATTCAGATATCCGGGAACAACCTTTTTTTGTGATTGAATCCCCACAACCTTTTTCCCTATTCTAATGGAATAGACAAAGAGGTTACGCCTGATAAAACCGGCATCGTCCATTTTAACCATAATACGTGAGGCCAGATCCTCCCAGAAACGCGATGACGTGATGATAATTGATGATCCGATTTCTCGAAAATCTTCGGCTATCGTATCCGGCATTTCAGGAAAATTCATGACCATCCCGCCCAGGAGCGCCACACCTACTCCCCACATCTGATCTACAATCCATGCCGGCGGAGATATTGAAATCCAGTTTCCCCCGGGTTTTATTTGAAGAGCTTCCACCCACTTCCTGGCCATTTCGGTTATGTTCCGATGTGACAGCATGGCAAGTTTTGAAATTCCCATCGTCCCCGAGGTCTGTATCATTATGGCAATATTGTCCCTCCTGCCCTTCTGCAATTCCTCTGAAAAAAAATCAGGCTTTTCACGGTCAAGATTCTCGCCTAACTCTAAAAGATCAGAAAAACTGAGTAGCCAGGGGTTGTCTTTATATGTCCTCATCCCAGTTGGATCTATATAGATGACCCGGCAAACATGAGTCAGTTTCTCACGACTTTCAATTATCTTGTCTACCTGCTCCTGGTCCTGGGCGATGATATAGGCCGCTTTAATACGACTCAGGGCATGACACAATTCTTCCGCAACAGAAGACGTAAAAAGATTGAGGGATATCCCGCCGACTGACTGACAGCCGATTTCACTAAAGAGCCATTCCGGGACGTTGTTTGTAATGATGCCAACATTGTCCCCTTTTTTAAGTCCGATAGCGATTAAGCCGAGTCCGGTTCTTTTCACATATCGGTAATAATCCTGCCAGCTATATGTCTGCCAGATACCATATGCCTTTTCTCGAATAGCTGTCTCTTCCGATCCGAGTCTCTCCGCCTGCTTTGACAAAATCTGGGGCAACGTATATTGAGATAAAGATGCAAGTATTTCATCATCCGCAATTTTATAACTGGCCACAGGAAATACCTTATTCATCAAACACTGACTGTATCACCGAGATATGCTTTGATTACCTCTGGATGGTTTCTGATTTGATCCGGGTTACCCTCAGCCAGTTTTTCACCGAAGTTCAATACTACAATTCGCTGAGAAATACTCATCACTATAGACATGTCATGTTCTACCAGAATCATCGTCTGACCCCACGCTTGGTTCATCTCTGTCAAGAAACGTACCATGTCTTCCTTCTCTTCGAGGTTCATTCCTGCGAATGGTTCATCAAGAATCAGAAGAGCCGGCTCCAGGGCAAGTGCACGGCCCAGTTCAACCCTCTTCATCAAACCGTACGGCAATGATCCCACAGTCTTTTTCCTGATGGCCTGGATTTCCAAAAAATCGATCAGTTCTTCCAGGACGCGACGGTGATGAATCTCCTCTTTTCGTATTGATGATGAGAAAAGACAAGCCGGAGCGATCCCATATTTGCAGTGGTTATGGCGAGCAAGAAGCATGTTTGATAGAACTGTCATGCCGGGAAACAGCTCGATGTTTTGAAAAGTCCTTCCTATGCCTATCCGGACAAGATGGTGAGGTGGCAAATGAGTTATATCCTTGCCGTTAAAAAGAATGCGTCCCTTCTGCGGTCTGTAGAAGCCCGTTATACAGTTCAAAAGACTTGTCTTTCCGGCACCGTTCGGCCCAATGATTGCCACCAGTTCACCGGTACTCACAGAAAGATCGATATCGCTCAGTGCCTTGACACCGCCAAAACTCAAGGAAAGGTTACAGACATTAAGTTCTGCAATCCTATCTTCCGCATTCCGGGTATCGAATATGCTTGGTTTTCCTCGATATGCTTTCATAGATCCGATACGGTTACTTCAATAACTTGATCTTTTCCTTCAGGGGATTAAAGAAATTCGTCATAGGTGCATATGAACCGTCTTCTCTGACTTTTACAATCCTGGCTTTGAATGATCCCCCATGATCATCCGCTGCGTATGTAATATTCGGAACAAGACCGCCAAAATCTTCATTCTTAAACGACTCCATAGCCTTGTTGATTGTTTCTCTGTTGATTACTTTATATTTTTGATTGGCCCGGATGAATGCCCTTTCCATTATCATGCCTATCACTACGCCTTCCCAGTATGAGGCATCGAACTTATCGACCGTTTTGTAGCGTTTCCACAGTTCCGTCATAACTTTCATGCCCTGACTCTTATCAACAGGGAGACCTCCTGAAAACTGAATGCGCAGGCGATCTTTTATCAAGCCCTTGCCAAGCTTAAAAAAATCAGGGTCTGTTGATGTCCAGGTACCGAAAAATGCCGGGTTATAATTGATGCGGTCCGCACTCTTGAATGCCGTTATAATAGCGGCAGGAAGTATTTGCATGAATACATATTCCGCACCGCTTTTCTGCAAACGCAGCAATTCAGTGGTTAAATCCACAGTCTTCGGCGGAAACTCTTCAATGGCAACAATGTTAATATTTATTTTTTTTGCGTATTCCTTGCAAGGTTGATGTATAGAGCGGCCATATGCGTTGTTATATGTCAAAAGTCCTACCTTCGGTGCATCTTTTCCCTTGTGTATAGTGCGTATGTATTCGAGAATTGCATAACTGTCCAACCGATAGCTGCCAAAGGGCAAATACATGTAGCTTATCGGTGACTCAAGAATCTCCCAGCTCGTAGAATAATTGATGGCTGGTATTTTATATTGCTGGATAATCGGTTTTGCTGCCAGCCCTTCGCCGGCACTCCAGGTTGCAATCATATCAACTTCATCCTGAATGGCAAATCTTTTCACAGCCGAGACAGCCTCCGGGACTTTGTACCCCGTATCAACAAGAATCATTTCGATCTTGTTCCCTCCGACGCCGCCTTTAACCTCGTTTACGTACCGGAAATAGTCCTGCTGACCCTTGGCATGAAATTGCCCCCAGGTGGATGCAGGACCAGTCATGTTTATTGCTGCACCGACTTTTATTGTTTTCGCATCTGCGCCCGAAATAAGACACAAAGGAATGAATCCCGTAAGTACTGTGCAAAGAATCCCATAGAATATTTTTTTCATATCAATCCCCCTGTAAAATAAAAAAAGGCTCTGGAGAATCCACAGCCTTTTACATAAAAAAAGCCGCGGACAGCTAAACGGTCTGCCCGCGGCTCTATTAACAATTCCAGGTCATGAGCGCGGCAGGCAGACCCCACTAAAAAATGCAAAAAAAGTAAAAAATATTTGTACCCTTATGCACAGCATGTCCATCATTTCCCTCTTACTTTAATTCTTCCCGTGGCGTGCTTATAAAACCAAACCGCATCAATGTCAAGTGCAAATTCTTATTAATTTCAGTCTATGCCGAGTTTTTCAATCCTGTATCGTAATGAATCAAAACTTACCCGAAGCATCTCAGCAGCTTTCGTCTTAGATCCTTTCACCT
Organism: uncultured delta proteobacterium; assembly: GCA_963695875.1. Lineage (GTDB taxonomy): Bacteria > Desulfobacterota > Syntrophia > Syntrophales > UBA2185 > DATKLL01. The sequence goes on along the minus strand of CAVOID010000008.1, from coordinate 207,257 downwards.
TCTTCAGAGCTTCCTCTATTAAGCACCTCTCATACTTTGCCACTTCATCATTCAAGTCTATTCCATCATCCGGTATGTTAACATCCGAAAAGTCGCTTACATCCTGTATATTTCCCGATATTAAAAGATTCTCCGGCAATATGATATTTGATGTTTCCAGAGCAACACTGCGTTCAATAATATTCTCAAGTTCTCTGACATTGCCGGGAAATGGATAGTTCATGAGGAGTTCCATGGCATAGGATGAAATCGTTTTGATTTCTTTGCCAAACGCCGTGGAATACTTTTCAATGAAATGTTTAGTTAAGACAGGGATATCCTCCTTACGTTCTCTCAAGGGCGGCACATGTATTGGTATGACATTGAGGCGATAAAATAAATCCTCCCTGAAGGAGCCATCCTTAACTTTCTTTTCCAGATTCTTATTCGTGGCTGAGATAATTCTGACATCTACTTTGATATCCTCCGCGCCCCCTACCCTTCTGAACGTCTTTTCCTGCACAACTCTAAGAAGTTTTACTTGAAGATATGGGGGTAACTCACCGATTTCATCCAGAAATATAGTTCCATTTTTTGCGATCTCAAAAAGCCCGGGCTTATCGACGTGTGCTCCGGTAAAGGAACCCTTCATATGACCAAAGAATTCACTCTCAAGCAGACTTTCAGGAACGCCACCGCAGTTAACAACAGTAAAGGGCATTTTTTTCCTGGGGCTGTTTTCATGGATAGCTTTAGCGACAAGTTCCTTGCCTGTTCCACTTTCACCTAGGATTAAAACGTTTGTCGGAGTTTCTGCCACTTTTTTAATGTCTTTATATACGTTGAGCATGCCTCTGCTTTTCCCTATCATATTGCTGAATGAAACGGCATCTTCAACTACCTTTATAAATAAAGCATCAGTTTCCCCGACCCCTTTCTTATCAAGAGCACCGCTGATGATTGACTTTAGTTCTTCTACATCAATGCCTTTCTCTATATAGTCGTATGCCCCTTCTTTCATGGCGGATACTGCCGTTTCCGGAGATGCATAGGCAGTAATCAGTATTACCATTGTTTCCGGAGAAACATCCTTGACTGATTTCAGAAATTCAATTCCATCGACTTTTGGCATCTTTAAATCTGTAAGTATGAGATCAAAATGATCCTTCTTGCAACGGTTCAGGGCTTTCGTTGCATCAACTGCACTTGTCACGTCATGCCCCTCTTTAGTTAGCATGATTTCAAGAAATTCTCTCATTCCTTGATCGTCATCCACGACTAGAATCTTTGCCATTCGACATTCCCCTGCAAAACATAATTATTTTGCACAATACATCAATACTGTTATTTATTAAAGGGTAAAGAGATAGTACATGTTGTCCCTCTTTCAATCTCGCTTTCAATCTTAATGGTTCCGGTATATCCCTCGACAATTCTGTTCACTATGGCGAGACCGAGGCCTGTTCCTCTCTCCTTTGTCGTGAAAAACGGTTCAAAAATCTGATTCAAATATGTTTCATCAATGCCACAACCAGTATCACTCACCAGTATCTCAAGATACTCATCTGTATTATCACCGGATAATTTCTTTCTCGTCTCCAGTGACAAAAGTCCCCCATCGGGCATAGCTTGAACAGCATTCAGGATAAGGTTCCACATTACTTCCTTCATTTCCGTCTTGTTTGCATGAACTGTCAAATTATCCGATAGCGAAAGAAAAACCTTGATGCCATCATTCCAGTCAGGCACAAAATGAATGGATTCAACTACATCATCTATAATTTCCTTTATAAAAATGTTTTCTTTGTTTCCCGGCGCCGGTCTCGCAAGTAGCAGAAAATCCTTTATTATACTTTCGAGCTGATCCTTCCCCCGGAGAATTATTCGCATTAGCCTCTCGTCTGTTGCACCTAATTCAAGATCCTTATTGAGGATTTGAATTGATCCGCTGATTGACGCAAGAGGGTTTCTCATCTCGTGGGCAAGACCTGCAGCCATTTCACCTATGATGGCAAGCTTTCTACTTCTTTCGAGGGCTTCTTCCATTTTGATTATAGATGTAAGATCCTGGAATATCACGATGTCTCCAATTATTTTCTCTTTATTATCCTTAAGAGTTGATACCGAATACCCTAATATCGATATTTGATTTTCCTTGTTTACGAAATCCATATGGTATCTGTTTTTTGCCGAACCTCTTTTATCTTCTCCGTTGAGAATCTCCCTCATCTGTGCGAAGCCTGGAAATATTTCAACGACATTTCTATTTTCTATTTCAGCGAAGGCAAATCCCGATATTACTTCTGCAGCCCTGTTAAAAGATTTTATCCTGCCCTGGAGATCGATTGTCATAATACCTGTATCGACCGATTGAATAATAATCCTGTGTAATAAATCAAGTTTGTCAAAGGCAGTTCTTTTCTCGGCAAGAAGCACCCTTGTTTTCTTCTCTTGTTCAACTGCATAACTGGCAACCAATGCGATTATATAAAAAGATAAAATGTGTATGAAGATTCTCGAAAAGACGTACCCTGCACTCAAGTCATAATCGTGAATTGCCGCAGATTTTATCGGAGGAATAACGTTGTAATATTCAAAATCAAGTAATAAGCCGTATAGAATGCTGGAAATGGAGGCGATAATGAGTCCGCCTCTTTTTCCTAAAAACAAAACTGAGTATATGATAACCAAAGGATAAAGAACCGAGTATATACTTCTAATTCCACCTGTTACGTACACAAGACCTGTTATCAATGCCACATCTGAGAAGGTCTGGATGTATACGTTCAATTTGGGGTTTTTAACAAACTTTAAAAGAATTAAGTAAACTACTGAAAGGAAGTAGGTTAGTGCAAAAATGATATAAAGTGATGTGATCGACGTCTCAGGCAGTAGTTCTGTTTTCTGTATATTAAAGAATGTGGTTATACCTAAAAGAAAGGTTACGATTGCGACTCTCGATATCACTAACCATCGAAGTCTCGAAGCCATATTTTCTTCATGTAACATTTGATCGCTCTTTTTGTATCACTACCTGATTAATGAGTATCCCTCGATATACAAAATAAAGATTATCAATGCAAAGTTTACTGTATATACCATTGACGGCATGGTATTATAAAATTAGAATTAAATCTAACAAATTTGACGGCGTTTAAAAGGTCCCCCTGCCTTCACGGGGTAGGCTCCTCCTGCATTGTATTTATCCTTAATTATTAAAGAATCAAATTAGCACAAACTATGGAACGACCATTAATTCCTATCCTTACTTCCTTTGTCGCAGGAATTACGATTGGTAATTATTATCAATTTTCAGACCTGCCGTTACTGACAGCTCTCCTCGTCACGTTAATGCTGATGCTCCTCGCATCGCATAAGAAGTCGACCAGAGTCATAGCTGTCCTCCTCGTTCTTTCCTCAGTCATTATTGGTATTCTGGACATTAACCTTTATCTGTATAAGGATCCCGGATCACAACACATTATAAATTATATCGGCACAGAGAAGCTGATTGTTGAAGGAATAATCTCAGAAAATCCTGAGGTGTCAACTGACCGTATGGAGCTAACCGTTTCAACAGTCAGGCTCATTCATGATGATGATGATGCCATTATACCCATTGAGGGCCTCGTACTGCTAAGTGTCAACGGTAACCAGGAACTTAAATATGGGGATTTCATACGATTCAAGACCAGGCTTAAGGCACCGCACAGTTTTCGGAATCCCGGCGGCTTTGATTATGTAAAGCACCTCAGATACAGAGGAATAATGGCTCGCGGGTTTATCAAGGAACCCTCTGGACTTGTGGTTTTGAGAGAAAATCAGGGGAATATTTTCAAGTTATACCTTGAACGAATGAGAAGAAGCTTAAAAAGACTGATCAGGGATAATTCTTCATCACCTGAAGGAGAAATTATCCAGGCAATGATCCTTGGAGATCAGAAGGAAATCCCGAAGGAAGTAATGGATAAGTTCAACAAGACCGGGACAACACACATTATCGCAATTTCCGGATTTAACATAGGCATTGTTGCGTTCCTGTCATTCATTGTCATTAGATTAATCATGAAATCCTCGACATATCTTCTCTTGAGGTTCAATATTTTCAAAGTCTCTACCATATGCGCAATAATTCCGGTAATAATTTATACCTTCATAGCAGGTATGGGTGTATCCGTGGTTCGTGCCGCTATCATGGCTGTGACCTTTATGATAGCTATCATTCTGGGCAAGGAGAGGGACCTTTATAACAGTTTAGCCCTTGCTGCATTGATAATACTCGTTATTTATCCCCCTTCCCTATTTGACGTTTCCTTTCAGCTTTCATTTGTGGCAGTATGGGCTATTCTTTTCATCACACCCAGATTGACCTCGATGATCCCCCAGCGAAAAACCGAAGATGAATCAAGACATAGAGCCATGACAAAGAAGATTCTTAATAATATCTATATATTTCTTGGTGTATCCCTAAGTGCAACACTGGGGACTCTTCCTTTAATTGTTTTTTATTTTAACAGGATGTCAACCGTAGTACTTCTTTCAAATCTGATCGTCGTCCCCATACTTGGCATTATTGCCATTCCTGTATGTACGGCCATTATCCTCGTTGCCCCATTATCAAATGCGTTAGCTATACTTTTTTTAGATATTTCATCTTTTCTTGTGCGGATCTCCGTCTCAATGGTCGATCTCTTCGCTTCAATCCCAAGTTCATCTGTTTTTATAACCACGCCCACAGTACTGGAGATTACAGCCTACTATCTGTTTCTTATAGCCGCGGTAAAGCTCATTGATTTCATAAAACGTGATGAAAGCAATGCCTTTAAGATAAAAAGCACAATTAGTCCTCTACTGTATCGCGTTATACTTGCAGTCCTCGCGCTCTTTTTTATAATTGAGGCTGCATACATACATATAAAAGATAACAGTGAAAGCCTCAAAATTACATACATCGACGTCGGACAGGGCAGCTCCTCCCTGATCAGATTGCCTGGAGGCAAAAAGGTCCTTGTAGACGGCGGTGGATCTTACGAAAATATTTTTGATATTGGAAAGTATGTAGTTGCCCCGTATTTATGGCATGAAAGGATAAAAAATATCGACATTGTAGTCCTGACGCATCCCCATCCCGATCACCTCAACGGGTTGCTTCATATTCTGTCAAATTTTGACGTTAAAGAGGTTTGGTCAAATGGCGAAGCTGCAGAAATAGAGACATACAAAGATTTTGCAAAGATCATAAATGAAAAGAACATAACCCACAGGCTCATCACAGAAGATACCGGCAATATAACAATCAATGGCGCTACGATTACTATCCTGAATCCGCCAAAGTCAATTGACTCGATGAATGACTTGTCCAGGAAGTTTGACGAAACAAACAATGACGCCATTGTGATGAAGTTAACGCTTGGTAATGTCAGTATCCTGTTGCCTTCAGACATATCTGAACCTACGGAAACCAGCCTCGTCAAATCAGGCAAAAATCTCAGGAGCCAGGTCATACTTGTCCCTCACCATGGCGGCCTCACTTCCAGTACTATACCATTTCTTAATAGCGTAAAACCGGAAATTGCCGTGATCAGTTGCGGTGCGGACAACGTCTATAACGACCCCCGCCCTGATGTTCTCAAAAGATACCTACAGCTTGGAACGAAGATATTGAGAACTGATATAAATGGTGCCGTTGATGTTACAACAGACGGTAAGAATATAGCCTACAGTTCCTACAAATAAGGCACTTATTATGACTTCCGTGCTTGATTCTCATTTTCTGTCTCTTTAGATCGATAGCGAAACTTCTATTGCACTGCAATGCTTTATGTGTTATCGATCAGCTCGCTTTCGAATAATAACAAACTCAGTAATATTATTTATATGTACGGTTTTTTTTAAATAATCAAGCTTAGTGGTCAGTCATCATGGAAATTATAACCGCAGTTAGAGGGTTCAAGGATATACTTCCCCAGGAATCGGGAAAGTGGCAATACATAGAGTGCATAGCGCGTGAGATATTTACTAATTTCTGTTTTCGGGAGATAAGGGTGCCAATACTGGAAAAGACAGACCTTTTCAGGAGAAGTATCGGGGAATCCACCGATATAGTTGAAAAAGAGATGTACACATTTCTCGATCGCGGAGATGAATACCTTACTCTCCGTCCTGAGGCAACAGCTTCCATCGTTCGCGCGTATCTCGAACATGCGCTTTATGCAACTGATCCGGTTACAAAGCTTTTCACCATGGGCCCCATGTTCAGACGTGAAAGGCCTCAAAAAGGAAGATTCAGGCAGTTTCACCAGATCAATGTCGAATTCATCGGTGTTGATGATCCTCGCTCCGATGCTGAAGTAATTCTCATGCTCATGCAATTTTTGAAGCGTGTCGAGCTCCCCGATCTAAGCTTGCAGATTAATTCTCTCGGATGTACCAAATGCCGCCCTCTATTCAGACAAGCATTAACCGATTATTTACGCGGAAAAGAAGAAGGACTTTGTAAAGATTGTCAGAGGCGTATCAATATGAATCCCCTCAGGGTTTTTGATTGTAAAATGACAAATTGCATCGAATTAATCGAACATGCGCCGAAGATTCTTGACTTCTTATGTCCAGACTGCGGGGATCATTTTGCAAAGGTAGAGGAATTTCTAGATACTTTTGACATACGCTTTGAAATAAACCCCAAGATGGTAAGGGGCCTTGATTACTACACAAAGACGGCATTTGAAGTCGTGACGGAACATCTGGGGGCCCAGAATGCCGTTGCAGGCGGCGGCCGATACGATGGCCTGGTGAAAGACCTTGGCGGACCGGACGTCCCCGGAATCGGATTTGCTATAGGATGTGAACGATTGATTTCAATTTCACCGATCAATGACAAGGAATTGCTGCTTCCACCCCGATTATTCATTGCCTCTCTTGGTAAGGATGCACAAAAGCTTGCTTTTACCATATGCAATAGATTACGAATAAGCGGTATTGAAACTGAAATGGATTATTCGGGAAAAAGCCTGAAAAGCCAGATGAAAAGGGCGGACAGGCTCAGCTCACATTACACACTTATGCTGGGCGACAGAGAAATTCTGGAGGGCAAAGCTGAATTGAGGAATATGAAAAAAGGAACACAGGAAACTCTGGGTCTTAAAAACCTTGAGGAAACAATTGTAAAAATCATTAGAGGGAGTTAATCATACTTTGACCGATTTTTTGACAGTCAAGAAAAGGACACATTATTGCGGTGATCTTAATGCCTCCAATACAGGCGAGGAAGTAATCCTGATGGGCTGGGTGCACCGGAGAAGGGATCATGGAGGTGTTATTTTCATAGATCTCAGGGATCGTGAAGGTCTTGCCCAGGTAGTCTTTAACCCTGATATCGATCCTGACAGTCACAAAGAGGCTCACAAAATAAGAAATGAATTTGTCCTCGCCGTAAGAGGCAAGGTTCAAAGAAGACCTGTGGGAATGGAAAATCCTGATTTGAAGACCGGCGAGATTGAAGTTATGGCCCACGAACTGGAGATCTTAAGCGAATCCAAAACACCGCCTTTTGTACTGAATGAGAATATAGAGGTATCTGAGAACGTCCGATTGAAGTATCGATACCTTGATCTGAGACGGCCTGAAATGCAGAAGAATCTTATCCTCAGAAGCAATGTTGCAGCCCAAGCAAGGCTGTACTTTCAAAAGGAAGCGTTCATTGAAGTTGAAACACCGGTTCTGACAAAGAGCACACCTGAAGGTGCGCGCGACTATCTTGTCCCCAGCCGGATTAACCAGGGGATGTTTTATGCCCTGCCCCAGTCACCCCAGCTCTTCAAACAGTTGCTGATGGTTTCCGGATTTGACAGATACTACCAGATCGTCAGATGTTTCCGTGATGAAGACCTGAGGGCTGATCGACAGCCGGAATTTACGCAGATCGATGTAGAGATGTCGTTCATTTCCGAGGATGATATTTATCGAATAACTGAAGGCCTTATAGTTCACCTATTCAGAACATGTCTCGGAAAGGAATTACCAACCCCGTTTCCTAAAATATCCTACACAGAGGCAGTCGAGCGTTATGGCAGAGATAACCCCGATATCCGTTTCTCTTTGGAATTAAGAGACCTCACCGAAATCGTGAAGAACTCCACCCTGAAAGTGTTTCAGGAAGTTGCAGCCAGTGGCGGAGTGGTAAAAGCCATTAAGATTGAAAACGGAAAGAGCCTGACCCGAAAGGATCTCGATGGCCTGGCCGATTATGTCAGCACATATGGCGCAAAGGGCCTCGCCTGGGCCAGAGTCAATCCCGAGGGATGGACATCGCCTATCTTTAAATTTCTCACGGCCTCTGAAGTCGATAATATTAACAAAACAATGGAGACTAAAGAAGGGGATGTGATCGTCTTTCTGGCCGACACTCCTTCGGTTGTTCATGAAGCACTGGGCAATCTCAGAATTCATCTTGCTAAGAAATTAAATCTGATTGATTCCGGGCAATATTCTTTTACATGGGTAAATGAATTTCCCTCATTCGAATACAGTGATACGGAAAAAAGGTATGTATCAAAACACCATCCCTTTACTTCCCCTGTCATGGAAGACCTTCACTTACTTACTAGTGATCCCGGCAAGGTTAGAGCAAGGGCCTATGATCTTGTTCTGAACGGGACAGAGATAGGTGGAGGAAGCATCCGTATCCATAGGCAGGATATCCAGTCCATGGTTTTTAGTGTCTTGGGCATGGAAGATTCCGAGGCCAGGAAGAAGTTCGGGTTTCTCCTCGATGCCTTAGAATACGGGACACCTCCCCATGGAGGTATTGCCATAGGTTTTGACAGGCTGATCATGATCATGGCCGGTGTTGAGAGCATAAGGGATGTCATAGCATTTCCCAAGACACAGAAAGCGACATGCCTTCTCACAGATGCGCCATCGGAAGTAAGCATAGAACAGTTGATGGAGCTTTCTCTGAAAATTGTATGATTTTCATAGATATTTCTATTGACAAGATAGCCTTGTATTATTAATTTAGTAAATAAGAAGAAACTTTTGCTATTTTGTCGTGGGACAAACAGAAGGATAAAGTACAGGTCACATTATCAATGGTTTGGACTATGTTCACTTCACAGGTCTTATGTTTGTTTTCCCGGGGTGCACAAAACGACCGACGAAAGCAGCTGTCCTCGAAGAAAAGATTTCTGCCGAAAAACAAGCAGTTCATTCTGTAGGAAATGTAAAACATATGGCCTCCGAGAAAAAGGCAGGTGCGGCTAAGCCATATTTAGCCCAAAGGAAGCGAATTTACCGGTAGACTGAAACCCGATGCATATTCCCAAAGAGGGCTCAACTGGTTTCAGGGTGCCCTCTTTTTTTTTAAAAAACTGGAGCATTTACTATGGCAAAATGGAATAAAGAAAAAAGAGTTCTGGATCATGAACATACAAAATTCTGGCAACTGGATCTCAAGGATGTGGCGGAGCCTAATTTGCAGAAGGGTGTATTCCCCTATGATGAGGTGAGCAGGATTGACTTTGACCATAAGATAATACCGATAAACCCTGCCGAAGACATATTCATTACGGATACTACATTCAGAGATGGGCAGCAGGCACGCCCACCGTATACGGTAAAGCAGATCGTTGATCTCTACACCTTCATGAGCAGGTTGGGCGGTGAGAACGGTGTGATCAGACAATCCGAATTCTTCCTCTATAGTAAGAAAGACAGGGAAGCAGTGGCGAAATGTCTGGAACTCGGCCTGAAATATCCCGAGATAACAGGCTGGATCAGGGCCCAGAAAGAGGACATAAAACTGGTAAAGGAGGCAGGATTGAAGGAAACGGGCATTTTGACTTCTGTTTCTGACTACCACATTTTTCTCAAACTTAATGAGACAAGAAAGAAAGCATTTGATGACTACCTCGGCATTGTAAAAGATATTCTTGGTGAAGGTATTGTACCCAGGTGTCACTTTGAAGATATAACCAGGGCCGAGATATATGGATTTTGCATCCCCCTGGCCATTGAGCTCATGAAGCTCCGTGAAGAAAGCGGTATCGACATTAAGATCAGGCTCTGCGATACCATGGGTTATGGCGTAACCTATCCCGGTGCATCACTGCCGCGGAGTGTTGAAAAGCTGATCAGGGCATTTATCGATGAGGGCGGCGTTCCCGGTAATCTGCTGGAATGGCATGGCCACAACGATTTCCACAAGGCCCTGATCAATGCTACAACAGCCTGGCTGTACGGTTGCGGCGCAGCAAATGGAACTTTGCTCGGACTGGGAGAGCGTACCGGCAATGCCCCCATAGAAGGCCTGATCATTGAATATATCGGATTGAGGGGGACAAACAACGGTATTGATACTACAGTTATTACCGATATTGCCCAATATTTTGAAAAGGAAATTGGTGTAAAAATTCCCACTAATTTTCCCTTCGTCGGTGCAGAATTTAATATAACGAAGGCCGGTATCCATGCCGACGGTCTCATCAAGAACGAAGAAATCTATAATATCTTCGATACGACCAAAATACTGAAGAGACCCATCGTGACCATGATCACCGACAAATCCGGGAAAGCCGGTATAGCTCACTGGATCAATGCACGTTTGAGCGAAAAAGGCAAAACCGTAATCGATAAAAGACATCCCGGCGTTTCGAAAATCCATAAATGGGTTACGGATCAATATGAATCCGGCAGGGCAACAGGGATTTCCCATGAAGAACTTGAGAGAATGGTCCGGAAGTATCTGCCGGAACTCTTTATGTCCGATCTGGAGAAGATCAAATTCATGGCGACACAGGCCGCTATGGATGTCGTCAAACAGGTGATCGACCATCCGGTAATGAAGACCATGAAACCGGAGCTTCAGGAACCGGTCATGCAGCAGTGTATTGAAGATAACCCGTCTATTCAGTTTGCCTATGTAGTAGATATGAATGGTAAGAAGACTACAAAGAACATTACCAATATTGCGGACAGGGCAAAATACGAAAACTACGGAGTCGGGACGGACCAGTCAGACAGGGAGTGGTTTATTAAGCCTTTACAGAGCGGCAAGATGCATGTGACCAATTTCTATATATCAAAAATGACGGGGGCGCTTTGCATAACTGTTTCAGCTCCTCTTGCCGATGATAATGATGAAATGGTAGGCATCTTCGGTGTGGATATAAAGTTTGAAGATCTGGTTAATAGGGTGGAAGATATCGCGGAAGCCACGCAAATCGCCCTCAGGGAAGAGTATGAAGCGAAATCGAAGCTGGACCGCTGGATTTAGAATCTCCAGTCTTCGTCAACGACCCATTGATCATACGGGCAGGCTTTAGTATGCCTTGTTGTAGGCGACAGTTCTCTGATGAACCTGGAGGGTACCTGCATCATATTCCCCATTCCCCTTGCATAGCTCACAAGCGGGTAGCAAAGATAAAGCTGATCTTTCGCCCTTGTCGTTGCCACGTAAAAAAGCCTTCTTTCTTCCTCTTCGCCATCCGGGTCTTTCAGGGCGCGTGCAAGGGGAAGCATTCCATCAGCACACCAGATAATTAAAACGACGGACCACTCGAGTCCTTTGGCCTGATGTATTGTACTGAGGATAACCTTGTCTCCATTCGTGTCATCCTGTTCGGACTCATTCACTTCGGTCATGTTCGTTAACAGTGACAGTTCACCCAAAAAATCTTCTAAAGAATAAAACCTCGTGGAGAAATTAGACAATTGAACCAAATCATCCTCTCTTGATGAAGCATCGGTATACTTCTCCTGCAGGTAATCCCGGTAACCGTTCTCCAGTAAAACATCGATAATCTCTGATGGACTTATACCAGGCAAATGATTTGTAAGTTTTCCAAGCGTATTTTGGCATCTCAGAATGCCCTCTTTTGCAACTTTTGATGCGCAATTCAGAAAATCAGCGCAGAGCGCCTCTGCCAGGGGATTTTTCTTTGATACCAAAAACTTCCATAACTTATCGGCTGTTATTTTCCCGATTTTACTGTAAAGTCCGAGCACCCTCTTCCATGCCAGTTCGTCAAAAGCATTCATGATGATCCTCATATATGCGGTCACATCCTTTATGTGGGCCTGCTCGAAAAAACGTATGCCGGAGCGGATTTCAAAGGGTATTCCTCTGCGCACCATTTCCATTTGAAGTTCCATGGAATGATAGTGGGCTCGATACAGGACTGCGATGTCGCTGAGAGGTGTCCCTTCCCGTATCAATTCAAGCATCCTCTGAGCAACAAAATTAGCCTGTTGCATAACGTCCTTTACCGGTATGAGAATCGGCCTTATACCTGTTTCTCTCACTGACCTGAGTGTTTTCTGATACTGTTTATCATTGTTTATGATGCTCATATTAGCCAGATGCAGGATTTCAGGCGTGCTCCGGTAGTTCGTCTCCAGCTTGAAAACCTTACAGTCCGGATACTTTTCTGGAAACTTGATTATATTCTCAAAATTGGCGCCCCTGAAGGCGTATATACTCTGTGAATCGTCTCCCACTGCCATAAGGTTTGTATGGCCTGACGCTAAAAGATCCACTATTTCCGCCTGCATTGTATTCGTATCCTGGTACTCATCAACAAGGACATTGGAAAACTTCTCTGCATATTTTCTTAATAAATCGGGATAATCTATAAGAAGTTTCTTGCAATTGCTGAGAAGATCATCAAAGTCCATGACATTTAATGTTTTTTTACGCATTTGATAGTGTACAGCTACCTGCCTTACGTCATCAATACAATCACAAAAAAACGGATATCGCGTTTTTATTGCATCTTCAATAGTAACCTCTGTATTTAAGGAAAAACTGACAATATCTCTCAGCACATCCCCTTTGGGAAACTTACCATTTTTAGTAATGATCCCTTTCTCGGATACGCATGTATTAATCAGTTGAGTCGAGTCTTCGCTATCTAATATGGAAAAGTTCCGTTCATAACCTAAAAGATGTGAATTTGCTCTTAGAATAAGGTGGGCGATATGATGAAACGTGCCGCCCCATATATGGCTGATATCCATATCGGTAAGAGCCTTCACTCTGGAAAGCATTGTCCGCGCGGCCTTGTTGGTGAAGGTTGCAAGCAGAATCCTTTCCGGCCTATTTCCCGATTCTATTAAACGAGCTACCCGATAGGTCAATGCACGAGTCTTGCCGCTTCCCGCGCCAGCAATAACAAGAATTGGGCCGTCTCCCTCCATTACGACGCGCAGTTGTTCCGGGTTAAGTTCTTTCTCGTAATCAATCATTGTGATAAAATTTTATTTCTCTTGCGTATTCGAATTGTCTTTGCCAAGGAATATTCGGATGAGCTTTTTCAAATGGTTCTACACCGATAAATTTCAGAGATTCAGCGTCAACCACCACCGGGTTGTATCCACCCATAAAACCTAAATCGCGGAACATCGCGGGATTTTCTCCCGGCAGACAGTCACACTCTGTGGTTATGTTGATAAGAGCGTTTATTACCACACATCTCTCTTTAATGCGCTTCCAGACAGCTGCTGCCGTCTCAACTAATTTCTCCTGAAATATCTTATCTTCTACATTCCACAAGATTTTTAGCGCCATTTCACCGCAGAGAGCAATACATTGTGCGCAGCCAATGCACGTATCATGATCATAGATCGGATACCCTTCGTTATCAAGCTGAGCCGCTCCCGACGGGCAAACTTCAACGCAAATACCGCAGCGTGCACATTTCTCCCTTTTCATATATGGTCGTACTTCTGAGTGCATACGCTGCTTCTGCGCCCGGGATGCGAAACCCATGGATATATTTTTAATGGCTCCACCGAAAACGGCAGCCATGTGCCCTTTAAAATGAGAAAAAATAACGAAGCCGTCCGCTTTTTCCACGACAGAAGCAACCTGGACTGTTTTAAAATGCTTGAAACCGGCGGGTATATCTACGATGTCCCGACCATCCATACCATCTGCAACTACAATCGGGCAGCCGAGAGCCCTTTCCGTATAACCATGTTCTTCTGCTGTTTTTAACGTATCGACTCCTGTGCGGCGACCTCCAGAATATAGAGCCGTAGTATCGAAGATAAAAGGTTTTGTGCCCTGTTTTTGAAGCCATTTGACAATTTCTTCAGCATAGGTTGGCGGTAAGAAACTGTGATTGCCCCTCTCACCCCAGTGAAGTTTGATACCTATTTTATCCCCTTTTTTGAAAGGACTTTTTAAATCCCCGAGCAAAAAAGCGAGATACTTTCTATATTGATCAGGGGAACCCTCAATCTTGCGAAAACAAATATCAGTCATAATACTTCTCCTGATTTTATTTGAATAAGCCAGACATTAATGGACTTGACAACTCCTGTCAAGAGAGATGGGCCGATTCCCTTATTTACAATCACGATCACGTCAGCAAATAAACTTAATGTGACAACAAAAAGGCCAAGTGTCCATTTTGGGGGTCATTTCTTCTTGACACATAACTTTCTTTTCCTTACACTCCCTGAACATAAATACGAATTCTATCAAATGATATGTTTTGCAAACACCCTTAAAAAATATTTTAGGGAGGGAACATGACCGGATTGAAAGCTGATGACCAAAGAAAAACTATTCTCATTGTTGACGACTCATCGGACGACATTGTCTTTATGAGCTCTATACTGAAAGACATCTATAGAATAGAAGTTGCCACCAATATGGAGAAAGCCTTTCAGATTGCCTTTTCTGAAGCCCCTCCGGATCTTATTCTTATTGATATTATGATGCCGGAGAGGGTCGGTTACAATATGTGTCGCTACTTCAAGAGCATTCCTGAGACCAACGATATACCGGTTATTTTTCTTTCATCGAAGTACGATGCAGAAGAAGAAAAGATGGGGTTTGAACTTGGAGCAGTAGACTACATTACAGAACCGGTAAGCCCTCCCGTCTTTCTCGCCCGCATCAATACTCACCTTCAATTAAAAAGTGCAAGAGACTTTTTGAAAGATAAGGCCGAGTATCTGGAACAGGAAGTGGTAAGGAGAACAAAAGAGATAACAATGATTCAGGATGTCACGATGGTTACCATGGGATCACTCGCGGAGACGCGTGACAATGAGACGGCCAATCACATACGTCGTACCCAGAATTATGTAAAGTTGCTGGCTTCCAAACTAAAGGATCATCCGAGATTCAAGAATTTTTTAACTGACGAAAAGATTATGCTGCTCTTCAAGTCTGCGCCGCTCCATGACATGGGCAAGGTGGGCATTCCGGACCACATTTTGCTGAAACCAGGCGAACTGACCCCGGAGGAATTCGAAATAATGAAGACTCATACAACCATTGGCCGTGATGCTATCCTTTCTGCTGAGAATCTCCTTGGAACACCTGTTCCCTTCTTACAGGTTGGTATGGAAATAGCGTACGGACACCACGAAAAGTGGAATGGAGCAGGTTATCCTGAGGGGTTATCGGGAGACGATATCTCCATACCGGGGCGTCTTATGGCAGTTGCTGATGTATACGATGCCTTAATCAGTCGTCGCATTTACAAACCGCCCTACCCTCATGAAGACTCGGTTGATATTATCAGGGAGGCATCAGGTGCCCACTTTGATCCCGACATGGTGGATGCCTTTTTAGCACTGGCTAACCAATTTAATAAGTTAGCGCAGAAATATGCTGATTCGGAAGAAGACGTGCAGAAAAAATGGCCACTGAAATAACTTAAAAAGAATCTTCATTGCTCCGGCAACGAGGAGCATGATTCACTTAAATTTCTTCCTTCATGTAAACTGTTCTGACAGGAAAGGGAATGTCAATCCCTTCTTCCCTGTAGCGTTTATGCAGCCTCTTGATGAACTCATGCTTAACGGTATATTGATCGACAAACTCTCTTACATGAAGATACACGTCGAAGTTAATGCTTGAATCAGCAAACTTTTTGTAAGTAATAACATGTTCAAAGTCCGGTACACCCACCCTTATGTCTTTCATGACTTCTCTGGCAACCTCAATTGTCACTCTTTCAACCTTGTCAAGGTCACTGTCATAGCTCACGCCCACTTCAATAGACGTCAGTATATCCTCGTCCGGGATATTAAAGTTTGTAACAATTGCTGACGCCAATTTTGAGTTTGGAACAATTATAGTATTATTCTGCAGCGATCGAATGGTAGTGTATCGCCATGTTATATCCGTAACATATCCCTCTTCGCCACTGCTCAGCCTCAGATAATGCCCGGGTTTTAACTGGCCTGATGCAATCACGTGGATGCCGGCAAATAAATTGCTAAGGGTATCCTGAAGGGCAAGGGCAACGGCAAGTCCGCCTACCCCCAGTGCGGTGAGTATAGGTGCGATGGATATTCCAAGGTACTGAAGTATTATGAGAATACCAATTACTAAAACCAAGATCCTCGTTATGTTTGCGAACATTGACGTCGATATGAAAGCCCCGCCCACCCTTTTGCTGTATACATTCACAAAACCGACGGAGACTCTCGATAAAACCACAGTTACGAAAAAGATAACAAGTACCAGTAAAGCCTTGTGAATAAAATTTAAGAGATCAGGACTTAACTCAATGCTCTCCAGAGCCAGGTAAATACCCGCCAAAAGGAATAAAACCGTAGTCGTTCCGCGAAGTGCCTTAATAAATATTTCATCACTCTCCCATTTTATTTTTGAGGACAGCTTTCTGATCTTGCTAAGGATGATTTTTTCAAATATTATTCCTGTGAGAAATCCAGCAACAATGATTATCAAAGGCAGCAGCAGCTTTTTGATTGTCAGAATGTCAGCAAACATATGTCTTCACTCCTCTATTATTTGCAAAGTAGATATATGAGTCATTCCCTCCCCGACAAGAACATTTGAGGTATCAGACAGGCCCTGGTGGAAATCCTAAATAATTCTTTTACAAATTGTTTCTGCAAAAATCAACAGGCAAAGAATATACACCCAAACAAGTTGCCTCAGGTCTCTGGGCAAATCGTCTGTACAGTCCTTATCAACACTCTGTTATAAATCATGTCGGTTCAGGCAGATACTTTAACCAAAATTCGAGCTCTCTGAACGAGCTCTATAAAAAAATGCATGGCTAAAAACCGTACGATATGCACTTTATAGTCAGATCATACATGTAAATCATGATCATAAAAAATACTATTGACACTAGCCTTAAACATTGCTATAAATCGTTCAACTTTTTATACATGCGAATAGAATATGAAGCAAAAATTTTCAAACATTAATTGGTGGTGGCAGAATTCAACAAAGAGGTTTGTCCACCGCTAACTTCTCATTAATTGAAGCACAAGCCGTGGAGACCTCTTGCGGTCTCCACGGCTTTTTTATGTTTGAGTGTAACAAAGAGGCCGTGATGATAAGCGGCCTTTTTTATTTTGTAAAATGGAGAAAAGGAATATTAATCATGTATTATCCGGACATTGATACATTCAAAAAATTTACCTGCCAGGGCAATTTGATCCCCGTCTACAAGGAAATCCTGGCCGACATAGAAACACCCGTATCGGCCCTCATGAAACTAAGGTCAAAATCCCATGTCTTTCTTCTGGAGAGCGTGGAAGGTGGCGAGAAATGGGGACGTTTCACCTTTCTTGGATCAGATCCCCGCATAATTTTCAAGGTCAAAGGTGAGGATGTCCTGATCCACGAAAATGACAAGGTTCACTGTTACAAACACGATGGAGATCCCCTAAGATTTCTGAAAAATTTACTTAACATCTATCGCCCCGTTCCTGTGGATGGACTACCCCGGTTTTATGGTGGAGCCGTTGGATTTTTAGGTTATGATATGGTTAGATATTTTGAAAAGCTTGATGCTAAGCCTCATGATGACCTGAAGACTGACGATTCAATCTTTATCATTACTGATACCCTGATCGTCTTTGATAATATCAGACACACGATTAAAGTAGTTTCGAGCGCCTTCATTGAAGATAATAAAGATCCTGAGACGGTCTACAACGAGACAATCAAAAAGATAGAAGAGATGATCAATATCCTGAGAACCCCCCTGGAAAACAAAGGAACAATATCAGAAGGTGAAAAACGAAGCCGCCCTCCAATCCAATATGTCACCTGAAGCTTTTAAGTCCATTGTCAGAATGGCAAAGGAATACATTGTTGCCGGTGATATCATCCAGGTTGTCCTCTCACAGCGATTTCACACAGAAAACGGGATTGATCCAATTAATTTATATCGTGCCCTTCGTTACGTAAATCCATCCCCTTACCTTTTTTTCCTCAAACTTGATGATATGTTTCTTATCGGTTCCTCTCCCGAGGTCATGGTTCGCCTTGAAGAAGGAATAGCCGAACTAAGACCTATTGCCGGAACAAGGAGAAGGGGGAAAAACGAACAGGAAGACAGGCACCTTGCCGACGAGCTTCTCGAAGATCCCAAAGAGAGGGCGGAACATGTCATGCTGGTTGACCTGGGGAGAAATGACCTGGGAAGGATAGCACGGATCGGGAGTGTCCAGGTAAATCAACTTATGGTGTGTAGAACGGTATTCCCATGTAATGCACCTTGTCACAAATATCCAGGCACAATTATCTGAGGGAAAAGACTGTTTTGATGTCCTGAGAGCAACCTTCCCTGCCGGCACACTGTCCGGTGCACCGAAGGTGAGAGCCATGGAGATCATCGATGAACTTGAGCCTACCATGCGCGGACCATACGGAGGTGCTGTAGGATACTTCAGTTATACGGGGAATATGGATCTCTGCATAACCATTAGAACCATACTAGTCAAAGACGGGAAGATTTTTATCCAGGTTGGCGCCGGCATTGTAGCCGATTCTGACCCAGATAAGGAATATCAGGAAACCGTCAATAAGGGTGAGGGAATGATGCAGGCAATACGCCTTGCCGCTTCGGGATTTGAAATAAAGAAGAACAGCTGAAGGAGCATGCCATGATTTTGATGATCGATAATTACGATTCCTTTACCTACAACCTCGTTCAGTATTTAGGCCAGTTAGGCCAGGATGTCGCGGTCTACCGGAATGATGTGATAACCATAGATGAAATCAGGAAGCTTGCACCCGATGCCATATTTTTGTCACCCGGGCCATGCACACCAAAGGAAGCCGGAATCACCGTTGATGTTATCAGAGAATTTCATAAATCAGTACCAATCATGGGGGTCTGTCTGGGGCATCAGGCCATCGGTTATACCTTTGGTGGCAACGTGGTCAGAGCCGGAAGGCTCATGCATGGTAAAACCTCGCAGATCCTTCATGATGGAAATTCCATCTTCAAGGAATCTGCCAAACCCTTTTACTGCAGGACGTTACCACTCCCTGCTTGTGGAGAAAGTTTCCCTTCCGTCCTGCCTTTCGATCAGCGCAGAGACAGAAGAAGGAGAAATCATGGGCATCAGGCATCAGGAGTACCTTGTGGAAGGTATACAATTCCATCCTGAATCGATCTTGACGCCACATGGAAAGCGGATTATCAAGAATTTCTTAGGACTGGTTAATAAAACTTCTTGATGAACACTTTCGCCGTCAGTCCCCCCGCATCGGCGGGGAGGGAAAGAGATGGGGATTCTTAGATGAAAAAGGAGCATATAAAATGATCAGGGAAGCAATTGCAAAGCTAGTAGATCATGGAAACTTAAATGAGACCGAAATGATGGAAGTCATGAATGAAGTTATGGAGGGAAATGCGACGCCCGCACAGATCGCTGCCTTCATGACGGGACTCAGGATCAAGGGTGAAACGGTTGATGAGGTTACAGGGGCTGCCCGCATCATGAGACAAAAAGCAACAAGGATAGATGCACGCTCTTCGGTCATCGTGGATACCTGTGGCACCGGAGGAGACGCAATGAAAACTTTTAATATTTCAACAACTGCCGCTTTTGTCGTTGCGGCGGCAGGCCTTACAGTTGCCAAACATGGAAACCGCGCCGTCTCCAGCGGTTGTGGAAGCGCCGATGTCCTTGAGGCCTTGGGCGTTAACATCAATGCACCGCCGGAGATAGTAGAAGAATGTATCCATCAAATCGGGATCGGCTTTTTGTTTGCGCCTAAATTGCATGGAGCAATGAAATACGCTATCGGTCCACGAAGGGAAATCGGGATCAGGACAATTTTCAATATGCTGGGACCCCTGACAAACCCGGCCGGGGCCACATCTCAGCTCATTGGAGTTTATAATCCCCGGTTAACGGAGATGTTTGCCGGTGTACTGAAAAATCTTGGCACGAAGAGGGCTTTCGTCGTTCATGGATCAGACGGTCTTGATGAAGCAACCGTTACCGGTGAAACGCGGGTAACGGAACTGAAGAATGGCCTTATAAATACTTATAATATCAACCCCGTTGATTTTTTCGGTGAAATCTTCCCGGGTGAGACGCTTACAGGTGGTGATGCCTCATTTAATGCGCAGATCACTAAGGATGTACTAACTGGCCAAAACGAGGCCTGTCGAAATATTGTTGTCCTAAACGCCGCCCTGGCAATTATGGCGGGAGAAAAGGCAAGAACACTCAGGGAAGGGATCGAAATAGCACAGGCTTGCATTGACAGCGGCACTGCTGTTAAAAAGCTGCAGGGCCTGATTGATCTGAGTAATAGATGATTTGCTGACATGATTTTAGACAAGATTATATCCGTCAAAAAAGAGGAAGTCGCCCTTTTAAAGCAAACCAGGCCCCTCCAGGAATTGAAAGCGGTTCTTCGAGACCTTCCTCCTGTCCGTGATTTCCGGAAAGCGATCAACGGAAAGGAATGTGCCATTATTGCCGAGGTAAAAAGGCACTCTCCTTCCAGGGGAATCCTCAGGGAAGATTTTGATCCCATCAAAATCGCTTCCATCTATGAGAGAAACGGTGCTGCAGCAGTATCCGTCCTCACTGATAAGCAATTTTTTGGCGGTGATGAAAAATATCTTGGAGATATAAGAAATAATGTCCTTCTTCCCCTGTTAAGAAAGGACTTCATCATCGACACGTACCAGATATATGAGACACGGAGTCTTAGCGGGGATGCCCTCCTCCTCATCGCAGGCCTCCTGGAAGAGGAGCAGTTGAGAGAATATATTCACCTTGCCGAATCGCTCGGTCTTTCTGCGCTTGTTGAAATTCATTCCCGGGGTGAACTGGATAAGGCTCTTGCTGCTGAAGCCTGCATCATAGGGATTAACAACAGGGATCTTAAGACATTTTCTACAGATCTGAGAACCTCTCTGGATATAGCACCGCATATACCCACAGACAAGATTGTAATCAGTGAAAGCGGCATACATACCAGGCGTGATATCGAGACATTAATGAAGGCGGGAATCCATACATTTTTGATTGGCGAGACCCTGATGCTTTCCGATAATATCGGAAAAAAGTTGAGAGAGCTTTTGGGTGCTGAATGAGGTATCAGCAATGGAAATAAAGATTTGTGGCATCACCAATCTGGAAGACGCAATTAATGCCTGCACATATGGTGTCGATGCCCTGGGGTTTATCTTTTACAAGAAAAGCCCGAGATATATTGACCCGCAAATGGCAAAGCAAATAATGGAAAATCTGCCAAAACATACCATAACAGTGGGTGTCTTTGTAAATAACGAGATTAAAGAGGTAAACGATATATATGAATTCTGCGGACTCGACCTCATTCAGCTTCACGGTGATGAATCGCCTGAATACTGTGGGCAGTTCCCGGAATCTATACTGATAAAGGCGTTATCTCCCCGGAGTGAGGATGACATTAGCATTGTAAAAAATTACCCTGTAAAGGCTATCCTGATAGATGCGCGTGATCCCGGCCTTTACGGAGGAACGGGAAGGAAGTCCAACTGGGAATTGGCAATGGAGTTGAAGGAAATGCATCCGCTCGTTCTCTCCGGTGGATTGAATCCCGACAATATTCTGGAAGCAATCGAGACGGTTTTACCAAATGCCGTTGATGTTAACAGCGGTGTTGAAGTTTCACCACAAAAGAAAGACTCGGAAAAAATGAAAAACATCATTAAGATGGTACATGCGATTAAGAGAAAAAGTCCGGTAACGATATTTGCACCATCTTAAGCCCGGAAATTTATATATAAGAGGAAATATTATGGAGCCATCACTACCCGATAAAAAGGGACACTTCGGAATATTCGGCGGCCGCTATGTCGCGGAAACCCTGATGCCCGCCCTCATTGAGCTCGAGAAGGCTTACAGGGCGTCAAGAAAAGACAGGGCGTTCAGAGATGAATTCGCCTACTACCTTAGAGAATACGCCGGCAGGGAAACCCCTCTCTACTACGCAAAGCGTCTCACCGAAGAGCTTGGAGGTGCAAGGATATACCTGAAGCGTGAAGATCTCAATCACACCGGTTCACACAAGATCAACAATACCCTGGGGCAAGCCTTGCTTGCCAGGCGTATGGGCAAAAAGAGGGTTATTGCGGAAACGGGCGCCGGTCAGCATGGCGTCGCCACAGCAACGGTTGCCGCTCTTTTCGGGATGGAGTGCCGGATCTTCATGGGAGAAGAGGACATCAGACGTCAGGCCCCCAATGTCTTCCGCATGAAGATACTCGGCTCCGAAGTCGTTCCTGTGACCTCCGGAACAGCAACACTCAAGGATGCCATGAATGAGGCAATGCGGCACTGGGTATCACGGGTGAGAGACACCTTTTACGTAATCGGTACGACGGCAGGGCCACATCCTTATCCAATGATGGTCAGAGAATTCCAGAGCATCATCGGTAAGGAAACAAAAAAACAAATTTTGAGAAAAGAAGGGAGACTTCCCGATATCCTTATTGCCTGTATTGGCGGCGGGAGTAATGCCATGGGACTTTTCTATCCCTTTAAGGACTCTCCCGGTGTTGAACTGATCGGTGTTGAGGCTGCAGGAAAAGGCATTATGACAGGACATCATGCAGCAAGCATATCTGCGGGAAGTATCGGCGTCCTTCACGGCAATAAGACATATCTGCTTCAGGACGGAAACGGCCAGATACAGGATGCCTATTCCATCGCTGCCGGTCTTGACTATCCGGGTGTTGGACCGGAACATGGCTATTTCAGAGACACAGGCAAAGCAAAGTACGTAAGTGTCGATGATGAGGAGGCCATCCGTGCTTTCATGCTTCTTTCCAAATGTGAAGGGATCATCCCGGCCATGGAAAGTGCCCATGCAGTGGCCTATGCCATGAAACTTTCTCCTACCCTCGATAAGAATAAGATCATCGTGATCAACCTTTCAGGAAGAGGGGATAAAGATGCGGAAATAATCACACAGAGAATGGAGAACCATCAATGACCGGCAGAATTGAACAGAAATTCAGTGACCTTAAACAAAAAAATCAGAAAGCATTAGTTGTATACATTACAGCTGGTGACCCGGATCTGGAAACGACCCACCGTCTTGTCCTTGGACTTCAGGAGGCAGGCGTTGACATTCTTGAAATAGGCGTCCCCTTTTCTGATCCAACAGCGGACGGCCCGATCATTCAGGCTGCCTCACAGAGGGCTCTGCGCAGTGGCGTCGACACTTTCCGGCATCCTAGATATGATTGAATTCCTCCGGAACGACTGTGATATTCCCATCGTCCTGTTCGGCTACTACAACCCCATCTTCTCATATGGAAGTGAGCGATTTGCCCTGAGAGCTAAAAAAGTCGGCGTAGACGGTATTCTCGTCGTTGATCTTCCGCCGGAAGAATCACACGAACTCAGACAGTACACAGATTTTACCGGCCTCGATTTCATTTCTCTTGTTGCACCGACAACCAATGACAAACGTATCCTTAGTATCTCAAAAAATGCCACAGGGTTCCTTTACTATATCTCCATAACCGGTGTAACCGGAACGGCAAAGCCACTCATTGAAAACATAAAAACAGATGTGGAACGCATCCGGAAATTAACCGCCCTACCCCTCGTTATAGGCTTTGGCATATCGACGCCGGCGCAAGCCGCAGAGATAGCATCTTACGCGGATGGCATCGTAGTTGGAAGCGCATTCGTCGATCTAATTGAAAAAAACAGCGGCAATGAAAACCTGATACAAATCGCATCATCATTTGTCAGGGAAATAAAACACGCCTTGAAATAAAAAAGGAGGCTCGCCATGGATAAGGAATTTAAGGAAGGATTCATCGAAAAATGGAATAAATACTTTCCCGGTGCTGATTTGCCCATTGGCTTTTATTACACTGATGTGGAAGACAAAAAGGTTATGCCGAAAACTCCGAAAGGGCATCGATGCATCATCTGTGATCTGGCAAAAGTCCGTGCCGGCAAGACATTTATGTTTTGACGTTAATTCCATTGGCTGCGGAGGCGGGAAGCGATACCTGGGCTTTGAGGAAATGCAGATGCCTAACTTTGAATACTTTCTTTCCTATGGCATCCCGGGAAAGCTTGAGGGCGAAAGGTATAAGAAATCACCGGAACTGGTCACAGAACATATGAAACATCAGACGTCATTCAAGGCACCTGCAAAATACATTATGTTTAAAAGATGGGACAGTATGGAGAAAGGCGACAAACCTCTGGTGATTATTTTCTTTGCACCTCCCGATGTACTTTCCGGTCTCTTCACTCTAGCGAATTTCGATGAACCGGAACCTTGCGGTGTTATAGCACCTTTCTGCGCGGGCTGCGGATCCATCGTGGATTATCCTTATAAAGAGCTCAAAAACGAGCGGTCCCGCGCTGTCTTAGGTATGTTCGATGTCTCTGCCCGGCCGTTCGTTCCTGCCGGTGTGCTGACATTTGCCATCCCCTGGCCCAAATTCGTCCGCATGGTAGACAACATGGAAGAAAGCTTTCTCATCACCAGATCATGGGAGAAAGTAAAAAACAGAATCAGGCGTAACTTTTCGTAGGTAATATTTCTTACAAATCTAACCGGGCAATGATTGCTTCCCAAATGGGGTGACTATGAATAAATTACTCCCCATAGATACCGCTGCAAATTATCAGGTCATCTACTTTCTTGAAATATACGGTCTTAGGGAGCACCTCTTTGGTTACCGGGTTATACCATTTGTAAGACACCCAGCCGCTGCCTTCTCTGTTGGCTATATCGACGATCTCCTTAATAAACTCCTTGCCGTCATAATCCTTGATGTCAATGAATTCCTCCCCGACAAATTTTTCATTGACTCCATGTGCGAGCATGGTTCCTCTGGGGTTTAAGGCATAGATATACATTTCATCCTTCACAAACTGACCATTGGGATTTGTGTATTCAGCCAGAGCGATTCTTTTACCGGAGGCCTTATAAAATGCCACGGCCCTTTCTACACAGTGCTTGGCATCTTCTTTGTCTCGCTTAGTCATATCATTCCTCCTTCGTAAATACCTCAGTGTAGACTGGAGTTACAAGCCAGCATTAAGCTAAGACTTTTTATAGCTACCCTTTAGCCAGTCTGTGATAGTTTGTATGCAGTCATCACCGGCGTTATCATAAAGACCTATAATCTTCCGTTCATGGATAGCCCTTTGGACAGAGTCGGACGCGTGTGCAGCGTTCTGCAAGATATTCTGCCCGAAGTCGGAACGAATTGTACCTGCCGCGGCTTTTGCCGGATCGGATTCGCCTAAGCGCTCGCGGATTTTCCCGACCGCGCTATATCCGCGGTAAAGGAGCGCAAGCGCCGGGTGCGTCCCCGGCTTGTTGCGGTCTTCCTGTGACACTGTGCTTGGATCAATACCGGTCATATATTTCACGATTTGCGAAAACTCATATGCAGCATTCTTTTCTGTGATTACACTGGCCATGGCCTTGTATTCTTCATTTGTTATCTCGAAACCGAATAGACCTTCAATCCCCTCCCTGATCTTCTCCGCTATCCGATCCTTGAGTTTCCTCCTGAACATATCCCGAAGGAATCCATAGAACTGCTCACCCTGAGCGGCACTCATCCGGATCATGCGTGCACCGACAATCCGGAGGCCTGTCTTGGAAAACATATCGATCATATTGCCGGGTCGGACGGAATGCTTGAAAAAATTGTCCGGCTTTAAAATTACCAGTGTCGTTTCCCCTTCAGCAGTCTCCTCATAGATACCGGAGTCGTTGAATCCAAGCTGTGCGAACAACTCTAAATTATTTCTCGCATATTCAAGATGTGTCGGCACCAGTACAGCCGGTTCGAAATATCTGACTGTTCCGTCGGGGGTGGTAATAAAGTCGCTGTAAGTCCCCCGAATAGTTCCACGAATGGCCTCCGATTCCGTCTCTGTTGTGAGCTTGCCGACAACTTCGTAGATCCTGCTCCACAGCATTTTCGCCCTCAAACAGGAGAAACAGACACCGGTTTGCCTGACCGAGGATATTTTCACGCCGCAGGTTTTGATCGATGTAATCGACAAGTGCCTTTCCTACTTTGGGATCAATGCTCAGATTTTTCACGCGCCGGATATATTCGTCGACAAACTCATCTGATGGCCGCATCATCCGGACACCGACCAGATCACAGCCGGAAAATGACATGAGCCGCGCAATAATATTACCAGTCCTGGATTTGATAAGACTATATGGTGTGATCACCACGTATGTCAGCTCGTTTGTCATATAAATTATCTAAGTCTATGTGTGATATCCCTGCAGTCCCGTTGCTTGCCCTGCTTTCGATTAGATACTCCTTATTGCTGCTGTGCGGCGGGATAAAAGCTTCTCTATCCCTATAACTGAGGGTTATTATTTATCAATGGCAATAAATATACCATTTTTGTTATTTCTTAACAAGAGAACACAAACATCGTTCGCCATTTATTTCATTAAGGTCAGTCTCGTCCATAGAGCTATCAGCATAAATGCTTTTTAGCAACATGAGATTATAATCACGTTTCAAAACCTGACTGATTATCCAAAGTTAATTTGTCCGACCCATGTTCAAATTCCGCTATGACCTGGGCACCCAACAGAAGGATTAACGCTGCAGCTTCTATACTGAGAAGGAACACTACAACAGTGGTAAAAGAACCATAAATTAAATTAACGAGGGAAATTGCCGAGTAATACCAGACAAGAACACGACGCGTAATCTCCCATAAAATCGTTGCTGTGATCCCTCCGATCAGTGCTTGACGAAAGGCAATACGCCCAACAGGCATAACCAGATATAAGGATGTGAGCATAAGTACCTCACCTATCATGCCCAGTATATACAGCGCAAGTCCGGTGGTGGCTTGAACACTCAAACCCCATCCCAAGATTACCAATGGCCTGTTGGCAAGTGTCTCTAACATTCCTGCAATAAAAGATACCAGCAATATACCGGTACCCAACAAAAATATATATACATAAGGGATTATGGCGGAAATTAGAAAATGGCGACGTAGAATTCTGACACGACGAAAAAAAATGACCGACATGGCGTTTTCAAGCACCGTAAATGCTATGGAGCTGAAAAACAGCATAACCAGAAATCCGATGATGCCAATCACCCTACGGTGTGCAAGAAATATTCGCGCCTGTTCAGTTAAGGTTGCCGCATAGCCCGGTATCACCATTTCTATGTACGTCGATAAAGTGTGAAACAACTGTACTTCGTCTATAAAATGCGACAGTACGATGAGAATGAGAATTGACATGGGAACGATTGATAACAGGGTGTAGTATGCAACGGCACCAGATAAAAGTATGCCCTGATTACGTTTAAAGCTGCGTAATACCCTTAGCAGGAAGCTGGCGAGGCGACCCGCTTCCCAAATTATATTTTGCGGTTTGTCCACTGTAGGATAAAAATTATAAAAAATAAGGAATTTCTAACGTTCTCAAGCATTATCATTTGAAATGTGTGCATGACACATTTCTGACATGTTGATATGTAGTGATTTATAATCACACCAAACCATACCCCCATGCTTGCAGGACGGTGTGTATCATTTCAGTATCGTCTCAATGTGTTTACTTAGGAATATTCGTGCTATCTTTGCGATAAAACGAAGTCAGGAACTCCGCATCCTTCGGAGACAGGTCAAAACGTAAGACCGCATCATTAACAAGTTTCTGAAGGGACTTGGTCGGATTTTCCTGCAGTTCGCTGGAGATCCATTTGACGGCTTTGCGAATATTTTCTCCTTCGGGCATAATCGTGGTCATGTCTTCACACTCCTATCTTTATTAAAGAAGCTCAATCGCTTGCAATTGCTCCAGGCCACAGGTAATAAAACCCGGTCTTAAGATTGAGGCTTTCGGGGATTTCTATATTAATAGATGAGCAAATGAAACCTTCAGATGCAGCTCCTGCGATATTATAATAATTATCTTCAGGAAACTCAGTACGCCGATATACTACAACTCTGGCATCCTCGGGAATCCTCGCCAGTTTTTTTGACTCTTTGACAGCATCATTTAGATAGCCGATTTTGTCTATCAGTCCCATCTTCAAGGCCTCATCGGCCAGAAATACTCGCGCTGTGGAAATTTCCACAAGAGCCTGCCTTTTCCGGATTGCGATGTTTTTGTACTAAACGTATAAATCGTTCTCCGAAATCGTTTACTGCGTTTTGTATGAGTTTTTGTTCTTCTTCACTGCTGTCCCTGAAAGGCGACCCCATATCTTTATTTTTACCGAATTTTTTCACATCCACACCAAGACCGATTTTGTTCATCAAGCCACTGACTTTAGGTTGCAGAAAAATAACACCTATGGAACCCGTTACTGTTGTCGGATGCGAAATGATCATATCGGCAGGAAGAGACATATAATAAGCCCCGGACGTGGCAACATCCATCATGGAAATTATGATTTTAGCACCCGTTCTCTCTTTGAATGATAAAATTTCATGATATAGAAGATCGCTGGCGGTGATCGTACCCCCGGGAGAATTTATTTTGAGCAAAACCGCTCTGATACGTTTATCTTTCTCCGCTTTGTGCATCTGCGCAACAACTTGTTCAACCACGCTAGGTGATGTACCGATTAAACCTTTTTTAGGCATGTCTGAAATCAATCCGTTTACAGGAATCAGCAAGATTTTATCCGTACCGCTGCCTTCGATAGTGAACTCTTTAAGGGGCTCAGGTGCCTCACTGAAAAGCTTGACTCTTGGTCCTACGCACGCAGAAACCAGAATCACAACAAGTAATACTATAATCATATTATGTTTTCGCATAAATTATCCTCCTTCCAGCTTATGTATTGAGAATAGCCTTCCTGACTGCATCGCCGACTTCATTCGTCTTATTTGTCCCCCCCATATCAGAGGTCTTGACTTTCCCCAAGGCCAGGGTTGTCATCACAGCCTTTTGTATATCCAAGGCGGCCTGCTCTTCTCCTAAGTGATCCAGCATCATCCGAATCGATTCAATCGACGCTATGGGATTGACAATTGCTTTTCCGGCATACTTAGGCGCTGAGCCATGAATAGGTTCGAACATAGACGGGTAAATTTTCTCCGGATTAATGTTACCCCCTGCCGCAAATCCCATACCCCCTTGAAGCATTGCTCCGAGATCCGTGATGATGTCTCCAAAGAGATTGGAGGCTACGATCACATCGAAACATTCCGGATTTTTCACAAACCACATAGTCAGGGCATCTACCAAAGCCATATCTGTCTTTATGTCCGGATATTCTTTAGCCACTCTTTGATACACCGAATCCCAAAAAACCATGGAATAGTTAAGTGCGTTGGATTTAGTGCAGTTGGTTACCATCCCGACAGGAACCTTCCTGCCAAACTTTTTCCGCTTGCGGGCAAGCTCAAAAGCAAAGCGAATCGCCCTTTCGCATCCTTTTTGGGTAAAGATACCGGTCTGAATGGCAAGGGCATCAGGAGTTCCCAGCTTGAAAAAACCCCCTGCAGCCGAATATTCTCCTTCGGTATTTTCCCTGATTACCACCATATCAACAGTTTCAGGTGTTGCGGTTTTCACCGGTGATTCAACTCCGGGATAGAGCTTGATTGGCCGTAAATTTATGTATTGATCAAACCCCCTGCGAATTGTGAGAAGGAAGGTCAGGGAGATATGGTCGGGAACTTTACTGGCATCCCCGATACATCCCAAAAAAATGCTATCAAAACCTCGTAATATCTCCAGGGCATTATCTGGCATCATCATACCATTCTTTAAATAATAGTCACAACCCCAGTCAAAATTTTCCGTCTTGATATTAAATCCGTGCTTATCCGCAACTGCCTTTAGAACCTTGGTAGCTTCCGACGCCACCTCATTTCCAACCCCATCTCCCGGTATAATTGCGATTCGATATGAAGGCATATGATCTCCTTATAGATGTTCTGGCCCTTGTCTATATTAATATCAAAGTTGTATAGCGAGAAGGTATGGGATACCAATGACTATCAGCGCCGTAAGAAAAATCAGACCAAAGATTAATCCGAGGGTCCAGAAATCTTTTCGATTGACGTACCCGCTCCCGAAATAGACCGGGCCGGGACCAGTGGCATACGGAGAGATTATGCCCATTATCCCCAGGCTGTAACAGAGAAGCATAGCAAAAGTCCTGACGGGCATGCCCGGCACAAGGGCGCCGGCTGCCAGAATCACGGGCAGAACAGCCGTAACGTGAGCCGTAATGCTGGCAAACATGTAATGAACGATGAAAAATATAACCAACAGGCTGACCATGATGACGATTGGAGACAGCCCGGTTAATAGAGCTGATGCACTCTTGGCGAACCAGGTGACGAAACCCACCCTGTTGAGGCCGTCTGCCATGGCGACAAGTGTAGCGAACCATGCCAGCACATTCCAGGCAGGTTTATTGCTGAGGATATCATCCCACGTAACGATTCCTGTGATTATCATCAAAGATATGACTACACCTACCACAGTGGTAGCATCCACGATGCTTCCACCGAAAATCCACAGAGCCAGGGCGAGAATAGCCAGCAGTGCCATCACCAGCTCCTTGCGGCTAAACTTGCCCATCTTGCCCAGTTCCTGAGATGCCCAGGATTGTACTTCCTGACTGGATTTGATCTCGGGCGGGTAGATTTTGTAAATTAGGTATGGAAGAATGAGGACAAGGATGACGCCTACGGGGAGAAATCCGACAAACCACTCCATCCAGGAAATGCTGATTTTCGCCGTCTTATTCACCAGTTCAAGAGCCAGGAGGTTGGGCGCCAAAGAGGTGATAAACATTGAACTGGTGACACAGGTCGTTGCAAATGCTGTCCACATGATGTACGCCCCAATCCTGCGTGACGTTTCCCCGGGGGCAGAACCATATAAGCCCGGTAGATTTCGTATAATAGGGAAGATAGTACCGGCACTCCTCGCGGTGTTTGATGGGGTAAAGGGGGCCAGAATCAGGTCAGAAAAGGTTATTGCATAGCCTAATCCCAGGGTCCTTTTGCCTAATATTTTGACAAGGATCAACGCAATACGTTTGCCAAGTCCTGTCTTTTCATAGCCCAGGGCGAACATGAACGCCCCGAATATGAGCCAGACCGTTGTGTTGGAAAAACCGGACAATGCCCACCTGATTGAGTCTCCCGGCTTTGGACCTACAAAGCCCAAAACTGCTATCAGGAATACACCTATAAACCCTATCGCGGCGGCCGGAATAGGTTCGAGGATCAGACCAAAGATAACGGCGGAAAAGATGGCAAAGAAATACCAGGCCGTCAAACTCAGTCCCTGGGGGGCTGGTAGTAAGGCGATAATGATACCCAAGAGCAAAGGAAGGATGGATTTCCAGATTGATGATTTCATTTTAACCTCTTATGTAGCGACTCGGAGTATTGTATAAAAATTAGTGCGTGTAAATCTTTATTTGCTTCGGATTAGAATGTTCTAAAAATGTCTATAAGTATCTGTGGAAGTGAATAAATGCACAATTTCCTCATTTTTCGGATCCCACATCACTTTTATGTTATTGCGGCTGAATAATTCATTGCCATTAGGCAAATTCATTAGCAATACCCATTCCTGCTTCTCTAACTCTTTTCTTTTTATTTTTTGTCCGACATTTAAAATAACACTTTTAACCATAGTCACCTGCCTATGCTACCTATACCACATTCTAAATCATAGGTCTGCTATTTATGGTGGGTGTTCTGTTTTCTGTATTAGCAAGATATGGAAGATTTCCCAGGCTCTATATTTATTTCTTCATTTCCAACATCTTTGATTTTTGTATAGCCTGGATTAATGTTTTATTATATCCTAAAAACACTATTTTAAAACTGCACAATCGTATATTATAAATACAAGACTGATTTTGAAAATCGAAAGCTGATATAATAGGTGCATAAATGGGACTACTCAATCTTCTGATCAAGGATCCTTTTACATTTATTCTTCTTGCGATACCTCTTTTGTATTCCGTTATTTTTCATGAGCTGGCCCACGGCTGGGTGGCATACCGGATGGGTGATCCAACGGCTAAGTCGCTAGGCAGGTTAAGCCTCAACCCGTTAAAACATCTCGATCCTATCGGCACAGTCATGCTTTTTATTTTCGGTTTTGGATGGGCAAAGCCTGTGCCGGTGAATTTTAATAATTTGCGTGACACGCGCAAGGGGCTGATACTCGTTTCATCGGCGGGAATCACAGCAAACATGATATTGGCCTTTCTTGCTTTCTTTCTACTTCGCCTTTTATCACCGGCACCTTCGGGAGTTCTGGCAACACTTCTCTTTTATCTGGCACAGATAAATATCATACTGGCTTCATTTAACTTAATTCCGATCCCACCTCTTGACGGTTCAAAAATCCTCATGGGATTCGTCCCGGAAAGATTTCAATATTATCTTTCCCGACTTGAGCCTTTTGGATTATTTATCATTATTGGCCTGTTGTATATCGGGGCTTTGGACCCTCTCATTGCTTTTTTCCGCTGGATTATTTTAGCTCTGATAAGCATTTTATTGCCGTAAGGGAAATTCCCCAAATCTACTTCTTCTCCTCCGTCTTTGGCCTTTCGCCTTCCAGCTTCATTTTTAGTTCGAGTGCTTTTTTCTCGATTCTATCTCGTTCCCTCCGGATATCGGCTTCAATGCGTGCTTCTATCCTTGCCGCTTCTGCTTCCAGCTTTGCGGCTTTCCTCTTCAGCCATTCAACTCTTTTCTGTGCTTTCTCATGTCCATATTTTGCAGCTGCTTTGATCCTTGCCTCAGCTTCCCGTTTTTTTGCTTCAATATTCTCGGCAGCTTTTTCGGCCGCGGATTCCACCTTCTGGATGCCCTGTTCGGTCTTCTTCTCTATCGTCTGCACGCCCTTCTGTACAGCATTGCCACTGGTTTCCTCTGCGCGCACGGCAGACGGTAACACCAGAACAACCATACAGATCATCAGTATTGAATAAAAAGAAATGACTTTCATAGTTACATCCCCCTTTGAATTATCTGAAAAATGTTAATATGCATCGAGGAATCGTCCCTACTGTAATTGTATTTAAAGCTCTTATGTTAAACCGTCATTCATCTCGCTTAATATAATCCAGACAGTGGGGACAATATATTCTATTTGTAGAGTCACAATAAGAATCTTCCGTTTGGCATAATGGACAAAGAAACATCCTTTTGGAATCTGTTTTGGGTTTAGGAATGTCTCTGCCGCAAAATTCACAGGCAATCGCTTCGCTTTCGATAATTTCTAAACAGTATGGACATTTCTTCATAATCTTTGCCTCTCAAATAGAAAAACTAACTCTCTATATAAATTTATAACAAAAATGAAATA
Organism: uncultured delta proteobacterium; assembly: GCA_963695875.1. GTDB lineage: Bacteria > Desulfobacterota > Syntrophia > Syntrophales > UBA2185 > DATKLL01. The sequence goes on along the minus strand of CAVOID010000008.1, from coordinate 173,692 downwards.
CAGTCAATCAAAGCCCCTTGGATTTAATACCCTGAAAGAGCTTCGACTGAAATATATCATACAGTCCCTTCTATTCTGTTGACACCCAACAACAAATTTAATACACTCCTTTTGAAACTAGGAAATATGTATGACTGTAAAGTGTTATCATCTGATGTGGAGGGATCATGAGAATAAGAGTACGGGACGAGAAGATCAGCAAGGCCATTAGAAAGCTGGAGGGAATTGATATCATTCTTAAGACCGTTGATGATGCCAAAAAAGCCATGCGTCTCATCCTCGGCAAAACGGAAATATCCCGTACCAAAGATTACGAAGGCCTCAAGGACATTGCCATCACCCAGGTCGTCGAGCATACCACCAGTGCAGTAGAATACCAGACGTATTACGAGGTCGAATTCATCCTCACCGACGACCACTTCATCGAAATGGAGATAGCTTTGATTAAGGAACTTCAGTCTATGTTTGAAAAGATATAACTGGGTATTGAGGAGGTATCATTAATACTAAAAAGCCAACCTCTTCCGGCTGGAAACCGATAGTCCGGAAAATGGTTGGCTTTTTCAATTGCGGGATTTATATCCTGATAACAGAAAGGAGGGCAATTATGTTAAAGAAAGCATTGCTGACAAAGCAGATCTCTGTAACGGTGGTCAACAAGATTGGCGTGTTGGATTTAATGGCAGGGTATCTGGCTGATCGCGGAATCAACATCGAGGCAATAGCAGGCTATGAAATACCAGGGTCAAACCAGGCTACAATTATGCTGGTCGTAGACGATATCCGCCGCGCAAGTGAAGCAATAAAAGAGAGAGATTTTGGACCAATTGAGGAAATTGACGTAATCATGGTCGAACTTGATAACAAGCCCGGCGCATTAAAGACAGTTACCAACTTATTGGCGTTCAAGGGCATAAATATCAGATTTATATATGCCACCACAAGCCTCGATGTCTGTCCTGTGAGAGTAATTATATCGACAAGTGATAACGAAGCTGCCTTTATAACGTTAAAGAAATCAGCGGCGAAATGAGTTCGGTGTTCTTCTCTCAGAAACTGTTGCAGCGCGATACCAGAGAACGGAGTATGAAATAGAAATGAAAGTTTCATTCCGGCGAGACACATATCTGTTTGTTCAATTATTTTCTCTTTTAATGCCGCTGTTTGGCTACATGATCGATTCTTCCTATCATACAGGTCCTGCAGGTTTCATTGTGTTAACACTTCTTGGCATTATTCTATTCGTCTGGAGTCATGGCCGACGTAAGAAAACGAGAGATAAGACAGAAATGAGGGCTGTGGACTGGATTGGTAAAGGCTGTACATTGCAGATCTCCGGTAGTCACCAGGAAGCCATCTTAGCGTTTACCAGAGCCTGTGAATTGGAGCCCGGAGCTGTTTTAGCTTATTTCGCACGGGGCCGCAGTTATTGGGAATTAGGAAACATTGAGCAGGCTATAAAGGATTTTGATATGGCCATTGAATTGAGTCCTAACTTTGTTGAAGCTTATGACAGGCGAGGCCTTTGCCATGCGAGATCGGGTAACCATGAACAGGCCTTAAAAGATTTCGATAAGGCAATAGAGCTTAACCCTAAATTTGCAATGGCTTATATCAACCGCGGAACTTCTTATGAAATGCTCGGAAAGCATGAACTATCTATCAAGGATATTCAAGCCGCTGCCAGAACAGGACATCAAGAGGCCAAAAAAATTCTGAAATCAAAAGGTATTGGATATTAAATTTCCAAAAGAGGAATTCTCATCAAAGATGGCCGTCATAGAGACCCGGGCACTTGCAAAAACTTATGGCAAGATTCAGGCCGTTCGAGGCATAGACCTGAACATAGAGAGGGGCGAGATTTTCGGCCTGCTCGGTCCCAACGGGGCGGGTAAGACCACCACAATCGGGATGCTCTGTACCATCATCCGTCCGAGTTCGGGCAGTGCCTCTATAGTCGGTCACGATATAGTGAAGGAGCCCGCGGAGGTGAGGCGCAATGTTGGCATCGTCTTCCAGGATCCCACGCTGGATACACTTCTCACCGGTCGCGAAAACCTCGAACTTCACGCCCGTCTCTACGGCATCCCCGCTGACGTCCGAAAGAAAAGAATTATAGAGATACTGGAGCTTGTCGATCTGAAAGACCGCGCCGAACACATTACGCGCACCTATTCCGGCGGTATGCGGCGGCGTCTCGAGTTGGCCCGCGGCCTTTTGCATCGGCCGGCGGTACTCTTCCTCGACGAGCCCACCCTGGGGCTCGACCCGCAAACAAGGGCGCGGACATGGGACTACATCAAGAAAATGGCTCAAAATGAGCAGACCACCGTTGTGCTCACCACTCATTACATGGAAGAGGCGGAGCAGGTCTGCAACCGGGTTGGCGTTATTGACCACGGCCAGATAATCGCGCTAGATACCCCGGACGATCTCAAAGAATCAATGGGCGGCTACATGGTGGTCATTCAGGTAAAGGAGCCGCCCCTTGACATGATACGTGACCTCCCCTACGTCTCCGATGTGAAGCTGAACGATGGCCTGGTTGAGATAACCATGAAAGATGCCCATCTTCACCTTCCCGATCTGTTATCTAAAGTCCAAAACGTGGAGCGGGTGGAGACAAGGGCACCCACTCTTAACGACGTGTTTATCAAGCTTACGGGACGGGACATAAGGGAAGAAGAAACCGAAGACACCGGCGGCTGGGTGGAATCAGTTGCACGCTACCGCGCGCGAGGGCGCTAAGGCATGGAATACACGCTTATCCGGAAAGAGCTTCTCGGTGTATACGCCATCTGGTGGCGTGAAATCAAGGTCTTCCAGCGAGAAAAGAGCCGCGTGGTATCCAGCATAGTCCAGCCGCTCATGTGGCTATTCCTCTTCGGCGGCGGTGTGGGGGCCAGTGTCAATGTCGGCGAGTGTCAACTACCAGGATTACATATACCCAGGGATTCTGGCGATGTCCGTCCTTTTCGGGTCGGTATTCTTCGGCCTCTATATAGTCTGGGACCGGAAGCTTGACGTGCTCAAAGCTGTGCTGGTGGCGCCTGTATCGCGCATAAGCATATTCTTCGGGAAGGTGCTCGGCGGCTGCACCGACGTCACAATTCAGGTGGTAGTACTATTCTTCTTCTCATTCCTTTTCCCTACCATCACCCCCTGGGGCATCCCCCTTGCCCTGCTCATACTTACCATAACTTCCATAGCCATGGTTTCAATGGGCCTTGCCCTCGGCTCCCTTTTCGAGAGCCTGGAGGGCTTCCAGGTCATAGCTACATTCGTCGTCTTCCCACTCTTCTTCCTGTCAGGTGCACTCTTCCCTGTAAATGACCGGCTCCCCGACTGGCTGCAGGGACTGGTAAAGCTGAACCCTCTAACCTATACTGTCGATGGTGTCAGAGGCGCCCTGCTCGGTCTGAACGCATTTCCGCTCTATGTTGATCTCAGTGTTATTGCCTTCTTCGCGGTGCTGATGGTACTGGTGGGAAGCGCCCTTTTCAGTCGGATGAAGTAATTCACGATTCTTTGGGGCATGGATTATATGATTAAGGAACGTACCACGTTCAATCAGGACAGGTTCTGGGGGGAAACAACCGCCTTTCTGGCCCTCTTTCTCGATAACCTCGGGGTGCTTATATTTTTTAGCTCCATCCTCATGTTCACCTTCAACTATCCAGCGGATATTATACTGACGCGTATGATCCCGGGCACTGCCATCGGGGTATTCTTCGGCGATCTTGTATATACTTATCTGGCTATCCGACTGCGAAAGAAAACGGGCCGCAGCGACGTCACCGCCATGCCGCTGGGTCTTGATACACCCACTTCCATAGGTCTGGTCTATGCCGTGCTCGGACCCGCCTATATCGCCACACATGACGCAGAGCTTACCTGGCACATCGGTATAGCCGCTCTGTTCATGATCGGCATTGTCAAGGTCATCACTTCCTTTCTCGGCGGCTGGGTGCAGCGCATCATACCTACGGCTGGGCTTCTCGGGTCCATCGCCGGTGTTGGCCTTCTGCTGCTTGGGTTTTTGCCGCTTATTGAGATATTCAATGAGGTCGTCGTGGGCATGGTGGCCATGGGGATTATCTTTGCCGTCCTCCTAGGTAAGATGCAGCTTCCCGGTCGCATCCCAGGCGTGCTGATTGCGGTGCTTCTGGGCACTGCGATCCATTTCATCCTGGGTTACAATGGATACATACCGGAGTTCAAGGAGCCAACCTTTGAGATGGCCCTTTGTCTGCCCGTTTTCTCCATTGCATTCCTTAAAACTCTGCCGCAAAGCATCCAGTACTTGCCTATTGCCATCCCTTTCGGAATTATGACAATAATCGGCGGGATCAACAATACAGAGAGCGCCCGTCTCGCGGGCGATAAGTATCGCACACGTGATATCCTTCTGACCGAGGCGTTCACATCTTTGATCGCTGCCTTCTTTGGCGGTGTGGCTCAGACCACACCCTATATCGGCCATCCGGCGTATAAGAAGATGGGCGCCACCTACTGGTACACCCTCTTAACTGCGCTGCTGATCGGTATCGGCTCCCTGATCGGTCTCCTGTCCGTGATCGTGGGTCTAATCCCCCGGGCGGTGCTGGCCCCTATCTTTATCTATATCGGTTTCGAGATAGTCCATCAAGCTTATAAAGAGGCGCCTGAAGCACATTCCCCGGCCGTGAGTCTGAGTTTCATGCCGGTTATCGCAAACCTTATTATCATTATTCTCGGCCAGTTCCTTGGTGCCATGGCCATTACATCCGACATGCTTCCAATACGTTTACAGGTTTTGCATCAGAGCCTGACCGTACTCAGCAACGGCTTCATAATAACCGCGCTCCTCTGGGGCAGCATGCTGGCCTTCATGATCGACCGCAAGCCGCGGCTTGCCGCTCTTTGCACCTTGACCTGTGCCATACTCACCCCCTTTGGCATCATCCATTCTGTGCTCCCCACGGGCGAGGTCTACCTGCCCTGGGCGGTCGCATCACATGCGCATTACACGATTGCACTCGCCTATATTCTCCTCACCGGCATCTTACTGACCCTCACCAGGAAAACCAAAGGATAAAGGATTAGTATTCCAATTTCTCATTTTATTAAATGTCATTTAACGCTTCTTTAAATACCCTTCACTTTTTGGGGTTTTGAAGAGCTATCCTGAAATCATGTCAATTCGTAATAGCTTCGTATAATCCATATATTATAAATTTTATCCCCGAAACTCTCAAGGTTGGCATGGATAATGCGTTAATATAAGTCAAAACAAATTAAGTACAAAGGAGGAAACAGATCATGAAAAAGACACTTAAAACATTAGTCCTGGCGATATTTGTGGTGCTGGTGACGGCTACCTTCGGCTTCGCTGAGTATACAGTAACAGGTGTGAGCGAATTCCCCTATTTTCAACTCGGATGTCTGATTGTCGGCGGAATGACGATCATCTCTCTGAAGCAAAAGTATTCCAAGATGTATACCGGAGAGCTGATGGGCGTATTCGCGATGTACACAATTCTCATCGCCCTGTTCACGGCTCCGGTTTTCAATACCATTAAGACCTTGGTAAGCTAAGAATACCATCATACCGGTTTTCATGCCGGTATGGTGATCTACCCTGAAGGGAAAGGAGGTTAAGGAAATGTTAACGAGATATAAGATACGTGAAGACCGCAGAATGTACAGCTCTATCCTGATGTTGAGTTCCTGGGGCTTTGTAATCGTGATTGCCTCATTCCTTTTCCTCTACCTGGGACACCTGCTGGATGAGGTTCTGGGTACGGCTCCCAACTTTATGCTCGGGTTGTTCTTTCTGGCCCTGTTTACCAGTATAGGAAGGCTTTATCAGGAAGCCTGGTTAAAGCGAAAGGATTTTTGAAATCATCCTTCTCATGTAAAACATAAGAGATCTTTTCATGATCCGTTGTCCTCTTAAGCCCCTTCATGCAGCCATGCTAAGGGGCTTAAGATTTTTTAAACCATTTCAGTATCCATCCCCCCAATGATGTATAAGCACAAGAAAAGTAAGAAATCATGACTCCCTAAAGGTCCATCAATTAAATCTGCATACTTTCCTTTGCAGATAGTCTTTCAGTGCAATATATTCAACCTGTCCATTTTCTCAAATCTTAAAAATCATTGATCGAATCAATAAGACTCCTGAGTCTACCGAAGTCCTTGCGGTTAAAGTCTATCACAAGCCGCGGCAGATGAACAATATCCGTATCATCCATTTCAGCCTCCAAGGCCCCGGATGCCGTAATACTTCCCCCGGGCAGAAGTATGTCATGAAACTGATCTGTCAGCTTTCGGATGTCATCGGGGCTGAGCTGAGACGTGAGCCGGATCACGAGATTACCATTCACATACCGCATACTGTGATAGCGGTGATAGAAATGCTTAATCTTCTCCACCGCAGCATCCACGGAGCAAACCCGTTCGAAGAGCGCAAAGTCAGACTGGCAGATATAGTTACGAGCCAGAAGCTCTTCCTCAAGGAGCTTGATCAGGTGGATCCAATAGGAACACTCCGGATTATCTATGAGCACGAGCGGCATGGGATTGCGTTTGCCGGTTTGTACCAAGGTGAGTGTCTCCATTGCCTCATCGAGCGTGCCGAAGCCGCCAGGGAACAGTGCCACTGCATCGGCCTCCTTAAGGAACGCAACTTTGCGGTTGAAAAAATATTTGTAAGTTATGTGGCGCGGGTTGCCATCTATTACGGGATTCGGTTTTTCCTCGAACGGCAGGCGGATGTTCACACCGAAGGAATGCTCGGAGCCGGCTCCCTCGTTGGCGGCCTGCATGATGCCTCCTCCCCCGCCGGTGATGACCATATATCCCTCCTCAGCGAGCTTTTCCCCGAAGAGTTTTGCCATCTCGTACACCGGATCACCCGGCTGGGTGCGCGCCGAGCCGAAGACAGTCACTTTGCGCACGTTCCGGTAAGGGCCGAAGACCTTGGAAGTAAACCGCATCTCCTTGAGCGTTGTGTTCATCAGCTTGAGGTCTGCACTGTCATCGTCTTCCTGCCCTGCTTTGAGTGAGGCGATGATCATTTCGCGGACGTATTCAGGCCTCCGGATGCCCTCGGCGGTCTTCATCAATTGCTCGATGAGCTTGTCAATGGGGCCGTTATTCTTGGTGAATATAATTTTCATAGTTCCTCTGTTCTCCTGTTTGTTTCCTACTGAAATATCTATTATAAATACTAAGCCATTTTTATTTCTTTGTCGAGAAAGAAGAAGGATTATTACCCTCAAACGGGTGTAGGTGCATGTATAAATGAAATTGAATGTGGGATTTAAAGCAGGGGAAATATCCACTGTTTTGTATGATAGATCTTTTATAACGCTTAAGCCCATTCAGAGGAGCTTAAGATTCTTTAAACTCTCTCAATTTCCACCCTCATATCTGGCAAATTAAGTCCTGGCTGGATTCTCGGCTTCACCTACAAAGGTGCAGCACAAGATAGCTTTGATGGCCAAGGATTACCGGTTGAAAGCGAGCATAATGCGGAGCCGGCGCGTGCGGTTGGGCCCCGGGCTGGGCAATAAGGCCCAAATGACCCTTGGTGAGACCACTACCCAAGCTCAATCACGCTGATGCCGCCCACATAGTCATACTCAGCGGACTTCGCTGCGGCTGCAACCTAACACCGACAAGAACCAGTCAATATTGAAACTGCACGAATCCCTGCTGTACTAACTGCGTGACACGAGTGTTGGCACCACTATTGACCTTGATGCCAGCTAACAGATCCTTGTTGCTCCAACCATAAGTCTTCATGGTAGCCCCGCACATTTCGAACTGCACGCCTTGATCCATGAGCGCCTTGATTGTGCCCTTATGAGGATTGCCCGTGTTGATCCGCCGGACTCGATTGTACATCTCGTCGTTCAACAGTAGATACCCAGCTCCGGCCGAAAAAACTGCCCTTAAATCAGCTTTTGCACCGATGTCGTGGATTGTCTTCGCAGTAAGGCCGAGAAAGAAAAGTCCCTCTGGCGAATCGCTCGCGGTAAAGGTCGCGTGCGCAATGTTGTAAACGATCTTTGCTTGGGTTAATTCGAAAGGAATGTCAATTGTCACTGCCTGTTGTTGCGCGGTAGATATTTTCGGTGCACATATTGTGATGAAAATTGTTATGCATGCGAGCATGCACACAGTACGATGTGAGAGCACATTTCCGATCAACCTTCCCAATACGCCAAGCCCAGTAAGCTTTAGAAGAGCCCGCCTGTTCGTGTGCTGAAGAGCTTCTTGGTTTTTCATAGCATTACCTCCTCTTTGTGATTGGTGCCACAAACGCCTAACATTATATTTTATACAGCGACTGTCTTTTACAGCATCCTACGAGACGGCATGGGGAAATCAAACAAAAAACCAGGTTTTTGAGCTTCAAGAAGCCGTGTTATATAAGATGTTGTACAGCAGTGCCAAAAAAGCGTCTTTGTTATTCAAGACCTTTCAGGGCTTCTTCATTCGAAAACAGCAAGTTCCCTGAAATGGAAAATCTCCAAAGGAATAAAAATTTCTCTGGAGCCTTCATATTGGGACCTCCCGGAAACTCCTTCCCACGACTTCCACCAGAAGTAGTGGGTTTATCAAGCCGCGATAGGAATAACAATCACCCAAAAAAAGTAGCCTTTCTTTCCCAGGACGTCAATGGGGAATTTTCCTCCTCAAATTGCCTCCATTTTTCCAGCCCAAATTGCTGATTTCCGTTTGAACTAATGCATTCTGAATGAAAATGCCAAAAACAGGACTTCAGGAAGCGGTAAATAGGGTAACGTTGAGTACACCTACTGCCAAACAGTTCAAAATGGAAAAAACAGATAGAGGGAAGAAGCTACCATTTATACCAGCAAAGGGGATATTTACGAGAGAAAACAAATTCCGGTGAACATGGGCTGTAACAGAATGCCCGTACAAGAGGCAGTAGAGACTAACAGAAAGATGGCAAACAATCTACCATTCAATCCCCTTTTTTCTTAAAAAGTCCTGTGCCCCTTGGTTACCTAATCTTGCCGCTATTCTCAGATCATTAGTTGCCTGATTGTCGTTGCCGAGGCAACCATAGGCAAGCCCTCGGTTATAATAGGCCTCTGCATCTTTAGGGCTTAGATCGATCGCTTTGTCACAATCCTTTATTGCCTGATTGTAGTTGTCAAGCATACCATAGGTAACCCCCCGTTTATAATAGGCCTCTACTTCTTCTGGATTTATCTCTATCGCCTTGTCAAAATCCTTTATTGCCTGATTGTAGTTGCCAAGATTATGATAGGCAGTCCCTCGGTTACAATAGGCGTCTGCATATTTCGGGTTTAGATCAATCGCCATGCCATAATCCTTTATTGCTTGATTGTCGTTGCCAAGCATACCATAGGCAAGCCCTCGGTTATAATAGGCATGTGCATCTTTCGGGTTCAGCTCTATGGCCCGATCAAAATCCTTCATTGCCTTCTTGTAATAACCGAGTCTGCCATGGGCAAGACGGTAAAGCTCTAAAAAAATGGCGTAATCCTTATGCTGTTCCGCATTAGGTGCTTTATGGGGTTGACTATAGTCCTGACCACGCAACTTGTCCTGATTTTTTAGTTGCTCGTCCGAGTCACCGGTTGTGGGTTTCGTGTCAATCCCTTTACCACAATAGCGACATTTAATGGCTTTGCTTGGGATATCCTCAGCACAAAAGGGACATTTTTTCATTATTCTTCTCTTTTCTTGAAATATAAAACCCCATCTCTTTAGGGAAACGGGGTTCAATATTCAGTCCATCACACCCTCCTTGGGTGTAGGGTTATAAATCAATCAATAATTTATCACATCGGTTAACTGATACGCCTAAATTTATCATAGTTCAAGGGAATTATGAAATAAAATGAACCAGGATGTCACCATTCCCATCTGTGATCATGTAGGTTCTGGCAAGATAGGTGGGTGTCGACTCCAAGAAGAACGAGATAAAAGGATAGTATTTGTTACACCTACAAAGTGTGAGCATCAACATGGAGTAGGTAACGAAGATTATCGATTGAAATGTTTAAGTTGACTGGTCGTAATGCAATCTGCCGGTTTTGATTAAAGATGGATAAAGGTTGGGGGAGAGAGGAATCCCTCCCCATTCTTTGGTCATGCATTTAGCTACTCGGCAAATAAAAGTCGAACGTCCAATCTTCCCGTTCTTACTTCTGTGTATTCTCGGTCTTGTAACGAATAGCCACTCCCATTGCCCATATTCTGTTGTTCGGGTTAATACCTTGGCTTGTTAATATAACAGCGTTTGCTCCGAGCGGTGCTACTTTGGCTCGGATGGCGTTATGCATCTCGGCAGTTTCGTCCCTGAGATAACCTGTGACTGTAACCGTACCGAGTTCAATAAACGATTTTTCAGGTCTAGTCAGTAGGATTTCCACCTCATTGGGATTAGTAGCATTGTAGAATCCCTTCGCTGTCTTCGTCACATCTACCATAGCGCAGCCGACTATGAACAAGAAAACCAGTGCAACCGATAATAATGTTTTTACCCTCATTCTTTCCTCCTGTGATGCCTTAGTCTCGATATTTAATTGCTGTTCCCGTAATTCGAGTATAGGTATTAGCGTAAGAATCAGAACCAGCCCATTCCTCTCCTTTTGCGCGATAACCCCCTAACGTGGAGACGATTACAGCATCAGCGCCTATTTCTGCCGCTTTGCGTCTCATATCTTCTGGAGTTTCTCGTCGAGATTGGAAATCCGCTATCACATCGTAAGGTCGAGTGGGAGACTTCGTCAGTATTTCTACTTCATTCACTAGTTTAGCTGGATAAGTCTTATTTCCGTAATACCTATTTGCAATGTCATAGGCGCAAGAAGTAAGAAGATAAAACATCATTGTCAGTATAGCCAAGCAGACTATAGTCTTAGCTACGCCGAAACCTTCCATCTTATCCTTGAAGCCCATTTCCACCCTCGCCCCCTTTGTTTGATTTTTTTAAGAATATTAATTGTTAATGGTCGCAATATATGAAACTCGGTCTTGTATGTCAATGATAAATAACCCCAAAAAGTAAAGTATGATGTTTATGGTATGGCGTGAATTGTATTTATTACGGATTGAAAGCAAGTATATCTATAAAAAAATTAAAACGCTCCCTTACAGGAAGTAATTTTCTCCCGAAGAGTTTCAACCGAAAGCAGTATATGATGTCCTTATTTTTTAAAGATAATCAATAAACTCTTTAAATATGTTTCGCTTCTGATCAGATAATTTGACATTTCTGTCTTAAACTTATAATAACAAGTTGAAGAAACTACAATAAACATACCGGAGGAAATCTTGCTTATCGTAATGCATCACAAAGCCAACCGCAAGCAGATTGATGCTGTCATTGCGGCTGTGAAAATTATGGGATTAACGGCCAAGCCCATCCCCGGAAGCCAGAGAACTGCTATCGGTGTACTGGGCAATAAGGGGTATATAGATGATTTAAACATCCGTGACCTTCCAGGGGTGAAGGAAGTAATTCACGTTACCAAACCTTATAAGATGGTATCCAGGGATTTCCATCCACAGAGGGACCGTAATAAAAGTCGCCGATGTTGAAATCGGGGAAGGAAAAAGACCCATCGTCATTGCCGGTCCATGCGCCGTGGAAAGCGAGAGATCAGATTATCAGAACCGCCGTGGCCGTGAAGCGCATGGGAGCTGATCTTCTCAGGGGCGGCGCCTTCAAACCGCGGACAGGACCTCATACGTTTCAGGGACTTGAAAAAGAGGGACTGAAACTTCTTATCCCTTGCTAAAAAAGAGACGGGGCTTCCGATTGTAACGGAAGTCATGACACCGGAAAATGTATGCGCTAGTCGAGGAATATGCCGATGTGCTCCAGGTTGGTACCCGCAACATGCAGAATTTCGACCTGTTGAGAGAATTAGGAAGGATACACAAGCCTGTGCTTCTGAAACGCGGGATGAGCGCGACCATAGAAGAATTCCTGGCAGCGGCCGAATACATCTATGCGGAAGGAAATCACAAAGTCATCCTCTGCGAACGCGGCATACGCACCTTTGAGACAGCCACACGCAACAGTCTCGACCTTTCAGTCATACCGCTGATTAATGAACTGTCGCATTTACCGATAATTATCGATCCTTCTCATGCCACAGGCAAGAGAAGCCTTGTCCCGCCTATGTCCATGGCAGCGCTTGTGGCGGGTGCAAATGGTATAATGGTCGAGGTGCACCCCGAACCGGACAAGGCCCTGTCGGACGGCCCTCAATCTTTGACGATTCAAGGATTTGAAAAGCTGATGGGGGAGATCAGGAAGTTACTATCATTCCTTGGCTATTGACAGTCATGAACTGTCTGACATCCGATGATACTCATCCCGAATTTTTCAGTTGATCTCTCAATACATGACGTCATCTACGTATCGTATCTCGTTCCTGAATCAAGAGTACGTGCATTGATCCCTGCTAATCTTGATCCGGCAATAGTATCCGACGGGAATATCTTTGTGTCCGTAGTAGCCTTGCGCAACAAGTATGTGCGGTTATCCGGGCTGCCCTTAATCAACTTCTCATATAACCAGATTAACTTGCGCACCTATGTTCTTGATCCAGAAACGCGGAAAATAGGCGTTTTTTTCCTTCGCAGCGGTATCACATCGAAGCTCATAGCTGTTTTTACTAATCTGCTAAAGATACCGTGGGAACACATCAGATTTGATATAAAGGCATCAAAGGATGACAAGGGCAGGTACGTAAAATACACTGTGACGGGAACATGGGGGGAGGAGATATGCATTGAAGCGCAGGAAGAAACTCAAGAAGCTAAATCGATTCATGACTTCGAAAACCAGGGAAAAGTTATCGAATACATCACGGGAGGGACCATCGGATTCTTTACTGTACCAGGAGAGTTACTTCGTTTCGAGGTAGAACATTCCGTTATTGAACCGCGCTTTGGTAAAGTTTCACATATAAACCTTCCTATTTTCACCTCATCGGGGATACTGACCGAGGAAGAGATCCCCACACCCCACAATGTCCTCTTAGCCCATTCCGGTAAATTTCGCGTTTTTCTGCCTCCGGAACATACGAAACTACCCACTTCTCATCGGCGGACCTTTTAACATCGACTTTATATCCTCCAGCCTTTTCCGGTTGACCCCAAAATCTGAATACCCGATCCGGGAAGCAGACCGCATGTGTATTGTCTTTGCTTCACTATCAAAGTAGAACTCGACGTCGTCAACGAAACGGAAAAAAGCGGAAGTGAATTCTGCATGGATGTAATCATCACTGGCAGTCACGATCTTCGAGCGTTTCATCCCCTGAATCACTGCAACCAGACGGTCTCTGGCCAACAGCTGTTCCCCTTCATAGAGAAAGGGATCGATGAAGTGCCTTTTATCTGGGCTTTGCGAAGAGACGCAATTTGGTGAATCCGGGCACAGCAAGAGCTTGCCGTGGGTAACGCCAAGATTGGCAGGCCGGCCTGCAGAGCAGCCCAGCATCAGCACAATGAATAATAACAGTACTAATCCGTTCATCTCCATCAATCCTTCCTTATGACAGGATGCCGATCGCAATCCGGCCATTTTGATTTATAGGTCTATGCCAGATGATGGCCCTTTTTCTCAGAACCATAGCTGCAATCTAGGTCCCGTCTGTCTTTCCTCTTCCGGGTCATGATTTAAATTTCTTCTTCTTCCATTCTTCGAATGAAATATCCCCTTCCGGCCATTTTCCCTTAGCCATTTGACCCTTTTTCAAGACATCATATATTTTTTCGGCATAAGGCTCATCGATATTGACAACGAAATAATTTCTGCCGGGTTTCGCTTCCTTGCTCATCATTTTTGAATACCTCCTTCCAGGATTGGTTTCATGATATTAGGATCTGTCTCTCTGTGTTGAAGATTAATTCGTATAATGATGCGATGCAATAAGCATAAAATAGATGTGAAATAGTAGGAGGTACCTACCTATGGCAATAGGGATAAATATATGACCTGAGCTTTACTCTTTATGCAGGATATTAAATGATTCATCTTCAGATGATCATGCCAGTTATCCGTGTTTTGCATCCTTTTCCTTATCTTAAATAAGATTTAGCGAAATAAAAATCTGTGCTTTTTCTTATGTAAAATGATTTAAGTTTATGATATTTAGAATGCGATTGTGATTGGAGGATCTAGAAATTGAAAAAATATTATTCCCTTTTTATGACTGTGTGTCTCGCATTCATCATTGGCTGTGCAACGACAGAAGACCTTCAGCGTGTGCAGGGAAAGCTTGAAGCTGAAACCAAGTCTTTAAAAGCAGAAAATGCGGGAATCCGTAATGATTTCGGAAAGGTTAATGATTCTTTGAGTACATTACGCAAGACGCTTGCCGATACCGGCGCAGATATTACCGACATGCGGGAAGATATGCAGAATCTGAAAGGAGATCGCGAAGTAATAGGAAAAGATGTCTCAAACTTGAAAGCACAGACTGCCTCGTGATGATGAAGAATACAAGGGCATAAGAAAGAATCTTGACGATATATCTTTCCGGCTCAGCTACATAGAAAAATTACTTGAGATTAAGAAGGAGGCTCAATCCGCAGGGGCCGGAAAAGAGATGCAGGTCGATTCGACGAAGGCATTACCCGGTAAAACAGACCAAGAGTCGCTTTATACATTAGCCTATGAAACTTTTAAAGAAGGAAAGTATGACAAGGCCAGGACGGAGTTTAAAAATTATCTCAATCTATACCCGAACACGGAATATTCTGATCATGCCCAGTTCTGGATAGGAGAGTGTTATTATTTTGAAAAGAAATATGAAGAGGCCATCCTGGAATACGATAAAGTAGTCAAAAACTATCCTAAAGGCAGCAAAGTATCGTCCGCATTGCTGAAGCAGGGATTTTCCTTCTTGATCCTGGGTGATAAGTCCAGCGCAAGGGTTATTCTGCAGCAGGTCGTTAAGGATTATCCCAACACCAGCCAGGAACGAACGGCAAGGGCGAAACTAAACGAGATTAAGTAGCTATCAATATATGGATCTTGATCTTTTGATTTATATTAGAGCAGGAGAAAGGAAATCAACTCTATGGTCCAGACCAGTTCATCGCTCCCGTCCGATTTCATCAGAGATATTATCGAAGAGGACCTGAAAACCAACAAGCATCAGGGGCGTGTGGCCACCCGGTTTCCGCCGGAACCGAATGGATACCCCCATATCGGACATGCCAAGTCTATCTGCCTCAATTTCGGCATTGCGCTCCAGTACGGGGGCACCTGCAATCTGCGCATGGATGATACGGATCCGAGCGGGGAGAGCATGGAATATGTGGAGTCGATCATCCGGGATGTGAAGTGGCTGGGTTTTGACTGGGAGGATCGTTTGTATTATGCCTCCGATTACTATGAAAAGCTTTACCAGTATGCCGTGCAGCTGATCAAAATGGGCAAGGCCTATGTCTGCGACTTGAGCGCGGATGAGATTCGGGAGTACCGGGGTACCTTTACGGAACCGGGCAAAGGAAAGCCCCTATCGGAACAGATCAATGGAAGAAAACCTGGATTTGTTCGAACGCATGCGGGCCGGAGAGTTTGAGGACGGCAGCCCGTGTCCTTCGGGCCAAAATTGACATGGCCTCTCCCAATATCACCATGCGGGATCCGGTCATGTACCGCATTAAAAAAGAGACGCACTATCGAACCGGTGATACATGGTGCATCTATCCGATGTACGATTTTGCTCATTGCCTCTCGGACTCCATCGAAGGAATCACCCATTCAATCTGCACCCTGGAGTTCGAAAACAACCGGCCTCTCTACGACTGGTTTCTGGAAGAAGTTGAAAGTGGAACACCGTCCACAGCAGATCGAATTCGCCCGTCTCAACCTCAGCTACACCATCATGAGCAAACGCAAGCTTCTCGAATTGGTGGAAAAAAAGATTGTCAGCGGATGGGATGATCCGCAGATGCCCACTATATCGGGTATGCGAAGACGGGGTTACACCCCCGAAGCGATCCGTGACTTCTGTGAACGCATCGGCGTTGCCAAGAATGACAGCACTCGTAGATATGGCTTTACTTGAGAACTGTGTAAGGGAAGACCTGAATGAAAAGGCTCCCCGTGTTATGGCCGTGCTCCGTCCGCTTCGCGTGGTCATCGACAACTACCCGGAAGGCCGGGTTGAGGAGTTCGATTGCCCTTATCATCCCCAGAAACCCGAAATGGGATCCCGGAAAGTCCCCTTCTCCCGTGATGCTCTACATAGAACAGGACGATTTCATGGAGAATCCGCCCAAGAAGTTTTTCCGGCTGGCTCCCGGGAAGAGAAGTGCGTCTCCGCTACGGTTACTTTATAAAATGCGTGAATGTCGTTAAAGATCCGGGTACGGGAGAAGTTGATCGAAGTGCACTGCACCTATGATCCCGAAACGCGAAGCGGATTTGCCCCTGACGGACGAAAGGTTGACGCAACCATCCACTGGGTATCGGCGGCTCACTCACTCCCAGCCGAAGTGCGCCTTTACGACCGTCTTTTCAGTGTCGCCAATCCTCTGGCGGAAGGTTCGGATTTTACTGAGTACCTGAATCCGAAATCTTTAGAAATTCTTAAGTCGTGCAGGATAGAACCAAGCCTGGCAAGTGCGACACCAGGAAATCGATTCCAGTTTGAAAGATCTCGGCTATTTCTGTATGGATTCTGTTGATTCCTCCGATAAAGCCCTCGTATTCAACCGAACCGTCACATTGCGGGATTCCTGGGCTAAAATTTCAGGGAAATAACAAAGAGAATACAAACTGCCTGAGGAGTAATACAAGGCCCTTATTAAACAAAAATGGGTTTGGCTCAATGGAGCTAAACCCACCTGTTATTCATGGCTGGGAGACCAGGATTCGAACCTGGATATACGGAGTCAGAGTCCGTTGTCCTACCATTGAACGATCCCCCAGCAGTTTGTGTCAAATGATTGTTAGCAGTTTATGGCACAGATTTTTTTAAATACCATTAACACACTTCATTATCAATAAAAATTTTTCTTTGACATGATACTGATAAAGGAAGGCGCAATCATGCCATTCATCAATCTGGCTGACGTTAAAGAAAGAGAAATCGTGCCCGGATTCACGGCAAAGATGATCCATTCTGAAAACATGACGCTTGTCTTCTGGGATGTCAGAGCGGGTTCCTCACTGCCTCACCATTCACATACCAATGAGCAGATCACAACGGTGACAAAAGGCACATTTCAATTTACTATCGAAGGGGAGACAAAAATTATTGAGCCGGGGTTCGCTGTCATTATTCCTTCAAATGCGAAACATCATGGCAAAGCGATAACCGATTGCCAACTCATCGACGTCTTTTATCCCGCGAGAGAGGATTATCGATAAAATGAAAAGTATAGCGCCGATTGATCTTTCCCCGTTAGAAAATATGGAGCCTTCCGAAATCAAGAACTATCTTGAGTTTTTACTCTGGCATTACAGGGTGATTGACGGTTTCTGGTTTCTCTTCGTATCAGATGAGTTTGACCAGCAAACAGCGGAGCGCATCAATGAGAGGGTCTGGGCAAAGGCCGCGGGTATGGCCGCCAATGATATCCTGAAGCGTTTCCGTATTGCAGAAAAAGGGTTGCACGGTTTCGCAAAAGCCCAGAGGCTCTTTCCGTGGGCTATGATTATAGGATACGACATTGAGGAAAAGGGTGATGAGGTGTTCATATCCATACCAAGATGCGCACCTCAGGTGGCAAGAGTCAATAAAGGTCTGCCGGAATTCTTCTGCAAAGAGATGCACCGCGGCGAGTTTGAAAATTTTGCGAAGGTCATCGACGACCGCATAAAAGTCGAATGCATCTTTGCCCCTCCTGATCCGCATCCTGACCATACATTCTGTCGGTGGAGGTTTACTATCGGAGATATATGATCACGGGATGTCCGGATGATTATGAAGAAATGTTACAAGTGCAAAAATGAAGTTAAAGTTGATAAAATTGTCGGGAGGAAAGACATCTGTCCTTTCTGCCAGTCGGACCTCCGCTGCTGCCTTAATTGTCGACACTATGATTCTGGCTCATATAACCAGTGCTATGAACCGCAGGCCGACAGGGTCATTGACAAGGATCGAAGCAATTTTTGCGATTATTTCAATTTCAGGGACACCGCCCCAGAAGATAAATCAAAACAAAGTGACGACTCGATTCGCAAGAAGCTGGATGATCTTTTTAAATAACTTTAATTCACTGCAAAATATGAAGAACACCCCTATCCCTCGATCCTGCAAGCCAAGGGACAGTTTATTGATAGGGAAGAGGTAGCTTTAACCTGCCATTATTCTTCTATTTAATCCCTATTGCCTGCTGCAAATAAGTAAAGTAATTTCTTTCCGGTAATTCATACCTTTTCACTCGCGTGCACAATATTTTAATGATCAAGAAGAATGGTATCGATGCCTAGACAAGGCATCTTCCCACCTAAACAGGAGAAGAACCAAGATTTCTTAAGGTCTTTTGACATAAGTCAAAGACGCATATCTCCGCATGTGACATCAAGAGACCATATTCAGGTTCTTTACCGTGCCTGAATACAATACTTTCGATAGGAGGCCCATTATGTTTTGCTACCAATGTGAACAAACCGCTAAAGGAGAAGGATGTGTTAAATCCGGAGTTTGCGGAAAACAGCCGAATGTTGCCGCCCTGCAGGACTTGCTAACCTACTCTTTGATAGGACTTTCCCTTGTTGCTGTCGCCGGGAGAAAGGTCGGCATCAATGACCGCAATATCAATGTTTTCACATGCCAGTCTCTTTTTTCCACACTTACAAATGTTAATTTTGACCCCTTCACGATTCATGCATCTGCTCAAGGAATGCGTGACGTACAGAGATGCCTTGATCAAAGAGGTAAAGGCGGCAAGTGGACGAGTAAATTTGTCGCAGGATTACGTCCTGATCAAACCTGCCGGGACACTGAGCAAACTGGTCGCACAGGGTGAAAAAGTTGGCTTGCAGACCTATCCTGCCGCGAATTCAGACATTCTATCACTTAAGCATATCCTTTTGTTTGGCATACGGGGAATAGCAGCTTACATGGATCACGCCCAGGTCTTGGGTAAAGAGGACGATAACGTATATGCCTTTATGCAGGAAGGGCTTGCTGCGCTTTCCGACGAAAAGATGACTCTCGAAGAAGGACTTAATCTCGTTCTTAAATGCGGCGAAATAAATCTAAAGACCATGGAGCTTCTGGATGCTGCCCACACAGAAACTTATGGTCACCCTGTACCGACAAAAGTCCCCCTTGGTACAAAAAGGGGAAAGGCAATTCTCATATCGGGACATGATCTCAAAGATCTCGAAGAATTACTCAAGCAAACCGCGGGCAAAGGCATTTATATCTACACGCATGGCGAGATGCTCCCCAGTCACGGTTATCCCGGACTCAAGAAATACGAACATTTCTATGGCCATTATGGCACTGCCTGGCAGAATCAGCACAAGGAGTTTGCCGCCTTTCCCGGGGCAATTCTGATGACCACCAACTGTATCCAGAGACCTCAAGACTCTTACAAAGCCAACATTTTTACTGCCGGACAGGTAGGCTGGCCGGACATTACTCATATCGTAGACCGTGATTTTACACCCGTAATTAAAAGAGCCATTGTAATGCCTGGGTTCACGGCTGATTCAAACGGCCGGTCTGTTACTGTAGGATTCGGAAGGAATGCGATCCTGAGTGTGGCCGATAAGGTTATTGAAGCGGTGAAAAACAAAAATATCCGTCACTTCTTCCTCGTGGCAGGCTGTGACGGTGCCAAGCCCGGCCGCAACTATTATACAAGATTCGTTGAACAGGTTCCCAAGGACTGTGTCGTCCTTACCCTTGCCTGTGGGAAGTTCCGCTTTTTCGACCAAGACCTGGGTGACATTGGCGGAATCCCGAGATTGCTCGATGTGGGACAGTGCAACGATGCATATTCTGCCATTCAGGTTGCCATAGCCCTGTCCAAGGCATTTGGTGTGGGCGTTAACGAACTCCCATTGTCCATGGTCCTTTCCTGGTATGAACAGAAGGCTGTCGCTATTCTCCTCACGCTGCTTTACCTTGGGATAAAGAATATTCGCCTCGGTCCATCTCTCCCGGCATTCACTACACCCAATGTTCTGGATGTCCTGGTTAAGACATTCAACATCAAACCAATCACGACTCCGGAGGCAGACTTAAAGGCAATTTTAGGGTAATGAAAATCCACCGCAGGGCAGGCATCGCGCCTGTCCTACGGATAATAAACAACAGTATGACACAGAATAATGGGGGGATAAGTAATGAAACCGATCGGCCCATTAATGTGGGAACACAGGCTAATTGAAAAGATGGCTCGTCTATTCTATGGTGAAATCGCAAGGATTAAAGAACAGAACAAAGTAAACACGGTTTTTATCGCCTCTGCCGTCGATTTCTTCAGAACCTACGCAGATCGAACCCATCACGGTAAAGAAGAGGATATCCTTTTCAGAGACCTTGCTACGAAGAATCTCTCACCGGAACATGAAAGGATCATGAAAGAGCTGGTCGAAGAACACATCTTAGCACGGAAAATCGTCGGCAGACTGCTGGAAGCCAATAAAAAATATCTGGAAGGCGACAGCATCAGCTCAGCAGATGTAGTTCTATGTCTGCAAAAGATTGTTGATCTGTATCCCAAACACATCGAAAAAGAAGATAAACACTTCTTCTTCCCCATACTTGATTATTTCACACCGAGAGAACAGAATGCGATGTTGAAGGAATTCTGGGAATTTGATAAGAACATGATCCACGAGAAGTATAAAAAGCTTGTGGAAGAATACGAAAGGGGGTAAATAAACAAAAAATCTTCAGCAGCGTGATAAATTATTCTGCAAATCCTGGTAGCCTCTATGCCCACACTAACCATTAAGGAATTGTTATCCCGGAAGGAAAATGACCGGCGTTTCATGGAGAATGTCCGGGCTATGAAACAACTCCCCGCCTCCAAAGGACAATTCGCCGCCTTTCCAGATTGGGTTCACCCACGGCTTCAATCCGTCCTCGCGAAGAGAGGCATGGGTCAGCTTTACAGCCACCAGGCTCAAGCTGTGGAACATGGTGCGGGACAACCGCAACGTGGTGTTGGTCACACCGACGGCGAGCGGCAAGACGCTCTGCTATAATTTACCTGTCCTGAACCGCATCCTCGAAGAACCGGAAACGCGTGCGCTCTATATATTTCCCACAAAGGCCCTCGCACAGGATCAAATGCATGAGGTGCACAGCCTTATTTCTGATTTGAAGGCTGATATCAAAACATACACATATGACGGCGATACTCCCGATGATGCCCGCCAGGCAATCCGCAAGCAGGGTCATGTCGTTGTTACCAACCCTGACATGCTTCATGCGGGAATATTACCGCACCACACCAAATGGCAAAAACTATTTGCCAATCTCAAGTATGTCGTGATCGATGAGCTGCACGTTTACCGCGGAGTGTTCGGATCCCATTTTACGAACGTAATACGGCGACTTGTGAGAATATGCCGCTTTTATGGTCAGGAACCCGTCTTCATCTGCTGTTCCGCAACGGTCGCCAATCCCGAAGGAACATGCCGAGCGCCTGCTTGAGCGGCCCGTAGAACTGATCGAACAGAGCGGCGCTCCTACGGCATCAAAAACGTTTATTCTCTACAATCCACCCATCGTCAATCGTGAACTCGGAATTCGCCAATCTGCAATGACACCCGCGAGGAAACTGGCAACCGAACTTATAACAAACCAAGATACAGACCATCGTATTCACTACCAGCCGCTTGAATGTCGAGGTTCTCACGAAGTATCTCAAGGATGAATTCACTAAAGGGAAGCCCATTGATAATCATTTTGTTACCGGTTACCGCGGCGGCTACCTCCCGAACCTGCGCCGTCAGATAGAGCGGGGGTTGCGTGATCGTGACATCATGGGCGTTGTGAGTACCAATGCCCTCGAACTGGGAATCGACATCGGCGATCTGGAATCATGCATAATGGTCGGATACCCGGGCTCCATTGCCAGTACGTGGCAGCAGGCCGGGAGGGCAGGGCAGGCGGACGGGGCACAGTCTCGCCATTCTCATTGCCCGCAGCAATCCCATGGACCAGTTCATCGTAGAGAACCCGGATTACTTTTTTTCCCGTTCGCCTGAACATTGCAGGGTCAATCCCGATAACCTCCTCATACTCCTTCACCATTTGAAGAGTGCCGCCTTTGAGCTCCCCTTCGAAAGAGGAGAGACGCTTTGGAGGCGAGAATCTGGAGGAGCTGCTTAACTATCTGGAAGAAAAGGGAGTGCTTCACAGAGTTGATGAACGATGGCACTGGACGGCGGAAAGCTATCCTGCTGATGAGGTCAGTCTGCGATCTATAAATCCCGAAAATGTTGTCGTCGTGGATACGACAGAAACAGGATCACACGAAGTCATCGCCGAGGTGGACTGGGACAGCGCCTTTACCACAGTCCATGACGACGCCATTTACATGGTTGAGTCCCAGCAGTACCACGTGGACAAGCTTGATCTGGAACGCAAGACAGCCTATGTGCATAAGGTTGACGCAGATTATTTCACCGATGCCATGACTTACACAAACGTACGCGTAATCGACAGCTTTGCCAAAAAACAAAAAAAAATAATTATCGAACATGGCGACGTGCAGGTGGTGCGAAAGGTAGTAGGATATAAGAAAATAAAATTTTATACCTCAGAAAATCTTGGTTACGGTGATGTGACTCTACCGGAGAAAGATATGCACACGACCAGCTACTGGTTTACCATTCCCAGAGATTTGCTCTATCAACTGCCGCATACGCAGGAAGAGCTTATCGATGGATTGTCAGGCTTAGCATACAGCCTGCACCATCTTGCGGCAATGTTACTGATGGCCGATGTTCGTGACATAGATCGTTGTATCGGTGACAAGAGCGGTGAATGGTTTGTGCGTCATGGAGCCGGAAAGCGATCCATTACGTCTTCATCAAAAGACAATGCGAAGCCGGCTCTTATCATGGTAGACGCCTTTGATCCCACCGTTTTCATTTTTGATACCTATCCCGGCGGAATCGGTTTCTCAGATCTTTTGTATGAGGAGCATGACCGCCTTTTAAGAGCGGCTCGTAAACTTGATACAGCAGCTGCCCGTGTAACCATGGGATGCCCGAGCTGTGTGGGACCAACCCTTGAAGTCGGTCCCGCTGCAAAGAAAACAGCCTTGGATATTATTGACGTGATTACTGATAAAACATGAGCACAATAAACCGTCTGCAACGCCTGACCGGTGATCATTCT
This sequence comes from uncultured delta proteobacterium, assembly GCA_963695875.1. GTDB lineage: Bacteria > Desulfobacterota > Syntrophia > Syntrophales > UBA2185 > DATKLL01. Next base: position 150,350 of record CAVOID010000008.1, on the reverse strand, counting down.
TCGAAACAAAAGAAATCACCTCGTGCGGATGAAATCAGCAAACTGCGCACGCGTATTGAATCCATTATGTCTACGGCGGCAGGTTACTACTGTCACGCAACCATCAGCATCTTACGGCAGTTCCCTCCCATTGAAGGATGTAATTGAAGGAGAGGAAGTTGAGAATGATCACGGTAAATTTTTCATCGCCCACGGATTCCATCCCGGTTCATCAAATTACGGCTCGCCGCCGTATAAGAGAAATTTCCGACCTTGATATGAATGCCGTGGCGCTCCTTGCCAATATCCCGGAACTGGCCTTATTTAATTGTACTGACGCTTTATTTCTCGATACGGAAACCACCGGATTGGCAGGCGGCACCGGCACACTTGCCTTCCTGATCGGTCTGGGCTGGTTTGAAAATGAAACATTCGTTACGAGACAAATATTCGCTCGTGACTTCTCCGAGGAACGTGCCTCTTTGAGTTTTTTGCTGGAAATGGCCAGGGATAAGGGTTTTATCGTAACCTTTAACGGCAAGGCATTCGATGTCGGCCTGCTTTCTACACGCTTTGTCCTTAACCGTCTTCCCGACCTTCTGGCTGGCATGCCTCATCTCGATTTACTCCACCCATCACGTCGTCTCCTGGGTCATCGTCTGGATAACAGCCGACTAATGACCCTTGAGAAGGAAATTCTCGGCATTCATCGTGACGGTGATATCCCGGGAAGCGAAATTCCTCAGCGTTATTTCGACTGGCTGAGAAATCGTGACGCCCGCTTTATGGTAGATGTCTTTGAACACAACCGTCTTGATGTGATATCGATGGCAATACTTACGCTTCACCTTGCAGAAATGCTGAAATTTGATTATGACATTACAACTGCCAGACATTTTGATCTTTTAGCTGTTTCAAGGCTCTTTCTCGACCGGGGAGATTCATCAGGTGCCATGATAATTCTGGAGTCGTTGATAAACTTAGAAAATTCAGATGTTGCCTCCGAGGCCAGAAGAACCCTTTCCCTGATTTACAAACGTTCCGGCCGCTGGAGTGATGCTGTCCGAATATGGGAGTCGATACTTATGGATGACCCGGGCAATTATTTTGCCGCAGAAGAACTGGCTAAGTGGTTTGAACATAAATGACGTGATTTTAAAAAAGCTATCGACATAGTCAGCAAAGCTCTCAATCTCCCATACCTCAAAACTGCGGCAGAAAAGGAAGCCTTGATTCATCGTCTTGAGCGTCTTAAAGGTCGTACAGCTCATATTCACACTGAATAAAGCAATAAGCTCAGGAAATCCCGCAGATTATTTAATCATAGTTTATTGACAAATGACAAAAAATGCTTATGATATTACCGTAAATTCATACCATGAGTATTTTTGAATTCCCAGTTTGTCATTGCAGCAAGCTTAAACTACAATAGCTTGGTGGGAGAGAGGGGTTGAGTGAATTGATCAACACTTACAAATGTAAAAAGAAAGGGCATTTGATATCTGAAGCTTGCCAGGATACCACCTGCGAATGGCGTCTTAAAAATGAAACCTTTTTAAATTGTACATGGGTCGCCTGTAATTATGGACCGTTTACTCTTGAAGAAGTTGGTGAAATGATGGGTGTAACTCGTGAGAGAATAAGACAAATCGAAGCTAAGGCATTGAAGAAACTACAGCATAAAAAAAGAAGGGAACAATTAAAGGATTTTGCTTCACCCGATAATGAATGGGACATTACGTAGGCTCAAATTTTACTGTCGCCCATTTATCATGTCCTTAAGTTCCTTACCCACCTTGAAAAAAGGTATTTTTCGTCCCGGGACATGAACAATATCAGATGTCTTTGGATTTCTCCCCAGTACTGGTCCTCGTGCTTCTGACCGTAATATTTCCGAAGCCCCTGATCTCTATCCGTTCATTTCTTTTTAACGCTCCAATCATTGCTTCGAATACCAGATGGACTGCGTATGATATATCTTTGGATGGATAAACTTCTATTTTTTCCTGAACCTTTTTAATTAATTCCTTTTTCGTCATAAGTGTAAAGTTTAATAATAATACGCTATCGGTGAAAGATATAGAATACCGGTTAGTTGTTCTACTTTACCCCGCATTTGTTCATCAAGGGCAGTGAACATCTCACGAAAAACATAATCCCAGAATTTTGATCCTTTCTTCTTCGGATACACAACATCAGGTTTACCCTTCATCCCGGACATTTCACCTGCAAGCGTTAAAGCATAACCCATATCACCTAAATAGTCGACCAGACCCAGTTTGTGCGCTTGCCTTCCCGTAAAAACCCTTCCGTCAGCGATTTTTCTCAGATTCTCTTTTGGGATATTTCTATCCCGGGCAACCATATCAAGAAACTGGTCATATATGTCATCTACAAGTTCCTGAAGTAATGCTTTTTCTTCAGCCGTCATTTCCCTGACCGGTGATCCTATATCTTTAAACTTTCCACTCTTGACGACTGACGCTTTAAGTCCTAACTTTTTTAAGAGTTCTTCTGCATTGGCAAAATGCATAACTGCAGATATGCTTCCTGTAATAGTGCCGGGATTGGCAACAATTTTATCCGCAGCGCATGCAACCATATAACCACCTGATGCTGCAACAGACCCCATAGAGGCCACAACTTTCTTTTTCTTTTTTAAGTCAATTACAGCCTCATATATTTCTTGTGAGGAAGCAACACCCCCTCCAGGTGAATCGATCCTCAAAATGACAGCTTTTATACCATCGTCCTTGCCAAATTGATTTAATTGTTCAATAACATCGTGCGTATCACCAATGAACTCCCTCGACTTTTACGACGCCTACTTTATTGTTAAGTGCAAATGAATGCTTGTCTTCTGTCACGGAGCCTAAAACATACACCAGAAGAAAAAATACCATACCAACAAGAAATAAAAGGAATATCCCGAATGCGACGGGGTGTTTTCTCATGGTTTGATATTATCCTTTCTCAGTATCCACTATTTTAACATCAGCCATGACCTTCCCAAGATTTGAACCAACATTTTCCTTATTGTTAAGGTACTGGGTGACTGAATATCCCTCAGACGCTGCTTCGTAGTCCTTAATGCTCAACCTGATTCTCCTGTTCTGCAAATCCACGCTTTTAACTATTGCTGTCACAATATCACCAACGGCATATAGTTCTGATGCAGATTTTACCCTTTTTTGACTTAATTCCGAAATATGAACCAATCCTTCCACACCTTCTTCTAACTCCACAAAAATCCCGAAGTCGGTAACGTTCGTCACCTTTCCTTTAATGATTGATCCTGTAGCATATTTAAAATTCTTCTCATCCCAGGGGTTCTTATCCACCTGCTTGATTCCCAGAGAAAATTTTTCGTTTTCTACATCAATATTCAAAACCATTGCCTCAACTTCCTGGCCTTTTTTATATAACTCCGAAGGATGTTTTATATTTTGTTTCCAGGAAATATCGGATACATGAACTAGACCATCTATGCCCTCTTCAATACCAACAAAAAAACCGAAAGTTCGTAATATTTCTGATCACGCCTTTAACAATGCTCCCCTCCGGATATTTCTGCTTCAGAGCCTCCCAGGGATTCTCCGTTGTCTGCTTCAATCCGAGAGAAATGCGTTTTGCTTCGGAATTTACATCCAAAACCATTACTCTTACATCATCACCTATAGATCAATACTCTTAGATGGATGCTTAATTTCTCTTGTCCAAAACATCTCCGTTATATGGACCAGACCTTCCACACCCGGTTCAAGTTCCACAAAGACGCCGTAATCCGTTAGGTTTACAACTTTACCTTCAACAACTGATCCGACAGGATATTTCTCTGTTATATTCTCCCAGGGATTATCCGTCAGTTGCTTCAGACCTAAGGGATACCCGCTCCTTGTCTCTATCAAAAGAAAGAACTTTTACCTTTATTTTATCACCTTTGAAAAAGTTATCTGATGGACGGGTAATTCTTCCCCACGATATGTCAGTCACATGAAGCAGACCGTCAATTCCACCTAAATCAATGAAAAGCCCGTAATCGGTAATATTTTTAATGATCCCTTCTATAACCTTTCCTTCTTCAATCCCTTGCAGGGTCTCTTTTTTTGCCGCTATCCTTTCATGCTCTAATATCGACCTTCTTGATAACACAACATTATTTCTTTTCCTGTCATACTTGAGAACATTGAACATCAATGTCTGTCCCACATATTTATCAAGGTCTCTTACCGGACGGACATCAACCTGTGAACCGGGCAGAAAGGCCAAAATCCCGATATCAACGGATAGGCCTCCCTTAACCCTTTCCACAACCGTTCCTTTGATAGGAGTATTATGCTCGCAAGCATTTCTAACATCATCCCATACTTTAATTTTTAACGGCCTTGTCTCTCGATAAGACCAGATTGCCATCCGAATCCCTTCTATCGACCAGGACTTCCACTTCATCTCCGACTGAAACGTGGAAATATTGCCTTCTTCATCTTTTAATTCTCTGGCAGGAATATAACCTTCTGTTTTCCAGCCTACATCAACCATAACGACATCATTATTTATCTGAACAACCTTTCCGGTTACAATTTCACCAAGCTGCACACTCTGCAGGCTCTGTTCATATAATTCCTTAAAACCGATATCTTCTTCCTTGCCCGCGGTCTTTTGAGTACCTGCAATCTTCTACTGGTGCATTTTCATTTACCTTTTCACCTTCAAAATGTTCTTCTGAAATTAAGTTGTTACTGTTAACCATTAAACCATTACCCCCTGAATTTTATAAAAATATCTTCGAATCAAAAACACGTAACATACTGGTTATGAAATATCAAGCTAATTCAAATGAAAATACCTATCACACGGCACAACTTATTAATTCTGCCATTCAGACGGATACCCTAATGGATCCACCCCTGTTATATATAGCTGCGGGTGTGCCTACATAGTTGAAGTTAACCCTTGGCGGCCTCTAATTATCGACATCATTTTCTCTACAACATCTGAAATGCTTATATTTGTAGAATCGACAATAATTGCATCCTGAGAAGCTTTCAGCGGGGCTATTTCTCTTTCCCGATCCTGCTGGTCCCTAATAATTAGGTCTCTTTTAATTTCTTGATAATCGGTTATATTACCCCGCATGACCAATTCATTGTAACGTCTATTAGCTCTTTCTTCCGTATCTGCATCCAGATAAAACTTGCAGTCAGCATCCGGAAATACTACTGTCCCCATATCTCTACCTTCGGCCACTATACCTCCCTTTTCTCCTGCTTCCCGTTGAATTGCCAACAGTGCCTCTCGTACGATAGAAATTGCCGAAACCTTTGACGCAAGAAGACCTACTTCTTCAGTCCGAATTTTGTCTGTCACATTTTCACAATCGATAAAAACATTCAAATTGCCGTCGACGTTTTTGAGATGAATATTTGTACGACTACACAGGTCGAAAAGCAATTTTTCATTATCCGGCGCAATCCCCACTTCCATTATCTTATAGGCTACTGCTCTGTATAGTGCACCGGTATCTAAATAAATATATGACAATTTTTGCGCAAGGGCCTTGCTGACTGTACTTTTACCAGCACCGGCGGGACCATCGATCGTAACAACCAGTCCCTTTTTCATCATCCGCTCCTCACATTAATTTTTTTTATAATATCTTTTTATAAACAAATACCTATAATATTGTATATTTTCTTATGAGTATAATATAGCATATTGAACACCCCTTAACAATATTGATAGAGAAGCGGACGCTGGATGCAGTTAATTTGTGTATTGTGATAGAACGACATAAACGATATCTTGATTATGACTTTTAAAAGAGATAATAATAATTCTTGAACAGCGCTTTGGAATAAATATCTACAAGTAAAATCGGATTGTTTAATCAAAGAGGTCTTCATTTGAATCAATTCAATGTCTTTAAAAGGAAGAATAGATGGGTTATTCCCGTCATTATTCTTTTTTTGTTTTTTCAGGCGGTAGGCTTAGCGCATGCGTCTTTTACCATTGAAGATGAAAGGAAACTCGGAAAAGAATTTTACGAAAAACTTGAGAAAAGTAATGTTCTGATACGTGACAAGAAGATCAACACCTATATTAATCAACTTGGGAATAAGGTACTAGCTCAAAGCAATAAAGCTCCTTTCGACTTTCGTTTTTCCGTCATTGACAGTTCCGCCATCAATGCCTTTGCAACCCCGGGAGGCTACGTCTATGTCAACAGAGGCTTGATTAATATGGTCGAAAAGGAAAGTGAACTTGCCTCTGTGCTTGGGCATGAAATAGGACACGTTAATGCAAGACATATTGCGGATATCATTGAAAAGTCGCAAAAGGTCGGTATTGCTGCGCTTGCCGCAATGCTTGCCGGTGCATTTCTCGGAGGTGGGGGGGATCTTTCTGCCGCCGCAGTGACGTTTTCATTAGCAACTGCCACAACCCTGAATCTTAAATACAGCCGCGAACATGAAGAAGAGGCTGACAGACTCGGCCTGTCTTATCTGGTCAGTGCAGGCTATGACGGTGAGGCAATGTTGGAATTCATGAAAAAAATGAAAAAGTACGAATTCTACTCAAACAAGATTCCCTCATATTTTCTCACCCACCCGGGCACTGATGAAAGAATCACCTATATCGATGCTTTATTGCATACTACATACACCCAAAGAGGTGCAGAAAGTATGATAGGAAATTTAAAAAGGATACAAACGATGCTTATATTGAAGGAGAAGGACCTGGATTCTGGTCTTAAGCATTTCCAAAGTCAATTGCAAAAAAACCAAAACGATGTCGAAGCCCTTTATGGAATTGCCGTAATACAGGATAGACTCGGGCGAACTAATGAATCCCTGACTAACTTTCATAAAGCCTTAAGCATTGCTCCTAATGACGGAGATATCCCAAGAGATCTCGGAATCGCCTACTTCAAATTAGGTCGTACATCCGAAGCAATTGACATCCTTCGTAAGGCATTAACCCTTAATGAAGATGATCCGGATACCGCACTTTACCTTGGAAGATCGTACGAGCTGCAGGGTGATTATACAACAGCCTTGAACCTTTACAAAAAAATCGAAAAGAAAAATATCGATGATGTAGATGTATACTATAGCATTGCCATGGCATACGGAAAAACAAACAATCCTGGCGATTCACACTACAATTTCGGCATATATTTCAAGAAAAAAAATAAAATGGACAGTGCCCTTTTTCACTTCAAGGAAGCTCTGAAATATTTTCCAAATTACAGTGAAAAAACCCAAGAAATAGAAAAGGAGATCAAATCAATTGTAAGCCGTGAGAAATCCCATGATACATCATTACAAGGTACGAAGCGCCGTGGTAATCTTTTGGATCATCGGTAGATTTCATATCGCTAACTATCATTAATTTCAAAGGTCGCTTATCTTAGAAACCTCGTCCCTTCTATATTAAACCATATCAATCTGGTGAGGTGTCAATTCTCTCCTTGCATAATCAAGATAAATCCGTTCCTTAATAAATAGCTCAAACAGATCAGCATCGATATGATTTTCCTTCACCATATACCCCATTATTTTAACTGCCTCTGATAGAGTTTTTTCCTTCTTATACGGTCTGTCCTTCGCTGTTAACGCATCGAAAATATCCGCCAGTGCAATAATTCTGGCCTGGAGAGGAATCCGGTTGCCTTTTAATCCAAATGGATAACCAGCGCCATCGATCTTCTCGTGATGAGCAGAAGCGTAATAGGTGACATTTTTTAACTTTTTGGGAAAAGGAAGTTGAGAGAGTATTTTATGCGTAACATTTACATGATTCTTGATTATTTCTTTCTCCTCCTTCGTAAGTGTACCCTGAGAAATACTCAAATTGTAAAGCTCATCGTCACTCAGAACATTATCGCGAATGTTCCATCTAAGTTCCATTGTCTTGCTAGCTATGTTTTTCAACCGGTCTAGCATCTTTTCGTCCATGAATTTGGTTCCTGTGTTAATATCTGTCGAGAAATTCAAAATCTGCTTCTAAATCCTTAGTAAATTTCTCGCAGTCATTAACAACTTTTTTCCGGTTTTTTCCCTTTTTTTGTGTATCCACTTTTTTCAATTCTTCAATAAAATAGTCCCGTTTAAGAACCTCAAAACGTGCCTTTAACGATTTCAACCCTGTCATAAATGGTCTCAAGCTTTTTCCCTTTATCAATTATGAATTCCGGCGTAGTTATCTTTCCCACATCATGAAGCCACGCCGAGATGCGAAGCTCTTTCAATTTATCTTCATCAAAGTGAATACCTGCATATGGCCCTTCTTTGGACTCATTTATCTTTTCCGCAATTGTCATTGTCAAGCTCTGAAACCCGGCGAACATGGCCGCCGGTATAGGGAGATTTCTCGTCAATCGCCAGTTGCGATAGTTTTGATAAAAGACTCCAACAAGATCCTCAAGATCATGGATAAGACGATTATTGGTAGATGGCCACTGCTGCCTGAGATGCAAGGGATTCCGTCATTCTCTGATTTTCAAATGAAAATGGAATAACCTCATCCGTCACTTCCTTTGTCGCATTCAATAATTGCAGAACACCAATAATATCATTTTCATGATTCCGCATGGGCACAACAAGCATGGACTTGAGCGATATCCCGTTTCTGCATCGAATTTTCTTGTACCCTCAAAATTGAACCCCTCAGCATTATAGACGTCAGAAATATTAACGACCTTGCCCGTAATTGCAGCATATGCGGAAACATTTGCATAATTGTGACTTCCATCAGGATTTCTCAATTTTACCGGTGGCCAGGTAATTTTTCCGCCCGTTCCACCCATGCGGACATTTAAAGAAGTATTCTGTACTATGGCAAATTGGAGTTCTTTTTCATCATCGGACATAATATAAAGAGTGCCGCCATCTGCATTTGTAAATCCCCTTGCTTCATCAACAATCATTTCTAACAGCTTGTCCAGAGTTTCTTTCAGCCGACAGAGCTGTTCCTATCTGATTTAAGCGCCTGATTTGATCTAACTGGTTCTCCGTAAATCCTTTCACTTCGGATAACAGCCTGCTCAGCAGAATATAAATGTGATCGTTATCGGTAAAATAAGGAGGGCTTGTCTCTTTGTCCTTATCCATAGTGATACTTCTCTATTCACCGAATAATTTCGAATTTGTGAATTATCGTATTGCGACAGCAGGAATATCTTTCATAAGTTTTTCCTTGAAGTGATTCCATTTCTTCTCTGAATATGCTTCATAATTTAGGAATTCTTTATCCAGTGTTCTTAGTAGGAATAAAATGCTGCAATACAGTAAAGACTTGCATTCCTTATTAACTTTCCGATTTCTAAAATATCACTTTCTTCAAGCAGTTTTTTCGGGACAGTGGTTCGAAATTCATATGGTATACCGGATTGCATGATTATTTCAATACACTGTTTGATTTCATCCTCATGAATCTGGGAAAGCGTAATCATCCTGATATTTTTTCAATGGCCCTTTTACATCCATTGCGATATAGTCAATTAACTTCCTGCTGATGAGTTTTTCCATAACCTCAGGATGGGAACCGTTCGTATCTACTTTAATTAAATATCCCATCTTCCTAACACGCTTGATAAACTCAATCAAGTCATTCTGGATTGTCGGTTCACCTCCTGTAATCGTCACCGCATCAAGCTTCCCCCTGCGTTTTGCTAAGAAAGAAAATACCTCATCTTCAGGCAGACATTCTTTATAGAGATCTGGATTTACTAATTCCGGATTATAACAATAGGGACATCGGAAGTTACAGCCTTGTGAAAATACAATCGCACATATTTTCCCTGGATATTCAATCAAAGATACCTTCTGCAACCCGCCAATCTTCATCTTCTAAAAACTGAAAACCCTCCTCTCCTCTAAACTCCTCCTGTTTCCCCAAATTCCACTGTTTAACAGGACGCAGATAACCGACCACACGTGAATATACCTCACAGGGCTCCATACAGATTGGACATGTTGCCTCCTCACCGTTTAAATATCCATGTGAGGGACAAACGCTAAAGGTGGGTGTGAATGTAAGGTAAGGTAAATGATAACTGGTACATATTTTTCTGTACAAATGTCTTTACTGCCGATGGATCTTGTATTCTTTCACCTGCATACGTATGAAAAACCGTTCCCCCTGTGTATTTTGCCTGGATTTCATCTTGCAGATCGAGTGCTTCGAATATATCGTCCGTAAAATTCACAGGTAGTTGTGTAGAGTTTGTGTAAAAAGGTTCGCCTTTACTGTTTACATATATGTCCTCATTGGCACACATTATCTCCGGATATTTTGCCTTATCAATTTTTGCAAGACGGTATGACGTGCCTTCCGCAGGAGTCGATTCAAGATTATAATTATTTCCTGTTTCTTTTTGAAATTCTATTAGCTTTCTTCTCATAAAATCCAATACTTTCAGGGTAAAGTTTTGTCCTTCCGTAGTAGCTATATTCTTGCCCAGAAAGTTTAGACAGGCTTCATTCATTCCGACAAGTCCGATTGTTGAAAAGTGATTCTTCCAATATTCGCTAAAGCGCTTCTTTACATCCCTCAGGTAATATTTTGTATAAGGATAGAGGTTACCGTCTGTAAATTTTTCAAGGACCTTTCTCTTGGTCTCTAAACTTTCCTTAGCAGTGATCATCAGCTTTTCCAGACGTTCCATAAAATCATCTTCCGTCTTCGAAAGATAACCAATTCTCGGCATGTTCATCGTGATCACACCGATGGAACCGGTTAACGGATTTGATCCGAAAAGCCCCCCTCCCCTTTTCTCTAATTCCCTGTTATCAATGCGAAGTCTGCAGCACATACTTCTCGCATCTTCCGGATTCATATCTGAATTTATAAAATTTGAAAAATAGGGCACCCCATACTTTGCTGTCATTTCCCACAGGTCATCAAGATTATGATCTTCCCAATTGAATCCCTTAGTAATGTTATATGTAGGTATAGGAAAGGTAAATACCCTACCCTTGGCATCTCCATCTGCCATTACCCTGAGAAAAGCTTTATTGAAGAGATTCATCTCCTCCTGAAAATCCCTATATTTCTCCTTCTGCGGCTTCCCTCCGATAATTACATTTTGATCCGCATAGTACTTCGGTACCGTCACATCTAAGGTGACGTTGGTAAAGGGGGTCTGAAAACCGACCCTCGTAGGAACATTGATATTAAAAATAAATTCCTGCAGAGCCTGCCGTATTTCATTGTAACCCAACTTATCGTATCTAATAAAAGGCGCCAGGAGTGTGTCGAAATTCGAGAATGCCTGAGCTCCGGCTGCTTCCCCTTGAAGGGTATAAAAGAAATTGACGACCTGTCCCAGAGCACTGCGAAGGTGCCTGGCCGGTTTGCTTTCAACTTTCCCGGACACACCCCGGAAGCCCTCCAACAGAAGATCATACAGATCCCAGCCAACGCAATAAACGGAAAGAAGGCTCAAGTCATGAATGTGGAAATCACCATTAGTATGTGCTTTTCTAATTTCCGGTGAATAAATCTCATTTAACCAGTACACCTTACTGACTTCGGAAGATATATAGTTGTTCAAACCCTGCAAAGAATAGTCCATATTGCTGTTTTCATTAATCTTCCAGTCTTTCTTCTTTAGGTACTGATCTACTAAGTCAACCTCCATCTTATTGGTAATTTCCCTCAATCTAGCGTGCTGATCCCTGTATATGATATAAGCCTTAGCGGTTCGGCGATAAGGTGAGGACAATAGCACCTCTTCAACAATGTCCTGAATTTCTTCCACTGTCATTACTTTATCGTCGAAGAGCTTTTCCGCTAAGTTAAGGACTTTTATCGTGAGTTTCCTCGCTATAGTTCCATCACCATCAAACTCACCCGTTGCAGCCCCGGCCTTTGCAATGGCATCGGTTATCTTTTCCGCATTGAATTTTAATAAGCGGCCATCCCTCTTTTTTATCTCTTTATGCATGAAACCCCCCTCCTTGATTCCGTAGTGAAACAATTTTCAAGGCAATTATTATACCCAACATATTGGGGTAGGAAGTTATGATACTACTATATATTGATATAATCAAGATAAAAATTTGATAATTTTTTATATCAGAAAATACCCCTTTTTCCATATCTCCAAATTTTTTTGCTCTCTACAATATTGATTAGCACATAAATTTTCTGAAGACTTATTTATCAACTAATAAGATTGACAGAGGTCCAAACATAGTCATGATGTTTATTGAAGATTTAAGATCGTTTGTTTTTAAAGAGGTTCCCTTCAAATGAGGTAGTAATACACCTTTATTAACTGGCTAGATAAGAGGCCTTAGAGACAAATACATCTGCATCCTTATGAATTAGTACCACCTTGTGATTTTCAGCTTCATGCGCCATTTTTTCCGGAGTTTTATTTAAGCACCCTAATCTATGGTGATGGGGTGGTCAATACATGGTGGATTACCCCGAGAGGTCAGCAGGCATCTGCTCAATGGGCCTTTTCGTCACTTTTTTAAACCGATACAGGCATCATAAGCATATAACCGCGAAAGCTTCATTTCTTCTCTAATGCCTTCTTAGCCAGTGCTTCTGAATTACGAAACATAATTTCGGCCTCTTCCTCAGTCATGCCTGCACCCAAGGCGATCTTTCGGGCCATTTCTTTGGAGACTAGATCATGGGGAGCATGACTATCGGTGTTTAAAATGAGAGGAGCTTTCGAGTGGCGCGCCATGCTTAACACACGTCCATTTGTCAGGGAGTGCCCCTTCCTTGTTGTTATCTCCAGACATATTGAATTTTTTGCCGCCATCATTGCCTCTTCCTCTGTAATCAGACCGGGATGCGCAAGAATATCGATAGGAGACTTAAGGGCAGCCATGTTAGTCCCGGCAACAACGGGTTCAACAATCGTTTCTCCATGAACGACAATAATCTTAGCACCATGATTTCTGGCTTCAACGGCAAGATCGTAAATGTATGCCGGGGGAATATGGGTCAACTCTATACCCGGAATCACCTGTATGGCCAAGGCATCCTGCAATTTCTGACAGACATTTAAAAGCCGTGGAATTATGAAATCGAGATTGGAATGATCTCCATGATCGGTTATTGCAATTACACGATAACCGGCAACCTCGGCCCTCCTCACGAGTTCTGAAGGAATCAATTCTCCATCACTTAATATGGAATGGGTATGTAGATCTATCACAGGATATCACCCCACCTGAAAATTGCACAATAATGACCATCCGCGTCTAGTCAGCGAGCCTAATTTAGTTAGCAGATTTATTGAGCAAGGTCAATAAAAGACATGGATTATTCTATAGAAAATATACGGATACAATTAATTCAATTATTGAATCTTCCTTAATATGGTTCTGCCCCTATTCAACGCGATCATTTGCTGCTGATTTTCAATCAAGCAGGGCTCGAATTTCTATCTTTTGCTTGACAAAACTCTTTAAATACGTGTTAGCTTACCCATCCAAATAATCAATAGCCCGGACATACATGTTCAAAATTATCAATCGTTACATTCTACGGGAAATTTCTTATCCCTTTTTCATAATAATTTTTGTTTTGACCTTTGTCCTGCTCATGGGGAAGATTCTCCAATTAATGGACTTGATGGTCAATAAAGGTGTCAGTTTCATTGACATATCAAAACTTTTTCTCTTATTAACACCATCATTCCTGATATTGACCATTCCCATATCACTCCTGATATCGATTCTGATTGGATTAGGCAGACTGTCCGGTGATAATGAAATAAGCATTTTAAAGGCATCAGGCATCAGTTTATACAAACTTATATTGCCGGTAGCCATTGCGTCATTAATAGCCTTCATTATGACGGCTGCTACAAGCCTCTTTTTAGTTCCCCATAGTAAATATGCCACGAAAAATTTGCTTTATACAGTCGCCAAGAAAAAGGCCAGTATTGGCATAAAAGAAAAAGTATTCAATGATGATTTCAAGGGTCTTCTCTTATACGCAGAAAGTGTACCTGTCAGTGGTGAATACATGAAAGGGGTCATCATCTCAGATACAAGGATTAGTAAGGAACCGAGCACCATTATTGCCGAAAAAGCTTATCTTGTATCAGATCCTAAACTGATGACCGTAACGCTGAGACTCGAAAACGGCAGCACACATATAGTCGATACGAAGCTTAAAAATTATCGAAAAATGGATTTCAGTCTGTATGACGTAAATCTCGATATTGAATCCTCCATCGCTGAAGAAAAGAAAGTTAAAACAAAGGACAGCACTGAGATGACCGTCTGGGAACTTTCCAAGAAGCTTAAAACTTCCGGTATAGAAGGAGCTGTTTTCAGAGAAATGGCCATCGAATTTTATAAGACAATTACTACACCTCTTTCATGCATTGTTTTTGGCATTATTGGAATCCCACTGGGTATCAGATCCCACAGGACAGCAAAATCCAGGGGGTTCACCGTCGGTATTTTTACGGCGTTTATTTACTACATCATTCGTCTTGGCGGCGAGGCACTCGTAGAAACAGGCAGACTTTCACCTTTTATTGGGACGTGGGCTCCCAATATTATTTTCTGTATTATTGGCTTCTATCTTTTGGTTAGGGCTGCAAATGACAGACCGCTCAACATAGAGCTCCCTATTGGAATCTACTTAAAGAAGCTCATAGATAGATGCAAAAAAGGTATTGATTCATGACCATTCTGGATCGCTATGTAACCAAAGAGTTTGTAAGGTTATTTGTTTTCATCCTCGCAATATTTATGTCGCTTTTCCTGATTGTTGAATTTGTTGAACGAATCAGAATGTTCTTGAGTAATAATGCCTTGCTGCACCAGATCATTTCTTATTTCTTTTTCATGATCCCGATGATGGTTTCCCAGACGATTCCTGCATCAGTCTTGCTCGCATCTCTCTTAACATTCAGTTCGCTGTCAAGAAACTCCGAAATCACTGCCATGAAATCAAACGGAATCAGTCTTTACAGGACGTCATTGCCGGTGTTAATCACATCAGCATTGATTTGTATCCTTGCCTTCCTTAACAGTGAATTCGTCACGCCTTACAGTAACCAGAGGGCAGATCATATCGTATTTGTAGAGGTACAGAAGCGTGAACCAATTGGCACTTTCAAACAGAGCCAGCTCTGGTACAAGGGAACAAACGGAATATACAATTTCAAAATGTTTGATCCTAAGACAAATATACTTCAAGGGATTACCATTAACTATTTAGACAAAAACTTTAAATTGACTATGCGGATCGATGCAGAAAAAGCCGAATGGAGAAATGACCAGTGGGTCTTTTACAATCTATTGATCACCCAGTTTACGGGAGGGGAATTCCCGTCTCTCGAGTGGGTTGTCATCGAAGGTGATAGACCTTCCGGAAAAACCATCAGACTTCAATGTCGTCCAAATAGAAACAGAAAAGATGGGCTATGCAGAGTTACGAAAGTACGTTAAAAAGATTCAAGCCGAAGGATATGATGCAACACGATACCTCGTAGACATGCATGGCAAGATTGCTTTCACTCTAGTCAGTATCATACTTGTCAGTTATTGGTATTTCCTTTTCTCTCATGAAAACGCGAACGAAGCGGCGGTATCATGCAGAGCATCGGCGTTCGGCATCATCATTGGATTCTCTTACTGGATCGTGCACGCCTTCGCTATGTCTCTGGGCCGTTCCGGAACAATTACCTCCCATTATATCAGCCTGGTTTGCAAACATTATTTTTGGCGTCAGCGTCTGCTATCATGTTCTTCCGCGTCAAAACCTGAAATTCAGAAGTCCGAGTAATTAGATACCGATCCCTGTCCCTTCATCCTTGCCTTTCTAATAACGGTAATAATCCGGCTTGAAGGGTCCACCAACAGGTATGCCGAGATAATCTGCTTGTTCTTTCGTCAATTTTGACAGTTTTGCACGAAGACGATTGAGATGCAACCTTGCTACTTCTTCATCAATTTTCTTAGGCAGTGTGTAGACACCGGGTTTATATTTCCTGGTCGCAAGTTCAATCTGAGCAAGACACTGATTAGTAAAGCTGTTACTCATGACAAAGCTGGGGTGTCCAGTCGCACAGCCAAGGTTTACCAGTCTGCCTTCCGCAAGGACAATTATTGACCGCCCGGATTTAAGAGTCCACTTATCTACCTGTGGCTTGATGTTCTCTTTTTTACAGTCCTTGCTCTTTTCTAAATATTGTATGTCTATTTCGCTATCAAAGTGACCTATATTACATAGAATCGCCTCATTCTTCATCTTCTCCATATGCGTACCGGTAATTACATTGCAGCAGCCGGTGGCTGTGACAAAGATATCCCCTATTGAAACGACATCTTCCAGCGTCTTTACATCATATCCTTCCATAGCTGCCTGGAGTGCGCAAATCGGATCGATCTCTGTGATAATTACGCGTGCGCCAAAACCTCTCATTGATTGGGCACACCCCTTACCAACATCGCCATATCCACAGATGACAACCATCTTCCCCGCAACCATTATATCAGTTGCCCGCTTTATGCCATCAGCAAGGGATTCTCGGCAGCCGTACAGATTATCAAATTTTGACTTGGTTACCGAATCATTTACATTAATTGCCGGAAAAAGAAGTTCTCCGGATTGTGCCATCTGGTGGAGTCTATGAACACCCGTGGTTGTTTCTTCTGAAACGCCGAGGATATTAGCAGCTACTTTGTGCCAATGTTTTGGATCCCGCTTCAGTGAGTGTCTCATGCGATCCATAATAATCTGGAACTCTCTATTGTCGTATTTCTTTTCAAGCAGCGAAGGGGTCTTTTTCGATCTTGACGCCATGGTGGACAAAAGTGTTGCATCACCGCCATCATCAACAATCAAGTCAGGGCCGAAACCATCAGGCCATGTCAGCGCCTGTTCTGTACACCACCAGTATTCCTCGAGAGATTCCCCCTTCCAGGCGAAAACCGCTGCAGATCCCGCTTTCGCAATTGCAGCAGCTGCGTGATCCTGGGTCGAGAATATATTGCATGAGGCCCATCTTATGTCAGCGCCAATTTCTTTTAGTGTCTCTATGAGCATCGCTGTCTGAATCGTCATATGCAAGCTGCCCATAACCTTCAAGCCCTTTAAAGGCTTCTGACGGCCGTATTTTTTTTGTATAGCCATAAGACCGGGCATTTCATTCTTGGCAAGTTCAATTTCCTTACGCCCCCAGTCGGCAAGACCGAATATCAGCCACTTTGTACATTAAGTTTTTTACGGGTTTCAGATATGTCATCAGGCCCTCCACGCCGACTTATATAATTGATCAACTTATCGTTTCTATACAGACGCGGCCCGTTTTAGTGCTTCGACCATGTCCGTCTTTTCCCAAACATAATCGTTCATAAATAAAGTCTTGGGCAGTTTCCTGTAAACATCACCTCTGAGGAGGTCTAATCTTTCGATCATGCCTCTGGGGGATAAATCGAAGTATTCTTTAATAAGCACATTGATTTTATTGTTGGAAATTATCCCTGTACCAAAAGTATTTACATAAACGGAAATGGGCCTGGCAATACCGATGGCATATGCTATTTGAATAGAACACTTCTTTGCTAAACCTGCAGCAACAATGTTTTTTGCAACATAGCGGGCACCGAAGACTGCCGAACAATCAACCTTTTCCGGCGATTTATTAACAATAGAACCTCCGCCTATCTGTGCGCCAGGATACCCCCCATAGAGTTGAACGACGAGTTTACGACCTGTGACGCCGGAATCCGCAGCACTGCATGAATTGATAGCCTGCCATTCCCCTGTAGGATTGAAAAGAAATTCGGTCTTTTCATCTACCCAACCATCTGAGGCACCCCATAGCAATATGCCTTGCCTGGGGCTCTACAGATGCTCTCTCATTGTCTGCTACACGACGGTAATCGATTGCATTGGACATGAGAACTGTCGCCACACGCAAGGGAACATCCTCGTCACTATATTCGACTGTTATCTGCCCTTTACCATCAGGCGCGAATATAGGATTACCGCAATTCTCAAAAGCCCTCATCATTTTTGTAGCAAGACATACGGAAGCGGAAGATACTCAGGCGTCTCATCGCATGCAAACCCATATATAATCCCCTGATCCCCTGCACCGATTTCCTTGTATTTACCCATGTCTGCCCGGGTACCAATATTAATATCGGGAGATTGTTCTATAATTGTGTTAAGAATTCCCATTGAATTTCCATTGAGACCAAGATTATAGTCGCAGTAACCAATTGATAGAACTGTATCGCGAACAATCTTTTCTACATCTACATAACCCGGGTGGCAACCTCTCCACCAACTATACAGAGACCCTTGCCCAGGAAAATCTCAATACCGCAATGGGGCATGTTATCCACATTAAGTCCGATTTTATGTTCCTCATCGATTATCGCGGCGATGATATTCGCTGCTATTGAATCGCATACAATGTCCGGATGTCCTACTTTAACACTCTCAGATGTTATCTGCATATGGTTTTCACTCCTATTTTTTTATTTGTCCTATCCCTATTTCAATGATTTCTAACTCACCAACATGGTTACCTTCATCGTGTAATTTCTCTCTCTTTTTATAATGGTCTGATGGAGTCACGATACCGACAGAAATGATGAATGTTAAGGCCTCTTCTACCGACATATCCATTTCAACTAACTCATCTTCAGGTATAATAACAAGATATCCCGATGTCGGATTGGGCGTTGTCGGCAAAAAAACACTTATGCAGTTCTGCCCGGTTTTTTTCTGAATCTCCAATCCCGGGATACCTGTGACAAAACCGATTGTATATAGACCTTTTCTGGGAAACTCTACCAGTACAACCTTTTTGAAACTGCTTCTCCTATCCATAAACATGGTGTCAGAGAACCGTTTGATGGCCTGATAAATACTCCTCACGAATGGTATCCTGTAAACAAGGTCTTCTCCAGATTGAACAATTTTGTTGCCGACATAACTTGCTGTGACAAGGCCGCAGATGAAAATCAAAATCACAGTTGCAATAGTTCCAAGACCCGGAATGTGAATACCAAGCAACGTATCGGGATGATACCTTGTGGGGATAATCTTCAGGAGACCATCCATTATGTCAATAAGAAAGAAGAGGATATAAAGTGTTAATCCTATCGGAATGGTAACAGCAAGACCGGTTAAAAATATCTGCTTCAGTTTTTTCTTCAACGATAAATAACCTTTATATCATTTAAGTTTATTTAAATTAACAAAAAGTTGATGTGTTTTCAACCTCTATTTTAAAAAAAAGGGCAAGGTTCCTTAATACCCTACCCCTATTAACAGTCATTTCTAAAATCATTACTTATACCGTGCTAGACCTTTTATATACTACTTTTGTCTCTTGATCCTGTTTTTATCATCCAAGAAAACACATGCAGGATGCCATCGTCTTTATCATAGAATCATCAATAAGCGCATAGCTCGCAATAATAATAATGTCGCCCTTTTTAGCCTTCCATGCTGCAGCCCCGTTCAGACATATCACACCGGAATCCTGTTCTACCTTTTATCACGTATGTTGAGAACCTTTCCCCATTAGAAACATTATAAATATCGACTTTTTCATAAGGCAGTATATCCGCAGCATTCATCAGTTTTTCATCTATTGTGATACTGCCTTCATAATGGAGATTGGCATCGGTCACTATAGCCCTGTGCAGTTTTGATTTGAGCATATACCTTTGCATGTATTACCTTTCTCCTCAGGAAAAATATTTCTTATGCGTAAACTTTATATATTAAGAATATCCCCGAATACATAATTATCTATCAATCTTGTTTTATTAATCTTGACGGCAAGGGCTAAAACTGACTCTCCATCGAGACAATCAATATCTTGAAGGGTCTTCGTATCGCATATCTTCGCATAATCGATCCGTGAAAATGGATGGCCTTCTATAAATTTTTTGACCTCCTCCAGTATCCTTGAAGCATCCCTTTCTCCTTTGTCATACATTTGCTTTGGCTAATTTTAAGGAACGACTAAGACTAAGAGCCGATTCTCTCTCATTTTCCTTGAGATATACATTTCTCGAACTCATTGCGAGACCATCGGATTCCCTCACTATTGTCATCCCGATAACATCGAGATCCATATCCAGATCCTGCACCATCCGCTTAATGGCTACAAGTTGCTGGAAGTCCTTCTTACCAAAGATTGCATAATGAGGTTTAACAATATTGAACAGCTTGGCGCATACCGTTGTCACACCCCGGAAATGCGCGGGTCTCGAAATGCCGCAGAGATTTTGCGTTACCTTTTCAACATTGACATAGGTCTGATAATGTTCCGGGTACATTTCCTTATCTTCAGGATAGAAAATAACATCCACACCAACACCTTCAGCAAGGCCTTTGTCTCTTTCAAAATCCCTGGGATACTTTTCAAAATCCTCATTCGGACCGAACTGCGTCGGGTTCACGTAAATACTGATGACGAGACAGTCGCCTATGTCGCCTCCCTTCTCTCATCAAACTCAAATGACCGTCATGAAAATAACCCATTGTAGGAACAAAGGCTATTTTCTGCCCTCTATTCCTTGTGGATTCCGAGAAGGCTTGCATCTCTTTTATGGAACATACGATCTTCATATCTTTCCCGTATCTACAAAAAAAGCCCCTACGTCAAAGACGAGAGGCTTCATATTATAACCCGCGATTATAAACTTTATCACACCTTCCGTCTCAGTCCGTGCCTTGGATCCAAGCGGTCGTTTGTTCACTACTAAAATAACCGTAACTTGTCAAGCTATTTCATAGCGAACGAAGAGCATTTGATAATTTGCCGAGTTCTTCTGCAGTCAGGGTCTCACCCCGTCTCATGCCATCGATACACGCCTTCTTGAGTGCTGTTACAACATCCATTTCTGAATATCCCAATTCTTGTGAATTTCGGATATTATTTAACAAAGTTTTCCTTCTCTTTGAAAAAGCTATTTTCACAATTTTGAAGAAGAATTCATGATCCGTTAAATCCATAAGAGGTTTTTCACGAATAATCATTTTCATAACAGCCGACATTACTTTTGGTTCGGGATAGAAGCAACTGCGAGGGATTACCATTTCTCGATGACATTCCGCATACATGGAAACTAAAACCGTTGGTATCCCATACTCCTTTGTTCCCGGGGTTGCGATGAGTCTGTCTGCCAGTTCTTTTTGAAACATGAGAATCATAGACGAGATATGGTTCCTGCACGCTAATAATTGAAACAATATCTGTGATGAAATGTTGTAGGGAATATTCCCGATGACCTTTATCTTCTTTGACAGGGATTCAAAACTGACCGGAGAAAAATTATACTCAAGGACATCGGTTTGAATAATATCCACATTATGATAACCCGCCAGTCTTTCATTTAAAATACCGATCATTCTGGGATCAATTTCGAGGGCGATAACCTTTTGCGCCTTTTGTGCTATCGCCTCCGTCATGATCCCAATGCCAGCACCTATTTCAACTACTGTATCATCTCCCCTGATATCTGATATTTTCAAAATTTTATTTATGACATTTCTGTCCTCAAGGAATGACTGACCCAATCGCTTGAGAGGTCGGATTCTGTAATCTCTAAGGATTTTTCTTATTGTCGTCATACATCAAAGAGAATCTAACGGCCATCTGGAAACCGCGTTCATATCCAAAGAGTCTTTAAGCCCTCTCGTCAAGAGATGTTCACCAACGACAGCTATCATAGCCGCATTGTCTGTGCAAAAAACCGGGGGAGGAATGTATAAATCAAAGCCTCTTATTTTAGATTCATCGGTAAACCTCTGCCGCAAACGGCTGTTTGACGCCACGCCGCCGCATACAAGAATCTTTGGTGCAAAATTCAGGCAAGCAGCCATGATTGTTTTATCTACTAGGACATCGATGATTGCTTCCTGGTAGCTTGCTGCCACATCCGGCAGTTCATCCTCAGTAAACGGACACCCTCTTTTCTTAATGTAAACCAAAAGCGATGTTTTCAGACCACTAAAACTGAAATCCAGACTATCTTTCATGGCCCTGGGGAATTTTATCCATTCACGATTTCCTTTTTTTGCCATTTGATCAATCACTGCGCCTCCCGGATATCCGATACTCAGAAGTTTGGCCGCCTTTGTCAAAAGCCTCACCTGCGGCATCGTCCCTCGTCTGACCCAGAATAGTAAACTTTTGAAAATCGTTCACAAGGTATATGTGCGTATGGCCGCCAGACACTACAAGTGCAACGAAGGGAAACTTGGGAGTATCTTCACTAAGGAAGATGGATGCGATATGGCCCGCAAGGTGATTAATACCTACAAATGGTATATTTGAAGAGAAGGCTATGGCCTTGGCGACCGACAAACCCACGAGGAGAGCACCGACCAATCCCGGCCCCCTGGTTACCGCTATCCCTTCGATATCGTTTAAAGTCACTTTAGCATCATTAAGTGCCTGACATATGACCGGTATGATCATTTCCATATGTTTACGTGATGCTAATTCCGGTACAACGCCACCATAAATACTATGCAGATCGACCTGGGACGCAATAATATTAGAACGAATCAACTTCCCATCCTGCACAACAGCCGCTGCTGTTTCATCACAGGAGGTCTCAATTCCTAAAATCAACATCTTCCTGCTCTCGTTATATTTTCCTTTTTACAATTAACGCAGAATTATATATAGAAGCTGTTAATCTTTGTAAACAAATTTTGATGATCTCAGAAAAGTTCGCAGGAAAGCCGTCATGGAATATACAACTGACTTTCTTGGTAATAGGAAGCGGCATAGCGGGATTAAGCTTTGCTATCAAGGCGGCAGATCTTGGATCTGTGGCCATCGTAACAAAAAAAGAGAAGTCCGATTCAAACACAAACCTTGCTCAAGGCGGTATAGCAGCTGTTTTTGATAAAAATGACCGATTTGAATTTCATATCAATGATACCCTTGTTTGCGGTGTCGGCCTATGTAAAGAAGAAGTCGTAAGATTCGTTATAACGGACGGACCGGAAAGAATCAAGGAACTAATGCAGTGGGGGGTTGAATTTACAAAGGCGAAAAATGCCAATACCAGCACCTACGACCTCGGTCGAGAAGGCGGGCACTCCATGAGGCGCGTGCTGCATTCGCGAGACCTCACTGGTCAAGAAATAGAACGTGCCCTCCACGAAAAAGCAAGTCTAAAAAGAAATATCAAGATTTATGAAAACCACATCGGCATTGATCTCATAATGGAATCTGCAATCATTCGTCGAAAAAATGGCTTGGGTGATAAATGTATCGGTGCGTATATACTTGATACCGAACGCAATGAAATTCATACTTTCAGGTCAAAATTCACTGTCCTGGCTACCGGCGGCACCGGAAAGGTATATCTTATTACAACGAATCCAGACATTGCAACTGGCGACGGTATCGCCATGGCATACAGGGCAGGAGCTCTCATCGCCAACATGGAATTTATCCAGTTTCATCCAACCTGCCTCTACCATCCAGAAGCAAAATCATATCTCATCAGTGAAGCCGTCCGAGGAGAAGGAGGAATACTGAAATTAAAAAATGGGTCCACGTTCATGGGAAAATATCATCCGATGAAAAGCCTTGCGCCGAGGGACATCGTCGCGAAGGCTATTGACACGGAACTGAAAAAATCCGGTGATGAATATGTTCTGCTGGACATTACTCATAAAGACAGAGACTTTCTTGTCAATAGATTTCCCAACATTTACAGGAGGTGTTTGGAGTTCGGCATAGATATCACGAAAGACGCGATTCCCGTTGTTCCCGCCGCTCATTACCAGTGTGGAGGTGTATCAGTAGATCATTTCGGTGAAACAGACATTGAAAACCTCTACGCCTGCGGTGAGGTATCCTGTACGGGACTCCATGGCGCCAACCGCCTCGCGAGCAACTCGCTTTTAGAAGCCATAGTATTTGCCCACCGGTCTTTCGTGAAGATATCAGAGATTTTTCATTTAACACAAGATGAACCTCTCACTATCCCCGCATGGGACCCAAGAGGGGCCACAGAAAGTGACGAATCCATCGTCGTAGCCCATAACTGGGACGAAATAAGAAGATTTATGTGGAACTATGTGGGTATTGTAAGGTCAAATAAAAGGTTGGAACGTGCATATCGTAGGATCGACCTGATCGGCCGCGAGATCGATGAATACTACAGAAATTTTATTATCACGAGGGATCTAATTGAACTGAGGAATATCGCAACTGTGGCAAAACTGATTATTCAATGCGCCTTAATGAGAAAAGAAAGCAGGGGGCTTCACTATAACATCGATTATCCGGAAAAAGACGACCGGATCTGGTTG
Organism: uncultured delta proteobacterium; assembly: GCA_963695875.1. Taxonomy (GTDB): domain Bacteria; phylum Desulfobacterota; class Syntrophia; order Syntrophales; family UBA2185; genus DATKLL01. The sequence goes on along the minus strand of CAVOID010000008.1, from coordinate 126,071 downwards.
AAAGATACGGTCATTTCCAGAGACCTACCGCTCAGTATGGAAACATCCTGTTGATGATTCGAACAGAAATCAATAGCAAGAACCTAGGGCAAGATCTGAACCCAGGTTCCGCAGCACGCCTGGGAAATTAAACCAAAGACCCATCGGCGCGTTTCACTCGCACATGGTTAATTCAAAAAAGTCCTTTTCTGCGTCTTCACCTTGAAAAAGTCCCAGTAACATTGAATTAACCAAAAACCCTTTTAAAAATAAAGTCTGTATGCTTCAGGAAATTCTCGATTCTGAATATGGCATCAATGTCATTTTGGTTCAGGCAGGCCATCACCTCACTGTCTTCCAAAAGCAATTTTTTAAAATCGATATCCTCCTGCCATGATTTCATTGCATTTCTCTGAACGACGATATACGCATTTTCCCTGGACATTCCTTTTTCTATAAGTTTCAACAGCACCATCTGGGAAAAGATTGCCCCTTTCGTCATATCAAGATTGGCAAGCATCCTGTCCGGATATACTATAAGTTTATCTGCCAGGTCAGTAAATCTGCACAACATGAAATCAAGGAGGATTGTCGCATCGGGGGCAATTACTCTTTCCACGGATGAGTGGCTGATATCCCGCTCATGCCAGAGGGCTATGTCTTCCAGAGCAGCCAGGGCATATGACCTCATCAATCGCGCAAGGCCGGATAGATTTTCTGACAAAACGGGATTTCGTTTGTGGGGCATGGCAGATGATCCTTTCTGTCCGAGTGTGAAGTATTCTTCTGCCTCCCTGACCTCTGTTCTCTGAAGCAACCTGATCTCCTGGGAAAATTTGTCAATGGAAGACGCAATAATGGCCAGGGTAGTAAAAAATTCCGCATGCCGGTCCCTCTGGATAATCTGGGAAGATACAGGTGCCGGTTTAAGACCCAACTTGCGACAAACATATTCTTCAATGGATGGATCGATGAAGGAGAATGTGCCAACAGCCCCAGAAATCTTCCCGCAGCTAATCGTTTCTTTCGCACGGAGCATTCGTGTAAGATTTCTCTCCATTTCCTGGTACCACAGGGCCATCTTCAAACCGAATGTTATGGGTTCAGCGTGAATCCCATGGGACCTCCCTATCATCAAGGTATCCCTATACCTTAATGCCTTATTCTTCAGGACTGAGAGAAGCTGATTCAAATCATCTATTAGAATATCCGACGCTTCTTTGAGAAGAACAGCGAGTGATGTGTCCAGAATATCCGATGAGGTAAGACCCATGTGAATAAATCTACCATCCTCACCTACCTTCTCCGTCACGGAAGTCAAAAAAGCGATAACATCATGTTTTGTGATCTTTTCTAGCTCTTCAATTCTTACTACATCGAATGCAGCCTTTTTTTTGATATTTTTTAGAGATTTTTCAGTAATTTCACCCTTTTTTGTCATGGCTTCACATGCTAAGATCTCAATATCAAGCCATTTCTGATATCTGTTTTCAGGGCTCCATATGGCACTCATCTTTTCTCTTGAGTATCTCGGAATCAATCTTCCCCTCCTATAATATCGGCATTATACTTATTGAATCAATCATCAATCCACCGGAAATATAAAACAAAACAATAGAAAAAGAAATCAAAAAAGCTGTTTATATTATAATATATACCGTATAATAAATTCTTAAAAACCTAACTACCAAGATTATGGTACGGTTTAGGAACATGTCCACTGTATGTGCCACTTTATCAGGGAACTCAACTATAATTCTTCTGGATATTGAATTTATTTTTAATTTCTACAAGGAGAGTAAAATGAGTATTTATAAATTTAGAAAACCGGAATACATGGTGGATCACTTATTCTTAGACCGGTGGTCACCGAGAAGCATGTCTGATGATGAGATCAGCGAAGAGGTCTTATATTCACTCTTCGAAGCAGCCCGATGGGCTCCGTCATCAGGTAACAACCAGCCCTGGCGATTTCTTTATGCCCGCAGAAATACAGATTACTGGCCTGTATTTTTCGATCTCATGACAGAACAAAATAAAGTCTGGGCGAGGAATGCCGCCGTATTGATTGTTGTTATATCTAAAAGGACGTTTGACTATAATGAAAAACCTGCGCGGACTCATTCATACGACACCGGTGCAGCCTGGGAGAATCTTGCCCTTCAAGGTTCTTTGAAAGGATTGGTGGTCCATGGTATGCAGGGTTTTGACTATGACAAAGCAAAGAATGTCCTTAATATCCCTGATCTCTTTCAGGTGGAGGCGATGATCGCTGTCGGTATGCCAGGTGAAAAAGCTGATCTTCCAGACAACCTTCGAGAAAGAGAATTCCCTTCGCCAAGAAAGACTCTCTCGGAAATTGTCATAGAAGGAAAATTTAAATTATGATTAAAATAGCCACGATTGGCATATAACTCACGATTTTGTATTTCTTAACTAGATAATTTGCACTTGAGCAATGATACAGCAAATTTTCAGCCGTTTCTTGAGCAAAGCATTCGTATGACCAGTGAAAAGGAGAAAAAAATATATATATGATCGATGATTATACTTTGAAATGGGATGAAAAGATAATCTTACCTGATGAAGTGTTGAGGAAGATCAAGCCGGGGATGAGTATCTTCCTCGGTACAGGAGTAGCAGAACCGAGGACACTTGTGAAGCATCTGACATCGTCTGCTCTTTCAAACCTTACAGATCTGGAACTGATTCAGATAGTAAGCCTCGGGAATGCGCTAGCATTCAGCAGTACAGCAACAGCCAAGAAATACAGGTTAAAAACATTTTTTGCAGGATGGACAGCTAGCAAAGCGATAATGGCAGGGTCCGTTGATATGATACCATGCCGTTTTTCACAAATCCCGAAACTTTTCGAATCTGGGGCAATCCATGTCGATGTCGCTTTCATTCAGATCACGCCACCTGATGTTAGAGGCTATTCCAGCCTGGGTGTCTCAGTGGACGTAGCAAAACATGTAATGAATTGTGCATCCATCGTTGTTGGTGAAATTAACGATAAGGTCCCTTGCACTTTGGGTAACACATTCGTTCACGTTAATGATTTCGATTTTATGGTTAACGCAACAGAACCGCTCATTTATTTCCCACGATGGCCTTATGATGATGTTACTGACAAGGTAGCTGGAAATGTAGCTTCCGTTGTAGAAGACGGTAGCTGTATCTCATTTTATTCCGGCGCATTGTTTGAAGCACTGGGAAAGCACCTTGTCCATAAACGCAACCTTGGCGTTCACACCATTTTTTTCACCGATCCCCTAATGGACCTGGTTAAATGCGGTGCTGTCACCAACAGAAAGAAGGGACATTTCCAGGACAAATCTCTGACTGCCTATGCTCAGGGAACGGAAGAACTTATGAAATGGCTGCATCGAAATCCGCTCATTGAGTTTCAGGGGATCGATGTTGTTTCTGACCATATGAGGATTAGCATGAACGATAAGATGATAGCCATTATGCCTGCCCGGAAAGTTGACATCACGGGAGGTATTGCTCTCCCCACCGGTAAAGGTAATGTAACACCGGGACCGGGCCAGACCCAGGAATTCTTTGCTGGAGTTGAACACTCGCATGGCGGAAGGACAATATTCGCCCTGCCAAGCAGAAATCTTCAGGGAGAGTCTAATATACTGCTCTCTGTAGATGATTTCCCCAATCAGTTCACAAATCGTGAATCATTAGATATGATAATCACCGAATATGGTATTGCCTTCATGATGGGTAGAACAGTCCGTGAACGGGCCCAGGCACTGATCGAAGTCGCTCATCCTGACGACCGGGCTGAACTTGTCCGAAAAGCAAAAGTGGCAAATATACTGTACTTCGATCAGATATATTTGGAAGAATCGGGACGCTTATATCCGGACAAGATTGCTTGCACCCACACATTCAAGGACGGACTTACTGTCTATTTCCGGGCAATTAAGCCGTCTGATGAAGAGGAGATGCGAAAGTTATTTTACAGATTCTCCGATAAAGCGGTATTTTACCGCTATTTTACTCCAATAAAGGTCATGCCCCATGCCAAAATGCAGGAGTACGTGAATGTAGATTACAGATGTAGCATGTCGATTGTGGGACTTATTGAGGAAGGAGGGATTGAGCGCATTATTGCCGAGGGGCGTTATGTTCTCATGAAGGACCGCCCCTTTGCTGACACCGCCTTCGTAGTTGATGAAAAATATCAGGGAACGGGCATCGCAACTTTTATCCTCAACACGCTTATTACTTTTGCACGAGAACAAGGAATTAAAGGTTTTACAGCCGATGTCCTTGCTGATAACAAGGGTATGCTTAAAGTTTATGAAAAATCCCGCTACCCGATTCAGGCAGTTGTGGAATATGGAGTGTATCATCTTACACTTCCTTTATCTGAACGCCTTGAGACACAATCAGATTTATCTGCACAACAAAATATTTGATCCAAAACTGCTCCTGAGGCAACTTTAGGCATTTATTATTATCCCATTAAAAGAAACGAGGTTGAATTAATTAATGTTAAATGTTAAAGGACGCAACACCAATGAAGTCCTCGGTCTAAATGCAGGCTTTTCGTAAATAACATGTTTGGGGCGGGTTCTTGAATACTGTCCCTGCCAATCGGGAGATTAAATTATGAAAACCGTTATGAAACTGACAATATGTTTACTCCTTATATTAACAGTATCAGGCTCACTTGAGGCGAAGGGGGAAAAAACCGTGGCTGTCCTTCCCTTTGCTGTTCATAGTGCGGAGAACATCGACTATGTGAGACAAGGTATATGGGACATGTTGGCTTCTCGTATTACTGTCAATGAGAAGATTGAGGTTATCAGCAAGGATACCGTCCTTCAGGCTATGAAGGAAAAGGAGGGAAAAGATCTTACCCTCGCAGACATTTACGGTCTTGGGAAAAAAATGAATGCTGATTTTGTTGTTTACGGAAGCATCACAAAATTCGGTAACAGTTTGAGCATAGATGGTAAGCTTATCGACATTGCAGCTTATAAATCAACAGTAACTATTTTTACTCAAAGTCAGGGCATGGATGAAGTTATACTAAAGATCAACGACTTTGCTCGTAACATCGATAATCATATTCTCGGCATGGTACCATCGACCTTCTCCTCAGTACCCGTACCCTCACAAATCTCAGCGTCACAACCTCAGTCCCCCCAGGATGCCCGTGAAACTGAAATTGTCGGAGGACTTAAGAAGAGTAAAAGAGGAACAATTACCTCTGTAATCAATCCTGACTTCATAAATGCCTCCAGGCCCCTTGATAGAAAAGGCTTCTGGATGAGTTCAAAATTTTCGACAGAATTCAGAGGTATGGATATTGGAGATGTCACCGGTGACGGTTTAAATAAGGTTGTTATTATTGATACTCATAATGTCATGATATATCAAAAAAAAGATAATGATTTTAGTCTGATCCAGAAAATACCGGATAGATCTTCAGAAAATTATATTGCCGTGGATGTGGCTGATATCAATAAGAACGGTATCAAAGAGATTATCGTTACAAGTATGTCGCGGAATACTGTTGATTCCTTCGTCCTTGAATTTAGAGACGGAAAGTTTATCAAGGTTGCCTCAAAGCTGCCCTGGTATTTGAGGGTGATTAACACTGAATCGGGACCGCTCCTGATAGGGCAGCGCCGGGGAATGGATAAAGTCTTTAATACCCCTATCTACGAGATAGTTTGGGAAGACGGGCAATACAAAGAGGGAAAGAAGATGAAGATCCCCGTTGGACTCTCCGTCTATGGCCTCACCATAGATAGTTTGGGAAGCGCCGGTGGTGAAAAGATAATAGCACTTGATGAAAATGATTATCTTAGTATATTCGAACAGACGGACAAACCTCTCGTCAGACTCCAGGCCTTCGGGGGGAGTAATGAACGTCTCTGGAAGAGTGATGAAGTGTATGGGGGAAGCAACACCGTTATAGTAAATGATGATCTTCTGCGGGATGATGAAAATAAATTTACTTTTATTAATTTAAGAATTTTGACACTCGATGCCAATAAGGATGGCAAGAGAGAAATTATCATCGTTAAAAATATATCTTCCTCGGGAAGACTATTCAAGAATATCCGGCTCTTTACATCAAGCGAGGTCTACGATCTGGAATGGGATGGTCTAGGCCTTGTTGAAAACTGGAAAACGAGAAAGATCAACGGCTACGTGGCGGACTACCAGTTTAAAGACATAGACAATGACGGACAAAACGAGGTAGTGCTCGCCCTTGTTCTGTCTACTGGTGCATCTGTTTCAGATAAAAGCGTCATTGTCTCTTATAAAATGAGTACGCAAGATAAGACTCAATAGGGATTGACATTCATGTTAGTTTTTTATATTAATTTCTAATTCTCTTTGCTTTTTATAAAGATGAATGTACTAAATCAAATTTCTAACATGGGCACATTAAGTACTTCAAAGCATTAATTTTAATTACATCATGGCGGTGTAGCTCAGACGGTTAGAGCATACGGCTCATATCCGTAGTGTCCGGGGTTCGATTCCCTGCACCGCCACCATTGTGATTATTCAAAGCCTGGCACCAAGCCGGGCTTTTGTACATCCACACTTAAATCGAAACAAGGCGGACCAAGAACTTAATGTTAACGGTATATAGGGGTAATTGGTAATTTCCTCATGAGTGAAATATTCGTCCCAAAACCATGGGCTAGAAATCCCCACATACAGACTCTTTTAGGCAGCTTAAAGATTCGATCCCGGAGTCGACATCCCATGGTCAACTTCACGAGAGACATGATCGTCGAAGGCGGAAATGATGTCCGTCTTCTTGGCTACCACTCCTTACAGCCCGCAAATAGCAGTATTGGCCTCGTCACGCTGATCCATGGGTGGGAAGGCAGTGCAGATTCGACTTACATACTGTCTACGGCAAAATATCTGTACAATAAAGGTTATGATGTATTCCGGCTTAATCTAAGAGACCATGGCAACTCTCATCACCTGAACGGAGGCCTTTTTCATGGAGCTCTCATAGAAGAGACATTTCATGGCGTTCGCAATATCTCACATCTGTCCAAAGGAAAGCCATACTATGTCATCGGCTTTTCTCTAGGTGGAAATTTTGCACTTCGCATAGCGCTGAAACATACCCTTACGAGAATCCCGAGCCTTAAACATATTATCTCAATAAGTCCTGCTCTTGACCCCTATAAAGCAACTTTGTCAATTGATGAAAGTATCCCGATCTATCGATATTACTTCCTCCACAAGTGGAAAAGTTCTCTAAGAAAAAAACAAGCCCTTTTTCCTGAACAATACGATTTTGCCGATATCATGAGAATTAAGACATGTATGGCCCTTACAGAAGCCATCATGCCCTATTATCCGGATTTTCACAATTATCGGGAATACTTTAATCAATATACTTTGCGGAATAATATTTTTGGCGATCTTTCCATACCTGTTACAATCATTGCATCTAAAGACGACCCAATAATACCCATTGATGACATCTATGGATTAAGAGGAAACACGTATCTGCGACTTTCTATTCAACCATATGGAGGGCATTGCGGATTCATTGATTTTTTCCCTTTCAGACGCTGGTATGAAGGGGAAATTGAGAAAATTGTCCGTCAGATGGAAGAAATATGATTAGCGCTATAGATACTGGATGCCTGTCGAATAAAGAACGATTTCTCACATCGATTGTAGAGAGACTCGGCAAATTTCCAATTGATTTCACGGAAAAAATGCGTTTCGTTCAATCTACAAGCAAACCTGAGGAATCTCATCTCGCTGCAGGTGTTTTGCTGCTTCTGCATTTCAGGAGCAATAATAAATCGCCAATGGACAATGATGGTGAATTTTTTTTCCAGCTTATCAAGCGCTCCTCGAGAGTTACTCAGCCCGGTGACCTCAGTTGTCCGGGCGGCTTGTTGCATAATTATTTGGATCCTCTACTGAGGTTCTTTATTACAAGCGGACTAGTCCCGGCTTTGCAGGGAAGAGCACTTAAATACGTTCATATGAGGGACACTGATACCTCCCGGATGATTACCCTTTTTCTGACTAATGCCATGAGGGAAGCTTGGGAAGAAACTGGGCTTAGACCCTGGAATATACTTTTTCAAGGCCCCCTCCCCACATATTCCCTGCTTCTCTTCAAAAGGACAATTTTCCCCCTCGTCTGTTTTGTGAGAAAGGAATGGCCCTTTCATCCCAATCCAGAGGTAGAGAGTATCGTAGAAATTCCCCTGAAGACTTTTTTCAATGAAAGAAATTACGGACTTTATAATGTTGAGACTTCGGACCAGTCGAAGACGAATAGAGGTGTACCTAGGGAATTTCCGTGCCTTATCGTTCATGATAATCAAGGCAATGAAGAGATCCTGTGGGGGGCTACTTTCTATATCATAATGAATTTTCTGAACATTGTCCTTGATTTTGAAATGCCGGATTACCATGCAAAAAGAATCATAAGAAGAACGCTGGGACCTGAATACATAACGGGTTATCAAGAATGACATTTTATTTTTTATTGACAAGGCCTAATCAGAAAGCTACTTACGATAGCACTCGTATGTGAAACTCTCTTTACCCTAAAAAGAACGCTTCACAGTCATCTTCTATAAGTGAGGTCACTAATTAATTCAATGATAACAAAAAGAGCATCTGAGATCCTTCCTTTCATTGTCATGGATGTCCTTGAAAAAGCCCAGGAGATGCAGCGGAGAGGCGAGGATATCATTCATCTTGAAGTTGGTGAACCCGATTTTGATACACCGGAGTGCATCAGGGAAGCATGCTACCGGGCTATGAGAAATGGAGAGACCCATTACACTCATAGTCTTGGACTTCTTGAACTGAGAGAAGCAATCTGTGAGCACTACTTTGATAAATATCAGCGTCACAATCTCACCCGATCGAGTCGTGGTAACTTCCGGGACCTCACCTGCCATGCTGGTCCTCTTCGCTACGATACTCAATAAGAGTGACGAGATCATCATTTCAGATCCTCATTATGCCTGTTATCCCAACTTCATAAGATTCTTTGAGGGCACTCCTGTTTCCGTAAATGTATATGAAGAAGAAGGGTTCCAATATACCTTCGAGGCAATAAAGGAAAAGATGACCAAACGTACGAAAGGCATTGTAATAAACTCTCCCTCCAATCCGACAGGGAACCTCCTTCAGTGCCGAGAGAATGGCAGAAATCACTTCACTGGGTGTGCCGGTAATATCCGATGAAATCTACCATGGCCTTGTCTATGAAGATAAGGAACACAGTATACTTGAGTTTACGGACAATGCCTTTGTACTTCAATGGTTTCTCCAAGGCCTACGCTATGACAGGATGGCGTCTCGGATATTTGATTGCGCCGAAACACTATATCAGACCAATACAGAAGCTGCTGCAGAACCTTTTCATATCCGCCAATTCCTTCGTTCAATGGGCTGGAGTAACTGCCTTGCGGGAAGCCGGCAATGAAGTTATCCGTATGAGAAACATTTATAACGAAAGAAGAAAATTTTTAATCAGGAGGCTTCGGGAAATTGGACTTGGCGTCAAAGTAGAACCTACCGGTGCTTTTTACGTACTCGGGAATATAAAGTCGTTCTCGCATGACTCATACAAAATGGCATTTGACATTCTCGAAAAGGCCCGTGTAGGTGTAACCCCGGGTATTGACTTTGGCATAAACTGCGAGGGTTATTTACGATTTTCCTATGCAAATTCCATTGAGAACATACGAGAAGGCATAAGTCGTCTGGAAAAATACCTGAAGGAAACATACCACTCTTGAAAGTCGGCAAGATCAATAAATGCCGTTGTTTTTGACTTCGACGGTACATCTGGCAAAACTGAACATCAATTTCTCCAACATGCGGAAAGATGTTATCCGTCTAATCGAATCTTACGGAGTACCACTGGATGGACTTCGCAATCTCTTTGTTCTGGAGATGGTAGATGCAGGGAAGGCATTAATCTCCCAAAAACATCCCGGGAGAAAGAACTACTTTACAGAACAGGCACATCGACTTGATTGAAACTATTGAAGTCGATGCGGCAAAAAAAGGGGAGCTTATAGATGGAACGCGGGATATGCTTGTCGATCTGAAAAACCGTAATGATCAAAACGGGAGTTGTGACCAGGAACTGTCAATCGGCGGTTTTGGAGGTATTTCCCGATATCCACGACCTATTGCGATGCCGTTATAACAAGAGAAATGACTCGCAACGTCAAACCTCACCCTGAACATCTCCTGACAGCTCTTGAATCACTCGATGTGACTCCGGAATTCGCATTCATGGTCGGGGATCATCCCATGGATATCACACTCGGCAAAGAAGTGGGAGCCTTCACAGTAGGTGTCCTGTCAGGATATTCATCATCGAATGACCTTGTAAAAGCGGGAGCAGATATCATCATTGCCAAAGCGGCAGGTATAGTCGATGTATCTTCCCTAGAGTCGCATAATTTTTCTCTCATACCTATTTTTGAAATCCTCTTCATTGAAGTCCACCGTACCAGAACGGTTAATGTAAAATTGTAAGAAAAATGTACGGATTCACGCTTATCCACGGCATTCTTTTCTTGACAGAAATATGACTTATCGATTAGTTTGAGCGTGGAAAACATTATTCCGACTTTGAAAATTGATATCCCGTGTCATTGTGAGGAGCGAAGCGACGTCAATCTTAGCTATCAGAGTATAGTCTTTACTCGCGTTATAATCAAACGGGACTTGCAACCAGTCCTCATGCAGACAGGATGTTCGGCAACAGAATACTCGCCACGCAGAGGCTATTTTTATGACGCACTTTGAACCCATGGAAGACACTCGCTGGAAGAATGGATAGGTCCTCCGGAAAAATTTGCCAGTGAGGACGAGATATTCGGCCATATCCGCCGAGGTCATCATATATTTGTCACATCAGGTTGTGGTGAACCACAGTATCTCATAAGCGCGATGACCAATTATGTGGAATCTCACCCCAAGGCACTTTTTGATGCGGAAATCATACAAATATATTCTCTTGGCATAGCTCCCTACACTGATGAAAAGTTCAAGAGCAATTTTCGTCACAATTCCTTTTTCATCGGTAATAACACAAGAGAGCCCGTACAATAAGGGAGCTGCAGACTATACCCCCATATCCCTTTCAGACATACCGGCATTGATCAGTGGCGGTATTGTGCCCATAGACGTTGCACTAATACAGACCAGCCTGCCCGATGAGCACGGTTTTCTGAGCCTTGGCGTCAGCGTGGACATGGTTAAGTCGGCAACGGAAAAGGCCTCTCTGGTGATCGCCCAGGTGAACTCTTACATGCCTCGTATTCACGGAGACGGCTTTATTCATATCGAGACGTGAATTTTATAATACCCCATGATGCACCACTGCTCGAAATTCAGAGAGCATTTTCTGAAGAGAAGACACTATCCCTACAGCGAATAGGAATTTATGTTTCTCGCCTTATTCAGGATGGTGATACACTGCAGGTGGGTTATGGGAGCATTCCCAATGCCATCATGGCACATCTTTACAATAAGAAGAATTTGGGCATTCATACGGAGCTTCTGACCGAGGGTATTGTAAGCTTGATCAAGGCCGGTGTGATAGACAACTCGAAAAAGACCTTGAATCGCGGAAAGACAGTAGCCACCTTCTGCATGGCTAAGAAAGAGACCTACGAGTATATTCACGATAATCCCTCCATAGTATTCAGAACTGTTGATTACACAAACAACCCCATGATTATCGCCCGAAATGACAACATAGTCGCCATCAATAGCGCCCTTGAAATAGACCTTACAGGACAGGCCACTTCAGAATCTATCGGCAGTATGTTTTACAGCGGGATAGGTGGTTTTCACGATTTCATGAGAGGTGCGCTCCTTGCAAGGAACGGCAAAACTATCCTGGCAATGAAATCAACAGCGGCAAACGATGGCGTATCCAGAATTGTGCCTGCCCTGAGTGCTCAAGCCGGCGTTACCCTGAGTCGGGCTGATGTCCGCTATGTTGTAACCGAAAACGGAATCGCATATCTGCACGGCAAAAACATACGGGAGCGAGCCATGGCATTGATCTCAATCGCGCATCCGAAATTCCGCCCCTGGCTTATTGAAGAGGCAAAGAAGAGAGGACTGATATACCATGATCAGGCATACATACCGGGTGAGCGGGGCAGATACCCGGAAGACCTGGAAACATACAGAACCACGAAGACGGGATTTCATCTCTTTTTGAGACCCGTTAAAATAACCGATGAACCCTTGTTGAAGGATTTTTTCTACGCTCTTTCGGACAGAAGCCTGCACCGCAGATTCATGTCATGGCGGACGGACATACCGCACGAACGTTTACAGGATTTTGTTGTCATCGACTACACGAAGGAAGTCTCAATCCTGGCAATTATCAGGTATCAGGAAAGTGAAATCATCGTGGGATTAGGTCAGTATGGGGTTGACGAATCCACACATACAGCGGAAGTTGCTGTTGCTGTGAGGGATGATTATCAGAACAGAGGCATCGGGAGTGAATTATTATCCTACCTTACCTACCTTGCAAAGAGAGAAGGTTTGCTTGGTTTTACCGCCGAAGTCCTTGTTGATAATAGACCCATGCTTCAAGTTTTTGAGCAGGGTGGATTTGATATCACAAGACAGGCTGAATCTGGCGTCTATCATTTGAAAATGGCTTTCAGGGCTCCTGAGAGCAGACGAGAATTATAAAATTTTCTCCTTCATAAAATTATTGAGAGGTATGATATATGTATAGGCTGGTAATGACATCCATGCATCCTAATGCGGGTAAAACGAGTATAATCATCGGATTAGCAAAGGCATTACATAAAAATATAGGCTATATAAAACCTTTTGGAGACAGGCTACTGTATCGTAAAAAAAGACTCTGGGATTATGACACTGCACTGATTAACGGCATATTCGGTCTGGAACTAGACCCTGCGGAAATGAGCATTGGGTTTGACCATGCCAGGCTTCTCTATATATTCGACAAAGAAACAATCACGCAGAAAGTAATAGATTTGCAAGAAAGTGTTGGCAAAGATAAGGATATCTTGTTTGTCGAAGGCGGTAAGGAAATCTCATACGGTGTTTCTGTTTATCTTGATGCCATATCTTTAGCAAAGTCTATAGCTGCTGAATTAGTTATCGTAATCAGCGGAAAAGAAGAAACGATTATTGACGATATCATCTTTTTGAAAAACCATATTAATTTAGGCACGGCCAACTTCAAGGGAATTATTATCAATAAAGTGCCCCACCTGGAAGACTTCAACGACATTCACCTACCCAAGATAAAGCAATTGGATATAAATGTACTTGGGATAATTCCATATTACGAAGAATTGCCGCAATTTACAGTCAATTTTCTGGCAGATCGTCTGTTTGCTAAGATTATTTCAGGTGAATCGTATCTGAATCGTCCGGCAAAAAATATTATCATAGGCTCCATGTCCGCTAGTGCTGCAATCAAGAGCCCTGTTTTTCGAGAAGAAAACAAAGTCGTTATTACCAGCGGAGACCGCACGGATATGATTTCCGCCGCTCTGGAAAGCAGCACCTCGGCTATTATACTTACATGTAATATTGAACCGTCCTCAGAACTCATTTCAAAGGCGTCTGAACGAAAAATTCCCCTCCTTCTTGTATCTCCGGATACATATCAGATTGCAAAACAGATAGACTTGATAGAACCCTTACTTCAGAAAGATGATACTGATAAAATCCTTCTCATAGAACGAATGATCAAAAAACACGTCAATTTAAAAGAGTTCTCTAGTCTATAAATATCTGTACTATGATAAATCCTGATGTTTTCAGAGAGTATGATGTGCGGGGCATCGTAGACAGAGATCTTAACTTTGACTTTGTTTACAATCTTGGAAGGGCGACCGGGACCTACGCTGTCTCCCGAGGTGTTAAGTTAATGACCCTTGGAATGGATTGCCGTCTCAGTTCTCCCGAATACTGTGATGTCATCAGACAAGGGATTACTTCTACCGGTGTAAATATCATCGATGTTGGTCTTTGCGCCACTCCCATGCTTTATTTTTCCATAAGGCATTTTAGCGCGGACGGAGGCGTGATGGTTACAGGAAGTCACAATCCACCCGAATTCAACGGCTTCAAGATATGCGTGGGACCCGATACTATCTATGGACAGGAAATCCAGGAACTGAGAAAACTAATGGAAAGTAACAAGTACGTATCTGGAAAAGGAGCTTTCCTTTTTAGAGATATTTCCAAACCGTATGAAGATTATTTATTTAACAACGTAGAAGTAAAAGAAGGCCTGAATATTGTTTTAGACGGTGGAAATGGTGTGGGAGGCTTTTTCGCACTCCCCCTTCTTAATCGATTCGGCTGTAAGGTATCTGGCATTTACTGCAACCCGGATGGCGGGTTCCCTAACCATTTTCCAGATCCGACTGTTTTAGAAAATCTTACTGAACTGATCGCTCTCGTCAAAAAGAAAAAGGCCGATATCGGCATTGCATATGACGGCGATGCCGATCGAATTGGTGTAATAACTGACCAGGGTGATGTCCTCTGGGGAGATGAACTTCTTTTGCTTTTTTCCAGATTTATACTGCAGAAAACCCCTGGTGCAACAATTATTGGCGAGGTTAAGTGCTCGCAAAAGCTCTATGAAGACATTGAAAAACATGGCGGTAGGCCGATCATGTGGAAGGCAGGTCACTCTTTGATAAAGAGCAAAATGAAGGAGGAAAAAGCATCCCTGGCCGGTGAAATGAGCGGTCATATGTTCTTTGCCGACAGGTATTTCGGTTTTGACGATGCTATCTATGCCTCTATCAGATTGCTGGAAATCATATCCACTTCAGGTAAAAAAATCAGTGAACTCCTTTCTGACGTTCCCAGAACCTTCACTACCCCTGAAATTAGGGTAGACTGTCCGGACCATATTAAGTTTCATGTGGTTGAGGAGGTCAAAGCGCATTTCAGGAAGTACTATAAAATTATTGACGTCGATGGTGTACGAATTCCATTTACCGATGGATGGGGACTCGTACGTTCATCCAATACTCAGCCTGTTTTAGTCCTGCGGTTTGAGGCCTTAACAGAGGAACGCTTACATGTCATAAAGGAAATGGTCGAGAATGTTCTCCACGATATAATGGAAAGGCATCTCCATTAACATTATTCATGTCTGATCATTATCCTGTCCAACAAAGCGCCCGCACAAAAAACAGAAAAAAGCTGCTATGAAGATTGCGATGGGGGTTATGAGGAGGGAATACCTAAGCCCCCAAAGGTCTGACATCCACCCCAGTATAGTGGGTGATATGGCGTCTCCCAGAGCATGTATAATAAAGATATTAACTGCAAAAGCCCTTGCACGTACTGATGGGTGTGTAAAATTCACTATAATGGTATTGAGCGGGCCTGTATTAAGGAACAGGAAAAATTCAGCAAAAAATATTGCTATCAGGCAATTGTTAAGTATAGGAGTGACAAGGGCATAGGCTGCTAATGGAGCGCCCAGCAAAAACCCCCAACCGGAAACTAAAAGGTACCCCCTGTTAGTCTTTCTCTGAAGAAAGTCACCCAACCGGCCACCTGTAAGAGTACCGGTTACACCTGCAAGTACTGTGATACCTCCAAAAAAGGTATTGGCTTGAACCAAATCGAGTTCGTGAATACGGTAGAGAAATGTTGGAACCCACTGCGCCAGGCCCCCCATTGCAAAGGTCATCGCCGTCATGGCCAACGTATTTATTATATAGGGACGATTGGAAAATAGTGACCTGTAGCCTATTCTCGTCTGCCACACGTCTTCTAATACTTTCTCCTCACTACCGCCGCGTTGCGGTTCATGAAGGAGCCATACAGGGATAGCTAGAAGAACCCCGGGTATCCCGACTATGAGGAATGCTGCTGGCCAGCCAAATCTTTGCCCGAGAATGCCACCGAGAAGATAGCCTAAGGCACTACCGACAGGAATTGCAAGATAAAAACAAGAAAGCACCCACCCCCGTTTCTCTTTTGGGAAATAGTCTGCCAGAAGTGGTGGAGATACTGTACCGAAGCTTGCTTCACCAATTCCTACCGACACTCGAGCCAGAAGAAGTGTAAGGTAGCGGGAAGCAAAGCAAGCTAGTGATGTGGCCACACTCCAGATAGCCAAACCAGCAGACGCAAGTTTCACACGGTTCATACTATCGCCCAATAACCCGAATGCAGGAGCCGATAACATGTAGCAAACCATGAAGGCACTGCCTAGAAAACCGAGCTCCGTATCTGTCAGCCTGAAATCATTCTTAATAAGTGGAAAAACGGCGTATATGATCTGCCTGTCGATGTAATTCAAAAGATTAACAGTCAGGAGTAAAAGGAGGGCATAGCGGCCATATTTATCCGGGGAAGAAGTGTTCATTAAAGTGCAAATTTCATTTACAACGTTATATGGAGTGAACCCCACGGATTGCACAAAATATGATAGAGTATTAGACAGGATCATCACCCCATAAGGGGAGAAAGGATCATGTCATGAAGTATAGAAGGTTCACTCAGGATTTGAAAAGATCACTTATAGAGCAGCTGCTCAGTGAAACAGTTGGGCCTGCGGAATTGTGCAGGCGTTATAACCTTTCCTCCGGCCAGTTGTACACGTGGAAGAGGCAATATGCTGCTGGCAGACTGAATGCCGAACCTTCCAGGGAAGCGGAACTGGCACAGTCGGAAACTTGTCTCACTTTTTATGCAGATATTAATTACAGGAAATTTTAGCACGAAGATTGCCACAATACAAATTATTACGTGACTATGTGAGCATTACGTAAGATTACGCCTGGGAATATTGAGAGGTTTACTGTATCTGAAAATCTCTTTTAGGTACGTCCATATATGTAATAAGAAATGATATTACAATACTACACACACAGCCGATGACTGAAATCATTTTTTGATACAACCATATCTGGTAAATTGGTAAAATATCAAATTTAATCAATACCAAGTTTGTATAAAATATAACGATTGGTAGTAAAATAAAGGCGGCAAGAAAGATAGCTGTTATAAAAATAAGATTTCTTTTCAAAAATTTGGCGACGAATTGTCCCACCCATTGAATAGTTGCAAACTTCTTCATTTTTTGTTCTATCTGATCCAATTCCTGAGAGATTAATTGTTTATTCTTAAAGGTTTTTATAAGCTCATCAGGTGGACTAGTCTCAAGCTTCCGCCAACTTTCATTGACTTTTTGTTGAATGATAACTAGTTCAGTATTGATTTGCTCTATCAAATCTTTATACGGATAAGCGGATGTAAACTTTAAATAAATCCTTAATCGGTGTTTTAATTTTAAGAAACCTTCGTAGAGTTCTTTTTTATCCTCCTCTATTGTCCGATGAACTGTCTTCGTAATTGAAATACCAGAATAAATTACATCCAGATATCCAAAGTAACTATCAGTTTCTGTTAATCTATTAATCTCCCCCCATGATTCTTTAGCCTTTTTAAGAGTCTTCTCCCCACTGGTGAACATTTCCTCCCACTTTTTCAATTCCGCTTCATTCTCACGTATAACCCGCCTCGCATTATTCCTCGTATTATTCAATAGTTCCTTTAACTTGGGATCAATAATATCCCTGAATTCTTTAAGATCCGGATCAATCAATGCATATATATAATATTCTCTGTTTTGATGTATAAGATTTATAAGTTTGCGGAGAGGCTCATTTGTGCCTCCCTGACGAAATTGAAGCACTATATCAAGATATATGGCATCGGCACAGTTAGGGTTGATTTCCATTATGTCCCTTATCTTTGCCGATGCCTTGCCGAGATTATTGTTCAACTCATAAATGCGGAAAAGCAGGAAAAGGAGGAAAATCTTTTCCGGATCAGTTTCTGCATAATTCAACGCTTCAGAGAAATAATGCTCAGCAAGGGGGATATTACTTCTCTCTATGTTCAAGAACCCCATTGTACAATATACTTTATAGTCGTTTAAATTTCGTATTAAAGAATTTTCGAGTAGGGATTCGGCCTTTGACAAATTTGATACTCGTATACAGTCTTGGGCAACCCACATAATACCACTTCTATTTCCCTCACACATCCTCCCTCTCACATTATCCCACGCCTTTTCTTTTGTACCCCATATAGTTCTAAAAAACCTAATCTGAAATATTCTTTTGAGATCGTAAAATACCTGATGGGCAAGCAATAAATCACCATTATTACTGTCATCATGTCTTTCTTCAAAGCTGGAATTAAATCCTGTCAGATATTTAGAGTAAATTCTGTTAATTTCCTCCAAGGATCTATACCCTATTCTGTTTATCGCATTTGTTATCTCTGGCAAACGTTTCGAGGGACAGCTGCCTAACGTGTGTCCTTTACTTCCACAATAATAACATGGTGGGTTCTCGCCATTAATCAGGGCATCATGGCACGGTAAAGGACTTGACTTTTCCACTTCTTGCTCAGACTTCAAATCAAGTTTAAAAAAAGAACTTGACTCATTTATATCTACTGCTGAGGAACTAAGAGATATACACTGCGTTTTTAATCTATCGTAAGCAGCGGTTGAAATATAGATCTCATCTGCTTCAATTTCTTCCCATGAGACATGCAAGGCCTGAAGATCAAGCTTGTCAGCTTTGAGATAGAAGCCTGAGTCGATGATTATATATACTGGTAAGAAGGATGTTGCTTTTTCATCCTTACAGTTTTCCCGTAGATAAGACATTATACCTTCAGCAATATCCAATACAGATTTGTCTTCTTTCATAATTAAGATGATGGTCCTGTCAGAAAGAATCTCTTCTGTTTCAGTTTTTTCTTGCCACAGATTATTTTTTTTATTTACGAGATTGTGCCATGCCGTCTTAAAACTATCGCCAGCCAACTCCCAAATAGGTTTTACATAGAGTATGGTTGTCATGATGGGGTCAAATCTGGCCGTTTCATCCCAGGTAACACGATATACAATAAGCCCATCGGGAACATTTCTTCTTTTGGACAGATCAATTAACTCGAACTGCAATTGCGGCAAATCGTTGATTGTGTCATAGACTTCCTGAGATATATAGATCTGGTCAGCTTCAGCAAGAGACGTCAGCTTGGCTGTTACATTAACAACATCTCCGTAAATATCATTCTCTTCCAAAATACCATACCCAAAATGAACACTGATTCTTATATGAACTTGCTCGGAAACATTTCTAATCTGATTAAAGGAAGAATAATCTTGCTGAATATTTATAGCTGATTTGAGTGCATGTTTCGGGTCTACAAAGTAAGCCATTATAGAATCGCCAAGGCTTTTTATAACACTGCCTCTAAATTCATGAATTATCTTAGCAGTTACATCATGATGCCTTCTCAGCATGAGCCGACCTGCCAGGTCTCCATGTGTTTTAAAATACTTAGTGGAGCCCACGATATCCGTGAAGAGCACTGTGATTTTCTTTACACTTTCGTTAGGCTGATTATCGATGTGCATTTTATGATTATATTGGTTTGGCATAATTTCTATAATATCATCGTTTATGGCTATCCCAGTTATCATTATTATTATCGACAATATTCGTTTAAGCTTTAATAATTTCTTATGTTTTATCCAATAATTTGCCTTCTGTTTGATCACCCAGATGTTTTTCAGATTCACTTTTTTACGACTTATTGAAATAGTTTTATTGCCTTTGAAAATATCCGGGAAAATGAAGCTTTTCATAATGGGGAAAATGGACGTTTTTACCTGCGAAAATACTATGAAAAAACTACGAAGAAAAGAATGTTGACTTACTGCTATAATACAACAAAAAAATTAGAGAATTCTTCTGCCTTTATTTTGAATTTGTTTGTTCGAGCGGGAATAATTGAAGTTTGAAATTAGTTACACTGCTGACAGACTTCACAACCATTAAGGCGATGGCGCATTAGAAAGGACTATGGAATATGGGTACCAGTAAGAAGAATGATAATTGGACACCTAATAAACAAAAATTAACGCCTTGCATATGCCCCAGATGCAAGGCAAAACATGCAAAGCTGTTATTCTGGACCGGAAAGATACCGGCACTAAAATTTTGTCAATCCTGCGAGCAAATTGCAGAGCGGGACTACGCACCGGAGACTTATACACTGGGGTATAGAGATATAGATGAACTGATATCGTATTGAGTTATTCCCCGATGTTTGTTTAGAATCAGCGAATATTACTGTAGTAGCAAAAAAAGGGCACGATTGAATCGTAACCCCTTTATGCAACTGGTCGGGGCGGGAGGATTTGAACCTCCGACATCCTGCTCCCAAAGCAGGCGCGCTACCGGGCTGCGCTACGCCCCGTTTTCTGCATAATATTTTGCCTTAAATAACCTTCTGCTTGTAAGCTTCTTTGAATTTATCAACAGCCTGCGCCCTGTGGCTGATCCTGTTTTTCATATCCGGCGGAAGTTGTGCTACTGTCAATCCCAGTTCAGGAAGAAAAAAAATTGGATCATATCCAAAGCCTCCATTACCAACAGGTTTATAATTTATTTTTCCATGCAAACTTCCCTCAAATTCCCAATATTTTCCATCTGGTCTATAGAAAACAAGCACACATCTGAAAGAAGCGTTTCTTTTTTCTATGGATACGCCTTCCAAACGCTCAAGCAATTTTTTAATATTGCTGCTATCTGTCGCATCATCTCCCGAATACCTTGCTGAGTAAACGCCCGGTTCGCCGCATAGATATTCTACATCCAGCCCCGAATCGTCGGAAAGAACCATTTCGCCCGTATGTTCTGAAAAAATCTTCGCCTTTTTAAGAGCATTCTCGGAAAATGACTTACCATCTTCTTTGACTTCAGGAAGATTTTTATAGTCGTTAAGAGAAAGAATCTTTATGTTAAGATCTTCAAGCATAGCTTTAACTTCTCTTATTTTTCCTTTGTTTTTTGTCGCTAATATGATTCGCCTCAAGTTAACTTCCCCAGTATCTCGACCTGCTTTTTTGTAATCTCCATAATGCCATGAATGGCAAGATCAGTCATTTTATCGAACAGATCACGACTGAAGGGGACTTCTTCTGCTGTACCTTGAACCTCTATAAAAAGTCCATTTCCTGTCATTATAAAATTCATATCCACTTCAGCCCTTGAATCTTCTTCATATTCCAAATCGAGATTAAGTTGGCCATCGACAACACCAACGCTTACAGCTGACACATAATCTTCTACAGGGACCTTACTCACTATCCCTCTTTGTTTCAATTTTCTAAAAAGATCGACTAAAGCGACGGACCCGCCTGTTATTGAGGCGGTTCTTGTACCGCCATCTGCTTGAATCACATCACAATCAATGTAAATCGTTTTTTCGCCAAACATGTTCAAATCTGTCACAGCCCGCAGTGATCTACCTATTAGTCTTTGAATTTCATGCGTCCTACCCCCTACCCTGCCTCTCGTTGACTCTCGAGGTGTACGAATCTGAGTAGACATAGGAAGCATGGAATACTCAGCTGTCAGCCAGCCCTTGCCTGTATTTCTTAAGAATGCAGGCACTTTATCCTCAATTGAAGCTGTACAAATGACTTTTGTATTACCCATTTCAATTAGGACAGCCCCCTCAGGATATTTCAAATAATCCCTTGTAATTTTTACTTCTCGAATTTCATTCCATTCACGACCATTATTCCTCATAATCGTCATATCTCCCGAATTCTTATATCTCAGTACATTCTAAGTTCGAATAAGTGATTATCTCACAAAAATTGCCAAGCAGCACTAAACAAAGAAGGCTTCGAAAAAAGCCTCGCGTGCTAAGTGCGCTGCTCCTGAGGAATAATATATACATATAGAAGTAGGGCGCATAACCCCACCTCGAACTTGGCATGGGGAAGGATGAAGCGTAACTAAGCATCTGTAATTTTAAGATGTCATCAAAAATAGTCTTTTATGCTCTGACATAGCGCATGCGCAACTGCATTCTGTGTATTCACATCCATTAATTTTTTTCTATCGTCTGCATTAGTAGCAAAACCGATTTCCACAATAACTGCTGGTATTGATAAGCCTTCAATGACAGGTATGGAGGCCTCCCGCAGCCCCCTGCTTTTTCTTGGAAATACACTACTCATATTTTTTTGTATCAATTGAGCTAATCTTACAGATTCGTTTAAATATTTGTTTCTCGCCATATCTTTGAGAATTTCTTTTGAATCACTTTGTTCTGCTGGAGCCGCCTTGAATCCCGGAAAATACAATTCGTATCCAGTTGAGGTCTTACCGAAACCTGCATTAACATGAACGCTAACCAACACCTGCTGATCGTGATGCCATAATAATCTTTTTCCTTTCGGATAACGATACATCCTTGTCGGAAGATCTTGTCAGCTGTACCTGGACATTTCCAGCTTTATCCAATTCTTTTTTCAATAATAAAGAAACGGCAAGGGTTATATTTTTTTCATACTCTTTATCAGTTAATTTGACACCAAAATCCGCTCCGCCATGTGCCGGGTCTATTACAACCAAATGCTTGCCATGAAGTGTTTGGGCAACCGCATTGGGAAGCAGACAAATCATCAACATCAATAATGCAAGAATAATCCTCTCAGGCCAGAGATTCATCTTAGATATATTATCCTTTTGAAGGTCTGCGTTTCATACAGCAAACACACCTTTACTGTCAATGAATAAACGAGACCTTTGCAAACAGTCTTTCTTTTAGGAGGTTCATTTCAAACTCCCCTTTGATTCCTTTTTAAAATACTCTTATCGCCCACCTTCGATAGATCATAAGCAATGGATCATTATAAATATGTTTTATCTTATCCCTTCCATTGGAAGAATCTTCAGAACTTCCAATTTTTTTACGTTTTCCTGACCCTCTCAACCGAAATGACGCTTTTAAGTTTTTTTATCGCAATTAAGTACTTGGTTAAACTGTTGTAGATCATTGACGTCCAATTTAAAACTTAATATTGCTTGCATATCTGCAGGTCTTGTATCAACTTCGGCGTGACTGATGTTAATATCCAATGACGATATAACCGTACTGACTTCAGCAAGTAGTCCCTTTTTATCCCGGCATACAACCCTCATATTCACCGGATAGGTCTGTTTTCCTTTGATATTCCACTGGACATCTACAATTCTTTCCAGATCCAGTCCCTCGGCAGTCGGGCAATTGGCCGTATGTACGGTAACTCCCCTTCCCCGCGAGATATAACCTAAAATTTCGTCCCCCGGAATTGGATTACAGCATCTTGCAAACCTGACCATGATATCCTCGATGCCCGTTATGGAAATGCCCACGGAAGAGGATACACTCCTCTTCTTCTCTTCCTTTATGAGAGCTGTTTCGTCGGTCTTTACTTCCTCTTCCGGCAGAAATTGATTGATAATCCGCTTTGCAGATACCTTTCCATATCCGACAATTGCCATCAGGTCATCAAGTGAATTAATTGAATATTCCGCGTAAATCTTTTTGATATCTTCAGACTTGACGATTTGATTAAATTTAAGATGATGTTTTTTGGCTTCTTTTTCCAGGAGATCTTTACCAAGAGCTATACTTTTTTTCCTTTCTTCCGTTTTTACCCAGTTTCTGATTTTCGATATGGCTCTCGATGTTACCGCATATTTCACCCAATCCTTACTGGGATGATGCCCCGCCTGTGTGATGATCTCAACAGTATCACCATTCTGAAGTTCATACTTGAGAGGCACTATGCTTCTGTTGACCTTAGCTCCAATACATTGGTTTCCTACATCAGTGTGAATACTGTATGCAAAATCAATTGGCGTTGCTCCTTTCGGAAAGGACCTTACATCACCTTGCGGTGTGAATACGTAGACCTCATCCGGGAAAAGGGCCATCTTCAGATTAGACATGAATTCCCTGGGATTTTTAAGTTCCTGTTGAACTTCCAGTAAGTCTCTCAATTTTTTAATCTGATCATCTTCATCACTTATATACGACCGCCCCTCTTTATATCGCCAGTGTGCGGCAATGCCTCCTTCCGCCCATTCGTGCATAATCCTGTTTCTTATCTGAATCTCCACCCTTTCACCGTAGGGACCGATCACTGTCGTGTGGAATGCGCGATAGTTGTTTGCCTTCGGCATGGCAATATAATCTTTAAAACGTCCGGGGACAGGCTTCCAGAGGGCATGGACAACGCTGAGCGCTTCATAGCATTCACTTTCCCTATCCGTATCAAGGATTATTCTGAAGGCAATCAGGTCATATACTTGATCAAGGTTTATATGCTGTTCCTCCATCTTTCTGTAAATGCTGTATAGATGCTTTGCTCTCCCTTCAACCTCACCCTTTAGTCCGAATATATCGATCTCTCCTTGGATAATGTTTTTCACCTCTTTAGTATATTGCTCCCTTTCCTCTTCCTTCTTTGCAATAAGACTGGACAACTCGTTATAAGCTTCAGGATTAAGATAGCAGAATGCTAGATCTTCCAATTCCACTCTCATCCTGTTAATTCCAAGACGATTTGCTAAAGGGGCATATAATTCAAGTGTTTCTTCAGCAATAAATTTCTGTTTATCCGGAGGTTGAAACTCAAGAGTTCTCATATTGTGCACTCTGTCAGCCAGTCTTACCAAAAGTATCCGGATATCCGAAGACATCGCCAGGATCATCTTCCTGAAATTCTCCGCTTGATGCTCAACTTTGCTGCCATATGTGATCCTACTTATTTTAGTTAATCCTTCAACAAGAAACGCGATCTCCTTACCGAAGGCTTTCTCTATTTGCTCAGGTGTGGCCAGAGTGTCTTCTACGGTATCATGAAGTAAGCCTGTCACGATTGTCGCTGCATCAAGTTTCATATCTGCCAGTATGCCTGCTACTTCCACGAGATGAGTTAGATAAGGCTCCCCGGATAGGCGTACCTGACCCTGATGAACAGAGGCGGAAAAAATGTATGCTTTCTCTATCAGCTCCTGTTCTTCCGGAGAAAGATAGGACTGGGTTTTATCCAGTATATCTGTAATACGCAGCATGGATTTTACATGCCTTCATTTATATAATTAATTACAAAATCCTCCACCCTGTCCATCGCCAGGATTTTAACCTCACCTGATCTTCTTAGTTTGACTTCTATCTTTCCATTGCTGAGCGATTTTTGTCCAATCGTAATCCGAAGCGGGATGCCGATTAGATCTGCATCTTTAAATTTCACCCCTGCTCTTTCATCTCTATCATCGAGAATAACCTCAATACCTTTTTCTAATAGTGCCTTATACAAATCTTCTGATATCTTTTTAATGCTTTCATCGTTAACGTTAACGGGAGTAATGATCACATGATAAGGAGCCATCGGCATAGGCCAGATAATGCCATTTGCATCATGATTCTGTTCTATAGCCGACGCAACGGTTCTTCCGATGCCGATGCCATAGCATCCCATCACCATGTATTGCTCCCTGCCGTTCTTATCGAGAAACGTGGCATTCATTGCCTTGCTGTATTTTGTACCAAGCTTAAAGACGTGACCGACTTCAATTCCGCGAGCAAATTTGAGAGGACGACCACATCGAGGACATAAATCGGCATCATGCACAATTCTCAAATCGGCGAACGCCTCCACGGATACGTCCCTTCCAATATTCACATTTTTCACATGATAATCCTCTTTATTGGCCCCCATGATAAAATTGATCATATTCATCAGCGAATAATCGGCAATCGTTCTTGCTTTGATTCCTACGGCTCCGGCAAAACCGCGAGGCGCCCCTGTCACATCATAGATCATGTTGTCTGCAGCCATTTCGAGGATATCGCAGCCCAGATAGTTTCTCACTTTGATTTCATTAATTTCTTCATCTCCCCTAACGAGCACTGCAACGGGAGTCGCATCTGCGCTATAGATCATCGTTTTTACCACATCCTTTGGGGCAACATGGAGGAACGCAGAAATTTCATCGATACTTTTCATATTCGGCGTATGAACCAATTCAAGAGGAAGAAATTCTTCAATACTAATCTGTCGCCGCTCAGGCATAGCAATTTCGGCCTTTTCAAGGTTTGCCGCGTACTCGCAGTTACGGCAAAAACAGATGGCATCTTCACCGGTATCGGCCATTACCATAAATTCATGGGAAAAGCTGCCGCCGATACTGCCGGTATCAGCCTCAACAGCCCTGAACTTAAGTCCACAGCGCTCGAATATCCTGCAATATGCGTCAAACATCTTTTTATAGCTTATGTCGACACCTTCTTCGTTGGCATCGAAACTGTACGCATCTTTCATGCTGAATTCCCTGCACCTCATGACCCCAAATCTGGGCCGTATCTCATCACGGAATTTCGTCTGGATCTGATAAAGATTTTTAGGGAGATGCCTGTAGGTCTTGATTTCATTCCTTACAAGATCGGTGATAACCTCCTCATGAGTCGGGCCCAGGCAACACTCTCTCTCATTACGATCCCTAAATCTCAGAAGCTCTTTACCATAATGGCTCCACCGGCCGGATTCCTCCCATAATTCACGGGGCTGCACCATCGGCATGAAAACTTCCTGGGCCCCCGATCTGTTCATCTCTTCACGTATTATCCTTTCCAGCTTTTGCATGACCCGGTATCCTAAAGGAAGGTACGAATAGATGCCGCTTGTCAACTTTCTTATCATTCCTGCCCTTATCATGAGCTGATGACTTATAATCTCCGCATCTGAAGGCACTTCCCTCATCGTGGGCAAGAAAATCTCTGAATATCGCATTATTTCTCCTTCCTTTCAGCAACAATTGAATAAATTTCATCCAGCAGAGTTGACATAAATTCTTTTTCCTTTATTTTTCTAATAATTTTACCCTTTTTAAAAAGCAGACCGTAACCACGGCCTCCGGCAATTCCTATATCCGCCTCTGCAGCCTCTCCCGGCCCGTTTACGACACAGCCCATCAAGGCAATTTTTAAATGCTCCCTCATTCCCGTCAATCTCGACTCAACCTCCCGGGTCAGTTTGAACAGGTCTATTTCGCAACGACCACAGGTGGGACATGATATGATATCCGGTCCAACTTTTCTGATATCAAGAGCCCTGAGTATCCCATACGCCACACCGATTTCGGAAACGGGATCCCCTGTGACCGAAACTCTGATTGTGTCACCCATCCCTTCATACAGCAAGATGCCCATTCCAATGGAAGATTTAATGGCGGCATTAACAATACTCCCTGCTTCCGTAACACCTAGGTGAAGGGGATAATCGGTTTTGCTTGATAACTCCCTATAAGCTTCAACCATCGTAGCCACGTCTGACGATTTGACGGATAATTTTATTGCATCACAGCCAGCATCAGTCAAAACGGCAAGGCTTCTCAAGGCACTCTCCACCAGAGCAGTCGCCGTAGGTCCTCCGTGTTTTTTTAGTAAATCCTTCTCAAGAGAACCTGCATTGACACCAATACGAATCACAGTCCCTCTTGATTTTGCGGATTCAACAATCTTCAATAATTTTTCCTTACCAATGTTTCCCGGATTGATCCTTATTCCATCGACGCCATTGTTTACTGCTTCGATGGCAAGCCGATAATTAAAATGGATATCAGCAATGAGGGGAATGTTTATTTGCTTCTTAATATCGGAGAGTACAACAGCTGCTTCTTTGTCGGGAACAGCAACCCTGACTACCTCACAGCCTGCATCCTTAAGCTGTTCTATTTGCCTGACAGTTGCCCTCACGTCCCTCGTGTCTGTGCACGTCATTGATTGAACCACAACAGGTGCATTTGCGCCGATCCGTACATTTCCGAGAAAAACAGGCCTGGTTTTTTTTCTTTTTATAAACGTTTCCAAAATAATGCACCACCGCCATAGATAATACAGTTAATATTATATAACATGAATTGGTGATTGTAATCAATGAGTAATCCCTTACGTTTCCAGCGCGTTAGTGACAACTTGGCATTAGTACAGGCATCCACGGAAGCTTTTCCCGCAATCACTTCTGTACGACGTGGACAAATGTGTATGGTGAAGATGTATCCTTGCCAAATGCCCGGTCTGTCAAGATGGGAAGCTCATTAAGGGATTAATGAAGGTGATTATAAAAAAGGAACATTCCTGCCTGTTATGAAAGTTTCATAACGGCATTTCTTACCCTTTTCAGTCCTTCTTCGATATTCTTTAAAGACGTGGCATAGGAAAGACGGATATGATTGTCATGACCAAAATCAACCCCCGGAACGACAGCGACATTGGCTTCATCCAGGAGGAATGCAGTAAAATCAGAAGAATTGGATATGACAATACCATGGTACGATCTGCCAAATAAGGCTGAAACATCGGGAAAAACGTAAAAGGCCCCCTGAGGAAGCATGCAGGTGACACCCGGAATGGCATTCAGCTTTTCAACGATTGCATCTCTTCTCTTCCTAAATTCTTCAACCATTTCTGTTACACTGTTCTGAGGTCCGTTCAAGGCCTCTACAGCCGCTTTTTGAGCTATTGATGTAGGATTAGATGTGTTTTGACTTTGAAGTTTCGTCACAGCAGAAATAATCTCTTGAGGACCGGCGGCATAACCTATTCTCCAGCCGGTCATCGAGTAGGCTTTGGAAACCCCGTTTACCACTATCGTCATCTTTTTCAACTCTTCGCTGAGAGATGCAACGTTTTTAAATGGCTTATCATCGTATATAATTTTTTCATAAACATCATCTGATATTACCGGTATGTCTTTCCTTAGTATAATCTCTGCGAGAGCTTCCAGTTCAGAGGCGGTATATACTACACCGGCAGGGTTTGATGGGCTGTTTATGATAACCGCTCTTGTATCTTTTGTGATCGCCGCTTCTAATTGCTGCGGTTGTAATTTAAATCCTTGGGATTCGGTGGTCTTGAGAATGACAGGCTTGGCGCCTGAGAGAATAACCATATCAAGATAGGAAACCCAGTAAGGAGATGGAATAATGACTTCGTCGCCTTCCTCAAACAGAACCTGACATAGATTATAAAGGGAATGCTTCGCTCCGCAAGATACAACGACCTCTGACCTGTTGTACTTTAATTGATTATCAACATACAATTTACTGATGATCGCATCCTTCAATTCAATAATCCCATCAACGGGAGTATATTTTGTAAACCCATCTTCTATTGCCTTGATAGCTGCCCTTTTGATATGGACAGGGGTATCAAAATCAGGTTCTCCTGCGCCAAAGCCGATTATATCCCTGCCCTCTGCCTGCAGCGCATTGGCCTTGACAGTAATTGCCAGTGTTGGCGATGGTTTTATTGCTAGTATTCTTGATGATAGTTTCATTATATTAAGTCTCTTACCTTAAGTATTTTTCTCTTAACTTCCGGCACACAATATCCGGTACAAGTCCTTCGACAGAACCTCCCAGACTGGCTGCCTCCTTGATAATCTGGGAACTGGTGAAGAACCACTCGTAGCTCGTCATAAGAAAAACAGTCTCGACATCCCTATTGAGTCTCCGATTAATAAGAGCGAGCTGAAACTCGTATTCAAAGTCAGACAGGGCCCGAAGTCCTCTCAATATAATGTTTGCACCGGATTTCTTTACATAATCAACAAGAAGTCCAGCAGCGCTGTCAACCCGCACCCTTTTGCAATCCTTTATGGCTTCCTTTACCAATTCCATTCTCTCCTCAACAGAGAAGAGATAAGCCGGCTTATTAGGATTATAGGCAATGAGGACAATAATCTCATCAAACATCTTCAAGCCCCTGTCTATAAGGTCAACATGGCCATTTGTGATAGGATCAAACGAACCAGGATACACAGCTATTTTTTTCATATAAGCTCTCTTTACTACCTTCCCATTATTTTGAAGAAAGAAAGAAGCGTATCACCATATCTTCTCTGATCTGTCAACACAAAATTACCCGTATGATGACCAATCACATCTTCTCTTTTTGAATGCTGAATTATTAGAAGCCCGTCCTGAGAAGTCACATCCACTTCACCAAGACATTGGAAAATTTCCCTGATAAAACCTTTTTCGTATGGTGGATCAGCAAACAGGAAATCAAAACTATCCCCGTCCCTCTGGAGCTGCCTGATTCCTTTTCCTACCTCTGTCGCTAAAACTTCACATTTATCATTGAATCCCAATTCCCTTATGTTCCTCTTTATGGCATTCACCATGACAGCATTTTTTTCAACAAAAACAACCTTGGCGGCTCCCCGGCTTAAAGCCTCCAGTCCTACATTTCCGCTTCCCGCGAAAAGATCAAGGAATGACTTTCCGGAAAGAGTATGAAGTATATTGAAAAGTGATTCCTTGATCCCGTCAGAGGTTGGCCTTATTTTATTTTTTTTAGGTGAATAGATATGCTTTCCCTTGGCATCACCTCCAATAACTCTCATAGGTAGTCCCTGACAAGAATCTCCGCGATCTGCACAGCATTCAATGCTGCACCCTTCCTCACATTGTCCGACACAATCCACATATTGATACCATTTTTTATGGACTCATCTTCCCTGATCCTGCCGACAAATGTGTCATCCATTCCCGCCGCATCAATGGGAAGAGGATATATATTTCTCTTCGGATCATCCACCACTTTTACCCCTGGAGCATGAGAAAGGATTCCTCTCGCATGTTCCGCGGTAAGCTTTCTTTCCGTCTCGATATTGACGGACTCTGAATGACCATAGAAAACGGGTACTCTTACTGTAGTAGCTGTTACTGCGATAGATGAATCATTAAGAATTTTCTTTGTTTCATTTACCATTTTCATTTCTTCTTTTGTGTAGGCGTTTTCCAAAAAGACATCAATATGGGGAAGGCAGTTGAACGCTATTCTGTGTGGATATACACTCACCTTTGGGTCACGGCTGCTTAAAAGAGCCCTTGTCTGTTCAATCAGTTCTTCAATAGCTTTCTTGCCTGTTCCCGACACAGCCTGATATGTGGATACGACCACTCGCTTAATCTTAACCGCATCATGTATCGGTTTGAGGACTACAACCATTTGAATGGTCGAACAGTTTGGATTTGCAATAATCCCTCTATTCCTATACATGCTGATCGTTTCGCGATTTACCTCGGGTACCACTAGGGGAATATCTGGTTCCATCCTGAATGCACTTGTGTTATCAATTACAATACATCCAGATGACGCAGCTATTGGGGCAAACCTCTGACTGATACTTCCACCAGCCGAAAAAAGCCCTATATCGACTCCTGAAAATGAATTTTCAGTTAACAGTTGAATGGGAATCGCCTTCCCATTAAATTCCAGTTCCTTGCCGATTGAACGCTCTGAAGCAAGCAGCGTTATACTACCAACGGGAAATTTTCTCTCTTCCAAAATCTTAACCATCTCATTCCCGACAGCACCTGTAGCACCAACAACCGCAACATGATACGCCTTCACAACACTATCCTTCCCGATAAATTTAATTGCGTACAATATCTATAAAAAATGAAATATCCATTAATCCCCATACATGCCTTGATTACTTTTTGGGCATACGATTAATAAGCAAATGTGATCTTTTAGACTTTATTTCTGTGTATGCCTTTTTCCCTACTTTAATTATTGCCCATGCTGGTCCTGACAGACTATAGCCGAAAGAAAACGTAAACATCATAATCTGAGGTTCTGCAATTACTATAATCATGATAAATACGATCAGAACAAAAGACATGAAGGGCTTTCTTGAAAAAAAGTTAAGGTCTTTGAAGCTGTAATATTTGATATTACTTACCATCAGTAGCGATAGCACGATCACACCGATTAATATTGAAAGATCATTAAATTTCCCCTCTCCTCCTAAATAGTAGAAAAGCAATACCCCGGTTGCAACGACGGCAGCTGCTCCCGGTATTGGGAGTCCATTAAAAACCTTGCTTTCAATCAACCCTATCTGAATATTGAATCTTGCCAGCCGTAGTGCCCCACAGACTACAAAAAGAAATGCCGCAAGCCACCCCCATTTTCCTAATATTGACAATGCCCACGTATAGGCGAGAATGGCTGGCGCAACACCAAATGCCACCAGATCTGACAGGGAGTCATACTCCGAACCAAATTTACTGGTCGTGTTCGTCATCCTTGCAATCCTGCCGTCCAGTCCATCCAGGACGAAAGCGATCAAAACGGGTACTGCAGCAAGCCAATAGTCCCCCTTCATGGAGGCGATTACAGAATAGAACCCACAAAAAAGACTTCCCGTCGTAAAAAGGTTGGGCAATATGTATATTCCCTTTTTAACACGCTCTCTTTTGAATGTGGCATTCTTTTTCATTTTAGCCATCCTATCGGAGTCTCCCCAGCCTTGACTTTGTCACCTACTTTTACGGACATTATCGAATCCGAAGGCAGAAAGACTTCAAGACGCGAACCGAATCGTATAAGACCGAATCGCTCGCCTTTACAGACATTCATTCCTTCTTTCACCCAGCACTCAATCCTTCTTGCAATTAATCCTGCTATCTGTACCGTTAAAATTTCTTTCCCATCATCCGTTCTAATAATAATTGAATTTCTTTCATTAAACAACGATGCTTTATCCAGATCGGCTGAAAAAAAATCCCCCTTATTGTAATATATACACTTCACTACTCCGGAATAAGGCACACGGTTGACATGTACATTAAATATATTCATGAATATACTTACTTTCTTTGATGGACCTTTGAGTAAGTCATTTTTCATAATATCTTCAATCTTTATAATTTCCCCATCTGCCGGAGATACAACGGCTTTAGTATCATCAGGTGTCTTTCTCTGCGGATTTCTGAAAAACCAGGTCACAAAAACAGTAGCGACAAAAAATAGGAATGTTAGCCAGGCAAAACCGAAAAAGGCAAAAACGATAGTGAAAACACCGACCGGTATAATAAATGGAAGACCTTCGCGGACTATGAAACTTTCATGATTCATTTATATAATAATATTAAAATCTCATTAAAGGCCTTTATACTGAGCTCTTATGTGTCTGGTTTCGGTACTTCGCAAGGATTCTATAGATCTGTTCTTTTACGCGGAGCTTCTTTTTTTGCAAAGTCTTCTTTTCAATTTCTTCTTCTGCTGTCAGATAGATTCGCTTGTTAAAATTTTCAAGATCCGACTCAAGTTTTTCATGATCTTCAATATATCTTCTTAGCTCCTCATCCTGATGAATATATTTTTTGGTCAAAAACTCATCGGCCTCTTCCATGCATGTCACCTCCGCGCGTTATTTTTATAATAAATGGAAACACATGTCAACACCTCATATTCCTTCAACAACCACGACTCTTCTCGCCGATATGCAAAAAGATTTACTTCTAAGAGCGCTTCATCTCTGCTTCAGAAGAGCGGAGATAAATGGGTGTAAAGGTAATAAGATCCAGCATATCTCCTTCAGAATATTTTCTTTTGCCTAAAAGACCTACTGCCGCCGCTCTCACATATTGATTGCAAGCGGACGCAAAATATGATCTCCCCGGCAATATGTCGCCAATAAGCCCTGCGTTTTTTATAGACCCATCACCCACGAATATGGTCTCTTCATCAATAGACTGTAAAAATTCTTCAATATCCGTCACCCTTTCATTTTCTCTTTTTTCCAATACATTATCATGTCCAGTCCTGTAGAGTGCCGTATACACCTGGTTTTTTTTTGCATCCAACATAGGGCAGATCAACATTTGCGAATCGATAACATTAAACGCTAAGGCTTCCAGTGTTGATACACCAACAACCGGTTTGCCTGTTGCCAGGGCTAGTCCTTTTATGGTACTTGCACCAACTCGAAGCCCAGTAAAAGACCCTGGCCCGATGGTGCATACGAAAAGCTCTATGCTGCTTAGCTCTATACGTGAAAGCTTGCATAAATCATATAAAGCAGGCAACAAAACAATCGAATGGTTTATACCAAGATTTATGAAAACCTCTGACAGTATCTCATCATTTTTAAGAAGAGAAACGCTTGCTGTTCTGGTAGAAGTATCAATTGCCAAAATCAACATAACTACCTGTTAAAAATCTTGCTTATATCGTCAAGAAAATTGATATTAAGCCTTTCTATGTCCATAATAAAAACAAATATCATGAGAATAATCAGGATGACAAAGCCAATCTGCTGGGCCATCTCTCTCCATTTAATATTGATTTCCCTGCCGGTTATTGCCTCTATGAGATAAAATAGAAGATGTCCTCCATCAAGGATAGGGATCGGAAAAAGATTGAGAATCGCAAGATTTATACTCAACAAAGCCATAAACAACATAAAGGGTATAATGCCCTCCTTGACTTGAGCCCCGGCAATTTGGGCGATTAGAATCGGGCCACCCAGTGTTCTCGGAGAAACGACACCTTCCAAAATCTTAACGACACTCAGTACGGTTAATTTGCTTATAAACCAAGTTTGTTTCAGGCTTGTCCAGAAGGCCATCAATGGATTCATTCTCTGAATTACAGTATGTTGCGATGAAGGACTGACTCCTATCATATATGATTCAATCTCTTCCCCAAAGATATTCTGATTCTTTAATAATGCCGGTTTCAGTGAGATATTTCTTATTTGCCCATTTCGTTCAATTCCGATATTTAATTCCTTACCGTTACTTTTGGTGATTATTTCCTTGATTTCTTCCCATCGTGTAATATCTTTCCCATCGATGGCCGTGATGACGTCCCCTTCCCTGATGCCGGCGCTAAAAGCCGGCGTGTCCTCCTGTACGCCGCCAATAGTTGTCGTCAGAGCGGGAACACCCGCCATATAGACAACAGTGAAAATTACGATGGCCAGCAGAAAATTAAAGATCGGACCTGCGGCAACGATGGCTATTCTCTTTGCAACCGGTTGTTTCAGGAAAGATCTTTTCTCATCTCTCTCCGAGAGTTCCTCGCCTGCAGATTCTCCAAGAAGCTTCACATAGCCCCCAAGAGGTATCATAGAAATGAGATATTCCGTTTCCCCTACCTTTTTCCCTATCAACCTGGGCCCGAATCCGAGGGAAAATTTTAGTACGCCGACACCCGAATATTTAGCGACCAGGAAATGACCAACCTCATGTGCAAAAATAAGAACGCCAAGTAAAATTATAAGAGATACTATGCTTACACCTATCACGATAAAATGTTCATCCTTTCAATTATTTTTTTCGCATTGTCCCTGGCCCATAGATCCGCCTCAAAAATTTCTCCAAGTGTAGAAAACTCCTTTGGCTGATGAAAGGAAATTACTCCTTCCACAATTTTCGATATATCCGTAAACTTGACGATTTCTTCCAAGAATGCCGCCACTGCCACTTCATTGGCAGCATTGAGAACTGCCGGCATGGTTCCTCCCGCCTTCCCGGCTTCATAGGCGAGCCTCAGGCTTGGAAATTTCTCAATATCAGGTTTGAAGAATTCAAAGACGCCAACTGTTAACAAATCAAGGAACGGCTCCGGACGAGGTAGTCTTTCGGGAAATGACAGGGCATAGGCTATGGGAATCCTCATGTCCGGTGCACCAAGCTGCGCTATAACCGATCCATCGATATATTCCACCATGGAATGGACAATACTCTGTGGATGAATGTGCACTTCAATGCTGTCTATGGGCATTGAAAACAACCAGCTTGCCTCAATCACCTCAAGACCCTTATTCATCATGGAAGCAGAATCGATGGTAATTTTTCGCCCCATCTGCCAGTTTGGATGTTTCAATGCTTCGACAGGTTTTACATCGGCAAGCTTCTCTTTTGACAGATGGAAAAATGGGCCGCCTGATGCAGTTAGAATAATCCGCCTTATATCTTTCCGGTTGTGGCCTAAGATACATTGAAAGATTGCGCTGTGCTCGCTGTCTACCGGCAAAATCTTTACGCCCTTTTCATATGCCTTCTCGACAACAATCTTTCCTGCCATAACCATCACTTCTTTGTTAGCAAGAGCAATATCTTTTCCAGCTTCAATAGCGTCCATTGTGGGAAGGAGACCTGCCGAACCCACCATTGCTGAGATCACCATGTCGGCTTCCTGCACCGACGCCACCTCACGATACCCATCTTTCCCGAAGAGGATATCCGTTCTAATTGAAGGATTCAAAATCTTCTTCAATTTCCTGGCATGTT
This sequence comes from uncultured delta proteobacterium, assembly GCA_963695875.1. GTDB lineage: Bacteria > Desulfobacterota > Syntrophia > Syntrophales > UBA2185 > DATKLL01. The sequence goes on along the minus strand of CAVOID010000008.1, from coordinate 90,069 downwards.
TCTCATCAATAACCGAAACAACCCTTGGCTTGAATCTTTCTATTTGTTGTCGTAACAATTCAATATTCGTACATGCAGAAAGGGCTATGATTTTAAATCGGTCGGGGTTGTTCCATATGACATCAACTGCATTAACTCCAATTGAACCTGTTGACCCAAGGATAGATATATTCTTCATGCCATCACATACGACGCATTTGTAAAAAGTCTGTTGTCAAATATTTTGCACTCTTAAAGGGTTATCATAAACAATCTATAATAATACACAAACGGTGCAATAAAAATAAGACAATCCAGCCGATCCAGTAATCCTCCGTGCCCGAGAATGACAGAACCGGAATCCTTCACCCCGGAAGCCCTCTTAATAGCAGATTCACAAAGATCCCCTAACTGTCCGAGAATGCCTCCCAAAAGTCCGAGTGTTACGGCATGAAAAATGGAAATAGTTTGATAAAAAAACTCCCGGAATAACATGCATCCGAGAATGCTTCCTACTAGCAATCCGATCGTACCTTCCACGGTTTTGCCAGGGCTTATAAGGGGAATAAGTTTTTTCTTTCCTATAGTTTTACCTACATAATATGCAGTGATATCACCTGAAAACGCTATAACTAAAACTAAGAATATCCATATGGCTCCATCTTGAGAGATCCGCAACAGGATAAAATGCGACAACATGAAGGGGATATACATAAGACCCAGAACAAGCTTGCTTACAGGAACTATATCAAAAGAATGATTCTTTATCCTCAGAAGGAAAATAATGAAAACGCTTAACACGGAAAATGCAATGACGGCCAGTACAATATGGAAATCACCCGAAAATGTGGCAAGGGGAATTAATAGAGCAACTATTAGTCCTTCCCATTTTTCCCAGGTGAATCCCCCGTTAAAAACCATCCTGTTATACTCAATAACAGCTCCGAGTATGACAAGCGTAATAAATGCAGTAAACACAACCTCAGAACCATAAAATATAATGGCAAAGAGGATAGGTACCGCGATAACCCCGGATATCCATCTTTTTATATGGGGACTCATCCTATATCCGATCTATCCCTCTGTAACTGGTCACTCGTTAATCCGAATCTCCTCTCTCTCCTTTGAAAGTCGGCAATAGCATCTATAAGGTGCTTTCGTCGAAAATCAGGCCACAGGACATCTGTGAAATATAATTCTGTATAAGCGGTCTGCCATAACAGAAAATTACTCAACCGGTATTCACCACTAGTTCTTATCAATAAGTCCGGATCTGGTAATATCTACGGTATAAAGATATCTTGAAAATAACTCTTTCGTTAAATCCTTGCTGGTAATTTTACCGTACTGACTATCTTTTAATATGCCTTTCACGGCCTCAATAATCTCATCTCTTCCGCCATAGCTCAAGGCAAGATTGAGAACCATCCCCTTGTTATGAGCTGTCTTGTTCATCGTTTCTTTAAGTATTTCTCTTACGGGTTCTTCTAATGCCTCGATATTGCCAATGGCAGTCAACCGTATATCATTATCAAGCATATCTTGAAGTTCTGATCGAAGGTATTTCCTCAGCAAATCCATCAATGCATCCACTTCTTCTTTCGGACGCAGCCAATTTTCGACAGAGAATGCATACAACGTAAGGTATTTTATACCAATTTCTCGACAGGCCCTGACTGTCAGTTTCACAGATTTTGTACCTCTCTTATGACCGGTTATTCTTCCGAAGGCATGTTTTTCAGCCCATCTGCCATTTCCATCCATTATAATGGCGATGTGCTGGGGAAGCTTTTGATAACCAATTTTTTGCATGAATAAAAAACCTACTTTTTCTCAACATCTATCGATAATAATCATGTCATTAAATTAACATACAGGCAGATAAATATCAAGGCATCTGAACAAACACATAAGGACCCATGAAGAATACTTGAAGAGGACTAAAGTCGATAACAAGGAAAGTATATTCTCAAAACAAATAAGGAGCCAAAAGGCTCCCTCTTCATTTATTTTCCTTATAGAATAGAACTTATATTTCCATGATTTCTTTTTCTTTGGAAATAACGATACTGTCAGCCGTTTCAATGTATTTATCAGTTACTTCCTGAACTTCCTCCTGGTACGCATAAAACTCATCTTCAGAAATGTCATTATCTTTTTTCAGGGTCTTTAATTGATCGTTTGCGTCCCTTCTCACATTTCTCAGGTTAATTTTGCATTCTTCTGAGAGTCTTCTTACAACCTTCACTAGTTCTTTTCTTCGTTCTTCAGTCAGTGGTGGAATCGAAAGGCGTATCAATTTCCCGTCGCTTGTTGGTGTCAGACCGAGGTCAGATTTCTGTATAGCTTTTTCAATATTACCTATAATGCTGTTATCCCATGGAGATATGAGTATAAGACGGCTCTCCGGTACGGAAAGTGTAGCAACTTGATTTAACGGTGTCGGAACACCATAGTATTCCACTTTTATACCATCCAAAAGAGACAGCGATGCCCTACCTGTCCTCACTTTATTTAAGGATTTCTCAAAAGCGCGTATTGCTTTTTCCATGTTAACTTTTAATTCTTCAAAGATTAAATCCTTCATCTTAACCTCTGACAATTGTTCCTATAGATTCTCCGCATATTACTCGCTTAATATTTCCGGCCTTCTGTAAATTAAAAACAACAATGGGAAGATTGTTCTCCCTGCACAGAGAAATAGCCGTCGCATCCATAACTCTAAGATGTTTCGTCAGCACATCATTACACGTAATATTCTCAAACATCTTCGCATCGTTATGTTTAACAGGATCTTTATCATACACCCCGTTGACCTTGGTTGCTTTCAGAATAACATCAGCCTTTATCTCTATAGCCCTTAAAGAAGCAGCCGTGTCCGTAGTGAAATAAGGGTTACCTGTACCGCCAGCAAATATAACAACCCTCCCTTTTTCCAAATGACGTAAAGCCCTTCTCTGGATAAAAGGTTCTGCAATTTGTTTCATTTCAATAGCGGACTGAACTCTCGTCACAACTTCCAGTTGTTCAAGGGCACTTTGAAGGGCAAGACTATTTATGACTGTGGCAAGCATGCCCATATAATCTGCAGATGTTCGATCCATGCCTCTCATAGCGGCCTCAAAGCCGCGAAATATATTGCCTCCACCGACTACCACGCCCAACTGCACATCGAGTTCAACAACATCCTTAATTTCTCTGGCGATGTTTGACACGGCATCCGAATCTATCCCGTAGGAGCTTTTCCCCATAAGGACTTCGCCGCTCAATTTTAAAAGAACCCTTTTATAAACAGCTCGATCCATTAATCACTTCTTCAATTCTTCGCCCAATTGGAACCGCACAAATCTTCTAATAACAATATTCTCACCGGTTTTTGCGATCATATTATTGAGTAATGTTTCAACTGTAATATCCGTATCCTTGATAAATTTCTGATTCAGAAGGCACACATCCTCATAATACTTCTTCAGCTTACCTTCTATGATCTTATCCCATATCTTTTCCGGCTTTTTTTCTGCCAGCGCCTGGCTCCTGTAAATCTCCTTCTCCCTCTCTATGATATCAGAAGGTATGTCTTCAGGTTTGACATATAGGGGGTTCGCTGCTGCTACATGCATTGTAAGATCTTTTGCCAGGACTTGAAAATCATCCGTTTTGGCAACAAAATCTGTTTCGCAATTAACCTCCACCAGAACCCCAATTCTGCCTCCCATATGGATATATGAGGCAATACCACCATCTTTAGCTGCCTTCGATGATCTCTTCGTAGCTGCAGACATTCCCTTTTTCCGCAAATAATCAATTGCCTTCTCAAAGTCCCCAATAGAAACCTTCAGGGCCTCCTTGCAATCCATTATACCGGCACCTGTTTTATCCCTCAATTCTTTAACCATCGTTGATGTAATGCTCAACTTATACTACCTCCCCCGTCAAATTTCTCATTTTAAATGGCGTTTTATATCACCTTCAAAAGCTTCTTCATAATCAGTTATTCCGCCTTTTGTTTCAACAGATTCAGGAACATCTGTTTCCAAATCGTCACTTCTGATTGCAACTTCAGCCTGCGCTTCCTTATCTGTATCAGCCTGTATATGCTCCTCAAAACGTTTTTTGCCCTCAATTACCGCATCCGCGATCTTTGAAGAAAACAGTTTTATAGCTCTGATAGCATCATCATTCCCAGGGATAACATAATCGATGTCATCCGGATCACAATTGGTATCCACTATGGCTACTATGGGGATCTTTAACTTTTGTGCTTCTTTTATAGCAATACTCTCCCTCTTCGGATCAACTACGAACAGCCCCCCGGGAGGACGCTTAATTGCTTTTATACCACCTAAGACCTTTTCAAGTTTATTCATTTCTTTCTGAAGCTTCATAATTTCTTTTTTGGGAAAGGCCTTAATGCTTTCATCTGAAAACATTTTTCCCAGGGTATTTAATCTTTCAATCCTTTTATTAATGGTACTGAAATTGGTTATCATCCCGCCCAACCACCGCTGATTGACATAAGGCATTCCGCACCGCTCTGCCTCCTCTTTGATAGATTCCTGAGATTGCTTTTTAGTCCCTACAAAGAGAACCTCTCCGCCTTTTGCCACGAGATCAACAACAAAATCAAACGCAGTCTGGAACATCCCCACCGTCTGCTGGAGGTCTATGATGTAAATTCCGTTCCTAGCCCCAAATATATAGGGCTTCATCTTAGGATTCCACTTGTTGGTTTGATGACCAAAGTGGACGCCTGCCTCAAGCAGCAATTTCATAGATATACTCGCCATATCAAAACTCCTTTTGTTTTTTTACCTCCATCCTTATCTTCTTGCACGGGGAACTTTTGTTTAAAAAGCAACGCCCCGCCAATCAAAGGATGTGTGAAATCCGCTGGCAGATAACATAAAGATTTTAAATTAGCAAGTAAAAAAGGGGAGACTTAAGTATGATAATGTGCATTAATTCTAATATATTCAAAAGAAAGATCGGAAGCGTATAGTCTATAAGCTTTATTCCCCATACCAAGTTTCAATAACACCCTTATGTTTGCTCTGGACATGATTTCTGAAAGCTTCCCTTCATTACCATAAATCCCACACCCGCTAGCGAATACCGGAATTTCTTCAAAGTACAGTTTAACATCATCAACTTGAAAATTGATACCGGCTGAACCAGCAGCTGATATTATTCTGCCCCAGTTTGGATCACAACCATAAAATGCAGTTTTGACCAGATTTGAGTTAGCGATGGCATAGGCAACTCTTTTTGCATCCCTTAATGATCTTGCTTCATCGACGAAAATTTCTATAACCTTTGTTGCCCCCTCGCCGTCTCTCACCATAGCCTGTGAGAGATCAGACATAACATCGAAAAGCATTCCCTTGAACAGAGATATCTCCCTGGATGCTTCCTTAAGTTGCTTGTTTCCGGCAATACCGTTGGCTAATATTATTGCCGTATCATTCGTACTCATGCATCCATCCACGGTTATTGCATTAAAAGTCCCGCTAACCACTTGCTTAAAAACTGTATCAAGGGCATGGGTATCAATGGCCGCATCTGTCATGGCAAACGCAAGCATAGTTGCCATATGGGGTTCTATCATACCCGCTCCCTTGGCAATACCGCATACGGTAATTTCTTTTGAACCAATTGCTCTCTTTCGGCAAGCTATCTTGGCAAACTTGTCTGTTGTCATGATCGCATTTGCTGCCACGGTAATCCCATTCGAATGCAAACCCTTGACCAACCTGTTCATACCCAATTCTATTTTCTGAACAGGAAGCCTGTGACCAATTACACCAGTTGATGCTACTAAAATTAGTTCATCACTAATATTCAACTTATCGGAAGCGCTTTTGGACATCCTGAGAGCATCCGTATATCCATCCTGACCTGTTGCTGCGTTCGCGTTACCGCTATTTATTAGAACTGCTTGGGCTACGCCGGATTTTATCCTTACTTCATCAAGAAGCACGGGGGCTGCTTTAAAGCGATTCTTCGTAAATACCCCCGATGCCTTCGCCGGCACAACAGAAAAAATAAGAGCAAGGTCCTTCATGCCGGTTTCCTTGACGCCGGTATGAATACCGTTTGCCCTAAAGCCAGGAACAGCGCATGTTTCTGTATTCTGAATCATAGTATTGAGAGCTTGGCAAAATTGGTGATTGTTTTCATAAGATGTTATTCAAAATCGGGGTTACTTCCCTCAGCCATACCTTTACTAAAAGGTCTGTTATCTTCACTATAGTATGCTTTTCATTGACCGCAACATTTCTTATATTTCTTCCCACTACCGCATGGGCACGGATCATTTCTACCCACTTTCTTAGCATCCCTCTTCACGGTAGACGGTTCTGCCATATCTTCACCCCTGCTCAAGATATAATCCTGATTGGCCTGTTCCCGCATTTCTTCGACCTCTTCTTCCCTCTGGATCCTTACTATACAGAGTTTTTCGATAGTGTCTTCTTTAACACGGTGGATCATGTCCATGAACATCTCATAACCCTCTTTTTGATATTCCCTGACTGGATCCTTCTGCCCGTATCCCCTGAGACCAATGCCTTCCTTCAGGTGATCCATACTTAGTAAATGATCCTTCCAGTGGGTATCAATAGACTGCAACATAATAACTTTCATGAGATAGTCCATGAGGGGCTTGCCGTATTCCTGTTCCTTGTTCTTCAGTAATGTTTTCACTCTGGAAATGATTTCTTCCTCGATGGCATCCCTGCCCATATTCATACCGGCTTCCTTGAGGTTCAATCGCAAAGAAAATTGTTTGAATACGACATCATCCAATCCCTTCAGATTCCATTCCTCAGGATGGGCTTTCTCATCTATATGCTCCGGAACTGTTTCCCCAACGAGTTCTTCCAACATCTCCTCAACATCGGACCACAGATCCTCACCCTTAAGTACCCTTTTGCGCTGTTCATAAATTACCTGTCTCTGTCTGTTCATTACATCGTCAAATTCCAACAAGTGCTTTCGAATATCGAAATTATGCGCTTCGACCCTTTTTTGTGCATTTTCGATGGCCTTCGAAATCAGCTTGTGTTCAATAGGCTGATTCTCTTCCATGCCTATTTTGTCCATTATGGATGATATCCTCTCGGCACCGAATATCCTCAAAAGATCATCTTCCAGTGCCAGATAAAATCGTGAAGAGCCCATATCCCCCTGGCGGCCCGACCTGCCCCTTAGCTGATTATCGATACGGCGGCTTTCATGCCTCTCCGTGCCGAGAATATGAAGACCGCCGAGCTCAGCAATGCCTTCGCCGAGCTTTATATCGGTTCCGCGGCCTGCCATATTAGTGGATATGGTTACCATCCCGGGCTGTCCGGCCTGGGCGATAATTTCCGCCTCTTTCTCATGATGTTTAGCGTTAAGTACATGATGCTTGATCCCGGTACGTGAAAGATTCCTGCTCAAGAGTTCAGACTTTGCAATCGATATCGTGCCGACCAGAACAGGTCTCTTTTCTTTGTGTAGCGCCTTAATCTCATCAATAACGGCATTAAATTTTTCTACTTCAGTTTTGTATATCACGTCGGGATTATCTATACGTATCATCGGCATATTTGTCGGAACGACAACAACATCTAGATTATAAATCTTTTTAAATTCGGCCGCTTCAGTATCGGCAGTACCTGTCATCCCAGCAAGTTTCTTATACATCCTAAAGTAATTCTGGAATGTTATTGAGGCAAGTGTCTGATTTTCACGTTCTATTTTTACTTTTTCTTTTGCCTCCAGAGCTTGATGCAGACCATCACTATACCTTCTTCCCGGCATTACTCTTCCTGTAAATTCATCAACAATGATGACCTGACCATCTCTCACCAGATAATCAACATCACGTTTGAATAATGTGTGAGCCTTCAATGCCTGATTTACGTGATGAAGAAGTTCCATGTTCCTTGGTTCAAATAGGTTTTGCACCTTGAGATATTTTTCCACCCGTGCCACACCCTCTTCGGTTAAAACAACGGTACGGCTTTTTTCATCAATAGTGTAATCCTTGTCCCTTCTTAATCCTGGTATTATTTGATTGATTCTGTAATATTTATCGGTAGACTCCTCAGATGGACCGGATATTATAAGAGGGGTTCTTGCTTCATCGATGAGGATGCTGTCTACTTCATCAACTATGGCATAGTTGAAGTCTCGTTGAACATAATCTTCGAGGCTGAACTTCATGTTATCACGGAGGTAATCGAAACCAAATTCGTTATTGGTGCCGTACGTGATATCGGCATGATATGCTTTCCTTCTTTCATTATCATCCATGCCATGCACAACAACACCGACAGTTAGTCCCAGGAATTTGTAAATAGGCCCCATCCACTCCGCATCCCTCTTTGCCAAGTAATCATTCACCGTTACCAAGTGACAACCTTCTCCGGTTAGGGCATTCAGATAGAGTGGCATTGTTGCCGCCAGGGTTTTACCCTCTCCTGTTTTCATCTCAGCAATCTTGCCTTCATTGAGTACCAGACCCCCGATAATCTGAACATCAAAAGGTCTCATAAATACAGTTCGTCTGGCAGCTTCTCTAGCAACAGCTAAAGCCTCAACGATGATATCATCGAGTTCCTCACCATTCCTCAGCCTCTCCCGAAAATACGGCGTCTTAACTTTTAATTCTCCATCACTGAGAGCAATCATGGACGGCTCAAGAGCATTTATTTCATCAAGGATCAAAGACAGTCTTTTTAATTCGCGATCATTTTTACTGCCTATTACCTTTTCCAGTAAAGACAAAATCATTCATAACCCTTTTTAAAAAAACCGGTATAAAACCGGGATGTTAGATAACAATAACCATCAATCTGGGATATTACAGATCAATGGGCAAAATTCAATGACCTTGTAAAGAAAAGTCCCAAGCTGAAATGAAGAAAATACCTTGGGCAAAATGCTCCCGCAACAAGGCGAACAAACCATGAAGAATTATTCTTATACAGATCCATGTCACCGTAATTGCAATGCGAGGGGTGCGGTGCAACTTAATCTGGAGTCCGCCCCCGTGAAAATGGGGGCCATTTTTTACGAAACCGTCACATCTGATTCAAATACTTTCTTGAGTCAATAGGTATACCCCATCTTATCCAGCTCTATTTCTAGACAGTCATAATATGTATACATGGAAGACAGGATAATAATTATTATGCACAAAACAACACCGGTTAAAAGCCTACTCGAAAGCGTAAATTTCTTAGCTGAACTTTTTTTCTTGGGGATTATCAGGAAGGTATAAAAATTTTTGGGCATCTTTATTCCTATGAAATATCCTCATGGCATTTCAGAGATGTAAAATTAACATAAGCTCATCAAAAGTCAAGGAGAGTTTGTTGTCCAAACAGAAAATTGACTTGACTTTGGAAGGAAGAATACGCTACACACCGCAAGCACATAGAACATTTGTTTTTGGTGGTTGTAGAAAGGAGTTTCCATGTCAAAGTACGAATCTAATTCTTTACGAAATGTGGCCGTTGTCGGACACGGAGGAACAGGAAAAACGACTCTATGTGAATCAATGCTTTATATCGCGGGTAAAACAGACCGGCCGGGGAGAGTTGATGAAGGAACATCCACGCTGGACTTTGAGCCGGAGGAACAGAAAAGACATATCTCCATAAGCGCCGCCACGAATTTCGTCGAATGGGAAAAATATAAAATTACTCTCCTTGATACTCCGGGTGATTCCAATTTCGCCTACGATACAAGAAATTGTCTACGTGTTGCCGATGGTGTCATTATTGTGATCGATGGCGTCGGCGGCGTCGAATTTCAAACCGAGAAGGTATGGGAATACTCCGATGAGTATCAGCTGTCCCGCATCGTCTTTATCAATAGATTGGACAGGGAAAGGGCGAATTTTGAAAAGAGTGTCGAGAGCATCAAGAGCCGTCTAGGAAAAAAGGTGACTCCCATATTTCTCCCCATCGGCAAGGAAGACTCCTTTAATGGCATAATAGATCTCGTAAATAGAAAAGCCCTGATTTTTGACGATCTGAAAGGCTCCTACAAAACAACAGATATTCCATCCGATATGAAGGATGCTGTCGAAAAGAGCCGGGAGACAATGGTTGAGGATATCGCTGAGTCAGACGAGGCGTTGATGGACAAATATCTGAACACGGGGGATCTCAGCGATACTGACTTGGTAGACGGTCTCCGGAAGGCTGTAATAGCCGGGGCTCTCATCCCCGTTGTTTGCGGTTCTGCACTGAAGAATATCGGTATTGCAAACCTGATCAATTTCATCATAAGCACCCTTCCCTCCCCTGTGGATCGCGGTCCGGTTGAGGGGAAGAAACCGGGTAAGGATGAGAAGGAAGTAAGAAAGCCGGCGGAAGCAGACCCCTTTTCCGCCTTCGTCTTTAAAACTATTGCAGATCCATATGCCGGAAGATTGACAGTATTCCGCGTCTATTCCGGTACGGTCAAATCTGACTCTTCGTTTTATAACTCGACAAGAAAGACCTCGGAAAGATTTGGAAATATCTTTTATCTTGAGGGAAAGAATCAGAAACCTGTTGAATCTTTGGTTCCAGGAGATATTGCGGCAGTTGCCAAACTGAAGGAGACAGCCACCGGCGATACAGTATGCATTGAGAAATCCCCCATCGTTTACAACAGAGTTATACCGCCGCCGCCAATCATGTCCTTTGCCGTATCTCCGAAAAGCAGGGGTGACGAGGAAAAGATAGTCTCCTCTATAAACCGAATTATTGAAGAAGACCCAACCTTAACGTTTCACCGGGATGAACAAACCAGGGAAATGATACTGTCCGGGATGGGACAGGTGCATATCGAAGTCTCTGTTGAAAAAATGAAACGGAAATTTGGTGTGGAAGTAACATTGAAAACACCTAAGGTTCCCTATAAGGAGACAATCAAGGGCAAGACAAACGTCCAGGGCAAGTACAAGAAACAGTCCGGAGGCCGTGGACAGTTCGGAGATTGTTGGCTTGATATAGAACCCCTGCCACGTGGTGGAGGATTTGAATTTGTCGATAGGATCGTCGGCGGTGTCATCCCGCAACAGTATCGACCTGCTGTTGACAAAGGAATTGTGGAAGCTATGGCAGAGGGTGTTCTAGCCGGATACCCTGTCGTTGACGTCCGGGTTTCCCTGGTGGATGGGTCTTATCACACCGTTGATTCTTCTGAAATGGCATTCAAAATTGCCGGCTCTATGGGATTTAAAAAAGGTGTAATGGCGTGCCAGCCTATACTGCTCGAACCTATTGTTAACATCGATATAGAGATCCCGGATGAATACATGGGTGACGTGATCGGGGATCTAAACGGCCGGCGTGGCAAAATCATAGGTATGGAATCAAAAGGTGCAAACAGGATCATAAAAGGTCAAGTGCCCCTAGCGGAGATTCTCAGATATGCACCCGATCTTCGATCAATGACCAGCGGCAGAGGAACATTCACATACGAGCATTCACATTACGAAGAGGTGCCATCCTTTATTGCAGAGAAGATCACAGCTGAATCTAAAAAGGAGCAACAGTAAACTGGGCGGCTTCGTAAAAATTACGTATGCTTCATTGTGCTTCATCTATAGGCACTGCAACTTACCAGAAGGTACGCCCTGTTCCCCAGGATTCGCGCGCCTCACGTCTGCAGCTTTTAACAATGTCCCCCTTCTTAATAGGCCTATATTTTCTGCTTTATGAGGTAATCAATTGATATTTAATGCGGGTGTCATAACCGTTAGTGATAAAGGGTCCCGGGGGGAACGAGAAGATAGGAGCGGTCAGGAAATTGTTTCCATGTTGAAAGATATAGGTGTGAATATTGCTCATTCCACGATAATCCCTGATGAGAAGGATAAAATAAGAGAGATACTTATTGACTGCACTGATAGAATGAAACTTGATCTGATTATAACAACGGGTGGCACTGGCGTTAGTCCTAGGGATTTAACCCCGGATGCAACTCTCGAAGTGATCGATAAGGAAGTGCCGGGTATGGCAGAGGCAATGCGACGGGTGAGTGCAGCAATAACGCCGCATGCAATGATTTCAAGGGCTGTGGTTGGGATCAGGGGCAGATCATTGATTGTAAATCTCCCCGGCTCTCCAAAGGCCGTAAGGGAGAACCTCACAGTCATCCTGCCTGCATTGAAACATGCTGTTGAAAAAATCAGGGGTGATGACGCTGAATGTGCGTCTTGAGATAGCGACGGGCGTTGTCCATATGCGTACCTGGCCAGAATATACCCTTACAGCGTGGACACATATGAAATTCGGTATGATTCGCAAATACATGGTCCGGTACCAAGCCGGAAATTTCTTCTCCCCCAACCTTGATTAATACTTCATTGCATCTCAGGCAGATGCTGAATGACCGGTCCAAATCCGGAAGGAGATGCAGCTTATCCATCACCTCTCTGAGTTGCTCTTGGACTTGATCACTATGAATCATGACAAGCTGGCCTGAAAATTGTCTCCGTTCCATATCTTTTATTCTTGTCAGAACGACTCTTCCCTCACTCTCGGCCTTCCTCAAAAAGTTTCGATTCGCATCCCCCTTATAGAACACAGTATCATAGCCTAAAATACGCAGCCACTTGGCTAATTTCCCCAGGTTAGCATCAGTTATGAACTTCAAGTGTCCAGACAGTCCGTAAACAATTTCTTAAACATTTATCCCTGTTCACTGGGAACTTTCATTTCCTCATCAATTAATGATTCCTTCTTACTATCCCTGACTTCTCTTCTTAGTTCTCTGATCGTTTTATTTAACTTAGTAATGGTCCTGTTCAATCGGAATCTTTCCACAATTCCCATGAACCCCGTAAAGATGACGCCAACAAGAAACGAAATAAAAACCAGCATGTATGTTGGGGCGGTTACATTGACAAGATCATAGTACTTTAACTTGATAGCAAGTGTATTCTCCAATGAGAACGTAATAATAAAAAGCATAACTAGAACCATAATAATAGTATAGATAACTTTCATCTTAGACCTCCAGACGATATTTTTCAAAATGTGGCAGAAGAAGCTCATAAGTTTTGTATATATCTTCGGGGATTACACGTACATCCCCCACAACGCTCATAAAGTTTGTATCCCCGCTCCATCTCGGCACGATATGCACATGAATATGATCGTCTACCCCGGCACCGGCGGCTTTTCCCAAATTCATACCGATATTAAAACCATCAGGGTTCACAACATTTTTTAAAACTCTGACAGATACGTCCTGAAGGTTGAATATCTCCAGTTTTTCTCCAGGGAGAAGATCCTCCATTCGACTTATGTGTCTGAAAGGAATTATCATGAGATGACCGCTTATATATGGATAGCGATTCATCATTATGAATGCGGTCTTCCCTTCAAAAAGAACAAGATCATTGCATCTTATTGAGTCCTTGCAAAAGATGCAGCCTTCCGGCTTCTTACTCTTTATGTATGTCATTCTCCAGGGCGCGTATATTTTTTCCATAGTACGGAACCTTATAAATCACTCAGTTCGATGATTTCACCTTTGATTCCTTTCCCCAATCTCAAGAATACCTACTGTGTTGCGGGACGCGAATCGTTTATCAGTCGCTGATCCGGGATTGAAAAAGAGTATACCATTCTTTACTTCATTGACTGGCCGGTGCGTATGACCGTAAACAAGACAATCCACATGCCCTATTTCTTTTAATATCTTATTCTCAATACCAAAAGGCATACCCCATCCATGAATAAGCCCTACCTCATAGTTGTTTATGTTAAGAATCAGTCGGTCAGGAAGAGACTTCCTGACCGACAATGGATCCATATTGCCGCACACAGCCCTAAGGTCTTTCCCCGTAAATGCATCAAGAACTCTGATATCAACAAGATCCCCTGCATGCAAAATCAAATCAACATCACGAAAATGATCGTGCAGAAGGTGTATGAGCCGGTCATCACAACAGGTAAGATGGGTATCCGAAATTACCCCGATTTTCACTTTCTTAACTCCTTACCACATTGCGAAAGAATTATATATATACAACATAAAAAGACAAGCATTATTTGTTTATCCGAATCATTTCCTATTATCAGAAGATATACAGCCTGTTCTGAAATATTCAATACGTGTAAACGGCTGCCCTCTATTTTTCGATTACTGTTCGTTCAAACATTTATTTATGTGTTTGGACGGTAACCTATTTTTCACAAAGGAGCATCCAATTTTACCCATATAATCAGTAGATTTATGATATAAATCATGATAGATAGAATCATATATTTTGTTCAAAAATTAATCCTATGTATGCAATCACTGGCTATAAAATCGGTGAAAAGACCTGAGAAAACCCTTCCCGACACTCTACCCGGCTTTGATATCCCCGCGGGGCTGGAACGAATAGGAGGGGATAGGAAATTATTTATCCGGCTATTGCTGGTGTTTTCCCGTGATTATGCGGGTGTGACGGATGAGATTAAAGCTGCCCTGAAGCGTAACGACATGGACACGGCTGTGCACTTGGCTCATACCATTAAGGGAGTATCTGGTAATCTTTCTGCTAAAGATCTGCATGCCGTCGCATCCGAATTAGAGAAGTGCATCAAGCAACAAATACTCGAAAAATTCGATTCCATGTTAGAGGTTTTCGACCAGGCCTTGAGACAGGTATTGGAATCGGTCAAATGTTTGGATGCTCCAGGCGCGAAAGGTTTGGTAAAAAAATTTGAAAAAGAGGCAGCAGCCGAGTGGGCATATGAAAGTCCAACGGAGCTCAAAGAGGTCATCCGTCAACTGGAAAAAGAGAGTATGCCGTTGTGGGAGACGATAAAACAACGTGTGATTTTTGACGAAATCGGCAGTTTCGGATGTCATATAAAAGCACAGGGAGAAAAATACCATCTAAAACCCCTGGAGAAATTCGGAGATGACCTGCTTATGTGCGTAAGCAACTTCGATATTGAGAATATCAATCTTCTTTTAAATTCCTTTCCGGAGCTGGTTAGCAAAATCAAATCATTATAGCAAAAAAAACTTTTTTTCCCAGGCTGGGGAAGACAGATGTTATGAAGGCTTAAATAAAGAAAAGGATTATTAGTTTAAGGAGATGATAAATGGTGAATGACGTTCATATTCCATCAGAACCAAAAAGGCCTATGATTTTAATTGTGGATGACACTCCGATCGATCTCCAGGTACTGGCAATGACACTGAGCAGGGAAGATTATCAGATAGCGGTCGCCATGAACGGTAGACAGGCGCTTGATACAGTTGAAAAGATTTACCCAGACCTTGTCCTTTTGGATATTATGATGCCCGAAATGGACGGATTTGAAGTTTGCAACATATTAAAGGGATCCTCAACAAAGGATATTCCGGTCATATTTCTAACCGTAAAAGACGAGACGGAAGACATTTTGAAGGGATATGAAGCAGGTGCTGTGGATTACGTGACAAAACCCTTCAACTCTGCGGAATTGCTCGCGAGAGTCCGTACCCATGTAGAACTGAAGAAGAAAATAGACAATGAAAAGGAACTGATATCCAAACTGACAGACACATTGGAGGAGCGCAAGCAGGCGGAGGAAGCGCTAAGACAGGCTCACGACAATCTTGAACGACTTGTTGAGGAACGTACTGCCGAACTTGTGCAGAAAAACCGTCAACTCACGGATGAGATTGGAGAACGCAGGCGTGCAGAGGAGACTCTGGAGATGAAATCTCAAAATCTCGAGGAATTTAATACGGCTCTAAAAGTTTTGTTGAAGCAGAGAGAAAAGGACAAAGCTGAGCTTGAGGAGTGGATACTGGCAAACGTCAAGAACCTTGTTATTCCTCATATTGAAAAGTTAAAGAAGCTCAGTCTAAAAACAAAAGCCGCAGCCCATGTAAGCATCCTCGAATCAAATCTTAGGGATATCACTTCTTCATTTTCACAAAGATTATCCTCAAAATATTTAAATCTTACTTCCAAGGAAATTCAAATAGCAAATCTTGTTAAGGAGGGTAAGACCAGTAAGGATATAGGAGAGTTACTAAATGTCTCCGAGAGGACGGTTGATTTTCACAGAAAAAACATTAGAAACAAGCTCGGGCTTCAGAACAAGAGAGCAAATTTAAGATCATGTCTTATAAACCTCTCATAATACTATTTTTAGCCTCGCATATTTCTTGATATCAGCCAGTATTGTATTTCCGTTAAACTTTACTGTTTTATTAATTGTTCATGTTCTGAGGGAAACCGCGGAATGTCAATGTCAGTCCCCCTTCCCTCCTCCATCGCGGGGGAGGGAATCATATTTTAATAATATTTTGAAGTGATAAAAAGAAGCGCTTTTCCTTGAATAGAAACGGAGAAGGCGCAATAGAAAAATGATTATTCTTCAACTGCCTCTTTTAAGGAGTTTCCAGGAGCAAATTTAGGAACAATTCTTTGCCTTGATTTTTATTCCCTCGTCTGTCCGAGGGATTCTCAGCCTTTCTGGCAGCTCTTTTTGCCGTACTGAAAGTACCGAAACCTACCAAGACAACTTTTTCTCTTTTCTTCGAGGCACTCGTTATGGCGGAACCGACACACTTTACCGCACTTTTTGTTGATCTCTTTAAACCGAAAACTTTTGCTACCTTGTTGATTTCTAATTATGTTCAATTCCATAAAAGGAGTCTAAATCTTCACCCCAGTTCCGTGAATAGGAGAACCTGTGCTTTTAGTTTGACTTTATCCACTCATTTTTTATACTATTTATATGAAGTCGAAAGAAAGGAACCGAAACCCGTGCTTGAATCCGCTTTGGACAAGTTAGCAGAAACCATCCTCAATCTCGATGAGGCATCCCTTGCCAGTTTATGGGATAAATATAAGAAAAAGATGGAGAATTTTGATCCAACGAAGGACTGGGAAAAATCAGTTATTATTTTTTTCATCATCAATTCTGTGAGGGTGAAGAATCACATATTCAATGAAAATATCCTTAATCTTCAAAAGAAACAGAACAAACCTGCAAGAACACCAAAAGTGAAACCAAACCTGAAGCTGGTCAAATAAAATACAAATGGACACCAAAGCCGCCATTAAGAAGATTGAAGAGCTCAGAAGGTTAATCAATTATCACAACCGGCGCTACTATCAACTTGATGACCCGGAAATATCCGACGTGGAGTATGACCGCCTCATGAAGGAGCTAGTCGATCTGGAACGGCAATTTCCAGAAATCGATGTCTCGGACTCTCCAACGCAGCGCGTCGGGGCGGCGCCATTGGAAAAATTCAGCACTATTTCGCACCTCACCCCGATGCTCAGCCTTGCTAATGCCTTTTCAGATCAGGACATACTGGATTTTGACGAACGCATTAAACGTAATCTTCATACGAGAGAAGATATTACGTTTGTAGCTGAGCCTAAGTTGGACGGCACGGCGGTTAATCTCATTTACGAAAACGGTGTCTTTTCTGTCGGAGCCACGAGAGGCGATGGAGAAAAGGGGGAAGACGTCACACAGAATCTGAAAACCATCAAATCTATTCCGCTGCGCATGAAGAAGAGCAAGGAGTCCCCCATCCCGGAAAGAATTGAAATCAGAGGTGAGGTGTACATCGAAATCGAGCCTTTCAAGAAACTGAACCAGCGCAGGTTAAATCAAGGTGAGCCGCCGTTTGCCAATCCTCGCAACGCGGCCGCCGGATCGTTGCGGCAGTTGGATTCAAGGATAATCGCCAGGAGACCCCTGGAGATCTTCTGTTACGGCATCGGCCTTGTTGAGGGAAAAACATTCAAGAGGCATTGGGATGTCCTGCAAACCCTTTCCCTCTGGGGCTTCACGGTCAACCGCCAGGTCAAACGGGCCAAAGATATACATCAATGCATAAAATACTATCATCACATCAATGACGTCAGGAAGACGCTTCCTTACGAAATAGACGGCACGGTCATTAAGGTAGATGATCGCGATATTCAGAAAAGGCTGGATGATATAGCGGCTGAGAAACGGCTGGCCGGCTATGCTCGAAGTCCACAATGGGCAATTGCCTGCAAATTTGCAGCAACAGAGGAAACTACCGTGATCGATAACATTGAGGCCCAAGTTGGACGAACCGGCATATTGACACCGGTAGCTATATTAAAACCAGTTCCTATTGGCGGTGTCACTGTGAGCAGGGCGACACTCCATAATATGGATGAGATCAAAAAGAAGGGTATTCTCATTGGCGATACGGTCATCGTCCGGCGAGCAGGAGACGTCATCCCCGAAGTCGTCAAGGTAGTTGAATCAAAACGGGAGGGAACGGAAACAGAGTTTAAGATGCCTGAGCAGTGCCGTGAATGTGGTTCTAAGGTTGTTCGTGAAGAAGGTAAAGCAGCATATCGTTGCATCGGTGGTTTAATATGCCCTGCACAGCGCAAGGGAGCAATCCTGCATTTTGGTAGTCGCCATGCCATGGACATTGAGGGGCTCGGTGAAAAGATAGTAGATCAGTTAGTCGACAATAATATTGTTAAAACACCGGCAGATTTATACAGGCTGAGCGCGCCGTCCATAGCAAAATTGGAGCGAATGGCTGACATCTCTGCATCAAATCTCATAGCTGCAATTGAAAACAGCAAGCATACTACTCTTGAGCGTTTCGTCTACGCGTTAGGTATTCCTAATGTGGGCGAAGCTACAGCAAGAGACTTGGCAAAATTTTTCGGCAAGCTCAATAGACTTATGGAAGCGTACCAAAAAACACTGCTATATATTCCAAATATTGGCCATGAAGTGGCGAAGTCCATTTGTCAATTTTTTAAAGAACCACATAACCAGGAAGTGATTAAACAATTAAGAACATCGGATGTGGAATGGCACGAGTCGAATGACAGTCAAACCACCAGAAGGACCAGTCTGTCCGATTTTTTGAATTGGCTATGCACAAGCGCAGAGGAGATCGACTGGAATGGTATCCCTGGCATGGGTAAAAGAGCATCTAAACTCATTGCAGATAACCTTGGTACTTTAGAACAATTAATGAAAGCAGATGAAAACCGGTTATTACAGATCAAGGGCATCGATGAGAACTTAGCGAAGAAAATTGTGCAGTTCTTTAGAAATCCTTATAATCTTGAAGTAATCAACCAACTCCGAGAATGCGGAGTACGATGGGATGGGGAAGGGCGTCAGATACCAGTTTCTTCTTCGCTGATAAACGGTAAGACCTTTGTTTTGACAGGTACTTTAGAGCACGTAAAAAGGGATGATGCAAAGAGCAAAATTGAAGCATTGGGCGGTCACGTTTCGGGAAGTGTGTCAAGAAAGACAGATTTCATAGTTGTAGGTGCAGACCCAGGAAGCAAGTTGAGCGAGGCAATTAGATTAGACATTAAGGTGTTGGACGAAAAAGAATTCACAGAGCTGTTATCACAAGAAGACAAGGGATAGCAATGGATACAAAAATCACTTTTAAGGTAACAAGTAGTTCTGGAGAACCTTACAATATTCAATTTATATTTTCAGACAATCAATTTACAGTGTTCTGCAACTGTCAGGCTGGCATATTTGGAAAACTCTGCAAACATAAGATCGGACTTCTTGATGGAGACCCATCATTGCTTCTTGATAAGACTGACCGGGAAACACTTGAACTAGTGCATGATTTGGTCAAGAAAAGCGGATACAGAGAGATAATATCTTCCTATAATATCCTCAAAAAAGAGACAGAAGAAGCGCAAAAAAAGGAGAAAAGGCTCAAAGAAGAGATAGAGCATGCTCTCAAAACAGGAGTAGAAATTGTCTCATAACGGCTGCCTTCAAATAATTGTGAAGAACACGAAGTCCACTGTTGAAGTGTTCTATTACAATTAACCGCAGGCAGGGCCGTTCTATCGAGAGATTCGATAGGTAATGACAACAATGAAGCGAATGCGCGTTATCATCTCCGGCAGGGTCCAGGGTGTTTTTTTCCGGGCACATACCAGGGAGACTGCCATGGCTCTAAAGCTGACCGGCTGGGTCAGGAATCTCCACGACGGCAGTGTCGAGGCTGTCTTTGAAGGTGAAGATACAAATGTTCAGACAATGCTGGAATGGTGCAAGAAAGGCCCGCCGCATGCGATCGTCACCAAAGTTGATGCTGCCGAAGAGACCTACACCGGTGAATTCCGGGATTTCCGCATCACCTACTGACGATATTCCTTAAACGTCTCCTCAAAACCCTTCATTGAATCAATAATAGTCGCATCATCCACGCAAAATGCGATCCGGAAATACCCCGGCCATCCGAAGCCTGTACCGGGAACGGTAAGAATTTTTCTCTTCGTGAGCGCCCTGACAAATCCGATATCATCTTCAATTGGGGTCCTGGAAAAGAGGTAGAAGGTCCCATCGGGCTTTGTGAATTCATAACCGATGGATGAAAGGCCGTCGCATAGGAGCTCTCTCTTTTTTCTGTACTGACCCACATCAACCGTCACACCTTGTATTTTTGCAATCACCCTCTGCATCAAGGCGGGAGCATTAACAAAACCAAGAGTTCTATTGTAGAGAACGAGTCCGCTCATAACCTCTTCGATATCGGACACTGCAGGATTGACAGCCAGATAGCCAATCCGCTCGCCAGCGAGGGATAGACTCTTCGAATAGGAAGAGGCAATCATGCTGTTTTTATAAGCCGCGAGGATGCTCGGCACCGTTACGCCGTCATAGACAATCTCTCTGTACGGTTCATCTGAAACGAGGTAAATATCCCTTCCATATTTCCTGCTCCCATCCTCCAATAGTTTAGAGAGCCTCCGTATAGATGCTACGTCATACACCTTCCCTGTCGGATTATTGGGAGAATTGATGAGGACTATCTTTGTCCTTTCCGTAATGGCATCCCGTATCGCACCGAAATCAAGAGAAAAATCGGCATTTGACTTCACGAATGTGGCAACGCCGTCCGCGTTATCGACATAAAATCTGTATTCCATGAAACATGGCGTAGGGATAAGAACCTCATCACCCGGTTCAAGAAGTCACTTTACATATGACATTCAGAGCTCCGGCAGCGCCACAGGTCATAATCACATGATCAGCACCCAGCGGCACGCCATGCTCCTGACTGAGATATGCGGCAACGACCTCTCTCGTCTCAGGGTATCCGGCATTAGACATATATCCATGAACACCGGGAATATCATCACCCGCAACCTGCCGTAGTGCTTTCTTGAATTCAAGCGGTGGCTCGACACTCGGATTACCGATGCTGAAATCGAAAACATTCTCTGCCCCGTATTGCTTCTTCAAGAGGCTGCCTTCCTCAAACATCTTCCTGATCCACGAGGACTGAGAAATCAATCCGCGAACTTTTTTGGAAACGGCCATAGGAAACTCCTCAACGCAGGCGTTTGCAGCGTTTTCATGATTCATTAACACAGCATGCCGGTTACGTCAATATGACAACCCTAGAGCTGTCTGAATGCCCTTGACATTTAGGCACCCAGTGTCTAGAATTTAAGTAGAGACGGGTGCGAGGGGAATATGCCTATTTACGAATTTAAGTGCAAAAAATGCAGCAACATCTTTGAGATTTTATTCAGATCCAGCAGTGAAAGCATTGCAGTATCCTGCCCTGCGTGCAAGTCAAAAAAGACAGAGAAGTTGATGTCGATATTCGGCGGAAAGATCGGAAATACATCATCAGCAGGCTGTTCATCCTGCGCCGCTACATCGTGCGGCTCATGCGGTTCCCATTGATTGCGCGTGACAGGCCGCCGCTTCAATGTAAAAATCAGCAATATTTTTCATTGTAAAAATCACATCAATCTATTATAGAGAGCCATATAAAAAATCCTTTTTTTGAGAGAGAGTCGAATACAATGAATATTATTATGTTTGGGCCGAACGGCAGCGGTAAAGGGACTTTTGGGGCGATTGTGACTGAAAAGTTCAGGATACCTCAGGTAGAAACAGGGGTAATTTTCAGGGAAAACATAGCGAAAGGAACAGAGCTGGGGAAACAGGCAAAGTCCTTTATCGACCGGGGCGAACTGGTTCCCGACGATATTACTATTCCGATGATCCTTAAACGTCTACAGGAAGATGACTGCAAAAACGGATGGCTGCTGGATGGTTTCCCGCGGAATATAACACAGGCAGAGGCCTTCTGGAACGCCCTGCAAAAGGAAAAAATCAAGTTGGATTATGTTATTGAGCTTGAAATCGACAGGGAAACTTGCAAGAGGCGCATCATGGGAAGGCGGTTGTGCCCCACTGACAACAACCACCCAAACAATATTTATGTTAAAGAAAACCTGCCGGTAGAGAAGGATGGTAAGCTGTTTTGCCGGGTATGCGGCCGCGAGGGCCTCTTAACCCGTGCTGATGACCAGGATGAAGTGGCCATTGATAAAAGACACAGCATCTACTTTGATACAAAAAAAGGTACGCAGGCTGCCGTTAATTACTTCAAAGAAAGAGTAAAAGTCATTCAGGTGGATTCTCGCCCCGGCGTCAAAGTGGTCTCCAAAAATCTTCTGGAATTGCTGACATAGACAGCGGCCGTAATAAATACTCAAGAAGCCTTCCTAGTATGCAACCGGAAGGCTTTTTTGACTTTAAATTTATGAGTAACATTCGGAATTTCAGCATCATTGCCCACATTGACCACGGTAAGTCGACCCTTGCCGACCGACTTATCCAGTATACCGGTGTGTCCGATGAACGCACCTTCAAAAACCAGATCCTGGATACGATGGATATTGAACGGGAGCGGGGGATAACGATCAAGAGCCAGGCTATTTCTCTGCCATACCGGGCGAGAGACGGAAAGACATACAGCCTTAATCTCATAGATACGCCGGGGCATGTTGACTTTTCCTATGAAGTCTCCCGTTCCCTGGCTTCCTGCGAGGGTGTTCTTCTCCTTATCGATGCTGCCCAGGGTGTACAGGCCCAGACTGTCGCCAATCTTTACCTTGCCATGGAACATGACCTCACTATCATCCCCATTATCAACAAGATTGACCTTCCGTCCGCAAATATTGAACAGGTTATCGAGCAGATAGAAGAAGAACTGGGGCTGGATCCTGACATTCACCTGAAATGCTCCGCCAAAGAAGGTACAGGAATTGAAGATATTCTAGAAGCAATTGTGGAGAGGATTCCTCCTCCGTCAGGCAATCCACAGGCGCCTCTGTCTGCACTTATCTTCGACGCCAAGTATGACCTTTTTCGCGGAACGGTCATAAACTGTCGTGTTTTTGACGGAGACGTCAAAAGCGGTGATATAATCCGTTTCATGTCCAACAACGCCAATTACAAAGTTGAAGAGGTCGGGCACTTTCTCCTTTCCCGAGAGAAGCGCGACAAACTCTCATCCGGTGAGGTCGGCTATATCATCGCCGGCTTAAAGACAATCTCGGATGTCCATATCGGAGATACGATCACCTTGAATGAGAGGCCCTGTGAAAAACCGCTTCCCGGTTTCAAGGAAGTAAAGCCCGTTGTTTTTGCGTCTATCTATCCAATTGCATCTGACGATTATGAAGATCTTGCCACTTCCCTCGAAAAATACAAACTCAACGATTCATCTTTCGTGTATCAGAAAGATTCCTCCGTAGCTTTAGGCCAGGGTTTCCGGTGCGGCTTTCTAGGGCTCCTGCACCTTGAAATCGTCCAGGAAAGAATTGAGCGTGAATATGGTCTATCCATAATTCTTTCTGTTCCCAGTGTCCGCTACCGGTTTATTCTGAAAGATGGGGCAATGCTTTATGTAGACAATCCCGCCAACTATCCCGATCTAATTACCGTTGCAAACTCTGAAGAACCCTATATCCGGGCCACCATGCTTCTGCCGGAAAGGTACCTTGGCGCAGTGATGAAACTCTGTATGGAAAAACGAGGCGTGAACTCAAACATACACTATACCGGTCCCGGCCGCATAGAACTCATCTACGAAATGCCTCTGGCCGAGGTAATATACGATTATTATGACCGTTTCAAGTCCATCACCCAGGGGTACGGTTCTTTTGACTATGATGTTATCGACTATAGGGAAAGCAATCTCGTCTTGCTGGATATCCTGGTTAACGGAGAGAAGGTCGATGCCCTTTCACAGATCACCCACCGTGATCGGGCACGCGCAAGAGGGCTCCAGGCCTGCGAGCGATTAAAAGAGGAGATCCCCCGCCAGATGTTCAAAATCGCTATTCAAGCGGCAATAGGCGGGGAAATTGTTGCGCGGACCACCATTTCAGCATTCCGCAAGGATGTAACGGCAAAGTGTTACGGTGGCGATATTACCCGAAAGCGGAAACTATTGGAGAAACAGAAGAAAGGAAAGAAGCGGATGAAGATGATCGGATCGGTCAGCATACCGCAAAGCGCTTTCTTGGCTGTCCTGAAGACCGACTCAGACTAGAGGGTCGCGAGATACACGCAAAAAAAATCAAATCACGACACATCTGAAGCCTTGGATGTTTGATGAAGTGTTTCTGTCCATCGGATAACGACCGAATAGACTTATAAGACTGTTTGAAATCCAACTGCCGCCTTTAACAACGTATATGTCAATATTCTTCTCTCCGGATTCCGGGCTTTCCCAAATGTCAAGCGTCCATTCGAGGACGTTGCCTAAAGTGTCGGCCACTCCGGATTCACCGGCGAATTCGAGGTATTTGTCTACGGGCGTTGTTTCTCCGAAATAACTTTTCTCGATATTACACGCATTATCCTTCCACTGATTACCCCATGGATACACATATCCGTGGGAGGTCCTTGCAGCCGCTTCCCATTCATTCTCCGTCGGAATTCTCTTGCCGGTCCATGCCGCAAAGGCGTGAGCATCATCCATGCTGACTTGTACTACCGGATGTCTGCGTTTATTATAAAGTGAGCTATTCGGACCGTTTGGCTGATACCAGAATGCTCCCTGCACCTTTTTATATTGCAGATGCTTGTTCCAGATAAACTCTTCGGTCCCCGTCATGACGTTTTTTGTTCTCTGTGAGCGGGGCGTGTAGACGAAGCCATATCCTTGTCTCTCCGCAGTTGTCCGGTAACCGGTTTTGTCTACAAAGACTTCAAACAGGGCATTTGTGACAGGGAATTTCCCTATATAAAAATCCCGAAGATGAACTCTTTGTTCTGGAAGCTCATTTTTTGCGATATTTTTGCTGCCTGTAATATAATGTCCACCTTTTATCAAAATGTGCTGGTTATAAAATCTTTCCCGGACGCTAAGATCACGGTCAAATTCCTCAGATAAGAGCTTTGCCTTTTCTTTAATCTCTTTCTCGGAATAAATACTTTCACTGAGATCCGGTCCCAGCTTTTCAAGAACTCTTGCCGCTTCTGCAAGTTTAGCCAAAAGTTCAACCTTTTGTCGAAGGTCTTCCACTACAACTTCATCTACAATTTCCTCCTTTTCCTCAAACACCTCCTCACTTTCAACTTCGTCAAGATGATCTTCAGCCTCCAAATCTGCTTCTCCAAAAGGTCGGTCTTCCAAAATCTCATCCGATGCACTTTCCTCCTGAAGCATCTCTTGACTTTCAACTTCTTCGAGAGCGGAATCAGTCCGCATCTCTTCCAAATCACCTTCAACAGGAGGTTCATTCGCTGGAAGTTCGTCCGACACAACCGCTATAACTTCATCAATAGCATCATCTTCCTTGAGTACTTCGACGGAGTCCGTTTTGTCTGCTATTTCACCTTCCTGCTGATAATCCTGGATCTCCCCAACCGCATCAACTTCTCTGAGTCCCCCATCTCCTTCGGTCCCTCCTATACCTGGACCAGTTTTATCTATTGATCCATCTTCTGCTATCTCATCTATCGTTTGCGCCGCACCGTCTGCCTTTGTCTGATCAACTATTTCGTCTATAATTTCATCTTCGATACCTTGATTAATCTCCTCTATTAATGCTTCCTCCTCAATCTCGTCTGCGACTTGTTCCGAAAGATCAGCCTCTGCCTCATAAACCGTCTCTTCTATTATCTCTCCAGAGACATCAGCTTCCACCCCATCAACGATTTCATCCGTTAATTCTTCAGATACATCAATGCCTGCTTCGTCAACTGTATTATTTACGCCATCATCTTTAACGGTCAAATCAATCTCGTCTAATAATTCCTGTCCCTGTGTTCTATCATCCACAACCCTTGAGGTGTACGTCCCTCCGGTAGCTACTTCGTTTATTTTCTCTTCCCTCGCGTAACCCGTAACACGAGTTGCTCTAGACTGACCAACACTATTACCGGACATGGCCGACTCAGAAACACCAGTATGTTCCGGACCTGAATCACCCGGTATTGAAAATCCGATCTTACGAGATAGGTCAAGAATGAGGCCCTTCATGCGGTCAATTGTTTCTGATCCACCTTGCATATTTAAAGAGGAACCTGAATCAGACAATACTTCGTTTACCGCTTTCAAAACTTCGGCTATTTTAGCTATTGTATCAGTTCCTTTTTCTCTAAGAACATCGGCGATTGTCCCAAGTGCCTTGTCTTTAGCCTCATCGGACATATCAAAAATATTATTCTGTCCAATAATGACTCCTTGAGGGTTCTTACCTTCCTTATAGAGTCTCTTCAAATCAGCATTGATACTTGACTTGACACTGCTCAGGTTTTTTTTCTTACTTTTGATTAACTCAGGATCATCGCCTGCAAACCAAAGTGCCTCAACCAGCTCTTCAGTGTCAATGTGCTGAAGAGACTCGGCTGAGCCTTCATCTTCATAATACAGTCTTATTGTGTGGATAAGTTTGTACTTAAGTGTATCTTTGTTCTTAAAGTGAAGGTTAGTTATGGCTTCGTCAATATCTATGAGTTTTATTATAGCAGCCACAGAAATCTCCTGCTCCCATATTACATCATGTCATAAGTCCAGTCATCCCGATCAATAGATGTCTTTGCTCATCGCTGCTCGAATTATCAGTGCTGTATGCATAAATATGAAATGATGTACTTAATGAAATATATATCGATCATTACAGCATTTTCTTTAATCCAAAGCAGTATTATTGAGATAGTCCATCAACCATATTTATAAAAATAATAATAAGATTTTTGTTTTTCTAAAAAGTTGTCGATATAAATAATGAGTATCTTAATGCTCTTATAATACATATATTTAATAATTGGTAATGAGGTAGTCATATGAAAGACTCGTTAAGGTCTCAATTTGACGAAATCCTTGGCCGGCATTTCGAACGTCTGATAGGGACAAAACAGGGAATCGGGGGACTTCCCTTGAATATCGCGACAATAGGATGTTTTGTACTCCTTGGCGGACGAGAAATTGAGATCGAGAACTCCCCTTCAGAAGCCATCGAGCGATACACTCATGATACATTTCTTCATGAAGCTGCTGATGTGGGCATTCATCCTGATGATTATTTAAGAACCTGGCTTCAGAATATGATTCAGAGGGGATATGCCGAAGTTGACTCTGAGGGCAGATTCTTTACACGGCAATCCACCATTATAATGGCCCGCCTGTTGGACCGCATCTTCCCCAAAATGCCCGGGATCAATTTCCTCGCTTATATAGGACAGACCATTGAAGAAGCGGTGACCGGACGCACTGACATGGATGCGGCAATTTCTCGATTTGACCAGACCTTAAAACATCATGGAGTTCCAGTCTCAAGACAGAAATCCCCCCATACGTCTCCTTCAAAGGGCATCGAAACATCACAGGCGTCTGCCAACGATCAACAAAAAAGTCAATTAAGCCGTGAGCAGATTTTAGCGGAATTATACAGTCGTTCCAAGACTCGGCAGGAGCCCACTACCGTGCCTTCTTTTCGGAGCAATCATAAGATCCTGGCAGGCGGCAGTATCCTGAAAACTCTTGAGGTTGATAAAATTCCCCCAAAAGAAGAGATGTCTCCTGAAATTATCCACAATACAGAAGTAGAAAAAGAGGGAGCTTCGGTCGAGTCTCCCAATGTAGTCGAACATTCTCCCGTACAGGATGTAAAGGCCCAAGAAGTTTACCAGGAGATTCAGGCGAAAATTGTCATAGGAGGGCTTTATATAGATGGGGTCGAAGGATCGGCGCCATTAACCAATGAAAAAGCACATCCAGTCTCTCACGATGCTGCGGTAGATCAAGTGAAGGCAACGCCGATCACAGACGGAGAAGATCAAGAGCTTATCGATGAAACAGGTGAAGAAGAGGGCACGCAGGACGATGATATCGCAAATAGGATCGCAGCCTTTGAGAAAGACTTGGCGCTTACTTGCCCGATATGCAGGGAAAATGTGCTGAAAGAACAATCAACGGCAGCCAGCAAAATATATTATTCATGTCCCTCTAACGACTGTAACTTTATAAGCTGGGGTAAGCCGCACCTCTTAGAGTGCAACCGATGCAAAAACCCCTTTTTAGTAGAAGTAACAGATACGTCCGGGCAGATAATTCTGAAATGCCCCCGAGCGACATGCCAGCACCGTCAGAGCCTTAGTCCGAAACGAGTAAAGGTGGTGCGTAAACGACTTGTACGGCGAAAAAAATGAGCGCCTCCTCAATTATTTAACTACTGGACTGATTCTGGCAATGACAGTCATCGATATTACAATACGTGCTTTCTGTTATAGGCAAGAATTATTCTCAGCGGTCTTTCAACAATTCAAATAAATCGTCTGCCGTAATGAAACAAGGATATCATTGAAATTTTCATAATGCACACAAATGGTGCCGTTCTGCCGGCACTTCTCATACAGGACATCCTTGGCAAAAACGATATCTGCGTCTCCTGCGGGACATACATCTGAATAGCCATTACCAACATAGATGACGCGGCTATAATCTGATCGGTGCTGTTTAAGTACACCGGATTTACATGTACCGCACTTCCTACATTGATCGTTCATTCGGGGAAACTTTATTGAAATACTATTACTGTCCTTAAATACCACAATATTGGAAAAGAATTCAATGTCCTGAAGGTTATGTTTTTTCAAAATTGCACTGATATAAAAGTCAAGGCCATCTGATACGATCTTAAGATCGACTCCCGAATCTTTGCAAAACTGATAAAACGCAGGAAAATGAGGGTCTATCCTTCCGCTGTTGCTGACAAATTCCAACATCTGGGATCGGGTCCCCCTAAAAAGTGAGGCCACCTGCATGTATGCAACCCGGGAACCGATTTCATCCGCGCAATAGGCGCGGTCGATCTCCTCCCATCCCTCATCGGTAAAGCGATTCAGGACTTCATTGCCCATGTCTACGGTACATACGGTCCCGTCAAAGTCACACAGAACCAAAATCCCGGAACTTTTTGTAACCGCATTCATGACTGTTTTCTCTTCCTATAATGTTTTATCAAAACGTTGATACCGATAAGGATAAGGAGCAATGGGAAAAGGTATCTCGCAACTACATGGAGATTATACCCCCAATTATTTACCAACAGGAAAATGACGCCGGCCGCACCGATAAACCACCCCCCAATATCCTTGACACGCTGCATCAAGGTGCCAATGGAAATTACGATGAGTAGTATAGGCCAGCTCCTATCAAACCCGTAGATACCCATAGTGCTCAGGATAATGAGAATGCCAAGTGCTATGAGCATCATGCCGCCTGTCAAAATATGCCGTCTTTCTCTCGCTTCCATGTATACTCAGCCCTTTCCATGAAAAATTATTTTGACTTCTCTGCAAGTGCTCAAAAATGGTTTTATCAGATCAATAGGAATGGGAAAGAGAGTTGTCGAATTATTCTCAGCTGCAATCTGATTCAAGGTCTGCAGGTACCTGAGCTGGAGGGACATCGGCTGCGTTTCCATAAGGGCGGCAGCTTCGATCAGCTTCTGAGCGGCCTGGAACTCACCCTCGGCATTGATGACCTTTGCCCGACGTTCTCTCTCCGCTTCGGCCTGTTTGGCGATAGCCCGTTTCATCTCCTCCGGCAGGTCTATATGCTTGACTTCAACGAGTGTGACCTTGATTCCCCACGGATCGGTGCTGCGATCCAATATTTCCTGCAGAGTTAAATTGATCTTTTCCCTTTCTGACAAAATCTCATCCAGTTCAAACTGGCCGCAGACACTCCGTAAGGTTGTCTGGGCAAGCTGGGAGGTGGCATAGAGATAGTTCTCCACCTCGATAACGGCCGAGTTTGCATCCATGACCCGGAAATAGACGACAGCATTTACCTTAATTGATACATTGTCCCGCGTAATAACGTCCTGAGGTGGAACATCCATGGTAATGGTCCGCATATCCACCTTGACCATCCTGTCCACAACAGGTATCAGGATGATAAGACCGGGGCCTTTCATGTTGATAACTCTCCCCAGACGAAAAATCACGCCTCTTTCATACTCATTGAGTATTCTGATGGCTGACTGCCAAAAACATAACTACCAGGACTACTAATACAATCAATGGAATAGAAAACATATTCACCCTCCCTGTTTATCTTCTATTTCTTCAACTTTGATTATTAGACCTTCAACTTTTACAATCCTCACCCTCCTGCCCTTTTCCACAGGTTTGTCACTTGACGCATTCCAGTACTCTCCCTTTATGAAGACCTTTCCCGTTTCATAAACATCCGTAACCGCTTTTCCTTCCTCACCCACCATGCCTTCCTTTCCCGTACGTCGTTTTCTCATCTGGGCCTTCAGGACAAGGGCAATGATACCGGCAAAAAACAAACAGATAATAGTCAATGTAGGGATCATGACACTCCACGATACCCTGAGGGCAGGATCAGGGGAATCAAAGAGCAACAGTGACCCCAATATCAGAGAAATAATCCCACCCACCGTTAATAACCCGTGGCTGATAACCTTTATTTCTGCAATAAAAAGAATAACACCAAAAAGGATGAGAAGAACCCCTGCATAATTTACCGGCAAGGTCTGTAAGAGCAAAAAAGGCCAGGATCAGGGAAATACCGCCGATAATCCCGGGAAGAATGACGCCGGGATGTGCAAGCTCAAAATAGAGACCGGCAAGCCCGACAAGAAACAAAATATATGCGATATTGGGATCGCTGATAGCTGCGAGTATCCTCTGCCGTGTCCCCATTTTTTTCTCATTGATGATGGCGTCTTTTGTTCTTAACTACTCTTCTTCCCGGATAACAGAGATACTTCTTTACCGTCAATCTGTTCCAGCAAAGTTATTCAGATCTGGGCGCAACAAAATCAATTACCTTAAGTTTGAGGGCATCTTCAGCAGTAATAGACTCACTCTGTCTGACAGATTTTTCCACCCAGTCTGCATTTCGTCCCCTCTTTACGGCAATACCCCGGACATAGGCAACCGCATCATTTTCCACCTTTTTCATCATGGTTTTGTCCGTACCGCCTATGCCCAGTCCTACCGGATGGGCGGCGCCGATATTCGTACCGGGAGTCATGGCGGCAATATGTGCAGCGATCGTTATTATAACTCCTGCTGAAGCGGCCCGTGCACCGGAAGGATATACGTACACCACAACAGGCATAGAAGAATTCAAGATACCCTTTGCAATATCCCTCATGGCCAGGTCCAACCCTCCCGGCGTATCGAGGAGGATGATCAGGCCGTCGGAACCGGCTTTTGCCGATGCATCTATATTTTGAAGAATATATTCAGCAATCGGGGGGGTAATGGTCGCGCTTACAGTAATTACATCAAAGACTGGCTTATTCTCTTCAGCACATGTTTGACCTGATAGCAGCATGAATAGTATCAGTGCGAAAATCAGGATTGGTATATTGATTTTATTTTTTACCATGCTTTGGCCCCTTAATACTGTTTAAGAAATCAATGTGATGCTTGCGGTGACAACACTTTCATTATCTTCTGCACGTCTTCCCACACTTGCTTTTTTGCCGCCGGATTCCGCAGAAGAAAGGCCGGATGATACGTCGGCATCAATTGTATCCCATGATAGGTATGAAATTTTCCTCGTAGAACAGTTATGGGAACATCCGTTTTAAGCAGAGTATGCGCTGCAAACGTACCTAGGGCACATATTACCTTCGGATTAATTGCCTGAAGCTGCTTAACCAGAAAAGGCTCACAAGTAATAATTTCCTCAGGTCTGGGGTTCCGATTTCCGGGAGGGCGACACTTCAGAATATTACATATATATACATCCTCCCTTTTTAATCCCATCGCTATCGATGATCCTGGTCAGAAGCTGACCGGCACGTCCGACAAATGGTCTCCCCTGGACATCTTCATCTCTTCCCGGCGCTTCACCTACAAATACGATCTCTGCTTTGGGGTTCCCCTCACCAAAAACGAGGTTGGTTCTAACCCGCCCCAGGGAGCACCTCTGACAATCACCAAGTTCTTTTCTCACTTCCTCCAGAGATAATGCTTTCCGAGGTAGTGTCCGATTATCAACAGGTGATGGACAAACATCCGGACTATCATTCATGTGGAATCTCTCCCTTCATGCATATATATGATGGAAATCTCCCCAAATCAATGTCCGACCGGATTTGCACTTTTAGAGATCGTGCCAATGCACGGAGTTCAGCCCTCAGATCCGCTTTTAAACTTTCCATAATCAAATTTTTTTATATTAATGGATCAAACTTTCAGGATCAGAGGTTACCGGCTCATGATGATTTTTTCTCTGATCCTGTCCAGTATCCTATCAGCCACCTCCATTTTACTCATCAGAGGCAGCTCTTCAATCTGATTGTCAGCAGTCAGTATTTTAATAATATTTGTATCGTAGCCAAATCCCGCACCTTCTTTTGTTACGTCATTGGCTACAATAATATCCATATTTTTTTCCACCAGCTTGGTTCTGGCGTTTTCAAGAAGGTTTTCCGTCTCCACAGCAAAACCGACAAGAATACGATTCCCCTTCTTTTTACTTACCTCTGCAATAATGTCCGGATTCCGTTCAAGACGTATGACAAGCTCACCGTCCTGTTTTTTTATCTTGGAATTCAGAACGGACTGATGGCCGGTAGTCGGCCACAGCAGCGGCTTTGATGATAACAGTTGATGTATTTAAATTCTCCATAACGGCATCTCTCATTTCCACAGCGCTAGACACCGGAACGAAGTTTATACCACGAGGAGCCGGTAATGAGGATGGGCCGCTGATGAGAGTAACACTTGCACCCCTCCGCTTTCCGGCAATTGCCAATGCATATCCCATTTTCCCCGAGGAATAATTGGTGATATATCTTACCGGATCTAAAGGTTCCCGGGTGGGGCCGGCCGTTACGAGAATCTTCTCCCCCATCAGATCCTTGGGAGTCAGAATAGTTTCTACCTCTTCAACAATATCAGGTATCTCAGGAAGCCTTCCGTAACCCTCGGCTTTGCAGGCAAGCTCACCATACCCGGGTTCCATGAACAGATAACCACGTGCAGAAAGCCTGCTGATATTTTCTTTCACGATGATATTATCATACATGTTCACATTCATAGCTGGGCAGATGAGCACCGGGGCCTTTGTAACCATAACCATCGTCGCTAAAAGATCATCTGCCACACCTGAAGCTATCTTCCCGATTATATTTGCTGTAGCCGGCGCAATTACGACGATATCTGCATACTCCGCGAGAGAGATATGTGCCATATCAAATTCTTTTAAAGGAGCAAACATATCCGTAAAGACCGGATGTCCAGACAAAGATTGCAGAGTCAGAGGGGTTATGAACTCGGTCGCATTCTTTGTCATGATTACCCTGACAAAAGCCTCCCCTTTTACAAATTCCCTTGTCAACTCAGCAGCTTTATAAGCAGCTATACCGCCCGTTATGCCAAGCACAATTTTCTTATCTTTCAACATGATTTAATTCCTTATGTAAACCATGGATCTCACACAAAATCAGTTTATCAATATTATTTTGTTTATAGCAATTCTCAGAGACAAGTTCAAGGAGTAATACGGCCACTCCCATGAATATATTTGTTTTTAAACTTGCAAAGTGCCCTAAAAATCATTATAAGTCCGACCGGTGTCCTTTTTAAATCTATAAGGGGTTTTTTTATGAAAACATACAAACCATTCATGATAGCTGCATTCGTTATATTACTTACTGGTCTTGGCTTGTGGTTTTTTAATTTTTACGGAGAATTGGAAAAGCCAACCGTCAAAATCGATCAGGATATAAGTGCGATAGGACGTAATAAGGTGATTAATATCACTTTCATAGACACGAAAAGCGGTCTTCGCAATTCAAGCATAACAATTACCCAGGATGATAAGACGCAAGTCCTTTCATCTGTCAATTATACCGACTCGATAACAAAAGAAAACACTGTTAATATCACCGTTGATCCCATAACCATGAAACTTCACGACGGGCCAGCTGCGCTGAATGCATCAGCAACTGATAATTCACTCTGGAAGAACCAGAGCACTTTAATCAGACAGGTCAACATCGACATGACACCCCCAAATATATTTTTATTTACGACGACCAACAATATAAATCCCGGCGGTGCATGTGTCATTGTTTACAAGACATCGAAGCCAGTTATAACCAGCGGTGTCAAGATCGAAAATCACTTTTCTCAGGGATACCCTGCGACTATTTCTGACAAACCATGTATTATAAGTTACTTTGCCCTTCCCATTGACGTAAGGCGAAGCGGAACTAATATTAAAGTCACTGCACAAGATCTGGCAGGAAATGAATCATCTGTTGCACTTTCCTGTCTTATCAGAAGTAAAAAGTTTCGCAGCGATAAGATGGTTTTGAGCGAGAGCTTTTTGCAGCAGAAAATGCCTGAATTTCAGAGTCAAAATCAATCTCTTCAGGGCAAAACATCACTTGAAACATTTATATATGTCAACGGAAAGATGAGGGAAGATAATGATAATGCCGTCCTGGATATTTGTCGGAAGTCACAGTCTCGGCAATTATGGGACGGCACATTCCTGAGAATGAAAAATGCCGCTCCTATGGCCTTATTCGGTGATAAAAGAACTTATCAATATCAGGGTAAATCGGTAGGTAACAGCATTCACATGGGTGTAGACCTTGCCTCGACGGCAAATGCCCCCGTTGAAGCTGCCAATAATGGTATTATTGCTTACACCGGATATCTTGGCATCTATGGTAATATTATTGTCGTGGATCATGGTTTTGGACTTTTTACTCTTTATGGCCATCTAAATTCGATCGATGTAAAGAATGGTCAGGAAGTGAAAAAAGGCGATGTAATGGGCCATACCGGTACATCAGGCCTTGCGGGTGGTGATCATCTCCATTTTGGAATGGTCGTCGGCGGGCAGTTTGTAAATCCACAGGAATGGTGGGACCCCCATTGGATTGCCGATAATGTAAGCAGGAAAATGGCGGTTTCTTTTTAGCTTTTATTTATGTCCCTGTGATTTATTGTCACTACATAATTTTTATCCGAAAAATAAGCCCCCAGTTGATTTGCCAAGACGACTGATCGATGCCTCCCGCCTGTGCATCCAAGGGCTATATTGAGTCTCGCCTTTCCCTCCTTTTCATAAAGGGGGATGAGAAATGCCATCAATTGAAACAGCTTTTGAATAAATAGTTTGCTCTCGTCAGATTCAAGCACATAATCCCGGACACCTGGATGATGTCCGTCATAGTACTTCAGTTCCTCAACAAAATATGGATTGGGAAGGAACCTGACATCAAGTACAATGTCCGCATCAGCAGGTATGCCATAACGATATCCGAATGATGCCACATGAATGATCATTCTTTGACTAACATATGAAGAAATAAAATGCCTTTGCACCACATCTTTTAACTGATGTACATTGTATGAAGTAGTATCAATAACCCTATCCGCCATCTGTTTCAAGGGGGCCAATTTCTCCCTCTCGAGATTTATACCTTCCATGACCGAACCCTTGACCGATATGGGATGCACTCTTCTCGTTTCACTGAAACGATGCAAGAGAGCATCATCACCTGAATCAAGGAAAAGTATCTCTATCTTGTACCCCATGTTTTTCAACTTGGGGAAAATCCTTGTATATTTTTCAAGAAAACTTTTCTCCCTCAAATCCATAACCATAGCGACCTTTGTAATTCCCTTCGAATCATCAGACTGAATCTTAAGAAATCTGGGCAGCAGGACAACGGGCAGATTATCCACACAAAAAAAGCCAATGTCCTCCAATGCCCGGAGCGCTGTACTTTTGCCCGATCCGGAAAGTCCCGTAATGATCACAACACGTAAGTTTTTCATGCAATGCTTCTTTCGTTTAACAATCTTTGAACCGCTTGTTCAATACACTTGTACATATTCTCGGTATGAGGAAAACAGGGCAGTTGGACGTATGACAGCTTTATACCCATAATATCCTGCAACTTTTCTGCTGGATAAGCACCTTCTTGCCTCTGGATATTGTTTACCGTTGCTAATTCGACTAGGAGGTCTATGACTGTTTCATCAAGAACAGCTGAAGCAATGAAAAATTTCTTTGCATCAATAATACCTTCAGGTTTAATATGGATCAGATATCTTATCAGGTCATGACTATGACCATATAATATATTTCCCCTTTTCTCGATCTCTATAACATCATCTGCTATCCATGCATGTCCTCTTTCCGCTAAATCACGTGCACATTCAGTCTTACCTGTGCCACTGTCTCCCGCAATTATTACGCCAATACCAAAAACATTTACAAGCGCGCCGTGAATCGAAATTACCTTATCAATCTTTTCACGCAAAAGACCCAGCAGACGACTTTCTAAAAGAAACTCATCGTACATAGACGTAAACAGAGGAATACCGTGCGATTCTGAAAAAGAGAGCATAAAATCGGGTGGTGAGTCTGTTTTTGAAAGTGCTACGCAGGGAATGCGGCATGAAATGATAGTTTGAAAAACCTCTTCGCGCGATTCTGATGATATCATTGCGAGTTCAGAAAGACATAATGGTGAGATTATAAGAATAACATCGGGGCTCAATCGGTCCCAGAATCTTTTCTCCTCATCATATCGCTTTACACCAATATGATCTATCCTCCTCATCAGACCGGCTTTACCGGTCATTTGTTCAAATCCTAATTTATCCTCCGCACCTTCAAGTATATCTTTTAGCTTCAATGTAGTCATGGAAGTAATATACCCTGAGGCCTTTGAAAAATATCCCGCTTAAGGGAATAAATCCGTCGGACTAGTCGAAGCAGGTTCTCTATTTCAAATAATTATACAAAGAGACCCTTGAAAGAAATCTCAGCATGAATCATCCTTGTCTGCAATTATCATATATAACTCATCCTTTGATTTCGCTTCCAAAAGCTTTTTTCTGAAGGTGCTGTCCTTCAACATTTTAGATATCTTAGCAAGTGCTTTCAAGTGTTTACCAGTTGTATCTTCCGGTGCCATCAATAAAAAGAAAATGTGGGCCGGCTTGCCGTCCATGGCATCAAACTCAACCCCTTCCTTGCTTCTACCGAATGAGACGATCAACTCTTCCAGATTGGCTAACTTGCCATGAGGTATAGCAACACCGTCACCTATTCCGGTGCTTCCCAACTTTTCTCTTTCGAGCAAAGTGTTTACCATGTCTTCATGACTATATTTAACATCACCCTGAAGGAACACACCTGACAATTCAGCAAGAACTTCCCTTTTGCTTTTTGATTTCAGTCCTTCAACTATATGTTCCTTCCTGAAAATATCTGTGACTTTCATGATCTGTCCCCAAATCTCAGCTACTTGTCTCTATTAGAGCGTACTTTCCATCATCACGAACATATATAATGCTGACATTTTCCGTCGAAGAATCTCTGTAAACAACAAAACGATTTCTTGATGAATCTATCTCCATAATGGCATCGTCAAGAGACATAGGTTTCAATATAACCTTTCTCACTTCGACTATTCTTGTTTCCTGCACTTCATCTTCATCTGAATATTGCTCTGCAGTGGCTATTTCTTCTCCCCGCGCGGAATTGGTTTTATGACCTCTTATTCTTTCTTTGCGCTTCTTGAGTTGACGTTCGATCTTTTCAATTGCATTATCGATAGCAAGATACATATCTTTGGCTTCTTCTTTTGCATTTATATTCTGCCCATTCGTCATTAAATTTACTTCTGCTACATTTCTGAATTTCTCAACGGAAAGAACTACACGCGCCTCAACAGGAGTATCCAAATATTTCTCAAGTTTTTTTAACCTCTGATCAATATATTCCTTATGCCAATTTTCCCCCTCTTTATTTCTGAAAGTTACAGAAATCTTCATAACTACTTCCTCCTAAGTTTCGTTTCATTCTGCCTAGTTTTTAACCCTGTCATTATGAGGGCGGGCATCCTAATCCCAAAATTGCCTGAGGTCAACCAGTTTTTTTTTGCTCGAAAATAATACCTAGTAAAAAATTCTGAAATCGAATGAAAAAAATGGTGGATAAACAGCGTAAGTTACAAGGCGCATATTGCCTGGATCCGGCGGGAAACAAAAAAGAAATATCATATCACATTACCCTAAAAAACAATCTGCAAAGGAACTTTTGTGGGATGTCCATACATGTACCTTGCATAACTTGCCCTGAGCTTGCACCGGAAGCAAAAAGAGCAAAATAAGCTGGAGCCTGTCCCCGCGAAAATGAGGAGACTTTAAACAATGCCGTTAAAAATACTTTTTCCTCTTGGAAGATGGCAGAACGCCCATCATTTCTCTGTATTTTGCAACGGTCCTCCTCGCAATAGATATGCCCGACTTTTTGAGAAGATCAACGATGTCACTGTCACTGTATGGCTTCTTCGGGTCTTCACCGCTTACGATCTTTTTTATTTCTTCTTTGACACTCTTCGATGCAACAGCTTCGCCGCTTGTTTTCTGTATTCTGCTGCTGAAGAAATACTTCAGTTCGAATATACCCCTGGGCGTATGCATATACTTGTTTGTCACTACTCGGCTTATCGTTGACTCATGCATTTCCACATCATCTGCAATATCTCTGAGTACCAGTGGTCTTAAACAATTTATTCCTTTATCAAAAAAGTCTCTTTGTAATTTTACGATACTTTCCGTTACTTTGTATATTGTTCTTTGCCTTTGCTGAATACTCTTTATCAACCACGTTGCTGATTGCATCCTTTCCCTGATATATTTTTTGCTATTTTCTGCATCTGGGTACATGCCTACATCACCCATAATCTCTTTGTAAAAATTGCTGATTCTCAGCTTCGGCAACCCATCATCATTCAGAACAATTTTATATTCATCACCTGCCTTGAAAACATATACATCCGGAGTAATAGTATCTATCCTTTCTTCGTTATAGACACTCCCTGGCTTAGGATCCATGCTGCTTATTACAACGACAGCTTGTAGTATTTCAGCCAGTGGAACCTTTAACTTTCTTGATATGTTAGTATAGTTTTTTGTTTCAAGGTCTTTCAGGTGTTCTTTTATAAGCATCTCTACAAGGGGTGTTGACACACCGAGAATTTTGGCTTGAATTAGAAGACATTCCTTAATGTCCCTCGCTGCAATGCCCGGGGGGTCAAACTCCTGAATTTTCTTCAAAACACCTTCAACAAACCCTTCATCAACCCCCTCTTGGGCTGCGATTTCCTCAGTGGACGCTACCAGATATCCATTACTATCAAGGTTTCCAATTACCTGTTCCCCAATTTTCATTTCAGAGTCCGTAAAACGGGATAGTTTAAGCTGCCACATAAGATGATCCGTCAAAGACGGTTTTGCCATCAACATATTATCCCACGAAGGCGCTTCATCATCCTTCCGATCATACCTCACTCCAGTGGGTCCATAATCCTCAAGATAACTATTCCAGTCAAACTCCTCCTTGCCATCGCCCTCTCCTGTAATCTCTTCCGTGCGCTCAATCGTTTTTATTTCTTCCCGATCAGCTATTTCTACGGCATCGCTTTCCGGAATAGCTTCATTTTCCGGGTATTCTTCTGATACTACCTCTTCGAGTAATGGATTTTCTTCCATTTCCTGGCTGATCAGTTCGGTCATTTCCAGTCTCGAGAGTTGCAAAAGCTTTATTGCCTGCTGCAACTGAGGTGTCATAACCAATTGTTGAGTCAATTTCAGGTTCTGTTTGAGTTCAAATGCCATTTCTTTAATGCCTAACTACAACTATATTATTGTTTTTTCCCTTTTTAAGCATAGCAATTTTTCAGAGGTAAAAATCCTCTCCCAAATAAATTTTTCGTGCAATTTCGCAATTGGCTATCGTCTCGGGATCACCTTCCACCATAACAGTTCCCTCATTGACGATGTAGGCCCTGTCACAAACGGAGAGTGTTTCTCTTACATTGTGATCGGATATGACAACACCGATCCCTTTAGATTTCAGTTTAAATATGATTCGCTGAATGTCCGCCACGGCTAGAGGATCAATCCCTGCAAATGGTTCATCAAGGAGAATATACATAGGAGATGTGACGAGAGCCCTTGTAATCTCGACCCGCCTTCTTTCTCCACCTGACAAAGAATATGCACGAGCTTTTGCCAGATGGGAAATATCGAGTTCTCCAAGCAGCTCTTCCAGTCGTCTTTTTCTCTCCCTTTTATCTATATTCAGTGTCTCGAGAATTGCCATGATGTTTTCTTCCACGCTCAGCTTTCTGAATATTGAAGGTTCCTGGGGTAAGTAATTTAATCCTTTTCTTGCCCGGATGTACATAGGACATTTACTTACATCATCTCCGTTTAAAAAGATTCTACCGCTATCCGGCCATATTAAACCGACAATGATATAAAATGTAGTAGTTTTACCCGCTCCATTTGGACCTAAAAGACCTACAACTTCCCCAGGATTTATTTCCAAGTCAACCTTATTAACGACGACCCTGCTCCCATAATTTTTCACCAATCCTTTCGCTGATAGTTGTTCCATTAATTCAAAACACCTGTATATCAACTTGATCGTATTGTAAAAAACCCCAGAGGTAAGGTGCGCAAATACCCGGGAATGAGTAGTTAACAGACTTCCGCTGCAAAGACGAGACATGAAGCGCAACGCAACAGGCGACTGCCTCTGCGAAAGCAGAGGGACTTTTTACGAAGTCGTCACCATTTATACGCTTGTGATCTATCGCATTAACATGACGAAACTTGAAAAATTCTGCAGCAGGCGTTCTATTTTTTTTTGTCTTTCCTGTCCTCAGGATATATTGTAGCATTAACTCTGTTTTTTTCAAGGCCTTCAACAACACCCCTGTCTTCATTAAGATATACCACTATCCTGTCACCCTGAATGACGTTTTTCCCCTCACTCATTACAGCACTACCTGTCACAATAATCTCTTGTGAATCTTGATAAAAAACAGCATTTTCACCTGTTACAACCCTCTGACCCTGCGTTATTGTAACATGACCTTTCGCTTCAATTTTCTCCAAATCTCCGGTGCTCCCGATATTCTGGGAACCAGTCTTTTCAGGCACCCGTGAATCTTTTTTATAATAAAACAAGAGACGGTCCGATTTTATAACTTTATCCCCCTGTGTGGCTACTGCATTTCCCGAAAAGACTACCATTCTTTCTTCATTGTAAGCATCCATGCGTTTAGAAACAATCTGTATCGGTTGATCCCTGTCTATTTTTGGTTTCTTCTTCGCATCAATTTCCTTGGCTCCCAAATATGAAAAAGTTACAAAAGTCAGTATCAAAGAAATGATTATTTTATTTCTCATATCAAAGTCCATATATAGTCATGAAGCACTATGCCCCTGGTTTAGTACTAGCCAAATACACTCCCGGTCGCACTATTTTACATGGGCCTTCACTCTGGATAATAAAGCGACATCCTTATCTTCTAACGAAATGTTCATCCCCACGCCTCTAACCTGCATGCGGTCATTTTCCATTGTAACAGCAGCTTCAGTATAAAGTCGTCGTTCTGAACCTGAATATTTCAAAATGTCTGTAGTCAGGTTATCACCCTTATCAGAGACAATCTTCACGTTCCCGGAAATTTCCATATCCTTTGTATCCGTGCGTAACTTAGCTTTATCGCCTGTCATAATAATGACCCTTCCATCTTCCATTACGAGTTTGACCCTTACCTGATCAAACATGGCAAGGTTTTCACTTTTAAGGTACTTGGCACTATACGCTTTGATCTCCCATTTTAAGCCTGAATCTCCTACATCCGTATAGTTAATATTCTTAACCTGGAGATCGACATTGTCCGACATGATCATAAGCGGGGGGCCTTGGGAAGAGTCTCTACTGTCCATAATCATTATAACAGCCGCCACTGAAACAACTATGGCAATCACCATGGTGATTATAATTATCCTTTTATTAA
Source organism: uncultured delta proteobacterium (assembly GCA_963695875.1). GTDB lineage: Bacteria > Desulfobacterota > Syntrophia > Syntrophales > UBA2185 > DATKLL01. Next base: position 47,933 of record CAVOID010000008.1, on the reverse strand, counting down.
ACTTCATTATCCTGCTTTTCTTAGAAAGTCATTTTTATATTCTCACTTATTTATCATGAGAATAATTCCTTCAAAGCCTTTCTTTTTTTATATCATCCGTTTTCCGATATGTAAAGTTCAAACGCACCCACTCACGGTATCACAACAAGTCCATTCTCTATTAAATACTCAACTTTTTGCGAAAGCATTATTTACTAACCATTTTATAATCTAAAGAAACTCATACATTTTTGCCACATCAACCCATTTGCCCTGGGCCCGTAGTATGAGCTCACACACTTCCCTCACGGCACCATCCCCGCCAGTTTTTTTTGTATTATAGTCAACACATTTCTTAACATCTTCAGACGCATCAGCTACAGCAACAGAGAAACCGACCCTCTTTAGCAGAGGGATATCTACTATATCGTCTCCGATGAATGCTATATTTTCGTAATGCAGAGACCTTTTTTGGAGAATCTCCTCGAAGATTTCTAGCTTGTTAAGAACACCCTGATGAACCTCTACGATACCTAGATCTTTGGCACGATGATCAACTGCAACTGATCGCCTTCCTGTCAACAGGATGACATCAATACCATACCTCATCAATATCTTGATCCCGTGCCCATCCTTCACATCAAAATTTTTAGTTTCCCGCCCCAGGTCATCAATTATTATTTTCCCATCCGTCATGACTCCGTCAACATCCAGAACCAGGAGACAGATTGTTCTAATCTTATCAGTCAACACCTTATCCACAACCACGTTTACCATACCTACCCCGCTTTTACTTTTTCTCAATATTCATCTTTCTTTTGATTATCGCGTCAATCTCCATTAGTGTACAAAGGAGATCAGAAAGTGAGTCAAGTCGCACTGAATTTGGACCATCGCACTTAGCACATTCAGGATTTGGGTGCACTTCCAAGAAGAGGCCATCAACTCCAACCGCAACGGCTGCCCGCGAAAGATAGGGAACCATATCGTTCTGGCCGCCGGAAGCAGTGCCCATTCCTCCGGGTAATTGAACACTGTGTGTAGCATCGAATATCACGGGATAACCCATCTCTCTTAATATGGGGAGCGAGCGATAATCGGCCACAAGATTATTGTATCCAAAAGTTGCTCCTCTTTCCGTTATCATTATATTTTCGTTCCCCGTTGACGATGCCTTTTCAAGTATATTCTTTACATCCCACGGAGCAAGAAACTGACCCTTTTTGATATTAACGATCTTTGCATTAATGGCAACTTCGATGACAAAGTCAGTCTGTCGGCATAGAAAAGCCGGTATCTGTACCACGTCAATAACCTCTGCAGCCGGCTTTATTTCTTCAAAGCGATGCACATCTGAAAGGATATGGACACCAAAATCCTTTTTTATAGCAGCTAAAATCTGAAGTCCCTTTGTAATGCCAGGTCCTCTGAAAGAATCCACGGACGTCCTGTTTGCTTTGTCATATGATGCTTTGAATATGAAAGGTATTTTCAATTGTCCGGTAATGTTTTTGAGAAACAGTGCAATTTCCCTCGTAATCTCTTCTTCTTCAATGACACAAGGACCTGCAATCAGAACAAATGGAGCCCCGTCTCCAATGATCACATCATCCAGAATAATCTTCCTCATCATTCTTTACCCCTTCTCCATTCTGACAACATGATAGTATTTTTTCTTGGCCCGTCAGTTCCCCTGCTTCTATTTCTTGAGTCATGATGCCTTATGCTTTTGTTGCAATAGCTTGATTTTTAGTGCAGGAATTTTTTTAGCAGCGTTACTCGAATCAGGATTCAACTCATAGGCAGTTGTATATGCTTTGAGGGCATCCTGATACATCCCCTTCTTTTCATATGCCGCTCCCAGATTTAAATAAACATCATCATCCTCCGCATCATGCTGCAGTGAAATTTTGTAATATTGAATTTCCTTATCGATATCATTCTTAAGGCCGTATACATACCCGAGACTTGAGTAAGTAGACGCCCTCTTAGGATTGAGGGTCGTCATTTTCTTATAAGTTTTAATGGCGTTTTCATAATGCCTTTCCTTCATATAATAATCCGCCAAGATATCCAAAACTTCTATGGTAGGATGAGAGATAGCAAATCTTTCATATTCTCGAATTGCGTCTTTCGTCCTGCCAAGTTTACCATATGTAAAAGCAAGATTATTATAGACCTGCGGATCTTTTGTCCCATACTTAATTGACTTCTCATAGTTTTCAGAAGACTGTTTGTATTTTTTAAGTTCTCCGTACGCAAATCCAAGATTAGCATAAATGGATGCTTTTGGGGGTGAGGATTTCACAAGTTTCTCATAAAGTCTGATAGCGTCACCGTAACGTTTATTCTTAAAGTCGATGTCTGCCAATCTAATGAGGGCTTCAAGATTACCCGGGTTTATCCTCAGTATATTTTGATACTCACGATATGCTTCCTGATCCTGGCTTCTCTTTTCATAGGCAGCAGCAAGATTAAAGTGAACAACATGATCTTTTGGATTTAGTGAGATTGACTTCTTATAATTCTCCACTTCTTCCTTCCACTGTCCCTTTCCACCATAGGCAACGCCCAAGTTCGCATAGGCCGAGGCATTTCTTGGCTGCCTTGCAATAATTTCCCTATACAATCTTATAGAGTCATCATAGTTTCCGGACTTAAGGTAGGCACCAGCCAACGCAATCATTACATGCTCAGATTCTCGTGCCTTTGACGAGGCATACTTATACTGTTCAATTGCACCTTTAAAATCTTTGGCTTTCTCATAAGCCTCTCCAAGTTTAAATCGCACCTCTATGTCATTAGGATTTAACCTCAACGACTCCTTATAGTTAACAATGGCCTTCTCCCAAGCTCCAGTATTGCTGTATGCATACGCAATATTGGCATAGACAGAGGCATTTTGGGGACTTATTTTAAGCAACTTAACGCCCGTCTTGATCGCTTTATTATTGTCCTTAGCAGCAATATAACACTTCATAAGCTCTATTAAAGCCGTAACATCATCGGGCTTCATTGTGATAATACTGTTATACTGAACAATTGCTTTATCTAAATTGCCTGATCGATAATAGAGTGCTGCCAGCATCTTTCGGACGCCTATGTCATTTTTATTCATGGCTATAGCCCTTTTGAGATACTCGATCTGCGCGAGTTGATTCTCCGAATTTTTAGCATATCTAAGCCAATCCTGGGGTGTAACAATGACTCTCATCGGAATGGATGCAATGGTCTTGTCGTGATATTTAACTATAATACTACCAGCTTCAATTGCTGCTTTATCCATGCTCTTCCCACGGGCCATGAGAATTTTATCAACCAGATCAATACCTCTGAGCATCACCCTGAAATGATCCTGTTCACCGAAACCTTCAACATTTACTGATATTCCACGACCGAAAAAAACATCTGTAGAAATGTCTTTGACAACAAATTCATCACGATAAGAAACATCAAAAATATCACCCTTTCTCAGTTTATAGTCTTTTCCGCTTTTTTCTATATCCAAATAATATAACTCCGGTTTGTCCCCGAGAAAGACAAATGAAAACATGTTTTTTAGTCTTATAAGACTAATAGGAGACTCACGTACTTTCTCAAAAAAAAGATAATTGACAGAAATCCAGGAAACAACAAGTACCACAGCCACAGCTAATATACTTCCCACAATAATGGGACGCTTATTCGGCCTCTCAGATCTCTTCCCTTTTCTATTCGGTATGTTATTTTCCATGATTTGCCTTTGCATCCCTTTATCAACCTCTTGGATGGTACTGCTTATGAATGCATTTCAATCTTTCACGAGTAATGTGTGTATATATTTGTGTCGTTGATATATCTGCATGCCCGAGCATAATCTGAACAGAGCGAAGATCGGCCCCTCCTTCGAGTAAATGAGATGCAAAAGAGTGTCTGAAAGTATGTGGATGGACCTTTTTTTGAAAACCGGCTTTGTTTGCGTACCTTTTCACAATCTTCCAGAAACCCTGACGTGTAAATCCTTCTCCCGATCTATTGAGAAAGATGATATTCGTTCTCTGTCCCTTTATAAAATGTGGTCTTGCCTGATCTATATATTCCTGCAGGCTATCATACGCCGATCTTCCTATGGGAACAATGCGTTCTTTGCTGCCCTTTCCCATAACAACCAGAATTCTTATCTGCCACTTAATATTATTCATGGTCAAAGAAATCAATTCCGAGACGCGAATTCCCGTTGCATACATCAGCTCCATCATAGCCGTATCCCGAACGGCAGCAGGGGTTTTTATGCCTGGCTGAGCCAGAAGCAGGTTCATTTCCTCCTGGCTCAATGTATCCGGAAGTCGTGTCCAAACCTTTGCTAGTTCTATATTTGCTACAGGGTTAGTGTCAATTTTTTTCTCACGTAGGAGGAACTTGTAGAATCCTCTTATGGCTGCGAGCCCCCTATTCACAGATCTCGCATTAAGCCCTTCCTTGCTGACTTGTGCCAGATAAGAAATGACATCATCGGGTGTAATATCCACAATTGTTTGAATACCATGATTCTTGATAAAGCTAATGTATCTGTTCAAATCGCGACTATAGGCGTCCAATGTAAGTCGGGAAGCCCCTTTTTCAACTGCAAGAAAATTTAAGTAATAATCAATTAATTCATCCATTGCATTTTTTAACGTAATTAAACTAAGGACGCAAAGATTTTTTACCTGTGGTGCAATTGATTGAACAAGAAGTACGTCGAGGCGAAAAAGTAAAAGTGGTGGGATAAGATGTTACTTCAATAGATCGTCTAGTATTTCCTTCATCTTTTCAATATCATACGGAACATCTATGGGCCGGCAGAATCCTTGTTTCCTGAATTCTGAAATATTCGGTTCATCAGAGTAACCGCATGTTATGATGGCTTTGACATATGGATCTATTGCTAATAACTCATTCATGGTCTCCTTGCCCCCCATGCCACCCAGTACATGTAAATCTAGTATTACCGCAGAAAAGGGCTGTTCCTTTTCTTTTGCTGTTCTATAAAGTCCCACAGCTTCATTTCCGTTTTTTGCATATTCGACTTCATACCCAAGATAATTGAGGACAATACCTGTTGCACTGCGTACCGTCTCCTCATCGTCCATGACAAGAATTTTCCCTCCCTTTGTAACGGTTTGATCCATTGTATCTTTTTTTAAGAAACCTTCTTGAGGAGACGCAGGCAAATACACAAAAAAGGTAGACCCGACACTTGGTTCGGATTCAACATCGATAAATCCATCGTGTTTCTTGATAATGGAATAACAGATTGCGAGTCCCAGCCCCATTCCCCTTGCGGTACCAGTCGGCTTGGTCGTGAAATAAGGATCATATATCTTCTGCAAATCTTCTTGAGGAATACCTATACCGTAATCTTTAACGGACCATTTTACATACTTGCCTTCCTTCAGGGGTAGACCGTTACCTGCTGTCACATTCACATTTTCGGCACGGATGATTATATTGCCCCCTTCGGGCATGGCTTCACGGGCATTAACGACAAGATTATTGATTACCTGCCGGATCTGCACATCATCCATTTCCACAGGCCAGAGATCATTGGGCAGGGAAAATTCACACCTGATATTAGAACCGCTAAGGGACAGATCAACTGAATTCACAAGCAATTGCGAGATGGAGCCAATTTTTCTTACGGGTTCTCCTCCTTTAGCAAAGGTAATCAGACGGTGGGCCAGTTCCTTTGCCTGAAGACCAGCCTTCTCAGCTATCTCAATCTCTTCTTCTAAAACTTCCTGCTGTCCATCGGTGAAAGACAATTTTACAGCAAATATATTACGCAGCATTACAGATAGTAAATTATTGAAATCATGAGCTATTCCACCAGCAAAGATCCCGAGAGATTCAAGTTTCTCAACTCTTCTTAACTCTTCTTCTGCCCGTTTGCGCTCTGTTACATCCTCAAGGGTCTCAATAGCACCAACAAGATTCCCCTTAAAATCCCTGATCACCGCCGCCGTAAAACGAAGCCACTTCCCGGTCTCCCCCAGTTCCGGGAAAAAGTCTGTTGCCTCATATGCCTCATCCAACAACCGGGACTTCACGTACTTTTCAAAATACCACTGGGGAATCGCTTCCAGAGCCTGGTCCACGATCAGATCCGCCATAACAGGTCTCTCTTTGCTGTAGAAGGCCCTCCAGTAATGCGTTGTGCCGATAACCTCTTCCGCCTTGATACCGCTGAGTTCCTCCAACGCCTTGTTCCAGTATATTACCCTGTGATCCTTTCCGATGACAAAGGTGGGAATGGGGGAGCTCTGAATGACGCTTTGCAGCCTTAGCTCACTATTTCTGAGTGCCTCTTCCGCCTGCTTGCGTTCAGAAACATCTTCAAGGGTCTCTATGGCGCCAACAAGCTCCCCGTGAGAATTCCTGATGGCCGCTGCCGTGAAACTCAGCCACTTCCCATTATCCCCCAGTTCCGGGAAAAAGTCCGTTGCCTCATATGCCTCCTCTATCAACTTCGACTTGATATACTTGTCAAAATACCACTGTGGAATCGCATCCAGATTCTGGTCCACCAAGAGATCCGCCAGACAGGGCCTCTCAGTGCCGTAGAATGCCCTCCATTGTTGCGTTGTACCGATCACTTCCTCCGCCTTGATGCCGTGTAAGTTCCTCCAATGCCGTATTCCAGTATAACACTTTGTGGTCTTTCCCGATGACAAATGCGGGGATCGGAGAACCCTGAATCACATTGTGTAATCGCTGCTCGCTTTCTTTAAGTTTTTCCTCTACCTGTTTGCGGTCAGTAATGTCTTTTGAAACCACTGTTACAGCTATTGTTGCTTTTCCGTCAGGACTTTTGACAGGACTAAATGTTCGGAGGAAGAACTGATTGTCTCTTTCACTTCTATACTCGTGCTGGACAGGTATACCGGATTCAAATACATGTTCTGCAATTTCAACGAACTCCTTATTAGCCTGCTCGGAATGGAAGTCACCGTAAGTTCTGCCTATAACCTTATCCAACGGAAGACCAAACCTTGATAAATGCCTTTCGTTCATTAATATATATCTGAAATCCCTGTCTATCATATACATGGAATCTGCGGTGGTTGCCAGCGAGCGATACTTCTCCTCACTTTCCCGTAAGGCCTCCTCTGCCTGCTTCCGTTCAGTAATGTCCTCCGTGACACCATCAATCCATTTAATATCACCTTTTTCGTCATATTGGACAGTCGCTGTAACAGAAGCCTTGACCGGTGTGCCATCTTTCTTACGGAGATCTAACTCCTCATTTCGTACATATCCAAATTCTTTGATCTTACTGAGGAATTTTTTCCTGTCCTGTGGCTGCCTATAGATATTAACAATAGGGATACGCATGAATTCCTCTATCGATTCGTAGCCGAATATCTTTATCATAGCTGGGTTAACCTGCAGATATCGCCCTTTGTAGTCACCGGTGCTTCTGTACACCCCGACATTTAAGTTTTCAACGAGTGTCCGGTACCTTTCTTCACTCCGTCTTATGGCATAAAAGAGAGGGGCAATCAAGGACACACCCGTGACCATCACGATCGATATATAAACATCAAGCCAATCATTTAGAAGCTTAATCCCAGGCGTTATATCAATGGAAAAAAAAGGCAAAACATCGACGACACGCCCTGCTGCCATAAGAACAAGTCCTAAGGCAATTAGAATCCATGCGGCGTGGACTTCCGTTATTCTTATCAGCCTCAAAGCCAAAACGGCAGCTATTACTTGCAATAAAACAGAAATGAATAAAATAGTTTCAAGCATGCCTGAATTTTGTTACTCCAATCAAATGTGAAATAATATCGTTCTGATATGAAAAGTTGCGATAAGAGTTCTTAAACAAATACAGCATAATACATCCTCAAAGTAGTTTGCAGAAGGAGATTTTTTTATCATAAAAGGATACGGAATTGAAGAAATATTTGATAAACCCTGTTTATAACAATATCTACGACATATTTTCACCGATAATCATATAAAGTCTATATAACGGCAAATGACAGGGAAATAGAAACAAAGATTTCATAAATAGTTGTAAAAGATATTGACAATAATCATCTCATCAAAAATGAAGCTCCCGCCCATAGGGTGGTGCCTGCCGCAAGGCAAGATATGCTTACACCGAACCCCTTATCCTGCCTGCAATGCGGATATTGCGGTATGTGCACGGTCAGAATTGAGTTGGAATCAACAACATAGGGCACTAATCAAAGTAATGACTCTCTATTCAGAAGCGCTTTGTAATTACTAAGAATGAAGTGCAAATTAGACTGAAGTTTGGCTGTTTGCTGACAGATGGATTACCAATCCTTAATACAAAAAATATCTAATGCAAGACATCTATAATCAGAGGTATGGAAGCAAGCATTATACATGCGGCAGTTATGGATTAATGCAGCAGTCTAAGCTTTGGCCTTTTTATAAAGTTGTCAAAAATTATGTTGACATAGCCCGTTACGTATGGTAAGCGCTCTCCCGTACTTTATATATGTTTTTCATGACTCAACAAAAACACATTTGGTATTATTTGCGAGAGATGACTTGTGTCGAAAATCTCATCAACTTTTAGGAGATATACATTGACCCTCCGTGAGATAAAAGAGCTTCTTGATGCGGAAGTTCTCATCGGTGAAGATCAGTTAGATATGGAAGTAAACAAGGCTTTCGTTGCCGACCTGATGAGCGACGTCCTTGCCTTTGCGACAGCAGGAAGTCTTTTAATTACGGGATTAACCAATCCGCAGGTTGTGAGAACAGCAGACGTACTTGATATCGCAGCTATTATCATGGGTAGAGGAAAAAGGCCTTCCCAGGAAACCTTTCAATTAGCGGAGGAACTGAATATCCCCATTCTTACAACGAAATACATACTCTTTGAGATTGCCGGACGGTTATACACAAAAGGTATTAAGGGTTGTATAGAAAAAGTGGGGAGTAAATAGATAGTAACCGTGGATGAAAAACCCTTATATGAAGGAAGTTTCTACAGTTGTTGGCGGTAATTTCGACTAATGCCGGGGAGGTATCGAGCAATATTAAAGCGATTTTGAAGAAAATGGGCCTTCCCAGCGATCTGGTCAGGAAAGCTGCCCTTGTTGCGTATGAATCCGAAATAAATATTGTTTCATATGCGAGAAAGGGAATGATTCGTCTCCGTGTTGTTCCTGATTGTATTATGATAGAAGCTATCGATGAAGGCCAGGGAATTCCCGATATTGAACTGGCCATGCAACCGGGATGGTCAACAGCAAATCAGAAAATCAGAGAAATGGGATTCGGTGCCGGAATGGGACTGTGCAATATAAAAAGTTTTTCTGATATATTTCATATCTCATCCGAAGTCGGCAAGGGAACTCATTTGAAAATGATTATTAAAACAAATAGTACCTCTTTACAATAACTGAGAAAAGGAGCTTGATGACGTGGATTTTGAATCTATCGTCAAAGCCTTGAATTTGAAAGTAAGATCCGGCGAAGACAAGCTGAAAAGAGAAATACGGGGAGGATACACGGGAGATTTATTGAGTGATGTCATGGCAAACAGCAAAGAAGGTGACATCTGGATCACCCGTCAGGTTCATCAGAATATTGTTGCCGTTGCCAGTCTTAAAGAACATGCCGGAATCATTCTCGTTCAGGACAGCGAACCGGCTAAGGATACCCTTGAGAAAGCAATAAAAGAAGGTATCCCTATAATGGTATCAGAGTCTGTCCGGGTTTGAGGTCACGGGCAGGATATACGACTTAATTAAAAAGACCGCTTAATACGGAGACAAACAGAGAGAAACAGACCATTGATGACGGTCTTTTCTTCTATGTGGATACTAAATCCTTATGCTCAGGGCTTTTCGCTGCGATCTCCATGTACATACATGTCTTTCACCCTGTGCAGATTTGGACATGTATCCGAGGGCCGTGGTTGAGAAATCCATCGCCGAAAAACTGGATATCATTGCGATCTGCGATCATAATGCCTCGGAGAATATGCAATTTGTCTTGAGGTTAGCTGAGGGAAAACCCCTTACGGTTCTTCCGGGCATGGAAATAACAAGCAGTGAAGAAGTTCATCTGCTGGCTCTTTTTGATACATTGGACGACCTGAAGAAGATCCAGGATATTATCTATAATCATCTTTCCGGTACAAATAGAGAGGAAGTATTCGGCTGCCAGGCCATAGTGAACGATCTCGACGAAGTGGAAGGTTTTAACGATAAATTCCTCCTCGGAGCAACCAAGCTACCGTTACTTGAAATTATTCATCTATATACACAGTTTCGGTGGCCTTGCGATCGCCTCTCACATTGATCGTGAAAGCTTCAGTGTCATCAGCCAGTTAGGTTTTATCGACCCGGACACTCCTCTCGATGCCCTCGAGGTAACGCGTCAAACAGGAATACAGGGTGCGCGGATAAAATATCCGGAACTTGCACGTTTCCCCTTCATCGAATCATCGGATGCGCATTTTATCAAGGACATCGGACAAGGAACGACAACAATGTTTCTTGAGAGAGGAACGATATCTGAGTTGAGAATGGCCTTTGAGCATCGAGATGGAAGATATATTCAGGAGTAATGATTGCTTGAGCTTTCCCTCCATATCCTGGATATTGTGGAAAATTCCACCCGGGCCGGTGCCAAAACGGTTTATATAACCATTATTGAAAATACGACAAGGGACATCCTGACCTTAGAAATACAAGATGATGGATCCGGCATGAGTGAGGATGTTCTCAAGAAAGCCATGGATCCATTTTTCACAACAAAAAAGGTTCGCAACATCGGTTTAGGACTTCCGATGCTTGCTCAGGCCACAGAAAGAACGAACGGTAAATTTATTATAGAATCGAAGGGAGGTGAAGGAACGAGGGTTGCAACTGAATTTAAGCTAAGTCACATTGACCGACAACCCCTTGGCGATATCGCGAGCACCCTGGTCACACTGATAGCAGGTAATACAGATGTTGATTTCATATACCGCCATCGACACGATGATCGGGAATATGTTTTAGATACGAAAGACATCAAGAGAGAAATTGATGACGTGCCAATTAATAATGTGGAAGTCTTGAATTTCATCAGGGAACATGTTCAGGATGGCCTGAAGGAAATAGGGATGGAAGCATGAATTATGTTTTAGCAAGGAGGAATTAGTGCATGAAAGCAAAAGCGGGAAATGTTGATATTGATATATCAAAGGAATTTACACCGGAACAACTGAAAAAGTTGGACGAAATCATTGCCAAGAATAAAGACAAAGCGGGGTCGTTGATTCCTGTTTTGGAACAGGCGCAGATGTTACTTGAATTTCTGCCGATGCCCATCCTGAAAATCATCGCTAAGCGGGCTTAATCTGCCTCTGAGTCGGGTGTATGGAGTCGTAACATTTTATTCATTCTTTACGATGACCCCGCGCGGCAAGCATACCATGCGCGTGTGTCTGGGTACTGCCTGCTACGTCCGTGGCGGCAAGATCATCTATGAAAACGTTCAAGAAAGAGCTTAAAGTGGAAGAAGGAGAAACGACCGCTGGACAGGCTCTTCACCCTGGAAACGGTTCGTTGCGTAGGCGCCTGTGGGTTGGGACCGGTGATCTTCGTCGGCGAGAACGTCCACGGAAGGTTGAAACCAGCGAAGGTAAAAGAAGTAATAAGTCAGTACAATTTATAAGGATGAGGGGATAAGCTATGGCAAAATTATCGATAGCAGATTTGAAGAAAATCAAGGATAAGGTTCATTCAGAAACCGCATTGAGAGAAGGCGGCCAGAGAGCGAAAATTACCGTGCATATGGGCACGTGTGGTGTCGCTGCCGGTGCGAGATCAGTGATGGATTCATTGATGAGTGAGATTGCGGAAGCAGGTGTAGCGGATGTCATGGTGACAACATCCGGCTGTGCAGGGATGTGCAGCAAAGAACCCATGGTCACGGTAGAGATGCTTGGTAAGGAACCGATCGTTTACGGACAAATGGATGCAAACAAGATGCGCCAGGTGTTCAAGCGGCATGTCCAGCAGGGTGAAGTTCAGAGCATGTTCGCCATTGCCCGCGGCTGAGGCTATGAGTATAATCGGTAAGGGCGCATGCTCCCTTACTGAATCATGATATAATTACGTGAAGGAGGATAATATCCACATGAAAGTGTTTCGTTCGCATTTTTTGATCTGTGGAGGAACCGGATGTCACGCTTCCGGAACCGCTAAAGTAAAGCAGGCGTTACAGGCAGAGCTCGATAAACGGGGATTCTCAGATCAGGTTAAAATTGTAGAAACCGGTTGTAACGGATTCTGTGCCCTAGGTCCCATAATGGTAGCCTATCCGGAGGGCGTCATCTATATGTCGATGAGAGCAGAGGATATGCAGGAACTGGTTGAAGAACATCTCGTAAAGGGAAGGGTTCTGGAGCGGCTTCTTTACAAAGAACCAATGACCCAGGAACTCATCCCGGCCATGAATGACATTCCCTTTTTCGCCCTCCAGAAGCTGATAGTATTGAAAAACAGAGGCAGGATCGATCCGGAAAACATTGAAGAGTCTATTGCCAGAGACGGTTATGCGGGAATGGCAAAGGCTCTTACGGATATGACGCCGGAGACGATTGTAAAAGAGGTCCTCGATTCAGGGTTGCGCGGAAGAGGCGGTGCTGGCTTCCCTACGGGTCTCAAATGGAAGTTCTGCGCTTCGCAGCCAGGTGATGTAAAGTTCATCCTGTGCAATGCCGACGAAGGTGACCCAGGTGCATTTATGGACAGAAGCGTTCTCGAAGCTGACCCCCATGCCGTCCTGGAAGGCATGGTCATCGCTGCTAAGGCTATTGGGGCTCATAAGGGCTACATATACTGCCGTGCTGAGTATCCTCTGGCCCTTCATCGCCTGCAGATTGCAATTGATCAGGCAAAGGAATATGGTCTCTTAGGAGATAACATCCTGGGTACCGGATTTAGTGTTGATATTGAGATATACCAAGGTGCCGGAGCGTTTGTATGCGGTGAAGAGACGGCCTTGATGACATCCATCGAGGGCAAGCGCGGTATGCCGCGGCCGAGACCGCCCTTCCCTGCCATTGCGGGACTCTGGGCCAAACCATCTGTCTTGAATAACGTCGAGACGTTTGCCAATATCGGTCAGATTATTCTAAACGGTGCATCCTGGTACAATGCTATAGGAACAGAGAAGAGCAAAGGTACCAAAGTATTCGCCCTGACAGGCGACGTGAACAATGTAGGTCTTGTGGAAGTCCCCATGGGAACGACCCTTGGCCAGATAGTCTATGACATCGGTGGCGGTTGCCCTGGCGGGAAGAAGTTTAAGGCCGCTCAGTTGGGTGGGCCTTCCGGCGGATGTATCCCTACAGAGCACCTCAATGCCCCGGTTGACTTTGAAAGAGTCACAGAGCTGGGAGCCATCATGGGTTCCGGCGGTATGATTGTGTTGAATGAAGATAAATGCGCCGTCGATATGGCCCGATTCTTCATGGATTTCGTCCAGGATGAATCCTGTGGAAAGTGTACCCCCTGCCGGGAAGGTACAAAGAGGATGCTGGAGCTGTTGACCAACATCACCCAGGGCAAGGGCAAGGAAGGAGATATTGATCTCCTCCAGGAGATGGCCGCCATAATCAAAACGGCATCTCTCTGCGGTCTCGGGCAGACTGCTCCGAACCCGGTCCTCAGCACCATCCGCTACTTCAAAGATGAGTATGAGGAACACATAAGAGATAAGAAATGTAGAGCCGTGGTATGCTCGGCCCTTTTCAAGTCGCCCTGTCAGCATACATGTCCGGCAGGAATGGATGTGCCGGCTTATCTTGCTCTTATCAGAGCAGAACGTTTAACTGATGCATATAAGGTCATGCTAAAAACAAACCCCTTCCCATCAGTATGCGGAAGAGTTTGTGACCATAAGTGCCAATCTAAGTGCCGCAGAGGAAACCTCGATGAACCGCTTGCCATCAAATTCCTGAAGAGGTTCATTACTGACAATGCACCAAGGCCGGAAACAGCGGTTATGCCTGTAACAAGAAAAGAGAAGATAGCCGTTATAGGTGCAGGACCTGCCGGTCTAACAGCAGCACGTGACCTTGCACTTAGGGGTTATAAGGTAACCGTCTTTGAAGAACTGTCTGAGCCAGGAGGAATGCTGCGCTGGGCCATTCCAGCTTATAGACTCCCCAGGAATACTCTTGCCAACGAAATTAACGACAATGTACGATCACTGGGCGTCGAAATCAAGTGTAACACCAGAGTGGGCAAGGATATTTCCTTTGAACAGGTGAACAAGGATTTTAACTACATCTTCCTTGCTACCGGTGCTCATAAGAGCCAGCCGATGGGCGTTCCGGGGGAAAACCTGAAGGGCGTTTTCGGTGGTGTTGAATTCCTCAGAGATTTTAATACCAATGAAGAAGCCTGGGTAAGTGGCAAGAAAACACTCGGTTCAAGAGTGGCCGTTATCGGTGGCGGTAATTCAGCCATTGATGCCGCCCGTGTAGCACTGAGACTTGGGGCGAATGTAACCATTCTGTATCGCCGTGAGAAAAGGGATATGCCCGCTGCGGAAGAAGAAATCCTTGCAGCTGAAGAGGAAGGAATCAAGATCGAACTCCTGATCGCCCCCCTCAAGATCAATGAGAAAGACGGGAAGGTCAGCGGGATTACCTGTGAGCGGATGAAGCTGGGTGATTTTGACAAGAGCGGGAGAAGGAGACCGGTAGCAATTTCTGGATCTGAATTCACTCTCAGTGTGGATGCTGTTATTGCTTCCATCGGTCAGGTACCGGATATGACATTTGTTCCGAAGGATAGCGGCGTGACTGTTAATAAACGGTCAACCTTTGATCTGGTATCCGGAAGCAAATCTCAAACGACAAATCCGAAATTCTTTACTGGTGGTGATGCCTTGACAGGACCGGACACGGTTATCGGTGCTATTGCCGCCGGTCACCAAGCCGCACGTGATATTGATGGCTACATCAGGAAAATCAATGGTGAACCAGCATACGTAGAACCACCAGATGAATACATCGAAGTGCCGTTTGTCCTTGATGAGGAGACCGACGAGGCACCACAGGCGAAAATGCCTGAGATGCATGCACCGGATAGGAAACGTAACTTCAAGGAAGTTGAACTTGGTTACAAGAAGATGATAGCTGTCCTTGAGGCAAGCCGTTGCCTGCGATGCGATGCGGAAATTTCCTGATCGTCATCAATCAGGATTCATTAATTATCATTCATAATTACCCCGCCCCTTTGGGCGGGGTAATTTTTTTAATCAGTTTTTTACGCCCGGCAACCATTAGACCTCAGGTGTCAGAATCAGTCGCAATTTTTAAAAGCCTGTTGACTCACTCTCCTTGTTGTCACCACTATAAAAACGACTCTGAATACAAGACACAAAAAGCAAGCTAATGTGTAGTTTTCAGGATGAATCCTTGACAGATCGATACCTGATTAGAAACAATATAGATTGCTATAAAAGGAAATGAATATTGCAGAGATAAAGAGTGCGCTACATATTATCATGGAAAAACAAAAAATCCGACCATGACAGAGGAGGGAAGGAAAAGTCAGTCCTTATTCAGATTCCCTCCCCGGTTTATAACGTCGGATTTGAGGGAAGTTTCAGTTTCTGTTTAACATAGAGCGTGTCAGCTCGTTTAATCTGATTCAGCTTACGCAATTCACTGATGCTAGTATTACACTTTCTGGCAATTTTATCTAGAGTATCACCCTTTTTGACACTGTAAGTGTATGTTTTGGCTTTTACGATGACAGATTTTTTCACTTCCATCTCGTCACCTTTCGAATCCGGTATTTTCAACTTTCGCCCAACGTATAAAGGTTCTTTCATCTTCATGTTGTTCATTTTAAGCAGCACGCCGATAGTAGTATTGTGCCTGCTCGCTATCTTATCCAGGCTATCACCTCTTTTGACCTTATACACGCTCGTTACCGCTTCGGGTTTGGGAGACACTGATTCCGCACCACTGGTAGAGGCTGTAAATTCCTCATCTTTCTTTTCCTCTGAAACTGCCTTCTCCGGCACCGGGATCTTCAACTTTCGCCCAACATACAGAGGTTCTTTCATCTTCATGTTGTTCAGTTTAAGCAGCACACTGATCGTTGTATTGTGCCTTTTTGCTATCTTGTCCAGGCTATCACCTCTCTTGGCCTTATAGACAGTCACTGCCGGTTCAGGCTTGGTAGACGGATGGCCCTCACGAGAATTTAAGACTTTAACTTCCTCTTCCTTCCTTTCCTTATACAAAGGCGCACGTGAGGAAGACGTAGATTCAACACTAGCAGTCGCAGAATTAACTTCCTCGTCCTTCCCTTCCTTGTACCCGGTCACGACGAGGACAGGCGAGGTAGGCGAAGATTCTATACCAGCCGTTGAAGCCTTAATTTCTTCATGTTTCTTAACCTTTGAAATATCATTCTCCGGCACCTTCAACACCCGCCCGAAGTACAAAGTATCATCGATTTGCATACGGTTCAATTTTAACAACGTGCTGATCTTCGTGTTGTGCTTCTTTGCAATCCATTCAAGGGTGTCACCTCTTCTGACTGTATATACAGTGCTTTGCATCTTCGCTTTGTCTGTATTATCCGATGTGCCAAGGGTTGCCTGTTTTTCTTCATTCTTTGTTAATACAATCTTCGGGGTCTTTGACGGCGTTACAGGCTGAACAGGAAGAAATTCTGTTACAGCAGCCGCTATCGCCTTCGCAATTTCCTTTTGAAATCGGCTGCTCTGCAAAAGCTTTTCTTCTTTGGGATTTGAAATATAGGCTGTTTCTATGAGCAACGATGGAACCTCAGGAAGTTTCAACACCATGAAAGGTGCTTCATGCACTTTGTCATATTTTACGTGTGTTACTCCATCTAGGCATCTGAGAACCATGCTGCCAAAGACCTTTGATGAGTTGATTGTATTTGTCTGGAACATATTCAGGATGATAGGATCCGTCGCATCACTATTTTCACCGTTGGGTGAACCTCCGATAATGTCGGCCAGATTTTCATTCCTCGCTAAAAACTTCGCCGCTTCACTGCTTGCCCCTCTAAGTGAAAGGCAGTAAACTGAACTTCCTCTGGCATCTCTACTTTTAAAAGAGTCGGCATGGATGCTCAAAAATAGATCAGCTCCATATTCTCGAGCAATTTTCAGTCTTTTTTTGAATGGCACGTAATAATCCCCGTTTCTCGTAAGAAAGGCACGGTAGCCTTCTTTCTTGTTTAAAATATCTCTTAATTTCCTGCTAATCTCCAGAACGACTCTCTTCTCTTGTGTTCTCAGTTTCCCCACTGCCCCCGGATCTTCCCCTCCATGACCGGGATCGATAACGATTATCTTGTTCTTCCTTAACACCTTAATCTCTTCCCTTTCTCTGCTCTCCTGTTTCTCCACATCAGGGAATTCTAAATCAATCACAACGCGGTCAGGCTTGTCCTGAATTTTTCTTATGTTAAACACCTTTGTCTTGACGTTTTCAGCAATCGACAATTCAACTCTGACAGAACCTTCCGGAAGGGGAATCACCATTATCTTGTCAATCCCCGGCTTCTTTAAGATTAGTTCGTCGGGAAAGTCTTCGAGTACATCGGTCTCTTTAAAATCGATAAATAATTTCTTATCTCCTTTTTCGATCGTGTAAGGAATATCATCACTCACATCGATTACGACTCTCGTATGATCAGGAGCGGACCAGTGCCGTATATTGAGGATTTCATTTTGGGCAATAACCCGGCATGGACAAAGAAATAATATCAGAAAGACTGAAAGAATAATTTTATGTACACAAGTCATCTTATCTAATCTCGAAAATTTTCGTCAATCTATCAGATTTACTAAATGTTTTCAATACAGATATGTTTACATATTAATTAGAGGCATTTCTTCAAAAAAGACTGAATCATAGAACAAAGCTCGCAAATCATTCAAAATCGATTAAATGAACTGTGTAGATGCATAGTGCAAAGCCCGTACCATACTTGATAATGGAAGGAATTAAGCGCAATACCGGAGAAGACCTAGCATTTGCGGGAATAATCCGGCGGATGAATTTTCAAGATGCCATCAAATATAGAAAATATATTGACAATTACAGCTCTTAATGACATTTTTCGAAGGAAGAATCTCAGGATCCACATTATGAAAATTAAGAATATGCTTGACCAGAAAAAATTTACCCTCTCTTTTGAGGTTTTCCCGCCAAAGAGGGAAGGTAGTATAGAAAATTTATTTTCTGCAATCAAGGAACTGGGGGAATTAAAACCGGACTTCATTTCCGTAACCTATGGAGCGGGAGGCAGCACAAGAGAAAAAACCATAGAAATCTCCTCGAAGGTCAAGAACGAATTCAAGATGGAGGTTCTGGCACATTTAACTTGCGTTCAGTCCACAAAAGAAGACATTGCAGCTATTCTCAAAGCACTTAAGAAAGAAAACGTTGAAAATATTCTTGCCCTGAGGGGTGATCCTCCAGAAGGTATGGATAAATTCCAAAAGACAGAGGGTGGATTTGGTTATGCCAATGAGTTGGTTGAGTTTATCAGAATGTGTGATGATTTCTCAATCGGCGTGGCCGGTTATCCAGAAAGGCATATCGAGGCTCCAAGCCTACAGGTCGATATGATAAATCTGAAGCGCAAGGTAGATGCCGGTGCTGATTTTATCATAACACAACTGTTCTTCAATAATGACGTCTTTTATAATTTCCGCGATCATGCGATGGAATTGAAAATTAATGTCCCGATTATACCCGGAATCTTTCCTATCCTGAACTACAATCAGGTTAAACGTATTTCGTCTCTCTCCGGCGTCAAAATAACGTCCAGACTCGGAAACAAGATAGAAAAAAATAAGGACAAACCGGAAGAGATAGAAAAATACGGGATAGAACACGCGGTCATTCAGATAGAAAACCTGCTTAAAAACGGGATTGACGGTCTCCACGTTTACTGTATGAATAGAAGCCAACCCGTCAAGAAAATTTTAAAGGAACTATCTTTTCCCAGGTGAGAAAATCAGCCATAACTTACGAAAAGATATTGAGTTGTTAAGCAATACAGTGTATGTAGCACGTCCTGATATATACAAATTTCCTTTGGATAAAATGAAAGTTATTACGCCAGAAAAAACGGGCGATTAGCTCAGTAGGATAGAGCGCTGGTCTCCGGAACCAGAGGCCCCGAGTTCAAGTCTCGGATCGCCCGCCACTTAAATTACCAATTAGATAATTAAAGATGAAGAGCAGTTACAGATCGATTTGTTATATTTTTTGCATAAAGATCTTGATTTCTTAAATAGGATATTATAAATGTCAATTCCACTTAAAATCATATTATACAGGACTCCTTGTTCGAACTTATTGTTCGGACTTTAGAGCCATGAGGAGGTAGCAAGTTGAAAAGATACGAAACCCTGTTTATTGTCCAAGTTGACCTTCCCGACGACGAACTTAATAGCCTCATTGAACGATATGGAACTATCGTCACAGCCTTTAAAGGCATCATTGTTAAAATCGAAAAATGGGGCAAAAGAAAATTAGCCTACGAAATAAAAAAGCAGCCAAACGGGTTTTACGTCCTGATTGATTTTGTGGGCAAAAGGGCAGTCATCGAGGAACTGGAAAGAAATTTCAAAATCGATGACAAGATTTTGAAATACATGACAATAATGAAGGACGATAAAGTTGACCTGGCAAAGATAGAAAAAGATAAACAAGAAGAAATGCGAATTGAGGCGCAGCGTACGGCGCCAGTGGCGGAAAGCCATGGCCCCGCAGATAACATCGAAATTGATTCGGATAAAGATTCCAGATCATCATAACCAATATAAACTTAGAAATAGGGAAACGAAGGGGGAGAAACATCAGAAATGCCAACACCGTCAAGAGACACAAGGACGTCGAAATCCGACTCTAAACCGCAAAAGAAATTTTATCACAAAAGAAAATTCTGCAGATTTTGTACGGATTCGGATATAAGAATTGAATACAAGGAGCCTCTTGTCTTAAAGGATTACATAACTGACAGGGGTAAGATCATACCGAGAAGAATTACTGGAAATTGTGCAAAACATCAAAGAGAAGTTACCGTGGCTATAAAAAGAGCTAGGACCATTGCTTTATTGCCCTTTGTTGTATCCGAGTGGTAATAAATTTGGAAGATGGTCCGTTTTAGACTAAAATTGATGGATTCGGACTTTGAGAAAAGAAAGGGGTGAATTTTTTAGTAGCAACTTTTTCACGGGTATAGCTATATCCTCCCTGGCATTTATTGCTGCATCACTTATTCCCATAGTAGGTACTTTCTTTTTTATCCTAATACCCCTGCCGATTCTTTATTATTATTCGAAAATAGGCAGAATACAGGGATTGATGGTCTTTGTCGTATCTCTTTCTGTGGTCTCCATAATCCTGACTATTTCCGGTTCCGCAGACAATATCCCCTTCTTGTTTGTATCGGGAAGTTTGGGAGTTATACTTTCAGAGATTATTCGTAAGAATTACTCTGTCGAAATAACTATCATTTTCCCAGTCATGGTGCTCATGATACTATGGTTTTCATTTATCATTTTTCAAAGTCTCTCCCTGGGAAAGCAACCGTGGCTTCTGGTTGAAGATTACATAGGAAAGAACATTCAGGAAAGCATTCAATTCTATGCTCAACTAGACATTCCAATGGAACAGATCGACTTGGCCAAGAATAATATTGAACAGATCACCCATTTTTTTACAAACATTTTCCCTGCGCTCGTACTCGTAAGTGCATCTTTTACGGTGTGGATCAATATACTGGCAGCAAGGGAGATATTTCAGAAAAACAGGATGTGGTATCCCGATTTTGGCGATCTTTCACGTTGGAAGGCTCCGGAAAGTCTGATATGGTTTCTCATAGCTAACGGGGTACTGCTCTTAATTCCCGTTGAATGGGCAAGAATTCTCGGTTTTAATCTGCTGCTTATCTGCCTGTTCGTTTATTTGCTTCAGGGTTTGTCAATCATAGGTTTTTTATTCAAAACTAAAAACGTTCATAGGCTTTTCAGGATCCCATGTTATTTTCTTATATTCGCTCAACAATACATCATCCTGCTCGTAATTGCCGTAGGAGTAATTGATCTATGGGTTGATTTCAGAAAATTTATTAAACCGATAATGGATTCTACTACATAAACAAGCTTTTCATAACCCAATAAATGTGAGAAAATCAGGTTTCATAAGGAGAGTTTTATGAAGGTTATATTAAAAGAAAATGTTGAATCTCTTGGAAAAGCAGGTGACGCAGTGAAGGTAGCCGATGGCTACGCAAGGAACTATCTGATCCCCAAAGGGCTCGCAGTAGAAGCGAGTAGTTGGTCTTTGAAGTCCTTAGAACATGAAAAAAACCGTATAATGCAGAAGATTGAAAGTGAAAGGAAAAAAGCCGAATTAATGGTTGAAAAACTCAGAGGTGTAACCTGTACTCTCCACCGGCGTGCCGGGGAACAGGACAAGTTATTCGGTTCTGTCACCACAAAAGATATAGAAAACTCCCTCATCGAACAGGGCATAGAGATCGATAGGAGGATGATAGTCCTTGAAGAGCCCGTAAGGTCTCTCGGCGAATTCCCTGTCAAGATCAAACTTCAGCCCGGGGTGATGGCCGAGATAAAAATTATGGTCGTTGGTGAGGCTTAAAGACTTCCAATGAAGGATATCGATACGTCTTTACATAAACTACCTCCACAGAACCTTGAAGCGGAGCAGTCTGTGATTGGAGGAATACTGCTCGATAACCAGTCTCTGAACAGCGTTTTGGAAATACTTGATGTCGAGGATTTCTACAGCGAAGCCCACAGAAAAATATTCACCGCGATTGTTGAACTATATGATAAAAATGAACCGAGCGATCTCATCACGTTAAGTAATATCTTAAAAAGCAAGAATCAACTCGACCAAGCAGGAGGCGTGTCTTATCTGTCATCTCTCGCGGACAATGTACCGTCGGCAGCTAATATATCCCATTATTCGAAGATCGTGAAGGAAAAGGCAATTCTTCGCAGACTCATTGGCACGGCTACCGAGATTTTAAACAAGAGTTATAATGCAGGGACAGACATTGATACCGTCCTTGACGAAGCAGAGCACGCCATATTTGAAATATCCGAAAATAAAATAAGACCTGCATTCAGCCCTTTTAAAGATATCATCAAGGAAAGCGTCAAAACCATTGAAAAACTGTATGAGCGAAAAGAACTTGTCACAGGTGTTCCCACCGGATTTGAGAAAATCGATGATATAACATCAGGATTGCAGAGATCTGATTTAGTCATCATTGCAGGTCGACCAAGCATGGGCAAAACCGCTTTTGCCCTGAATATAGCCCAGTATGCAGCGCTTGAAGCGAATATCCCTGTTGCCGTTTTTTCTCTGGAAATGTCTAAAGAACAACTTGCCCTTCGCATGCTATCTTCAGAAGCGAGAGTTGATTCTCAGAGGATTAGACGGGGTTTCCTTGGCGAAGCGGATTGGCCGAGGCTGATTGCCGCAGCTGGAAGACTTTCCGAGGCACAGATATTTATAGACGATTCATCGGCAATTACCGCTTTAGAAATGAAAGCAAAAGCACGACGGTTGAAATCTGAGGTTGACCTTGGTTTGATCATTCTTGATTACTTGCAACTCATGAGTAGCGGCGGTTACAGGGAAACATCGAGGGAACAGGAAATATCGGAAATCAGCCGTTCACTAAAGGCCCTTGCAAAGGAATTGAATGTCCCGGTAATAGCACTTTCCCAGTTAAACCGGAAGTTGGAAGACAGGACCAACAAGCGTCCGCAGATGGCCGACCTGAGGGATTCAGGAGCCATTGAACAGGATGCAGATTTGATAGCTTTTATTTACAGGGATGAGGTCTACGACAAGTCCGAAGAAAACCCTGAAAGGGGTATGGCCGAGATCATTATCGGGAAGCAGAGAAACGGGCCGACTGGTATGGTTAAATTGGCATTTCAGGACAAATTCGCACGTTTTGAAAACCTGGCCAGAGGGATTGACATGGATTCGTAGTTACATGGAAAAAAATTAGTTATGAAGTTCAAGATTTTCCTCTCTAAACTCTTTTTGACACTGTTTTTTCTCAAATAATATAAAATAATAGTTTTCAGGAGCAGGAGATGGAGATGGACGAACTCTCTTAATCATGCTCGTTCTCCGTGTAACAGTTCCACCATTTCATTATACTTGCCCTAAAATCTTACCCTTACTTAGACACCTATATCAAACTGAAACGGTGTCATGTCCACCGGCGTAAGTACTTTAGTTCTTCTTGATCCCATGCTTCAGTTGTCCATGCCCCACAGTCTCTGCAAATAGTGAGCTTGATTTACCCATTATCAAGCAGCTCCCAGTTTCTCACATCCAATTCACTCTTAAAGAAATAAAATTCCTCTGATGTCGGAGAATGCGTATTCGGTTTAACTGAGCCACGATAAGGATTTCTGCATTCATCCCCCATAGTATTTACCCTCATCGCCATCTTCACTTTATAAGAATTTTGATCCACAAGAAGCAGCTTCGGCTGCTTGAGTACGAACTTTTTTAACTCAGGCCCCCAACAATGCCTGTTCTTTTCCCAAATATGGAATAGCCAGTCTCAGTTTCTTAAGGGCCTGTTTCTCGATTTGTCTGGCCCGTTCTCTAGTAATTTTGTACTTGTTGCCTATTTCCTGAAGCGTTATCGGATTGTCCGTCATTATGCGATGTCTGATGATAAAGCTCTCCCTTTCATTGAGATTAGCCAGAGCACCGGCAATATTCCTCTTCACCAGATGCATTTCTTCTTTTTTTATCAGGACCATCTCCTGATCCTCGCCACCATAGGTCAGATAGTCGATATGCGCCGTCTCGCTTTCATCATTGATGTATGCGTCAAGTGAAAGATCGCGGTGACTTAGTCTGAGATCCATTTCTTCGATCTCATGTTCTTTAACACCCAGAGATTCTGCAATTTCCCGGAATTCAGGGTTTTTCTCTGAAATGGTTTCAAGTTTCTTTTTGGCCTGACTTAGCTTAAAAAAAAGCTTCCTCTGTGCCTGGGTGGTTCCGATTTTTACCAGACTCCACGATTTGATGATGAAATTCTGTATATATGCCCTGATCCACCATACTGCATAGGATATAAGCCTGTAACCCTTGTATGGATCAAATTTTTTCACAGCATGCATCAGACCAATGTTACCTTCCTGAATCAGGTCGGTCAGTTTCACTCCGTAATTTCTGTATTCATGTGCTATCTTGACTACAAACCTTAAGTTTGAAACGACAAGTTTCTCGGCTGCTTCCACATCATTATATTTTTTAAACCTGACAGCTAATCTGAATTCCTCATCCGCGCTTAACACGGGAAATCTATTGATCTCTGCTATGTAAATGTCAAGGGTACTGGTAACCGATGGCAGTTCCACTCAACATTCCTCCTTCCGTATCTGTTTTAATTGGTTTATGGTGATATGATATTTAAGTATCATCCCATAGTCAAGGGTATTTTACACTGTGATATTGCATAAGTATATTCTTTGCACCGCATATTGACATACTTGCTATTCATGGTTAATGTATAAAAAATTATTATGATTGCTAGAACATGTTGCTTTTTTAAACAGTTGATTTAGCAGAAGGAAAATTGCAAGTGGGAGAAGATACATGAAAGAGATCAACAGGATCATACTCGATCATGCCTGCAGCATCGCAGCCGAGGTTAAGGCAAAGGCTCTTGTGCTCTACACGGAAGCCGCTGAAGATCTGCCTTTTGTCAAAGATGATAAGCCCTGTTTTGATCTTGTTCTTGTGACAAAAGGTAACGAGGAATTACCTAAAGAATTTAAAAATTTAGGAACAATTATTAATGTTCCTGATGTCAATCTGTCGAGGGTCGGTCAGATTAAAATTGCCATAACCAAGGGCATCGCCACGGGTCTCTTTAAGAAAGGGGATAAGCTCGTCTGCATCAGCGGCCTTCCAAAGCTAGGATACGTTGACAGTATCTTCATGATCGATGTCGGTAAGGAATTCGAGGTTTTAACATCGCAGAATCTTACGGACATAACGCAGGGAGTCCATCCTGAAGTCTTCAGCGAAGCGCTTAATATTGTAATCGAACTGGCAGCCCAGGGAAGAGAAGGGAGAAAAGTCGGAACTATTTTCGTACTTGGAGATCATGAAAGGGTACTTCAGCTCTCTAGGCAGATGGTCATCAATCCCTTCATGGGGTATAGTGAAGAGGAGAGAAATATTCTTAATCCCGATTTGATAGAAACAATCAAAGAGTTTTCAGCAATCGATGGTGCATTTATCATAAAAGACAATGGAGCAATAGTTACAGCAGGAAGGCACCTCAATGCAGCCATAGAGAGCAAGGATTTTCCTCAGGGTTTGGGGAGCAGGCATATCGCAGCTGCGGGAATTACAGATGTCACAAATGCCATCGCTATTGTCCTTTCCGAATCTACCGGCAACGTCAGTGTCTTCAAGAACGGAAAGCTTTTTGTGAGCATTTTAAAGCCAATACCATAAATCGGAGGTACTATGCGGTTTGACAAATTTACGCTGAAGGTCCAAGAGGCCCTGCAGGAAGCTCAAGCATTGGCTAATAAATACGGTAATCAGGGTATTGAAGCAGAACACCTTCTTGCGGCCTTTCTGAGTCAGCCGGAGGGCATTACTGGAGAAATACTGAAAAAACTGGGAGTGGACCCTAAGGGGATTGAAGATGAAATTAGAAAATCCCTGGAAAGATTACCGAAAGTTGAAGGCTCAAGTACCGGCCAGACTTATATGACACCCAGATTGAATAAGATATTAGATAACGCACTTGTCGAGGCGGCTCGCCTGAAGGATGAATACGTAAGTGCCGAGCATATTCTGGTAGCGATTGCCGAGGAAAAGGAAGGGGCGGCAGGGAAAATCGTTCGCGGCAAAGGCATTACAAAGGACAATATTTTCAGAGTTCTTGTGGAAATAAGGGGAAGCCAGAGGATAACAGATCCGAATCCGGAGGAGAAATATCAGGCCCTGAAACGTTATGCCAGAGATTTCAATGAACTTGCCACGTAAGGGATCTTTTGATCCCGTCATCGGGCGTGATGACGAAATCAGGAGAATCATGCAGGTACTCTCCCGGAGAACGAAAAACAATCCTGTTCTCATCGGGGAACCGGGGGTGGGTAAAACAGCCATTGTAGAAGGACTTGCCCAGCGCATTGTGAATGGTGATGTGCCGGAGACCCTGAAAGACAAACGTGTTATCGGTCTCGATATTGGTGCCCTGGTCGCCGGCGCAAAATACCGGGGAGAATTTGAAGATAGACTTAAGGCCGTGCTTAAAGAAATCACGGGCGCCCAGGGGGAGATTATCCTCTTCATCGACGAAATTCACACAGTAGTCGGTGCCGGTGCTGCCGAGGGGGCGGTTGACGCATCCAACATGTTGAAGCCCGCCCTGGCAAGAGGAGAATTGCGATGCATCGGCGCCACGACTTTAAATGAATACCGCAAGCATATTGAGAAAGACCCCGCCCTGGAACGGAGATTCCAGCCGATCATTGTCAGGGAACCCACTGTCGAAGACACGATTGCCATCCTCCGGGGACTGAAAGAGCGGTATGAGGTACACCATGGGGTAAGGATCAAAGATTCCGCTATTATCGCCGCAGCAACACTTTCCCATCGCTACATCAGCGACAGGTTTTTACCGGACAAGGCAGTTGATCTGATCGATGAGGCGGCCTCACGGCTGCGGATTGAGCTCGACAGCATGCCCTCTGAGATAGACACCATAGAGAGAAAGGTTACACAACTGGAAATTGAACGGCAGTCCCTGAAGAACGACCGAGACAAAACTACGCAGGAGCGTCGTAACAAGATTGATAAGGAACTCTCGGAACTCAAGATATCCATGGAAAAAATGAAGGAACACTGGGGGAAAGAGAAAGAAATTATCCGCAAGATTCAGACGATCAAAAGTAAAATCGAAGAGTATAAAACGGAAGAGCTAAGTGCCCAGAGAGAGGGAAATCTCGCAAGGGCAGCCGAGATACGTTACGGAAAACTTGTCGAACTGAACAAAAAGCTGGATCAGGAAAACACCAGGCTTGCCGATATCCAGAAGGACAATAAAATGTTAAAAGAAGAGGTGGACGAGGAAGACGTGGCGGAGGTTGTGGCAAACTGGACAGGCATCCCGGTATCGCGCATGATGGAGAGCGACGTACAGAAACTGATTCATATGGAGGAAAGGCTTAGACAAAGGGTGGTCGGCCAGGATGAAGGTATCGCAGCCGTGTCCAGTGCCTTGAGAAGAGCACGTTCCGGTCTTCAGGACCCGAACAGACCTATAGGTTCCTTCATATTCCTGGGACCGACAGGTGTAGGGAAGACTGAGCTGGCTAGAGCCTTGGCCGAATTCATGTTTGACAATGAACAGGCCATGATCAGGATCGACATGTCCGAGTACATGGAAAAACACTCCGTGGCCAGACTGATAGGTGCGCCTCCCGGCTACGTTGGATACGACGAAGGGGGGTACCTCACAGAGGCTGTCCGTAGAAGACCCTATACAGTGGTGCTCTTCGACGAAATTGAAAAGGCACATGCGGATGTATTCAATATCCTGCTGCAGATTCTCGATGATGGCCGCTTAACCGACGGTCACGGAAGGACCGTGGATTTTAAGAATACCATCGTGATTATGACTTCAAACATCGGGGGGCAATGGATACATGATCTTTCTCTAAGCGAGGAAGACAAGCGTGCGAGAACACTTGATTCCCTCAGGGCCACCTTCCGGCCGGAGTTCCTGAATCGCATAGATGATACTATTATCTTCAGATCGCTGACCATAGGCGATATAGATAGGATTATTGATATTCAGATAGGTTTGATCCAGAAACGATTAAAGGAACGCAAGTTGACACTTGAATTGACAGAAAATGCAAAAAATTATATAGCTAAGTCCGGTTACAGCCCCGTTTATGGTGCAAGGCCCTTAAAAAGGACTCTCCAGAAACTGCTTCTGGATAATCTTGCCCTTAGGATGCTGGAGGGAACATTTGCTGAAGGAGACCACATTATCGTTGATACGAAAGACAGCGGTGAAATGATATTTGAAAAAAGAGGAAAAAGGAGGAAGTAAATGAATATTATCAAGACGGGTTTGTTACTTGGTGCCCTGACAGGTCTTTTAATGTTGATCGGAGGATACTTCGGCGGAAAAAGCGGCGTTGTCATTGCGTTTATTTTTGCCATGGTAATGAACTTTGGGGCATACTGGTTTTCGGACAAGCTGATTTTGCGGATGTACCACGCGCAGGAGGTTTCGGAAAGCGAGGCTCCTGATCTTTACCGCATTGTGAAGAACCTTGCGTTAAAAGCGGGACTTCCCATGCCGAAAGTCTATATTGTTCCCGGTGATACTCCCAATGCGTTCGCCACAGGACGCAATGAGGGCCACGCTGTGGTTGCCGTGACCGAGGGAATCCTGAGAATGCTGAACAAAGAAGAGTTGGAAGGTGTTCTCGCCCATGAATTGACACATATCAAAAACAAGGACATGCTTATAGGTTCCATTGCGGCAACACTTGCCGGCGCCATCGTAATGCTCGCCAATATGGCTCAATGGGCGGCTATCTTTGGAGGTTCGAGCCGTGACAGTGACGAAGAAGGCGGAGGTGTCATCGGTCTGATATTGATGGCAATCCTGGCACCTATTGCGGCAACGATTATCCAGATGGCAATTTCGAGATCCCGGGAATATTTGGCGGACGCTGGTGGGGCAAAAGTGTCTGGAAAGCCTTACGGCCTGGCAGGAGCTCTCGAAAAGCTGTCAAAGGCATCACAGGCAATCCCTATGGCAGCAAATCCGTCAACGGCCCATATGTTTATTGTAAACCCGCTGACAGGAAAATCTCTCATGAATCTCTTCAGTACGCATCCCCCCATTGAGGAGCGCATTGCAAGACTGAGAAGTATGAAACCGCTGTAAACGAAATTTATAAGATCACCTTTACAGTAACTCAGATGTGATAGTCTCAGGTGTGAACTGATATCCGTTCTTCATTCACCGATTACTGATCGACAAGGCTGTAATTTTTATAGAGAAGGAGATTCCTATGGAAGAAGAAAAAACAGAAAAAGGATTTGTAATCAAGGATAAACGAATTTTTGATGAAACCGGGGAATCCCGCAAGGAAGAGTTAAAAGAAGAAGAGACTAGATCACGTGCGACAACAGAGGAAGGGCCCCCCGAAAAAACCCGAGAAGAATATTTCCCGGAAGTTACCTTTTCCAGCTTCGTGTTTTCGCTAAGCACAACCGTCATGTATCATTTTGGCGACTTTCCTGACCCGGTAACAAAAAAAGCAGAAAAGAATCTCGCTGCGGCAAAACATACCATTGACATGTTGAACATGTTAAAAAATAAGACTGTGGGAAATCTCGATGAAAATGAAAAGGAACTATTAGAGGGAATACTGTACGAGCTGATGATGAGATATGTAAAAGAAAAGGCCGGTGGATGATCAGGAAATTATCACCTGCAAAGGTTAATCTCCACCTTACGGGTACTGAGAAAGCGGGAAGATGGATACCATGATATAGCAACCCTGATGCAAAGGATTAGCCTTTATGATGAAATGATATTCTCCCCCGCCGACCACGGTATCACTGTGAGCTGTCCGGGCAGCACACTCCCGGAAAATGAAAACAACATCGTTTACAGGGCAGCAGATGCCCTTCTCTCCCGTTCTTCATGCAGACCGGGCATCCATATTACCATTAGAAAAAGGATTCCTATTGCGGCGGGACTTGGCGGAGGAAGCTCTAATGCGGCTACCGCCTTGATGGCCATAAACGATTTGATGGGGCTTCATTATACGACAGCAGAGCTCATGAAAATAGGTGCTGGAATCGGAGCAGACGTGCCTTTTTTTATTTTTGGGAAGACGGCATGGGCATTCGGTATCGGTGATCGACTTCGGACTGCCGGGCAAGTTCCTTTAATATGGTATGTCCTGATTAATCCTGGCTTTGAAGTATCGACAAAAATGATTTATGAAAATCTCAATTTAAGATTGACAAAACGAGCGGTAAGGTATAAATATTTAGAGTTTTATACGGTAGACCGTCTGATAAAAGGACTTCATAATGATCTCGAAAAGGTCACTCTGGTCCATCATCCTATTTTGCAGCATTTGAAGAATCTTTTATTGCAGAATGGCGCTCTTGGAGCACTAATGTCCGGCAGCGGTCCAACCGTTGCAGGAATTTTCGCAGAGGAAGAGGAAGCGGCAAAAGCTAATGAGGCTTTAAGATGCATCGGAGGGAAGGAATGGTCTACATATATGGCCCATTCCCTGTGACAGGAATTTCATCATAACTTATCGCCTGTTTTTGCAGGAGATGAGTTCTTTCAATGCAATCCATAATGGGGCGTCGTCAAGCGGTAAGACACAAGATTTTGGTTCTTGCATACGGAGGTTCGAATCCTCCCGCCCCAGCCATACATAACTACTTTTTGTGAAAGGAATTTTCATGCTTGATAGAATGAGAATATTCTCCGGCAATGCAAATATACCACTTGCCCAAAAAATCTGTGAAAACCTGGGTGTATCTCGTGGAAAGGCTAATGTGTCTACATTCAGTGACGGCGAGACAAGGGTGGAAATCAATGAAAACGTGCGTGGCATGGATGTATTCATTATTCAATCGACTTGTCCGCCGGTAAATATCACCTGCATGGAGCTCCTGATCATGATTGATGCCATGAAGAGGGCATCTGCAGACCGGGTGACGGCCGTAATCCCTTATTATGGCTATGCGAGGCAGGATCGGAAAGTAGCCCCGAGGGCGCCGATTTCGGCAAAGCTGGTCGCAGATCTTATCACAACGGCAGGTGCCTCCCGCGTACTTTCGATAGACCTGCATGCCGGTCAGATTCAGGGTTTCTTTAACATTCCCGTCGATAATCTATTCGCTACCCCTGTCCTATTAGAGTATATCAGGAAGAATTACCAGGGCAATATTGTCATCGTTTCTCCCGATACAGGTGGTGTCGAAAGAGCACGGGCTTTTGGTAAGCGGCTGGATGTTAATATTGCCATTGTCGATAAAAGAAGGGAAGGTCCTAATGAGTCAAGTGTCATGAATATCATCGGTGATGTAAAGGGCGCAAAGGTGATCGTACTTGACGACATGATTGATACGGCAGGAACAATAACACAGGCAGCAGAGGCCCTCAAGCAAGCAGGAGCCCTGGAAGTTTCCGTATGCTGTACTCATCCGGTTCTTTCAGGACCAGCCATTGAGAGGATTGAAAGCTCCAGTCTCAAGGAGATTATTGTCACGGATACTATCCCTTTGCACGATAAAGCAAGGTCTTGCAATCGCATTAAAGTTCTTTCTGTCGCGGGGCTCATAAGTGAAGCCGTTCGACGCATCTATTACAACGATTCAGTACATTCGCTTTTTATATAGGAGGAGTAGATGGAAATAAGTGAGTTAAAGGCAAGTCGCCGCAAGGATACTGGAAAAGGTAGTCGCCCGAAGATTGAGGAAAGACGGGTTTGTCCCGGCAGTAGTCTATGGTTCTAAAACTGAGCCGGTTCTGTTGTCCGTGAACTCTGCCGAGTTAATGAAGATATTAAAAGGCAAAGAAGAAAATGTATTCATAAATCTACATGTTGACAACGGTAATAAAATTGAAAAGTTTACCCTTATCAAGGAACTGCAGATAGAGCCTGTAAGTGGGAAATTCCTTCATGTTGATTTTTTTGAAATCGACAAGAAACAGGCTATGACCATCGACATACCCATTCATTTTACGGGAGTCGCCCCTGGTGTCGAAACCGGAGGCGAACTGCATCATATTAAGAGAGATATAAAGGTTTCATGCCTCTTTGCAGTTCTGCCCGATTTTGTTGAAGTAGACGTGAGTGGTCTTAACATCGGTGATTCAATAAAGGTACACGACATAAAACTTCCTGAGGGTATTACCGTCCTTGATCCTGAAGATACAATTATAGCATCAGTCACAGCACCCAAAGTCACCGTTAAGGTTGAACAGGCAGAGGCAGAGGAACAGGAACAAGAACCGGAGGAGTCGCAGGAACCGGCTGTTGAATAATTAAGTGCAAGAAATCCACTCCACTTAAGAGGTTACAGCTTGAGGCTTATAATCGGGCTGGGAAATCCTGGTTCAAGGTACCAATACACGAGACATAATATTGGATTCTTGGTCATTGATAAGTTAGCTTCCGATTACAGCATTTCCGTGAGCTTGAAAGGATTTGATGCCTGTTTTGGAAGAGGCAAGATCGGAGATATTCCGGTCTTGCTCGCCAAGCCGCAAACCTATATGAATATCAGTGGCGTTTCTGTCAAAAAGCTAATTGATTATTTTAAAATTGATCTCGAAGACCTGATCATTGTTCATGATGATATTGATCTGCCGTTTGAAACAATCCGGCTGAAGGCAGGCGGTGGACATGCGGGACACAAGGGACTGATTTCCATAATAAATCATTTAGGCGATATGGAATTTATCAGGGTAAGAATTGGCATTACAAAACCACCTGATAGGTCAATGGTTGAGAAATACGTGCTTGAACCGTTTACGGAAGATGAAATGAAACTGCTCCCACGGATTACAGCGTCAGCAAGTGATGCTGTGACGATGACCGTCTCATCAGGGATTCAGGCAGCGATGAATCATTACAACGAAAGAATTCCCAATCCTCCTAATAAAAACGATGATACGCTTTCTTGTTGATCTATTCTAACAAAAAAGATTTGCCAATCTCATATAAGACCTAACCTCAAGCTTCGCACTCCCGCAACAATTCTCCCAATAGAAAGAGAACAGGACCAAGTAATTCGCCAGCAGGTTCTTTGTAATTGTGAAATCAGCCTGCAGTTCTTCCTTCGAGACACTTTTCTTTAATTTTCTTGTTCATATTTGATCTCAAGTACAAATTGTGATATGAAAAAAAAGAACTAGCCAATACCTTTGAAAATCATTCCCCTATTTTTTGACCTAATCCGAGATTATCAACAGATCATTGAAAAACCGGCTGCTCAAAAGAGATAGATATATGTAATAGAGATAAACATTATTATTCGTTATTATTAAGTGACCAGTACAACTATATGAAGGATTCCAATAATTTTGGAGGAAGGTAATTTTTTAAGTATGTATTTTAAAGAGCGATTGTTTCTCTATTTACTAATTGTGGTTTCTTTTCTGGTGTTCGGTTCCTGCTCTAAAACTGGAGATACGACAAAAAAGGGACCCGTACTTGATGTGAAGAGCACAGCTTTCGGTAACGCAAAGTCGATGTCAGACAAGTATACCTGTGACGACGTGGACATATCGCCTCCCTTAGAGTGGAAAAATGCCCCGGCAGGTACAAAATCTTTTGCCGTCATCTGTGAAACACCTGACAACCCGACGGGCAACTGGGTACAGTGGGTAATCTATGATATTCCTGCCGGTATAACGAATCTGCCCCAGTCCGTAGCTAAAACGGGACAACTTGATTTCGGCGCCAAGCAGGGCAAGAATGACTTCGATCAGATGGGCTATTCCGGCCCATGTTTGCCTGCAGGCGAGCATCGCTTCTTTTTCAGGGTTTATGCCCTGGATGTGCCGACAAATCTGAAGGAAGGCGCAAAAAAGGAGGAGCTCGTTGAGGCCATGAAAGGCCACATCCTGGCAGAAGGTTCGTTGATGGGCGTGTATGGGCGGGAATAAATGTCGAGAGGGCTGATGCTGGAATTCGCCGTATTAAATTCGTGGCAGGCTTATCGAGTCTGGAATGAAAATAAGAGATTTATTATCATAGGAGAGGCAAGGTCGAAGCAAGTTTCAAGGATTAAGGCCTTATAGATCAAAGTTAATCTTACTAAGGGGGTGTGGTTATGGATTTTATGACGGGAATGGGTTACTGGGGGATCATCCTTCTTACTATCATCAATGCGATCATCGTTTCACGAATGAAGGTAGTGTTTCATGGCGAAGAAGAAGGTGATGACGAAAAGGGAGGCTCGTGCAGCGTGGGCTGATCCGTAATCCTACGGAATTGCGGCTGCCTGCTCCACAGGGGTTAGTTTATACCTCGGTTGTTTCTTTCTTTAAAAGGAGAACAGTCATATGGAATACATAGCAAAATATTGGGCCATATTAGTCATCATGATTGTCTATACCGGGTTCTGCTTGGGTATAGGCCAGTGGTTTAAGAAGAGGGCTGCTGAAGGTGTCGACGCCTTTTATGTCGCAAAGAGGTCAATACCCGGCTGGGCCATTGCACTTGCCTTTTTTTCTACATTCATCAGCACAAATACATACGTCGGGCAGGCGGGCTTTTCGTTTCAGGCGGGTCTCTCGTGGGTGTGGGTCGGCTTCTACTGGGTGGTTTTCTGCATGATCTCATGGCTCCTTTTGGGCCCGAGGATGAGGGTACAGACAGCCAAGCTGAGCTCCGTCACAATCCCCGATTATTTTGACTTCCGCTACAAGAGCAAATATTCCAAGGCCATCAGGATTTTTTCCGCTGTCATCATCCTGTTTGCTACCCTGTGGTACATGACGGCGATTGCCAAGGGCTGCGCCCATCTATTAAAATCTACACTCGATATACCTTACTTCTGGGGCGCCTTCCTGGTCATCTTTATCACGACCCTCTACTCAGTCATGGGGGGCATGTACAGCGTCCTCTGGACGGATGCCGTGCAGGGTCTGATTATGTTCTTTGTGGCCATTCTCATGGTCATGGTTCCGGTCATGTACGTGGGCGGCTGGGAACCTCTCATGTATAGCGTTGCCAACACGGCGCACCTGACGGCAAAAGGACAACCCATGGGAAACGGCCTCATGACCTTTTGCACCCTCGTTTCTTTCGCATACATCACCAGTATCGGCCTTGCCGTGGGCATGAAACAGATAGCCGAACCCCGCTGTTTAATCCGGTTTTACTCCATTGACAACGCGAAAAGCATGAAGTTCGCGATGATCGCCACCCCGATCTTTCTGGGCATTTCACTGGCCTGCGTATTCGCCGTGGGTGCCCTCGTCCATGGGATGGCTACGGACCAGGAAGCCGCCTATCTCATCAAGCATACGGACGAAGTTGTCGGATTCATGCTGGCGAAATTCGGAAATCCCTGGGTAACGGGGACCGTTATGGCAGGTCTCTTCGCGGCCGGCATGTCTTCCTACGCAGCCGTATCGATCATTGTCGGCACAGCCTTAGTCGGTGACATCTGGACAGTTATAAAGCCTTTGGAGCCAAAGACGCAGGTAAGTTACACGAAGTGGTTCATGTGGATCTACAGCGCCATCGTTTTCGTTATCACGCTCTATCCGCCGGCGGGGATTGTGGAGCTGACGGCCTTTTCGGGGGCAGTTTTTACGGCGGGCTTCTTCCCGGCCGTATTTGGTGGCCTCTTCCTGCGGTGGGGAACAGGGAAGGGCGCGTTCTATTCCATGATCATCGGTATCGCCACTACCGTGATCTGGCGCTTCGGCTTGCGATTTTATCTTCCCGGTATGAAGGACATCCATGAAATTATACCGGGATTCATCATATCCCTCATCGCCTATTTCATCATCTGCAAGTTGACGGCAAGCGATATGCCTGACAAGGAACATCTCGATCACGTCTTCCACACAAAGGCAAGCTAGTCATGTGTTGTTAATGAGAATGGTGTCCCGCATATCGAGAGTGGGGCACCATTTTTTTTACATCCTCGGAGGTGAATTTATGGGAGCACAGATTATACATGCCAGAGAAGACTGGGAATGCCGCAAGAAGGAATTCAAGACACGGATGGCCAAGGCGAAGGTACTGACGGAAGGGGGCAAAGGCAAGATTGTAGACCCCTCCCGTGCCGTTGCCCTCCTGGAGACAATTATCCGTCCCGGAGACCGTGTGGCCCTGGAAGGGAACAATCAAAAGCAGGCGGAGTTTCTGGCAGACTGTCTTTGTAAAGTCGATCCTGTCGAAGGTCAACGGACTTCACATGGTCCAGTCGGTCATCGCCCTGCCTTCCCATTGCGAGATATTTGTCCGGGGGATCGCCAAGAAAATTGATTTCTCATTTTCCGGTCCCCAGGCTGTGCAGGTAACAAAGCTCGTAAATGAATCTAAGATGCAGATTGGGGAGATTCATACCTACCTCGAGCTTTTCGCCCGCTACTTCCTCGATCTTACGCCTCGAGTCGCGCTCGTTGTGGGCTCCCTGGCGGACAAGAACGGCAACCTGTACACCGGTCCCAACACGGAGGATACACCTGCCATCGTGGAGGCTACTCGTTTCAAACAGGGTATCGTAGTGGCGCAAGTGGAGAAGGTTGTGAGCAAACTGCCCCGTGTCGATATTCCGGGCGGATGGGTCGACTTTGTCATTCCCACAGGAAGACCCTGCTACATCGAGCCCCTCTTTACCCGTGACCCTGCCCAGATCAGGGATGTGCATGTCCTTACGGCCATGATGGTAATCAAGGGTATATATGCAGAATACGGACTGCGCTCCCTCAACCACGGAATCGGTTACGCCACCGCGGCAATTGAGCTCCTCCTTCCTACATATGCCGCACAACTCGGCCTCAAGGGTAAGATATGCACGCACTGGGCACTCAATCCACATCCCACCATGATTCCGGCCATTGAAGCGGGATTTGTGGAAGCAATCCATTCCTTCGGTTCCGAGGTGGGAACGGAGGATTATGTGGGAGCCCGATCGGACATCTTCTTCGTGGGACCCGACGGTAACCTTCGGTCGAACCGGGCCTTTTGCCAGGCAGTGGGGCACTATGCCGTGGACGCTTTCGTGGGCTCTACACTCCAGATAGACCGGTACGGGAACAGCTCCACTGCAGTAGCTGACCGCATCGCCGGCTTCGGAGGAGCACCTAACATGGGCTGCGACTCGCCAGGCCGGCGCCATTCCAGCGCAACCTGGGTCAAGGTGGGCAAGGAGAGCGGTATGCGACCGGGCCTTATCGGCGATATGCCCCGGGGCCGCAAGCTCGTCGTCCAGATACTTGAGACCCGTGGTCCTAAGGGGATTCAATGTTTCGTGGAGAAGCTCGATGCATGGGAACTGATGAAGCGGGCAAGCCTGAAAGTTCCTCCAGTCATGATATACGGTGATGCCGTTACCCAGATCGTTTCCGAGAAGGGGATCGCCCATCTCCATAAGTGTACCACATTGCAGGAAAGGGAGGCCGCCATAAAGGCTGTTGCCGGAGACACGGACATTGGGAGGCAGGCTAAGGCGGACGAGACCGCAGACCTAAGAAGGCGGAAGGTAGTTCAAACACCAGACGACCTGGGAATCGATCTGACCGAAGCAAACACGTCGCTATTGGCAGCCCATTCCATGGATGATCTCGTTATGTGGTCGGGCGGCCTTTACAAGGTACCAGAACAATTCCGATGAAAGGGTATATACCACACATCTCTGTGATAAGTCCTTACTATTGAAACGTGACCTGCGTTGCCTCGCCAAGTACTTACGGTATCTGCACTATAAGCGATTCCGTGAAAAGGACTTGACATTATTTCTACCGCCTCTATAATTCTTACAAAAAAATAGTGTATATTAATCGATCCTTAACAAAGGGGGATACAGTGGGTTTCAGATGTGGCATTATAGGCTTGCCAAACGTAGGAAAATCCACAATCTTTAATGCTGTGACAGCCGCATGCGCCGAGGTCGCCAACTATCCATTTTGTACCATTGATCCCAACATCGGTATTGTACCTGTTCCTGATGAAAGACTCGAAAAAATCGCTCAAATTATAAAACCCCCCAAGGTCACATATACCTCCATGGAATTTGTAGATATTGCCGGTCTTGTTAAAGGTGCAAGCCGTGGAGAAGGCCTGGGGAATAAGTTTCTTGGGCATATCAGGGAAGTTGATGCCATTGTACATATTGTAAGATGCTTTGAGCATCCATCCGTTGTTCATATATACGGTGCAATTGATCCTGCTCGTGACATAGATATAATAAACACTGAATTGATAATCGCTGATATTGAGACACTGGAAAAGAGAATTTCAAAAGTCGAACGTCTCGCAAAATCAGGTGACAAACTCGCACGCAAAGAGCACGACACGTATCTTCATATCAAGGATATTCTGGGAAAGGGTACCCCTGCACGAAAAATTGTTCTTCACGATGATGAGGAATTTATTGTCAGGGACCTTCATCTTTTAACAGCTAAGAAAGTGCTATATGTTGCCAATGTCAGCGAAGCTATCCTTAAGGAGGGTAGTTCACATATTCAAAAAATTGAAGAAATTGCCCGAATAGAAGGAGCTAAGATAATTGTAATCTGTGGTGATATGGAAGCAGAGATAACAGAACTTCCCAAAGATGAACAAAAAGAATTTCTTAATGAACTCGGTCTTCACGAATCAGGTCTTCAGAAACTCATCAGAGAAGGATATGATCTTTTAGGATTAATAACCTTTTACACCACGGTCGGCCCTGAACTTCGGGCATGGACTATACAAACTGGAACAAAAGCATCAGCCGCCGCAGGCAAGATACACAGTGATATGGAGAAAGGATTCATCAAGGCAGAGATCATTCATTTTAATGACTTCATTCGGTTGGGTGGCTTATCTGCTGCAAAAGAAAGTGGTGTTACTCGATTTGAAGGGAAAGATTACATCGTAACCGATGGCGATATTGCATATTTTAGGTTTCACTCTTGACGGGACGATACCGAAGCAGATCGTTGAGAGATTTCTCTCAAACTCATCATAGATTCCGCTTCGAATTCATATTTAAACATCTGCATAATATGAAAATTTTGGTAAATGATTCCTTCGAGATAAAAAAAGGTGGATGGTTAAAAGGAGGGAAAAAGGACACCATCCACCTATATATAAACCGGAAGGAATAAGAAATACCATCCCCTCTCAGGTTATCAGCAGCGTAGAGGGTGGTGGATGGCAAAGGAGGGAAAGGAAACCATCCACCGATTTAAAATTAGAAAGTGTTTCCAACATCAGCAGAACTAATCTTCGTGGGAAAAAAAATCAGGAAGAAAAAATGTTTTACTTTGGTCTGTAGCATATTCTGTCTTTTCCCGTGCTATTGGTTGAAACTTTGTTGACGATTTTTCTATAAACTCAATATTGTCAGTAATAAAAAAATCATATTCAAAACCGTATTCACCAGAATCCACACTCGAAAACCTGTCTTCCTGATTTTTATCTTTCTCTTTCTGTTCTTTTTCCTCCTTTTTCATCTATATAATATATTTAATTGATTATAAATTAATGAGACCTCTGAGATCTACCTTTCATGATTGCTCTATCGGCTATTATTCCTAAAGGTCTCTTACGTTCTCGAGAGGTCTCTTTATTAAGTTGTCTTTAAACAGTGCAATTCCTTTGCCAAGTTTATGTTCTTGCCCCATTTGCAAATAAATAATAAGGATGATCAAAATGATGAGAGATAAATCAATAAGTTACAAACTGCACTCATGATTTTTGCATAGGTGTGATAATACGATCCGGAAGAATTCAAATGTCTTTTTAAAACTAATTTGTGCGATAGTCGCACAATATATTTCTCCTTTAATAAAATAATCCTATAGTAGGCAGGGCTTTAGATTATGTGCGATAATCGCACTTAATGTGCAGTATTAGCACATACTTCTGATAATAATTAGTTAATATGCTTACCTATTTTCTTTTGCTCCCGGATAAATTTATATCGCGAAATGCATAATTGTTTCGCAGCAATAGTCTTGTTGCCACCACTTATTTCCAGCGCATTTTCAATGATCTTCTCTTTGATATCTTTCATGATTTTCTCTGTTACTGATGTATAATTTATTTCACCAGCAGACAGCAGGGGAAGAAATTTTTCAATTTCAACCTTAAAATATCTCTGATCAGGAGCGACCTTGATTTCGGCAGGTAGATCATCAGATGTAAGGGTGGTACCGGATTTCTGCAAGATCATAACTCGTTCAATAATATTCTTCAATTCCCGTACATTGCCAGGCCACGTATAGGCTTTTAAAATGTGCTCTGCTTCTTTACTGAATCCCCTGACTTTTTTACCGAATTTTTTATTGAACTCTTCTATGTAGTACCGTGCTAGTAGAAGAATATCGTCCGGTCTTTCCCGAAGCGGCGGGATAATAATAGGTACAACTCTTATCCTGTAAAAAAGATCCTCGCGAAATAAACCTTCACTTACCATTTTGGTAAGATCCATGTTAGTTGAAAAAATGAATCTAACATCAATAGGTATATTTTCTGTTCCGCCAAGCCTCCTTATATAACCATTTTCCAGCATTCTCAGGAATTTTACCTGTAACTGTATACTCATATCCCCCACTTCATCCAGCAATAAAGTGCCACCATTAGCATATTCAAGGAGTCCGATTTTCCTTCTTCTTGCATCAGTAAAAGCTCCTGCCTCATATCCAAAAAGTTCACTTTCTAAAAGCGTCCCTGGAATTGCAGCACAATTAACATCAACGAATGGTTTTGAATGTCTATTGCTCTGTCTGTGAATTGCGCGAGCAATCAATTCTTTACCGGTGCCACTTTCACCTTGAATTAATATATTTGTATTATGTGAGGCTACTTCCTCGATCACGTGGAAAATACCGGTCATCTTCTTTGATTTGCCGATAATGTTATGAAAACCCAGGAGGATATCTTCCCTCTCCTTTAGTTTTTCAACTTCAGTCTTTAGGGATTGTGCTTCGAGGGAAAGCATAGAGTGCATGATAGCGTTGTCATATGAAGTAACGGCATTCTTAACCAGGATATCCAGGATGTTAATTTGATCCTGTGAATAGCTGCCTGATCGTTTAGCAAGATATAATGCTCCTTTAAACTTGTCTTTTATATAAAGGGGAAAGGCTATTTCTGAAGGGTAACCATCATAAACGGGATATTTTGTGGACGATATCTCGTCTGTTTCACGCCTAACCACTATAGTATCAGTATCCATTGCCTGACTAATAATGCTTTTCCCTATCTTTTCATCATAAGCCTTTCTGTCCTCGATAAAAACCTTCCCACCATCAGTGATGAGGCATCTATCCTTTTCAATATCCAGGAAATAAATGAGAACCTTATCTGCGTTAGCAATTTTAAGCGCACTTTTATTAAGAATGTCGAGTATATGATTATCAAGTACACGACTTATGTTTATCTCAGACACAGCTCCTTGAAGAATCATCAACTGACGAATTTTTTCCGCGTTTGTCTCAAACAGCCTTGTGTTATGGATAACAATACTTACCTGGCTTGCATATGTTAAGAAAAGGTTGATTTCCTCTAGGAAAAAGTTTGTCTCCTCTTTGCACCAGGCGGCAATAGTGCCTATCACCTCATCACTAATTTTCAGGGGTGCACAAATAATAGAGCCTTTATTAAGGATTTTTGTCAACATCCGGTCGATCCCGGTAATTCTAGGATCAGTTGCCGCATCTTCAATAGCTATGAGTTGACCTGACTTAGCCACCTTTGTGGACAGACAATCATGTTCGTCAATATTCAGGGCAACAGCAAAGGCCTTCTTCGTCTCTTCAGGATTGTAATTCTTTACAACCTTGGTCTCCAAATATTGCTTCGTTTCATCAAAAAGTCGAATGATCCCCATGTCGAAGCCTATTGTATCGACAACCTCATCTAAAATTTTAGCCAAAATTTCATCTACATTTGATGGTGCGGTGAGAAAAGTGCTTATGCGGAATACACTTTTAAGCAGTTTGTCCTTATCGAGCAAGGGAGCAACTAATGCCCTGAAATGGAAATCATTTTCATTATCTATTTTTGCCATCGAATCGGTCCACTTCTAAATATAAAGCCTCATGCAGCTTAGCTCAAGGTTAATCTAATCTTCATCTTAAATTTCATACATAGCATATGCCGTTATTGCCTCTACGATAGCTGTTCTTTTTAGTTCCCCCAAGTTGATGCAGTTCGCTGTCTTCTTATAGATGCGGCTTATATAGCTTTCCATTACTATCCAGTTTACCACTTTTCTCAAGTTCATCAACTTTTATCGTATGCGTGGAATTGCATAGAAAATGTGGCCCTACCCTGAGTTGCTGAACGCAGGTCGGTTGAATATCCAAACATTTCTTTCAGAGGCACTTTAGCCTTTATTTCACTTATCATTCCTTTTGTGGTGATGGCTTGAATTTCCCCGCGTCTCGCATTTATATCTCCAATAACTTCACCCATAAAATCTCCGGGCGAAATGACATCAACCATCATGATCGGCTCAAGTAGTACAGGATCAGCCTGCTGACATCCGCCTTTTACGGCAGATGACGCTGCTATTTTATAACCGAGCGTTGTAGACTCCCCTTCTCTAAAAGACCATCCTGTTATAATAATCCTGACATCCACGATTGGATAACCACTTACTACCCCACTGAGGGTTGCTTCCTGAATACCTTCTTCAATAGCAGTATAGAATTCTTCAGGTATAACATTCTCATCTGTCTGTCTGACAATCTCATTACCCTCCCCTCTACTTTTAGGTTCAAGTAATAAGCGAACATGTCCATAGTGTTTTTTTTCTCCTAACTCCTTCTCAAAAAGACCTTCAATCTCCAGTCTCTTTTGAATTGTTTCACGATAGACAACCCTTGGTTTACCAACATTCACGTGGGCATTAAATTCCCTTTGTAACCTATCAGTGAGGATTTCAAGATGAAGCTCCCCCATACCTGAAACTACCGTCTGAGCTGTCTCATCATTGTAGTTAACCTTGATCGTGGGATCCTCCTCCATTAGCTTAGCCAGTGCTACAGTTAGTTTCTCTTGATCTGCCGGTGTTTTGGCCTCAATAGCCTGGCTGATAACGGGTTCATAAAACTCTATTGGCTCAAGAAGAATCGGATAAGATTCATCGCAAATAGTATTTCCTGTAGTTGTCTCTTTAAGACCTACAACAGCAACAATATCTCCCGCTCCACAATGGTCAATCCTTTCCCTCTTATTAGCATGCATTTTCAAGAGTCTTGCAATCTTTTCTCTTTTTCCAAGACTGGCATTATATACATCACCTCCCACCTTCATCTGCCCCGAATAAACCCTCAGATAACTTAACTTTCTTCCCTCATCCTGAGCGATTTTGAATGCGAGGGCTGCAAGAGGCTCTTTGTAATTGCTGTGCCGTACCTCCTCATGCTTAGTCACGGGGTTGATACCCTTAACTGGCGGGATATCTTCCGGCGACGGGAGAAAATGAACAACAGCATCAAGTACAGGTTGAATACCTTTATTTCTCAGGGCAGTGCCGCACATAACAGGTACCGCTTTTAGGGAAATTGTAGCTTGCCTGATGGCCTGTATGATTTCCTTATTGGGGATTTCGGTCCCTTCCAAATATTTCTCCGCAAGATTATCATCCATTTCAGCAAGCGATTCGATCAGCTTCTCCCGATACGCTTTAGCCTGCGGAAATATTTCGGACGGAATATCCGATAATGTGAAAGACAACCCGAGTGTGGAGTTATCCCAAGTAACGAGCTTCTGTTTGATCAGGTCTATAACACCCTTAAAATGCTCTTCCTGACCAAAAGGTATCTGTATGGGTAGTGGTATTGAATTAAATCTTTCGCCCATCATAGTTATGGTACCAAAATAGTCGGCGCCAACTCTGTCCATCTTATTAATGAAAGCGATCTTGGGGACACCATATTTATCTGCCTGGTGCCAGACAGTTTCAGATTGTGGCTCAACGCCACCAACAGCGCAAAACACGACTAATGCCCCATCAAGAACTCTCAGGCACCGCTCAACCTCCATGGTAAAATCTACG
Organism: uncultured delta proteobacterium; assembly: GCA_963695875.1. GTDB lineage: Bacteria > Desulfobacterota > Syntrophia > Syntrophales > UBA2185 > DATKLL01. The sequence continues at coordinate 4,090 of CAVOID010000008.1, read as the reverse complement.
TGACCGGGTGTATCAATGATACGAATTTCATGATTTTCCCAGGAGCAGGTTGTAACAGCTGAAGTAATCGTTATCCCTCTTTCCTGTTCCTGGGGCATCCAGTCCATAGCAGCCTCTCCATCATGAACCTCACCCATCTTGTATAATCTTCCAGTATAAAAAAGGATTCTCTCCGACACAGTAGTCTTACCCGCATCTATGTGGGCCACGATACCGATATTTCTTGTTCTCGAAAGTTTCGTTTTTGAAGCCATAGGCCAATTCCAGATATGAATCTTCCTTTTCTCGATGTTATCCTTCTTTTGAGCCAGGCGCCAATAAGTCTTTGTTCATACCGAATGGCTGAATTGTATCAATGTGCCCCTTAATAGATTCAATTTCTTTTCCATCTATCAGTAACTTTACTCTTTTTATGCTGCTGATATTTCGCGTCAGAGTGTTGGTCAGTGAATATATTGTTGCCATTTCACTGGCACTGCCGCCAGGATGGAACTTGATAAGATTTTTGTCAAAACTGACATATGCCGTTTGCTTATTATCTATTTTGATACTTTCCAGAGTTACCTTTTCCGGAAAAGTATTTATCAACTTCGTCTTAGAACCGTCCAGCAAGGCCCTAACAATTTCCTTAGCCTTGTCCTCGGTACTTTCCTCCTTAGGGATGTATCTCTTTTCCGGAACTAAAAATCGTTCATTTGCATCGGAAAAATAGAGGATGACCTCCTGTTTTTCCTTCTTCGCAACATTATTTTTAGTAGGTGGAAACACATATTCGAAAAGGATTACAAAGAAAAGAATGAGACATGCAATAATAGTCGTCATAATCAAGAAAAGAAGAGATTTTTTCATCCGTTTCTTTTTCTTCTTTCCTTTTATCTCGTCCGTTCTTCTCTTTCTCTTTGTAACCATTGCAAGTTATTCTCCTTGGCTGTTAAAAGCGGCGATAATGTAAGGTATTTTTGCACTACTGTCAAGTAAGATGAACTCATATGTTAGAAGCAAATAAACTGTCCGGAGTTGTAGCACATAATCTGTCCGGTTTAAGAGTCATCCTGGAGGTGACAGATGAGACGGACAGAGTTGATGCAGGAGATCCGGAAGATGCGATTTGAGGAGTCATATGAGGGATGGACAGAGAGTCGATTGACCCAGGAAGAAGCAGCCAGGCTATTGGGAGTATGTTCCAGGACGTTTCGGCGCTACATTAATCGTTACGAGGAGAATGGATTGGAAGGACTGTTGGATAAGCGTCTGACGCAGATATCTTCCCGTCGTGCTTCCGTGGATGAAGTTATAGCGCTTGTTGACAGATACAAGAGGCGGCACCTGGGTTGGAACGTAAAGCATTTTTATGGGTGGTATAAACACGATGGTGGTCAAAGGAGTTACACGTGGGTAAAGAGCACCCTCCAGTCGCAAGGATTGGTTCCCAAGGCGCCTAAGCGGGGAGCGCATCGTAAACGACGGGAACGATCTCCTATACCAGGCATGATGTTACATCAGGATGGAAGCACTCATGAATGGGTGCCAGGGAAGAAGTGGGACCTGATTGTAACCATGGACGATGCAACTAATGAGCATTATTCGATGTTTTTTGTCCACGAGGAAGGAACGGAGAGCAGTTTTCGAGGGGTGAAGGAGATAATTCTTAAGCATGGTTTATTCAGCTCTCTTTATACCGACCGCGGGAGTCATTACTGGTATACGCCTGATGAGGGAGGTAAGGTAAGTAAAACCCAACTGACGCAATTTGGACGTGCCATGAGGCATTTGGGGATAGAGATGATCCCCGCCTATTCTCCGGAGGCACGGGGGAGGATTGAAAGGGCTTTTCGCACACATCAGGACCGGCTCACCAAGGAACTGGCCGCTTATGGAATCACCATGATGGATGCCGCCAACCGTTATCTGCTTAAGACTTATCTGCCGACATTCAATGCCGAGTTCATGCAGCCAGCCGCAGAGGAAGGATCAGCCTTCGTCACATGGATAGGAAAAGACATCGATGACGTCCTATGCGAACAATACGAGCGTACCGTGTCCTCGGATAACTGTGTCAGCTTTGAGGGAAAGACTTTGCAGATCCCCCCTGACAAGTACCGTTGTCATTATGTACGTGTCAAGGTAAGGGTCCATCGCTATATGGATGGATCACTCGCTGTTTTTCATGGCCCTCGCAAATTGGCCGCTTACGATCAACGCGGGAAGTTTAAAGAAACAAAAAAAGGAAAGGCAGCGTAAGTCCACCGCCCTTCCCATAGTATCACAAAAGTGGACAATTCATTTGCTACAAAATAGGACAATTCTATTTGTTGACAACAGTAAGATGAACTCATATAACATCAAAATTATCGAAGATAGAAGGCTTTGTAAAAAGATAAAGCAGCGAGTCACATAAATTGAAACGCAGCTTACATCGCAGTACTTCTCGTGGGAGATATGCAGTAAATCAGATTAAGCCCTTTATCCTTAGAGGGGATGGGCTAAATCTGGTATAAGGATAGACGATGCAATAAGTTTATTGATGTTTTTGATTTTGCATCACATGCCAAGGCATTATTGATAATCATCTAAAAGGCACCTCCTGGGCATAGCAGATATGGTTACATTCTGTTATGCTCCGGGAAAGAGATCAATCTTACCTTGAGGAGGTGCTATATGGAATTGTACACGGCTTTTGATTTACATGCAAACAACACTTATGTGGCCATCATTGATCACGAAGGGAACAGGGTTGCCAAGAAGAAATTACCAAATGATTCTGGGATTATTCTCGATTTTCTCAGTCCCCATCGGAAACACATAATCGGCATTGTCGTGGAATCCACCTATAACTGGTATTGGATCGTGGACACCTTGGTGGATGCGGGTTATAAGGTTCATCTGGCGAATACGGCAGCCATTAAGAAGTATAAGGGCCTGAAACATTCGGATGACAAAGAAGATGCTTTCTGGCTTGCGGAGATGTTGAGACTCGATATTTTACCGGAAGGCCATATATATCCGAAGGAAGAGCGGGCTATTCGGGATCTGCTTCGCAAAAGGGGACATCTGGTCAAGTTGAGGACATCCCTGATCTTGAGTCTGCAGAACATTATCGTGAGGAACTGCGGCGTCAAGATTGACAGTAATGACATCAAAAGATTAAAGGAAGACCGTGTGACCCCTCTTCTAAAGGAAAATGAGGAGTTAGCCCTGTCCGGCAAGGTCACCAAAGAGAGCATCGACTTTTTAACATCGAAGATTCGGGCCATTGAATACACCGTTGAGTGTAAGGTTCGATTAAAGGATCCCTATCAAAAATTGTTAACGCTACCCGGCATTGGAAAGGTTCTTGGTCTAACTATCATGCTGGAAACAGGATCCATTGACCGGTTTCAAAAGTAGGCAATTACTGTTCCTATTGTCGCAAGAGTTTCGTCCCGCTGGACCAGCAACGAAAAAGCAAAGGGCAGCGGAAATAAGAAAAATGGTAACAAGTATCTGGCATGGGCATTTTCCGAAGCAGCGGAACTTGCCAGGCGGTATGATCCCCTGTCAAGAGCTTATTACAACCGTAAAATGCAGAAGACAAATTTTATGATTGCACATAATGCACTGGCCCATATAAATTGGCCCGAGCAGCATATCATGTCATGAAGGATCAGGTACCGTTCATACCGGAGAAACTGTTTGCCACATGAAACAGGACGGAACGCTCATCCAGAGATTTCGTTGGCAGAACCATATTATTGATTGGTAGAGCGTTTCGTCCGACAGATGCTCTCACATCTTTACTGACCATGCCGTGAGCCATACGAAGGATGGTTAAAAACCATGAGAATTGAGCTTAGAAGCCACAATTGGACATGGCCTGGAACCGAAGATTTTCTGGTCCGCTATGGCGGAATGGGTCCTGATATGTTCTATTTCAGCAAGACCTTAATCCTGATGGGTGACTGGTGCAGTGAAGACTGACACCACAAGTAAAGAAACTACGGCACCAGAAAAGATGCTGATGACAACGATACTGTATCTTTTATTTTTACGAAAATTATTATTTTCGAGACGTGTAATTTTGTTACTTGACAAGGTGCCTTTTAATGGGTGA